>NZ_CP155793.1:2612714-3919071 GCF_039729145.1 Microbacterium sp. SY138 | reverse complement strand
GACGCTCCGGACGAGTGATCGAGGCGGGGTCGACGTGCCGTGTCCCCTGTGGATAACTTAGGATGCCACGGTAGTCATCCCGGCTGTGAACGGCAACCTGCCCTTGAAAACACGCGTGCGTGTTGCAGCTGCCGGCCGACCCGGGGTTGTGGATAATGGCTGTGCGGTTCGTACCGGAAGACCACCAGAGGAGCGCGCAGATTTGCTCTGCGCGCCGGTAAGACGTACCCTTACTTGGTTGACTTATGCCATTTTTGGCAGTACCCCATGTCTCCGGTCGAAGTGAACCCGGTGGCAGCATTCCCGGAGTGATTCCATGAGCAAGCGCACCTTCCAGCCCAACAACCGTCGTCGCGCCAAGAAGCACGGCTTCCGTGCCCGCATGCGTACGCGTGCAGGCCGCGGCATCCTCGCTGCACGCCGCGCGAAGGGCCGCACCGAGCTCTCTGCGTAGTCCGCTGTGCTCGCCCGCCCGTATCGGCTGACCCGCGGGAGCGACTATCGTCTGGTCGTTCGTCGCGGTTCCCGTTGTGGCGGGGCGCGCGTCATCACCTCGATGCTGACGACGGGCGAGAGCAGAGCCGCAAGGTTCGGATTCATCATCAGCAAGCAGGTAGGCACCGCTGTGGTGCGCAACACCGTGCGTCGTCGGCTCAAAGCCGTGTGCGCGGAGGCGCTCCCGGGTGTTCCCGAGGGCACGGATGTCGTCATCCGTGCCCTTCCTGCGTCTGCCACGGCCTCCTTCGCGGAGCTTCGAGCCGATGTCGAACGCTGCTTGGGCAGACTGACGCCGGCTCCTGCCGCGGTGTCGGCATGACCGCGCTTCCAGCCTCGTCTGTCGGGACCGCGCAGTTGCACGCGCAGG
Source organism: Microbacterium sp. SY138 (assembly GCF_039729145.1). Classification (NCBI taxonomy): domain Bacteria; kingdom Bacillati; phylum Actinomycetota; class Actinomycetes; order Micrococcales; family Microbacteriaceae; genus Microbacterium; species Microbacterium sp. SY138. The sequence goes on along the minus strand of NZ_CP155793.1, from coordinate 3,918,206 downwards.
ACCTGATCCGCAGCATCCCGGTGATCCCGCGCAATCTCGTGCTGGGATTCCTCACCGCGTATCGCAAGGTCATCTCCCCGATGTACGGAGATGTCTGTGCGTACTATCCCAGCTGTTCCGCCTACGCTGTAGGTGCGGTGCAGCAGCACGGTGCAGTGAAGGGAGCAGCGCTCTCGGCATGGCGCATCCTCCGCTGCAACCCCTGGACTACCGGCGGCGTCGATGATGTCCGTCCGCACGACCACTTCCGTTACGACCTGACTGCACACGGTTTCGTCGTCCCTTCCCGAAAGGACTGATCGGTGGGTCTTGACCTTCTGCTCGCCAGTGCGACTCCCAGCCCCGAACCCGCGGCAGGTGGGTTCGATCTGATCGGCACCATCCTGTGGCCGCTCAAGTGGGTCGTCGAGCTCATCCTCGTCGCCTGGCACTGGCTGTTCACCGCCGTCGGGCTTCCTGCGGCATCCGGCATCACCTGGGTGCTGTCGATCGTCGGACTCGTCGTCGTGGTCCGTGCCGCTCTGATCCCGCTTTTCGTGAAGCAGATCAAGAGTCAGCGAAAGATGATGGAAATTGCTCCTGAACTGCGAAAAGTTCAGGAGAAGTACCGCGGCAAGAAGGATCAGCTCTCTCGCGAGGCCATGAGCCGCGAGACCATGGCGCTGTACAAGAAGCACGGCACGACACCGATGTCGAGCTGTCTGCCTCTGCTGGTGCAGATGCCGATCTTCTTCTCGCTGTACAAGGTGCTGAGCGATGTGAGCAAGCATGCGAAGGCAGGTGGTGGTGGCGTCGGACTCCTGAGCCCGGAGCTGACGAAGGAGTTCTACGACGCCAAGCTGTTCGGCGTCGCCTCGCTGCACGAGAACCTCGGCAATGCGATCGATGCGAAGAACACCACGGCGATCGTCATCCTGGTCACGCTCGTCGTCCTCATGATCGCTTCGCAGTTCTTCACACAGCTGCAGATCATCTCGAAGAACCTGTCGCCCGAGGCCAAGACCGGCCAGGCGTACCAGATGCAGAAGATCATGCTCTACGTGCTGCCGCTGGGCTTCATCTTCTCCGGTGTCTTCTTCCCGCTGGGCGTCGTCGTGTACTGGTTCATCTCGAACCTCTGGACCATGGGCCAGCAGTTCCTCGTCATCCGCGAGATGCCGACACCCGGTTCAGAAGCCGCCAAGGCTCGCGAGGAGCGCCTCGCCCGCAAGGGTAAGGCCATCGATTCCTCGGGCAAGGTCGTCCCGATGGCCGCTTATGAGGCGGAGCAGCAGCGTCTGCTCGAAGAGGCCGAGAAGGCCAAGGCGGAAGCACCGAAGCGTCAGCAGCCGGTCGGCAAGAAGCGCGCGAAGAAGAAGGGGAGCGGTTCATGAGCGAGACCATGACCGACAGCACCGAGCCCACCGTGGCTCAGCTCGAGAACGAAGGCGACGTCGCCGCGGACTATCTCGAGGAACTCCTCGACATCGCGGACATCGATGGCGACTTGAATCTCGACGTTCGTCAGGGCCGCGCTTATGTCTCGGTCGAGGCCGAGGGAGATGCATTGGCGTTGCTCTCCGCCCCGGATACGGTGCAGGCGCTGCAGGAACTGACGCGTCTCGCGGTGCAGAGCAAGACCGGGTCGTTCTCTCGACTGATCCTCGACATCGCCGGCTCCCGCGACACCCGTCGCCGTCAGTTGGAGACGTTGGTCGATGCCGCCGCCGCGAAGCTCGACGAGGGCTCGTCCCAGGCGTCCCTGCCTTCGATGTCGAGTTACGAGCGCAAGCTCGTGCATGACATTGCTGCCGAACGGGGTCTGGTCTCCGAGTCCTACGGTGAGGGTGCCGACCGCCACACGGTTCTTCGCCGTCGTTGATGTTTCACGTGAAACATCGTTCCGGGGGCAGGTATGAGTGAGCTTGAGCAGGAACCCTCGGTCGCTTCCGATCTCTTCGGAGACCGCATCGATGTGGCACGTTCGTTCACCTCTGCTCTCGCTCGCGAGGGGGAAGAGCGGGGCCTCATCGGTCCACTCGAGCTCCCACGGCTATGGACGCGTCACATCCTCAACAGCGTGATTGCTGCTCCCCTCTTTCATGGTTCCGTCGCTGATATCGGCTCTGGTGCCGGACTTCCTGGCCTGGTGCTCGCGATCGCGCGCCCGGACGTGCAATGGACTCTTGTTGAACCGATGGAGCGACGCGTCACCTGGCTCAACGAGCAGGTCGATGGACTGGAGCTCTCGAACGTGACCGTTCTTCGATCGCGTGCGGAGGATGTACGTCCTGCGGAAGGCTTTGATGTCGTGACTGCTCGCGCCGTCAGCGCACTGCGCACCCTGGTTCCGTTGACTGCTCCGCTGGTTCGAGATGGCGGCGAACTCGCTCTCCTCAAGGGAATGAACGCGCCGAATGAGATCGAGGCGGCCCAGAAGCAGATCAAGAAGTTCCGTCTGACGGATGTGAGGGTCGAGGTCTTGGGGGAGGGTATCCTTCCCGAAACCACCCGGGTGGTTCGCGCGCGCGTTCGCTAGGGCCGTCCAGTTCCACAGATAGGCGGGGTGTTTCACGTGAAACACCCCGCTTTTCTGTGTAGTGCTGTCGGGGCCAGTTTGCCTCGCGCCGGAGTGATGTCGGCTTTGGACGTGATGAACTGTCGGGCGCCTGTTTTCCGTAGAGGCCGGACGACCCGGGGATGCGGGTGGGGCTCCCGACGGAGGATCCTGGTGGGAGCGGGCCAAGCATGCCGGTGCTCCGTCCTCGCTATGTCTGTCTGGGGGAAAGCGGGGCTTGGGCGCCGCTCGACGCGGAGATCGCTGAAGTGCCGCCCATTACGCGGCGCACTTCTTCGTCGAGCAGACTAGAGGAGGTGTTTCACGTGAAACATGGTGGATAGAAGCACCTCGTGGCGCAGCCTCTCGTAGTGGTCCTGTGTCTCTGGGTGCTCGAATCGACGCAATGACGACGTTGTGGGGAATAGCCATCTCGGATTGTCGTCGGTGGAGTTGTCGCGGGCTGCCAGCGTGATGGCTTGTGGGTGTCGGTGTGCGTGTGGGCGTGGCGGATGCGCTCCCAGAAATGAGGTGTGCAGGCTTGCTGCCGGCAGGGACCTGGTGATGCCGAAGACGCTTGCTGCCTGGTTTCACGTGAAACACTGACGTGCGTACAGGCGTGAGATCGACGGCTCAATAGCTCCGCCAAGTCCCCCTTGACGAAGCGGGCACTATGCCGACCCCACCTTCGTAGAGGCCCGTCTGCCACAGTCACGGTTCTCGATGACTTTTGAGGCGTGTTTCACGTGAAACATGACCGCCTGTTCGTCCGCTATCCCGCGTGAAGACCGTTCTGCCGCCAGAACCGCGCGAACGACATCGATCTGGAGAGGCGCGGATAGTGGGGTGGGGGAGGGAGGTGGCTACTGTCTTTTGCAAGGGTCGACGTCTTCCATGTGCGCCCCATTTATCTGCGCCTGACCTTTGGCCACCGATCGCCGGTGTTGCGGATTGCGGCACCTCTTGTGAAGAGGGACTCCCTGTAGGCCTGCGACTCGCCGTAAAACTGGGACTTCCTGTGGAGAGTGGTCTTCGCGGGGGAGCGCGATCTGTCGCTGCTTCCCACTCGGGGGTGCGGGGATCCGCATGGTTGTCGTCCCAACGCATGGTCAGGTGTGGATGCACTTCCTCCAGGAATCACTGCGCTGGTATTGGTGTCCGCTCTCGTCCGTGCAGCCCTTCTTCACTCATGTTTCACGTGAAACGGCTCGAGGTACCGTGGTCGCGCCGCGGGCGGTCATCTCGAGGTACGTCCTTGCGAGGCTTATCGGCAGCATCGGGGCTCGCGCGGTGCGCGCGAGTCCCGCCCTCCGGCGCAAGCGGCCTTGTCCGTGAGCGCAGTACGGACGAGTTGATGTGAGGAAGAACGCCGCTCTGCGCCAGGCCATGTAAACCTTCGGTTCAAGCGCGTAGCTGGGTCAGCGCGGCTAGGAGAGTGCGGCTCAGGTATTGCGGCTAGGGGGTGCGGCAGGGGGTGCGGCTAGGGAGTCTGGTCAAGGGAATGTAGTTCCGGGAGTGCGCTTCGGTTGGGGTGCACGGGCTCGGGAACACATTTCAGGAGACGCGGCTCGGCACGAAAGTCCATGGCGCCCCGAAACTGACATACCCAGGCTGTGCCCCGCTGTCGTTCTGCCGGGGAGGAAGCGGTTCCCAGGGTGCACGCGCCTCGCGAACGACCCCCGTTTCACGTGAAACAACGGCCTCGACCGCCAAAGGGGCCCTCAGACCTCCTGAGATCTCGGATCCCTTTCCGCCCGCAACGTACCCTCGAAGGGCCCACGGCGTACGCTCCGTCATCGAAGGTCAGTCCCAGCGATTAGAGTGGAACGCGGCCCCGAAAGGAGTGGATGTTTCACGTGAAACAGTCCGAGAAGACGTCATCGAACGGATCGTTCGGGATGGATACGCCGCTCGCGCGGGAACTCGCTGACCTCTCCGCGCGCCGGCGCGCACTCGAGGCCACCACCGTGGAGTTCACCGGGGAAACCCGTGTGCTGACGGTGTCGAATCAGAAGGGCGGTGTGGGTAAGACCACTACCGCCGTGAACATCGCCTCCGCCCTGGCGGGAATGGGGGCGAAGGTTCTGGTCATCGACCTCGACCCCCAAGGCAATGCGTCCACGGCCTTGGGTGTGCCGCACAGCGCTGAGATTCCCAGCGTCTACGACGTACTGATCGATGAGCTCCCACTGGCGGACATCGTGCAGGAGAGCCCCGAGGATTCGAACCTCTTCTGTGCGCCGAGCACCATCCATCTCGCGGGTGCAGAGATCGAACTCGTTGCACAGGTCGCCCGAGAGCATCGCCTGCGTCGCGCGCTCGAGGCGTACCTGGCCGACCACCCTATGGATTTCGTCATCATCGACTGCCCCCCTTCGTTGGGGCTGCTCACGATCAACGCCTTCACGGCCGCGACCGAGGTCTTCATCCCGATCCAGTGCGAGTACTACGCCCTCGAGGGATTGAGTCAACTGCTCGGGAGCATTCAGATGATCCAGAAGCACCTGAATCCGGTCCTTCACCTCTCCACGATCCTGCTCACGATGTTCGATGGTCGTACGCGCCTGGCGCAGCAGGTCGCCGAAGAGGTGCGTACGCACTTCCCGGAGCAGGTACTCGAGACGGTCATCCCGCGTTCCGTCCGGGTATCGGAGGCCCCCAGCTTCGGTCAGACCGTGATCGCATACGACGGTCAGTCCGCCGGCGCGATCGCGTACCGTGAGGCCGCTGTTGAAATCGCGTCGCGCACAGCGACGCAGAGCAAGGAGAAATGATGGCGAAGCGCACTGGGCTGGGTCGGGGTATCGGCGCCCTCATCCCCACAGCTGATCAGTCGGAACGTCCCGTCGACGTGTTCTTCCCTGGTGCGAGCCTGCGACAGGCGAACGCGGAGACCGCGCCGGAGGTGGAGGCCGACGCACCCGATCTCGAGATCGTCCCCGGCATCCACCTGATCCAGGTCGACCCGAACACGATCGTCGCCAACCCCCGCCAGCCTCGAACACACTTCAACCCCGAAGATCTGGCAGAACTGGTGCACAGCGTGCGTGAGTTCGGTGTGCTGCAGCCCGTCGTGGTTCGCAAGAACACCGAGGGACAGTACGAGCTCATCATGGGCGAGCGGCGCACTCGTGCCGCTCGCGAGGCAGGTCTCGACGTCATCCCCGCGATCGTCCGCGACACCGCCGACGAAGATCTCCTGCGGGACGCGCTACTCGAGAACCTTCACCGCTCCGAGCTGAACCCGCTGGAAGAGGCCTCGGCCTATCAGCAGCTGCTCGAAGACTTCGGTATCACCCAGGAAGAGCTGGCCACTCGTATCGGACGCTCTCGTCCGCAGATCAGCAACACGATCCGTCTGCTGAAACTGCCGGTGCCGGTGCAGCAGCGGGTGGCGGCGGGAGTCCTGACCGCGGGCCACGCACGCGCGATCCTCAGCCTCGACAATCCCGAGTCCATGCAGCGCCTCGCGGACAAGGTCGTGAACGAAGACCTGTCGGTGCGCGCCACGGAGGAAGCGGCCAAGTCGCAGCCCAGCGCCGGCAAGTCCGTGAAGCCGACTCCCGGTGCACGACGTGCGTACCTCGATGAGGTCGCCGGCAAGCTCGGTGACCGGTTGAACACCCGGGTGAAGATCGCTCTAGGTGCACGAAAAGGCCAGGTCACGATCGACTTCGCTTCGATCCAGGATCTCAACCGCATTCTCGAAGAACTGGGAGAGGGCGGCTACGGCTCGTCGAAGTGATCTCCCGACAGGAGCAGCGCTAGCCTAGACTCGCGTCATCGTGACGACGAGGGGGATGTCATGTCGAGAACAGCCGGTCCAGCAGCCATCAAGCGCCGCGTGATCGCCGTCAGTATCGCGGCCGCGTTGGGTGGTTTCCTCTTCGGATTCGACACCGCCGTGATCAACGGTGCCGTCGACGCGCTGGCGGGCGACGTCTCGGGGTTCGATCTCGGGACTGCCCTGAAGGGCTTCGCCGTGTCTTCGGCCCTCATCGGCTGCGCCGTCGGTGCCTGGTTCGCGGGTCCGGTCTCCAACAAATACGGCCGCATCCCGGTCATGGTCGGCGCCGCCGCGATGTTCTTCATCTCCGCCATCGGTTCCGGTCTCGCCTTCAGCGTCGTCGATCTCATCATCTGGCGAGTCATCGGGGGCCTCGGCGTCGGTGCTGCCTCGGTGATCGCACCGGCCTACATCGCCGAGGTGTCGCCGGCCGCCATCCGCGGGCGCCTCGGCTCCCTGCAGCAGCTCGCCATCGTCACCGGTATCTTCGCGGCACTGCTCTCCGACGCACTGCTCGCCGGTATCGCCGGTGCCGCGGACCAGCCGCTGTGGGGTCTCACCGCGTGGCGCTGGATGTTCATGGTGGCCGCGATCCCTGCCCTGGTCTACGGGCTCATGTCGCTTCGGCTGCCGGAATCTCCGCGATATCTGGTGCGCAAGGGTGAGCTGAAGAGAGCTGCCGACGTTCTCGAGACCGTCACCGGGACCGTCGATGTGCAGGGGAAGATCGACGAGATCACCGGAACCATCGACACGGAGCGCTCGGAGTCGCTGCGTGACCTGCGCGGCAACCGTCTCGGCCTGAAGCCGATCGTCTGGATCGGCATCCTGCTGTCGGTGTTCCAGCAGTTCGTCGGCATCAACGTGATCTTCTACTACTCGACGACCCTCTGGCAGTCGGTGGGCTTCGACGAATCCAGCGCTCTGCTCACCTCCGTCATCACCTCGGTCACGAACATCGTCGTCACGATCGTGGCGATTCTGCTGGTGGACAAGATCGGTCGCCGGATCATGCTGCTGGTGGGTTCCGTCGGGATGACCGTGACGCTGGGCCTCATGGCGGTGGCATTCTCGTTCGGCACGCTGGACGCGCAGGGGACGGCGACGCTTCCCGACCCGTGGGCCACCATCGCCCTGATCTGCGCGAACGGTTTCGTCGTGTTCTTCGGCGCGAGCTGGGGTCCGCTGGTGTGGGTCCTGCTGGGCGAGATCTTCCCGAACTCGATCAGAGCCGGTGCTCTCGCCGTCGCGGCTGCAGCGCAGTGGGTCGCGAACTTCTTCATCTCCACGACGTTCCCGGCGTTCGCTGAGATCGGCCTCACATTCGCCTACGGGTTCTACGCGTTCTTCGCGCTCCTGTCGTTCTTCTTCGTGTTCTTCAAGGTGCCGGAGACCAAGGGCAGGGAGCTCGAAGACATGACCGAGAACATGAAGGTGGAGCGCCGGAGGGGCCCGCAGCCGACGTAGGCTGGAAGTATGACCGAGTCCGTACAGCGTCGCGCCAGCCTGGAAGTGCTGCGTGCCGAAGCGGCGGACGAACTCGCGGTCCTCATCCAGGAGCGCCTTCTCGGGGGAGAGGACCCCTGGGAGTTCATGGAAGAGCTCCCCAGCGTCGATGAGCTCGTCGTCTACCTGCTGCGCGCGGACAACATCAATGCGAACGACGGCGTGCGTCCCAATGCGGCCCGACACTATCGCGTGCTCCGGCAGATCGCCCTGGAGTACCCGGAGCTGACATCGGCCGTCTGGGGCCTGCTGGACGAGAAGCAGCGCCACCGGCGCTGGGATCCGACCGTCGCCGACGCCTCCTGAGGTGGGCGTGGTTCTCGTTCCCCACGATCCGAGCTGGGCAGCGGTCTTCGAGAACATCGCGGTGGAGCTGAGGGAGTGCGGGAATCCGCACTGGCTCGTCGAGCACATCGGATCCACCGCCATCCCGGGCATGGATGCCAAACCGATCATCGACCTCGCCGTGCGAATCGCAGACGAGGATGACTTCGGGCGGCACCGAGCCGGTCTCGAAGCCGTGGGGTGGAGGCTCGGGAGCGGAGTGCGCAGCCACCGGGTGATGATCTTCGAGCAGGACGGCGTCCGCACGCGAATTGCCCACTTCTTCGGCGCGGACGAGTGGGCTGATGTGAACCAGCGGATACTTCGGGACTGGCTGTTGCAGCATCCGGACGACGTCGAGCTCTACGCACGTGCGAAGCATGCCGCCGTGGGCACCGCCCTTCGGGGAGAGGGCTCGTACAACGACGGGAAGACGGCCGTGATCCAGAACATCCTCGATCGGGCTCGCGCCGCGCGCGGACTGCCGTCCGTCTCGGTGCACGACAAGCACTGAGAAGGACGGCGTCGCGGACGCGATGCGACGCGGAGACGAAGAAGGGGCCGTACCTCCCCGGGAGGTACGGCCCCTTCTTGTCAGAGGATCAGCCGATGAATGCGGCAAGGTCCTTCTCGAGCGCGAACTTGGGCTTGGCGCCGATGATGGTCGTCTTGACCTCACCACCGTGGAAGACCTTCATCGCCGGGATCGACGTGATCTGATACTTCATCGCCAGCTCGGGGTTCTCGTCGACGTTGAGCTTGAGGATGGTGATCTTGTCGGGGTTGTCGGCCTGGATCTCGTCCAGAACCGGCGCGACCATACGACACGGACCGCACCACTCAGCCCAGAAGTCCACCAGCACCGGACCGTCGGCCTGCAGAACGTCCTGCTCCCAGGTCGCCTGGCTCGTAGCCTTTGCACTCATCAGAGTTCTCCTTGATTCGAGGTTCGTCTGCTACAACAGCCGACGAGGGGAAAGTGTTCCCGGGCTATGCCGAGGCGGTGAGGATCTCAGCGGCCTCGGCTGCCGGGACCTCGACGGAGGCGTCTTCGAAGTCTGCGAGGAAGTGCTCCGCGTCGAGAGCGGCGACCGTCCCCGTGCCGGCAGCCGTGATGGCCTGACGATAGGTGGGGTCGATGACGTCGCCGGCAGCGAAGACTCCGGGAACCGAGGTCTTCGACGAACGGCCGTCGACCCAGATGGTGCCTTCCGACGTCAGCTCGAGCTTGTCGTGCACGAGGTGCGTGCGCGGGTCGTTGCCGATGGCGATGAAGAGTCCGTCGAGCGGGAGGTCGCTGAGGGTGCCGTCAACGGTCGAGCGCAGCTGCACGCCGGTCACGGAGTCACCACCGAGCACCTCGGCGACCTCACTGTTCCAGACGAACTCGATCTTCTCGTTCGCGAAGGCGCGCTCCTGCATGATCTTCGACGCTCGCAGGGTGTCCTTGCGGTGGATGACGTAGACCTTGTCGGCGAAACGGGTGAGGAACGTGGCCTCTTCCATCGCGGAATCGCCGCCTCCGACGACCGCGATCGTCTTCTCGCGGAAGAAGAACCCGTCGCACGTGGCACACCAGGAGACGCCGTAGCCCGAGAGGCGCTCTTCACCTTCGATGCCGAGCTTGCGGTAGGCGGAACCGGTCGCGTAGATCAGGGACTGCGTCTCGTGCTCCGCACCGCTGCCGAGGATAACCTTCTTGACGGGACCGTCGAGCTGCAGCTCGGTGACGTCGTCGTAGACGACCTCGGTGCCGAACTTCTCCGCCTGCTCCTGGAACTTGGCCATGAGTTCGGGGCCCTGGATGCCTTCGGGGAAGCCCGGGTAGTTCTCGACCTCGGTGGTGTTCATCAGCTCGCCGCCGACCTCGACGGAGCTCGCGATGAGCAGCGGCTTGAGGTTCGCCCTGGCCGCGTAGATGGCAGCCGTGAATCCGGCGGGGCCGGAGCCGATGATGATGACCTGACGCATGTGCTCTCCGTCTTAGAAACTGCAGTCGAATGACCTTCGAATGCTTCAACCCATGGTAACCGCGAGGCATTCCCCGCACAGTCTGCGCCGCTGCGCTGGGAGAAGCCTTTGGGGTGGGATCAGCGACCGGGCAGGAAGCGACGGATGAGGGCGCTGCCGGCCTTGAGCTCAGGGGCACGCAGGGCGGCGAGGATGGCGATGTAGACGATCACCACGATGAGCCCGATGATCGCGGTGCCGAGGGTGGCGGGGATCACACCGGAGGTGGCCCATCCGGTGGTGCCACCGAGAAGCTGGAACACTCCCCAACCCGCGAGTCCTGCCGGTAGCCCGGCGATCGCGAAACGAAGGATCGCGATCATCCAGGATGCGACGCCCAGCCCGCCGATCTTGCGGTGGAGCAACCAGGTGGCAACGATCGTCTGGAGGGTGCTGGCAATCGACTGCCCGAGGGCGACGGCCGCGGCGAGCTGAGTCAGGGGAATGACGTCTGCCGAGAGGAGCGCTGCGGCTGCGAGCGCGGTGACGACGATCAGCACACACTGGAAGATCGTGAACCAGAACGGCGTGCGCGTGTCGTCGTAAGCGTAGAACGTGCGCTGGACAATGAAGAGGATGGTCAACGGAATCAGACTGAGCAGGTAACAGAGCAGCACCAGCGCCGCGCCCTGAGCGTCCGGGGCGCTCTCGGTGAAAACACGAGAGGCCGGGATCGCCGCCGCTGCGACGGCAGCGACCGCGGCGACGATGAAGAAGAGGAGAGTTCGGATGCTGCGGGAGATGTCCGCACGTACCTCGTCGTGACGACCGGCCGCAGCATGCTCGCTGATCTGCGTGAAGTACGGCGTACCTATGGAGAGAACGATGACCGAGTACGGCAACATGAAGATTAGCCATGCGTTGCCCGTGACGGCGAGGGAGGCTCCAGTCCCAGAGGCGGCGCTCACGATCCGACCCTGCAGGATGCCAGCCGCCAGCGACGCAAAAGCCATCAAGAAAGTCCAGCCTGCCAGCTTGCCGACCCCTCCCAGTCCGACGCCGCGCCAGCGGAAGTCAGGCCGTAGAGAGAGTCCGGTGCGCCGCCAGAACAGCAGAAGAACGAGCGCTTGGATAGCGATGCCCAGCGTCGCGGTACCGCCGAGCGTTGCGATCATGTCGGGGGTCCAGTCCGCCGACACCCGGGAGACCGGCGAGAACACCCAGCCCAGCACGAGGAACCCGATGATGGAGACGATGTTGTTGACGACGGGCGCCCACGTGAACGGGCCGAAAATGCGACGGGCGTTGAGCGCTTCGCCGAGGAGCGCGTAGAGGCCGTAAAACAGGATCTGTGGGAGGCACCAGTAGGCCAATGCAGTCGCCAAGGCTTGGGTGGTGGGAGAGAGGCCGCCAGCCACGAGCTGGATCAGCCACGGGGCCGCGATCGTCGCAATGGCAGTGACGGCGACGAGTACGACGGTGCCGAGCGTGAAGAGCTTCGAGATGAAGGCGTTTCCGCCGTCGGCATCCGCAGCTGCCTTGACGATCTGGGGCACGATGACCGCCGTGAGGATTCCCACGGAGATGAGCGAGAACACGCTGTTCGGCAATGTGTTGGCAGCGGCGAAAGCATCAGCAGGACCCGACTTGTACGAGCCGATCACTCCGACGAGCACGATGCTGCGGAGCAGGCCGGTCAGTCGAGAGACGAGGGTGCCGGCGCCGATGATGGCGCTCGCGCGGCCGAGACTACTCAATCTGTCTCCCGTCGCCGGTCTTGTCTCCAGTCGTCGGTGCAGGAGCATCGGATTCGGCTTCCACGACCACCTCGTCTTCCGTGGACACCTCCGCCTCCGCGGCCACCTCGTCGAGTTTCTCGAGCTCGGCCTCCGCCTCGGCCTCCTCAGCAGCCTCGTGGCGCTTGCGGCGGACCGTCCGGATCACACCGAGGGTGATCAGGAGGACGGCGAGACCTCCGAAGATGACCAGACCGATGGTCTCCCACTCGGCGCGAACGGCGACTCGGATCTCCTGCTGACCCTGGATCTGCACGCCGGTGGGGCTGTAGAGGCTGAGCCGCAGGTCGACCTCACCGCTGCCGACGCGTGCCGACACCGGGACCTTGACGCGCTTCGTCGAGTTCGCCTCGACGACGGTCTCGGTCATCGGGGTGACTTCGAGGCGCGGGTCGGTCGGCGAGACGAACAGCTGCACCGTCACCGGCCACGGAAGGTCATTGCGCACGGCGATCGGCAGGTCGGCGTTGGCCGTGAGCAGCTGGATGGTGCTGGACGGCGGGATGCTCACGGCCGCGAGCGTCTCCGTGGTGCGCTTCCGGTGCTTCTCGACACCGTCGGCGAAGGACTTCGCCGACGATCCGACGGCCAGCGTGCGGAGGATCCTGATGCGCTCGGGGCTCAGCAGCACCTGGGGGTCGGTGAGGATCGAGGCGAAGGCGGTGAGAGTGCCCTCATCGGCGAGGAGCTCGTTGACCGCGGTGGCGCGAGCGGGATCGGCCTGGGAGGTGAGGGCGGCCGGAACCGGCGGTGTCGCGCGGAGCGCGGACAGCTCGAATCCGATCGAATCGGCGGCCGAGATCGCGTCGCGCAACGCGTCGGCGTCGCGGTTCTCGTCGCGGTCGAGTCCGACGAGCAGGGGGGCACCGGCGACGCGATCCTCGGCGAGCAGGAGCAGAGCAGCGGCCTCGGCGAGGAGGCGCTGGCGATCGAGCGGGTCCGCTTCGGCCGCGACGTCGGACAAGGACTCGGACAGGCCCGTGTCTGTGACCAGGAGGTCGTTTCCGCCGAGCGTGGCGTGCGCCGCACTCTGTCCGCCGAGCGCTGCCGAGGAGACGACCGTGGTCGTGCCCTCGCCGAGGTAGCGCGTGAACGAGGAGAGGTCGTCGGGTCCGAGGTCGTCGTCCGGCCACAGGATTCGAGGAAGGGCACCCTCGACGGCCGTGAGCTCCTGGTCGTCAGGAAGCTGCGGCGTGTTGGTCGGGCTGGGGGACGGGCCCGGCGTCGCGCTCGGTCCGTCCGTCGAGGAGACGCTGGCAGGTGCCTGCGGGAAGTTCGCGGGATCGAGGAACGGAGCCAGCGTCGTCGGCTGCAGGAGTGCGGGTAGCCCCGCCTGTGCCTGAGCGGTGGCATCCGCATCACCGAACTGCAGTGCGAACCGTGCGTTGGGCAGAGCTTCGAGACGGGTGAGCCAGTCCTGGGCCGACCGCGGCGCTGAGGAGCCGAGCACGCGGATGGCCGTGAGGATCGACGGGTCGATCGCGAGCACCGCGGTGGTTCCTGCGACACCGTCGAGCTGAGCGGTGAGAGCACCGTCCGGCGCGGTGAGCGCGGCGAGTTCGTCGGAACTGAGCAGCGCCCCACCCTCCGGCGTCGCGGTGACCGGGACCAGGACACCGACCTGCGTCGTCTGGGAGTCCGCCACGACCAGCACGCTCGTGGCGGCGGCCGCGACGGCTGTCGCGCGATCGTCGGTGGCGCTCGCCGTCTTCGCGCCGGTGAGCTCTGCGCGCAGCGGGTACACACCAGGGGTGAGATCGGAGAGGGTGTCGGCGGGCACGAAGACCGTCGCCGTGGCCGACGTGTCGGCCTCGAGTGGCGCCGTCGTCTCGGAACCGATCGTCGCGAAGTCGCCAGGAGCCTCACCCTCGTCGAGCCAGCTCGTGACCGACGCCTCATCCGTCAGGGGAGTCTTGCTGAGCTCCACCTGCACCTGACCGCCGGAGAGCTTCGAATCCGTGTCGTTCTGCAGCGTAATCATCGCCGTGGTCGCGGAACCGGGGGCGACGAGCCCCCGCAGACCTGCGGAGACATGGAACCCGATGCTCTGCTCGTCGTCTGAGGAGGATCCGCCGGCGGCGATGGCGGTGCTCGGGAGAGCGACCGTGTAGGCGCCCAAAGCGATCGCGAGTACAGCGGTCCCGCCTGCGAGCCTTCGCAGGCGCGCACGGAAGCCGTGCTCGGGGGTGATCGCGGTCATGAAGGTCTTCCTCGAACGCCCGGAAAAGGGCTGATCGTGAGTACTGACCCCCTGATTCTAGGAGGCCTGGGGAAGGAGAACCCTGAAGACGCGTAGAGTGACGGCCGTGTCCGACACCCCCGCACCCCACACCGACCCGCTTCTCGTCGCCGCACTCGCTTCTGATCTCGACGCCGCCGACCTGCGTTCCGCGCCCCTTCGCCGACTGTGGGGCGAGGAGGCCGACGATGCCCTCGCCCGCGGGATGAGAGAGCCTATCCTGCGCGCGATCGCCGGTGACGGGGGCGTGCTGGCGACCCTGGGACGCCTCCTGGTGCTCGGCATGCCGCAGCCGCGGGTGGCGGTCGCCGCCGCATTGCCGCAGCTCGGCGTGGACGGGCTCGTGGCGCTCGCACTCGCGAAAGCCGATGCCGATACCGTGACCCCGACCGTCCTGCTGCGTCCACAGTCGTTCGTAGACGCCGACGGCGTCGGGGAGTGGTGGATCGCCAGCGACCTCGATGAGGTCGCGCTCGACGGCCCTCTTCCTCTCGACCACGTGCTCGGGGTCGGCGGGGCGTCGCGCACTCTCGCCGAGACGATCGTTCCCATCCAGGTCGATCGCGCGCTCGATCTGGGGACCGGGTGCGGGATCCAGGCGCTCCTCGTCGCCCGTCGGGCCGGCACCGTGATCGCGACCGACATCTCGGAGCGCGCCCTGGCCTTCGCGGAACTCAACGCCCGCCTCAACGGCGTGGCCAACATCGAGTTCCGACACGGCAGCATGTTCGAGCCCGTCGCGGGCGAGGCCTTCGACCTGATCGTCTCCAACCCGCCGTTCGTCATCACCCCCCGGATGGACGGCGTCCCGGCGTACGAATACCGCGACGGCGGACTGGAGGGAGACGCGCTCGTCGAGCAGTTCGTGCGGAGCGCACCCGCGTATCTGACGCAGCACGGCATCGCCCAGCTGCTCGGCAATTGGGAGTCGCGGGCCGGGATCACGGGCCTCGCACGTCTCGACGCGTGGGTGCCGAGCGACATCGACCTCTGGGTGATCGAACGCGAGGAGCTGTCGCCGCTCGGCTACGCGGAGTTGTGGATCCGTGACGGCGGCACCACACCCCGCGACCCTGCATTCACCCCGTTGCTGACCGCCTGGCTTGACGACTTCGCCGCGCGAGGGGTGACGTCGGTCGGATTCGGCTACGTACTGATGCGGCGAGGCTCGACGCCTCCGCTTCGCCGTACGGAGCGCATCGCCCAGCCGGTCTCCAACGTCGGTGCCGCTCTCGGTACCGGGCTGGCCGCGCACGACGCCCTCGCCGACGGGCTTCCTGCAACGCTGGTGACGGCACCCGATGTCACCGAGGCCCGGCACCTGCTTCCGGGCAACGACGACCCGAGCGTCATCGAGCTGCGACAGGGCGGCGGCTTCGCCCGGACGGTGAACGTGGATCCCGCGCTCGCCGGGTTCGTGGGCGCGTGCGACGGCGAGCTCACCGTGGTGCAGATCGTCTCGGCGCTGGCCGACCTCTTCGAGGTTCCGCTCCCGGATCTGTGGGCCGAGATCGAGCCACGCATCCGGTCACTCGTGCTCGACGGCATCCTGGTACCGGGGGAATAGACGGCGTTTCCATGCGTTGGAATAGATCATGAAGGCTTTCGGATTCCTCTCCTTCGGGCACTATGCGGATGTGCCCGGCTCAGTGACCCGCACCGCGGGGGACATGCTGAAGCAGACCATCGCGATCGCCGAGGGCGCAGACGAGATCGGTGTGAACGGCGCATACGTTCGTGTGCACCATTGGGCGCGTCAGGCGGCTTCGCCGATGCCCCTGTTGACGGCCATGGCGGCGCGCACGAAGCGCATCGAGGTCGGCACCGGGGTGATCGACATGCGCTACGAGAACCCGTTCCAGTTCGCGGAAGAAGCGGCCGCGCTGGATCTGATCTCCGACGGACGCATCGCGCTCGGGGTGAGCCGCGGTTCACCCGAGACGGCTCTGCGCGGCTATGAGACCTTCGGCTACGTCGATGAGGAGGACACCGAGCGCGGGAGCGTCATCGCCCGGGAGAAGTTCGACCTGTTCCTGCGCGCGATCGACGGCGAGGGAATCGCCCCCGGTGATCCCCGCATGGTGGGCGCCGGACGCTACCTCGCGATCGAGCCGCAGTCGCCGACGCTTCGCGATCACGTCTGGTGGGGATCGGGCTCGCGTCCCACCGCGATCGAGACGGGTCGCAAGGGCCTGAACATGATGAGCTCGACGCTCGTCACCGAGGCCACAGGGCAGCCGTTCCACGAGTTGCAGCGTGAGCAGATCGACCTCTTCCGCTCGGCGTACAAGGAGGCCGGTCACACCGGCACACCGCGCGTCTCGGTCAGTCGCAGCGTGTTCCCGCTGGTGTCCGATATGGACCGGGCCTACTTCGGCCTTCGCAGCGAGGAGAACGCCGACCAGATCGGCATCATCGACGGCTTCCGTTCCACGTTCGGCAAGACCTATGCGGCGGAGCCCGACGTGCTGATCGAACAGCTGAAGCAGGACGAGGCGGTGATGGCCGCTGACACCCTGATGCTGACGATCCCGAACCAGCTCGGACCGGAGTACAACCTGCATGTGCTGGAGTCGTTCGCGAAACATGTGGCACCCGCACTCGGATGGAAGCCGAACACGGAAGGGCCCGTTCAGGGCGACGCCATCTGATCAAGACCCTCGTCCTTGACAAGGCGTCGCTGAACGCTGACGCTGGGTGACGGCGCGTCGATGGACGCGTCGTCACCCCGTGCAGTTCCGGAGGCAGTCATGACCCGTGTTCGCGTCGATCTCAACATCTCGCTCGACGGCTTCGCCACGACGACGGATCAGACTCCCGAGAACCCGTTCGGCGAGGACTGGGGGCGGTTGACGGCGGCATATACGGCAACCCGCACGTTCCACGAACGCGTCTTCCATGACACCAGCGGGGCGGGCACCACCGGCGTGGACGAGAAGTACGCCTCGCACTACTTCGAGAACATCGGCGCCGAGATCATGGGGGCCGGGATGTTCGGGCTCCACGCGAACCAGGACGACCCCGACTGGCGCGGATGGTGGGGAGAGGAGCCGCCGTTCCAGGCTCCGGTGTTCGTGCTCACGCACACCCCGCGTCCGTCGATCGAGTTCGCCAACGGCACGAGCTTCCACTTCCTGTCTGCCGAGCCCGAGGAGGCGCTCCGGAAGGCGGTCGCCGCTGCGGATGGACGCGACGTGCGCGTCGGAGGCGGGGCGACGACCGTGCGCGAGTACCTTCGCGCCGGACTCGTCGACGACCTGCATGTGGGGATCACGCCGATCCTGATCGGCAGCGGGATCCGCCTGTGGGACGACCTGCGCGGGTTCGAGTCGGGCTACCGCGTGACCTCGGAGGTCGCCGAGTCCGGTGTCACGCACATCACGTTCTCCCGCGAGGGCTGACCCGGGCAGGCGGGGTCGATCTGGAAAGCTGGACCGGTGCGCATCCGACCGTTCCAGCCCGAAGACACCGATGCCGTCGTGGCCCTGTGGGAGACCGCAGGTCTCACGAGACCGTGGAACGACCCGCTTCAGGACATCGCCCGCAAGGCGACAGTGCAGCCGCATCTCTTCGTGGTGGCGGAGGACGAGACAGGGCGGATCCTCGGTTCGGTCATGGCCGGCTACGACGGACATCGCGGGTGGATGAACTATCTCGCCACGAATCTCGATGCACGAGGGCTCGGGGTGGGCAGGGCACTCGTCGCCCACGTCGAGGCCGGTCTGCGCGATCTGGGCTGCCCCAAGGTGAACCTGCAGGTGCGGACGGGGAACGCCCAGGTCGTCGAGTTCTACCGACGCCTCGGCTACGAGATCGACGACACGGTCGACCTGGGCAAGAGGCTCATCGCCGACGTGTAGTCGGGAGGAATCCACTTCTCAGCGATCCGGTATATCAGTACGCTGACGCCATGCGTTTTCGCCGCAACGGGATCATCGCCGGATCGATCGTCCTCATCGCCGTGCTCGTCGGCGCCCTTCCTGCCGCGGCGGCGGTGACGTCGTGGGCTACGTGGGGCCCGCTCGCCGGCACGAGCGGTGCCTACACGACGACGGTGCAGGTGGCGCCCGATCCTGCGCTCACCGCCACCATGACCAGCGACTCTCGCGCCGGGCAGGTCGGGGTCATCTCCGGGACGTCGATCTGGCTGTCCGAGGGCACACCCATCGGGGCGAAGTACGGATCGAGCAGGGACCAGCCGTACCTGAATCTGCGGCCCAAAGCCGACAACGCGATGAGTCCCTCGACGACGACCTACTCATTCGCCGCACCCACTCCGACCTCGGGATGGGCCTTCGCGCTCGGCGACATCGACTCCGACAGCGTGCGCATCCACGCCGTCGCGCCCGACGGGCACGTGCTGAGTGCCGCCGAGCTCGGCCTCCGAGACCGCTTCAACTACTGCGCCCCGGGTGTCGCCGGAAAGCCGGCGTGCAACGGTGCGGCGGACGACGTCCCGGCATGGGATGCCACGACCCTCACCCTGACCGGAAACCCCGCGGCCGCCGACACCAACGGCTCCGCGGCCTGGTTCGAGCCCTCGACCCCCATCCGCTCTCTCAGCTTCATCTTCACCCGCCGGGCCGGTCTTCCCGTCTACCAGACCTGGTTCGTCTCGGCAGCGAACGACATCCGAGGCACCGTCACAGACGCGGTCACCGGTCCTCTGGGTGGTGTCGCCCTGACGCTGACAGACGGCAACGGCTCGATCGTCGACAGGACGACCACTGCATCGGACGGCACCTATTCGTTCCCCGGTTTCATCGCCACCGACGGATACCGCGTGAGCGTGACGCCACCCGAGGACAAGATCGCGGTCGGACAGACCACGACCCCGGTCAACCTCAGCGGCGGCAACGCCGAGGGGGTCGACTTCACGGTGCGAGACATCATCCCCTCGCCCGTCACCGGTCTGGTTGTCGACGTGGACGGCAACCCGATGGCGGGTATCGCGGTCACGATCGGCGGACAGACCATGATGACCGACGCTGATGGACGGTATCTGTTCGACATGGTCCTGGACGGGCCGCAGGAAGCGAGCATCGCCCGTCCGACCGGATACACCGTCGTCAGCGCCCCGCCGGGGTTCGTGGTTCCCGCAGACAACGAGGATCTGATCACCCTCGCCGACTTCGTCATCAAGGCGGATCCGAGTCTGAGCGGCGCCGTACGGTGGAATGGAAGCGGGGTGCCCGGCGTCACGGTCACCGCTGTGCTGCAGGGTGGGGACACGCTCACGGCCGTGACCGGAGCGGACGGCGGATATGCGTTCCCGCGCCTGCCCGCCGGCAGCTACACGGTGACGATGACGACGCCCGAGGGGTATATCGCCACATCTCCTGTCAGCCGCACCGCACCAGTCGCGGGAACGGACGTCACGGGTGTGGACTTCGACCTGGCGCGGTTGGGGGCCATCGACGGCACGGTGCGCACCGACGGCGGCACTCCCATCGGGGGTGTGGTGATCGACGTGAATGGACCCGGGGGTCCCCAGCAGTACACGACTGGCGCCGACGGCACCTACGGTCTCGGCAGCCTCGCTCCTGGAACCTACGAGCTGAGCGTGCGCACGCCGAACGGCAGCAGTGTGGTCGGCGCGGCGACCCGCACCGTCGTGATCTCCGCTGCCGGCGAGTCCATCGAGGGGCAGGACTTCACTCTCGCGGCGGTCGTCGGCCCACCATCGCCGTCGCCCGGTCCTTCGACCGGAAACGGGAACAGCAGCGGCAGCGGACGACTGCCTGCAACCGGACTCGGACCCGAGACGTTCGCCTGGGCGGCGGGCGGTGCGGTCGTGATCATCCTCGGCGCGACTCTCCTGATCGTCTCCCGCCGGCGCTCAGGGCGGCAGTAGCCCGGTGGCCGCAAGTCGCGGTCAACTGCCGCTCGGCGGACCGAACAGCTCCTCGCCGTGCTCGTGCAGCAGCTTGTACGCGTCGGCGAAGGTCTCCGGCTCCTGCTCACCGGGCTTGCCGTATCGCGCGAGGAGTAGGCCGAGCAGACCGCGTGCGGGCGGCGTGAGAGGCTTCAGCTGATCCTTCTCTCCGGGCTGTGGTGCCGTGTCCTCCGGGTTGGGCGGCGTGTAGGCCGGGGTGGTCACCGGCCAGTCGGACGGATGCCGCGGCTTGTCGAGGTTGACGACGTTCAGGAGCGTGTTCGCCGACTCATCCCGGTCGTTGAGGGGCGTCAGGCCGTGCAGGCGAGAGAGGGTCGCGGTCACGGATCCGTGATGCATCTCGTCATGGATGATGCTGCCGCGCTTGGTATAGGCCGAGACGGCGATGGCCGGCACCCGGCACCCGAGCCGATCGAAGGTGAAGCCCATCTCACCCGGGCCGGTCTCGGGCGTCGGCTTCGTCACGGCGGGCGGCGGCACGTGGTCGTAGCACCCGCCGTGCTCGTCGAAGGTGATGAGCAGCAGGGTGTTGACGGCGTTGGAGCCCTTCTGGGAAGCGCTCGTGCGCACCGCCTCGTAGATGTCGTGGATGAGGCGGTCTCCGGCACGCACGTCAGAGATCGCACTGTCGAACACGGCCTCACCGTCGACCTCGCTCTCGCGGGGGGAACCGAAAGGAGGGTGGAAGTCGTTGTGGTCGTAAACCATCCGCGGCTCGATGAAGGCGTATGCGGGGAGCGTGCCGTCCTTCGCCTCGGCGTAGAAGTCCTCCATCGTTCCGAAATGATCGGTGCGCCAGTACTTCTCCAGCACCGCCGCATGCAGCATGCCGGTAAACGAGACGAGCTGGAGCTTGTCGATGTAGATCTTCCAGCTCACCTTCTTGTCTTCGAGCCGGTTGAACACCGTGGGCGCTGCCGGCGCATCCAACCACTTCCGGTAGCCGCCTCCGGCCTGGTTGGTCACGAAACCGTGAGACGTGGAGGCATGGAAGAACGAACGGTTGCAGAAGGTCTGCGAGGGCACTCCGGCGTACCAGTGGTCGAACACCGCGAATTCCGAGGCGAGCGTCGACAGCACCGGCAGCATCTCGGGAGAGAACGAGCCCATGATGTGCGCGGCTTCGTCGGGCCGGGGATCCACACCCTTGCGCAGGCGTCGGAAGTTGATGATGTAGTCCTCGAGGAAACCCGACATCGTGGCCTTCTCGCCGCGCGTCGGGGCGTTGAAGGGCGCGGTCATCTCGTCGACGAAGAGGTCGGCGTTCGTCGGAGGATCGACCGTGCCGAAGATCTGCGTGTTGACGTGCGGGTACTCCTCGCCCGGGTCCGGGTCGGGAAGACTCATGATCCGGTCGGTGTCGCCCTCGTACACGTGCGCGTCGACGACCGTGCCGTCGGAGGCGGTGTTGCTGTAGGAGCCGAATTCCAGACCCTCGAACGTCTCGCCCGCCGGGAGGTTCTCCTTCGAGTACAGGTACCCGAGCAGGTTGTCGAAGGAGCGGTTCTCGCCCATCACGACGACGAGGTGATCGAAACCGGGTTCGCTGCGCGGCGTGAGGGCGGCGAACGGATCGGGATCCGCCGCGAAACCGTCGCGACCGTTACCGGCGATGGAGGCTCCGATGGCCGCGCCGCCGACACCGCCGACCACCGCGCCGGCGAGGGCGGCGCCGCCCACCTTGAAGAAGCCTCGGCGGGAGGCATCGCGGGGGGCGTCGGGGGAGGGGGAATCTTCGTCGGCCATGCCGCGATCCTACGACGGTGCCGCTCCTCGTCGGAGGGCGCCCTCCGACGAGGAGCGGATCTGTTCGTCAGGCCGCGGCGATCCAGAGCACGGCACCCTCTCGCCAGCCGAGACCGGCCGCACCCTCGGGGATCGGCGCCTCGTGCCGCGGACGCACGACGCGCATCCGCTTTCCCGCGAGCTCGACGATGTAGACGACGTCGGCGCCTCGGTAGACATGGGTGACGACCTCGACACGTACCGGAGCGTCGCCTCCGATCGTCGGGGAGAGCCGCAGATCTTCCTGGCGGAGCACCACCTCGCCGGCGCCATCGGGGCCCGCGCCGGTCATCGGCACCTGGATCGTGGTGCCATTCAATGTCGCCACGGCGCCGGAACGGGTCGCAGGCAGCAGGTTCGCGGCACCGATGAAGTCGGCGGCGAAGGGAGTGCGCGGTGCTCCGTAGAGCTCGGCCGGTGCGCCCTCCTGCTCGATCACACCCGCGTTCATGAGGACGATGCGGTCCGAGAGGCTCATCGCCTCCTCCTGGTCGTGGGTGACGAACACGGTGGTCAGGCCGAGCGTGCGGTGCAGTTCCTTCAGCTCGACCTGCATGTCCTCCCGTAGGCGGGCATCGAGGTTCGACAGCGGCTCGTCGAGCAGCAGTACGCGCGGCTCGAACGCGATGGCACGGGCCAGGGCGACGCGCTGCTGTTGTCCGCCCGACAGCTGCGCCGGCATCCGATCGGCCAGGTGGCCCATCTGCACGCGCTCGAGCGCACGGACGGCGAGTTCCTTCTGCTCGGCCTTGGTCTTCTCGCCCGACATGCGCAGACCGAAGCGCACGTTCTCGACGACGCTCATGTGCGGGAACAGCGCATAGCTCTGGAACATCATGCCGAGGTGGCGCTTCTCGGGCGGGAGCCCGGTCACATCCTGGCCTGCGATCTCGATCGTGCCGCCGCTGGGCGACTCGAGGCCCGCGATGCAGCGCAGGAGCGTGGTCTTGCCGCACCCCGAGGGCCCGAGCAAGGAGACGAACTCCCCCGAACGCATCGAGATGTCGATGCCCTTGAGCACCTTCGTCCCTTTGAAGTCCTTGGTGAGAGCAGTGATGGTGAGTGTTGTCATCAGACGAACAACCTTCCCAGGCCGATGATGCGTTCGAGCACGATCATGAGGACGACGGTGAGCAGGACCATGAGAGTCGAGACGGCGGCCACGGTGGGCGACGTGCTGAACTCCAGCTGGCCGTAGATGGCGATGGGCAGGGTCTCGAGCTGCGGAGTACGCAGGAAGAGGGCGATGACCGCATCGTCGAACGAGATGTTGAAGGC
Source organism: Microbacterium sp. SY138 (assembly GCF_039729145.1). Lineage (NCBI taxonomy): Bacteria > Bacillati > Actinomycetota > Actinomycetes > Micrococcales > Microbacteriaceae > Microbacterium > Microbacterium sp. SY138. The sequence continues at coordinate 3,895,109 of NZ_CP155793.1, read as the reverse complement.
GAAGAACGCGCCGGCGGCGATGCCGGGGCGGGCGATGGGGAGCACCACCAGGCGGTAGCGGTTCCAGGTGCTGGCGCCCAGGGTGCGTGCCGCCTCTTCCGTGAAGTGGTCGGCCCTGGTCATGACACCTGTGACGGTGCGCATGACATAGGGGATCGCGATCACGACGTGGATCGCGATCAGGACACCCACATTCGGCGACCCGATCGTGAGTGAGGAGATGGACAGTGCGCCGATGGCGAGGATGATCGTGGGGATCGTCAGCGGCGACATCAGCAGCCCCTGGATGGCGGCACCGCCGGGGACCTTGAAGCGGGTGAGGGCGAGAGCGGCTGCGGTGCCGATGGCTGCGGCGACGATCGCGACCGTGATGCCGACCAGCAGACTCAGCCGAAACGGCTCGAGATACGTGTCGGAGGTGAGCGCCTCGACGTACCACTCGAGCGTGAAGCCCTGACCGGGAAAGGTCAGGAAGCGGTTCTCGCCGATCGAGGCTCCGGCGACGACCATGAGCGGCACGAGCATGTAGAGCGTCACCACGACGCCGAGGACGATGGCGAGGACCCTGCCGAGGATCGGAACGGAACGGACCATGGTCACACCTTCTGCTTCCCGAGTCGGGACGTCGCTGCGAGCACGAGCATGACCCCGGCGAACAGCAGCACGGCCTGCGCGGCCGCGAACGACCAGTCGAGGTTGGTGGTCGCATCGATGTAGATCGTCTGCGCGAACACCGGGATCTGCGCGCCGCCGATGAAGCGCGGGGTGATGAACGAGCTCACCGACAGGACGAAGACGAGCGAGGCGCCGGCGACGATGCCGGGGATCGCGAGGGGGAGGACGACGTGCCCCAGTGTGCGCCAGAATCCGGCGCCGAGGGTGCGTGCGGCCTCCTCCAGTTGCGGCCGGATGCCCGAGATCACGCCGAGGATGCTCAGCACCGCGAACGGGAGGAGAACCTGCACCATCGCGATCACGACACCGGTCTCGGTTCCGAGGAAGCCTTGGGTGCCGCTCACGAGGAACTCGGCACCGGGGATCTTCATGAGGAGCCCTGACGGTCCCATCAGGACCACCCACCCGAACGTGCGGACGACGACGCTCGTCATGAGCGGGAGGATCACGACGATCAGCAGGAACGAGCGCACCTTGGATCCGGCGCGCGCCATCACGTAGGACAGCGGGATGGCGATGAGTAGGGTGATCACCGTCTGGATCACCCCCAGGCGGAGCGAGCGCAGCGCCGCCTGGAGGTGATACTCACTCGTGAACAACCGGGTGAAGTTGTCGAGGGTGAACCCGCCTGCCGACGATTGCACGCTCATGAGGAGCATGCCAGCCACCGGGGTGATGAAGGCGAGCGCGAGCAGCACGATCGCCGGCAGGAGCAGGAGCCAGGGCTCCCTACGGGTTCGCACACTCATTTGGTGATCAGCGCATTCCACTCATCGGTCCAGGCCGGTCGCGAAGCCGCGACATCGCCCGGAGCGTAGACGACGACCGTCTCGAGCTCGTCACCCGTCAGCACCGCGTCCGCAGCCTCGTCGGAGAGCTCGGTCTTGGTGTTGACCGGCGAGTACCGCATGTTCTCCGCGAAGACGGCCTGTGCTTCGGGGCGCAGTTCGAAATCGATGAAGAGCTTCGCGAGGTCGGGGTTGTCCCGGCCCTCGACCACGTTCGCCGTGATGAGGGAGGCGGTGACGCCTTCTTCCGGGACGATGAACTCTACCGGAAGGCCGGCGTCCTGCAGCGTGCCGGCGTAGTCCATCGCGTACGGTGCGAGCCACGTGTCGCGCTGGGCGAAGGCGGTCTGCAGATCGGGCGAGGTCGGGACGACGATCGCGTCGCCCGAGGAAGCCAGGGCCCCGAGATCGCTGATCGCCTGCGACGGGTCGTCGATGCCACCACCGAGCGCGTCGGCGACCCGGAGCATCGAGAGCACGCCGTACGTGTTCGAGAAGTCCGTGAGGGCGACGTGCCCTGCGTAGGCCTCGTCGAACAGATCCAACCACGAGGTGGGTGCCGGCGCATCCGCCTCGGTGTTGTACACGAGCCCGATCGGCGCGAGCTGGATGACCGGGCCTTCGCCCCGTTCGAGTCCGGCCGTGGCCAGGTCGATCAGGTCGCCGGTCTCGGAGAGTTCGTCGGCGGCGATCGGCGCGATGAGACCGTCTGCGGCCGCGGTGAACTCCTGCCCTCCGGAGAAATGCACGACGTCGATCTGCGGGCTCGCCTTCTGGGCGGTGACCTGCGCGAGGGCGTCGGCGCTGTACAGCGTGATCAGCTCGACCTTCGCCCCGGTCTCCTCCTCGAAGGGATCGACGACGGCCTCGATGAAGGCCTTCTCCCAGTCGCCGCCGAACGACGTGACGACGATGGTCTCGCCGGCGAACTCCTTGTCGCCGGACGATGCGCTGTCGTCACCGGCAGCACAGCCGGCGAGGACGAGGGCTCCGGTGGCGACGAGCGCTCCGGTGGTGAGGATTCTTCGGGTATTCATGCACTGCTCCTTCGGGATGGGTCCAGCACTGAGTAGACGCCTTAGACCAGGCGTCCGATGGTGAGCTGCTTGGCTCCGTCGATGCGGATCGCCGCGCTCTCCTTGGCGAACTCCGCGAGTCCTTCGGTGATGCCGCCCCAGATGTTGACGGGTGTCCATCCGAGCGGGCCGAGAGTACGGGCACCACGATCGTAGAAGACGCCGATCTCGTACCACTCGAACGGCAGCCCACCCATCTGCATGGGTCGCTGCCAGTACCACTGCAGATCACCCGGTGCGGGCACGACCTGCTGGTTCTCGAACGGCACCTTCTCGGGGTCGAAGTTCTGAGCCTCTTCGGGGAGCCCGACCATGACCTCCGGTCCGGCATACATCGCGTGCATCGCCTGCATGGTGACCGGCTTCTCCAGCGCACCCCACATGGCCTCGCACGTGCGAGGGGCGAGGTCCTCGAACAGGGTGGCGACGGCGCGGACGCCGTTCTCGTACTCGAGGAAGACCTGCTTGGTCATCGTGTTCCTTTCTCCGCAGCGGGGTGTTCCGCTGCTCGTTCGCGGGCGGCCGAGACGAACGCCGTGAACAGCGGCATCTCCTCTGCGGCCTCATCGGGGTCGATCATCTTCTCGGGGTGCCACTGCACTGCCCAGAAGGGCCAGTCGTCGTCGGACTCGACGGCTTCGACGATCCCGTCCGGCGCCCAGGCGACGGAGTGGACACCGGGGGCGGGAATGTCGATCGACTGGTGATGGATGGTGTTCACGATCCGCTCCCGCGTGCCGTAGAGGGCGGCGAGCCGGCTCCCGTCCGCGAGGACGATCGGATGCCGGGCGGCGAGCTGCTGGTCGGCGGCGCGCACCGGCTGGTGGTGTTCCGTGGTCGGGATATCGATCACGAGGGACCCGCCGAAGGCGATGTTGCTCACCTGCAGTCCGCGACAGATCGCGAGTACGGGGATACCGCGCCGGCGTGCCCCGAGGGCGAGTTCGATCTCGAAGCCGTCGCGCGAGGGGTCGTAGTTCTTCCCCTCCTGCGGTTCGGCACCATAGCGCGAGGGGTGCACGTCTTCGCCGCCGGAGAGCACCAGCCCGTCGAGGCGGTCGAGCACCTCGTCCACGCTCGCCGTCGGAGGGAGGAGAACGACGGCACCGCCGGCCGCTTCGATGGGGGCGGCGTACTCCGTTCCCAGGGTGTGCGCCGCGCGGCCGGCCCCGAGATCGGTGTCGATGAACCGGCGCCAGGTGGTGATGCCGATGAACGGGCGCGTCATGAGAGCTCGATCCAGGTGGTCTTCAGATCGGTGAACTTCTCGAGCGCGTGCAGGCTCTTGTCGCGACCGAATCCGGATCCCTTGACGCCGCCGAACGGGATCGTCATGTCGCCCTCTTCGAAGCAGTTGACCCACACGACGCCGGCGCGCAGGCGCCGAGACAGGGTGTGCACGGCGTTGAGGTCGGTGCTCCAGAGCGCGGCGGCGAGTCCGAACTCGGTGCCGTTCGCTATCTCGAGGGCGTCTTCGACGTCGTCGTAGGCGATGACCGAGAGCACGGGGCCGAACACCTCGCGCTGCGCGACCTCGTGCTGGGGAGTGACGCCGAGCACGACCGGGGCGAAGTAGCTGCCACCATCGACGGCGTGGAACCGCTCGGGGCTGCCGGCCGCGAGTTCGCCGCCTTCCGCCTGGGCGCGCTCGACGAAGCCGGCGATGCCCGCGAGCTGCCTCTCGCTGACGATCGCGCCCATCGAGGTCGTGACCTCGAAGGGGTCGGCGGGAAGGGTCGTGCGTGCGACGTCGGCGGCGATCTCGAGGGCACGGTCCCGCTGGGCGCGGGGAACCAGCAGACGCGACGAGGCCGTGCACATCTGGCCCTGGTTGTAGAAGCAGCCGTCGGCGGTGGCCCGCACCGCGCGCTCGAGGTCGGCATCCGGCAGCACCAGGCTCGCGGTCTTGCCACCGAGCTCGGGCCAGACGCGCTTGCCGTTCGACGCCGCCGAATAGCCGAGGAACTTGCGGCCGACCTCGGGCGAGCCCGTGAAGGTGACGACGTCGACGTCATGGTGCTCGCCGAGAGCACGGCCGGCGACCTGGCCGGTGCCGGGTGTGACGTTCAGGACGCCGGAGGGGATCCCGGCCTCGTGTGCGAGCTCGGCCAGACGGAGCGCCGAGAAGGTGGTGTGCTCGGCGGGCTTGAGCACCACGCTGTTGCCGACCGCGAGAGCGGGGGCGAGCTTCCAGGCGGTCATGGTCAGGGGGAAGTTCCAGGGCACGACGGCCGCGACCACTCCCGCCGGTTCGCGGGTGACGAGCGCGAGGCTGCCCGGGGCGGTGACGGGCATCTCGTCGAGGACCTTGTCCGCAGCCTCGCCGTACCAGCGGAAGCAGTTCACGACGGCGCGGAGCTCGGTCTGCAGCGCCTCGCGCAGGGGCTTGCCCATCTCGAGCGAGATGGTGAGGGCGAGCTCTTCGGCGTTGTCGTGGATCCTCTGGGCGAACGCGATCAGCAGCTGTCCACGCTCGCGGGGAGCGATCCGCGACCAGATCCCGGAGTCGAATGCCGCGCGCGCCGAGCGCACAGCACGGTCCACATCGCCCACCGAGGCTGCGCTGATCGGCGGGAGCGTCCGTCCGTCGCGCGGGCTCACCGGCGTCAGTGGCTCGGCCGAGCCCTCCTCCCACGCACCGTCGATGAACAAGCGCGTGCGCAGGGGCAGCGTCGCCGCGCGATCCGCCCAGTTGTCTCCCGTTGCCGTGAACACGGTCGTCCTCTCCAGGGGTGATGGCCCTGGAGAGGATACTTGCCCTATTTCGCCACTAGGTCAAGCGCTGAAGAACGATCTCGCCATTTCGTTACATGTCAGTAACAGAATCAGACTATAGGCGGATGGCGCCGGTGGGCATGTCGTTCGCCAGTGCTTCGGGTGCCTCATCCACGATCAGCGACCCACGCAGCACCGGCGTGATGACGACCAGCGACTCCACGACCTCGAGGCCTTCGTGGCCCGCCACGGCCGGCCCGGTGAGGAACTCGTAGAACTCGTCGGCGTCTTTCACGAGCACGTTGGCGAGCAGTTGCGAGGTGCCGGTGGTCGCGGCGATGAACTTCACCTCGGGCGCTGCCGCCAGGGCGGTTCCCACTCTCTCGAGGCGCGCCATCGGCACCCGGAGCCAGACGAGCGCCTCCAGTCCCAACCCGAACAGACTCGGCACGACCTCGGTCCGCGGATGCATCAGACCGCGACGGCTCAGGGACTCCATCCGGCGCCGGGTGGTCGTGACGTTCAGTCCCAGCGATCGGGCAAGCTGAGCGACCGGCATCCGTCCGTCCTTCAGCAGCAGCCGGATGAGCGCCTCTTCGTCCGTGCTCAGAGAATCGGCGGGGTCGACCTCGGATCCGGACGACTCGTCGAGCATGCGCGCCTGCTCGTCGGTGAGCACTCCCGCGCGCCAGTCGTGCCCCGAGCGGAAGAACTTCAGCACTGTCGTGACATTGATCGAGTCAATGCCGTCGAGCTCGGGGAAGTCGGTGAAGAGCAGCTCGCGGATGGAGGCGTCATCGTGGGGGAGCAGCATTCCGGCGATGTCGCTGCTGCCCTCGAGCACCGAGACCGAGGACGCGTCCGCCCGCCGCGCGAGCGTGCGTGCCACGTGCCACAGGGCATGGGGCTCGGTCGTGATGCGGAACAGCACCGCGCGGGCGTGTAGGACGCGGGCCGGGTCGACGTAGGTGGAGACGCGGACCAGTCCTCGATCCAGCAGCCGTTGGCCTCGACGGGCGACCGTGCGCTCGGGCAGATCGACCACGCGAGCGATCTCGCCCCACGACGCGCGGCCGTTCACCTGCAGGGCCGCGGCGACGATCCGATCGGTCTCGTCGGCGATCACATCATTCGCGGACACTTGCTCTCCTTCACCGGGGACGGACTCGGGTGAAGGCTATCTCAGTCGGCGGTTCCGTCAGGCGATGGGGAGTCTTGTCGACAGCGTCCGGATTCGCTTCAGATGTCGCTGAAGTCGTTGCCTCCGGTGCTGAGGCGGGTCACGACATCGCCGGTGATCTTGAGGTCGATGTACTCCACGCCGACTTCTCCGGGATTCACGAGGGACGATGTGCCGGGAACCTCTCGCACGTCGATGCTCAGGTAGTCGGCGACGCCGTCGCCGTCTTCATCCCAGCCGTCCACCGCTCCTGCGGCCATCGCCTCGGCGCGCGTGGAACCGATGCCGATGCCCTCCGGGGTGCGGAATATCACACCGGGGGCATCCGCCGACACGACCAGGTCGATACGGGTCTCGCGGACCGTCGCCTCCGTGCCCTGCCAGTCGTATCCGGAGTACACGGCGCCGTAGGGGCCCTCGACGGTTCCTTCCGTCGGAGCCGATCCGAAGGCGTCGGTGAGGGCGGCGACAGCGCCGTCAGGGTCGTCGTACGCGATCACGGCGCCGTCGTCGACCGAGAGGCCGTCGACCGAGATCTCGACGACCCGGTCCGCAGGCGTGGGGGACGGAGAGGCGACCGGCGACGATGACGATGACGGCGTCACCGAGCCGTCTGTGCTCGCCGGGGCGCAGGCGGTGAGCGAGAGGCCCAGGAGTGCGGCTGTGGCCGAAGCGAGGATGAGGCGAGAGTGAGGGCGCATGTCCAAAGCGTAGGGGTGTGTGGAGGAGGGGATGGCTCCCCGTGAGCAGCGGAATCCGCATCGTTATCGATGGGATATCTGTGCAGGGAAAGAGGGTGCCGGCCTGTCCGAAGACGGCACGGCACCCTCTCGTGCGGACTACTCCGCCTCGGTCGTCTCCACCGCGGCGTGACGGCGACGACGGCGCATCGCGAACAGGCCGAGGCCGGCGGCGAGGAGCACGACGGCTGCGACGATGTACGGCGCGCTGTCGGCACCTGTGGTGGCGAGGTCGCCGCCTGTCGAGCCGCCGTTGCCCGGTGCCACCGCTCCGCCACCGGCTGCCGCTGCGACGGTGAGGGCCGCGGTGACTTCGGTGCCGTCGGGCAGGATCACCGCGAGCGTGTGCCCGCCGGCCGGGGTGTTCGCCGGGATCGTGACCGTGCGCTGGAAGGATCCGTCCGCACCGGCGGTGGCGGTGCCCAGCTGCACCGGGTCGGACCGCAGCTCGAGTCGCAGCTGCGCGCCCTCCGCGAAGCCGCTGCCCGATACCGTGACCGTGCCGCCGGCCTTCACGGATGCCGCGCCGAGCTCGACCTTGGCCGGAACTTCGGGCTCCGGCGTGACCGGAGGCGTGACGCCGGCCTCGGTGACCCACTTCTCCCCGGCATTCGACTTCGTCACGGTGAACGTGTCGTAGACGGCGCCGACGGGGAGGTCGGTGGTCGCGCCCGGCTGCTTCTCGGCGAGGTACGAACGGTAGACCAGCTGATTCTTCGACACGTCGATGACCTGGTACGTGGTGACACCCTGGCCACGCAGCACCTGGGTGGCGCCGTTGTTGGTCCAGACGTTCTTCTCGGGGATCTCGAGGTCGTAGTGCTTCGCGCCCGAGTTCGACACGACGTAGACCGGGCCGGTGGTGAGGCCGGTGGTCTCGGTGGCATCGGTGTTCACGTAGCCGCGAGCGTAGGTGTGGTCGTGGCCCATGAGCACCAGGTCGATGTCGTTGCGCTGGAAGACCGGGAGCCACTCGGCGCGCAACACCGGCTCGTCGCGACCCTCGGATGCCGAGAACACCGGCTGGTGGAACGTGACGACGTTCCACTTCGACGGGCTGTTCTGCAGCAGCAGGTCGAGCCAGGCGCCCTGGAAGCGGGTCCACAGCGTGCCGATCTGGGACGACGGGCACTCCGTGCCCGTGCAGGACGGGAGTCCGGCCGGGGTGAGGAAGGTCGTGTCGCGGGTGGCGTTCAGCGTGATGAAACGCACGCCCTGGTAGTCGGTGTAGTACGCGGTCTCGGCGGCGAACGAGCTCCAGTGGTCGAAGAACGCGCGGTACTGCTGCGCCACGGCGGAGTCGCCCTTGGCGAGGTCGGCCAGCTCGCCGATCGAGCTCGTCGACGGGTTGTTGCGCGGGTATTCGAACGCGGCCTTCCACGCCGTGAGCAGCTTGTCGCCCGAGTATTCGTGGTTGCCAGGGGCGGCCATCACGTTGGTGCGGACGGCCGAGTCCTTCATGCCCTTGAACCAGTTGACCCACTCGTTCTCGTTGCTCGACGTGTTGATGAGGTCACCCGCGTGCACCGAGCCGATCGACCGGGGCGCGGCGGCTTCCGCCTGCTTCACGACGCTCGGCCACGTGGTGTCCAGGCCGATCTGCGCGTCGCCGTAGTAGATGAACTGGAAGTCGGTCGCGGACGGATCCGCGGTGCGGAAGGTGAACCAGTCGCTCCAGCTGCCCGGGAGGCCGACGCGATAGCGGTACTCGGTGGCGGCGGTGAGGCCGGTCACGGTGGCCGAGAAGTGCTTGTTCGGGTTGCCGTTCACGACACCCGCGTCATATGCGTCGACGGTGCGGGTCTCGCCGCCCGCCGAGGGCGCGATCTCGACCTGTCCGACCGTGTGCGAGGAGTCGCCGGCGAGCCAGGAGAACGACTGCGAGACGGCAGGCTGCTCGGTCGGGGTGAGGATGACGCGGGTCGGCGGGGCGACGACCGGGGTGCCGGGGGCGGATGCCTTGACCAGGGTCAGCGACGACATGTCGAAGAAGATGTCGGAGCTGGTCTCCCGGTCCTGGAACAGCGAGACGGCGATCGTGTTGGTGCCGTCGTGCAGCAGGTCGCCTTCGGCGCTGAACGTGCTGGTGAGCGGGTCGCCGTTGCCGTCTCCCGCGTACTCGACGTTGGTGGTGTCGGTGATGCGGCCGTCGACGTAGCGGGCGACCTCTTCGCCGTTGATCCAGACGATGATCGCGTCGTCGTACGTGATAGTGCTCTGGAGGGCCGCGACCTGCTCGGCGACGCCCGCTTCGAGCTCGAAGGTCGTGCGGAAGAAGTAGGTCGGGACGGTGGGGGCCGCCGTGCCGTCGAGGTAGTGGTTCAGAAGGGTCTTCGGCGTCTGCGGACCGACCGGTGCGAGCTTCCCGCCCTTCGCGCCGAACGAGCCGGCAGCGGTCTTCCATGCACTGTCGTCATAGGCGGGCAGCGTCCAGTCACGGAGCGCCGCCGGTGCGGGAGACGGGTCGGAGCCGTCGTCGAGGTAGTGCCAGGAGGTGTCGCCGGTGATCAGCGATCCCGTCGGCACCTCGGGGTCGGGTGCGGCGAGAGCCGCGGGGGCGACGACGGCGCCGCCGAGCAGGGCGAGGAGCGCGACGGACGTCAGTCCGCGACGCCGCCACCGCACCGCAGGGGTGGGGGAGCTCATGTCAGTCCTTCGAGGTGGGGTTTCCGTGCTCAGCCGCACGAGGCCCCTCCACCCCATCGAAGACGGATGACCGGCGTCTGACCCCGAAGGGAAGGGTGGGTGAACTCCGCGACCGACGCTCCTTCGGCCGAAACGGAGACCGACGTCGCGGGGACCGGCGTGTCGAGGGGTGGCGCGCCGGCGCGCGGGCGGACGGTCTGGGTTTTCGCAGAAGGGCTCGGAGAAGAGGCAGGGGCAGCAGACTGCCCCGGCACGAACGGCTCACCCCGGTACGCTGGAACCCATGCTCAATATGGCTGACGGCCTCGCCCGTCTCGGTGCGCTCGCCGAGAATCCGGTCGTCCGCACCCTCGCGACGGCGTTCGAGGAGGCCGGCTTCGATCTGGCCGTCGTCGGTGGTCCGGTGCGCGATGCGCTGCTCGGACGCGTGACCCATGACCTCGACTTCACGACCAACGCCTCGCCCGACGAGATCCTGACCATCGTCACGCCGATCTCGACCGCCCAGTGGGACATCGGCCGGGCGTTCGGCACGATCGGCGCGCGCGTGCAGCGCGAACAGGTCGAGATCACGACGTATCGTGCCGACAGCTACGACGGTGTGACCCGCAAGCCCACGGTGGAGTTCGGCGACACGATCGACGGCGACCTCGTGCGCCGCGACTTCACCGTCAACTCCATGGCCCTGCAGGTGCCGTCGGTCAAGCTCGTCGACCCGACCGGTGGGGTGGAAGATCTGATCGCTGGTGTTCTGCGCACCCCGGCGGACCCCCGGATCTCGTTCGGCGACGACCCCCTGCGCATGCTGCGCGCCGCGCGCTTCAGCGCCCAGCTCGGCTTCCGCGTCGAAGAGGCCACGGCCGAGGCGATCGCCGAGCTCCGCGAGACGCTGAAGATCGTGAGTCCGGAGCGCATCCAGTCCGAGCTCGTGCGCCTCATGCAGACCGAAGACCCGGTGCGCGGGATCCGCGTGCTGGTCGACACCGGGCTGATCGACGAGTTCCTGCCCGAGGTCACCGAGCTGCGCCTCGAGGTCGACGAGCACCACCACCACAAGGACGTCTACGAGCACTCGCTCACCGTGCTCGCCCAGGCGATCGAGCTCGAGCACTCCCGGCACCCCGGCGCCGCGCCCGACGTGCCGCTGCGCATCGCGGCACTCCTGCACGACATCGGCAAGCCGCGCACCCGCAAGCTCGAGGCCGGGGGAGTGGTCACGTTCCACCACCACGATGTGGTCGGGGCGCGCATGGCGCGCAAGCGGCTGCAGGCGCTGCGCTTCGACACCGAGACCACGAACGCCGTCGCCACGCTCATCGAGCTGCACCTGCGCTTCTTCGGCTACGCCGAGGGCGCCTGGACGGATGCGGCCGTGCGTCGCTACGTGCGCGATGCCGGCGATCTGCTGGAGCGCCTGCACATCCTCACCCGCGCCGACGTGACCACGCGGAACAAGCGCAAGGCCGGTCGTCTCGCGAGCGCCTACGACGACATCGAGTCGCGCATCGCCGCACTCCGCGAGCAGGAGGAGCTCGACGCGATCCGTCCGGAGCTCGACGGCAACCGCATCCAGCAGGTGCTCGGCATCAGCCCCGGACGCGAGGTCGGCGAGGCGTACCGGTTCCTCCTCGACCTGCGCCTGGACGAGGGCGTGCTCGGGCCCGATGTCGCCGAGCAGCGGCTTCGGGAGTGGTGGGCCGCGCGCGGCTGACCTGTCTCAGCGCAGTTCGGGGACGATGATCTCGACGTCGCCGGACACGAGCTCGAAGTCCTTCGGGTTGAAGGTAAGGAGGGCGGCGCCGAGTGCGTAGGCGTGCCCGGCCAGCATGAGGTCCTTGCTCCGGGCATGTACGGGACGGGTCAGGATCACCTCCGACGCAAGGCGGGCGTATCCCTCCGCGGCTGCCCGATCGAACGGGAGCCAGTCGGCTTCGAGGAGTGAGGAGAGGCGCATCAGTTCGTTGCGGCGGCTGCGGCGAAGAACAGGATCCGTCGCACGCTCGACTCCGAGCTGAAGTTCGGCGTAGACGATGGCGCTCAGAGCCACGTCGTCCGGGGGCAACTGCACGCTGTCGAGCTGGATCAGCACGTTCGTGTCAAGAAGAATCACGACTCTCCCACGGGTCCCGGAGCGGTTCGAGGAAGAAGGGATTCTGCCTGTCCGCCTCCAGCTCCGCCGCCCAGTCCCGACGCATCCTGTCATGTTCCGGGGTCGACGGGTTCGCATCCACCCTCGCCATGATCTCGCTTGATGGGACCGACCACCGGCGCGGACGGGCCATCCGCTGCGCCAGGTCGGCTTCGAGCCCGCTCGCGCTGTTCTTCGCCAATCGCGTGAGCACGTCGCGCACCTCGGCCTCCATCGAGCGGGAGTTCTGTCGGGCACGCTCCTTCAGCGCGTCGACGACATCGTCGCTGAGATTCCGGATGGTCACGGTCGCCATATCCCGCCTCCTGACAGCAGAATGCTAGCAGGAAGATCTCTCTCGCATCACCCCTCGCGCCGACGCTCCAGCTCGGTGAACACCACGCCGCTTTCGTAGGCGACCGTCTGCACGGCATCGAACCTCTCGGGGCGATACGGGCGCTCACCGAACAGGGGAATGCCCGAGCCGAACAGCAAGGGCTGTCGTTTGAGGACGAGTCGGTCGATCTCGTCGGCGAGTGTCGCCGCCAGGGCGCCCCCGCCGCAAAGCCAGATGGCGGCGCCATCTTCCTGTTTCAGTCGCCGCACGACGTCGATCGGATCCTCGGCCGTGACGACGAGGCTCTCGCCCTCGGCCGTCTTCGAACGACTGAAGACGATCTGTCGCAGGTGACGGTAGGGGCTGGAGACCCCGCCGACGGCGTAGGTGTTCCACCCCATCAGCACCGTGTCGAAGACGTCGAGGTTCTGTGCGATCCCGAGCGCTGCGGCCGCGGCGGTCGGGAGGGTGTCGGCGAAGCGCCGATTGATGCCGTCCATGTGGTCGCCCTCGACGAGGAACGCGTCGAACTCGCCGTTCGGGCCGGCGATGTAGCCGTCGAGGGTGACGGCGGCGTAGTACACGAGTTCTCGCATGATGCTCCAATCACTACACTTGTCGCGGTTACAGTACAACAGGCGTAGTGATTGCGCTAGTCTTCTTCCCATGGTCAAGAACGACTCCCGGCGGCGGGCGATCGCGGATGCGGGACTCACGGTGCTCGCACGGGAAGGGTCGAGAGGTCTCACGCACCGCGCGGTCGACGTCGCCGCGCGGGTTCCGACCGGCACCACATCGAACTACTTCCGCAGTCGGAACGCCCTGATCGAGGGACTCGTCGAGCGAATCGGAGAGCGACTCGCTCCTACGACCGAGGATCTCGAGCGCCGCGCGAACGTGCCACCCGGCCCCGCGCTGTTCGCCGACTACATCCGCGACATCGTGCGAAGGCTGACCGAGGATCGAGACGTGACGCTCGCCCTGTTCGAGCTGCGACTCGAAGGCGGCCGACGCCCCGAGGTCGCCGCCGTGCTGGGCGCCTGGCAACGTGCCGGCTTCGACGGCGACATCGCCTTCAACACCTCGGCAGGGCTCCCGGGCGGACGGCGCGAGATCGCGCTTTTCCACTACGCGATCGACGGACTGCTGCTCGACCGGCTCACCACTCCGATCGATCCGGACACCTCGACGGACGAGGTGATCGACGACCTCGTCGCCGGCCTCCTCCGTTGACGCGGTGAGGTGTTCCCTCGGGGCCGCGCTGCTCGTACACTGAGGCAACGCACGCTCTCGACGATCGGAGACCGCTGTGTCTGCGCCGTGGCAGGTATCCCGCGAGTCCCTCCCCCCGACATCGCGACTGCTCATCGAGCGTGCGCACGAAGAGCTGCTCGCCGGCAATCTCGACGACCGGCGCCTGCAAGAGGTGCGCCCCCTCGTCCGCGAGTCGTGGGAGAGGTCGTGGCGCGGTCGGGTCGGACCCGAAGGCGCTCCTCCGCTCGAACTGGTCAGCGACGAGCTCGAGGCCTACCGCCTCGCCCACCCTCTCGCCTCGGTGATGGACATGATCCGTGCGCTGCTGCTGCCCGGCGAGGCGGAGGACACCGGAGTGATCATCGCCGTCGGCGACCAGGCCGGACGCCTGCTCTGGATCGAGGGGGATGATCAGCTGCGCTCGCTCACCGACGGCATGGGCTTCGTCGCCGGTGCGAACTGGTCGGAGGATGCCGTCGGCACGAGCGCCCCCGGAACCGCGCTCGCCCTCGGCCAGTCGGTGCAGATCCGCGGCGCGGAGCACTACAACCGCCTCGTGCATCCGTGGTCATGCACGGCTGCACCCGTCCGCGACCCCGAGACGCAGCGTGTGCTCGGAGTCATCGACATCACCGGAGGCCCCGAGGTGGTCTCGCTGCAGGCGCGACTGCTGGTCGATGCGACGGCCCGCGCGGTCGAGTCGGAGTTGATGGTGGCTCGTCTGCGCCGACGGAGCGAGGAGTCCCGGCCGCGAACCAGCGTGACGAAGGGACGCATGCCGGCGACCGCGCGCGCGACGCTGCATGTGCTCGGCCGGGATCGAGCCCGCCTGGAGACCGAGTCCGCACACGACGAGTCCATGATCGAGCTCAGCGCACGCCACGCGGCGATCCTGCTGATGCTGGCCGTGCACCGCCAGGGTCTCTCGGCCGAGCGCCTCTGCGAGCTCGTCTACGGCCCGGGCGTCTCGCCCGACACGCTCCGCCCGGAGATGGTTCGCCTGCGCAAGGTGCTCGAGCGCACGGCCCCCGATCTGGTGCCCGAGTCGCGCCCGTACCGCCTTCCCGTCGCCCTCGATACCGACGCACATGACGTGCTGTCACTGCTCGATCGCGGCGCGCACCGGGTGGCGCTCACCGCCTATCGGGGTCCGGTGCTCCCCGAATCGACCTCGCCCGGCGTCGAGGAGTTCCGGGAGTCGGTGAGGGGAGCGCTCCGCGAAGCGATGCTGTCCGAGGCGAGTCTCGACGTGCTGCTCTCCTACGCAGAGATCCCCGAGGGGCAGGGAGATGCCGAGGCACTCCGTCTCGCGCTGGAGATGCTCCCCGCCCGGTCGCCGAAGCGCGCAGGGCTCGTCGCGAGGATCGAGCGCCTCGAGGCCTGACCGCGGCCTGCAACCGGGCGCAACGTTGCGCATCGGGGCGCAACCCCGGGCGACCTACCTTCGGAGAAGAGCCGCTGCACCGACGCGCGGCCCCGTCGAAGGAGACCCCATGAGCATCGTCGAAGAAGACGTGTCCCTCGCCTACGCGGCCCCGGGCCAGCCGGGCGCCCTCGCGAACTACCGGCCGCGCTACGGCCACTACATCGGCGGCGAGTTCGTCGAGCCCGTGAAGGGCCAGTATTTCGAGAACGTCAGCCCCGTGAACGGCAAGGTCTTCACCGAGGTCGGTCGCGGCACGAGCGAAGACATCGACCGGGCCGTCGAGGTCGCGTGGCAGGCGTTCGCGACCTGGGGCAAGACCAGTCCTGCCGAGCGATCCGTGATCCTCAACAAGATCGCCGACCGGATCGAACAGCACCTCGAGGAGATCGCGGTCGCCGAGACCTGGGAGAACGGCAAGCCGGTGCGCGAGACCCTCGCCGCCGACATCCCGCTCGCCGTCGACCACTTCCGCTACTTCGCCGGCGTCCTGCGGGCGCAGGAAGGCGGCATCAGCCAGCTCGACGAGAACACCGTCGCGTACCACTTCCATGAACCGCTGGGTGTGGTCGGGCAGATCATCCCCTGGAATTTCCCGATCCTGATGGCGGTCTGGAAGCTGGCGCCCGCGCTCGCCGCGGGCAACTGCGTCGTGATCAAGCCCGCCGAGCAGACACCGGCATCCCTGTTGTTCCTGTTCGAGATCATCGGCGACCTGCTGCCGGCCGGCGTCGTGAACATCGTGAACGGGTTCGGTATCGAGGCGGGCGCTCCGCTCGCGCAGCACAAGCGCATCCGCAAGGTCGCCTTCACGGGCGAGACCACGACCGGTCGCCTCATCATGCAGTACGCCTCGCAGAACCTGATCCCGGTGACGCTGGAACTCGGAGGCAAGAGCCCCAACGTGTTCTTCGAAGACGTCGCGCGTTCGACCAGCGATCCGTTCTACGACAAGGCGCTCGAGGGCTTCACGATGTTCGCGCTGAATCAGGGCGAGGTCTGCACCTGCCCCTCGCGCGCACTCATCCAGCGGTCGATCTACGACGGCTTCCTCGCCGACGGGCTGGAACGGGTCGCGAAGGTCGTGCAGGGCAATCCGTTGGATCCGGCGACGATGATCGGCGCGCAGTCGTCGAACGATCAGCTCGAGAAGATCCTCAGCTACATCGACATCGGCAAGCAGGGCGGTGCGCGACTGCTCACCGGTGGCGAGCGGGTCGATCTCGGCGGCGATCTGAGCGAGGGCTTCTACGTCGCGCCGACCGTGTTCGAGGGCACCAATGACATGCGCATCTTCCAGGAGGAGATCTTCGGGCCCGTGCTGTCGGTCACCTCGTTCGACGGCTTCGACGACGCGATCTCGATCGCGAACGACACCCTCTACGGACTGGGTGCCGGTGTGTGGAGCCGCAGCGGGGACACGGCTTATCGTGCAGGGCGGGCGATCGAGGCCGGACGCGTCTGGACGAACACGTATCACCAGTACCCGGCGCATGCGGCGTTCGGCGGGTACAAGCAGTCGGGCGTCGGGCGCGAGAACCACAAGATGATGCTCGACCACTACCAGCAGACGAAGAACCTCCTCGTCTCGTACGCGGAAGGGCCGATGGGCTTCTTCTGAGCTCGATCCCCGGGCGGGCGCTGCTCCCTCAGCGTCCGCCCGGCTCCCTCCCCGGAAGGCGGCAGTCATGGTCAGCATCGGCACCTATCAGCGCGTGGACGTGACGGAGGCGGCGGCCGCACTCGTGCGTGAGCTGACCGCACAGCACGGGCCGCTCATGTTCCACCAGTCCGGCGGCTGCTGCGACGGCTCTTCACCCATGTGCTATCCGATCGGGATGTTCATCACGGGGCCGGGCGACGTGCTGCTCGGTGCCCTCGACGTCGGGCTGCCGCAGACGGTGGAGGTGTTCATGTCGGAGTCGCAGTTCGAGTACTGGAAGTACACGCACCTGACCATCGACGTGGTGCCGGGGCGCGGTGCGGGTTTCTCGGTCGAAGGCCCGACCGGGATGCGATTCCTGATCCGGTCCCGGATGCTGAACGATGCGGAGCTGGAGTACTTCGGCTTGTCGACGCGAGCGGTGTGAACGGCGCGACGGAGGCTTCTGGTTACGATGAGCCGATGTGGTGGACGGACGAGCAGTGGTCGGAGCTCATCGATCCCGCGCGGTGTGGCATGTGCGGCGACGCTCACCTGGAGGAGAACGAACACAGCATCCTGGTGGGTTCCACCGAGGCCACGTACTTTCGTCTCGTGCGAAATCAAGCTCACGCCGGTTATTCCGTGGTGATTCTTCGTGAACACGTCACCGACCTCGATCGGCTCGATGCGCTCCAGCTCAATGCTTTCTGGCACGACGTGCAGCGCGCGGGGAAGGCGGTCGGCGCGGCGTTCACGCCCCGAAAGATCGACTACCTCGTGATGGGGCATCGCGCACCGCACCTGCACTGCCATGTGTTCCCGCAGCATCGAGACGATGACCCGCTTCGGAATGTGGATATCGCGGAGGGGCCTGTGTACCTGTCGGCGTCCGAATTGGATGGTTCCGTCGCCGCTCTTCGCGAGACGTGGCGGGACTTCGCCTGACCCCGCCCGGTGCTCAGCGCGGCAGCCGCGGCACGGCATCGACCAGAGCCCGCGTGTACGGGTCCTGCGGTTTGTGCAGCACGGCCGGGGTGGCCCCCTGCTCGACCACGCGGCCGTTCTGCAGCACGAGCGTGCGATCACAGGCCGAGGCGATCGCGGTCAGGTCGTGCGACACCATCACGAGCGACAGGCCGTTCTCGCGGCGCAGCCGGTCGAGCAGCTCGAGCACCTGCACGCGCGTCGTCACGTCGAGGGCGCTGACGGGTTCGTCGGCGAGCAGCACCCGGGGGCGTGAGACCACGGCGCGCGCGATCGCGATGCGCTGGCGCTGCCCACCGGAGAACTCGTGCGGATAGCGGCGCGCGGTATCGGCGGGAAGTCCGACGGAGTCGAGCGCCTCGGCGATGCGGCGTTGTGCATCGGCGCCGGATGCCAGACCCAGCGAACGGAGCGGTTCGCCGATGATCCGGTCGATGCGTTGGCGCGGGTCGAGAGACGAGTACGGGTCCTGGAACACCGGCTGCACGCTCGCGCGGAAGCGACGCATCTGCGCCCGGTCGCGCAGTGCGAGCGGGGCATCCTCGAACAGCACCTGTCCATCGCGCGGGGCGGCGAGTCCGAGCAGCAGTCGCAGGATCGTCGACTTGCCCGCACCCGATTCGCCGACCAGGCCGAGGGAGTCGCCTTCGTCGATGCGCAGCGACACGTCGTCGAGCACGCGGCGGGACCCGTAGGCGAAGCCGGCACCACGCAGTTCGAGCAGGCTCATGCGCCGACCTCCCCGGCGTCGAGGAAGGCGTCGAGTGCACGGGCGCTGTCGACCAGCATCCTCGTGTACGGCTCGGCGGGCTCCTGCAGCACCTGCGCGACCGTGCCTGCTTCGACCACGAGTCCGTCGCGCAGCACGACGATGCGATCGACCATGCGCGAGACGACGGCCAGATCGTGGCTGATGAACAGCAGCGCCATGCCTCGTTCGTCGACCAGGCGTTCCATCAGCGCGAGCACCCCGTCCTGCACGGTCACGTCCAGTGCAGTCGTCGGTTCGTCGGCGATGAGCAGTTGCGGGCGAGCCGCGAGGGCGACGGCGATCGCCACCCGCTGACGCTGGCCACCCGAGAGCTCATGCGGGTAGGCGCGTGCGATGCGGGCGTCGGACAGGGAGACCTCGTCGAGGGCCGCGGCGACGGCGCTCTTCAGCTCTGCCCCGCGCAGCCCGAGGTGGCGACGCAGCGGTTCGGCGATCTGGCGACCGACCTTCATCAGCGGATCGAGCGCGGTGAGGGGCTCCTGGAACACGATCTGCGCGACGGGTCCGCGCAGGGGGCGCAGATCGGCGTCGCGGGCGTCGATCACCTGGTGGCCGTCGAGCAGCACCGAGCCCGACGCGCTGAGGGCATCCGGTAGCAGCCCGGTCACGGCCAGGGACGTCAGCGATTTGCCCGAGCCGGACTCACCGATCAGGCCCAGGCGCTCACCGGGCGCGAGGGAGAAGGCGACATCGCGCACGAGGGTGCCCGCGCCGGAGCGGACGGTGAGGCCGGAGACGTCGAGGATGCTCATCGGCTCCTCCTGCGGGTCGGGTCAGCCAGGTCACGCAGACCGTCGGCGAGGAAGTTCACGCCGAGCACGAGCGCGATGATCGCGACACCGGGAGCGATGGCGCCGACGGGGGCGGTGAGCACGGTGCCCTGCGCCTCCTGCAGCATCCGCCCCCAGGAGGCGTTGGGCGGCGGTGCCCCCAACCCGAGGTACGACAGGCTCGCCTCGGCCAGCACGGCTGCGCCGAACTGCAGCGCCAGGCTCACGGCGAGCGTGGGTGCGATGTTCGGCAGCACATGCTGGAACACGATTCCGAGCACACCGGTGCCGCTCGTGCGCGCGGCGGTGATGTACTGCTCCTGCAGCACGCGACGCGCGAGGATGCGCGTGAGACAGGCGACGACCGCCGACATCGCGAGTCCGATCGCGAGCACCGCCGACCACAGCGACGCTCCCTGTACGGCGACGACCAGCATCGCGAGCAGGAGGACGGGGAACGCGATCACGACATCCAGTCCGGCGGAGAGGGTGTCGTCGACCCAGGGGCGCGCGAATGCGGCGAGAAGCCCGACGACGGTGCCGAGGATCGCCGCGATCGCGACGGCGCAGGTGCCGACGATGAGGGCGATACGTGCGCCCCACATCAGCTGCGAGAACAGGTCGCGTCCGAGTCGGTCGGTGCCGAGCAGGTGCAGGGTGCTGGGCCCCTCGAGACGGCCGCCGCTGGTGTCGGCCAGCGGGTAGGGGAGCCAGAACAGGGAGACCAGGGCGATCAGCACGATGATGCCGGTGAGGACGATCCCGATCAGCAGGGTCGCCTTCGGCCGCCGGCGCACGGGCACGGACGCGGTGATCAGCTGTTCGGCGACGCGGCTCATCGGTTCCCCGAGACGCTCGTGCGCAGGCGCGGGTCGATCAGGCGCTGCACGATGTCGGCGGCGAACCCGACCAGCAGCACGAACAGGGTGCTGACGACGAGGACGCCCTGGATGACCTGGAAGTCATGCTGTTCGATGGCCGACAGCAGCACGCTGCCGAGTCCCGGAAGCGTGAAGACGCTCTCGACGACCACCGCGCCGAGAAGCGTCGTCGACAGTTCGATGCCGAGCACCGCGACGACGGGCACCGCGCCGTTGCGCACCCCATGCCGGAGCAGAGCCTCACCCATGCCGGAACCACCGGCGCGGGCGGTGCGCAGATAGTCGCTGCCGAGCACGTCGAGCGTCGCCGAGCGCACGTATCGGCTCAGGGAGGCGCTCATGACGATCACGATGGTGAGGATGGGCAGCGCGAGCGAGCGCAGTGCATCCGTCGGATCTTCCCAGTCCTTGCGGGGGAATCCGCCGGACGGCAGAGCACCGAGGCCGAGCGCGAACACCCAGACGAGCACCACGCCGACCCAGAACACGGGGACCGCGACACCGAGCTGCGCGAAGCCCGAGAGGGCGATGCCGTACCAGCGGTCGGATTTCACGGCGGCGGTGATGCCGATGACGAGGGAGACGAGCAGCGCGATCGTGAAGGCGATGAGGGTGAGCGGGAGCGTCACGGCGAGACGGTCGGCGATGTCGGGCCCGACGGGGCGCGAGCTCAGGAACGATTCACCCAGATCGAAGCGGAGCACCTGGCTCGCCCACGTCGTGAACTGCTGCAGCAGCGGCTGGTCGGAGCCGACCTGAGCGCGCGCGGCATCGATCTGCTCCGGGGTGGCGTTCACCGAGAGCAGGGCGTTGGCCGGGTCGCCGGGAAGCAGGCGCAGCAGAACGAAGATCGCGACCATCGCGACGACGAGCGATACCGCGAGGAACGCGAGGCGGCGCAGGAGGTAGGCGAGCATGGCTTCTCAGGATGACGTGGGGGATGCCGACGCGCGGCATCCCCCACGAACGTCAGGACTTGACGATGTCGTAGGCGAAGAACTGCGAGTTCAGGCCGTTGACCGGGTACCCGCTGAGATCGCTGGAGGCGACCACGATCTGCGGGTACAGGTACAACCATACGCTCGCGGCATCCGCGGCGATCTTCTCGTTGACCTGCTTCAGCAGGGCCGTCTGCTCGTCGGTCGTTGCGGCCTGCTCGGCCTGGGCGACCCACTGCTGCACGTCGGTGTCGTTGTAGCCCCAGTAGAAGTCGGGGTTGCCGTACCAGACCACGTCGCGGTCGTTCACGTGCTCCTGCAGAGTGGCCTCGAAGTCCTGCTCCTTGAACACCTTCGTGTACCACTCGTCGGCGCTGATCGTGTTGATCTCGACCGTGATGCCGACCTCGGCGAGCTGCGACTGCAGGAACTCCGCCACGGCGGGGTGCGGGTCGTAGCTCGGGGTGTCGAGCGTGAACGTGAAGCCGTCGGCGTAGCCGGCCTGCGCGAGCAGATCCTTCGAGAGCTCGACGTCGTAGGGATTCACGGAGGTGAGGTCCTCGTACCAGGGGTCGGTCGGCGGCACCATCGACCCGATCAGCGTGCCGTAGTCGCCCCAGATCGACTCGAGGAGCTTCTTCGTGTCGATCGCGGAGTAGACCGCCTTGCGCACGAGCGTGTTGTCGAAGGGGGCGACGCGGTCGTTGAAGGCGAGCAGCTCCTTCGTGGTCGAGGTGCCCTCGCTCACGACGTAGTCGTCGGAGTCGAACTGCGTGAGCGAGTCGGGGTTCTGCACACTGGTGATGACGTCGATCTCACCCGTGAGGAGGGCGTTGTTCTCCGCCGTCGCGTCGGTGAAGTACGTGTAGACGACCTCGCCGTTCTTGGCAGGCTCGCCCCAGTAGTCGTCCCAGCGCTGGAGGGTGAGGGTCGAGCCCTTCTTCCACTCGTCCAGCGTGTACGGGCCGGTGCCGTCTTCGGACGACGTGATGTCGCCGGCCTCGTCGTTCACGATCCAGACGTAGCTGAGGTTGTACAGGAACGAGATCGAGCGCTCCGACAGCGTGAACACGACCGTCTTGTCATCGGGGGTGGCGATGTCGGCGATGGTCTTGAAGCTCGACTTGCGGGCGGACACGGAGTCTTCGGCGGTGACGGCCTCGATGCTCGACTTCACGTCGGCGGAGGTGAGCGGGTCGCCCGAGTGGAAGGTCACGTCGTCGCGCAGCGTGATCGTGTAGGTCAGGCCGTCGTCGGACACCTGGGCGTCTTCGGCGAGGAGCGGTTCGACCTCGCCGTCGTCCGTGAGCCGGTACAGGCCCTCGTAGACGTTGCCGGTCAGCGCCTCGGTCACACCCTGGCCGCCGCCCTGCGTGTTGCTGAGGTTGGTGGGCTCGTACAGCGACCCGATGAGGATCGTGGCGTCTTCACTCGCGGTGGCGTCGTTGCTCGTGCCCGACGCGCAGCCGGCCACGAGGGCGAGCGTGGCGACGGCGCCGAGCGCGCCGAGGATGCGGGTTCTTCTCATGAGTACTCCAGGGTGAGCGAGTGCGGCGTCACGCCGCGTAGATGTCGAAGCCGTCGCGGAACACGACGTTCTTCTCGCCTGCTCGGATAGGCAGGGGGAAGCGGTTGGATGCCGGCGGCAGCGGGCAGTTGTACTGGGCGCTGAATCCGCACGGCGGCACGAAGGCGCGGTTGAAGTCGAGGACGACGGAGCCCTCGTCGTCGCGCAGCTGCACGAACAGGAAGCGACCGGATCCGTAGGTCTCCGAGCCGTTCGTCTCGTCGCCGAACACGAGCAACAGCGTGCCGCCGTCGTCGAACGCGGCGAGGGTGTACTCCTGGCCGTCGAGCTCGAGGCGGATGTCGCCCGGGACGACCAGATCACGGGTGCCGCCGTTGTCGCGGATGTGCTCGAACGACACGCGTCGATCACCGGAGACCGGGGTGAAGTGTCCCTCGAGCACCCACGCCGGGTCGTAATCATAGGTGTCGATGCGGTCGAAGGCGCGGATGGCGGGGGCGTCGGCATCCCAGACGCGCAGCCCGTGCTCCGCCTGACCCGTCTCGATGTTCGTGCGCTCGATCGGCGTCACGGTCACTGTGCCGGCCGCGGCGCGCTGTTCTGCCTCGACATCGGGGCGCTCACCGGTCCAGCGGGTCTCGACCAGGGCGAGGTTGCCGGTCGGCGACGTGACGGCGGCGCGGCGCTCGGTCTGCCAGTGGGTGTGTTCTTCTCGTTCAGACATCGCTTTCAATTCTCTTGCATGCAGAAGGGGGCGGGGTCGGGTTCGTCACCCGGGGTCACACAGGGCGGTGCTCAGTCGCTCGCGCCGTCGAGCATCGTTCTCGACGCGCGCGTCTGCGCGCGCAGAGCTGCGGCCAGAGCGGAGACGGCGGGCAGGCGCAGCGACTCGGGACGAGCGACCAGGTAGTAGGGGAGCTTCTCGGCGAACACCGAGGGCAGCAGCCGCACGAGGTCGTGGTGGCGGTCTGCCGCGAAACAGGGGAGGAGGCCGATGCCGGCGCCTGCTCGCGTGGCCTCGACATGCACGAAGACGTTGGTGGAGGTCAGGCCGTCCTGCATGCGCGGCACGAGTCGGCGAGGCAGGTCGAGGGCATCGACCTGCAGCATCGAATCGACGAAGTACACCAGCTGGTGCTGCTCCAACTCGGCAGCGGTGCTCGGCGTTCCGACCCGATCGAGGTAGTCGCGGGACGCGTACATTCCCAGCGTGTAGGTGCCGAGCTTCACGGCGTGCGCACGACGCGTCTGCGGCACCCCCACCACGACCTCGAGATCGAGACCGGCGCGATGCTCGGCGGCGCGCCGGGTCGCCGCGACGATCTCGACCGTGAGTCGCGGATGGTCCCTGCGCAGCGCGGCGACCGCGGGGGCCGCGATGTAGGCGCTGAATCCGTCTGTCGCCGACATGCGGACGACGCCGGAGATCGGATCCGGCGGTTCGGTGCCGCCGTCGAGCTGCGACAGCGCCGCTTCGATCCGGCCTCCCGTCTCTGCGGCGGACCGGCCGAGGTCGGTCAACTCCCACCCCGTCGCCGACTGTGCGACCACGCGCCCGCCGAGCACGTCCTCGAGGGCGGCGATACGGCGGGCGACAGTCGTGTGATCGAGTCCCAGATGCGCGGCGGCACTCGTGTAACGTCCGGTGCGCGCGACCGCGAGGAGCACGAGAAGGTCGTCGGCGCGAGGCCGCTTGACAGCATCCATTCTGCAATTATGCACAGTCGATGTGCAGCACTGGGCGTTGTTGCAGAGACCGCCGTGCTCGACACTGGGACGCGGGTGTCACCGGCGACACCCGAAGGAGACAGACATGACATCCTCAGTGAGCGCGGCCCCCACCGCCCCCTCCGCCCCGAACTCGAAGCTGAAGCGGGTCGTCGCGGCCTCCATGGCCGGCACGGTCGTGGAGTGGTACGAGTTCTTCCTCTACGCCACCGCGGCCAGCCTGGTGTTCGGCACCTACTTCTTCCCCGCAACCGGTTCTCCCCTCGACGGGATCATCGCGGCCTTCGTCACCTACGCGATCGGATTCATCGCGCGTCCGCTCGGCGGCATCGTCTTCGGGCAGATCGGCGACCGGTTCGGCCGCAAGCCCACCCTGCAGGCGACGATCATCATCGTCGGCGCAGCGACGTTCCTGATGGGGTGCCTCCCCGGGTTCCAGAGCATCGGCTACTGGGCGCCCGCCCTGCTGGTGGCGCTGCGCTTCCTCCAGGGCTTCGCCGTGGGCGGGGAGTGGGGCGGCGCCGTGCTGCTGGTCGCCGAGCAGAGCCCCGACCGCTCGCGTTCGTTCTGGTCGAGCTGGCCGCAGGCCGCCGTGCCCGTGGGCAACCTGCTCGCCACCCTCGTGCTGCTCGTGAGCTCATGGGTGATGAGCTCGGCCGCCTTCCTCGAATGGGGCTGGCGCATCGCCTTCTGGTTGTCGGCGGTGATCGTGCTGGTCGGCTTCTACATCCGCCGTCACGTCGAAGAGGCGCCGATCTTCCTCGAGGCCAAGGCGCAGGTCGAGGCGGAGAAGGCCACGTCGTACGGTGTCGTCGAGGTGCTGCGCCGCTATCCGAAGGGCATCCTGCAGGCGATGGGCATCCGCTTCGCCGAGAACATCGTCTACTACATCGTCGTCAGCTTCACGATCGTCTACCTGAAGACGGTGCACGAATACGACACGAGTCAGTTGCTGCTCGCGTTGCTCATCGCGCACGTCGTGCACTTCGCGATCATCCCGCAGCTGGGGCGTCTCGCCGACCGGTGGGGGCGTAAGCCCGTCTACCTCACCGGCGCGATCCTCAGCGCGACCTGGGCGTTCTTCGCCTTCCCGATGTTCGACACCCTCAACCCGGTCCTCATCGTGCTGGCCGTGACCATCGGGCTCTGCTTCCACGCCTTCATGTACGCCCCGCAGCCGGCGGTGATGGCGGAACTGTTCCCCACGCGGATGCGGTACTCGGGCGTCTCCCTCGGCTCCCAGGTCACCGCGATCCTCGCCGGCTCGCTCGCCCCGATCCTCGCGATCCAGTGGCTGCGCGACTTCGGATCCTGGTTGCCGATCGCGATCTACATCGTCATCGCCTGCGTCGTGACCGCCATCGCCGTGGTGTCGTTGCGCGAGACGAAGGGCATCTCGCTGCAGGCCATCGATGACGCCGATGCCGCCCGTGCGGCCGCGGCCTGACATGCGAAGGAGTACGACATGACCGATCTGCACGGACGCAGGGCGCTCGTCACGGGTGGGGCGAGCGGGATCGGGGCGGCCTGCGCCCGTGAGCTCGCTTCGGCGGGCGCCCGGGTCACGGTCGCCGATGTCGACCGTGCGTCCGCGGAGGCGCTCGCGGCGGAGATCGGCGGAGAGGCGTGGCACGTTGACCTCTCCGACCTCGGGGCGCTGGCCGATGCCCGCATCGACGTCGACATCCTCGTCAACAATGCGGGAGTGCAGCACGTGAGCCCGATCGAGGACTTCGCGCCGGAGCGGTTCTCCTTCATCCTGCGGCTCATGCTCGAGGCGCCGTTCCTGCTCATCCGGGCCGCCCTCCCCGGAATGTACGACCGGGGCTTCGGACGGGTGATCAACGTGTCGAGCGTGCACGGCTTGCGCGCCTCCGCCTACAAAGCGGCGTACGTCGCAGCGAAGCACGGCTTGGAGGGGCTGTCGAAGGTGACGGCGCTGGAGGGCGGGCCCCGAGGTGTGACGAGCAACTGCATCGACCCGGGCTACGTGCGCACGCCCCTCGTCGAGAAGCAGATCGCCGATCAGGCCCGCGTGCACGGGATCCCCGAGGAAGAGGTCCTCGCGACCGTGATGCTCACCGAGTCCGCCATCAAGAGGCTCGTCGAGCCGAGCGAGGTCGCCTCGCTCGCGCTGTGGCTCGCCGGTGACTCCGCGGGGATGGTCACCGGGGCCAGCTACACGATCGACGGCGGCTGGTCGGCCCGCTGAGGGCGTGCTTCAGCCGTTGAGGCGCTCGGTGAGATGCACGGTCACCTCGTCGCCGTCGCCCTTTCCGATGCGCGTGCGGATGGGGGCGGCGACCGGGAGCTTGTGGGTGCCGTCGCCGAGCGCCATGAAGGCGCCGCGGAAGGGCTCGCCGTCGATGGTGCCCGCGACCTTGACGAGTCCTCGTGTGCCGAAGATGGTCGCGGAGTCGTCCAGCTGCACGCAGGTCCAGGTGTCGCCTTCGCGAACCTTTCCGAGGGTGGCCGTGAATGTGATGTCGAGGGGGCTGCTCATGTGCCTCTCCTTTCGGTCAGACGAACGATCCGACGATCGCTCCGATGATGACGAGCTTGAGGATCCAGTCGAGCAGGTGCACGCCCGCTGCCGGCAGCGCGGTGTTCTCGTGCACGACGCCGCCCATGAGCAGGACGAGAGGGAGTGTGCACAGCGCCAGTCCGAGGAGCGACCCGGAACCGGCGCCGTGCCAGCCGGCTGCGATCATCAGCCCGGCCACGAGGCAGGAGACGATGAGGCTGCGCAGGACCACCGATGCCATCTGTGCGGCGGCGGGGAGGCCGGGTCGAGGAGTGCTCGTCCGAGAGATGAGCGCGGAGACCGGGGGCACGGCGTAGAGCAGAGCGCTCGCGATGAACGATGCCACCGTGGCGAGGACGATTGCCGGAACGATCATGTCGGCCTCCTTTAGTACTTGTTGGTACTCAAAGTATGCCCGACAGGGGAAACTGTCAAGTACTAAACTGAACGACATGACCGCGATGACTCGAACGCCTGGACGTCCGGCCGGTCGCACGGGCGAAGCGCTGCTCGATACCGCCCGTGATGTCTTCCTCGAGTTCGGATACGCGGGGGCATCGATGGACGAGGTCGCCAAGCGCGCCCGCATCTCGAAGGCGTCCCTCTATCGGGAGCATGCGTCGAAGTCGGCGCTGTATGCCGCCGTCGTCCGGCATTGGGCGCTCGCCGGCCGTGATGCCATGAGACCGGCTCTCGAAGCGGTGAGGGCGCATCCCGACCTGAGGGAGGGGCTCGTCGCACTCGGCGAGACGATGCGGGCCGGGATGCTGAGCGCGCCGGTGGTGGCGATGCGTCGACTGGTCATCGCCGAGGCGGCCGCGCATCCGGAGGTCGCGAGGGACTACCTGGCGCAGAGCTGGGACGCGAATATACGCAATCTCGCAGACGCGATGATCGATCTCTCCGACGCGCACGGTCTGACCGTCGACGACGCCGACGCACTCGCGAGCGAGTTCACTTGGCTGGTCGTGGGCGCACCTTTGAACGCCGGCCTCTTGGGTGTGGAGACAGGTGAGCCACCGGTGGCCAGAGCCGTCGATCTGTTCTTGGCGGGCTACCTCCCTCGCGAGGACCGCGGGTAAGCAAGCGCATTCGCCCGAATGGATGCAACGGGTTGCAACCTCGCCCGGTATACCATTTGGCCATACGCCCAGCAGCGTCAGTACCCAGCTGACCGTGGGCGGGGCGGCTCAGCCGTCATGCGGAGGGAGAGTGGATCTCTTTTCGATCCCGAGGGGGGATGGGGTGGGAGCTCGGTCCCCAGCCGGCACCCACCCCCACACTCGGCCCTCCGCCTCTCTCCGCCCGTCGGCTCAGCCCGGCTCGTTCCGTCGGCTCGGTTCCGTCGGCCTCTGTTCCGTCGGCCTCTGTTCCGTCGGCTCGGTTCCGTCGGCCTCCGTTCGGTCGGCTCCGTGGAATGGGTTCAGTACAGTCGGCTGACGATCCAGAAGCCGATGACCGCGATCACGATGACGACCGGCACCCAGGTGCCGCCGCGCTTGAGCCGTCGGCCCTGCGGCGCGACGCCGGGAGGCGGGGTGAGCAGCCCGGCCGGGGGAGCGAACGGCAATGAGCGAGTCGGCGCCGGCGCCGAGGCGAGCGATCCGGTCTCGGCCACGAGCCGCTCATCGCGCCACCGCGTCCATTGATCGAACTTCGTCAGCAGGGCTCCGACGGTGCCGAAGAGCCAGGCCCAGGTGGCGGGATCGAGGGTCGAGACCTTCCGTTGCGTGTAGAGGAACAGCCAGTCGTCGACGATCTCCACGTCGAGCTCGGCGGCGTTGTCGATGAACCTCGCCATGATGTCCGGCGTGAAGAGATAGAGGGCATCGCGTTCGTACCCCTCAGGGCAGTAGAGCGTGAAGTGCCGATCGAAGTCGCCCTCGAGGGACAGGCGCTGGCTTCGCTGGAACGATGCCGGCAGGTTCGAGCCGAAGCCGTTGTTGCCCGTGGCGTCGAGCACGATGTTCGGCAGCGGCACGTCGAGCTTCACGGCCACGTATCCCCACCGGTAGGTCGTGGAGTTCTTTCCCGACTGCACCGTGTACTGGTAGTTGCCGAACTCGACGAAGCGCGGGCGGGTGCCGCGGATCAGATCGGTGGACTGCCGTGCGCGGCCGAGATGGAAGATCATGCCGGGCAGGGGTGGGTCGGCGACCTTCGGCTCGTAGGTCATTCCGTTCGCCTGGGCGAAGCTGTGCAGTCGATATCGCCGGGCCTGCGCGTTGCGCACGCCCAACCAGATCATCACTCCCACCGCGGCGAGGAGGAGCACGATCAGCACGAGGGGGATCGCCGCGGCGGCGGGCGAGTCGCCGAAGGACGCCAGACTCAGGGTGACGCCGACGAGGAGCGGGAGCATCACGACCGCGAAGATCGCTGCCGCGACGATGCCGATCACCGTGGACGCCGTCACGCCGCCCGTCGGTCGCGAACGGAGTTCGGCGGCGAAGGCGCGCACCGCAGCGGGATCCACCGCATCGGTGAGCGGGCGCGCGTCGAAGGGCGGCTGCGGGGAGGTCACCGGTTCACCGCATCGGCGTCCCACGTGAGGGCGGCCCCCTCCGGAAGAGGGAGCGCCTCCAGCTGCTCGTCCGCGCAGAGCGCCTCGATCAGGGCAGACGAGCCGGCCACGATCGTCGAGTCGTAGTCGACCTCGCTCACCATCACCCAGGCACGATCCTCGGCCCAGAGGATGCTCGGGCTCTGGGCCGACGGCGGGAATCCGTGCTCCTCGGCGGGGACATCGCGCCACGGCACGTGCAGCACCCACTCCGGGTCGGCGAATGCGCGCGGCGGAGCGGAGAACAGCACGTGGTCGCGCCCCGGCAGATCGAGCCGAGGCCCCTCCGAGATCTCCCGCGAGAGGATGCCCTCTTGCCAGGTGGGCCGACGGAAGACGTTGTTGAACGGGTCGTGCGCGCTGCGCTCGAGCATCGCCTGATGGTTCGGATCGTCGGTGAAGGTCAGGAAGGAGCGGGAAGGCGTGACACCGAAGAAGCCCAGCAGCCCCCCTCGCCCCTCCCAGAGTGCGGCGAAACCGGAATCCGGAGTCCGCGTGTGGTCCACGAGGTGAGCGGCGATGGTCGCCAGAAGGGTCGGATCGAGCTCACCCTCCATCGGGGCGGTGAACTCGCGACCGTCCGGGGCGATCCGCGTGCGCCAGTCGCCGTCGGGCGGGGTGCGCACGATCCGCTGCCATTGCGCGAGCGGATGCAGGACCGTGCCGAACGCCGCGGCGGTCTGCGCCCAGGAGACGGGCTCGTCGACGAACTCGGCCATGAGCGCGCGCTGCTCGGGCTCTGGCATGCGCACCAGCTCGTCAGCCGTCGGGATCGTCCGGCCGGGCAGCGACCGGGCGATCGCCGGATGGAAGATGCGTGCGTACGCAGGGAAACCACGGGGCACCACCCCGTGCATGGTCTCGTAGTCTGCGTCGAGCCGCTCGCGCAGCCACGCTCCCGCCGAGGGATCGGACATCCACTCCATGCCCCCACGCTACCCGGCACATCGCGGCGCGCAGTGTCGGCGGACACCGGGCGTGCAGAGAGCGGCTCTAGGCTGACGGCGTGGAGACCGGGAGAGGGACCGTCGCACCGCGGTCCTCAGCCGCGCCGCGGCCCGCTCTCGCGTGGGAGCTCGCCCGCATTCTGATCGGCATCGCGGTCGTCGGGATCCTCGTGTACGCCTATGCCCTGCGCATCGCCGTCGGAGACGTGAATCCGCTCGACTACTTCGGGTACTTCACGAATCAGACCAGTCTGATCGCGGCGGGCGTCCTGATCAGCACCGGATTCCTCGGTGTGAGCGGCCGACGGTCTCCGTCCTGGCTCACCCTGCTGCGCGGCCTCGTGACCGCGTACCTGATCATCGTCGGCGTGATCTACAACGTGCTCGTCCCGGGCACCGGCTCGGCGCCGCCCTGGGTGAGCGTCGTCCTGCACGTCGTCTTCCCCGTGGTCGTCGTGCTCGACTGGCTGCTGGTCGGCGATCACCCGCGCCTGCCGTGGCGCCTGCTGTGGTTGCTGTTGCCGTACCCCGTGATGTGGCTGATCGTGGTGCTCCTGCGTGGCGTGACGGACGGGTGGGTTCCGTACGGTTTCCTGCTCCCGGAGCGGGGCCCGCTGTCGCTGCTGCTCCACATCGTCGTCCTGCTCGCCGCCGTTCTGCTCGCCGGAGTCCTGGTCTGGTCCGCCAGCCGATTCCGCGGCGTGTGGAGCGCCGGTCGTCGCATCGACCGCACCTGATCCGACCCGGTGCTGTGCTGTCCCGGGCCGGGCACTACGGTAGGAACCGCGTCACGCGAGCCGATGGTGGTGGGGGAGAGTCCGAATGCTGAATCAGGCCGAAGCGGTGTCCGGCGAGAGGGTCTTCCGCAGGCACCCGCTCCGCTCGGCCGTCGGGGCGATCATGCTCTCGGTGGTGCTCTCTGCGGCGACGCTCTTCCTTCTCCCGAGGTTCCTGCCCGCCACCATGAAGATCTCGACCCGCGGCGTCGTGGTGCTCGTGGTCGCGATCGCGCTGACCATCGCCGTGTTCGCCGGCTTCTTCTGGTTCCGCAACATCCGGATCGTGGTGCGTCCCCAGGAGGTCGAGATCGGCAAGGCGGGCAGTCGTGAGACGTTCGCACGGGCGACGACCGCCTTCCGCGCGAAGATCACCGAGCACCGCACGACGGACTCCCCAGCGGCACCACGCGTGCGTTGATCGTTCACAGCGGCGACCGGGAGATCACGATCGAGCTCCCCGGCTATTCGAGGCCGATGTTCAACGAGCTGATGGCGACGCTCAATCCGATCGCGCAGCCGGTGTTCGACGATCCCGTCGCCGCCGCGCGCGCCGGGGCCCAGCTGCCGACGCAGTTCGCGATCGACGGCGGGGGCGAGCGGCGCCTGGCGACGCGGATCACCATCGCCGCTGTCGGGCTGCTCGTCATCGCTATCGCTGTCGGGCTGCTCGTGGCGGTGCCCGGTTTCGTCGAGAGCGAGCTCTCGGCCCTCATCCTGCTCGCCCCGTTCGCGGCGCTCGCCGCCATCGGGTTCGGGATCGGGGCCGTGCAGCGACGACGCCTGGTGCGGTCGATTCCCGCCCACGTCTCCGTCGACGGTCAGGGCATCCGCATCGACGGCGTCGACACCCCCTACTCGC
This sequence comes from Microbacterium sp. SY138, assembly GCF_039729145.1. Classification (NCBI taxonomy): domain Bacteria; kingdom Bacillati; phylum Actinomycetota; class Actinomycetes; order Micrococcales; family Microbacteriaceae; genus Microbacterium; species Microbacterium sp. SY138. The sequence continues at coordinate 3,863,229 of NZ_CP155793.1, read as the reverse complement.
AGCTCACCCGCATCTGGCTGACTCCGCCCGCGTACCCGGTCAAGCGCCTCCGCCTCGAACGCGCCGGCGGCAAGGCCACGACGCACCTGCTCGCTTCCTCGCTCGTGGGCATCACGCCGGACTACGGCGATCTCCTCCTGGCGGTACGTGCCAGGACGGCGCATCTGCCCGGCCTGCTCTCCCTGGATCTCGAGTGACGGCGCCGGAGCAGGGGTCGGTGCCGGTGCAGGAGCCGGCGAGGTTCGCCCCCGAGTACCCGATCCGCACGGAGCGGCTGCTCCTGCGCCCGATCGCCACCGCCGATGCCGTCGCGATGCACGTGTACAAGTCGGATCCGGATGCCGTGCGATACGTGCCGTATCCACCGCTGGAGCTGGCCGACGTCGAACGGCGCATCGCCACCACCTGGTCGAACACGCGGTTCACGAAGGAGGGCGACGCTGTCTCCCTCGCCGTCGAGGAGCGTGCGTCCGGAGCCCTGGTCGGCGACGTGGTGCTGTTCTGGCGCAGCGAGAACGACCGATCCGGCGAGGTCGGATACATCTTCGACCCGCGGGCCACAGGCCGGGGCTACGCGACCGAGGCGGTCGATGCGCTCCTCGCCCTCGGTTTCGACGGCCTGGGCCTGCATCGCATCGTCGCGCGGCTCGATGAGCGCAACACGTCATCCGCGCGGGTCGCCGACAGGCTCGGCTTCCGACGCGAGGCGCGGTTCGTGGAGAGCGAGTGGTTCAAGGACGAGTGGACGACCCTGCTCGTCTACGCCCTCCTCGGCGACGAATGGCGCGGACGCCACGGGCGGAGATAGCGGTCGGAGATAGTGGGCGGAGATGACCGGGGCGGCGTGCGATCACTGATCGCACGCCGCCCCGAAGCCCTCCCGCTACTGCTTGAGCATCGCGACGGCGAGCTTGTGCGAGTCGTCGATCAGATGGGAGTGGTCGTCGTCTCCGAGATCGATGCGCACCCACTCGAGCGTGCCGGTGAAGCCGTTGCCTGCTGCCGGGTAGTCGGGCGAGACCGGCGAGGCCAGGTCGCAGCCGACATCCACGGTCTCGTCGAAAGTGAACTGGAACGGGATCGTCTTGTGCACGCGCCCTTCGCCGATCTTGTCGTCGCCCGCGTAGAGGGTGACGGTGCCGCCCTTGGCGAGTCCGCCGCCGTCATAGGCGAAGTGCGCCCGCAGCTCCTGCTCGCCGGCAGGGATCGGATCGTCGGAGCGGATGATGTCGACATCGATGCCGAGCAGGTTGTAGGCGAACGCGAGGCGGCTGTCCTTCGTGTAGAACGACCACCCGCCGTAGGCGCCGCCCTGCGCGATGAGCACGCCGTCGACTCCGGATTCGGGCACCGCGACGCGGGCGGTCACGGTCCACGACTTGTTCTTGATGTTGATGGTGGTGTTCTCGCTGAGGCGCTTCATGCCCGGGTAGAACTTCTGGGTGTCGCTCATCGAGAGCACCGGACGACCGGCGAGGTCGGGGTTGAACCGCTCGGCAGTGCGGATGTCGAGGGGAAGCACGTTGAAGCGCGCTGCCTGGATGAGGAAGAGCTGCTGCAGGTGGGCGAGCCGCTCCGGTTCCTGGTCGGCGAGGTCGTGGGACTGGGTCCAGTCCTCGTCGACGTTGTAGAGCTCCCATCGGTCGTCGTCGAGTCCGTGGTCCGATCCGAGCCACGGATCCTTGTGCTTCGCGACCGCCGTCCACCCCTTGTGATAGATCGCGCGGTTGCCGACCATCTCGAAGTACTGCGTGATGTGGCGCTCCTCGGCCTCCGCGTCCGCGAATGTGTAGTTCATCGGCGTCCCCTCGTAGGGGCGCTGCGTCACACCGTTCACGCTCGTCGGTTCGGGGATGCCCGCGGCTTCGAGCACCGTCGGGGCGACATCGATCACGTGCGAGAACTGGTTGCGGATGCCGCCCTTCTCCACGCCTCCATTCGGCCAGCTGACGATCGTGCCGTTGCGGGTGCCGCCCCAGTGGCTGGCGACCTGCTTGGTCCACTGATACGGGGTGTCCATGGCGTGGGCCCAGCCCACCGCGTAGTGGTTGTACGAACTCGGGGTGCCGATGTCGTCGATGTGGTCGGCCACATACTGCTCGGTCTCGACATCGTTCATGTGGTTGATCGTGAAGCCCTCGTTGGTCGTGCCGTGCATCGACCCCTCGGCGCTCGCGCCGTTGTCGCCGATGATCACGTAGACGAGGGTGTCGTCGAGGATGCCGAGCTCTTCATAGGCGTCGAGCAGGCGACCGACGTGATGGTCGGCGTAGGCGAGGAAGCCGGCGTACACCTCCATCTGTCGGGCCAGGGCGGGCTTGATCAGGTCGCTCATCTCGTCCCATGCGGGGATGCCGGGGCTGCGGTCGGTGAGCACGGCGTCGGCCGGGATGACACCGAGCTCGAGCTGACGGGCGAAGGTCTCCTTGCGGATCTCGTCCCATCCCTGATCGAACTGCCCCTTGTACTTGTCCGCCCACTCGGCGGGCACATGATGCGGGGCGTGCGTCGCGCCCGGGGCGAAGTAGGTGAACGACGGCACATCGGGGGCCAGCATCTTCTGCTCGCGCGTCCAGCCGATCGCCTTGTCGGTCATGTCGCCCATGAAGTGATAGCCCTGCTCGGGTGTGCCCCACGGCTCGACGGGCGTGGTGTTCTCGTAGATCGCCGGATACCACTGGTTGGTCTCGCCGCCGATGAAGCCGTAGAAGTACTCGAAGCCGTTGCCCGGGGTGGGCCAGCCGTCGAACGGTCCGATCGCGCTCGCCTGCCACACCGGCACCTCGTGGCACTTGCCGAACTGGGCGGTGTTGTAGCCGTTGAGCTTGAGGGTCTCGGCCAGCGGCGCGCAGCTGTTGGGGCGCAGGGAGTTGTAGCCGGGGGCCGATGTCGCGATCTCGGTGATGCCGCCCATGCCGACGGTGTGGTGATTGCGTCCGCTGAGCAGAGCGGCACGGGTCGGCGAGCACAGGGCCGTGGTGTGGAAGCGGGTGTACTTGAGCCCTGCGGCGGCCACACGCTCGAAGTTCGGGGTGTGGATCGGACCGCCGAAGGCACTGGACGCGCCGAAGCCGACGTCGTCGATGAGTACCACGAGGACGTTCGGGGCATCTTTCGGCGGGCGCACGGGCGTGATCGGCGGGAAGGACGTGTCCGGGTCGGTCGCGTCGTAGGTGACCGTGCCCGTGTAGGCCAGATCGGGGATCGGAAGACTGGAACGCTGGGGTTCGGACATACTGACTCCTACGGCTCTCGGCGAGCAGAGCAGCCCGCTTCGCGCTCAGCCTAAGCAGGCGGGTCCAGGGTGTCACCACCCGCGACGGGTGACTTTGCGGGTGAGTTTCGGCGGGCATAATCAAGGGTGTGACTGCGACTGCAACCCTTCCCTCCCTCGACGGCCGCCGATTCCGGATGGTGTCGTCCACGACCTCTGCGGTCGACCCGGAAGCCCCGAGCATCTTCGAGTACTTCGAACGTGACGGCGCCATCTGGGGCGGGTACGAGGGCGACACGGTCACCTTCGGCAAGTTCGTCGGCACCCGCATGGGTGACACGATCTGGGTGTCGTTCGTGCACGTGCTCAAGGCCGACGGCACGGTCGTCACCGGCGATGGTGAGAGCGAGCTGGAGCTGACCGACGACGGTGGCATCCGTCTCGTGGAGCACTACGAGATGCACGGACTCCCGCAGCTCAGCGTGTGCGAGGAGATCTCCGCCTGAGGCCTGCGCCTGAGTGACGGCGCCTCAGCGCGGCGGGAGGGCGTCGCGACCGGGAGAGGCGGGCGTCCACCGCGTCATCCCGAGCGGGATCTCGGTGTCGCGCTTCGGCAGGTCCGCCGGCAGCAGGTAGGGGCGGCGGATCACCTCGTCGAGCACGACGACGCTCACGACCGTGCGCACCTCGGGCAGCTGGGCGATCACGCCGGTGGAGAACTCGTGCACGCCGCTGACGTCGACGGCGCGGATGAGCAGCATGGCGTCGTGCTCGCCGGTGGTGATGGCGCACCACTCGACGTCGGGCATCTCCAGCACGCGTTCGCGGAACGACGCCCAGGCCTGCGGCATCACCGTGACGAACACGAGCGCGCCGATGGAGAGCCCCGCCTTCGCCTGATCGACGCGAGCGCTGAAGCCCGTGATGACCCCGTCGTGCACGAGCGACTCGACCCGCGTGTACGCATTCGCGCGGGAGATCCCGACCTTGTCGGCGAGTGCCGCGATCGAGACACGACCGTTATCACGCAGGACTTCGAGGATTCTGTACGCCGTCTCGTCCAAAGGGGCAGCACTTCGTCCAGAATGCTTCGGATCTTCCGCATTCTTACTGGACATATTGTTCCTCACATCCGAGGTTCTGGACAGAGCGTGTCGAGGTGACCCGCTCTTGCTGGACACATCGTCGCATATGATGCGAATCTGATCCACGGTCGTCCACATCGGTGGCGACTCACCCGAATGTACTCCTCGCCTCTGGAGGCCCTCATGTCGTCACGCCGTATCACGCCGGTCATCGCGCTCGGAGCCGTCGCGCTCCTCGCGCTCGCAGGTTGCTCGGGAGGGAACTCGGCGACTGGCGGCGGACAGTCCGGCTCCGACTCCCTCGTCATCGACACCGCGTTCTCGATCGAGACCACCGACCCGGGTCACACCTACGACCCGACCGGCAACATGATCGCGAAGGCCCTGTACGAGACCCTCGTCGACTTCGAGGGCTCCGACGTCTCGACCCCGGTGCCGGGCCTGGCATCCTGGGAGCAGAACGACGAGGCGACCGAGTTCACCTTCACGCTCGAGGGCGACCGCGTCTTCTCCGACGGATCGCCGATCGAGGCGAAGGACGTCGTGTTCTCGCTGCAGCGCATCCAGGGCATGGAAGACGCCAAGCCGAACTTCCTCCTCGGCGGCCTCACGATCACCGAGGTCGACGACAAGACGATCCAGTTCACGTCCGACACCCCGCTGCTGCAGCTGCCCGCGATCCTCGCGAACCCGGCTCTCGGCATCGTCAACTCCGACGTCGTGATCGAGAACGGCGGTGCGATCGACGGCACCGACTCGGCACAGAAGTTCCTCGACGGCGCATCCGCCGGCTCCGGCCCCTTCGTGCTCGACACCCTCGACCTCAGCTCGCAGGTCGTGCTGACGAAGAACGACGAGTACAACGGTGACGAGGCCTCCGACTACACGCGCGTGGTCGTCCGCAACGTCTCGGAGAGCGCCACCCAGCTCGCCAACCTCAAGGGCGGCGACTCGATGGTCGCGATGGACCTGAACGGCGACCAGGTCGCCGGCCTCGGCGACGACATCACGGTCGACTCCGTTCCGTCCGGCCAGACGATCTTCCTGCTGCTGAACCAGTCCTCGGCCGTCGCCGGTGACCTGGCGAACGTGAAGATCGCCGAGGCGATCCGCTACGCGCTCGACTACGACGCCCTGCTGGAGCTGGCCGGCGCCGGCTCCGTGCAGGCGACCGGCGTCATCCCTCCCGGATTCGAGGGTGCTCTCGACAGCGGCGTGGAGCAGGACCTCGACAAGGCGAAGGCCGCGCTCGCAGAGGCCGGCTACACGGGCCAGACCCTGAAGCTGCAGTTCCCGAACGACTACCCGGTCGGCGGCGTGGAGTTCACCCCGCTCGCCGAGCGCGTGCAGGCACAGCTCGAAGACGCCGGCATCACGGTCGACCTCGCCCCCGCGCCCTTCGCGACCGAGCTCGACGCCTACGTCAACGGCACCGAGGGCTTCGGTCTGTGGTTCTGGGGTCCGGACTACGCGGACTCCGCGAACTTCCTGCCTTTCGCCCCGGGCCTGAAGGTCGGCCTCCGCGCCGGCTGGGCCGCCGAGGCCAACCCGGAGATCGCCGGTATCGCGGCCGGTGCTGCCGCCGCGACCGACCCCGACCAGCGCACCGCCGCCTTCACCGACTTCGCCGAGGCGATGCAGGCCGAGGGTCCGTTCGTCCCGCTGATCGTGCCCGGTCGCAACATCTCCTCCGCGGACAGCGTGAAGGGTGCGGTGTACAACTCCGTCTGGGAGATGGACATCGCCGAGATCACGCCGGCCGGCTGAACGGACATCCCATGACGACAGTGGCGGTGCAGAGGCAGGCGCAACGGCGCCGGTCGCCTCTGATCGGATACCTGCTGCGGCGGGCCGGCACCTCCCTGCTCCTGTTGGTGGGCGTGACGATCGTCACGTTCGCGCTCACCAACCTGGTGCCGGGAGACCCGGTCTCGGCCGCGCTCGGTGAGGGTGCGTCGCAGAACCCCGCGACGCGTGATGCGTTCATCAAGGAGCATGGTCTCGACCAGCCGCTGTTCGTGCAGTACTTCATCTATATGGGGAACCTGCTGCGCGGGGACCTCGGCACGTCGCTGGTGACCGGACGCCCGGTCACCAGCGACCTCGCCACCGCGGTGCCGGCGACCATCGAGATCGCGATCGGGGCGATCATCGTCAGCCTGGCGGTCAGCATCGTGCTCGGCACGCTCGCCGCCTACCGCCGTGGACTCGTCACCGACCAGGTCATCCGGGTCGTGACTCTGGTGGGCCTCAGCGTGCCGACCTTCTGGCTGGCGCTCGTGAGCTTCTACGTCTTCTTCCTCGAGCTGCGCATCGCACCGGGCTCCGGTCGCATCTCGCCGTCGATCACCCCGCCGCCGCGCGTGACCGGGCTCTACACGGTCGACTATCTCCTGAACGGAGACGCCGTCGGCTTCTTCGACGCCCTCGCACACCTGGCTCTTCCCGTCATGGTGCTCTCGCTCGTGACCATCGGCCTGCTGACCCGCTTCATCCGCACCTCGGTGCTCGAGGTGCTCGGCAGCGACTATGTGCGCGCCGCACGCGCCAAGGGCCTCCCGGCCATGCGCGTGATCCTCGACTACGTGCTGCGTGGCGCCTCGTTGCCGATCCTCACGGTGGTGGGCGTGGCGTTCGGGGCACTGCTGTCGGGCACGGTGCTCGTCGAGTCGGTGTTCGCCTGGCCGGGCCTCGGCACCTACGCCTACAACTCGGCCGCCAACCTCGACCTGCCCGGCATCATGGGCGTCGGCCTCGTGGTCGGCATCATCTACCTCCTCATCAACTTCATCGTCGACATCCTCTACGGCGTGCTCGACCCGAGAGTGAGGATCGCATGAGCCGCATCGCCGCCGCGTCCCCCGCCGGGCGCTTCCGATTCCGCTGGCCCCGTGCCTGGCGCACGCCGCTGGGCATCATCGGCACCGTCATCGCCGGAGCGTGGATCATCGTGGCCTTCACGGCGCAGTGGTGGGTCCCGTATCCGCCGAACGCGCAGGTGCTGCCGCGTCTGCAGCCGCCGGGCATCGACACGTTCCTGGGCACCGACGGCAACGGACGCGACATCTTCTCGCGTCTGATGACCGGAGCCACCGTGAGTCTCCCGCTGGCACTCATGCTCGTGATCGCCGCCATGATCATCGGCACGCTCATCGGTGCGCTCGCCGGATACTTCGGTGGCTGGGTCGACGAGACGCTGATGCGCATCACCGACCTGTTCATGGCCTTCCCGACCGTGATCCTCGCCATGGTGGTCGCCGCCTCGCTCGGACCGTCGCTGTTCAACGCGGTGATCGCCGCCATCGTGGTGTCGTGGCCGCAGTACTCCCGCGTCACGCGCAGCATCGTGCTGGGGCTCCGGGGTCAGAACTACGTGATCGCGGGCCGCCTGCTCGGGCACTCGCCGGCACGCACGCTGTTCGTCGACATCCTCCCGAACATCGCCGGCCCCGTCCTGGTGCTCGCGACGCTCGACATCGGTGCGGCGATCCTGCTCCTCTCCGGCCTCTCCTTCCTCGGTCTCGGCGCGCAGCCGCCGACCGCGGAGTGGGGTTCGATGATCTCGGGTGCGATGCAGAACTTCGACGCCTGGTGGCTCGGGGTCTTCCCCGGGCTCGCGATCCTGACCGTGGTGCTGGCGTTCAACTTCCTCGGAGACGCGATGCGCGACGTGCTCGACCCCACGGCCGAGATCACTCACGAGAAGGCAGCCGATCACAAGGCTTCCGCGACGGGGGTGGCCGCATGAGCGCGCAGAGCGCTGCCGTGCAGCAGACATCGACGCTCAGCATCCGCGACCTGACGATCGACATCGGACGCCCGCTCGTGAAGGGTGTCTCGCTCGAACTCGAGGCCGGTCGCATCCACGGTCTCGCCGGAGAATCGGGGTCGGGCAAGACGCTCACCTCGCTCGCCGTGCTGGGGCTGCTCCCGCGGCAGGCGCGGACCGGCGGGTCGATCCTGCTCGGCGGTGAAGAGCTGGTGGGCCTGCGCCGTCGCGCCCTCAACCGGGTGCGCGGCAAGCGGATCGCCATGGTCTTCCAGGATCCGTCGGCCTCTCTGCACCCGCAGCTGCCGGTCGGACGCCAGCTCACCGACCACATGCGGGTGCACCTCGGACTCAAGGGCGCCGCCGCACGGGCGCGGGCGGTCGAGCTGCTCGAGACCGTGCAGGTGCCGAACCCCGCCGAGGCACTGAAGCGCTATCCGCACCAGTTCTCCGGCGGCCAGCGTCAGCGCATCGCGATCGCATGCGCCCTGGCCTGCGACCCCGAGGTGCTGCTGGCGGACGAGCCCACCACGGCTCTCGACGTCACGGTGCAGGCCGGCATCCTGAAGCTGCTGCGCGACCTGGCGGTCGAACGCAACCTGGCCGTGCTGCTCGTGACGCACGACCTGGGCGTGATGAGCGCGATCGCCGACCGGGTCGCCGTCATGAAGGACGGCCGGATCGTGGAGCTCGCCGATCGCGAGACGCTGTTCCGCGATCCCCAGCACGAGTACACGCGCATGCTGCTCGCGGCCCTGCCGGGGTCGCGCATCGACGAGGCACCGGAAGGGCAGGCCGCAGATGAGTGAGGTCTCCGTCCTCGATGCGCAGGACGTGGTCGTGCGCTACCCGGGCAACCCGCCGGTGATCGCCGTGAACGGCGTGTCGATCAGCGTCGCCGCCGGGGAGACCGTGGCCCTGGTGGGCGAGTCCGGCAGCGGCAAGTCCAGTCTCGCCCGTGCCGTCGTCGGCATCGAGAAGACCGCCGCAGGGACCGTGCTGTTCCGCGATGCTCCGGTGTCGCCGCTCGGCATCCGCCGTCGCTCGATCGCCCTCACCGGCATCCAGATGGTGTTCCAGGATCCGGCGACCTCGCTGAATCCGCGGCGCCGGGTCGGCGACCAGATCGCCGACGGCATCGCCACCGCCCGCGCCCGTGGCGCCGAAGGATCGACCGTGGACGAGTGGCTCGAGCGCGTCGGTCTGCCGACCACCGTGAGCACACGCTTCCCGCATCAGTTCTCGGGCGGGCAGAAACAGCGCATCGCGATCGCCAGGGCCTTGGCCGCTCGTCCCTCGCTCCTGGTGGCGGATGAGCCGATCTCAGCGCTCGATGCGTCCACGCAGACGAGCGTCGCCGGCCTGATGCGTGACCTGGTGGCGGAGTCGGGAGCGGGCATGCTGTTCATCTCGCACGACCTCGCCGTGGTCCGCCGCATCGCCGACCGCACGTTCGTGATGTTCGGCGGACGCGTGCTCGAGTCGGGTCCGACCGATCAGCTCTGGGCCGCACCGCGGCACCCCTATACACAGGCGCTGCTCGCGGCGATCCCCGAGCCCGACGGCGCGGGTCGCATCCCCGCCGCCCCGTCGGTCGACGACCGCACGGTGTGGGCGGAGATCCCGCCGGTCATGTACTGAGAACTCTCCGCGCTCACCCGTGCTCCGCTCGCGCGTGTGCTCCGAGCGCCCCGGCCGTGACAGGACCGTGCGGGCCGAGGCTGCAGCCCCGGCCCGCACGGGTCAGCGGCGTCAGAGCGGTGCGACGATGTCCTGCTTCACGTCCCACTCGGTGACTTCCTGAACGCTCTCGATCTTCTGGCCCTCGACCTCAGTGGAGGCGTTGGCCGCGAGCACCACATAGTCGCTCGTGACCTCGAAGAGCATCGTGACGGTCGATCCCTGCGACTCGGTCGTGCCGCTGAGCAGGTACACGTCCTGGCCCAGGCGCGAGCCCGTGCCGGTGACCGTGTATTCGCCGGAGAGCGTGTCGGCCACGCCCATCGGGTCGGAGGCGTCGACGGCCTTCGCGGCGGTGCTGAGCGTGCTGATCTCCTGGTCGGTGGAGTTCTCGTCGGCGACCTGCCACTCGCCGGTGGTGGATTTCACCCAGGCGTCGTCGCCGATCACGATGACCGAGCCGAAGCTGGTGCTGGTCTCGACGGCCTTGTCGGCCGGGTTGTAGCGGGTGGTCGACTCCATGCCCAGAGTCGTCATCGTCGCCGAGAATCCGGCGGTGTCGGTCATCGCCGCCGTCACGCACTCCGCCAGCGTGGAGCCGTCGACGGTCGCGCCCTCCTTCAGCTCGGGGCAGTCCGTCTTCGGCGCTTCCGCCTCCTGCGATGCCCCGGAGTCGGGCTTCTTCTCGGCTGTCGTGTCCGATCCGCCCCCTGCACATCCCGTGAGCAGCACGGCGGCGGCGAGAATGACGCCGACCCCCCATTTGTTGACGCGCATCGCGTCCCCCCTCAGGTCGAGATGCCCGATGACCGTCATCGGGCACTCGTCCCAGCATGCCAAACGTCGCAGAGGTTCTCGCGAGCCGCAGTCGTGGTGTCGGGCGTCATTCGCGGCGGACGCGTGATTCCGCTAGACTGTCGAGGTTGTCTGCCTTGCGGCGTCCATTCGGGATTCCAGAGGCGGGCACGTGCACACACCCTCCTGCTCCCGGGAAAGTCCCGAGAGCCGTTCTAGTCCGAAGGAGGTGGGTAAGTGACGCACCAGTACGAACTCATGGTCATTCTGACCCCCGAGATCGACGAGCGCCAGGTCGCCCCGACGCTCGACAAGTTCCTGAAGGTCATCACCAACGATGGTGGCTCTATCGAGAACGTCGACATCTGGGGAAAGCGCCGTCTCGCATACGAGATCCAGAAGAAGACCGAGGGCATCTACGCCGTCGTCAACTTCACCGCGACCAGCGCCGCCACGCAGGAGCTCGACCGTCAGCTGAAGCTGAACGAGCAGATCATGCGCACCAAGGTGCTCCGCGCCGAAGAGGCTCAGGCGATGATCGCCTCCGAGGCCAAGCGCTCCGAAGAGAAGGCTGCCCGCAAGGCCGCCAAGGCTGCGAAGGCCTAAGTCTCATGGCCGGCGAAACCGTCATCACCGTGGTGGGAAACCTCACGGCCGACCCCGAGCTGCGCTACACGCAGAACGGGCTGCCGGTGGCGAACTTCACCATCGCATCGACGCCTCGGAACTTCGACCGTGCCGCGAATGAGTGGAAGGACGGCGATGCGCTGTTCCTCCGTGCATCCGTCTGGCGCGAGTTCGCCGAGCACGTGGCGGGTTCGTTGACGAAGGGCATGCGCGTCATCGCGCAGGGCCGTCTGCGTCAGCGCTCCTACCAGGACCGCGAGGGCAACCAGCGCACCGCGATCGAGCTGGAGGTCGACGAGATCGGCCCCTCGCTCCGGTACGCGACCGCGCAGGTCACCCGTGCGGCCTCGACCGGCGGTGCCGGCGGTGCCGGTGGCGGTGGACAGTCCCGTCCCGCGCAGCAGCAGGTGTCGGAGGAGCCGTGGTCCACGCCCGGTTCGTCGACCAGCGCGGATGCCTGGAGCACTCCCGGCAGCTTCGGCGACGACACCCCGTTCTGAACAACTTCTGGATCCGGCCTGCACGGCCGACATCCGCTCATCACTAAGGAAAAACTATGGCTGGAAAGTCGAGCGGCGACCGCCGCAAGCCGCGGAAGGGTGGCAAGCCCACCGCTCCCGCGAAGTCCATCCGGGTCGGTGTCATCGATTACAAGGATGTCGCCACCCTTCGCAAGTTCGTCTCGGAGCGCGGCAAGATCCGTGCCCGTCGTATCACCGGTGTCTCGGTGCAGGAGCAGCGTCTGATCGCCACGGCGATCAAGAACGCGCGCGAAATGGCGCTCCTGCCCTACGCTGGCGCCGGCCGGTAAGGGGTATCGAGATGGCAAAGCTGATTCTCACGAACGAGGTCGCCGGGCTCGGTAGCGCCGGTGACGTGGTCGAGGTCAAGAACGGGTACGCCCGCAACTTCCTCATCCCGCAGGGCTTCGCTACGGCGTGGACCCGCGGTGGCGAAAAGCAGGTCGCATCGATCCAGGCCGCGCGTCAGGCACGCGCGATCCACGATCGTGACGACGCTGTCGCACTGAAGAACGCTCTCGAGGGCACGAAGGTGCGCCTCACGGTCAAGGCCGGCAAGGAGGGTCGTCTCTTCGGCTCCGTCAAGACCGACCACGTCGCGGATGCTGTCGCAGCCGCCGGCCTGGGCTCGATCGACAAGCGCAAGGTGCACATCCCGTCGCCCATCAAGGTGACCGGTGAGCACGAGGCGACCGTGCGTCTGCACGACGACGTCACCGCAGTGATCACGCTGCAGGTCGTCGCCGCCAAGTAAGGCACGTCGAGAACGCCCCCTGTCCTTCGGGACAGGGGGCGTTCTGCATTCCGAGGGTGATCGGCGCCGCCTCACCCGCTCCGACCGTGCACCGGTCGGGCGTTCGCCGGGGGTTCGCCGACCTCATCGACGGTGTGGCCGCTGCACGCCGTCGCGGTCACGCTGGCCCTCTCGACACGCGACACGGTGAACCACCGCATGGCGTCGCGCAGTCGGCACCATCCGACCAGATACCACTGGCCGTTCGTGGAGGCGAACAGCACGGGTTCGACATCACGGGTGGTGGTGCTCCCGTCTCCTGCGGTGTAGCGGATGCGTACCACCCGCTGCTCCGCCATGCCCTCCTCCAGTGCCGATCTGATCGCGCGTGAGGGGATGGGTGACGCGTCGACCCAGACGCGGTGGGCGAGTTCGTCGGCTCGCGCACGGGTGCGGGGATCGAGCACGTCGAGGATCTTCCGCACGGCGGCTGCGGCCAAGTCGGCGTACGGAGCATTGGATGCGGCGGACACGGCCGCCAGCAGCGCCACGGCCTGCGCGGGGGAGAGGCTGACGGGTGGCAGGGATGCACCTGCCGCCAATCCGTAGCCGCCGCCCGGGCCCGGGCGCGACCACAGCGGTGCTCCACCGCGCTCGAGGGCCGCCAGGTCGCGCTTGACCGTGCGCACGGACACCTCGAACTCGCGGGCCAGGCGTTCGGCCGACGTCCCCCGCGACCCGCTGCGGCGCAGCATCTCGGAGAGGGCATGCAGACGCTCTGCGCGCTTCATCGTTCGATCCGTGGGGAATTCATGACATGAATAGTGACACACACCTGTCCACAGTGCGGAGCAGCATGGGGGTATGACACACACGATGAGCACTCCGACCATCCTTCTCATCGCGGGCCATTGGCTGGGTGCCTGGGCGTGGGACGAGGTCCTCGAAAGCCTCGGCGCCGACAGGTCTCGCGCCGTCGCGATGACGCTGCCGGGTCTCGACGCGACCGACCCCGCGCGGGCGGCGAAGACGCTCGATGACCAGGCCGACGCGATTCTCGACGAGGTCGGCCAGCTCGGCGTCTCGGAGCAGCAGCCCGCGATCATCGTCGCGCACAGCGGGGCGAACGCCCCCGTGAGCCTCGTGCTCGACCGACACCCCGCCCTGATCGCACGCGTGGTGTGGGTCGACTCCGGCCCGGTGGCCGCCGGGAGCGTGTTCGCGCCCGACCTTCCGGACGACGTGGAGGAACTTCCGCTTCCGCCCTTCGAGGTGCTGGGACAGCAGGCGAGCCTCGAAGGCCTGAGTGCAGAGGTGCTCGAGCGTTTTCGCGAGCGGGCCGTTCCCGAGCCCGGGCCCGTGCTGCGTCAGCCCGTCGAGCTCACGAACGACGAGCGACGCGCGATCCCGACCACCCTGATCTGCTGCTCGATTCCGAGTGCACAGCTGCTCGAACTCGCGCGCACCGGTCATCCCATGTTCGCCGAGGTCGCGATGCTCGACAACCTCGACGTCGTCGACCTGCCCACGGGGCACTGGCCGATGTGGAGCCGTCCCGGTGACCTCGCCGAGCTGATCCAGGCGGCCGCGTCGCGCGGCCGCTGAACCCACCCCTGAGCCAGCGCCCCGATCCCGTACCCCGGCACGGATGCCTGGAGAAAGCGCGGAAGTCGGGAGAATCGGGTGGGTCCGCAGGGGATCCGCCCGGTTCTCCCGACATGTGCCGCACGTCGCCGTGCCTCGGGGCTACGGCTTCTCGGACGTGACCTCGAAGATGTCCGTCGACGTCTCGGCCGAAGCGGCACGACGCTCCTCGCGCCGGGCTCGTCGCGCGGCGCGCTTGGCGATCCGGCGTTCCCGACTGCGCTCCACGAGCGTGTAGAGAACCGGGACCAGAACCAGAGTCAGCAGCGTCGACGACACCAGGCCGCCGATCACGACGATCGCCAGCGGCTTCGAGATGAACACTCCGCCGCCGGTCAGCCCGAGAGACATCGGGACGAGCGCGAACACGGTCGCGGCCGCCGTCATCAGGATCGGTCGCAGGCGCAGGCGGGTTCCATGCTCCACCGCCTCGTCGAGACTCGCTCCCGCCCCACGAAGGCGGTTCACGAGATCCATGAGCACGATGGCGTTCGTCACCACGATGCCGATGAGCATCAGGAGTCCGATCAGGGCGGGAAGACCCATCGGGGTTCCGGTGAGGAGCAGGCCGAGGATCGCGCCGGTCGCTGCGAACGGGATCGAGATGAGCAGCACGAGGGGTCCGCGGAAGTTGCGGAAGGTCGCCACCATCACCAGCAGCACGAGAACGATGGCGGCCAGCATCGCCAGTCCGAGCTGGCTGAAGGCCTCATCCTGTTGTGCGGACGCGCCGCCCTGCAGGAAGGTGACTCCCGCCGGCAGATCGGTGTCGGCGATCGCCTTGTCGATCGCCCGACCGGCAGCCGCGAGCCCGCCCTTCTCCGGGGTCACGGTCAGCGTGACCTGACGCTCGCCCTCGGCGCGCGTGATGGTCGGCGCCGTGAGCTCTTCCTCGACGGTCGCGATCGCGGCGAGCGGGATCGCCGTGCCGGTGACCTCGGCGGCCGCCTTCTGCTCGGCCTCGGCGGCCTCGGCCTCGGCCTGCTGGGCCGCGGCGTCGCTGCGGCTCTGGCGCAGGGCCTTGATCTGCTCGTCCGCCGCCGCGACGCCGGACTGGGCCCCCTCGATCGCACCCTGCAGCGCCGCGAGCTGCTCGGCGCGTTCGGCCTGCGCTTTGAGCACGGCCTCCTCATCCGGGCTCAGCGGGTCTTCGGGCACGATCGGTGCCGCCGAAAGCTCGGCGAGCTGCCTGTTCAGGGCCCCGATCTGGCCGGCGAGCTCGGCGCGCTGCTTCGTGGCGGTGTTGATCTGCGAGTTCAGTTCGTTCTCGGCCTTGGTCTTCGCCTCTGCGGCCTTCGCCTCCGCCTTGGCCTGGAGCGCATCCGCTGCCGCCTTCTGCGCCTCGGCGGTCTGCTGGGGCGTGACCGGGAGCATGATCTCACCGATCTTGTCGGCGGTGCGCGCCGCACCAGGGGTGCGCACGACGATGTCGCGCTCACGGCCCTCGTACATGAGCGTGCCGACCGTGGTGCCGGAGAGTGCCTCCTGCACGGCCTTCGCGATCGTGGCGCGGTCGAAGCCGAGGCGCGCGGCCAACGGTTCGTCGACCTTCACCCGCAGCACCGGCTGCTCGCCTGCGAGCTCGCTCTTCACGGAGCGCACGCCGTCGGCGTCGGCGAGCTGCTTCTCGAGCAGGTCGCTCGCCGCGCGCAATGCTGCCGGATCGTTGCCCTGGATCTGCAGGTCGATGCCGTCACCGGCACCTGCCAGCGAGGCGTCCTGCGACGCGAGGTCGATCTCACCGCTGTCGGGAAGCCCGTCGAGCGCCTTCTGCACCTCCGATTCGACCTCGGCGACGTCGGAGCCGTCCTTCAGACGGAGGTCGTACGTGATCGACGCCGGGGTGCCGGGAGTGGGGACCGGGATCGAGGTGGTGATGTCGGCGATGCCCGGAACCTTCCCGAGAGTCTTCTCCACCGGCTCGGCCGCGGCGACCAGGTCGGCGGTGGCTTCCTTCGGGGGCGTCTGGACGACCTGCAGGGTGGCCTGGCCGGAGGAACCGAGGAAGTCGGTCTGGATGAACGGTGTCATCCCCAGCGTGGCGACGAGCAGCAGCGCGGAGGCGACGAGGGTGATCACGGGGTGACGACGGGTCGCGTTCAACGCCGGCATGAACGTGCGCTGCAGCCGGTCGGGGGCGGTGTGGATCTCGTCGAGCTCGGACGGGACGTCGCTCTCCGCAGACGGCGACGGCGAGACGGTCGCCGCGGCAGGAGCCGCGACCTCTGCCGCCACCGCGGTGGCTGCGGCGGCAGGAGCTGCGTCGGTCGTCATGCCCTCGGCCGCAGGCTGAGCCGTGTCTGCGTCGGCGGCGCGCTGCTTCGGAGCCTTGTTGAGGAACCAGGATGCGAGCACCGGCACGATCGTGAGCGAGACGACGAGCGAGGCGAGAAGCGCGATCGAGACGGTCACCGCGAACGGTCGGAACAGCTGGCCGGCGATGCCCGAGACGAATGCGATCGGCAGGAAGACCGCCACCGTGGTGAGTGTCGAGGCGGTGATGGCCCCGGCGACCTGACGCACAGAGGCGACGATGCCGTCGATCGTGAGCGGGCTGTCACCACGGCGTCTGGAGATGTTCTCGATCACCACGATGGAGTCGTCGACGACACGTCCGATGGCGATGGTGAGGGCGCCGAGGGTGAGGATGTTGAGGGTGTTGCCGCTCCACCACAGGCCCACCAGGGTGATCAGCAGCGACAGCGGGATCGACACGGCCGCGATGACCGTCGAGCGCCACGAGCGCAGGAACGCGAGGATCACGAGCACCGCGAAGAGCAGACCGAGCCCGCCCTCGACGGAGAGGTCGTGGATCGACTGCTCGATGTAGGGGGCCTGGTCGAAGATCGTGACGAACTCGGCGTCGAGGATCGGCGCGAGCCGGTCGAGCTCGGCGTTCACGCCGTGGGAGATGTCGACGACGTTGGCACCCTGTGCCGGCATCACCTGCAGCGTGAGCGACGGCTTGCCGTTGACGCGCGAGATGGTCTCCGCCGGCACGGTCTCGACCGTGACGTCGGCGAACTCCGCGACCGTGACGGCCCCCTCGCTCGTGGGCACCGGGAGCGCCTGGATGTCTTCCGGCGTCGCGAGACGCGACCCCACCGTGATCGAGAGGGGGCCTTCGGCGGAATCCGCCTGTCCAGCCGGGAGGGCGGCGCCATGCGCTTCGAGGATCGGTCCGAGCGTCGAGGGCTCGACCTTCAGGCGGGTGACGTCGGCAGGGCGGAGGTCGATCGTGATGCGCTGCGTCTCCTGGCCGGCGAGTGTGACGTCGCGCACACCCGGCACGCCCTTCAGCGCCGGGACGACGGTCTGCTGGAGCGCATCGCCGAACGCCTCCTGGTCGCCGCTGGTGCCGGCGCTCAGTGCCATGGCCGGCAGGTCGCCCGCACCGCCGGACGCGACGCTGACCTCCGTGTCCGAGGGGAAGCTCGGCTTCAGCGACTCGGCCGCGCTGCGGATGGTGCGCAGCGTCTCCTCGTCGTCTTCGCCGAAGGTCCACTCGACGAGCACCTGCGCGTTGCCGCTCGATGTCGTCGAGGTCACGCTCGTCACACCGGGAACCGCTCGCACCGCCTGTTCGAGCGGCTCGGTCACGCTGCTCGCCATCTCCTCGGGTGCCAGGCCCTGCGACTGTGCGGAGATGAACGCCATCGGAGCCTGCAGCGAGGGCATCAGCTCCTGCTTGAGGGAACCCATCGATATCAGGCCGAGGACGACGACGGCGAGCGTCGCGAGAGAGAGGATCAGGCGGTTCTTGAGACTGCTGCGTGTGAGGAACGACATGGAGCGATGAGGTGCTTTCGGCTGGGTCGCTGCGGCAGGCCGAGAAGCACGCGCGCGACGCGGAAGCCGCCTGTGGTCACCCGACCCTCGTCACTTGAGCCGGATCCTGTGGCTCCGGCTCAGCGCGACGAGAGGCGACTGAGCTTCGGCGACACGATCGACAGTTCGAGCCTGCCGGGTCGAGGGTGCCGGGGCATCCTCCCGCGGGGTGATCCTCGTCCCCCCGCGGGTGGACTCGGCGTGCCCGGCCCGACATGCGTCCCGGGCGCCCCGGCGTGCGCACGCCGAGGCGCGGCAGTGGTCCCGCGACGCGAGGTGATTTTGGATCCAGAATGCAGAGTTGGCCGGGATGATCCGATACTCTCGCTCCCATGGTGCAATCAGGGAACGCCGCGTCGCCCAAGGAACGGGCCGAGGCTCTGCAGAAGCTCGCGCAGCGACATGGAGCCGGATACCGGTCCGTCGGAGCGATGGCCTACGACATCATCCGCGATGCGATCCTCGACGGCACCCTGCCTCCGGGGATGAAGCTGCGGCAGGAGACCCTGGCGGAGTCCATCGGCATCTCGCGACTGCCGATCCGCTCCGCCCTGATCCAGTTGGAGGCCGACGGCCTCGTGGTCTTCCATGCCCGCCGCGGCGCGATGGTGCGGGCACTCTCGGTGCAGGAGGCGACCGAGGTCTACCACCTGCGCACGCTGCTCGAGAAGGACGCGCTGCGCCTGGCGATGGAGGAGATCACCCCGGAGCGGGTCAGCCGGCTGCGGGAGCTCGCGAAGACGGCGGACGACATCTCGGAGGGCGGCGAGTTCGTCGAGGCCCGCACCGAGTTCTACGCGACGCTCTACGACGCCGAGGCCCGGCCGGTGATGTGGGAGATGATCGAGCAGCTGCGGCTCAAGCTCGGACGCTACGTGCTCGGCTGGCGTCTGGTCTCTCCCGGCGCACATGACCACTCCCACGGTGAGCTGATCGACGTCGTGGCAGCTGGAGATGTGGACGCGGCGCTCCGGGTGCTCGAATCGCACCTGGACCACGTGCGCGACGGCGTCATCGCACTGCTCGACGCGGCGGCGACCGAGGCTGCCGGCGACGGAGCCTGACGCCTGGGGCGAATGCATGACTCCTACACGGATGCATGACGCGGCACACCAGTCCGTTCATCCATCCGGGCAGGAGTCATGCAGGTGTGCGAGTAGGTGACGGTGTCTCAGGTGACGGTGCCGCGACGTGCGAAGCGAGGTTCACGCCAGATCTCGCTGTGCAGCACGTCTTCCAGCGCGTCGATCGCATCCCACACGTCGGTGTAGGAGGTGTAGAGCGGTGTGAACCCGAAGCGGATGAGGTCGGGGGCGCGGAAGTCGCCGATCACTCCGCGCTCGATCAGCGCCTGCATCACCGCATAGCCGTCTTCGTGTCGGAGGGAGACCTGGCTGCCACGGCGGGCGGACTCACGGGGGGTCACCGGCTCGATGCCCCAGCGCGGTGTGAGGCGGGTGTCGACGAGCGACATGAAGAGCTCGGTCAGCCGCAGACTCTTCTCGCGGAGGAGCTCCAGGTCGACGTCGTCCCAGATGTCGAGGCTCGCCTCAAGTCCGGCCACCGAGAGCAGCTGCGGGGTGCCGACGCGGAACCGCTCGATGCCCGGGGCCGGGGTGTAGTCCACGGTGAAGTCGAACGGCCGCGCGTGGCCGTGCCAGCCGGTGAGGGCGGGGCGGGCGGCATCGTGATGCCGAGCGGCCGCCCAGATGAACGAGGGCGAACCGGGGCCGCCGTTGAGGTACTTGTAGGTGCAGCCGACCGCGAAGTCGGCGTCGGCGGCGTTCAGGTCGATCGGCACGGCACCGACGCTGTGGCACAGATCCCAGACCACGAGGGCGCCGGCGGCGTGGACCTTGCGCGTGACCTCGGCGATGTCGTGCATGCGTCCCGTGCGGTAGTCGACCTGGGTGAGCACGACGACGGCGACGTGATCGTCGAGCACGTCGTCGAGCGTGGGGCCGTCGTCGGAGATCAGTCGGCGCTCCAGGGGCGTTCCGCTGCCGAGCAGCTCCTGCACCGCTTCGAGCATGTAGAGGTCGGTGGGGAAGTTGCCCCGCTCTGCGACGATCACGCGTCGTCCCGGTCGGAGTCTGACCGCAGCGACCACGGCTTGGAACAGGCTCGCCGACGTGGAGTCGCCGAGCACGACCTCTCCGGCATCCGCTCCGACGAGCGGCGCGATGCGGTCCCCGATCGTGCGCGGCTTGGCGAACCACCCGGCATCGTTCCAGCTGCGGATGAGGCCGGTGCCCCACTCCTCGGTGATCACGCGCTGCAGGTGCGCCGCGGTGTGGCGGGGCAGCGCTCCGAGCGAGTTGCCGTCGAGGTAGATCACACCGTCGGGCAGCACGAAGCGCTCGCGCATCGAGGCGAGCGGATCGGCATCGTCGAGGGCCGTGCAGGTCGCGCGGTCGATGGCGGGGCGGGTGGAGGTGGTGCTCATGCGGCGGGTCCGTTCGAGATCATGCGGGTCAGCGCCCGAGGAATCGCAGGGCGTTGTCGCGGCGGATGGCGCTCTTCTGCGCCTCGTCGAGGAAGTCGGCCCGGTCGATGACGCCGCCGACGGGTCGCTCGCCCAGGGGGTAGGGGTAGTCGCTGCCCACCATCACCTGGGAGGCGCCGAGGGTCTCGACCAGCACGCGCAGGGCCACGGGGTCGAACACGACGCTGTCGACGCTGAAACGGTCGAGGTACGCAGAGGGCGGCCGCTCGCTGACGCCGATGAGGTCGGGGCGTTGCCGCCAAGCGTTCTCGAACCGGCCCAGCCAGAACGCGAACGAACCGCCGCCGTGCGCGAACGCCAGGCGGAGGGTGGGCGGGACGCGATCGAAGACCCCGCCCAGGATCATCGCGATGATCGACAGGTGCGTCTCTGCGGGCATGCCGGTGAGCCACCGGGCCATCCAGCGGTCGAGACGAGGGGAGCCCGGCATGTCCCACGGATGCACGAAGACCGGGATGCCGCTGTCGGCGCAGTGCTGCAGGAAGGTCACCGTGCCCTCGTCGTCGAGGTCGCGGTCGCCCACGTGGTTGCCGATCTCGACACCGGCGTGGCCCGAGGCGATCGCGCGGTCGGCCTCCGCGCACGCGGCATCCGGATCCTGCAGGGGTACCTGTGCGAACGGGATCAGCCGGCCGGGGGCCGGAGCGCAGATCTCCAGAGCGAGGTCGTTGAAGATGCGCGCGACCTTGACGGCCTCGTCACCCGACTTGTCGTACGAGAAGAACAGCGGCGTGGGAGAGACGACCTGCATCTCGACGCCGTCGGCGTCCATGTCGGCCACGCGCACCGACGCATCCCAGCAGTCGTCGCCGACGCGGCGGAACTCGGTCTCGCCGAGCATGATCATCGCCTCGCGCTCGGAATCCACCCGCAGGGTCGGCCAGACACCCGGCCCGACCTGTGTCGACAGGTCGGGCCAGGAACTCGGCACGAAGTGCGTGTGGACGTCGATCGTGCCCAAGGGGCTTCAGCCCTTGCCGGGGTGGACGGCGCCGCACTCGGGGCAGGTGCGCCCCTCTTCGCTCTCGTAGAAGTCGCGGAACACCGGCGGCAGGTCCTCGACGATGTCGCGCACCTGCAGCTCGACCTCGTGCACCTTGGCATTGCAGTTGGGGCAGAACCAGGCGAACTTCTCGAGCGTGCCCTCTTCGCGGATGCGCTCGATCACGATCCCGATGGAGCCCTCTTCGGGGCGCTGCGGGGAGTGGAAGACGTTACCGGGGAGCAGCCACATCTCGCCCTCGCGGATGTCGATGCGCTGCAGGCCGTCGGGGGTCTGGATGTTCACGTGCATGTTGCCGCGGTATTGGTAGAACCACTCCTCGTACGGGTCGAAGTGGAAGTCGGTGCGCTGGTTCGGGCCGCCGACGACCTGCACGATGAAGTCGCCCATGGGGGTCCAGGCGGCCTTGTTGTTGACCGGCGGCTTCAGGAGATGCTCGTTCTCCTTGATCCATGCGGCGAAATCGATCACGGGTGGGATGACGGGTGTGGTGGTGCTCATTTCTCCTCCTCGAGAGTGGCAGCGGTGTTGTGGTCAGCGGTGGTGTGGTCAGCGGTGGTGTGGTCAGCGGTGTTGTGTTCGATCGTTGTGTCGGGGCGGCGCGCGATCGCCTGGATCTCGATGCGCAGGTGCGGATGCGGCAGGGCATGCACGGCGACCGTCGTGCGGGCGGGTCCCTGCTCGTCGAAGTACTCGGCCCAGACCGCGTTGTAGGGAGCGAAGTCGTTCATGTCGACCAGGAAGCTCGTCGCCTGCACCAGGTCGTCGAGGGTGCAGCCGGCGGCGGCCAGCACCTCGCGGATGTTCTCGATGACCGCGCGGGTCTGCACCGCGACATCGAGCCGGGTCGCGCCGAACTCGTCGACCTCCGCTCCGGCGATGGAGTTGTCGGGGCGTCGGCTGGACGTGCCCGAGACGAAGACCAGGTCGCCGGAGACCTTGGCATGCGGGAAGCGACCTCGGGGCGTCGCCTTGCCCTCGACGAGGATGCCGCGTGATGTTGTCATCGTGATCCCTTCTCGAGGCTGTCGGATCCGTCGTGGGTGTGGATGGAGACGCGTCCGAGGCCGGTGATCGTCGCCTCGACCGTGCCCTGGTCGGGCAGCGGGACGGCGGCGGTCGCGGCGCCGGCGAGCAGGACCGTGCCGGCGCGGAGCGTGAAGCCGTGACGAGAGGCGAGGCGTGCGGCTGCCGCGATGGCACGGCCGGGGTCGCCGAGGATGGCCGCCGTCGAGCCCGTCGCGCTGACCCTGCCGTCGACCTCGAGCCGTACGGCCCTGTTGTCGAGCGCACCGGCCTGGACGAACGGGGTCCAGGGGCCGATCACATAGGCGGCGGCCGACGTGTTGTCGGCGACGACATCCGCGAGGCGGAAACGGAAGTCCCGGTACCGGGAGTCGATGATCTCCAGTGCGGGAGCCACCGCCGCGACGACCTCGCTCAACGGGCGGTCGGTGTCGGAGCCGTCGATGTCGGCGCCCAGCAGATACGCGACCTCGGGTTCGATGCGCGGGTGGATGGCGGACCGCCGGTCGAACAGCGCGCCGTCGTCGAGGCGCATCGCATCGGTGAGGCTGCCGACGATGACGTCATGCACGCCCATCTGCTGCGCCTTCGCCTGGCTCGTGAACCCGAGCTTGAGGCCCGTGAGGCGCTCGCCGCGGGCGATCCGACGGGCGATCAGTGCATGCTGCGTGGCGTACGCGGTGTCGAGATCGACCTCTGCGGATGCGGAGAGCTGGCTGATCGCGGTCGCGGTGCGCTGCGCGGTGTCGAGCGCGGCGGCGAACACCGCGTCCGCGGTCATGCGGTCACCCCCGAACGGGTGGCGACAAGGTCGAGCGCGACGTCGACGATCATGTCCTCCTGGCCGCCCACCATGCGGCGGCGGCCCAGCTCCACGAGGATGTCGCGGGCGTCGAGGCCGTGCTTCTCGGCCGCGCGCTCGGCGTGCAGCAGGAAGCTCGAGTACACCCCGGCGTAGCCGAGCGTAAGGGTTTCGCGGTCGACGCGGACGGGGCGGCGCTGCAGCGGACGCACCAGTTCCTCCGCCGCATCCTGCAGTGCGAACAGATCGCAGTCGTGCTCCCAGCCGAGCAGGTCGGCAACCGCGATGAACGCCTCGATCGGACAGTTGCCCGCTCCGGCACCCTGCCCTGCGAGCGAGGCGTCGACCCGGTACACACCGTGCTCGACGGCCGTGACGCTGTTGGCCACGCTCAGCGAGAGGTTCTCGTGCGCGTGGATGCCGATCTGCGTGCCGGGGTCGAGCACCTCGCGGTAGGCGTCGACGCGGTCGGCGACGTCGCGCATCGTGAGGCGTCCGCCCGAGTCGGTGACGTACACGCAGTGTGCGCCGGCCGCCTCCATGATCTTCGCCTGCTCCGCGAGACCGCGCGGGTCGTTGAGGTGGCTCATCATCAGGAAGCCCGAGACGTCCATGCCGTGCTCGCGCGCCCACGTGATGTGCTGGATGGCGACGTCGGCCTCGGTGCAGTGCGTCGCGACCCGCACGCTCGCGACGCCGAGGTCGCGGGCCCGGGCGAGGTCGTCGATCGTGCCGATGCCGGGAAGGATCAGGGTGGTCAGGACGGCGCGGTCGAGCACCTCGGCCGCCGCCTCGATCCACTGCCAGTCGGTGTGCGCTCCCTGTCCGTAAGCCACACTCGAACCGCCGAGGCCGTCGCCGTGCGCGACCTCGATGGCATCAACGCCTGCCGCCTCGAGAGCACGGGCGATATCGCGCACCTGGTCGGTCGTGTAGCCGTGGCCGATCGCGTGCATGCCGTCGCGGAGGGTGACGTCCTGCACGTAGACGCGGGGAGATGAGGTGGTCATGCGGGAACCCCTGTCCGTTCGGCGACGAGTCGTTCGGCCGTGCGCAGGGCGGCCGAGGTCATGATGTCGAGATTGCCCGCGTACTCCGGAAGATAGTGGCCGGCGCCGGCCACTTCCAGCAGGACGGTCACGCGCGTCCCGCGGAACGGTCGATCGAGCGCGGGCACGTAGGCCTCGTCGACGGCGTCGAACTGCACCTGCTGCTTGAGCCGGTAGCCCCCGACGTAGGCCTGCACCGCGGCGACCATGTCGGCGACCGAGGCGCTGACGGCATCCCGATCCAAGGCTTCAGGGTCGCCCTCGACCAGGCAGAACACCGTGTCCCTCATGATGAGCGGCGGGTCGGCGGGGTTGAGCACGATGATGGCCTTGCCGTGGTCGGCGCCGCCGATCACCTCCAGCGCACGGGCCGTGGTCTCGGTGAACTCGTCGATGTTCGCTCTGGTGCCGGGACCGGCCGACTTCGAGGCGATCGAGGCGACGATCTCGGCGTAGGCCACCGGGGCGACGCGCGACACGGCGGCCACCATCGGCACCGTGGCCTGGCCGCCGCACGTGACCATGTTGACGTTGGTCGCACCGAGGTGCGCGTCGAGGTTGACGACGGGCACGACGTACGGCCCGATCGCGGCGGGGGTCAGATCGACCATGAGGCGCCCGGCGTTGCGCACGAGGGCGTCGTTGCGGGCGTGGGCGCCGGCCGAGGTGGCGTCGAACACGAGCTCGACGTCGGCGAACTCGGGCATCGCGATCAGTCCGTCCACGCCCGCGTGGGTCGTGGCGACTCCGAGCCGGCGCGCACGGGCGAGGCCGTCGGAGTGCTCGTCGATGCCGGCCATCGCGACCACATGCAGCGTGGTCGAGAGCCGCTTCACCTTGATGAGCAGGTCGGTGCCGATGTTGCCCGATCCGATGATGGCGATGCCGACGGTCATGCCGCAGCCCCTTCTGATGATGTGCCCGACGCTCTTCCGGATGCCGTGCCGAAGAAGTCGGCACGGACCTCGCCGAGACCGTCGAGTCGGGCGCGATACACCCCGGCGGTCGCGTCGACCATGGGGCCGAGGGCTCCGGAGAGGATGACCTCGCCGGCGCGCAGCGGCTGCCCGCGGCGGGCGACCTCGCGGGCGAGCCAGGCCACCGCGATCACCGGGCTGCCGAGGCACGCGGCCCCCGAACCGGTCGAGACCGGACGGCCCTCACGGTCGAGCGTCATGCCGAGCGCGGTCAGATCGAGCCCGTCGAGGCGCCGAGGCGTGGTGCCGAGCACGACCGCCCCGCTCGAGGCGTTGTCGGCGATGGTGTCGGTGATGCGGATGTCCCACCCGGCCACGCGGGAGTCGACGACCTCGATGGCGGGCAGGACGAACTCCGTGGCCCGGATCACGTCGGCGACGTGGGTGGCGGGGGAGTCGAGGTCGCTGCCGAGCACGAAGGCGACCTCGGCTTCGGCCCGCGGCTGCAGGAAGCGGGTGAGGTCGATCGGCTCGCGGTCGGCGAACATCATGTCGTCGAGCAGCACCCCGTAGTCGGGGCTGTCGACGCCGAGCTGCGTCTGCACGGCGGGGGAGGTGAGGCCGATCTTGCGGCCGACGACCCGTCGACCCTCGTCGAGGCGGCGGGCGATGCCGAGAGACTGCACGGCGTACGCGGCATCCTGATCCGTCTCGCCGAGCAGGTCGCGCACCGGGGCGCACGGGTGCCCCGATTCGGCCGCGCGTCGCAGCCGTTCGTCGGCCGCGCGCACACCGTCGGACTCGGGGAGGCCGGTCACAGCTGCACGCACACGTTCGTCGGCTCGGTGTAGAACTCGAGCGAGTGGTGCCCGCCCTCGCGGCCGATGCCCGAGAGCCCGACGCCGCCGAAGGGGCTGCGCAGGTCGCGCAGATACCAGGTGTTGACCCACGACATGCCCGTGCGCATCTGCTGCGCCACACGGTGTCCGCGGGTCAGGTCGGTGGTCCAGGTGACCGCGGCGAGGCCGTAGTCGGTGTCGTTCGCCAATCGGATCGCCTCCTCTTCGGTGTCGAAGGGGATGAGGGCGGCGACGGGACCGAACACCTCTTCGCGCACGGTGCGGTTGCTGTTGTCGAGGCCGGTCCACAGCGTCGGCTCGATCCACGATCCGCCGTCGAGTCCGTCGCCGAGCGTGGGGATGCCGCCGCCCGCGAGCACCGTCGCCCCCTCCGCGACGGCGAGGTCGAAGTACGAGCGCACCTTCTCACGGTGGGCCTGCGAGATGAGAGGACCGGTGGTCGTGGCCGGGTCCTCCGGGCGGCCCAGACGCAGACGGGCGGCGTGCTCGGCGAGGCCGGCGGCCACCTCATCGAAGACCGCGCGCTGCACGTATATGCGCTCGGTGCACAGGCACACCTGGCCGGTGTTGAGGTACGTGGAGCGGGCGAGCCCGGCGACGGCGGCATCGAGGTCGGCGTCGGCGAACACGAGCGCGGCGTTCTTGCCGCCGAGCTCGAACGAGACCGGGCGCACCCGCGGCGCGACCGCCCGCATGATCGCGGATCCGGTGGACGATTCGCCGGTGAACGTGACCCCGTCGATGCCCGGATGCGTGGTGAGGGCCTCGCCCGCGGAATCGGCGCCGAAACCGTGCACGACGTTCACGACCCCCGCGGGCACCCCCGCCTCGGCGAGGATCTCGGCCAGCAGCGTCGCCGACGACGGCGTCTCCTCCGAGGGCTTGATCACCACGGTGTTGCCGGTGGCGAGGGCGGGAGCGAGCTTCCACGTGAGCAGCAGCAGCGGCAGGTTCCACGGCACGATCACGGCGACGACCCCGAGCGGCTTGCGCACGGCGTAGTTCAGGGCGCGCCGGCCGTCGGGCAGCTCGGTGAGGAACGAGTCGAGGCCTGCCGTCGAGACCGTGTCGGCGAAGGAGCGGAAGTTCGCGGCGGCACGGGCCACGTCGAGGTCGCGGGCGAGTGCCTCGGGCTTGCCGGTGTCGCCGACCTCGGCCACGACGAGCTCATCGGCGCGGCGGTCGATCGCGTCGGCCACACCGCGCAGCAGACGGGCGCGCTCCGCGACCGTCATCCGTCCCCAGGGTCCGTCGAACGCGGCGCGCGCGGCGGCCACGGCGCGGTCGACCTGCTCGGTGCCGGCTTCGTGCACCTCGGCGATGATCGAGCCGTCGACCGGGCTGACCTTCGCGAAGGTGGCGATGCCCTCCACGCGCTCGCCGGCGATCATGTTGTGGATCGCGCGGGGCGTTCGCTCCTGCTCGGAGGCACGGAGGGGAGGCGTCATCGTCTCGGAAGGCATGGGCTCAGGCTAGGAACGTTCGAGGGATGCCGACAAATACTCTCTTGATGCACTGCCATGCCCGTACGGCTATAGTCCGGATCATGGTCACCGATCGACTGCTCGACGGGCGGGTCAAGATCCGCCACCTCGTCCTCGTCACCGCCATCGCCGACGAAGGCACCCTGGTGCGCGCCGCCGAGTCGCTGCACATCACCCAGCCGGTCGTCACCCGCGGTCTCCGCGAGGTCGAAGAGGTGCTGGGTGTGCCGCTGTTCGAACGGTTGCCGCGCGGCGTGCGGCCGACGCAATACGGGCACTCGTTCATCGAGCGCGCCCGCTCGGTGCTCGCCGAGCTGCGCGCCGCGGGGGAGGAGGTGCGGCTGCTGCAGTCGGGGCAGCTCGGCACGGTGACCGTCGGCACGCACCTCGCAGGTTCCAACCTGCTGCTGCCGCGGGCCATCGCGGCGCTGAAGGCCGAGCATCCACGGCTGACCGTGGTGGTGCGCGAGGGCACCCCGGACACCCTGCAGCAGCTGCTGCTCGCGGGCGACCTCGACCTGACCGTCGGGCGGCTCTCGCCGACGGTGCCGGTGCGGCTCGAGCAGGAGCGACTGCACCTGGAGCCGATCCGTCTGGTCGCACGGGCCGGGCATCCGGTGCTCGGCGGTGTCAAGGCGAACTCCCTCGCCGAGCTGATCGCGTATCCCTGGATCTTCCCCGTGGCCCAGACGGCGCTCCGGGCCGAGCTCGAAGCGGTCTTCTTCCACGAGGGGCTGCCGTTGCCGCCCGACCGCGTCGAGTGCACCTCCATGCTGACACTGCGCACCCTGCTGATCTCGACCGACGTGATCGCGGCGCTGCCGATGTTCATCGCCGTCGACGACCGTGAACTGCGGATCCTGCCCACGCCGTTGAGCTCCATCCGCCGCTCGGTCGGCGTGACGGTGCCGAAGGATCGGGCGCCGTCGCCGGCGGCCACCGCGCTGCTGACCCATCTGCGCGAAGAGGGCGCCCGCCTGGCGGAGCTCGAGCGGGACTACGCGGAGACGGAGCCGCGCTTCGCCGGCTGATATGCCCGAACGGTCATAGCTCTGACCCGTATGGATATTGGACAGCATCGCTTCACCGGGACGAACCTGATGAGAACGACACCACGTCGTGACGATCTCACCCGATTCAGCCAATGGAGGCGACATGGCCGGCTCTCCCTACGTGCCCGATGCGAAGAAGTACCGCCCGGAGGATTTCCAGCGCGTCGAGGGTGAACCGGCCGATCCCGATCCCTCCAGCTGGGGCATGCAGCCCGACGGTACCTTCCTGCCGCCGGCGCACACGCCGTCCGTCCCGCGCGACGTCTTCATCGACTGGCCGGGCCAGCTCGACTACCGCGACCCCGAGACGTATGCGCTCAACGCCAAGGCCGAGGCGTTCTACCCGATCGTGGTGAACACCAGTCACTCGTGGCAGTGCATCTACGACTGGGACGGCCGTCGCCTCATGCTCCACTACGGCGGCGGCAACCACTGGAAGCTCTACGACATCACCGACCCTCGCGACCTGACGATCGTCGACGAGGAGCAGTGGGGCTGGGACGACCCCCGCCCGCAGTTCGGCGCCACCACGGTGCAGTGGAACCAGAAGCTCGGAAAGCACATCGCGATCCAGGCGAGCGAGACTCCGCGGTACTTCCTCAAGGGGCGCGTCGCCAACAAGTGGATCGACGACACCGTCGAGGGCCAGCTGAAGGAGTGGGAGGGCCTGCGCGGCTTCCGCACGTGGGAGATGAACGGCCCGAGCCCCCGCGACTGGACCCTCCTCACCGAGGTCTCGACCGATCCGAACCACGGGCCGGACGAGATCCAGGAGGGCAACGGCGTGCTCGACCTTCCGGTCTACTACGGCGACAAGTACCTGTTCGTGGCGACCGCGCCCGACAACACCTTCACCAACCAGCCGTACAAGACCACGCTGTGGACCGCCGGACACGCGGCCTACGACGTGTCGGACCCGGCGAAGCCCGAACTGCTCTCGAACTGGTGGGTGCCCGGCTCCCGTGCCGGGGAGGAGGCGGATTCCGAGTACCTCGCGGACAACGAGCGCTGGAACAACAAGACCTCGTGGTTCGGCTCGCGCATGGGCATCTTCCTGCCGCGCTCGGTCGAGTCCGGATGGAAGTACGGCTACGCCGCCCAGGGTGGTCAGGGCTTCTTCGTGCTCGACGTGTCCGATCCCGCGAACATCCACCACGTCGGCTGGTGCCACCTGCCGGTCAGCGTCGCCGGCACCGAGGGCGACAACGTCGACACCACCCAGGTGGAGGAGACGGGCTACGTCTACGTCTCGGGCTACCCGATGAACACCGACTGCTACGAGCCGGCCAAGGAGATCTATCAGATCGACGTGAGCGACCCGACGAACCCGCGGGTCGTGCGCACGCTGCCGCGCCCGACGCCGCCGGCAGAGGCCGCGTTCACCGACTGGGCGCAGCGCCGCGGGTCGTTCGGGCCCAAGCGCTCGGGGTACTTCACCAACACGGGCACACCGCACGGCGGCGTCATCCCCTACGCGTTCTACGCCGCGGGGTTGCAGATCTTCGACGTGCGCGACCCGGAGAACCCCCAGGTCGGCGCGTACTTCGTCCCTCCGATCGGCCTCAAGGACGACGATGACCTCGCCGCACCCGTGCACGGCATCTTCGTGGAGTGGGATCGCAACGTGATCTGGCTCTTCGCCAACCACGGCATCTACGCGGTGTCGACCCCGCTGCTGGGTGAACCCGTGGTCGGTCTCCCCGCCACCGAAGGCTGAACTCTTCCCGGAAACTCCGGTGTCCGTCCTCCACATAAGGGGCTGAGTGGACGGACACCGGCTCCCGACCCCTGACGATCCGTCCCGAAAGTGATCCATGACTCAGACAGTTAGGCCGTGGCCGGCCCTGTGGGCGCTGTGCATCGGCTTCTTCATGATCCTCGTCGACACGACGATCGTGGCCATCGCCAACCCGGTCATCCTCGCGGCGTTCGACGCCGACCTGACCACGGTCATCTGGGTCACCAGTGCCTACCTGCTCGCCTACGCCGTCCCCCTGCTGGTGACCGGTCGCCTGGGGGATCGCTTCGGTCCCAAACGGGTCTATCTCGTGGGGCTCGTGCTGTTCACCCTCGCCTCGCTCGCGTGCGGTCTGGCCGGCAGCATCGAGATGCTCATCGCGGCTCGCGCCGTGCAGGGCTTCGGTGCCGCGCTGATGACGCCGCAGACCATGGCGATCATCGCGCGGGTGTTCCCGCCGCGCGGTCGGGGTCAGGCGATGGGGGCGTGGGGCGCTGTCGGAGGGCTCGCGACGCTCGTCGGCCCGATCCTCGGCGGCGTGCTCACCGACACCGTCGGCTGGGAGTGGATCTTCTTCGTCAACGTGCCTGTCGGGATCGTCGCCTTCGTCGTCGCCTGGCGTCTGGTCCCCGATCTCGAAGGACACCCGCACCGCTTCGACGTGGTGGGGGTCGCGCTGTCCGGACTCGGACTGTTCCTGCTGGTCTTCGGCATCCAGGAGGGCGAGGTCTACGACTGGGGGGTGATGTTCGGTCCGGTCACCGTGTGGGGCGTCATCGTCGCCGGAGCCGTGCTCCTGGTGCTCTTCGTCGTGTGGCAGCGCGTCAATCGTGCAGAGCCCCTCATGCCCCTCAGCCTCTTCCGCGACCGCAACTTCTCGGTCGCGAACGCCACGATCTTCCTCGTCGGTGTCGGCATCACGGCCATGCCCGTCCCCCTCGCCTTCTACTTCCAGGTCGCCCGCGGGCTCGACCCGACGCTCGCAGCGCTCATGCTCGCACCGATGGCGGTCGTCTCGGGGGTGCTCGGGCCGTTCGTCGGCAAGCTGAGCGACCGGATCGGTCCGCGGTGGGTCACCTTCGCCGCCTTCGTCATCTCGGCGGTGGCCATGGCCTGGTATGCGGCGACGATGACGATCGACGCCCCGTTCTGGCTCCTGCTTCTGCCCTCGGCGCTGCTGGGCGTCGGCGTATCGGGGATGTTCGGTCCGCTCGCGTCGACGGCCACCCGCAATCTCCCGCACACGCAAGCAGGAGCGGGATCCGGCGTCTACTCCACCACCAGGCAGATGGGGTCCGTGATCGGATCGGCGCTGCTGGCGGTGCTGATGAACGTGACGCTCGCCGCGCACATCACCGGTTTCGTGCCAGGGGCGATCCACCCGGGGAGCGAGCTGTCGACGAAGGACGGGATCGGACTGGCCGCGGCCATGTCGCAGTCGCTGCTGCTCTCGGCCATCGCCTTCGCGGTGTGCGCGGTCGTCGTGGTGTTCTTCGAGAAGCCGCGAGCCTGGGGAGCCCCGGTCACCCCGCAGACGGCGGGTTCTGTCGTGAGAGAGGGACGATGATGGCGGCGATCGCAGTGGATCCAACATCCAGAACGAATCCGACCACGAGCACGATGGACGAGAGGACTCCGATGACGGTCAGCTCCGGAGGCGGTCGACTGGTCGTCGACGCCCTGAAGAAGGACTATGAGCTCGACGGCGCCGCCGTCCCCGTGGTCAAGGACGTCACGTTCACGATCGAGCCCGGGACGTTCTACTCGCTCCTCGGCCCGTCGGGATGCGGCAAGACCACCACCCTGCGCTGTGTCGCCGGCCTCGAACGGAGCAACGGCGGCGTCATCTCGCTCGACGGCAACGTGCTGTCGACCGGCACCGCGCACGTGTCGCCCGACAAGCGCGACATCGGCATGGTGTTCCAGAACTACGCGATCTGGCCGCACATGACGGTGTTCGCCAACGCGATCTTCCCGCTGCAGGTCGCGGGTTCGAAGCTTCCGAAGCAGGAGGCGCGCAAGCGGGCGATGGAGGCGCTGGAGCTCGTGCAGCTCGATCATCTCGCGCAGCGCCCGGCCACCGCGCTCTCAGGCGGTCAGCAGCAGCGCCTGGCCCTCGCTCGTGCGTTGGCCCACCGACCGCGTCTGCTGCTGCTCGACGAGCCGCTGTCGAACCTCGACGCCAAGCTGCGCGACACCATGCGCAACGAGCTGCGGAGCCTGCAGCGCACCCTCGGCATCAGTGCCCTCTACGTCACGCACGATCAATCCGAGGCGCTGTCGATGTCGGATCGGGTGGCCGTGATGAACGGCGGACGCATCGTGCAGGAGGCGTCACCCCGCGAGCTCTACGACCAGCCGGCCGACCGATTCGTGGCGAACTTCGTCGGTCGCGCGAACATGATCCCCGCCGTGGTGATCGATCGTGACGGCGCCGGCGACGCGGTGGTCGAGGCGCTCGGCACCCGGCTGCAGACGCCGGTGCCCGACGGGGTCTCGATCGGCGACGAGGTCACGCTGACATTCCGGCCCGAGACCGTGCGCTGGCATGAGACCGACATCGATCGCCCGAACGTCCTTCCCGTGCGCATCGTGCGGGTGGAGTTCCTCGGCGAGATCGTCGAGTACGAGGCCGAAGTGCTCACCGATGGCGAGCCCGTCGCCACGATCGTCGGACGCGGAGCGCCACTCGCGACACCCCCCGAGGGCGGCAGGGTCTTCCTCGAACTGGTCTCGCACGCCTGCCGCGTGCTGGGCGCCTGATCCACCCCGCACCACACCCGCAATCACACACCTGATGTCAGAGAGGACATTCAGATCATGAAGAGAACACTGGGAGCTGTCGCCATCACGGCGGTCTTCGCGCTCGCCTTGACCGGATGCAACACCTCGACCGATGCCGGCGGCGGTGACAGCGCGCTCGAGGGCGACGCCGCGTCGGCCACCTGCGACGCCGTGGAAGTCGGAGCGATCACCCGCTGCGAGAACTTCTACGACGAGTACTGGCCCGAGATCGACAAGCAGCTCGACGCCCTCTACGAAGAGGCGAAGAAGGCTGACGGCGGCACCCTGGTCATCTGGGACTGGTACGAGCTGTCGCCTGACGTGATCGAGCAGTTCAACAAGCGCTTCCCCGACATCAAGGTCGAGACCAGGGGGCTGACGTACAACCTGTCGTCGGCGATCATCTCGGCGAAGGCGACCGGTTCGCGCAACACCGATGTGGTGTCCGGCTCGATCACCTCGATGGCCGCGATGTACGACGAGGGCTTCTGGGAGAAGGTCGACTGGGAGAGCTTCGGCGTTCCGAAGGAGTTCCTGA
Organism: Microbacterium sp. SY138; assembly: GCF_039729145.1. Lineage (NCBI taxonomy): Bacteria > Bacillati > Actinomycetota > Actinomycetes > Micrococcales > Microbacteriaceae > Microbacterium > Microbacterium sp. SY138. Next base: position 3,829,574 of record NZ_CP155793.1, on the reverse strand, counting down.
CCATCGGCGCCCCCGAGCTCATGCCCGACAGCATCAACGGCACGCTCATCCAGTACAACACCGACAAGGTGACCGCGGTGCCCGAGACGCTCGACGGGCTGCTCGCCCCCGAATACAAGGACAAGGTGTCGGTCGCCGGATACAACGCGGTGGTCTTCGCCGGATACGGCATGGCGGAGGGCGAGGACAAGATGGTCTCGCTGATCGACGAGCTCCTGTCGTCGGGCAACCTGAAGCTGCTGGAGGACCAGGGCGCTCCGCTGTCGAGCGGTGACGTGCCGATCGCGCTCAACCAGACGCTGTTCAACCCGAACCCGGCGCTGCAGGTCTCACCGTTCGAGCACGCGGGAGTCTGGGCGCAGTTCTCCGGCGTCAACTCCGACGCCAAGAACAAGCCGGGGGCCGCGCTGTGGACCCTGTGGAACGCATTCGACCCCGACTGGATCAGCCTCCGAATGACGGACGAGCGCTTCGCCAGCACGCAGGTGCCGTTCGCCGGTCTCCCCGCCGCGACCTTCGCCGAGTCCACCGGGCTCATGAAGACGAACTCCGACGCGCTGCTGCTCGGCCTCGAGAACGGCGCCGAGACCGAGACGCAGGCCACTCGTGACGACTGGCAGGCCATGATCAACGCCGCCGACAAGGCGCTGAACGGATAACGATGTTCAAGGCAGGACGGACCACGGGGCGAAAGCGTCCCACCACGATGACGATCGCGATGATCGTCTCGGGCGCGGTTATCTTCATCCTTCTCGCGGTGCCGCTGATCGTCCAGGTGATCACCGCGTTCCGTGGTCCGTTCCTGCCCTTCGGCGTCTCGTCGGCCCAGTGGGGTGTCGAGAACTTCGTCACCCTGTGGCAGCTGCGCGAAGACTTCTGGGGCGTGCTCGGCGCGACCGGCGCCTTCGTCGGCGGGTCCACGCTCCTCACGCTCCTGATGGCGTTCGGCCTCGCCTGGGTCACGGTGCGCACGGATGCCCCGTGGCGCCGTCTGATCTCGGTGCTGGTGATCGTGCCGTACATCATCCCGCCGATCGTGAAGGCCCAGGCCTACCTGCTGATGCTGTCGCCCGAGTCGGGGGTGCTCAACCAGCTGCTGCGGCTGCTGCCGTTCGCGAGCGACGTGCCGATCGATCCCTATGCGTTCCCGACGATGATCTTCATCCAGGCGCTCACGAACGTCACGTTCCCGTACCTGATGATCGTGCCGATCCTGACGAACATGGACGGCTAGCTGGAGGAGTCGGCGCGGGTCTCGGGGGCCTCCTGGCCGCAGACGCTTCGTCGAGTGACGCTACCGATGCTGTGGCCGGGGCTCCTCGGGGTGACGGTGCTGACCTTCATCCTCGGCCTCGGCAGTCTCGAGGTGCCGCTGCTGTTCGGCCAGGAGTCGGGACGCGACATCTTCGCCCTCAAGCTCTGGACGCTCATCAGCTCCAACGCGGGCGAACTGCCGCAGTACGGTCTGGCCGCCGCATGGGGGCTGGTGTTCCTCGTGATCACGACCGTCGCGTTCGCGATCTACCTGCGGGCGACACGCAACGCCGAGCGCAGAGCCTCGGTGTCGGGCAAGGGCTTCCGGCCGTCGACCATGCGGATGGGGCCGTGGAAGATCCCGGTCATGCTGCTGGTCGCCGTGTTCATCCTGCTCACCGGCATCCTCCCTCTGCTCGCTCTGCTGTGGGCGGCGATCACGCCCTATCCGGTGGCGTTCTCGATCGACGCGATGCTCGGCAGCACCGACTTCGGCGCCTTCGGCACGGTGCTCGCCGACCCCGAGTTCTGGGTGTCGCTCGGACGCACGGTCATCATCGCGGGCGGCAGCGCCACGATCGCGGTGGTCTTCGCAACGGTGCTCGCCTACGGCATCGCCCGCAGCAAGAAGACCGGGTGGGTGAAGGCCATGGACCTGTTCGCCTCCTCATCGGTCGCGATCCCCGCGACCATCGCCGGCTTCGCGATGTTCCTCACCTTCATGGTGATCAACCCGTACATCCCGATCGCGGGCACGCTGCTCGCGCTCGTGATCGCGTACTCCTACCGGGTGTCGATCGCCTACCGCTCGTCGTACAGCGCGACGCTGCAGATCAGGCCGGAGCTGGAGGAGGCGGCGCTCACCAGCGGAGCGAGTCGGTTCGAGGGATTCCGACGCATCATCGCGCCGCTGCTGATGCCGACCGTGATGGCGGTGTGGATCCAGATGTTCATCCTCGGCACCAATGAGTTCACGCTCCCGGCGTTCCTGGCGACCCCGTCGTCGCGGCCGCTGTCGATGTACATCTACGCGATGATCAACCCGCGCTCGGCGCAGCTCTATGCGCCGGACCAGGGTGCCGCGATGGCGCTGATCTTCACGCTGATGGTGTTCGCGATCGGCTACGGCCTGCAGTGGGCGCTCTCTCGCCGAGCGATCGGTCGCACACGCAAGGCGGTCTCCGCGGGTCTCCCCGACCTCGCCGCCGCCTCTCCCGCTCCGGCCGATTCCGCGACGGTGACCCTGGCCGTGCAGCGTCACAAGCGCTGACCCCATCCGCCGAGTGCACGGCTTCCTGGCGTGAAGAAGCCGTGCACTCGACGAGATCCCGTGCGCTCGACGGATAACGTGCATTCGACGGGTAACGTGCTCTTTGTCGTGTGGGGGAGAGGAGAGGGAGCGATGCGTGTACGCGCACCATCGGCCAAGGCCGGGATCGTCGTCGGAGCCCTGCTCATCCTCCCGATGATCGGGGTCGTCCTCGCCGTGATGGATCTGTTCGCCGGATATGTCTGGTCGCTGCTGGCGGTCATCGCGCTGGTGGTGTTCACCGCGCGGGTGTTCCGTGGTCCCGGAGAGAGCATGGCGCCGCGGCCGTGGTGGCGGATGACGACGACGGCTCTCTCCAGCGCGGTCCTCTCCGTGCTCTTCGCGGTTCAGGCCGTTGTCGGTCTCTTCCGAGCGGGGACCGCCCCGTTCCCGGCCGCTGTCGTTCTGGGCGCGCTGCTGACGCTTGCGGTGGCCGGGGCATATGCGCTCTCCGCGACCCGCCTCGCCCGCGTCGAGCGGCCGCACAAGGGATAGCCCGCCCTCGCTCTCTCGCTCCCACCCTCTCGCTCCCGCCCTCTCGCTCCCGCCGAGTGCACGGCTTCCTGTCGAGTGCACGGCTTCTTGGCGTGAACACGCCGTGCGCTCGGCGAGATCCCGTGCATTCGACACCACTCCGAACCTCTCCCTTGACTTTTGGATCCAGTATCCATTCAATAGGAACAGCAGGAGAAGAAAGGGTGAGGAGGCCGCATGCACATCGGGTACGCCGCGATGCTCGAGCAGATCGAGCCGACCGCCGTGATCGAGAACTGCGTCCTCGCCGAGGCGCACGGGTTCCGCGGGATCATGGCCACCGATCACTTCCAGCCCTGGCTTCCCCGCCACCGCAACGCCGCTCATGTGTGGACCATGCTCGGCGCGATCGGCGCGCACACCACCGGCGACCTCGGCCCCGGCGTCACGACCCCCGGCTTCCGCACGCATCCCGCCGTGGTCGCGCAGGCCGCAGCGACGCTGGCGACCCTCTACCCCGACCGGGCCTGGCTCGGCGTCGGATCGGGGGAGGCGCTGAACGAGCACATCGTCGGCGAATACTGGCCCGAACCCGCCGAGCGCATCGACCGCATGTTCGAGGCCGTCGACCTGATCCGCAAGCTCTTCACCGCCTCGATCGCCGGTCGCGACACCCGCCACCGTGGCGAGCACTTCCGCATGGAATCGACCCGGCTCTGGACGATGCCGCCCACTGCGCCACCGGTCTACGTGGCCACGGCGGGCCCGGCCACCGCTCGCCGCGCCGGCCGGAACGCCGACGGCCTGATCACGACCTCGGCCGAAGTCGAGCGCCTCGCGCCGCTGCTCGCCCGATTCGCCGAGGGGGCACGGGAGGCGGGTCACGATCCCGAGGGCCTCCCGAAGGTGCTCCAGCTGCGGCTCTCGTGGGCGCCGACCGACGAGCAGGCCCTCGCGAACGCACTGACCGAGTGGCCGATCGGCGGACTCCGGATGCGCCGGGGCGACGTGCGCTCGCCGTACGACTTCGAGCAACTCGTGCGCGGGGTGACGGCCGACGACATGCGGGCTTCGATGCTCATCTCCGCCGACCCCGAGGTGCACCGCGCGCAGATCCAGCGCTACGTCGACCTCGGCTTCACGCGCATCTACCTGCAGAACGTCGGGCCCGACCAGCGGGAGTTCGTCGAGGTCTTCGGCCGCGACGTGCTGCCGAAGGTGCACGCATGAGCGCCCCCGCGATCACCGTCTTCGCCCTCGCCGGCATCGGCGAGGTGCACCCCGGTGATGACCTCGTGGCCCTGATCCTCGCGACCGGCGTCGAACTCGCCCACGGCGACATCCTCGTCGTCACCTCGAAGATCGTCTCCAAGGCCGAAGGCCGCTACGTACAGGCCGCCGACCGCGAAGAGGCCATCACCGCCGAGACCGTGCGGCTCGTCGCCTCTCGCACCTTCGACGGGCACACCATGCGCATCGTCGAGAACCGGCTCGGCATGGTGGCCGCGGCCGCCGGCGTCGATGCCAGCAACACCCCGGACGGCTGGGTGCTGCTGCTCCCCGAAGACCCCGACCGTTCGGCGCGTGCGCTCGCCGCGGGACTGCGGGCGGCCACGGGCGCGGAGGTGGGCGTGATCCTCAGTGACACCCTCGGCCGTCCCTGGCGCGAAGGGCAGACCGACGTCGCGATCGGCGGCGGGGGCGTGCACATGATCGCCGACCTCCGTGGCACGACCGACCAGGCGGGAAAGGTCCTGAGCGTCACGACCCCGTGTGTCGCGGACGAGCTCGCCGCGGCCGCAGATCTGGTCAAGGGCAAGGCGAGCGGCAACCCGGTCGCCGTGGTGCGCGGGCGGGGCGACCTTGTCGGACCCCTCACCCTGCCCGGGGCCGCCAGCATCGTGCGCGGCGCGGAGCGCGACCTCTTCTGGTTGGGCACCGCCGAAGCACTCGACCAGGGATACCGCGACGGTTACGCCGCTGCGCTCGCAGACCTCGGCACCCAGGAACAGCACCTACACGCACAGCAGGAACCCGACACGAAGGATGCGACATGACACTGACTCTCGGATACAAGGCCAGCGCGGAGCAGTTCGACCCCCTGGAGCTGGTCGAGATCTCGGTCGCGGCCGAGGCGCACGGCATGCAGTCCGTGTTCGCGAGCGACCACTTCCAGCCCTGGCGCCACACCGGCGGCCATGCTCCGTTCTCGCTCACCTGGATGGCGGCGGTGGGCGAGCGCACGTCGAGCATCCGCATCGGCACCTCGGTGCTGACCCCGACCTTCCGTTACAACCCTGCCGTGCTCGCGCAGGCGTTCGCGAGCCTGGGCTGCCTGTACCAGGACCGCATCATCCTCGGCGTCGGCTCTGGCGAGGCGCTGAACGAGATCGCGACCGGATTCCGCGGCGCCGGGGAGCAGGAGTGGCCCGAGTTCAAGGAGCGCTATGCGCGGCTGCGCGAATCCGTGCGTCTGATGCGGGCGTTGTGGTCGGGCGACCGGGTGAACTTCGACGGCGAGTACTACTCCACGCACGACGCCTCGATCTACGACCGTCCCGAGGGCGGCATCCCGATCTACATCGCCGCGGGCGGACCGATGGTCGCGCGCTACGCCGGGCGCGCGGGCGACGGCTTCATCTGCACCTCGGGCAAGGGCCAGGAGCTCTACGTCGACCAGCTGCTCCCGGCCGTGAGAGAGGGGCTCGAGCAGTCCGAGCGCTCGTTCGACGACTACGACCGGATGATCGAGATCAAGCTGTCGTACGAGGAGACCCGGGAGGCGGCGTTGGAGAACACCCGCTTCTGGTCGCCGCTGTCGCTCTCGAAGGAGCAGAAGCACGACATCACCGACCCCGTCGAGATGGAGAAGGCCGCCGATGCGCTGCCGCTCGAGACCATCGCCAAGCGCTGGATCGTCGGGAACGACCCGGATGCCGTGGCCGCCGAGATCCAGCAGTACATCGACTGGGGCTTCAACCACCTCGTCTTCCACGCGCCGGGTCACGACCAGCGCCGGTTCCTGCAACTGTTCGAGCGCGACATCGCGCCCCGGCTGCGCGACACCGCCGTACTGCGCGACACCGCTGCCGAACTGCGCGGGTGAGGCGACGGAGATGATCCGCGGTTCGGGAGTCGGGGTGCCGCTGCCGGGAGTGCCCGCTCGTGAGTGGATCGTGGTGATCCCGGTGAAGCGCGCCGAGATCGGCAAGTCGCGGTTGCGCATCCCCGGCGTCGATCGCGAGCCCCTCGCCCGCGCGATCGCCCTCGACACGGTCGAGGCGGCCACCGCATGCGAGCGCGTCGCCGAAGTCATCGTCGTCACGAGCGACGAGGTCACGGCGACCGCTCTGCGTGTGCTGCCGCGGGTGCGACTGGTGCGCGACCGCAGCGAAGGGCTGACCGCGGCGATCGGGCTCGGCGTGAGCGCGGCCCCCGACCTGCGCCCTCGTGCCGTGATGCTCGGCGACCTGCCGGCGCTGCGCCCCGACGAGCTGGCCAGGGCGCTCGCGTTCGCCTCTTCGCACTCCCGGGCGTTCGTGCCGGACGCCGAGGGCACCGGCACCGTGCTCGCCACGGCGCGGGCGGGTTTCGACCTCACTCCGTGTTTCGGGGTGGACTCGGCCTCCGCACATCGCGCGGCCGGCTTCGTCGAGGTCGGGTTTCCCGTCTTGAGCGGTCTGCGACGTGACCTCGATCATGCCGAGCACCTGCGGGCCGCCCGCCGTGCCGGACTGGGCCCGCGCACCGCGGCGCTGGTCGACCGACCGCTGGTGCTCGCCTCATGACCGGCGGCGTCGCCGACACCTCCGATGGCCCGCGCATCGTCGTCCTCGCCGGTGGCGTCGGCGGATCGAAGTTCGTGGTCGGTGTGCGGGAGGCCGCACGGCGACGGTGGCCGGATGCCGCGGGAGGAACCCGAGCCGAGATCACGGTGATCGTCAACACCGGCGACGACCTGTGGCTCAGCGGCCTGCGGCTGCAGCCCGATGTCGACTCGATGATCTACGCGCTCGCCGGTGTCAACGACACCGCACGCGGATGGGGGAGGGCGGGAGAGAGCGAGCGCGTCGCCACCGAGTTGCAGGCATGGGGAGCCGGCTGGCCGTGGTTCACGTTGGGTGACCTCGACCTCGGTGCGCACATCGCCCGCACGGGCTGGCTCCGCGACGGCGCCTCCGTGACCGAGGTCGTCGATCGCCTCGCCTCCCGATGGCCGCTCGGCATCCGACTGCTGCCCATGACCGATACCGAAGTCGACACCCACGTGTTCACCGCCCGGGGTCGGATGCACTTCCAGGAGTGGTGGACCCGGCATCGTGCGACCCTCCCGGCGCAGCGGTTCGATGCGCCGGGGATCGCGCAGTCCGCGCCCGCACCCGGAGTGGTCGACGCGCTGGCTGCGGCGGACGTCATCCTGTTCGCCCCGTCGAATCCCGTGGTCTCGCTCGGGCCGATCCTCTCGGTCCCCGGCATCTCCGACGCCGTACGTGCCGCCCCCGGAGCCGTGGTCGGGGTGTCGCCGATCATCGCCGGTGCGCCCGTGCGCGGTATGGCCGACGCCTGTCTCGCCGCCATCGGTCTCGCCGCCACCGCCGACGCGGTCGGACACCACTACGGGGCACGCGCAGCCGGCGGACTGTTGGATGCGTGGCTCATCGCCGAGGAGGATGCTTCTCTCGCAGGCGGGCTCGAGGCGGCCGGACTGCGCGCGCCGGTGCATCCGCTGTGGATGCGCGATCTCGACACTGCGACGGCTCTCGCCGCCGAGGCTCTCCACTCAGCTGAGCTCGACGCGCACCAAACGTCATAGTCACAGGTCTCGAAAGACTGGCCGAAAGTTCCCAGTCTTTCGGCGTAATGACCGGGCCCCCACCGCCGTCTCTCCACTGTGAGGGTTGTCCGGCCGAAAGGGGGTCGGGCTGTGCGAGGGGTGAGGGAATCGTGAGTGGTCGAAGCCGAGTGGACCGGCTCTTCGAAGAGTTGGAGGTCGAGTGCGGCGCGAGTATGCAGTGCATCACGGAACGGGCGTCCGCCCTGCTGGGGCTGGACATCGAGGTCGACGTGTTGAACGAGGAGGAGTGGCGGGCCGTTCCGCGGTTCCTGCTCGTCGACGGTGACCGTGCGAGGATTCCGGTCCGCCGCTCCGATCCGCAGTGGTACCGACTGCACGTGGTGATCCACGAGCTCTCGCACCTGCTGTGCGGGCACACGCGATGCGAGAGTCTGCCCATGACCTTCGACCAGCTGCGGAAACCCGCGCAGGTATGCGCGCTCGCCGGGGTGGGAGGGGGTGCCGGCTCCGTGGCGCTCGACGACTGCCAGGAGCAGGTGGCGCTGGAGGCCGAGGCGGAAGCGCTCGCGCACCGCTTGGGCTCGTTCGTCCTCGCTCCGCAGTTCGCATCCGCCGAGCTCGTCTGAATCCCGATCGTCCGAGCCGGTCAGCGCGTGAGGGCGGGAGCCGCATCGAACACGATCAGTGGACGATCGCTGCCCGGCCGGAGGAGCACCTCGGCGTCGACCTGCCAGACGCGCGCGATGAGCTCCCGCGTCAGCACCTCCTGTGGGGAACCCTGCGCCTGCACGTGACCGTCGGCGATCACGACGACGCGATCGGCGAATGCCGCCGCGTGATTGAGATCGTGCAGAGCAGCCAGCACGGTCATGCCGTCGCGCGCGAGGGACGCGAGGAGGGCGAGTGCGTCCAGCTGCGCGCGGATATCGAGGTGGTTCGTCGGCTCATCGCACAACAGCAGCGCCGGTCGCTGAGCGAGGGCCCTCGCGAGGTTCACCCGTTGGCGTTCGCCGCCGGACAGGGTCGCGGCATCGCGCTCCGCGAACTCGAGCGCCCCCGCGCGGACGAGAGCCGCATCGGTGGCGACGGCATCCGTCTGCGCCCCCTCGAACGACAGCCACCCGCGGTGGGGAAGCAGTCCGAGCCCGACGATGTCGCGCCCGGTCATCCCCTCGGCGGTCGACCACTCCTGCTCGACCAGGGCGACGCGCTGTGCGCGCTCCCGCCGCCGCATCGACGGCAGCGATGCGCCGTCAAGCGCGAGGGTCTCGACCTCGCCCCGCAGGGTTCCGGCGATCAGCCGCAGCAGCGTGCTCTTGCCCGAGCCGTTGGGTCCGAGGAGAGCGGTCACCGAACCTCCGGGGGCGGTGATGTGCATGTCGTCGCAGAGGATCCGACCCCCGTGCGCGAATCGGATGCGTCGGGCATCGAGGCCGTCCTCACGCACTCCGGTCATGCGCGGCTCTTCCGCATACGCAGCATCAGCAGCGCGAACACGGGGCCGCCGATCAAAGCGGTGACGATCCCGACCGGGAGCTCGCGTGGCTCGAACACGGTGCGGGCGATGGTGTCGGCCCAGATGAGGAACACGGCGCCCGCGAGGAACGAGACCGGCAGCAGCGCGCGATGCCGGGCGCCGACGACCGCCCGAACCGCGTGCGGCAGGATCAGTCCGACGAAGCCGATCGACCCGCTCACCGCCACGAGCGCTCCGGTCAGCAGCGCCGTGCACACGAAGAGCAGCACGCGCAGCCGGGTCACCGGGATGCCGAGTGCCTCGGCTGCGGTGTCACCCAGTACGAGGGTGTCCAGTGGCCGGGCTGCAGCCAGCAGGGGGACGGCGCAGACCACCACGGCGACCCCGGCGAGGGCGGCGTCCGCCCAGTCGGCACCTCCGAGGGAGCCGAGCAGCCAGCTGAGGATCTCACGGTAGCTGTCGTTCGTCGCGCTCCAGAAGATCACGAGGCTGGTCAGTGCCGCGAGCACGGCCGACACGGCGAGACCGGCGAGGACCACGGCGGTGGCTCCTGCGGAACCGGCCGCGCGCGCGAGGCCCAACGTGAGTGTCAGGGCGAGCAGCGCACCCGCGAACGCGGCGAACGGCAGTGCCACCGCCGCACCGAGCACGATGACGATCACCGCGCCGGTCGAGGCGCCGGAGGACAGACCGAGCAGGTAGGGATCGGCGAGCGGGTTGCGGGTGAGGGCCTGCATCACGGCACCGCACAGGGCCAGGCCGCCTCCGACCGCCGCGGCCGTGAGAACGCGGGGTACTCGCCCCTCCCAGATGATCGCGTCGCGGAGCGGGGTGAGGCCTGTGGCCGCGCCGGTCAGGTGCGACCACACGCTCGCCGCGAGCTCGGCCGGGGCGATGTCGGCCGGCCCGATCGCGACCGCGGCGACCACCGATCCCGCCAGGGCGAGCAGCAGCACCGTGATCGCCGAGACGGTACGTCCCCGGGGGTGGGGAGCGGATGCCGCCGCGACAGGGAGAGCCGTGCGCAGCGGAACCGTGACGCTCACTGCTCTCCGAGCTGCGTCACGATCGATTCCACGGCCTTCACGTTGCGGATGCCGGCCTCGGTCGCCGGGAAGTCGACCAGCACGTACCGCTCGTTCCGCACCGCGTCGAGCTGTGCGGTGACCGGGTTCGAGGTGAGCAGCGCGATCTTCGACGCGGCGGTGTTCCAGGCGGCGTCCACCAGCACGATCACGTCGGGGTCGGCCTCGGCGATCAGCTCCCACGAGCTCGACGTCCAGGTGTCGTGCACGTCGGCGAAGACGTTCTCGAGCCCGGCGGCCGACATGATCATCTCCGGCGCGCCGATGCCGGCGCCCACGAAGGGCTGGTCGGTGCCGGACGAGTACCAGAGCGCCGTGAGGCCACGGTCGTCGGGGGTGATCGCGTCGAGCTCTGCGCGCTGCTCGGCGATCAGCGCGCTCGCCGCCTCCGTCTCGCCGAGCAGTTGGCCGGCCTCCGCGAAGCCATCGAAGACGGTGTCGAACGTGAGCGGGTCGGGCATGTAGGCCGGAGCCTTGCAGGCCGCGGGGGCGACGTAGGTGGTGATGCCGAGATTCTGCAGGTCGGCTCGCTCACCGGCGCCGTCGACCGAGAAGTTCGACTCCCATCCGGCGAACACCAGGTCGGGCTCGAGGTCGAGCACGGCCTCCTTCGACGGCACCTTGTCGGAGACGACCGGGATGTCCTCGGCATCCGCCGCGAGATCGTCAGGCAGCGGGCCGTCGGAGAAGGCGGAGCCGATGATCCGATCCCCGGCGCCGAGGGCCAGCGCGAGTTCGAGAGTCGACGACTTCACGGTGAGGATGCGCTGCGGCGTGGCGCCGAGCGAGACCTCGGTGCCGCAGTTGTCGAGCACGATCGGCTCGGTGCTGGGGGTTTCGGCGTCGGGCGCTTCGGCCGATGACGCCGGCGCGCCGGCGCAGCCGCTGAGTCCGGCGGCGACGAGCAGGGCGAGGGCGGGGAGGGCGCCGAGGGCGCGGGCGGTGGCAGGCATGGTTCTCCGGGAGACGAGGACGGGAAGGGCGCAAGAGAGAGCACGTTCGCAGTCCAGGTCGGGACCACCGGCGTCGGCCAATCGGGTCGACGCGATGGGGTCATGGTAGCGCGGATACTGGATCCAAATCAATACTGGATTCTGGATCCAAAATCGACGAGGATGGAGAGCGCCCCACCGCAGCGGCGCACATCGCCGATCGCGACGCCGCGTTCAGCCGAGAGGAACCCATGCAGACCACACCCGTCTCGTACTTCAGCGAGGGTCAGCGCATCTCCGCCGTGTGGCGCACCCCCGATCATCAAGGTCCGTACCGCGCGATCGTTCAGGGCCCCGGTTGGCTCGGGCTGAAGGACGCCAAGCTCTACGTGCGCTACCACGAGGCGCTGGTCGATGCCGGCTTCGCCGTGCTCGTGATCGACTACCGCGGCTTCGGCGACTCCGAAGGCGACCGCGGATACCTCTCGCCGGCCTGGCAGCTGCAGGACCTGGTGAACGCCGTGACCTACCTCACCACCCGCGACGACGTGATCGCCGACGCGATCGGGGTCTTCGGCACCGGCGGCACCGGGGGCGGCAACGCCGTGCTCCTCGCCGACGCCGACCCGCGCATCAAGGCCGCGGTCAGCCAGGTGCCGGTCGCCGACGGCGAGGACTGGCTGCACCGCATGCGCAGCGAGTACGAGTGGCTCGACTTCCAGAAGTCCCTCGAAGAGGACCGCCGCCTGCGCGTCGCCACGGGGGAGGGGCGGATCGTGCACCCCCGTGAGGAGATCATGATCCCCACGGCCGAGCGTCGGGCGACGAAGATCAAGGCCGACGTCGACGACCGCATCCCGACAGCCGTGCCGCTCGCGTGCGCCGAGGGCATCATCGCGTACCGGCCGATCGACGCGGCCGGCCGCCTGACCACACCGCTGCTCGTGATCGGCGTCGAAGGCGACGCCACCACCCCGACCGACCACGCCGAGGCGCTTTACGAGGCGGCACGCGGACCGAAGCAGCTCATCATGCAGCGGCACACCACCCACTACGCCGCCTACGACGCGTACTGGGAGCAGACCACCCCGGTGATCGTGGGCTGGTTCGACCGGTACGTGCGCCCGGCGCACCTCATCCACCGGTCTTCGCCGTCGCCCGCGATCGGCGAATCCCTCACCACCGAAACCGTGCAGACACAGTCCGACAGCAAAGAGGAGGTCGCGCGATGAGCGTGGATCTGAAGATCACCGGCGGCACCGTCGTCACCCCCGCAGGGCCGGTCCTGGCCGACCTGCTCGTCGCCGACGGCAAGGTCGCGGGCATGGTCGCGGCCGGTACCGACGTCGCGGCTGCGCGCACGATCGACGCCGCGGGCAAGCTCGTGCTTCCCGGCATGGTCGACGTGCACGTGCACACCCGCGAACCCGGCTACGAGCACAAGGACGACATCTACACGACGAGCCTGCAGGCCGCGGCCGGTGGCGTCACCACGATGTTCGGGATGCCCAACCTCAAGCCGCCGACCACCGACGTCGCCACGTTGACCGACGTGTTCCACCGGTATGAGGAGTCGTCGATCGTCGACTGGAACCACAACCCCGCGCCGACGAAGTTCGATGAGATCGCCGGCATGAGCGAGATGGGCATCCGGGCGTACAAGATCTACATGGTCGTCGACACGGGCCGCGACTACCCGCACCCCTCCGGCACCGGCATCCACAACCACGGCCACCTGCTCGAGATCATGGATCACATCGCCCAGACCGGCAAGCGCTTCATCGTGCACCCGCACGACCAGGCGCTCATGGATTACATCGAGGGCGCCTACCTCGCCCGCGGCGAGAACACCCCCGAGGGCTACGCCTCCGCCTACGCCGCGCGCGAGGGTGTGATCTGGGACACGGCCATCGACGTCGTGCTGCGTCTCGCCGAGGCCTCCGGCTGTCCCGTGCACATCGCGCACATCCAGACCCGACGCTCGATCGAGGCCGTTCGGCGCGCCAAGCAGAACGGCATCGACGTGACCTGCGAGGTCAACCACTGGGCGCCGTTCCTGTCGACCTGGAACGACGTCGAGACCCTCGGCCCGTACGCGCTCAGCTACTGGGTGCCCGACGACAACCGCGCGGCCGTCTGGGAGGGCATGCGCGACGGCACGATCGACATCGCCGCCAGCGACCACGCCCCGCACACGCGCGAGGAGAAGGAGGTCGGGTGGACGCAGATGTGGAGTTCGCACACCGGCACCCCCGGCATCCAGTACTACTACGAGCTCATGCTCGACGCGGTCAACAAGGGCGAGCTCGACCTGCAGCGCGCGATCGACATGGTCGCCCATATCCCCGCCGCCAAGTTCGGCCTGGAGGGTGTGAAGGGATCGCTCACGATCGGGGCGGACGCCGACATCGTCATCGCCGACCTCGCCGACGAGTGGACGATCACGAACGACGGCGTGCTGTCGAAGATCGGCTGGACCCCCTACGACGGGCGCACCATCAGCGCCCGCATCCAGCGCACGCTCGTGCGCGGTGTCGACGTCTACGTCGGCGACGAGGTCGTCGGCGACCGCACATTCGGAAAGCTCGCCGCATCGGCGGAAGACAGGGCGGCGTTCGCCGCTGGAGAGGAACTGACATGAAATTCGGACTGCTGCTGCCGCACTTCGGCGAGGAGGCGAGCAAGGAGAAGCTCCTGGAGGGATCGAAGCTCGCCGAGAGCTTCGGATTCGACTCCGTCTGGGTGCGCGATCACCTGGTGTTCGAGCCGCACGGCGAGATGGAGAAGCCGAACCGCACGTTCTACGACGCGCTGACGACTCTCACTGCCATCGGTGCCGTCACCGACAAGATCGAGCTCGGCACCGGATCGCTCATCCCGTTCCGGCACCCGCTCGTCACCGCTCTCATGGCCGGCACGATGACCCAGCTGCTCGGCCCGCGCCTGATCCTCGGCTTCGGCGCCGGCACGTTCGACCACGAGTTCGACGCGATCGGCTGGGGCGACCTCGACCGCGTCGAGATGGTGCGCTCGAACGCCGAGATCCTGCGCCGCGTCTTCACCGAGAACGACGTCACCTACGACGACGGCATCTTCACATTCGAGAACGTCACGATCGAGCCCAAGCCCGTGGGGGGACGCATCCCGTTCTGGTACTGCGGCGCGACCCCGCGTTCGGCCCGTCTCGCGGCGGAGTTCGCCGACGGGTGGATGCCCGGACGCACGGGCCTGCTCACCATGGAGAAGCGCATCAAGACCATGCGCGAGATGACGGACGAGAACGGCCGCCCGATGCCGACCATCGCCGTCATCCCGCCCACGTCGATCGAGGACACCCGCGAAGAGGCGCTCAAGCACGTGAACATCCCGGGCCTTCTCGCCTGGGCGAACAAGGCCAAGTTCGCGGTGAAGCCGCCGTCCGGCAGCTTCGAGACCGTCGAAGACCTCGAAGGACAGCTCATCGTCGGCAGCCCCGACGAGGCGGTCGAGCAGATCAAGCGGTTCGAGGAGGTCGGCACCGAGCACCTGGTGTTCGACTTCCGCTTCAAGTTCGATCGGTTCTTCGAGCAGATCGAACTCCTCGGCACCGAGGTGCTTCCGAAGCTGCGATAAGTCGCGCACCGACGCGCGGCGATGAGACGAGAGGTCGACGATGACTGACGTGAACGACACCGCACGGGACTCGGCGGATCCGCTGATCTCGGTCACCGGGCTCTCGGTGAGCTATGACGTCGCGCGGACGGGAAAGAAGCTGATCGCCATCGAAGACGTCGACCTCGACGTGTTCGAAGGTGAGTTCATCACGGTGCTCGGCCCGTCGGGGTGCGGAAAGACGACGTTCATGAACGTCATCGCCGGCCTCGTCGCGCCGAGCACCGGGGCCGTCCTCGTCGATGGGAAGCAGGTCGACGGCCCTGGTCCCGACCGGGCCGTTGTCTTCCAGGACTACGCCCTGCTGCCCTGGCGCACCGTGTTCGACAACGTGAAGTTCGGACTCGAGATGCAGAAGGGCCTGCGCACCGCCGACTGGCGGGCGAAGGTGCAGGAGGCCATCGAGATGGTGGGGCTTGCGGGATTCGAGTCGTCGTACCCCCGTGAGCTCTCCGGCGGCATGCAGCAGCGCGTCGGGCTCGCCCGCGCGTTCGTCGCGGAACCGCGCATCCTGTTGATGGACGAGCCGCTCGGTGCCGTCGACGCCCTCACCCGCGAGGTGATGCGCGACGAGATCGAGAAGCTCATCGAGGCGACGGGCAAGACCGTCCTCTTCATCACGCACTCGATCGAGGAGGCCATCCTCCTCGGTGACCGCATCGTCGTCTTCAAGAGCCACCCCGGTGCGATCAAGGAGATCATCACGACCGGCATCCCGCGCCCGCGCTCGGAACGGTCGGTGCAGCACGATCCGCGCTTCCTCGAACTCCGCGACCACCTCTGGGAGGCGCTGGAGGGTGAGGCCACGGCAGCGGCGGTGTCGAAATGACCGCGCTGCTCGCCACCGGGCCGAACCTCGGCAGGGGTGGCCTCGCCGCCTGGCTCGCGGGGCTGAGCGCCCGGGGCAAGGCGGCGGTCATCGCGGTCGAGGTCGTCATGCTCCTCGTGCTCTGGCAGCTGGTCGTCGGGGTGTTCGGCTGGATCAGTCCGGTCTTCCTGCCGCCGCCTCTGGCCATCGCGCAGGGGTTCGGCGAGATCGTGGCGAACGGATCGCTCGCCGCCAACGCCGGCATCTCGGTGCAGGCGTGGCTGACCGGTTTCGCGCTCGCGGTGGTCGTCGGCATCCCGGTCGGGCTCCTGATGGGAACATCGCTTCCCGTCGACCGCGTGATCGGTCCGATCGCGTGGACGATCTACGCCACGCCGTCGATCGCCTATCAGCCGCTCGCGAAGGCGTGGTTCGGATTCGGCATCGGTCCGGTGATCTTCCTCGTGACGATCAGCGCGATCTTCCCGATCCTGCTCAACGTCGCCGCGGGCATGCGCACCACGAACCCGTCGATCATCCGCGCCGCCCGCGTGTACGGGGCGGGGCGGATGCGGCTGTATCGCTCGGTGTACCTGCCGTCGACGATCCCGTTCCTGTTCGCGGGGCTGCGGCAAGCGGTCGTCCTCGCCACGATCGGCATGGTCGTGGCCGAGCTCGCGGGCTCGTCGGGCGGCATGGGCGCGCTCATCATCCGCGCCTCGAACACGTATCAGACCGACCAGGCGTTCGCCGCGATCGCCGTCGTCGTGCTGTGGAGCGTGAGCATGACCCAGGTGGTCACGGCCATCGAACGCGGGGTCGCGCCGTGGACGAGGAAGGGCACGCGATGAGCGTCGTCTCGGCAACCGGAACCGTCCGCATCGTGCGGCCGCGGCGTGTGGTGCGCTCCGGCGAGGGAAAGTGGACCCTGCTCCTGATCGGGGTGATCGCCGCAGTGCTGCTCCTGTGGGAGGCAGCCGTCAGCTGGTTCCACTGGATACCGGCGGCCTTCCTGCCCGCACCGACCGCGGTGGCCGTGGCGTTCGGCCAGCTCATGGTCGACCCCGAGTTCTGGAGCGCCTTCGCGTTCAGCGTCACCAACCTGCTGATCGGCCTCGCGATCGCGATCGTCGTCGGTGTGGTCGTGGGGCTCGCGGTCGGCTGGTCGCCGGTGCTGCGCTTCATGGTCGCCCCGTTCCTGTGGGTGCTGTACTCCACGCCCAAGGTCGCGCTCGCCCCGCTGTTCATCCTCGGCCTGGGCCTCGGCAGCGAGTCGAAGATCGCCCTCGTGATCCTGCTGGCGGTGTTCCCGATTCTGCTGAACACGATGGAGGGCGCGGTCACCGTGAACCCTTCGCTCGTCAACGCGGCCAGGGTGTACGGCGCGAAGGGGATCGGCCTCGGCTGGAAGGTGATCTTCCCCGCCACGCTGCCCTACAGCCTCTCCGGCATCCAGCGCGGTGCGGCCCTCGGCTTCACGGGCGAGGTGCTCGGCGAGTTCCTCGGCGGCACCGGCGGCCTCGGTCACCTGCTCGAGTTCGCCGCGTACCAATTCCGGATGGACGAGGCCATCGCGATGGTCGTGGTGATGGTCATCATCGCCAACCTCACGCTGCTGCTCATCTCGATCCTCCGGCGCCGGCTGGCGCCCTGGTACGACGAGCGCAAGATCGTCGGCTGACCGGCACCGACGCAGACTCCCGACGCCCCTCGACTCCCGACCCCCGTCTCATGCGCGACGGGGGTCGGGTCCGTTCGGCGGGCATTCACTCGCGATCGAGTGGTACGCTTTGTTGTACCACTCGGGAGGTGGAGGATGTCCGCGATCTCGGCTACCGAGGCCCGCAAGAGCCTGTTCGGCCTTATCCAGCAGGTGAACGATGACCATGCGCCCGTCGAGGTCGTCTCCCGACGTGGGAACGCCGTCATCATGTCGAAGGACGACTACGACGCCCTCACGGAGACGGCGTACCTGCTGCGAAACCCTGTGGGTGCAGAGCGACTTCTCTCGGCGATCGAGCGTGCGCGCCGCGGTGAGGCCGAGCAGCACGACCTGATCGACGAGTGACTCGGAGATTGGCCTTCGACCCCCATGGGTGGGAGGACTACACGTACTGGCAGGGCCAGGATCGCAAGACGCTGAGGCGGATCAACCAGCTCATCGCCGACGTTCTCCGTGATCCCTTCGAGGGCATCGGGAAACCGGAGCCGCTGAAGCACGTGCTCTCCGGGGCGTGGTCCCGCCGCATCGACCAGGCCAATCGCCTCGTCTACTACGTGAGCGACGAGCAGATCGTCATTCTCCAGGCTCGCGACCACTACTAGGACGCGGACCGAAGGGCCGTCTAGTCGACTGCCGGCTGGGTGTGAAGTGGCATCGCTCTGTATCCCGCGGGAGTTGCGGGGCCTAAGCGAACACGCCAGCCGCCATACAAAGAGGCGCCACCGCCATGCGCAACGGTGGGGCCTTTCGTGCGAGTCAGCGACTCACGGGTAGGTCAGCGTGGCCGGTCCCTCGTTGTCGAGGCCCAGGAGCTCCTGCGCCTTGCGGAGGTAGACGAGCTGCTCGTCATCGAACTCCAGCGGTTCGAGCTTCTGCGTCTCGATGGTGGTGTCCCACGCCTCGCCGTCGAAGTACAGGTTCGGGCAGGCGAGGTGTCCGTCGAGGATCCAGACGCTGTCCGAATCACGCAGTTCCGCGACGTCGAAGTCGTTGGCCTCGTAGATGTCCAGCGCCTCCTCCGCGTTCTCGGGGAACTCGCCGGGCGCGGGCGCCGTCATGAAGTCGGTGCCCTTCAGCGTGGCCCGCAGGAACCGGACGAGGGTATTCGGATTCTCCTGCGCCCACTTCGTGCCGGCGATCTGCACGTCGTTCGCCCAGTTGCGCAGCGACTCGACCACGATGTTCGCGCCGTGAGCTTCGAGTGCTGCCCTGTCGTCGGCGTAGAACGGCTGCAGGCTGATCTTGTCGTTGACGAAGAACTCCGTCCACGACTCCGATCCGGGCCCGGGTAGACGACCTCAGTGTCGACGGATGCGACGTCCCAGCCCTCCTCCTTCAACACCTGGGCGCGCTGGAACTCGGCCGGGTCGCCGGGAGTGCCGGCCAGCACGATCGACGTGCCGTCGAGGTCGTCGACGCTCTTCACGTCGGACTGCACCGCGAAGTCGAAGTTCTGCCGGCAGTAGTGGCCGGAGACCAGATCGATCTCGACACCGCCGCGGATGGCGTCGATCACGGTGCCGGTCGACTCGACGCCGATGTCGGCACTGCCGCTGGCGACGGCGGCCGTGACGTTGTCGGCGGTGATGACCTCGACGGTGAGGCCCTCGTCTTCGTAGTAGCCGAGGTCGGACGCCAGGACGAACATCGAGTACATCGTGATGTCGGGGAAGGGGATGGCCACCGTGATGCTGGTGTCCTCCGCGGCTCCGGGTTCGCCGTCGCCGAGGTCGACGGGTCCTTCCGGTGTCGGCGTCGGCGAGGCGCAGGCGGCGAGCAGCGTCAGTGCTGCTGCGCCCCCGACCGCGGCGATGCCGAGTCTGTTTCGTGTCGTGCGCATGACTCTCCATTCGGGCAAGTGCGTGCGACTCCTCCGTGGAGTGGGGCGCCTCACGCGGATTTTGGGATACGGTATCCAATTTGGAATCGGGTGTCCATGGTTTGCGGGATATCGTGCTCGAACAGGGTCTAGACGACCGTGATGAAAATTGGATACAGTATCCCAAACAGATTCCCGCGATGAAGAGGTGAAGATGCGTGCCGCCGTGCTGAGCCGTCATGACCTGGACGGGCTGACCGTCGCGGTCGCGGATGTCCCGGCACCCGGCGACGGCGAAGTGCTCGTGCGCGTGGAGACGGTCGGGGTGAATCAGCTCGACCTCAACGTCATCGCCGGTGTCGGCCCAGGAGCACGGGCGCAGCTGCCTCGCATCCTCGGGATCGACCCGGCCGGCGAGATCATCGCCATCGGAGCGGGTGTCGACCAGAAGCGGATCGGCCAGACCGTGGTGGTCAAACCCAACATCGCCTGCGGGCAGTGCGCCCATTGCCAGGCCGGAGACGAAGCCGATTGCCCGAACCAGACCGTCGTCGGCGTGCACCGCGACGGGGGCGCCGCCGAGTACGTCGTCGTCCCCTCCCGCAACGCGATCGACCGCCACGGCCTCGACGCGGCACAGGCGACCGCCGTGGTGCACAGTGCCTCCATCGTGATCAACGCCGTGCGCACGGTCGCGCTCGCCGCGGGCGACAGGGTGCTCGTCACCGGCGCGGGCGGCACCCTCGGCCGTGCGGCGGTGGCCATCGCGCTCGCTCGCGGGGCCCAGGTCGTCGCCGCGTCGCGCCGTACTCTCGCACCGCTCGGAGACGAGCAGCTCATCCAGGCTTCGGGAGCTCCCGCGCTGGCGGCGGCCCTCGACGGGGGAGAGGGGTTCGACGTCGTGCTCGATGTCTCCGGCCACGCTCCGACCCTGAGCGCCGGGATCTCGGCGTTGCGGTGGGGAGGTCGGGCCGTGTTCTGCGCGGCATCCGTCGACAGCGACCTGCGCATCGACGCCCGCGACTTCTACCTGCGTCGCAAGCGGCTGTCGGGTGTGGCCAGCGCACGCTACGACGATGTGGCCGAGGCTCTCGCGCTCGCCGCCGCCGGGGCCCTGCCCTCGCTCGTCGGCCGCCGCTACGCGCTGGACGACATCGCCACGGCGTATCGCGATTTCCCCCGCAAGGGCGACGGGAAGGTCGTCGTCGATGTGCGCTGACCGCCCTCGGTATCGAAGAGGAGACCAGAAGTGACGAATTCCGCATCACCCGGCGCGGGTGCGCTGGCCGGGATCCGCGTGGTCGAGCTGGGCCAGTACATCTCGGGTCCGTTCGCGGCCAAGCTGCTCGCCGACCTCGGCGCCGACGTCGTCAAGGTCGAGTCGCCCGAGGGGGACCCGATGCGCCGATGGGAGGGGCGGGCGACCATGAGTCCCCAGTTCGCCGCCTACAACCGGGGCAAGCGCGGGGTCGTGCTCGACCTCAAGAGCGCCGAGGGGCTCGCTGCGCTGTTCGGCCTGGTCGACGATGCCGACATCGTGCTGGACAACTTCCGCCCCGGTGTCGCCGAGCGGCTCGGGTTCGGCCCCGATGCGCTGCACGAACGCAACCCGCGGGTGATCACGTGCTCGATCACCGGTTTCGGCCCCACCGGGCCGGCCGCGAAGCGCCCTGCCTACGACACCGTGATCTCGGCGACCGGGGGAATGTACAGCCAGGTGGTCCCGGCCTCCACGATCCGTCCGCTGGGGCCTGCGTTCTCCGATCTGCTGTCGGGGATGTCGGCCGTACAGGCCGTGCTCGCCGCCCTGCATGCCCGTGACGTCAGCGGGGTGGGCGAGCATGTCGAGGTCACGATGGTGGGTGCCCTGCTCGACTTCCTCACCGAGTCCGCTTCGGCGTTCCTCGAGACCGGACAGGTCTCATCGCCCGACTCGCGTCCGCGCCGCGCGCAGGCCTACGCCTGCCGGGGGTCCGACGACAAGGCCTTTGTGATCCATATGTCGGTGCCGGAGAAGTTCTGGACCGGACTGCTCGACGTGCTCGAGCGGCCCGATCTCGCCGACGACCCGCGCTTCTCGACCCGGGAAGCGCGCGTGCGCAACTATGATGAGCTCGACGTGGTGGTCAAGGAGATCGCCGCCACCCGACCCCGGCAGTACTGGCTCGACCGGCTCGCCGCGCACGACATCCCGCACGGTCCGCTGAACACGATGGGCGACCTGTTCGACGATCCGCAGATCGCGAGCATGGGTCTGGTCGAGGAGATCGAGGGGCCTGATGGCGCGCTGCGCGTCCCGGTGCCCAGCATCCGGTTCCAGCGGTCCGGTCGACCCGAGCTGCGATACGCGCCGGCGCTCGGCGCCGACACCGAGGAGATCACGGGACTGCGGACCGGCTCCGACCCCGAATCCGAACCCGCACGAGCGAAGGAAGGGGCAGCCTGATGCCCGGTATCGACGACCTCGTCGCGATCGACGTCCACACCCACCCGCAGACCGAGGAGTTCATCGCGGCGATGGGCCAGCGGCACTCCCAGATGTCGGCGCACTTCGGGCGCGAGCGGCCGGTGGTGTCGTTCGCCGAGCAGGCCGATCAGTACCGCGACCGCAAGATGATGGCCGTGATCGTGAACTCCGACTCGGAGACCACGAGCGGAATCAAGGGTGCACCGAACGACCTCCTCGGCAAGGCGCAGCAGGACCACCCCGATGTGTTCCTCGCCTTCGCCGGCATCGACCCGTGGAAGGGCGAGGCCGCGGTCGCCGAGATCCGTCGGATGCACGCCGAGTACGGCATCAAGGGCGTCGGCGAGCTCAACCCGTCGCGGCAGAAGTTCCTCGCCAACGACCGTCGCTTCTTCCCGATCTGGGAGACCTGCGCTGAACTCGGGCTCGTGGTGATGTTCCACTCCGGGTTCCCCGGCGCCGGTGCGGGTACTCCCGGTGGCGGCGGATATCGGCTCGAGAACGCCCGCCCTGTGCCGTACATCGACGACGTGGCTGCAGAGTTCCCCGAGCTGAACATCATCAGCGCGCACCCGGCATGGCCGTGGCACCTCGAGAACCTGGCGATGGTGTGGCACAAGTCGAACGTGTACCTCGACCTGTCGGGGTGGGCGCCGAAGTACCTGCCGCCCGAGGTGGTCCGCTACGCCGACTCGCTGATCTCCGACCGGGTGCTCTTCGGGTCGGATTGGCCCGTGATGACCGCCGACCGCTGGATGGCCGAGTTCGACGAGCTCGGGCTCAAGGAGGAATCGCGTCGGAAGATCCTGCTCGACAACGCACGCACGCTGTTCCGACTGTGAGCGCGAAGGAAGGAGCCGATCGTGGCTGAACTGGTGATGGCCGCAGCGACCCCACACAACCCGCTGCTGTGGCGGGCGATGCGCGAGCCGATGCCCGACGATCTCGTGACGGTCGAGGCGAACTTCCGTCGCATCCGTGAGGCGATCTCGGATGCCGGGGTCGACACTCTCATCGTGCTCGGCACCGACCACGTGCGGCAGTTCTTCTCCGACAACTCACCTGCCTTCATCGTCGGCAAAGCCGCCTCGTACCACGGCACCTACGAGAACGAGGTGCGCACCTTCGGCATGGAGTACGCCGAGCTGACCGGCGACCCGGAGCTCGCGACGCAGATCACCGGCCGCGAGGTGCTGCCCGAGACCATCGACTTCTCGGTCTCGCACGAGTGGCGGCTCGACCACAGCTTCGTGCTGCCACTGCAATACGTGCGTCCGGAGCTCGACCTGCCGATCGTGCCGATCCACGCGAACTCGATCCTGCCTCCGCTGCCGACCGCCGCCCGCTTCGCCGCTCTCGGACACCACCTGCGCACCGCGGTCGAGTCCTGGGACAGCGACGCCAGAGTGGGCCTGCTCACCTCGGGGCACATGGCAACCGACGTGGGTGGCCCGCGCACCTTCAACGGCTCGCCAGATCCGGAGTTCGACGCCGAGGCCGTCGGGTGGATGCGTGACGGCGACCTCGACGGGGCGATCGCCGGATGCCGGTTCGACCGCATCATGGCCGCCGGCAACGTCACGTATCAGTACGTGAACATCGTCGCCGCGCTCGCCGCCATGCAGGGGCGCCCGGCCGAACTCGCGGAGGCCACGACCTCGCGCTTCGCCTCCAGTCCGTTCTTCCTCTGGAGGGCCGCATCGTGAGCCGGTACATGATGAACAAGTTCATCCGCGCTGTCGAGATGAGCACCGCGAACGTGAACGCCTACGTCGCCGACACCGAGGGGTTCGTCGCCGGGTGGCTCGCCGGGGGAGCGGGGCCCGACGCGGTCGCCGACGACCGGGTGCTGACCCCCGAGGAGCGCACCGCCTTCGTCAACCGCGACTACGGCGTGCTCTACGGTCTCGGCGCGCATCCGTATCTGCTGTGGCACTTCACCGAAGCCGTCTACGAGCACGAGTACACCGAGGGCTTCGGATGGCGCGAACTCGTCGAGCGATACCGCGCCGCGATCATCCCGTACGGCGAGGTCGACGACATCCCCTGACCTCGTCGAACGCCTGTGCGCAGGCGCGACGGATGCCCCGTGGGTGGGGTTTCCACGGGGCATCCGCCCATTCTGCGCCGGCGTCGAACGACGGTGTGAGCTGGGGGCTACGAATCCGTCGACGTGTGGGGTGGACGCAGCGGCGCACCGGCGGTGCGGGTCTCCTCCCCCGAGGACGGCCGCACCACCGGCGTCCTCACTACGCCGTCACGAGACGACGTCGCAGGAGTCCGGCGCTTCCGAGGAGGAGCAGGACGGCGGCGATTGCGAGCAGTCCGACCGGCGACGGAGCGCCGGTCATCGCGAGCCCTGACGCCTGACCGGTCGTCGCCGCGCCCGAGGCGAAGGCGGCTCCGGCCGTCGAGACCGGAGTCGTTCCGGGCGTCGTTCCCGGGTTGGTTCCGGGGTCGGTACCGGGATCCGTTCCGGGGTCGGTACCGGGATCGGTGCCGGGGTCGGTTCCCGTGCCGGGGTCGGTCACCGTCGCCTCGCCGATCACGGAGATGGCGTTTCCGCCCAGCGTGATCGGAAGGCTGATCGGCAGCGCCAGTTGGGTGCCGCCGAGGATGCCGTCGGTTCCGGTGGTGGTGTTGCCTCCGGTGGTGGGGGCGGTTCCTCCGGTGCTGCTGCCGGTGCCGGTGCGGGTGACGGTGGCGTCGTCGAGGACGGAGATCGCGTTGCCGGTCACGCCGATGGGGGCCGTGACGGGTGCCGTGATCTGGGTGCCGCCGAGGACGCTGTCGGTTCCGGTGGTGGTGTTGCCTCCGGTGGCGGGGGCTGCCGGTGCGGTGGTGTTTCCACCGGTGCCGGTGCCGGTGCGGGTGACGGTGGCGTCGTCGAGGACGGAGATCGCGTTCCCCGACACCGTGACCGGTGCCGTGACGGGCGCCGTCGCCTGCGTGCCGCCGAGGACCGCGTCGTCACCCGACGTTCCCGCCGACGTGGCGGGAGCGGGGGGAGCGGTCGAGCCGGCGGTGCCGGTTCCCGTGGAGCTCGTGTCACCGAGCAACGAGATCGCGTTCCCCGACACCGTCACCGGTGCCGTGATGGGCGCGATGACCTGTGTGCCGCTGCCGATGCCGTCGTCACCGGATGTGGTCGCACCCACGGGAGCGGAGGAGGCCGGTGCCGCGGCCCCCTGCGCGTTCGGAGTGGTGCTCTCGGTGTCGCCGACCAGCGACACGGCGTTGCCCGTGACGGTGACCGGTGCGTTGACCGCGAGCAGCGCCTGCGTGCCCGAGAGCACACCGTCCAGACCGTTCGTGGTCACGAGAGGCGCTTCGGCCTGGGGAGCCGGGCTCGGGGAAGTGGCAGCCGGGGCGCTGGTCGTCGATGTGTCGAGCACGCTCACCGCGTTGTTCGACACGGTGACGGGAAGGTTCACGGTCACCGCGGCCTGAGTGCCGGATGCCGTGCCCGAGTCGCCGCTCGTCTGTGCGGGTGCGGGTGCGGGTGCGGGTGCCGGGGCAGGCGCGGGCGCCGGAGCCGGGGCAGGCGCGGTGGACACGGCGTCGCTCAGCACCGAGATCGCGTTGTTCACGACCGAGATCGGTGCGGTGATCGCTGTCTCCACCTGTGTGCCGGAGAGCAGTCCGTCGTCTCCGGTCGTCTCAGCCGCGTTCGCGGCCGTCGCGCCGAGGAGCGTGATGCCCCCGGCGATGAGCGTGCCCCAGAGGGCCCGCTTGATGAAAGTACGCATGATCGTTCTCCTGACTGGATGGATCGTCTGATGGGTGCGCGCGATCACATGCGCGCGCAGCACGGCATCTGTCGTTCCCGGGGGAACGACGTGACGATCCGTCAGTCAGGAGAGACGTCGGTGTCGGCGACCGTCGACGAGGGAAGCTCGTCGTCGGAGGCGCCGGATGTCCGCTCGCCAGCACGGAGCGGAGAAGAGTTCGCGTCGCTGAGGCGCGCGGGGGATGCGCCGCTCCCGCCGCCGGAACCGGCGGAGGAGGACGCGGGGACTGTGGTGCCTGGCGGGCTCCCCGACGGGGGAGCAGTGGGCACAGAAGTGGCGTCGTCGGTGGTGGCGCCGATCGCGGTGGTGAGCGCGCCAGACGGCGGGGACACGGTCGACGGCACAGCTGTCGACGAGACCGCCGGCGTCGCTGCGGAGCTCTCCGTCGCGGGGGCGGCCGTCGGGGGGACCGGGGCCTCGGCGACGTTCGCGGGACCTTCGCCGGATCCAGGCGTCGTCGTCGACGGGTTGAGCGCTTCGAGCACGGGCGGAACCGTCTCGTTCGTGACGTTCCCGAGAAGAGCAGTGGTGTCATCGACGACGCCGACGACGTCACCCACCGCGGAGATCAGACCGAGGTCGGAGACGAGTCCGCCGACCACGGGGATGCGGGAGACCGCGTCGAGAATCGGATCGGTGATCTGAGAGACCGGTGCGTCGGTCAGGGCATCGGTGACAGGGGTGACGACCGCGGTCGCGGTCTCGGTCACGGTGTTCACGACGGGTGTGACCGCCGGACCGACGACCGGAGCATTCACGATCGGCTCGGTCACGGTGGCGACCACGGCGGGGACGGCCTGCTGCACGGGCGCGACCACCTGTGTCACCACGGGGGCGACCACCTGCGTGACGACCGGGGTCACGGGGGCCGTGACGGCCGACACCGTGTCGCTGACGAGCGAGGTGAGTCCGTCGAGCGGGCCGTCCTGTTCGTCCGCGTGCGCGGATCCGCCCGCGAGGAGAACCGTGAGCGTCGCCCAGGCGAGCACGCCGATGCCACCCCAGAAGACGGCGGCAGGTATGCCGCGTCGGGTGGCCCGAACGTCCACGTCGACCTCCCCCTCCGAAGGCAACGTACGTCGACGCCGTTGCGTCGATTGGGGCTGACGATACTCGCGCACGGACGTCGTGTCTAGAGGGTTCTCCGCGCGTTTCCGGGGATGTCCGGGTGTGACGCGCCCGGAGAAATCTCGGCTTGACTTTCCCCAAGTTCTACACATCCCATCCCCGCGGAGGGCAACCTTCAATGCCCGATTTAAACTGATTTCCATCCACAGGCTGGGGAAACAATAAACGCCAGTTCAAGTGGAATAAAAAAGTTTCGTATCCCGGTCCTCCACGGGGTTATCCACACCCGTTGTGCACAGACACTCCGAGTTTGTTCGCACGCTCTCCACAGAGTTATCCACAGGCCGTCTTGCATGTGGAAACAGTCGCTCGTAGCGTGGGCGAGCGACCGAATGTCGGAGGCAGCTGTTTTGCTGTTCAGAGCGGTGTGAGGGCCGAAGGCCGCACGGGCCCCGCCGTCGAAGCGTCTCATCAGAACATCGCATCGGAAACGTCGCATCGAAGGGAAGACTGTGTCGATCGCTGACATCTCAGAGGAGCGCATGGGCGCGAAGCGCGCGCCGGAGCGCACGCCTCCCCACGACCTTCTCGCCGAGCAGAGTGCGCTGGGCGGAATGCTCCTGTCGAAGGATGCGGTCGCCGATGTGATCGAGACGCTCAAGGGTGCCGACTTCTACATCCCGAAGCACGAGCTCATCTTCGAGGCCATCCTCTCGCTGTACTCGCACGGTGAGCCCACCGATGTCGTCGCCGTCACAGACGAGCTCATCAAGACAGGCGAGCTCGGCCGCGCCGGCGGTGCCGACTACCTGCACACGCTGACGTCGATCGTCCCCACGGCGGCCAACGCCGGCTACTACGCGGGCATCGTCTCCGAGCGCGCGATCCTGCGCCGGCTCGTCGATGCGGGCACGCGCATCGTGCAGCTCGGGTACGCCGGTGAGGGCGATGCGACCGACATCGTCAACAACGCGCAGGCCGAGATCTACTCGATCACCGGATCCGAGACCGCCGAGGACTACGTCCCGCTGCAGATCGCCGTCGACGCCGCGCTCGAGGAGATCGAGGCCGCCAGCGGCCGCGACGGATCGATGACCGGAGTGCCGACCGGCTTCAAAGAGCTCGACGAACTGACGAACGGCCTCCACGGCGGGCAGATGATCGTCGTCGCCGCTCGACCCGCCATGGGTAAGTCCACGCTCGCGCTCGACTTCGCGCGCGCCGCATCCATCGGCCACAACCTCCCCTCCGTCTTCTTCTCCCTCGAGATGGGCAAGAGCGAGATCGCCATGCGTTTGCTCAGCGCCGAGGGTGCGATCCCGCTGCAGAACATGCGAAAGGGAAACCTCGACCCGCGCGACTGGACCACCGTCGCCGCGACCCGAGGGCGCATCAACGACGCCCCGCTCTACATCGACGACAGCCCGAACATGACGCTCGTCGAGATCCGCGCGAAGTGCCGTCGACTGAAGCAGCGCGAAGGACTGCGCATGGTCATCATCGACTACCTGCAGCTGATGACCTCGGGCAAGCGCGTCGAGTCGCGTCAGCAGGAGGTCTCGGAGTTCTCCCGAAGCCTCAAGCTCATCGCCAAGGAGTTGCAGGTTCCGGTCATCGCCCTCTCGCAACTGAACCGTGGTCCCGAGCAGCGCACCGACAAGAAGCCCGCGATCAGCGACCTGCGAGAGTCGGGCTCGATCGAGCAGGACGCCGACATGGTCATCCTGCTGCACCGCGACTCGGTGTACGACAAAGACGTGCGTCCGGGCGAAGCCGACCTGATCGTGGCCAAGCACCGTAACGGTCCGACCGCCACGATCACCGTCGCGTTCCAGGGGCACTACTCGCGCTTCATGGACATGGCCCCCGGCGGCGACTTCAACTGAGCGTCGGCTCCGTCGCTCACAGCGGGTGGGAGCGAGGGGAGTGAAGTCGATGGGATCCGGTTCGCGGTCGCCTCGACGAAGCCATTCGATCGCTTCATAGAGGTCGTCACCTATGCGCGTCAGTGAGTTGAAGCGAGACGTGTGGAAGATCGGCAGTTCGCCGTCGTCGTCTCGGGCACCGGTGTCCCAGGCGAGGTAGTCGCCGTTCTCGCTCATCGCGAAGACGACGAGGCGCTCTGCGATGCTCCAGGAGCCGTCGGGTTCGATCTTCCAGTCGTACCCTTCGGCCCGCCCTTCCCGGAAGTCACGGTGCAGCGCCCCGGTCAGGTATCAGCCCCGACCCACCACGCCGTCGCCGAATCCGGAGGGGACCAGCGTGTAGATGAGCCAGAGCCCGACGGTCAGATTCCATCGCGGTTCGCTCTCCACCCCCGAATGCTACCGACCGAAACGCATACGCTCACGCAACATCGGATGCGGTGAGGTGGGCGTATGGCTCACTCCGCTCACTCTCGCCCGTCGTCCGGCCCGCGGTTCCTCGTCGCGGGCCTCGCGGCTCTGGCGGTCGTCGCCGTCACGCTGACGCCGCGCCGGTTCGCGAGCCCTGCTCGTGCGCTCTTCATGGACCTCGCCCATGTCTTCGCGGCGCCTCTGGTCGAGCCGATGACCTTCATCGAGGTGGAGAGCACCCTCAACGCACTGCTCTTCGTCCCTCTCGGAGCCGCGGTGGCGCTTGCGCTCAGCCGGCGGCTCTGGATGCTCGCGCCCGTGCTCGTCTTCTGTGCGTCGTTCGCGATCGAGAGTGTCCAGGCCGCGATCCCTGGGCGTGTCCCTGACGTGCAGGACATCGTGTGGAACACGATCGGCGGGATCATCGGCGCCGTCGCGGTGGGAATCGTGCGAGGGCTCTGGGCCCTGGGGCGACGGCGTTCGTGAGGACGCCGTGGGCCCACGCGCCTATCGGGCGGCGTTGCGCCGAGGCGGAGCGTCATCCCATCGGGGTGACGGGAGGTGCAGCAGCACCAGACCGATGCCGGCGATCACGGAGTTGCGGAAGGCGGGGTCGAGCCCGTTCCACGACGTGGAGCGCCACATCTGGAACCACTCGCCGCCGATGGAGATGAATCCGCCCACGAAGAGCAGGATGATCATCACGAGTCCGATCGACGACCACACGCGGGCGGCGTGGAAGCCGTGGCCGAGGAATCCGCGCACGAAGAACACGACCGCGACGATCAGGACGATCGCGCTCAGCGACTCCCAGATGATCACGCCGATGTACGCGATGTTCCACAGCACGGGATTGTCGATCGCCCGCCACATCACGTCAGGGTCGAGACCTTTTCCGGCATCCTGACCGAAGTTCGTGGTGTCCATCGCCAGCACATGCTGCACGAAGTCGAAGTTCGTGCCGTAGTCGGTGATGTTGCCGAGGGCGACGAGGAAGATGTAGAGCCCGTTCACGAGGACGAGCGCGGCTGCGGCGAAGGGCAGCGAGCCGAGAAGGTGCCAACGAGGTGAGCGCAGCGGTGCGTCGGTCGTAGTCATGACCAGACAGTATCGGTCGGCTGTCCTCGCGTCGAGGATGGCCTCAGTCGCGCGGTCGACGGGGATCCCGGGTCGTTTCCGGGAAGCGTGGGAGCATCCGCGTCGACACTCCGGCCGCCGCGACGACGAGTGCGAGCGCGGCGAGTCCGATCGGCAGTGTCGCAGCGACCGCGATGCCGCCGACGAGCACGGGCCCGCCGGCATCCCCGAGTTCGCGCCCGAGCTCCGCCGTGCCCATCGTGCGGCCCATACGCTCGTGCGGTGTGGTGTCGGCGAGGTGTGCGAACGCGAATGGTGTGGCGAAGCCGATCCCGATTCCGAGAAGTCCCGCGGCGACGTAGAGCCCGGGCAGTGCGGGGACGAGTGCGGCCGTCATGGTGCCGGTGGTGATGGTCGCAAGGCCCAGCGCCATCCCCGCTCGATCGCTCATATGGGCGCTGTCGCGCAGTCTTCCGGCCCAGGGTTGAGTGAGCGTCGAACTCAGTGCCAGGACGGACGCGAGCGCGATGCTCGCGAGCAATGGCGCGTCCTGGCCGCTCGCCATGGCGGGGAGGAAGCCGATCGATGCGCCGAGTGCCCCTGTGGAGGCTGCCAGGGCCAGGGTAGGCACGAGGAACCCCCGCTCGGTCGTCTGGCGGACGAGGTCTGCGACGGTGTAACGCGGGCGCGGGAGGGGATCGAGGCGGGGGAGGGTGACCGCCACCCAGAACGCGGTCAGGATCGCGACGGCGCTCAGAATGGTGAAGAGGAGCGCGAAGCCACCCGTGAAGATCAGTGCGGCGCCGATGAGTGGACCCAGCGTGTAGCCGAGTCCCTTCCAGGAACCGTATCTGCCGAAGTATCGCCCCTTCGCGCCCGGGGCTGCGAGCCGTGCGACCGTTGCAGAAGAGGCCGGCGAGAATGCCGACGCCGCCGCGCCCTGCCCGAGCCGCGCGACGGCGAGGGCGATGGTGTTCGACGACCACAGCCCCACGAGCGACACGATCCCGAAGGCGAGGAGCCCGAAGACGATCACGGGTTTGGCGCCGATGCGGTCGGCCAGCGAACCGAAAACCGGCTTGAGGAACACCTCGGCGAGGTCGTAGACAGCCAGGAGCGCGCCCATCCGCAGGAGGTCGAGACCAATGTCCTGCCCCGTCGCCCCGATGCCGGCCGCGATGCTGTGGGCGCCGAACGCAGTGACGAACCCCGCGGCGTAGAGCGGGGCGATCGTCCGCGCGGCGACCGCCGGCTCGCTCACGCGTGAACGGCCTGGTAGACGAGGTCCGTGAACCGCGCGAGCTCGGCGACACATGTGGCGAGTTCACGGTCGGCCTCCTTGGATCAAGGGGATCCGAACACGTCGCGGCTGCGAATGGTGCGATGCCACCGCTGCAGGCGATCGAGGCTCTGCTCCTCCTCTTCGAGCTCGGCAAGAGTGAACTTCTTCTTGTCGATCTCGCGCGCGATCTCGGCCTCGTACTTCTTGCAGTCGGCGATGAACTCCGTCCAGTCATCGGCCCGCGCAGCATCGAAGAGTTCTCGAAGCGCGGCGGTGTCGCCCCCGTCTGCCTGGGTGCGGAGTACGAGGATGGTGCCGTCGCCGCGCTGAGCGAGGGCGCGGGCGCGCTCGACTCCCGCGACGCACGCCGGAACCTCCGGGACCACCCAGGTTCCCTGCCCCGCAGGGACCGCTCCGAACTGGCGCAGCTCTCGCCAGACCGCGACACGGTGCCTCGAGGGAGTTGCGGGCACCTGGACCAGGAGCACGAGCCAACGATCGAGATTCGTCACAGTGAGAATGTAACAGTCGTTACATCCCTTCGGTGAAGAGTTGCCGGATACCGTGGAGGGAAGCGATCGCGAGCAGACAGGGAGGGGCGAGCCTTGGCGAATGACTCCGGGAGCGACGTGCGCATCCGAGACGGCTATGCCGCGCGTGCCACCGAGTACACGGAGCTGTTCGGGGACATCGGGCAGATGGATGACATCGACCGGGAGCGCATCGGACGCTGGGCGGATGGCATCGACGGGCGCATTCTCGATGTCGGCTGCGGACCCGGGCACTGGACCGCCTTCCTCGTCGATCGAGGCGCTGACGCCGAGGGCATCGACCTCGTGCCGGAATTCGTCGACGATGCCTCCGCACGGTTCCCGCAGGTGCCGTATCGGGTGGCGTCACTGACCGACGCCGACGTCCCGGCGGGCTCACTCGGTGGCGTGCTCGCCTGGTACTCGCTGATCCATGCGGCTCCGGATGAGTTGCCGTCCCTGCTCGCGGCCGCTCGGCGCGCGATCCGCGAGGGCGGTCACCTGCTGATCGGGTTCTTCGACGGGAAGGACGGCGAACCTTTCCCGCACGCGGTCACCACGGCGCACTACTGGTCGGTGGACGGGATGTCGGCGCTGCTCGAATGCGCGGGGTTCTCCGTGCTCGACAGCGATGCGCGGGTACAGGACGAACGGCGCCCGCACGCGTCGATCAGCGCCGTCGCGTTCTGATCGCAGCGTGCGGACGTGCGGTGTCGATCAGGCGAGACTGCGGAAGAACTTCCGGATGTCCTCGGCGAGAAGCTCCGGCTCCTCCATCGCCGGGAAGTGCCCGCCCTCGGTGAACTCGCTCCAATGGCCGATGGCGCCGGTCGGATCCATCGTGCGCCGAATGAGCGGATGCGCGTCGAAGACAGCCCAGCCGGCCGGTACCCCTGCCGGCACGGCGAAGTCGAGCTCGGCGTGCTCGGACTCGTAGAAGAACTGAGCGATTGAAGCGCCACTGTGGGTGAACCAGTACAGGCTGACATTCGTCAGGAGCTGGTCGCGATCGACGTCCGGTGCCCGGTGGCCGCTGTCGATCCTGCGGGCGAACTTCTCGACGATCCACGCGAGCTGACCGACGGGCGAGTCCGTGAGCGCCGGTCCGATCGTGTCCGGTCGATGGTTGTGCATGCCGATGTAGCCGCGCTCTGCCGCACTCGCGACGTGTGCGGCCTCGAGCTGGGCGAGCTCTTCCTCTGACAGGCCATCGGGGGCGGGGAACATGTTGCCGACCAGCCCGAGCCATACGCGGTCGCTGCCGAAGTGGGTGCCGATGACGCGGTCGGGGTGGATCCCTGCAAGTCGTCCGGTGATGCCCGTGCCGACGTCGGTGCCGTGGGTCGCGAACCGGTCGTAGCCGAAGCGTGTCATGATCTCGGCGTAGGCTTCCGCCGTCCGTGCGAGGTCCCACCCGGTACCGGACAGCGGGTTCGAGAAGCCCAGGCCGGGCAACGACGGGATGACCACGTGGAACTCGTCGGTCAGCAACGGGATCAGTCGTAGGTACTCGACGAACGACGCCGGCCAACTGTCGCTGAGGAGCAGCGGCGTGGCTTGCGGGTTCGTCGACCGCGCGTGGAGCACGTGGAACGTCTGGCCTTCGATGACCGTGGTGAACTGCTCGTGCATGTTGAGGGTCGCCTCCTGCGCCCGCCAGTCGAAGCCGTCGCGCCAGTACTCGGCGAGCTCCTTCAGATACGGAAGCGGGGTGCCCCGACGGAAGTCGGCGCGATCGTCTCGACCGGGCACGGCAAGCGGCCACCGTGTACGGGTCAGGCGATCGTGAAGGTCGTCGACGGTGTCCTGCGGGATGTCGATGCGGAAAGGGGTGAGAGAGGTGTTCTGGGTCATGCTGTTCACGCTCTCAGGCAATGCGGAAGACCAGCTTCCGCATTTGCTGAGAGGATCAGACATGCTCGAGACCTCGGCCCGTCTGCTGGAACTGCTGTCGTTGCTTCAGCTCAGACGGGACT
The DNA here is from genome assembly GCF_039729145.1 of Microbacterium sp. SY138. Classification (NCBI taxonomy): domain Bacteria; kingdom Bacillati; phylum Actinomycetota; class Actinomycetes; order Micrococcales; family Microbacteriaceae; genus Microbacterium; species Microbacterium sp. SY138. Next base: position 3,795,720 of record NZ_CP155793.1, on the reverse strand, counting down.
GGACGAGTTCCGCACTCGCCGACCGACTGGGTGTGAGCACGAGGACCGTGCGCGCCGACATCGGCAAGCTCCGCTCGCTCGGCTATCCCGTGGACGCGCGACCCGGAGTCGCCGGCGGGTACCGGCTGGCCGCGGGGGCGGCGATGCCTCCACTGCTGCTCGACGATGACGAAGCCGTCGCCGTCGCGGTCGGGCTGGGGGCGGCGGCAACCTGGCGGCTCGGCGTCGAAGAGACCTCGCTCACCGCCCTCGCCAAGCTGGAGCAGGTGATGCCCGCCCGCCTCCGCCGCCGTGTCGACGCGATCCGGAAGGCGACCAGCGTGGTTCCCGGAGCCGAACCCCCACTCGATCTCGCAGCACTCAGCACGGTCGCCGCGGCGATCCGCGGTCATGAACGGCTCCGCTTCGGCTACACGAAGCCGGGTGGCAGCGAAGAGCCGCGACACACCGAACCACAGCGGCTGGTGAGCTGGGGGCCGGTCTGGTACCTGCTCGCCTGGGACCTGGATCGAGACGACTGGCGCATCTTCCGCGTCGATCGCATGGTGCCGCGCGGGCCTACCGGGGCACGCTTCCGTCCCCGCGCGATCCCGGAGGGCGATGTCGTCGAGTACGTCGTGCGTCGTGTCACGGAGACCTCCACTTCGTGAGGCTCAGGCGGGAGCACTGGGCAGTCGGAAGGTCGTCCGCGGGATGTCGTCGACGAAGCGGTGCGCCAGCGCGAAGGCCTGCTCCTCGGTGAGGCGGTGCTCTGCGACGAGAGTGGACAGGTAGCCCGCATCGAGCCGCCGGGACATGTCATGGCGCGCGGGAATGGAGCAGAAGGCCCGGGTGTCGTCGACGAACCCGCTGGTCTTCGTGAAACCGGCGCTGTCCGTCACCGACCTCCGGTAGCGGGAGATGGCGTCGGGGGTGTCGAGGAACCACCACGGTGCACCGGCGTACACAGAGGGGTAGAAGCCGGCGAGCGGTCCGATCTCCCGGCTGAACGCGGTCTCGTCGACCGTGAACAGCACCATCCGGAACGTCTCGTCGGTGCCGAAGTCGTTGAGGATCGGGGTGAGCGGCCGCGTGAATGAGGCGACATCCGGCAGGTCGTGTCCGCTGTCCGGGCCGAACTGCGCGAGCGTGTCGCGGTGGTGGTTGCGGATCACGCCGGGGTGCAGCTGCATGACCAGTCCGTCCTCAGACGACATCTCGGCCAGTCGGTACAGCATGTTGCGGCGGTATGCCGTCGCGGCTTCCGCGGTGACGTCCCCCCGGAGCCCGGCGGCGTGGATGCGCTCTGCGTCGGCACTCGTCAGCGGCTGCGAGCCGGCGTCGAGCACACCGGTGTCGGTGGCCGTGCCGCCCGCCGCCCGGAATGCGGTCCGTCGGAGGCGCAGGGCGTCGAGCAGCCCGGCGTAGCTCGCGGCATCGGTGCCGGCAGCTTCCGACAGCTCCGAGAGTGCAGCCGACCATCCCTCAGCCGACGGATCCATGTAGCGGTCGGCGCGGAACGTCGGAAGCACGTGCCCGCGGAAGGACGGATCGTCGCGCAGTCGTGCATGCGCGGCGAGGTCGTCGGCGGGGTCGTCGGTCGTCGCGAGCACCTCGATGCGGAAGCGCTCGAACAGCGCCCGTGGGTGGAATGCGGGGATTCGCAGTTGCGCGTCGATGTGTGCGTACAGCTCATCGGCATTGCCCGCGCTCGGCTGCTCGGTCACCCCGAACACCTCGGACAGCGACGACTCGAACCAGTAGCGCACCGGCGTTCCGAGGAAGACGTCCCAGTTCGCGCAGAACGCCCGCCACACCTCCTGCGGATCGGCGGGTGCGGCTCCGCGACCCAGCGCGCCGAGGGGCACACCGACGGCGTGGAGCAGGCGCAGCACATAGTGGTCGGGAGTGATCAACAGCGTCGCAGGATCGGAGAACGGTTCGTCGTCCGCGAGCAGCGCGGCGTCGACGTGCCCGTGCGGCGACAGGATCGGTGCCGCAGCGACCGCGTCGTACAGCCGGCGGGCGAGCTCGCGCACGCCGGGATCGGCGGGGAGGAGTCGGTCGGCGTGCGGGCTGAGCGCAGTGTTCATGAGTCTCCTCCAGGGGTGCGGCGGGGTGCGGAGCCGGTCGACTCCCGCACGGTCAGGTGGGTGGGCAGTGCGGCGATGTGCCGTCGGTTGAGCGCGCCCGCTCCGATGCGCTCGCTCTGCAGGCGGTCGAGCAGCATCGACACGGACAGGCGTGCGGCCTGCTCGATCGGAGCGGTGAGGGTCGTGAGTGGCGGGTTGCAGAAGTCGGCGCCGAAGATGTCGTCGCAGCCGACGATGCTCATGTCCTCCGGAACGCGCACGCCGCGTTCCTTGAGCCGGATCAGCATGCCGATCGCGAGGAGGTCGTTGAAAGCCACGCAGGCGGTCGCACCGGTGTTCAGCGCGGCATCCGCCGCCGCCGCTCCCGCCTTCGTGCGGGGCTGGTACGGCCCCACCTTCGTGTGCTCGATCCCGAGGCGCTCGCACGCGGCCGCCACGGCCCGCCAGCGGAGATTGCTCGCCCAGCTGGTCGGGGGACCGGCCACGTAGCAGATGCGTCGATGCCCCAGGGAGGCGAGGTGCTCGACGGCCTGGTCGAAGCCGAGCGGCGTGTCGATGAACACCGACGGCACTCCGGGCACGGCACGGTTCAGGGCCACGAGGGGGAGCTCGGTGCTGAGCTCGGCCAGCCGCTCGTCGGACAGGCGGGACGCGGTCAGGATCGCGCCGTCGTAGGAGCTGCGCAGTTCTTCGAGGGTGCTCTCCTCCATCTCGGGCGACTCCTCGGTGTGCACCAGGATCTGCGAGTAGCCCGCCACCCGCAGGGCCTGCTGGGTACCGCGGATGATCCCGAAGTAGAACGGGTTCGTGACGTCGGAGACCAGCACGGCGACCATGCGGGTCGACGGCGTCGATGCCGTGCCGGAGGCGGCGGTGGGCGTGTAGCCGAGGTCCTTCGCGACGCGGATGATGCGGTCGCGGGTGCCGGGGTTGCCACGGCCGGGGACGGCGAGGGCGCGCGACGCCGTGGAGATCGCGACGCCGGCGGCATCGGCCACATCGGCGAGCGTCGGCCGGTGCGAAGGCGGTGTGGGGGACGACATGGGGCAACAGAATCACAAGATGGCAATTACTGGCAATGAATTGCTAACAATTGCCACGCTTGCCTACCTTGGCGAAGACGCAGTCACGTCCACTCACTGTCTCGAAGGAGAGTTCAATGAAGTCTCGACCCCTGATCGCCCTCGGGGCGATGGCCGCAGCAGCGATCGCGTTGACCGCATGCTCGGGATCCACCGCCGGCACGGACGACGGCGACGCCGGTGGCACCGTCGACGGGACCGGCCAGACGCTCACGGTGATGATGGCCGCGAACGGTCTCTACCCCGAGCAGCAGAAGGAGTGGTTCGGGAAGGTCTCCGATGCCTTCGAGGAGAAGACCGGAGCGAAGGTCGAGTTCGAGACCTTCGCGAGCGCCAACGACGAGCTGACGAAGATCCAGACTTCTGTGCTCTCCGGACAGGGCCCCGACGTCTACGGACTCGGCACCACGTTCACCCCGACCGCGTACGCGACGGGCGCCTTCGTGAAACTCACCGAGGCCGACTGGGACAAGGTGGGAGGCCGCGACCGCTTCGTACCGTCCACCCTCGGTATCTCCGGCCCCAGCGAGGACGACGAGATCGCCGTCCCGTTCGTGAGTCGCCCGTTCGTGATGGCCTACAACACCGAGCTGCTCGCCGCTGCCGGCATCGACGAACCGCCCACGACGTGGGACGAGCTGACGGCCGCCGCCGAGAAGATCGAATCCGGAGACGTGCACGGTCTCGCGATCGGATACGCCGACAGCTTCGACCCCTGGAAGTTCGTCTGGGGCATGAGCGTGCAGGCGGGCAATCCGCTGATCGATGTCGAGGCCAAGAAGGCGGAGATCGACGATCCCGCCGTGGCCGCCGCCTACGACACCTACTTCGGCTGGTACCAGGACGGACTCGTCGACCCGGCAGCCATCGGCTGGAAGAACGCCCAGGCCGTCGCCGCCTTCGCCGAGGGCAAGGCCGCCTTCCTTCCGATGACCTCGGCGAATTCGAAGCCCACGTTCGCGGGTTCCCCCGTCGCCGACTCCTACGCCTACGCCCTCCTCCCGACCATCCCGCCGGGGGAGACCGAACTCCCCAAGGGCGGCGAGGAAGCGGCCAGCATCCTCTCGGGAGACAACCTCGTGGTCGCCCAGTACTCGCCGAACCAGGACCTCGCGTTCGCGTTCATCGAGATGCTCACCAGCACCGAGTCGCAGCTCGACTACTTCGACACGTTCGGCGAGCTGCCGACGGGGGTGGAGGCGGCCGCACAGGTCGAGAAGGACAACCCCGATCTGAGCGCCAACGTGCAGGCGGCCTCGCAGTCGGTCGCCACTCCGTTCACGGGCGCCTGGGGTGACACGCAGCTCGCGCTGACCAACGTCGTCGTGCAGTCGCTGCCCGCGTTGCAGGGGGGAACGCTCAGCCAGAGCGACATCGCCGCGGCGATCGCCGAGGCCCAGGCGAGTTCGCAGTCCGCGCTGGACAAGTCCAAGTAGCGACGCGAGGACGCGCACATGGCGATCGCGACCGATACGCGTCGGAAACGCACCGACGACACGCCGCCGAGCGAGCGGCCCCGCCCGCTGTGGATGCTGCTCCCCGGCGGGGTGCTGATGACGCTGCTGATCCTGGTGCCGCTGCTGCTGGCCTTCTGGATCTCGATGCTCGATCTCGACCAGTACACGATCAGGCAGTGGCTGCAGGCGCCGTTCGTCGGCCTGGGAAACTTCGTCGAGGCGTTCTCCACTTCTCCGCTGGTGCGGGGGATCTGGCTGAGCGTCAGCTACGCACTGATCGTGTCGGTCGCGGCGATCCCCCTCGGCGTCACGGCGGCGCTGGCCACGCAGAACGCCTTCCGCGGCCGTGGGCTGGTGCGCTCGGTGTACTTGATCCCATACATCCTCCCCGCGTTCGTCGTGGCGACCGTCTTCCGGGCGATGTTCCAGCCCGAGGGCGTCGTGGACGGGGCCTTCGGCGTCTTCGGCGTCGATCCGGGGCTGTGGTTGAACGGACCGCAGAGCTATTGGACCCTGGTGATCACGCAGCTCTGGGTGAGCTGGCCGTTCGTGTATCTGCTGACCCTCGCCGGTCTCCAGGCGGTGGATGCGGAGGTGCACGAGGCGGCGGCGCTCGACGGCGCCGGCTGGGGGATCAAGCTGCGCAAGGTGATCCTGCCGTACCTGCGCGGATCGATCCTGCTGGCCTTCATCCTCACGTTCCTGCACAGCATCAACGCCTTCACGATGCCGTTCGTGCTCTTCGGGATCCCGGCCCCCGTCGATGTCGAGGTCCTGCCGGTCCTCACCTACGTCACGGCGTTCCAGAGCTTCCGGTTCGGGCTCTCCGCGGCGATGGCGGTCGCCTCTCTCGCGATCGTCGCGATCCCCCTGTTCGTCTACCTGCGCGCTGTGCGCCTCGACACCGGAGAGGACGCGAAGCGATGAGCGTCACCACCACGATCGCGCAGGTCAACCCGCGCCGGAGCCGCCCGGGCGGTCACAGCCAGGTCGACCGCCTGCTGCCGCGTCCGCTTCTCGTCGCCGCGAACGTCGTCCTGTGTCTGCTGGTCTTCGGGCCGGTCTCGTACATGCTGTTCGCCTCGATCAACGCCGATGTCGCGGTCGCCGGCGGCGCGTACTGGCCGACCGAGCTGCGTCTCGACAACTACATCAAGGTCTGGCGCAGTGTCGATCTCGCCGGAGGTCTGGCCAACAGCCTGCTGATCTGCGGGGCGGTCGCGGTCGTCTGCGCGGCCGTGGCCGTGTCGATGGCCTGGGTGCTGGTGCGGTTCACCTTCATCGGACGCGTCACGATCCTTCGGGGTCTGCTCGGCCTGCAGTCGGTTCCGGGAACCCTCATGCTGCTGCCGGTGTTCGTGATGTTCTCGACGCTGTCGTCGGTGCTGCGCATCCCCACCATCGGCACGCACTGGTCGGTGTTCGTCACCTACCTCACCTTCGCGCTGCCGTTCTCGACCTGGGTGATGGTGACGTACATCCGCGGGCTGCCGCGCGAGCTCGAAGAAGCCGCCCGCATCGACGGCGCCTCCAACTTCCGCGTCCTCACCCGCATCGTGCTGCCGCTGAGCTGGCCCGGGATCGTGGTCTCCGCGATCTTCGCTTTCCTGCAGGGGTGGAACGACGTGCTGTTCGCCTCGGTCATGACCAACCGCGACAGCCGGACCGCCGCGGTGGCCCTGCAGATCTTCGGCGCGACGCAGGAGACGGGGGCGGTGCCGCTGTACGGACAGATGATGGCGGCCTCGCTCATCTGCGCCATCCCCGTCGTCGTGTTGTACCTCGTGTTCCAGCGTTATCTCGTAGGCGGTCTCACCGCAGGAGGAGTGAAATGACCCCGTGGAAGCTCTCAGGATTCGGTGACGAGATCGATCCCGATCCGGCCGTGCAGATCGCCGTGCTCCAGGCGCTCGGCGCGCGGCACATCGAGGTGCGCAGCGCGTGGGGGGTGAACATCGTCGATCTCGATGAGTCTCAGCTGACGCAGCTCGCGGCCGTCGTGCGCGAACGCGGCATGTCGGTCTCGGCGGTCGCCTCGCCGATCGGCAAGGTCGACGTGTCCCTACCGGTGGAGCACGAGGTCGGTCGACTGCAGCGGGCGATCCGTGCCGCCGACGTCCTGGAGACCCCGTATATCCGCATCTTCTCGTTCTTCCGCGACGAGAACCTTTCGGCCGAAGACATCCGCGACGACGTGCTCGTGCGCATGGCGGCGCTGGCGCGCACCGCCGAGGCGGCCGGGGTCACCCTCGTGCACGAGAACGAGAAGGACATCTACGGCGACATCCCCGCACGCGTGCTCGACGTGATCGAGTCGGTCGGTTCGGACCGGCTGCGCATCGCCTGGGACAACGCCAACTTCGTGCAGGTCGGCGTCCGTCCGTTCACCGACGGCTACGCGATGCTGCGACCGCACCTCGAGTATCTGCAGCTGAAGGATGCGCTCGCAGCGACCGGCGAGGTGGTCCCGGTGGGCGAGGGCGACGGCGAGCTGCGCGAGACCCTCACCGCCCTGCGCGACGACGGCTATGCGGGGTTCGCCTCGCTCGAACCGCACCTCGCCGACGTGAACGCCCTCGGCGGGTTCTCCGGCCCCGAGGCCTTCGGCCGCGCCGGTCGGGCCCTGCGCACCCTCACGGACGAGATCGGAGTGACCCTCTCATGACCGACGCAATCCTCGACGTCGCGATCGTCGGATGCGGCATCATCGGCGTCAATCATGCCCGAGCGATCGCGAGCACTCCCGGCCTGCGCATCGTCGCCGTCGTCGACGAGGTGCCGGCGGCGACCGCACGGCTGGCCGACCTCGTCGTCGACGAGCTGGGCGGCGCGCGACCGTCGGCCCACGCCGAGATCGAGTCGATCCCCGCCGATGTCGATATGGTCGTGATCTGCACCCCGAGCGGCTCCCATGTCGAGCTCGCCGAACGGGCGGTCGCCCGCGGGATGCACGTCGTGCTGGAGAAACCCCTCGACGTGTCGATGGAGCGCGGCCGCCGATTAGCGGAGATCGCCAGGGACGCGGAGACGCGCGGCATCCGGATCTCGGTGATCAGCCAGCACCGCTTCGACCCCGGTGCCGTGGCCGTCGCCGACGCCGCCCACTCCGGACGCCTGGGACGGATCACGAGCGCGGTGGCCTCGGTGCCCTGGTGGCGCTCTCAGGAGTACTACGACTCGGGCGCCTGGCGAGGCACCTGGGAGCTCGACGGCGGAGGCGCCGTCATGAACCAGGGCGTGCACACCGTCGATCTGCTGCTGTGGTTCCTCGGCATGCCGGTCGAGGTGTTCGCCCACACCGCGCTGCTCGCACACGAGCGGGTCGAGGTCGAAGACGTCGCCGTGGTCACGGTGCGCTTCGAATCGGGGGCGCTCGCCGTGCTGCACGCCACGACCGCGGCCTTCCCCGAGCAGCCGGTGCGGCTGGCCGTGCACGGTGCGCAGGGGACCGGCATCATCGAGAACGACCAGCTCGCCCGGCTGTGGATCGACGGCGAGCCGACCGACCGCAGCGCCGACTGGGTGCCGGAGGGGCATCGACTCGGCGACGACCGCAACCCGCAGGCATTCGCCGAGGGCCACGCCCGTCAGTACGCCGACATCGTCGAGAGCATCCGCGACGGGCGGGCTTCCCGCGTCGGGGTGCCCGAGGCGCTGCGGGCGCTCGCCGTCGTGCGCGGCATCTACGTCTCGGCGACCACCGGCTCGCCGGTGCGCATCGCCGACCTGATCGACGGCACCGTCGACGACACGAACGTGCGGACAGGAGGCATCGCATGAAGTTCTCCGTGTTCACCGCGGCGACCCCCGACTGGGAGCCCGCGGAAGCGGCCCGCCGCATCGCCGCGATCGGCTACGACGGCATCGAGTGGCGCATCACCGACCAGGACGAGGCGGATCCGCCCGGGTTCTGGGCCGGGAACCGTGCGACCTGGCCGCTCACCGGGCTCGAGGGGGCGGTCGCCGAGATCGCCCGCATCACCCGCGAGGCCGGGCTGGAGTTCAGCGGCATCGGCGGCTATGCGCTCGCGCCGGACCGGGACGACGTGCTGCGGACGCTCCGGGCGACCGCAGACCTCGGTGCGCGTCAGGTGCGAGTGCGCATCCCCTTCAACGACGCCGAGGACTATCGCTCGGTGTTCGCGCAGACCAGGGACGACCTGGCGTGGGCCGCGGAACAGGCGGGGACACTCGGCGTGAAGGTGCTGGTCGAGCTGCACCACCAGACGATCTCGTCGTCGGCGTCGGCCGCCCTCCGGCTGGTCGACGGCATCGATCCGCGCACCATCGGCGTGATCCACGACCTCGGCAATCTCGTGATCGAAGGTCAGGAGGATACTCGTGCCGGGCTCCAGCTTCTGGGCGAGTACCTCGCTCACGTGCACGTGAAGAACGCGGTCTGGCAGCGCACCGGGCAGACCGGGCTCGATGGAGATGTGCGCTGGGAGTCGGTGTGGGCGCCGCTGCGCGAGGGCATCGCCAGTGTGCCGGACTACTTCCGTGCTCTCGCCGAGGTCGGGTACGACGGCTGGGTTACGCTGGAGGACTTCTCGACGGATGCTCCGCTGGAAGAGCGACTGGTCGACGACCTCGCCTTCCTCCGCGCGTGCGCCGGTGCCGCGGGCATCGGATCGTGACCGGGCCGGCGCGCACGCAGCATCCCCCGGTCCGTGCCGCTCATCTGGGGATGGGCGCCTTTCACCGCGCCCATCAGGCCTGGTACACCCAGCAGGCGAACGACCGCGCAGGCGCGGACGACGGCTGGGGCATCGCCGCTTTCACCGGACGCACCCCCGAGGCCGCGGAACTGCTGTCACGGAACGACGGCGTCTATACCGTGCTGGAGCGTTCGGCCGAGGGGGATCGGGCGACGACCGTGCAGTCGATCGTGCGCGCGGTCCCCGGATCGGATGAGGCGTCCTGGCTCGCCGTGCTCGCCGATCCGCAGGTCGCCGTGCTGACCGTCACCGTCACCGAGGCGGGGTACTCCGCCGGTTCCGCGGTGCCCGGACGTATCGCCGACGGCCTCGTCGCTCGGGCGGACACCGACGCAGGACCCATCGCGGTCGTGAGCTGCGACAACCTGCCGCGGAACGGACGGGTGCTGCGCGACGCGGTGCTCAAGGCCGCCGGCACCGAGGCTGCGCGCATCTCGGACACCGCGTCGTTCGTCGACACCGTGGTCGACCGGATCACCCCGGCGGTCACGGCAGTCGACATCGATGCCGTGCGGAAGCTCACCGGCCTCGACGATCCGTCCACCGTCGTGACCGAGCCGTTCACGGAGTGGATCCTCGCCGGAGAGTTCCCCGGCGGCGCACCGGACTGGGCGCAGGGCGGTGGACGATTCGTGGCCGACGTGGGTCCGTACGAATCGCGAAAGCTCTACCTGCTCAACGCCGGCCACAGCTTCCTCGCGGCCGCCGGTCGTCTGCGGGGATACGAGACGATCGCCGAGGCGTTCGACGACCGCGACCTCCGTGGCGACACCGAAGCGCTCTGGGCCGCCCAGCGGACCGCGGTCGATCTGCCTGCCGCAGAGCTCGACGGATGGCTCGACGACCTGCGCGTCCGCTTCGCGAACCCGCGCATCGCCCATCGACTCGACCAGATCCGCCGCGACAGCCCGATCAAGGTGGCGCTACGGCTCGTGGCTCCCGTGCGCCGACGGCGTGAAGACGGACTCGCCGTCGACGAAGCACAGGTGCACGCCCTGGAGACCTGGATCCGCTCGCTCCTCGAACTCGACCCGACCGACACCGCGACGGCCGCCGTCGCGCGCACCATCGGCGCCGTGCCCGAGAGCGACCGCACGCGCACCGTCATCGACCACCTCACTCCCGAAGGGACCCTCGCATGAGCATCGTCAAGGCTGAGGTCATCGTCACCAGCCCGGACCGGAACTTCGTCACCCTCAAGCTCACGACCGCCGACGGCGTCTCGGGCCTCGGCGACGCGACCCTCAACGGGCGTGAGCTCGCCGTCGTCGCGTACCTCACCGAACACGTCGTCCCGCTGCTGATCGGCGCCGACGAAGACCGCATCGAGGACACCTGGCAGTTCCTCTATCGGAGCGCGTACTGGCGGCGAGGCCCCGTCACGATGGCCGCCGTCGCCGCGGTCGACATGGCACTCTGGGACATCAAGGGCAAGAAGGCGGGGATGCCGGTCTACCAGTTGCTGGGCGGGGCATCGCGTTCCGGCCTGCTCGCCTACGGTCATGCCTCGGGAAAAGAGCTGCCCGAACTCTTCGACTCCGTGCGCGCGCACCTCGACCAGGGGTATCGGGCGATCCGTATCCAGACGGGTGTTCCCGGGCTCAAGGCCATCTACGGCATCGCCTCGCAGGCTGCAGACACCGGTGGTGGGGAAGCCCGCTACGACCACGAGCCGGCCCGGCGGGGTGCGAAGCCGGTCGAGGAGGATTGGGACACCCGCGCCTATCTGAACCACCTGCCGGGCGTCTTCGAGGCGGTGCGCAACGAGTTCGGCCCCGACATCCCCCTGCTGCACGACGGCCACCACCGGATGACGCCCATCCAGGCGGCGAAGCTCGGCAAGGCACTCGAACCGTACGACCTCTTCTGGCTCGAGGACTGCACCCCCGCCGAGAACCAGGAGGCGCTGCGGCTCGTGCGTCAGCACACGACGACACCCCTCGCGATCGGCGAGATCTTCAACACCGTCTGGGACTTCAAGGACATCATCCGCGATCAGCTCATCGACTACGTGCGCGGCGCCGTGACGCACATGGGCGGCATCAGCCCGCTGAAGAAGACGCTCGACTACGCGGCGATGTATCAGATCAAGTCCGGCATGCACGGGCCCACCGACATCTCGCCGGTCGGCATGGCGGCGGCGATGCACCTCGGCCTCGCCATCCACAACTTCGGCATCCAGGAGTACATGCAGCACGGCTCGCGCACCGACAGGGTGTTCCAGCAGTCCTTCACCTGGCGCGAAGGCCTGCTGCACCCGGGCGACAAGCCGGGCCTGGGCGTCGAGCTCGACGTCGACGAGGCGGGAAAGTACCCGTATGAGCGGGCCTATCTGCCGTACAACCGTCTGGCGGATGGAACGGTGCACGACTGGTGACCAGCGAGTCTCGGCCGATCGTCGTCATGGGGGTGTCCGGGGTGGGCAAGACTACGGTGGGTCGGGAACTCGCGCGCCGGATGGGTGTCGCGTTCATCGATGCGGATGATCTGCACGGGCCGGAGAACATCGCGAAGATGGCAGCCGGTGCTCCGCTCGACGACGACGACCGATGGCCGTGGCTCGACCGGGTGGGGGCGGCGCTCGCCGCAGATCCGGTGGTCGTCGTCGCCTGCTCGGCCCTGAAGCGCAGCTACCGTGACCGGCTGCGCGCCTCGGCCCCGACCGTCTTCTTCGTGCACCTCGACGCGCCCCGAGAACGGGTGGTCGCGCAGACCACCGCGCGCCGGGACCACTTCATGCCGCCGGCGCTGCTGGCGTCGCAGCTGCAGACGCTGGAGCCCCTCGGGCCGGACGAGCAGGGGATCGCGGTGACCGTGGATGCTGCGCCCGAAGAGCTCGTGGCACGCATCTGCCAGGCCCCCGTCTGACCGCACCCGCCTCAGGGGATCGGCACCGCCCGGTCCGCTCCGAGGCGCTTCATGACCATGGTCGAGGTGAGCCGCTGCACGCCCGGCAGGGCCCCGAGGGTGTTGTCGTAGAGCTCCTGGTAGGCGCTCATGTCGCGGGTGAGGATGCGCAGCATGTAGTCGGGGTCGCCGAACAGGCGCTGGGCCTCGACCACCGCGGGGATCGCCACGACGGCCTCCTCGAACGCCACGATCGTGTCCTTGTCGGTGCGTCCGATCGTCACGAACACGATGGCCTCGAACGTGAGGCCGACGGCTGCGGGCGCGACGACCGCGCGGTATCGCTCGATCGCTCCGGACTGCTCCAGTTCCTTGAGTCGGCGATGGCACGCGGACAGGCTCAACCCGACCTGGGAGGCGAGGTGCGTCGCACTCATTCGTCCGTCATCCTGCAGCAGGGAGAGGATCTCCCGGTCAAGTGCGTCCATGGTGACAATTCTTGCAGGTGAAGGGCGCGATCACCCGAAGAATCGGAGCACCTTTCGCGTGATCCTTCGTAGTCTCTTCCTCGGATTGAGGAGGACCGATGGATATCGCTCTGGTCATGCAGTTCTGGGTGGTCGCCGTGATGCTGGCGCTGACCCCCGGAGCGGACTGGGCGTATGCGATCTCCGCCGGCCTGCGCGCCCGCTCGATCGCGCCTTCCATCCTCGGGATGATCGCCGGGTACACCGTCGTGATCGTCGCCGTCGCGCTCGGTCTCGGAGCGCTGGTCACCGCGTATCCGGTAACCCTCACGACCCTGACCGTGATCGGCGCGTTCTATCTGATCTTCCTCGGTGCGACGACGCTGGCCACACGCCCTGCGGCGATCGCGGAGAGCGGCGAACCGGTCGCCACCGGGGGGTGGGGGCAGTTCCTGCGGGGATCCGGTGTGAGCGGGATCAACCCGAAGGGGCTCCTGCTGCTGCTCGCCCTGTTGCCGCAGTTCACGAGCCCGCACGGCTGGCCGTCGACGACACAGATGCTCGCCCTCGGCGGCTTGCACCTGTTCAACATCGCGATCGTCTACACGACAGTGGGGCTGCTCGCCCGTCGTCTCCTGCGCACCCGGCCGCGTGCGAGCTCTGTGGTCACCCGGATCGCGGGCATCGCCATGACCGTCATCGGCGTCGGCATCCTCGCGGAGCAGGTGATCGAGTGGCTGTGAGCGCGTACGTGTCTCTCCCGTCGATGCCGTCTTTTCTCCGGTCGATATCGTCTGCGACCTCGACCTGCCGCAGTAGCGTCGGAGGGAGGGCGGCGATCGGCGGGAGAAGAGGGCTTCATGACTTCCAATGGACGGACGAACGCGGCTCTGCAATTGCTGCTGCCGGCGTTCCTGCTCGGGGCGATCATCGCGATCTCCTTCCTCGAAGCCCCGTTGAAGTTCCTCGCGCCCGGCGTCACGATCCCGATCGGTCTCGGCATCGGTCGACTCGTCTTCACCGCGCTGAACGTGCTCGCGGGTGTCGTCCTGGTCGTGCTCACAGCCGTGAGTGCCCGGGCGAAGGCCGGACGCACGACCCTGGTGATCCTCGGTGTGATCTGGCTGGTGTTCCTTCTCGAGATCGCCGTCATCCGCCCGGTGCTCAACCGGCGCAGCGATCTGGTGATCGCCGGGGCCGAGGCGCCGGGCACGAATTGGGCGCACTATGCGTACATCGCCGCCGACGTGGCGATCATCGGGCTCCTCATCGCATTGGTCGTCGTCACCGTGCGGCGGGTCCTGCCGTCGGAAGCGCGATAGTCGACCGCTCCGCACCTCTTCCGAAAGCCCACGCATTCCGATCTATCGGCATACAGATTCCCTGAACGCGGCCACCTCCATCACGGCAGTGAAATGTTGAATGTTGCCGGCCGGATCCTGGCCGGACATCAACCGGAGGAACACCATGAAACTGAAGAACCGAATCGCCGCTACCGGCATCACCATCGCCGTGGCCGCGGGTGTCGCGCTCATCGGCGCACCGGCCGCCAACGCTGCCGAAGCCCAGGTCGACAACTACGGAGCCGTGAACTACCCCTTCGCGCCGAGCGATGACACGAGCGTCGGCCAGGCGGGAATCGGCTGGGTGCGACTTGCCGACGGCACGCTGGGCCAGGAGTCCGAGCAGACCTTCGGATCGGCCGCGAAGGTCACTCTCGACGACAACGTCGATGTGGTCCAGGCCGGAGAGAAGGTGCGCATCACGGTCACCGCGACCAACCGCTCCAGCTTCACTCGCCTGATCTCCACGGCGATCCCGACGGCCTACGGTCTGACCGTGACCGGTGCCGAATCGTCCCTCGGCGAGCCAATCGTCAGCAGCAGCCATGTCTTCGCCTCCTTTGGCGAGCTGGAGCCGGGCGAGACCGGCACGGCGGTCATCACGGCCGAGGTCGGTGACGTCGCCCCCGGAACCACTCTGCAGACCCGCGCCTACATCTATCAGGACCTCTCGGGTCCGATGTCGCAGATCAGCGACACGAACACCGTCATCGGCTGAATCGGCCGTTGACACGTGCGGTGGGTTCTTCGGAATCCACCGCACGTCGATGTTCGGTCAGGGGCGGACGCGGACCGTGCGTCCCTCGAAGGTCACCAGGTCGCCGTCGCGCAGCTGGCGCCCGCGTCGGCGATCGACCTCGCCGTTCACGGTGACGTATCCGTCGATGATCACCTCTTTGGCGTCGCCGCCCGAATCGAGGAGGCCGGCGAATTTGAGGAACTGCCCGAGGCGGATCACCTCACCGCCGATGGAGATGTCGTCGATCGGTGCGGAGTTCGTCATCCTTGAATGCTAATCGCACGAGGCGCGGGCCGGAGGAACTCGTCGAAGTCGACCAGGAAGCGGGTGATCATCTCCTGCTCCTCGCTGTCGAGCTCGCGCGAGGGCGCGCGGCAGGTCGCCGATCGAAGGAGGCCGCGCTGTGCGGAGATCTCCTTCTCCGCCGCGATGATGAGTTCGACCGACTGCATCCAATACGAGATGTAAGGGAGGAGCCGCGCGTGCAGTGCCGCCGCCCGCTGGCGATCACCGTTCTCCCATGCGTCGCAGATGGCGAGGTAGATCTCGGGGAACGACGAACCGGGTTGCACACCGACCGCCCCGCGGCGCAGCGCATCGATGAGCTGGACGCCGGCGTAGCCGACGAGGCAGGAGAGACCGGGGGCCGCCTCGCGCAGCGCCGAGATGAGCTGGCCGGGTGGAACGGATTCCACCTTCACCTGCACGAGGTTCGGGTGGGCTGCTGCCAGCTCGGCGATGACGGCCGCATCGAGCGCCGTGCCTGTCTGAGCCGGAGCGTATTGGAGGATCGCCGGCGTCGATCCGGTCGTGTCGAGGATCGCACCGATATGCGCGCGAACGGCCGTGCGACTGGGGCTCTGGGTGTGGGGCGGAAGGATGTTGATCATGTCGGCGCCCTGCTCGACGGCGCGGCGAGCACGCTCCACTGCGACCACAGTGGCGTGGTCGGGCACCGAGACCACCACGACGATGCCGTGCCGGTGCGCCTCGTCGAGGAGTGCCCCGGTGAGTTCATCGCGCTCGAGGTCGGTTAGCTTGTAGAACTCGCTCGCGAAACCGGGGTACATCACGCTTCGCACTCCCGCATCCGCAAGCGAGCGCACGAGGTGGCGGAGCGACTCGACGTCGATCCGCCCATCGTTGGTGAATGGCGTTTCGACGACGGGGCAGACGCCCTCGATGCGTGTGTTCATCACGGCGGGACTCCTTCGGGTGGGTCAGAACGGGCTGCGCGAGGGCTCGTCGCCGCTGGAGCCGACGAGGAAGTCGAGGTCGACGCCCTGATCGGCCTGGAGCACGTGGTCGGTGTAGAGCCGGGTCCAGCCGCGCGTGCTCGCGACCACGGGTGCAGGGAGCTCGGCGCGTCGGCGTTCGAGCTCTTCGTCATCGACGAGCATGTCGAGCGATCTCCCTGCAACATCCAGCCGCACGAGGTCTCCCGTGTGGATCAGTGCGAGCGGACCGCCGGCTGCCGACTCCGGCGCGACGTGCAGCACGCACGCGCCGTATGCCGTGCCGCTCATGCGCGCATCCGAGATCCGCACGAGATCGCGCACTCCCTGGTCGAGCAGTTTCTTCGGGAGGGGAAGGTTGCCGACCTCGGGCATGCCGGGGTAGCCGCGGGGGCCGCAGCCGCGCACGACGAGCACGGTGTCGGCGGTGACGTCGAGGTCGGGGTCTCCGGCCACGGCGAGGTATGACTCGAGGTCGTCGAAGACGAGTGCCGGACCCGTGTGGTCGAGAAGGTGCGGCTCGGCCGCGCTCACCTTGAGCACGGCGCCGTCGGGCGCGAGGTTGCCGCGCAGCACGGCGGTGCCCGATCCCGCGGGCTGCACAGGGTTCGACAGTGGACGGATGACCTCGGGGTCGTCGTTGCGGGCCGAGGCGACGTTCTCGCCCAGGGTCCGACCCGTCACCGAAGGCGCGCCGGTGTGGAGCAGGTCGCCGAGCTCCTTCATCAAGGCGGGGACCCCGCCGGCGTACGCGAACTCCTCCATCAGGAATCGCCCGCTCGGCATGAGGTCGACCAGCAGCGGGATGGCGCGGCTGAACTCGTCGATGTCGTCGAGCGAGAGCGGCACCCCGAGCCGCCCGGCGATGGCCAGCAGGTGCAGCACGGCGTTCGTCGATCCGCCGCACGCGGCGTTGACGACGAGGGCGTTCTCGATCGCCTCCCGGGTCATGATCATCGAGGGACGCAGGCATTCGAGGGCGAGTTCGACGGCGCGGGCTCCGGTGTCCTCGGCGAGGACGAGCCGCCGCGAGTCGACGGCGGGAAGGGCGGCGCCACCGGGCAGCTGCATCCCCAGCGCCTCGGTGATGCTCGCCATCGTCGAGGCCGTGCCCATGGTCATGCAGTGGCCGGCGGAGCGGTTCAGGCAGCTCTCGAACTCGGTGAACTCCTCCTGGGTCACGTCGCCTGCTCGCAGCGCCTCGGTCATCCGCCAGATGTCGGTGCCGCTGCCTACCGGGCGCCCGCGGAACCGGCCGTTCAGCATCGGGCCGCCGGTGAGCACGATCGAGGGGATGTCGACGCTCGCGAGGGCCATCAGGGCTGCCGGGGTCGTCTTGTCGCAGCCGGTGAGGACCACGACGGCGTCGAGGGGGTTCGCGCGGCAGAGCTCTTCGAGCTCCATCGCCATCATGTTGCGGTAGATCATCGACGACGGGCGCATGAACGGTTCGCCGAGCGAGAGCACGGGAAACTCGAGTGCCGTGCCGCCTGCCTGCTGGATGCCGCGGCGGGCCGCGTCGGCGAGCCCCTTCAGGTGGATGTTGCAGGGCGTGAGCTCCGACCAGGTGTTCGCGATACCGATGACAGGGCGCCCGTCGAATTGCCGGCCGGACAGGCCGGACTGTCGGAGATGATGGCGAGCGATGAAGCCGTTCTTGCCCCTCTCGCCCAGCCAGGATCGAGACCGCAGCGGGCTGCGTCCGATGTTCTCGGCGTTCATGCTGTCACTCGTCTCGGCCGCACAGTCGTTCTCCATTGATCGATGTCGGGGTGCTGGCGTGTGCCTGGCGCCATCGGGAATCTCGAAAACGCAACATTCGTTGCGTTGTCGTTGATTAGGCATATTATATGTTTACCCGCCCGAGAGCGGATCACATCCCCCGGCACAGCCGCCGGAGTATCGAAGAAGATAAGGATCGCTGATGAAGCAGCATGCAGCTCGCCCCACTTGGTTCCGGCTCGCCGCCGTCGGGGTCACGGCATTCACCATCGCGGCGCTCGCCGCCTGTTCCTCCGGCCAGGAGACGGCCGGACCCGCAGATTCGGGCGGAACCAAGGACGGCACGCTCACGATCGCCCTGTTGCAGAAGCAGGGCGACCAGCAGTACTTCATCGACGAGGCCACCGGCGCGAAGGACGCGGCGAAAGATGCCGGCGATGTCACGGTCAACGTCGTCGATCTGGGCACCGATGCCAACAAGGCGATCTCCGAGGTGGAGGCCGCCATCGCGCAGCAGGTCGACGGCATCATCATCGTCGTTCCCGACGGGAAGATCGGCCCGCAGGTGATCCAGCTCGCGAACGAGGCCGGCATCCCGATCATGGCGGCCGACGACCCGATCGAGGACGCTGCCGGTGTCGCCGCCGCGTTCACCGGGTTCGACGGCGCATCGATGGGCGAGAAGGTCGGCGCTGAAGCCGCACGCCTGTACCAGGAGGCCGGATGGACGGCAGCCGACACCCGCATCCTCTCGGCCTACCGCCAGGACCAGCCGAACTGCGTCGAGCGGATCGAGGGTGCCGCTTCCGCCTTCGCCGACGCCGTCCCCGACGGTCCTGAGGTCATCGACATCGGCACCGACAACTCGGCCACCGACGCCCAGGACAAGGCCGGAGCCGTGATCACGGCGAACGCCGGCGTCAAGCACTGGGTCGTCTGGGGCTGCAACGACGAGAACGAGACCGGCGTCGTGACGGCGCTGCAGAACTCGGGCGTCGCATCCACCGACATCGCCGGCGTCGGACTCGGCGCCTACCTGACCTGCAAGGACTGGAATGCCGGACAGGAGACCGGCAACAAGTCGGCACTGTTCATCTCCGGCGTCGAGGTCGGCAAGGCGGCCGTCGGCTCGATGATCGCGCTGCTGCGCGACGGAACCGAGCTTCCTCCCAAGACGGTCGCGAACACGGAGATCGTCGACGCGAGCAACTGGGAGGCGAAGGGCGTGGTCTGCACCTGATCGTCTGAACACATGGGGGCGATCCGACGGATCGCCCCCGCGTCATGACCGTGACGACAGAAAGGTGATGAGGAAGTGTCGGAAGAGTCGATCGTTTTGCAGGCCGTTGGTGTCGCGAAGAACTTCGGCGTCGTGCGGGCCCTCCGCGGCGTCGAGCTGGAACTGCGCGCTGGTGAGGTCACCGCGCTGATGGGCGAGAACGGGGCGGGCAAGTCGACGCTCCTGAAGATCCTCAACGGGGACTACCGCCCCGACGAGGGCGAGCTGCGCATCGACGGAGAAGCCGTGCACTTCTCGGATCCGGCCGATGCGCGTGCTGCCGGTCTGCGCGTCATCGCGCAGGAACCGGAGATCATCCCGTGGGTCTCGGTCGCCGAGAACATCTACGTCGGCGCTCTCGGCGGTCTCGCGTATCGTCGTGGCGACGTGCTGAAGCGGGCGCGCGAAGAGCTGACCCGCTGGGGTTTCCATCGTGTGATTAAGGCGGAGACGCTCGGATCGGAGCTCTCGCCGGCACAGCGGCAGATCGTGGAGATCATGCGCGCGGTGATCACGCGCCCGAAGATCATGTGCTTCGACGAGCCCACATCGTCCCTCGGTGACGAGGAGGTGTCGCTGCTGTTCGCGCTGATCAAGAAGCTGCAGAGCGAGGGCGTCGCGATCGCCTACGTCTCGCATCGGATGGGCGAGATCTTCCAGCTCGCCGACCGGATCACCGTCCTGCGTGACGGCGCGTTCGTCGGCACGAAGCTGGTCGGCGAGACCGACCACGACGAACTCGTGCGGATGATGGTGGGGCGTGACCTCACCCAGTTCTTCCACCGCGAGCCCGCAGCCCTCGGCGATGTCGTCCTCGAACTCGCCGGCGTCTCCAATCAGCACGTCAGCGACATCTCCCTCACCGTCCGTGCGGGCGAGGTGGTGGGCATAGCGGGGCTGGTCGGTGCGGGACGCAGCGAGTTGATGAAGACGATCGCGGGCGACTTCGTCGTGCACTCGGGCGAGATCCGCGTGCAGGGCAAGCGCCGTCGCATCCGCCAGCCCGCCGACAGCATCAGGGCCGGCATCGGATTCGCACCCGAGGAGCGCAAGGCCGAGGCCCTGCTGCTCGAACGTTCGGTGCGGGACAATGCGGCGCTCGTCGTGCTCCGTCAACTCTCGCGCTGGATCTTCGTGAAGGATCGCGCCGAGCGCGCGCTCGCGCAGGAGTACGTGGATGCGCTCCGCATCCGCACGCCCTCCACCGATCAGCTCGTCGGGAAGCTCTCCGGCGGCAATCAGCAGAAGGTGGTGCTGGCGCGCTGGCTGGCGACCAAGCCCAAGCTGCTCCTCCTCGACGAGCCCACCCGTGGCATCGACGTCGGAGCGAAGTCCGAGATCTACGCGATCATCGACCGCCTCGCCCACGAAGGCGTCGCAGTGATCGTCGTCTCCAGCGAGCTCCCCGAGATCCTGGGCGTCTCCGACCGCATCTACGTCATGGCGGGTGGGCGCATCAGCGGCGAGCTGTCGCGCGCCGAGGCCACTGAAGAGAACATCCTGGCGCTCGCGATGGACGAAGAGGCCGCCGCATGAGCATCGATTCCCGAAAGGAAACATCGACCGTGACCACCACCGCCGCGAACACCACATCAGTGGAGACGCAGCCCCTCTCACCGGTCCGGCGCGTCATCGCCGCGATCGGTGTGCAGAACCTCTCCCTCATCCTCGCGATCGCCGTCGTCGTCGCGATCATCGGCATCCAGAACCCGTTGTTCTTCGGGGTGCAGAACCTCAAGGTCATCGGAACGGCGATCTCGATCATGGGTCTGCTCGCCGTGGTGCAGACCATCGTGATCATCCTCGGCGCGCTCGACATCTCGGTCGGGTCGATCGCCGGTCTCACCTCCGTCACCTCGGCGATGATCTTCACCGTCGCAGGACCCGCGATCGGGGTGGTCGGCGCCGTCGCCATCGGCGTGCTGTGCGGTCTGATCAACGGCTGCATCATCGTGTTCGGCCGGGTGAACCCGGTGATCGCGACACTGGCGACGCTCGCGGCCTTCAAGGGGATCTCGCAGCTGCTCTCCGACGGACGTGCGCAGGGCTACACGGGCGCCGACCCGTTCTTCATCTTCCTGGCGCGAGGGGCGATCATCGGCATCCCGACCCTCATCTGGGTGCTCGTGATCGTCGCGGTGCTCGCGCACATCGTGCTGCGGTATACCTCGATCGGCCGGAACATCTACGCTGTCGGCGGCAACAACATCGCCTCCCGCCTGGCCGGCATCAACATCAACCGCTACATCATCGGCGTCTACATGGTCACCGGGGCGATCGCCGCGGTAGCCGGCATCCTCATCACCGCGCGCACGGGCTCGGGGCAGCCGATCTCCGGTTCCGAGGGGCTCGAGCTGCAGGCCATCACGGCCGCGGCGCTCGGTGGCGCGGCGCTGAAGGGCGGCAAGGGAACCATCGCCGGGACGATTCTCGCGGTCGTGCTCCTCGGCGTGCTGACCAACGGCATGACCCTGCTCGGGGTGAACACGTTCTGGCAGAACGTCGCCCAGGGCGCACTGCTCGTGATCGCGGTCGTGATCCAGCAGCTCCGCTCCGGCGAGCGGCGCATCGGCATCCCCGGATGATGCGCGTGGTGCGGGGCGGCGAGTCTGCTCCGCACCACGGCTTCGGGAGATCAGCCGATCTCCTCCAGATGCAACCACCAGGAGAGCGGCCGACCGGGGCCGACAGTCGGCGCCGCGCCTGCCTCGACGGCATCTGCGAGAGAGTCGTACGGCGTCAGCGCCGGCTCGATCGCGATCACCGGCGCGGAGGCGAAGGTGCCGGGGTCGATCCAGAGGGCGACGCAGGGGAGGGACTCTGCATCCCAGCTGACGCGCAGACCGGTTCGGTCGGGTCGACGCAGCACGATGCGATCGATCGGGGTGGTCGACCACCACTTCGCTCCGCCGAGCGAGTTGAGGAGCGCTGCCGGGTCGTTGTCCGCCTCGATGACCCGTGTCATGTCCGTCGGATAGACGCGCCGCCATGGAGCCGCCGCACCGAGTTCGATGATCGTGCCCGGGGTCCAGATGAACTGCGGATGCGCGGCCCACTGCACCGGGCGCACCTCGTCGGACGTGAGGGAGTAGTCGAGGCGCGCACCTGTGGAGTCGTGGTGGATGCGTCGGCGAAGCGTCATGCCGTCGACCTCGACCGCGTGCGATCCGCCGTCGCCCGCCCAGCGCCGGTTCCAGGCTTCGCCGTGATCGCCCCACTCCTCGAAGCCGTTGCCTCGCGGGACGCGGCAGGCGTCGATGGTCGGCAGCATCTCGTCCCAGCCGCCCAGCGAGGTGGCGGTGAAGTCCGTGGGCGTGCGCTCACCGACCGGCTGGTGCAGCCACTCCTCGGCGCCGCGCAGGCTGTTCGCTCTCGCACCGTCCGCCAGGTCGATGGCGCCGAACGAGAGTGCGGTCACAGAGAGTCTTCGTAGGAGCGGACGATGAGGTCGCCGGCGGTGCGGGCGGCCTGGTCGGCATCGCCCGCGGCGACGGCTGCGGCGAGCTCGCAGTGCAGATCGACGGCGACGGCCGAGATGCCGTGACTCGCGACCACCTGGATGCGGTCGTCGAGTGCCGCGCCGACCAGCGAGAGCAACTCGGCGATCAGGGGGTTGCCCGCCGCTTCGAACAGCGTCGCGTGGAAGTCGACATCTGCGGCCGTGAAGGCGTCGACATCTTCCGGCTCGAGCGCATCGCGCATCCGTTGAGAGGCGGCGACGAGACGTTCGGCGGTCGCGTCATCGCGGCGAAGGGCCGCAAGTCGAGAGGCCGTCGGTTCCACGGCCGAGCGCAGCTCCAGCAGATCCTGCCTGGCATCCTTGGCGTCCGGTCCGGAGAGTCGCCAGCGGAGCACGTCGACGTCGAGGGCGTGCCAGGCGTCATCGGCGAGCACGCGCGTGCCGACGTTCTGTCGAGCGACGATGAGCCCCTTCGCCTCGAGCACGCGCATGGTCTCCCTGACCACTGTGCGCGACACCCCGTACTGCTCGCCGAGCTCATCGAGCGGCAGTTGCGAGCCGGGGGCGATCTCATGGTGCACGATGCGGCGGCCGAGGTCGTCGACGAGCACGCCGTGCAGCCCACGCCGGGCGGCCATCACGCGAACCTCGCGCTGTAGGCGCCGTCGACGGCCCAGTCGGCGCCGTTGACGTAGGACGCGGCTCTCGAGAGCAGGAAGCACACGACGGCCGCGATCTCCGACGGCTGCGCCGGACGCCCGGTCGGCTGGACCGCGAGCGTGGCGGCGAGCTCTTCCGGACGCTCGGCGAAGTGGGTCTCGGAGAGAGGGGTCCAGACGAGTCCGGGGGAGACGGCGTTCACGCGGACGCCCCGACCGGCGACGTCGAGGGCGAGCGAGCGGGTGAACCCCAGCTGCCCCGCCTTGGCTGCGGCGTAGGGGAACATCCCCGCCATGGTCATCTTGGAGTGGATGCTGGAGATCGAGACGATGGATCCGTGCTCGGCGGTGAGCATGACCGGAAGGACAGCCCGCGCACACAGCCAGGACGCCTTCAGGTCGAGGTCGAAGAAGTCGTCCCATTCGGCGACGCTCATGGTCGTGGGATCGCTGTAGGCGTTGCGGCCGGCGTTGTTCACGAGACCGCTCGGTGCGCCGAGGGCCGTCGTCGCCTCCTCCACCCAGTGGGCGACTGCGGCTTCGTCGGTCACGTCGGCGACGGTGCCGTGCACGTCGAGGCCGTCTGCGGCGAGGGCGGCGACCGCGGCTTCGACGCGTGCGGGGTCGAGGTCGCAGAACGACACGGTCGCTCCCTGCTCGCGTGCGGTGCGGACGACGGCGTTGCCGATGCCCTGGGCGCCCCCGGTGACGAGGATCACTTCTCCTCGGAGAAGATCGGCACCGTTCATGCCGCCGCCCCCTTCTCGGGAAGGTGCCACTGTCGTCATGCTCAACCCTCTGCTTCCTCGCATCGCCGACACCCGTCGGTGCGCATACTGTGATAATAGTATTATCTCGCGTCGATTGCCCGGCGCCGGAGACATCTCAGCGAGGGAGCCGGATGCGCATCAGTCGGATCGAAACGTTCAGCGTGGCCCCGCGCTGGCAGTTCCTTCGCATGGAGACCGACGACGGAGTGGTCGGTTGGGGCGAGCCTATCGTGGAGGGAAGCGCAGACGTCGTGGCTGCGGCGGTCGATTCCCTGTCCGAGATCCTGATCGGTTCCGACCCGACCCGCATCGAAGATCTGTGGCAGACGATGACCCGCGGCGGCTTCTACCGCGGCGGTCCTGAGCGCTCCTCCGCGATCTCCGGCATCGACCAGGCGCTGTGGGACATCCGCGGCAAAGCGCTGGGCGTGCCGGTGTACGACCTGCTGGGCGGACCGGTCCGCGACCGGATCAGAGCCTACGTGTGGGTCGGCGGAGACGATCCGGCCGAGGTCGCCGCGCAGGCGGCCGCCCGCGCCGCCGAGGGCTACACCGCTGTCAAGATGAACGCCTCCGGTCGGATGCGCCACCTCGAGTCGCGAGCCGCCGTGCAGGGCGTGGTCGACCGCGTCGAGTCAGCCACGGCGGCGATGGATGGTGGCGATGTCGCGATCGACGCACACGGTCGGTGGTCGGTCAGCGTCGCAAAGACCATGTGCCGGGCGCTCGAGGCCCACGTCGCACCGCTGTTCCTCGAAGAGCCGCTCGTCCCCGAACTCACCCACCGCCTCGACGGGCTGTGCGGCGGCACGTCGGTGGCGATCGCGACCGGAGAGCGCCTGTACTCACGGTGGGACTTCCGGTCGGCGCTCGAAGCCGGTATCGCGCTCGCCCAGCCCGATGTCTCACACGCCGGTGGCATCTCCGAGACCCGACGCATCGCCGCGCTCGCAGAGCTGCACGGGGTGGGGCTCGCACCGCACTCTCCGCTCGGACCGATCGCCCTGGCCGCCTGCCTCCAGGTCGACATCGCCAGCCCGAACGCGGTGCTGCAGGAATCCAGTCTCGGCGTCCACTACAACGAGGGTGCCGACCTGCTCGACTACCTCATCGACCCCGAACCGCTCACGGTGAAGGAAGGCTGGTTCGAGCGTCCGATGCGTCCGGGCCTGGGCATCGAGGTCGACGAGGCCGCCGTACGCAGGGCTGCCGGTGTGGGACTCTGGCGCTCGCCGTTGTGGCGTCACGATGACGGGAGCTTCGCCGAATGGTGACCAGACTCGAACCCGGCGACGGCGTCCGCAGCACCCGGATCGTGGCGATCGTGCGAGACCGCACCGGGGTGCACCTCCGCGCAGCGTGCGACACGCTCCTCGAAGCCGGGGTGTCCGTGCTCGAGGTGACGACCAACACTCCCGGTGCCGCAGGGGTCGTGGCGGATCTCATCGCTGCGGGCGCGACCGAGGTGGGCATGGGAACGGTGCGCACCGTCGAGCACGTGCGCCAGGCCGCCGACGCCGGAGCATCCTTCATCGTCACCCCAACGGTCTCGCTGCCGGTCGGGCTCGCCGCGCAGGAAGCGGGTATGCGTTGGTACCCCGGCGCTGCCACCCCGACCGAGATCGAGACGGCGTGGACCGCCGGTGCCACGGCCGTGAAGGTCTTCCCGGCCGGCGTCCTCGGGGGTGTGCGCTTCATCCGCGAGGTGCGCGCGCCGCTCGACGACATCCCGCTGATCCCCACCGGGGGTGTCCGCATCGACGACATCGCCGACTATCTGGCCACAGGTGCGCTCGCCGTCGGGATGGGGTCGCCCCTGCTTGGTGATGCCGTCGCGAGCGGCGACCTGAAAGGTCTCCGGGTACGAGCCGAGGCCGCGCTCGCCGCGGTGCGCGAGGCCACGCCCTGAACGACGACAGCACCCCCGGCGAAACGAGGGTGCTGCTAATCGGCCCGGCCGGCTCGGCTCAGTCGGTGTCGGTTCCGACGACCGCGAAGTCGACGCCGAAGTCGATGTCGATCGAACGGTTGTCCGACGTGAGGACGGAGGCGTCGTAGGGGCTCACGTCGTCGCCGTCGACATCGAGGTCGGTGATCATGCCTTCGGCCTCGGCGAGTGCCGCCGAGACGAGGGCGCGGATCGTCTCGTCGTCGAGCGTGAGCGCGGGGCCGGTGTCATCGCCGTCGGCCACATCGGTCGAGATGACGGATGCGGCGAGGTCCTTGTCGACACGGACCTCGGTCTCATCGCCCGCGGTCGTCGTGAGCTGCACCTCCCACGTACCGTCGCGCTTCGCATCGATCGAGGTGACCTCGCCGTCGGCGGCTCCGCGTGCGGCATCCGCGATCGTGATGAGTTCGTCGGCGGATGCCGTGCCGATGCCTGTCACCGGGCCGCGGCCGTTCGAGGGGGCGGCGCCGCGGTCGTCGCCGCGGTTGCCGTCGCGCTGGGCGTGGTCATCCGCGTCGTCGTGGCGGGGACCGTCGGCCATGGAGGAGCGGTCGTCGTCGCCGAACTCGTCGCCGATCGCGGCACCGACCGCGATGCCGCCGCCCGCCAGGACCACGGCTGCCGCGATGCCCCCGCCGATGAGCAGTGCGCGCTTGCGCCCGGGCTTCGGTGCGGATGTCGTGGGGACGGCGACCGGCTCCGCCGCGGGGAAGGTCGGGTGCTGCCCGGAACCTGCTGCCGTGGCAGCCGCATCCGGAGTCGGGGTCACCGGTACGGTCTGCGCATCCGGGGTGCCCTGTGCGGTCTGGTCGGAAGCTGGCGTCTGGTCGGGAGTAGGTGTTTTGTCGTCCATGTCTCGATGGTGCCGCGCAGGCGCTGAAGCCATCCTGAAGCGTCCTGAAGACCTCTTCAGGAACCGGACTTCCGGCCGGTCAGGTGCTGAGGGGGAGGGTGAGGACGAAGCGTGCGCCGCCCCAACGGGAGTCGTCGACCGTGAGGGTTCCCCGACTGCGGGTGGCGATGCCGCGGGCGATCGCGAGCCCCAGTCCGCTGCCTCCGGCGTCGCGGCTGCGGGCTTCGTCGAGGCGCACGAAGCGCTCGAAGATGCGCTCGCGTTCCTCGGCCGGCACCCCGGTGCCGTCGTCCTCGACCGTGACGAACACGTGGCCGTCGGACGGGATCACCCCGATCGCGATGCGTCCTCGGCTGTGGCGCACGGCATTGTCTGCAAGGTTGCGCACCAGTTGGCCGAGCAGGCGCGGGTCTGCGTGCACCCTTGCGGCTTGGACGCCGGAACCGTCGACGTCGAGCCCGGCCGCACGCAGCCGGCGCACCTCGCTGAGCGCGATGTCGTCGAGGTCGACCGCTTCGTCCAGCGTGCTCGCGCCTTCGTCGAGACGGGCGAGCAGCAGCAGCGATTCGACGATCCCCTGCAGACGCAGCCCTTCCTCCGACACGACCTCGGCGAGTTCGCCGATGCTCGTCACGTCGGGGTGGGCCTGGGCGAGCTCGGCGTGTTGACGGATGGTCGCGAGCGGGGATCGCAGTTCGTGCGAGGCATCCGAGACGAAGCGCCGTTGCGCGGTGGCCGCGGCGTCGAGTCGGTCGAGCATGCCGTTCATGGTGGTCGCGAGTGCGGCGATCTCATCCGCGGTCTCCGGCACCGGCACCCGCTGGTGCAGGCGCTCGGCGGTGATGCCGTCGACCTCTTCGCGGATGCGCTCGACAGGGCGGAGCGCGCGACCGACCACGAGCCAGGTGGTCACGGCCACGAGCAGCAGCAGCAGGGGGACCGCGATTGCGAGCAGCGTCGCGACCGTCGCCAGGGTCTCGGAATCGTCATCCATCGAGACGGCGAGCACGAGCGTCTGATCGCCGTCGATGTCTTCCGAGACCACCACGACGGTGTCGCCGTCGACGGTGGTCGTCTGCGGGTCGTCATCGGCGGGGAGCGGCGTCGAACCCAGCTTGTCGCGAGCCTCCTCGCTCGCCGCGCGTACCGACCCGTCCGGACCGAGGATCTGCAGGATCTCGTCGTCGAGCGCGTCCACGCCCTTGCCGCCCGGCCCACCGGCACGTTCGGCGAGCTCGCTGAGCCGCTGCTCCGCGGCGCGTTCGGTGCTGCCGTGGATGCTCGCGCTCAGCACGCCGTAGAACGAGAAGGCGCCGATGAGCAGGGCGACGGCGACGACGACGGTGGCGCCGAGCGTCGTCCTGCCGCGCACTGAGCGCCAGCCGCGGCTAGCCACCGTCAGCCGCCAGCCGATAGCCCGCCCCGCGGATGGTCTCGATGGCCTCGCGCCCGAACGGTTTGTCGAGCTTGCGGCGCAGGTGTCCGACGTAGACCTCGACGATATTGGGGTCGCCGTCGAAGTCGTCGTCCCAGACGCCGTCGATGAGAGCCCGCTTCGACAGCACCTGGCCGCGATGACGCATGAGGTACTCGAGCACCGAGAACTCCCGTGCGGTCAGGGTCACGGGCGTCTCCCCGCGCCAGACGCGGTGCGCGGCGGGGTCGAGTCGGAGATCGCCGGCTTCCAGAACGGCCGGACGGGCGACGGCACCGCGGCGCACGAGGGCCCGCAGGCGTGCGACGAGGATCGCGAACGAGAACGGCTTGGTGACGTAGTCGTCGGCGCCGGTCTCGAGCGCCTCCACCTGATCCCACTCGCCGTCCTTCGCCGTGAGCATCAGCACGGGCGTCCAGTTCTCCTCGGCCCGAAGCGCCTCGCACACCTTCCAGCCGCTCATGCCGGGCATCATGAGGTCGAGCACGATCGCGTCGTACCGCGTCTCGCGTGCGCGCCAGAGTCCGTCGACGCCGTTGTGTGCCACGTCGACGGCGAAGCCCTCGGCCTCGAGGCCGCGGCGTACGCCCTCGGCGAGACGCACCTCGTCGTCCACCACCAGGATCCGCATCCCTCCAGTGTGGTGGCTCCACGCTGAATCCGGGCTGAAGCGGTCGCCTCGCCATACTCCGACTCGAAGAAGTCAGTCGGCGAGAGCAGCCTGGATCTCACGGATCACTTCGCCGAGGGTGCCGGAGTCGAGCAGCCCGGGGCCGAGCGGGCCGGCGGAGTCGGTGCCGAGGGGCGGCAGGCGTCGGAGTGCGGTGGCGGCGTCGACGGAGAGCATGCGGAGCTGCCATCGCACCTCTTCGACACGTGCTCCGCGAGCATTCGGGTGGGCCAGCTCGACGGCCTTCGCGGCGTAGGCGGCTGCTCCGAGCGCGTGCGCGCCCATGTGTGCGACTCCTGCGGCCTGGGCTGCCGAGCGGGCCGCGGCGACTCCGGCGGGCGATGTGGCGCTGTGGGCAGCCCGGCCGGCGACGAAACGTCGACGGATCTCGCCCGCAGCCGTGAGCTCGCCCCGCGCGAACGCCCGTGCCCTGGCGATGGCGTCCCGGGCCCGAGCGTCGTCGGGCGCCTCGGCCTCGAACAAGGGCAGCACCCGCTCTGCGCAGTCAGCGGCCCACACCGCGACGGTGCGGCGGTCTGCGTCGGTCATGCCCTGTGGGGTCGTCATGCTCACCTCGCTCGGCGTTCGATGCGTGATCGTGCGGCCTCGTGCGCCTCCCGAAGAAGGGTGAGCACCGCATCCGCCGTCCGTTCCGCAGGGTTGATCACGCACACCCAACCGGACGTGCCGTAGAGCGGATGCCGGTGGAACACGTCGGCCTCGGTCGGATCGGCGTCAGCATCCACGATCGACTCGGTCTGTGCGCGCCCGACGTGGATGTTCACCCGGAAGCGTCCTGGAGCGTCCAAGGCGGACGAGGTGTCTTCCGGGTAGTCCTTCGTGATGATCGTCCCGTATGGCTGGGTGCGCTCCGGCATCCGCCCATCGGGTGCGTAATAGAGGTAGGCGTCTCCCCATGACAGCTCCGGAAAGTCGCTGCCTGCTTCGGGCTCGACGATCAGGACACCGTCGAGCCCGCGGACCGTCTCGATGATCTTCTGCATTTCCATCCTTCAATGGTGAGGTGGAAGTGCTTATGTTGACTTCTGTCCGTAAACGAAGGGGGAGAAGGTGCAAAACCCTCAAGAGGCGACATTCACGACGGTGCAGCTCGGACGGCTGGTCGACTACTCGACCCAGCAGGTGCGCGATCTCGAGCGCCTCGGCGTCATCCCCGCGGCAGAGCGCGGTGCGAACGGGTATCGCCGGTATCGGATGCCGCATGTCACGGCCGTGCAGGCGTACCGCGCGATGGCAGCCGCGCTCGGCCCGGTGCCCGCCCGCCGGCTCATGCCGGACCTGATCGAGGGGACGCTCGAGCGAGCCGCCGAGCGGATCGACGATCTGCACGCGAACCTCTCCCGTGAGCGTTCTCGGGTGCGGGAGGCGCTGAGCGGACTCGATGTCGCCGTGGCCGAGGCCGACGACGTGTTCGCCGAGGAGGACGCGATGACGATCGGCGAACTCGCCCAGGCGCTGGGCATCCGTCCGTCGGCCTTGCGTCACTGGGAGCGCGAGGAGCTCGTGCATCCGCTGCGGGGTGCGGCGTCGACCCGTTCCTACGGTTCCGCCGCGATCACCGAGGCGCGGGTGGCAGCGGCTCTCCGCTCCGGCGGCTACGGCATTCCGGCGATCGCCCGCATCCTCGACGAGGTGCGCACGCACGGTCGCACCTCCGAAGTTCAGCGGATCCTCACGGAGAGGCTGGCCGACCTCACGCGCCGTAGCGTCGCCCTGCTCGGTACCGCGGGGCACCTGCACGACCTGCTCTCCGAACGTCTCCCCGGGGCGGGATCGTCGGTCACTCCCGAGCGCTGATCAGTGCGGCGAGCCGCTCGACGATCGGATTCGCGTCGAGCGGATCGGTGATGATCGCGGTGATCGCCTCGAACGGGAGGACAGGAAAGCGAGCGGCGGCACCGACCTTCTCCTCGCTGGCCAGCACCACGGTCTCCGTGCACCGCGAAGCGAGTGCCCGCTTCGTCACCGCGTCGTCGAGCTCACCCGTCGTGAGACCGTGCACGGGATCGACGCCGGTCACGCCGAGGAAGAACACATCGGCGGCGAGGTGCTGGATGGCCTCCATCGCGAGTCCTCCGCCGGTGACCAGGGAGTGCCGGGTGAGCTCCCCGCCGATCATGACCACACGGGCGTCGGAGTGTTCGGCCACGGAGAGCGCGACGACGGGACTCGGGGTGATGACCGTGATGCCGGCGCCGGAGGGGAGCAGCCGAGCCATCGCGAGGGTCGTGGTCCCGGCGTCCAGCACGATCGTCGCTCCGGGACGGATGCGCGCGACGGCCGCACGTGCCACCCGCTCCTTGCTCTCGGTCGCGAGGCCGTGCCGGTCGCGCACCGGTCGTTCGGGCTCGGGGATCGGCAGGGCGCCGCCGTACACCCGCTGGAGCTTCCCCTCCTCGGCGAGTTCGCGGAGATCTCGGCGGATGGCGTCTTCCGACACTCCGAGCTCGTCGGCCACCGCTTTCGCGACGACGCGTCCGTCGCGGGCGAGAAGGTCGAGCAGGTGGTCCTTGCGTTGCGCAGCGAGCATTTGTTTCCTCACGAAGTTGCACGATTGTGCATGATTCAGACTACAGTCATCTCCATGACGAAGCCACTCCTGATCCTCATCGCCGGCCCCTATCGCTCCGGGACGAACGGCGACCCCGACCTCATCGCCCGGAACCTCGCGCGCCTGGAGGAGGTCTCGGGCCCGATCTTCCGCCTCGGCCACGTGCCGATGATCGGGGAGTGGGTCGCGCTGCCGATCCTGCGCACGCTCGAGCCGGCCGATGCCGATGCCGATGCCGATGCCGGTGACGTCATGTACGAGACCGCGCACCGCCTGCTGCAGCACTGCGACGCCGTGCTGCGCCTGCCGGGGGAGTCGTCCGGTGCCGACAAGGACGTCGAGATCGCGCAGCAGCGCGGGCTGCCTGTCTACCGCTCCCTCGAGGAGATCCCCCGGCGGTGATTCCGTAGGCTGGAGGTATGACCAAGAACCTCTGGACCATCCTCGGCGTCATCCTCGCCGTCGTGATCGCGTGGTGGATCGTGAGCGCCCTGTTCTCGGTCCTCGCGTTCATCTTCAAGCTCGCGATCGTCGCGGTCGTGGCCGTGGTGGTCTTCCTCGTCCTGCGTGGGATCTTCGCCCGCAGCGACGACTGACCCACGGCCGTCGAATCGCGCACCTGGTCGCCGATTCGCCGCGGAAGCGACCACGTGCGCGATTCGAGAGCGGCTACGCCTTGGCGAACGTGCCGACCCGGTATTTCGCGGCGCGGTGCGTGTCCTGCACGCGGTCGCCACGGCCGTGGAGCTTGTTGCGGAGCGTCCCGGGTGCGTATTCCTCGGGGTAGGCGCCGCGCTCGCGCAGCACCGGGATCACGTGCTCGATGATGTCCTGCCAGGTGCCGGGGGTGACCGCGTAGGCGAGATTGAAGCCGTCGATGTCGGTCTCGTCGACCCAGGACTGCAGCTCGTCGGCGATCTCAGTGCCGGATCCGACGATCGTGGGCCCGAGGCCGCCGATCGCGTTGTGGCGTCCGAAGTCGCCGACCGTCCACTCGCGACCGAGGTCGGCCTCTTCCTTGAGGTGCTGCAGCACGGACTGGATCGCGTTGGACTCGACGTTGCCGACCGGCTCGTCCTCGGCGTACTGCGACAGGTCGACGCCCATCCATCCCGACATGAATGTGAGCGCGCCCTCGGGGCTCGCGTAGGAGAGGTACTCGGCGTGCTTCGCCGTCGCCTCCTCGCTCGTCGCGGCGGTGATCACGGTGAGAAGCGTGTAGATGCGGGCGTCGTACCGGTCGCGGCCCGCCGCTTCGAGGGCATCGCGGATGCGCTTCACGGTGCCGGCGAGCACCTCCTTCGAGGGCGCGGCGACGAAGATGGCCTCGGCGTTCTCGGCCGCGAACTTCACGCCCCGCGGGCTCGCGCCGGCCTGGTAGATCACCGGCGTGCGCTGCGGCGACGGCTCGGAGATGTGGATGCCGGGAACGCTGAAGTGCTTGCCCTCATGCCCGATCGGGTGCACCTTGCCCGGGTCGGTGAAGATGCCGCGCTCCCGGTCTTCGACAACGGCGTCGTCTTCCCACGAGCCCTCCCAGAGCTTATAGAGCACCTCGACGTACTCGTCCGCGTGGTCGTAGCGGTCGTCGTGGGCGAGCTGGTCCTCCTGACCCATGTTGCGCGCGGCGCTGGGCAGATAGCCGGTCACGACGTTCCAGCCGACGCGGCCCTGCGTGAGGTGGTCGAGCGTGCTCAGCCGGCGCGCGAACGGATAGGGGTGCTCGAACGCGGTGCCGGCCGTGATGCCGAAGCCCAGGTTCTCGGTGACGGCCGCCATCGCGCTCACCAGCAGGATCGGGTCGTTCACCGGCACCTGCGCGCCGTTGCGGATCGCGGCCTCGTTCGTGCCGCCGTAGACGTCGTAGGTGCCGAGCACGTCGGCGATGAAGATGCCGTCGAAGGTCGCGCTCTCCAGCAGCTGCGCCAGATCGGTCCAGTACGAGATGGTGTTGTACTGCCGCGACCGGTCGTCGGGGTGCCGCCACAGGCCGGACGACTGGTGGGCGACGCAGTTCATGTCGAAGGCGTTGAAGCGGATCTGACGGGTCATGGGCTCCATGAAAGGCGATGGGAGGAGGCGAATCCAGGGCCGCCGAAATGCGCGGACACATTCCGGGTGCGGTAGGTCGAAGAATCTAGTTCGAATTGTTGGTGCTCCAGAGCTCCAGCTGAGTCCACCCCTTTGGGAAACCCATGCTGTCGATCCCCAAGTGGGGGACGCTCGGGAACGTGGCCACGAGTTCCTTGAGACGTCGCGTCCAATCTCCGGAACCATCGATGCTCCGGAGCAGGTACGCGATGACGGCCAACGAATTGTAAAGACCGAAGTCCTGCTTTGGTGCCCCGTCGTCGCGCAGGTGTGCAAGTACCGGAACCATGTCGTTCTTCGGCCTCGTAGGAGCGTCCACGAGCTTCCTATTGAACAATCGCGCCTGGTGTGCGGCGACGTTGCGCACGTAGTTGGTGCTCGCGATCCAGCTTGCGAGGATGGTCTTGCTGGGAACTGCGTAGTGATGGGCGATCCGGGTGGCGAGATCGTTCTGCAGACCTCGATAAAGCCTGGCAAGATGCCCGAGCTCAAGGATCTCGGTCAGTGCCCAGATCGGCATCTGGTCGTCGTACTTTCGTCGAAAGTGCTCGACGAAGGCTTCTTTCGAACTGGCGCGCCGTTCATCCACGCGGCGTATCCACTCGGCATGTCTGCTCGTCAAAGCACCAGTTACTGGGTCGACAGACGATGCCGTGAATGCCGGAGTGAATACTCGCTCATCGAGATGCGCGAAGGCGGAAGTCTGGCCAAGGATGTAGCCGACTTGGGTGCGAAGGGACACTTCGATGCGTTCAACGGCTTCCAAGACGTGCAGACGCAGTGCGCGATCGAATGCGATCAGGGCAGCGGCGTGCTCGAGATGTGTGTTCGGCCGATAGGCGCTCAAGACACGAGTCGACGCGCGGCCACGGTCATCCGTCAATCTCTCGGACTGGCGAGACGGGTAAAGATACCCCGTGAGGCGGTAATAGCCGACCTCTTCGAGCAACTGCTCGGCGGCCGCCTCGTCATCAACGATCAGGCCTCTGCCCTGGAGCTGTGCAACCTGCTGCCGTATCGACATCCAGGGCTTGGTGTACTCGACCACGCGTCTCCCCAAAAGAAAATCAGCCCGAGCCGTGAGGCGAGCGGGCTGATCGTGATGGTCCGATACTAGCACCTTCGTGCCTGTACAGAACAGTTTCTACCCTCAGGTGGATCCCGTTCCGCGACCCGATGCGTTGTCGTGCGAGGGCCTCCTCGTGTGGCTCTACCCTTGACTGGTGACCGACGAGATCCTGACCGCCCAGCGTCTGGTGCGCCGTTTCGCCCGCGAGACCAACCTGCTCGTGTCCGGTCGAGATTTCTCGGTGGTCGGGACGGATGCCGTGGCGGATGCGCTGCGCACCCTGCTCCCAGCGCTCGGTGCGCACCTCGGAGACGGCGGTGTGGTCCTCGCGCCGGGGGAGACGCCGGACATCCTGCTCGACGGCACGCCGCTGCCCGTGCGGGAGACCGCCGAGGATCGTGTGGATGCGGCCGGACGGCACATGCTGGTCGCGACCGATCTCGCACGGCGCCTGCGCGAGGCCGGCACGGTGCGCGGGGTCCGGATCGGCATCGCGATGGTGCTCGAGCCCAAGACGGCCCAGCTCGCCCTGCTGCTGCGGGACGCGGGCGCAGTCGTCGCCGTCTACGCCCACCCCGATGAGATCGACGTCGAGGTCGCCGCGGTGCTGCGCGCTCGCGGCATCCCCGTCGATGGCGATCCGACGCTCACCGGTGCGGCCGAGCGCGCCGCCGCCCTCTCGTTCCTGCGCCGCGGCTTCGACCTGCTGCTCGACGACGGCTCGCACCTGATCCGCCTCGCCCATGAGGAGGGTCTCGCCGCGGGGCTGCGCGGCGCCGCCGAAGAGACCACGAGCGGACTCACGCCGTTGCGGCTGATGGAGCGCGAGGGGGTGCTCGAGATCCCGATCATCGCGGTGAACGACGCCCTGACCAAGACCTCCTTCGACAACCGGTACGGCACCGGTCAGTCGTGCGTGTTCGCGATCGCCGATGCGCTGGACGCCGCGGGCATCGACCTCCGCGACCAGCCGGCCGTCGTGGTCGGCTACGGGCCCGTCGGCGAGGGGGTCGCCGCGCACCTGCGCGCCCTCGGTGTACAGATCTCCGTCACCGAGACGGACCCCGTCCGTGCGCTGCGAGCCGCCCACGACGGCTACCGGATCGGCCGGCTTCATGAACTGGCCCCCGGAGCGCTGGTCGTCTCTGCGACCGGAGCGCCGCACACGATCGACGCCGCGGTGGTGCGTGCGGCGGCGATCGTCGCTGTCGCCGGTGGCGTCCCGCACGAGGTCGACCTCGATGTGTCGACGCTGCGACCGTACGCCGGGCCTAGGGGCGAAGCCTCCTCCTTCGTCGAGCGTGCCGGAGACGGCGCCCTCGTGATCGCCCGCGGCGGCTGCGTGAACCTGTCGGCCGGCGAGGGCAACCCGATCGAGATCATGGACCTGTCGTTCTCGGTGCAGCTCTTCGCCGTCGAGCACCTGCTCGCGCGCGACCTGGTTCCCGGCGTGCACGCGCTCCCGGCCGATGCCGACGTCACGATCGGCACGGCCGCCCTCGCCGCACGGGGCGAGCGCATCGACGAACGCAGCGAGGCGCAGGTCGAGGCGCAGCAGGAGTGGCGCTCGCCACGATTCCGAGGAGTCTCCGCATGACCGCCGTCACCGTGTACTCGGCAGGACTCGTGGTGCCGATCACCGCGCCGCCGATCGTCGATGGCGCCGTGGCCGTGCGCGACGGCAGGATCATGCACGTCGGAGAGCGGGCCTGGGTGCTGCGGTCGCTCTCCGAGCGCGGCATCGACGCCGACGAGGTGCACTGGCCCGGCGTCCTGACCCCCGGCCTCGTCAACGCGCACACGCACCTGCAGTACACCGGCATGGCCTCGGTCGGGCGCGGGCAGTACGACGGCTTCGACGACTGGGTGCGGGCGTTCGACCCCGTGTACGAAGGCGGGCGCGACTGGGCGGTGGATGCCGCCGACGGCGCGGCGCAGGCGCTGCGGTCCGGCACGACCGCTGTGGCCGACGTGGTGACCGACCGGGCCGCGGCGACCGCCCTGCACGACGCCGGTCTGCACGGCATCACCTACTGGGAGGTGATGAGCTGGACCAACGCCGACTGGGCGCGCACCGGTCGCACACAGGTCGAGCAGGCCCTCGACGCACTGCCGACCCCGCCGGGCACGGGTCTGTCGCCGCACGCCCCCTACTCGCTCGACATCGAACCGCTCCTCGAGATCCCCGACATCGTGCGCGAGCGCGGCGGGCGCATCCACATCCATCTCGGTGAGGCCGCATTCGAGAGCGAGTTCGCGCACGAGCACCCGCAGGCATGGCATACGGCGGGGCTCGCCAGCTTCCAGGAGCTGCGCAAGGCCGGATTCGGCACCAGCGCGACCGAGTTCGTCGACCAGCTCGGCGTGCTCGGGCCCGACTGCCACATCGCGCACGGCGTTTACATGAGCGCCAGGGACCGCGCGATCCTGCGGGAGCGCCGCACGACGGTCGCGCTGTGTCCGCGGTCGAACGCCGTCATCGGGCTCGAGGAGCCGCCGATCGCGGCGTACCTGCGCGAGGGAAGCCCGATCGCGGTCGGCACGGATTCGCTGTCGTCCAGCCCCTCGCTCGACGTGCTCGCCGACGTCGCCGAGCTCGCCCGCATCGCCCGCTCGCAGGGATACACCGACCGCGACCTGCACGCTCGCCTGCTCGGAGCGGCCACGCTCGGCGGCGCGCACGCGATGGGCATCGACGTCGGCCCCGATCGCACCGGCTATCTCGCCGTCGGCGCGCTCGCCGACCTCACCTTCTTCGACGTGCCGGCCGGACCGGATGCCGTCGCCGAACTCGTCGACCACGGGGCCGGTCGCACCGCCGCCACGGTCGTGTCGGGCGAGGTGCGCTACGCGATCGAGTCCTTCGACCGCGCCGCGGTCGCCCCCGAACCCGGAGATGTCGCATGACACAGCGCCCCACCACCGCCGAGCGGCTCGACCTCGCCCCGCATCCGGAAGGCGGCTGGTTCCGCCGCACCTGGACGAGCCCGCTTCCCGTCGAGACGCCGAACGGTCAGCGGCCGGCGGCCACCTGCATCCACTACCTCCTCCTGCCATCGGAGAAGAGCGAATGGCACGTCGTGACCAGCGACGAGCTGTGGCTGTGGCACGGGCCGGGCCGACTCGAACTCCGCCTCGGCGGAGACGGTGCGGAACCGGGCGAGGGGACGGCGATCGTGCTCGGCCCCGGAGAGGCGGCGCAGGTGCGTGTGCCGGCCGGTGTCTGGCAGGCCGCGAGGCCGCTCGACGCCGACGAGGTGCTGGTGTCGTGCTTCGTGTCCCCAGGTTTCGACTTCGCCGATTGGCGACTCG
This sequence comes from Microbacterium sp. SY138, assembly GCF_039729145.1. Lineage (NCBI taxonomy): Bacteria > Bacillati > Actinomycetota > Actinomycetes > Micrococcales > Microbacteriaceae > Microbacterium > Microbacterium sp. SY138. The sequence goes on along the minus strand of NZ_CP155793.1, from coordinate 3,757,917 downwards.
CCGCATCGCCTACTCTGTAGAGGCAGACCGTGTCTGCAGAGGCAGACCCGTCCTGCCTCGCCGTCTTCTCCATACCCTTTCTCGCCCTGGAGTCATCGTGCCCTTCGCTCCCGCCCTCCGCCGCGCTGCAGCCGTCGCCGCTGCTGCCGCAGCCGTCGCCCTCACCCTCTCCGCCTGCAGCTCGCCGTCCACCGGCTCCGGCAGCGGAGACGGCTCGGGCCTTCCGACCGTGACCGAGGGCAAGCTCACGATCGCGACGGGCGAGCCCAACTACGAGCCGTGGTTCGTCGACGACGACCCCTCCAACGGTGAGGGCTTCGAAGGCGCCGTCGCCAACGCCGTCGCCGAGCAGCTCGGCTACACGGCCGACGACATCGTCTGGGTGCGCACCACCTTCGACGGCGCCATCGCACCGGGCCCCAAGGACTGGGACATCAACCTGCAGCAGTTCTCCATCACGGATGACCGCAAGAAGGCCGTCGACTTCTCGTCGCCGTACTACACGACCACGCAGGCCGTCGTCGCGGTCGGCGGCTCGCCCGCGGCATCGGCGACCACGATCGACGAGCTCAAGGCCACCAAGGTCGGCGTGGCCAGCGGGACCACCAGCTACACGGTCGCCAAGGCCCAGCTCGGCGAAGCGAACCTCAACGTCTTCAACTCGGTCGACGACGTGGTGCTCGCGCTCAAGGGCGGGCAGATCGACGCCATGATCACCGACCTCCCCGGCGCCTTCTACGTCGTCGGCGCCCAGCTCGACGACGGCGTGGTGACCGGTCAGTTCGCCGACGCGAACGGCGGCGACGACTTCGGCATCGTCCTTCCCAAGGGCTCCGCGCTCACGGCCGACGTCACCAAGGCCGTCGACGCCCTGCGTGACGATGGCACGCTCGACGAGCTGCAGCAGAAGTGGCTCAGCGACGCGGTCGACGTCCCCGTCCTGAAATGACCTCGACCTCCGTCGACGCGGAGTGGCAGCCGAGCGAACTCGAGCTGTCACGCCGCGCTCTGCGGCGTCGGGCGACCACCCGATCCATCCTGATCGCGTTCGGCAGCAGCATCGCCCTGTTGGCGGTGCTCGTCGTCGTCGTCGTCAACACCCCCGGCTGGGCGATCGTCAGCCAGACGTTCTTCGATCCGCAGGTCGCGCTGGAGAGCATCGGTCCGATCTTCCAGGGACTGCTCGTCAACCTCCTGGTGCTCGTCATCGCCGTGGTGTGCGTCGCGATCCTCGGCACGCTCCTGGCCACCATGCGCTCGCTGCGCGGCCCGGTGTTCTTCCCTCTGCGCGCGATCGCCGCGGCCTACACCGACTTCTTCCGTGGCATCCCGCTGCTGATCGTGCTGTACCTCGTGGGGTTCGGCATCCCCGCGCTGATGATCTTCCCGCGCATGCCCCCGATGTTCTGGGGCACGATCGCGCTGGTCCTCACCTACTCCGCCTATGTCGCCGAGGTGCTCCGTGCAGGCATGGAGGCCGTGCATCCCTCGCAGCGCATCGCCGCGCGGTCGCTCGGGCTGACCCACGGGCAGACGCTCCGGATCGTCGTGATCCCGCAGGGCGTGCGCAAGGTCGTCCCCGCCCTCATGAACGACTTCGTCTCGATGCAGAAGGACGTGGGGCTGATCTCGGTGCTCGGCGCCGTCGATGCGGTCCGTGCGGCACAGCTGATGGTCGCCGAGACCTACAACTTCACACCGTACGTCGTCGCCGGCCTCATGTTCATCGTGCTCAGCTGGCCGATGATCCGCCTCACCGATGTCGTCACCGCGCGTCTGAACAAGCGCGAGCAAGCCGGAGGAGTCGTATGAACGTGCCCGTGATCGAGGCCAGGGGTGTGCGCAAGCGCTTCGGCGATCATGACGTGCTGCGCGGCATCGACCTCGCGGTCGGCACACACGAGGTGGTCGTGCTGATCGGCGCGTCCGGCTCGGGCAAGTCGACCCTCCTCAAGACCATGAACCTCATCGAGGGCATCGACGACGGGCAGATCTTCCTCTCCGGCGAGGACATCACCGACCCGCGGGTGGACGCCGACGCGGTGCGGGCCCGGATCGGGGTCGTGTTCCAGCACTTCAACCTGTTCCCGCACCTGACCGTGCTCGACAACGTCACGCTCGCCGCCGTGCGCGTGCACGGCATGCGCAAGACGGAGGCGCGCGCCCAGGCACGCGCGTTGCTCGACACGCTCGGCCTCGGCGCCAAAGCCGACGAGTACCCCGACCGGCTCTCCGGCGGACAGCAGCAGCGCGTGGCGATCGTGCGCGCGGTGCTCACGCAGCCCGAGGTGCTGCTGCTCGACGAGATCACCAGCGCCCTCGACCCGCAGCTGGTGGGCGAGGTGCTCGATCTGGTGCGACAGCTGAAGCAGCAGGGCGCCACGATCGTGATGGCGACCCACGAGATGTCGTTCGCGCGTGAGGTCGCCGACCGCATCGTGTTCCTCGAGCACGGTGTCGTCGTCGAGCAGGGACCGCCCACCCAGGTGTTCGATGCCCCGCAGCAGGCGGCCACGGCGGAGTTCCTGGCGCGCGTGCAGCACTGACGCCCGGCGGGAAGCGCGCGGCGTCGACGCTCATCCGCTCGACGGATCGAAGCGGTACTGAGGGTGGATGCGCGCCCTCGGAGGCGCGTGCTGAGCTTGAGGTCTCCGCCGATTCCTCGAGAGGTCCCCACGTGAGCACGCCCCACATCATCCCGTCTTCCGCCGCGCCGACGGCCGACGCCTCCGCAGCCGACTCCGGCGACGGCCCGCGCCGCGGCGGAGGCGCCCCCACGGGCAGGCGCCGCATCGTCGGCGTCGACGTCGCGCGCGGACTCGCCCTGGTGGGGATGTTCGGCGCACATCTGATGGTCGCGAGCGGTCCCGACCTGACCCTGACCGACCCGTCGACATGGCTGGACATCGTCAACGGTCGCTCCTCGATCCTGTTCGCCCTGCTGGCCGGGGTCTCGCTCGCGCTGATGACGGGCGGTGCCCGTACCGCGTCACCGGACGAGCTCCGGAAGATCCGGTTGCGCCTGGTCGGTCGCGGGGCGGCGATCTTCGTGATCGGGCTCGTGGTCGAGCTGCTGGGCTCGGGAATCGCCGTGATCCTCACGCTCTACGGCGTGCTGTACATCCTGGCGGCGTTCACGGTGCACCTGCGCACCAGGGTGCTGGTGATCGCGGGGGCGGCACTCGGCATCCTCGGTCCGCCGCTGCTCGCCCTGATCGGCACGCTCTCGCCGGATCTGGGCGGCCCGGGGCTGTCGCTGGTGCTGTTCGGCACCTACCCGATCACGGTCTGGGCTGCGCTGCTCTGCGCTGGTCTCGTGATCGGACGCCTCGACCTGACCCGGGTGAAGACGGCAGTCGTCATGCTCGTCTGCGGAGGACTGATCGCGATCGGCGGTTACGCGCTGGGTGCGCTCCTCACGTCGCCGCCGCAGGAAGTCGCGTCGTCGAGCTCCACGTCCGGTTCGGGTTCGGGTTCGGGTTCGATCAGCATGATCCCCGGGGACGAGGTCGACGTCTCCGGACTGGCGTGCCAGACCAGTGACGGCGTCGTCGTCTGCTTCCCGCCGGAGAAGGCCTCGCTGTTCACGGACGACGGCGGCGGCATCGAAGAGGGGCAGTCGTACATCGATCGCGTGGCTTCGGAGGACCCGCCCGCGAAGATGCTCGAAGCGGTCATCAGCGTCTCGGCCCACTCCGGCGGCGTGCTGGAGGTGCTGGCATCCGGCGGCTTCGCGGTGGCCGTCCTCGGCCTGTGCCTGCTGGTGACCCGTTATGCGCGGTGGGCCGTTCTCCCGCTGGCGGCCTACGGCGCGGTTCCGCTCACCGGCTACGTCGTCCAGGCGATCCTCATCCTGGCGGGGGCGGCGACCTGGCTGCCCAACCCGGTGCTGCCGTGGATCGCGCTCTCACTGCTCATGATGGCCGGCGCGCTCATCTGGACGCGCACGGTCGGCAAGGGCCCGCTCGAACGACTCACAGCGTGGGCAGCCGACGCCATGGCGCTGACAGCGAAGACGACGCGCACGGCGAAGCGCCGGGACTGAAGACGGCCTCGTGTCGAGGAGGGGCGACATCGAGGCGGCGGAGGGGGGGCGTCCGGGGGGAGGGGAGCTCAGGCGAGCTCTTCCTCCTCCGGCCGTCGCGGGCTCGGGTCGGGCGGCAGGATCTCGATCGGATGCGCGGCGGTGCGCTGCGCCCGCCACCAGATCACGAAGCCGATCGCGGTGAAGACGCCGTAGAAGACGTACATGAAGCCGGTGGCGTAGTAGCCGGAGCTGAACAGCAGCGGCACCCCGACGACGTCGACAGCGATCCAGACCAGCCAGAACTCGGTCCAGCCCTTCGCCATGCCGTAGGTGGCCAGCAGCGAGCCGACGAACGTCCAGGCGTCGGCCCACACCGGCTCCCACGATCCCAGCAGGCGGAACAGCGGGGTCAGGGCGACCGTGCCGACGACCATCACCAGCACCATGCCGATGCGGGCGCTCGTCGGCGCCCAGCGCGGGACCACGCGTCCGCCGTCGAGGTTCCGCCAGCGCACCCATCCGTAGATGGCGACCGCGATGAACATGATCTGCCGCCCGGCCTGGCCGAGCAGGTGCGGCAGTGACGGATCGGGGCTGAGGGCGGAGCCGAGGAAGACGGTGAGCAGCAGCAGGTTGCCGATGATGCCGACCGGCCATGCCCACACCTTGCGTCGCATGCCGCCGAGCGCGCTGGCGAGACCGAACGCGTTGCCCACGACCTCCCGCACCAGGAGCGTCTGCCCGCCGGGCAGCATCCACTGCGAGTTGAAGGCGTCGACGAACCACTGCAGCAGGTTCATCGTCAGGATCCGGCGTCGGGTTCGGGGCGGTCGTCGAGCACCAGCTGCAGCATGTTCAAATCGAGCCAGCGTCCGAACTTGGCACCGACCTGCGGCATGCGTCCGACCTCGACGAAGCCCAGGCGCTCGTGCAGGGCGATGGAGGCGGCGTTCCCGCTTTCGATCCCGGCGATCATCACGTGCATCCCCGCGTCCCGCGCACGATCGACGAGCGCCGACATGAGGTCGGTGCCGATGCCGCGACCGTGCTGGCCGTCGAGGACGTAGACCGAGTGCTCGACCGTGTGGCGATAGCCGCTGTGCGGACGCCATTGCGCGTACGACGCGTAGCCCAGCACCCCCGTGTCGTCGACGGCGACGATGACCGGGTAGCCGCGGGCGGTGCGATCGGCGAGCCAGGCGACGCGGTCGGCGAGGTCGACCGCCTCTTCGTTCCAGATCGCGGTGGTGTGCAGCACGGCATGGTTGTGGATCGCGGTGATGGTCTCGAGATCGGCGGTCTCGGCGTCCCTGATTCGCACGGCTGTCATCGGCGGGCGTTCTCTCTTCTTCTGCGCTTCGGGTGCGCATCCTTCTTCGGCGCTTCGGGTGCGCATCGCCGACGCTAGCAGGAGGAACGGGCGCTGGGCGTGCTGCGGCCGAACAGTTACGGGGGCGACGTGCGGGCACCGCGCTTGTCCCCCGAACGGCCTACAGACGCGCACACGAACCATTTCTACTGTGTAGAACGTATTGTTTTAGTTGACGGGTGCATCGGAGGATCTCATGTCTTTGGAACACGCGCGTCGCGCAACCTGGCGCACAAGAGCGGCCAGCGCGCTGATCGCACTCGTCCTGTCCGGGGTGGGAGTTCTCGCCTTGGCGGGCCCTGCCGCAGCCGCGCCGAGTGATTGCCCATCCGGGTACACGTGCAGTTACTCGGGTTACAACTACACCAACGACGCATGGCAGCAGCCATCCACGCACAAGTTCGCGAACTGCGTGGATGTCATGGCCATCGGCTGGAGGTCCTACGGCGACGTCATCTCCTCCACCTTCAACAACGGGCGCTCCCAGAACTCCTACCTCTACAAAGGACAGAACCAGACAGGAGGGAAGGGCCTCCTTATCCTCCGGGGGCAGGGCTTCGGCAATGTGGGTAGCTACAACGACGAGATCGAGTCGGGATACTTCAGCGGCACCCTCAGTAGCGTTGGTTCGGCTCTATGCCGGTGACTTCTCCGCGCGTAGGTGGCCGCCTGGTCATGGCGACCGTCCTTGCGGTCACGGTTGCCGGGGGTCTGGTGGGGTGTACCGCGTCCGACAGTGAGGCGGATGCGGGGGTGAGGAATCAAGCGGCTTGGAAGATGCCTCTTGATGAGTTCGTCGTGTATTCCCCGGACCTGGACAACTATGCGGAGCAGTTGTTGATCTCGGATTGTCTGGGTGCGCAGGGGTATGAGTGGCCGGTGCCGTGGCAGGATACCGACTTCCCCCGTGCGGAAGACTTCAACCGGGTAGGTCTGCGGCTGTTCAATCTGGAACTGGCAAAGAAGTGGGGTTACCATTTCGCGCGGCTGGATGATCCGGAGAGCGCTGAGCTGTGGTTGACATACACAGAGACAGTGGATTCGTACTTTCCGAATCAGGAACTGGATGACGCGCTCGTGGCCTGCACTGACAAGATCCGCGCGAAAGACAAGGACTTCGCATCCACCGCCGACGGGCTGAACTACAACGCTGAGCTATCCGCCCAGGCTTGGGACATCGTGGAGCAGGATCCGGATGTGGTCAAGGCGGTGAAAGCCTGGCGGGAGTGTCTGACCCCACGGGTGGATTACGCGGTGACTCAAGAGCAACCTTGGGAAGGAGCTCCTTATGAGGTGGCAGAGGTGTGGGGTGCGGTGACCGGGTCGTCGTCCGCGCCTTCGGCGGAGGAGCTTGCTGCGGCTGTTGCTGATGCGGAGTGCCAGGAGTCGAGTGGGTGGGCCTCGCTCTGGTATGAGCGGAATTGGGAGGAGCAGGAGAAGCTCGTCGCGGAGAACAGGGACAAGCTCGATCGGATCCGTGCGGACGCGATCGAACGGAAGAAGAAGCTGCTGACGATCGTGGCGGAGAACGCGCCAGCCGCGCCTTAGAAGAGGCGTCGCGAGAGCGGGCTCGGCAAGGAGTCCTGGCCGATCAGTGAGTGATGAGAGTCCGATGGATGAAGTAGGTGTGCCGGAGACGGCGAGACGGTCACGCTGGATCGTCGTGATCGCTGTGGTGCTGATTGTGGCGCTGATCGGTGCCGGGTTTTGGTTTGCGGCGCAGTTCCAGTCGTCGGCGCAGCAGGAGGCCAACGCCAAGGCGCCCGCCCCCGGGCCGGTCTTCGCAGAGGTCACGCAGGGGGCGCTGGCTGGCGAGGTCGGCTTCACCGGGCAGGCGGGGCCGTCGACGCAGACTCCGGTGACGGTGCTCCCTGTCGCGGAAGCGTCGCTCACCGTCGTCACCGGACGCCCACTGGCAACGGGTGCGACCGCTTCTTCGGGGCAGGTTCTCACCGAGGTCAACGGGCGCCCTCTCTTCGGTGTGCAGTCGGCCTTCTCCTTCTACCGCGACATGGGCGTCGGGGATCGTGGCCCGGATGTCGAGGCATTGCAGGCTGCACTCGTGGCGCGGTCGTACCAGCTCAACGCCGATGGGCGGTTCGGAGGCGAGACGGCTGCGGCGGTGAAGCGCTGGTATCAGGACAATGGCTATGAGGCCCCCACTCGCAGTTCCGCGGCGGAGAAGACGAGCTCGGAGGGGGACGAGAAGGCGGCGGATCCGAGCGAGAAGGCGCCGGCTGCCGAGGGGTATGTTCCTGTCGCCGAAATTCTGGCGATGCCTTCTGCGTCCGCGCAGGTCGTGAAAGGTGTTCAGGTCGGGCAGCGTTTGGCGGCGGAGGGTGTGCCGGACTTCATCCTCGGGTCGGCGGATCTGGTGGTCACGATCACGGTTCCCGTCACCGATCTCGGGGATGTGGTCGCAGGAGACGCGGCTGTGATCTCGATCGGTGGCACTGAGGTCGAGGGCATCGTGGGAGACATCCGCCCCTCTGACTCGGCCGAAGACTCAGAGGGATCGGGCTCGAACGGTGATGCGGAACAGGCCGCACCCGAGGTCACTTTCGCCGTGGTTCCGAAAACAGCGCTGCCGGGGTCGTCGGGGCGGGCGCGGGTGGCGGTGATCAAGCAGATCGTGGCCGAGGACGCGCTGATCGTCCCGGTTCTCGCCGTGTCGGACCGGGGGCCTGACAAGAACGTTCTGACGAAGCAGCAGGCCGACGGAACGCTCCTCGAGGTGCCGGTCACAGTCCTGGGCACACTGCAGGGCGAGGTAGCCGTCGAGCCGCGCGACGAAGGTGCCCTGAAGGCCGGCGAACTGGTTCGAGTCGGTTGACGTGTCGCTGATTCAGTTGCGGGGAGTGCGTCGGACGTACTCCTCGGCGGGTCGGCCCGAGGTCGATGCGCTTCGCGGCATCGACCTGGAAATCGACCAGGGGGAGTTCGTTGCGATCGTCGGGCCATCGGGCGGTGGCAAGACGACGCTGATGAACATCCTGGGGCTTCTCGACGACCCGACGGCGGGTAGTTATGTTCTCGACGGCGAGGAAGCTCGTGCCGGCGACGGTCGCCGCGCGGCGAGCGTGCGCGCACGGAAGATCGGATTCGTGTTCCAGGCCTTCCACCTTCTCGAGGCCAGGCCGGCCGTCGACAGTGTCGAGTTGAACCTGCTCTACCGGGGCGTGCCCCGTGTGCAGCGGCGTGAGAGCGTTCTCGGCGCCATCGACTCTGTCGGCCTCGCAGACCGCGCCTTCCAAAGCACCTCGACACTGTCGGGCGGGCAGCGTCAACGCATCGCCATCGCCCGTGCGATCGCCGGGGATGCGAAGCTGATTCTCGCCGACGAGCCGACCGGCAACCTCGACTCGGTCAACGCCGCTCGGGTTCTCGATGAGCTCGAACGTATCAATCGCGATGGGGCGACGGTCGTCGTCGTCACTCATTCGGCCGAGGTCGCGGCACGGGCGCGTCGTGTGGTCCACATCGCCGACGGTGCGATCGTGTCCGACGAGCGACAGTCCGGCAGCGGAGCGAGTACGGCATCGAAAGCCCCTGCGGACGGGCCGCCGGCTTCTCCTTCGAATGATGCCCGCACGTCCCGCACGAGAGAAGATGAGCGGGTGCGGCTCACCGGGCGCATCCGGTTCGCCGACATGCTTCGCGACGCCTGGGCATCCGTGACGTCGAGAAGGTATCAATCGATCGGACAGGGGCTCGCCGTCGCCATCGCCGTGGCATTGACGATCACCACTCTCGGGCTTGCGGCATCGGCGCGAGCGCAGGTATCCGCCACATTCGATGCCCACCTGAATCGTGAGGTCTCGGCGACGTGGTCGACGGGGGCCAAGAACTCGCTTCCGCCCGAGGAGGTTCCGCAGGCGATCGAGCGACTCAGCGGAGTGGATGCGGCTGCGGTCGTCATCGATCTCAACGTCAGCACGGTCTCGACGTTCGCGGAGGCACGCCAGATCCGGCCGCACGTCGCCATCGGAGATATCGTCGGTGCTGCGCGTCTCACGGTCGACGAGGCTCCGTGGCATGCGGGACCCCTAGCGGGCGGCGAGGCCTACATCGGAGATCTTCTCGCGAAGGACATGCGGCTCAGCAGCATTGATGGCGCTCCCACGATCTCGGTTGATGGCGTCACATATGTCGTCGCTGGCATCATCACCACGTCCGCGCGCCTCCCCCTGCTCCGCGGCGAGGTGGTCGTGGGACCCCGCGACGGCCTCACAGCAAAGGGGGCCGTAGACGTGACGATGCTGGCCGTGACGTCCTCCGGCGCAGCGCAGCAGGTCGCCAAGCAATTGCCTTCGGCGTTGAACCCGTTCGAGCCGGAGCGGATCGTCGTCGTTGCGCCGACCGATTCCGCACAGCTGAGGGGGCAGGTCGAACAAGGGGTGCAGGCCACCCTCACCGCGTTCACGCTGCTCGCGCTGATCGTCGCGATCGCCGCACTCATGAACGCCACGCTCCTCGCTGTCAACGCACGCCGGGGTGAGATCGGCATGCGCAAAGCGCTCGGAGCCCGAGACCGACAGATCGGGGAACTCATCACCCTCGAATCCGCAATCGTCGGTGTCGTCGGAGGGGCTGCAGGTCTCGTGCTCGGCATGGCGGCAATCCTCGTCGTCACCGTGAGCCAACGATGGGCCCCCGTGTTCGACATCGTGCTGCTTCCGATCGCCATCGCTGTCGGCCTGATCGTCGGTGCCGGGGGAGGCGGACTGGCCTCCATCCGCGCCGCGCGTCTGCGCCCCGCGGAGAACCTCCGCAGCTGACATCCTCGCTGGACGCCGTCCGGGCGTGCTGCGACCGAACAGTTACAGAGCTCAGCCTGCCGTCGTCGTGCTGACGGCTTCGCGCACGAGGATCGCACGCCGCATGTCGGCCATGATCGGGTCGAAGAAGCGCTCCCGGTAGCGGGCCTCGCTCACGGCGGAGAACACGAAGGGGAGGGCGGCGATCACCGAGAGCAGGGTGGCCGCCTTGAGCAGGTTGACGGTGAGCGGCAGCTTCGCCCCGAAGAACTCCAGCGGCTGCACCGCGAGGGGCTGTGCGGTGCTGCCGGGTCCGAGCCAGATGCCGACGACGCCCGTGGGGACGGCGATGCCTCCGATCACGATCAGCAGCGCCGCGAGGAGCCCGGCGAAGAACAGGGCCTGCACCAGCTGCGCCACGGTCATCGCGAGCAGGATGTTGATGCGCTGCGGTGCGCGCAGCCGTCCCGGAGTGCCGGGGGTGGCGGGGCGGCCTTCGGCGGGCGTGCCGATGAGCAGGGTGGCGCGCTGTTCGGCGCTCGGTGCCTGCGCGTCATCGTCGATCTCGGAGGCGCTGACCCGCAGCACGACGATCCCCGCGAGCACCGCGACGACGAGGCCGAGCAGGGCGATAGACCCCCAGGAGAGGGCGGATGCCATCTGCCAGACCTCGGCCGAGAAGAACGAGAACACGACGAGCATGAGGATGACCGGGAGGGCGATCGACGCCATGTGGCCTATCGCCGAGGCGTTGCGCACCGCGAGGCGCGAGGCCCAGGAGATCATGGCCCCTCCGCCCATGCCGGTCACCAGGATGCAGAGGCCGAGCACCAGGATCGTGCGCAGGACCGGCCCGACGGTCGCGTCGGGCTGGGCGATGTAGCCGTAGACGATCGTGAAGGCGAGGCACGAGGCGATCAGGACGAGCGCGACCGCGGTGCCGATGCCCACCGGGAGGCGACGCAGCAGGGTGCGCACGAGGTAGTAGGCGGCCCACGCGAGCCCGATCGCGAGCAGGAAGATCACGACGGCGAAGAGGACGAGCAGGATCTCCCACTCCGTGGAGTCGTCGTCGAGGGCGAAGTCGAAGACGACCTCGAGCCCGTCCTGGAAGAGGTACGCGGCCACCGCGACCCACGCGATCAGTGGCGCGACACGGCGGGGGAGGTCGGTGAACCAGCGGCGCAGCGGAACGAACGTCGGAAGGCCCTGTTCACGGAACCAGCGGTCGGCATCGCGCTTCGTGCTGCGCAGCTTCGGGGACGCGGACATGGCGATGAGACTACGGCAATGACGAGGCGCGGAGTTATCCACAGGCTTTCCTGAAATTCGAACATATCTTCTAAGATAGAGGTATGGCGAACCCGCATCTGAACCCGCTCCTCGAGGCGATGACGTACCTCGAAGACGCGTGGGGCGATGCGACGAACGCGGCCGATCTGAGCCGCGCGCAGCTGCTCGATGCGCACCGGGCGATGGGACTGGTACAGCGTCGGCTCGACGGCATCCATGCCGAGATCGCGGCGGGCATCGCGCGGGAATCGCGTCCGGAACTGGGGTCTGCGGGTCTCGCGAAGCAGCAGGGATTCCGCAACTCGGCGACCATGATCGCCGCCACGACCGGCGGATCGACGGGCGATGCGGTGCGGCTCGTGAAGGTGGGGGAGGCGACCGCGCCGCGGGCGAACCTCATCGGCGAGAAGCTGCCCCCGCGGTACCCCGAGGTGCAGCGGGCGATCGGCGCCGGCGAGCTCAGTGCGGCGGCCGCGGCGCTGATCGTGGCCCTGCTCGACCGGGCGCGCGTGAAGGTCGGGATCGAGCGGATCGTCGATGCCGAGCGACTGCTCGTCGAACGTGCGGCAGGGCTGTCGCTCGATGACGTGCGCAAGCTCGTCGTGCACGCCGAGGCCTGGCTCGACCCCGACGGCGTGGCTCCGCGAGAAGGTGAGGCCCGGTCGCGGCGCTCGCTGACGATGTTCGAGCGCGACGGGTCGCTGCATCTGACGCTGCAGACCGACACCGCGTCCGGCGCTCCCGTGAAGGCAGCGATCCAGGCGTACGTGACGGCCACGTTCCACGCGCGGGCGCACGTGCTCGACCCCGAAGCGCCCGATGCCGACCGTCACACGGTCGCGATGATCCAGGCCGATGCGCTCGTCGAGATCTGCGCGCATGCGAGCGGATGCGACAACGGCGGGCTTCCGGTATCCGGTGCGACCGTCGTCGTCCGCGTGGGGCTCGACGACCTGACCGCCGGCACCGGATTCGCGACGGTCGACGGCCTCGATGAGCCGGTCAGCATCGCCTCATGTCGTCGGATGGCGGCGGGTGGGGGCATCATCCCCGTCGTGCTCGGCGGTGAGGGCGAGATCCTCGACTGGGGGCGTGAGAAGCGGCTGTTCACCCGCGCCCAGAGGCTCGCGCTCGTAGAACGCGACGGCGGTTGCGTGATGTGCGGGCTGCCCCCGCAACTCGCCAGGGCGCATCACCTGCGCTGGTGGCAGCGGGATGCCGGACCGACCGATCTCGACAACGGAGTGCTGCTCTGCGAGAGCTGCCATCATCGCATCCACGACAACGACTGGGAGATCAGGATCGAGGGACGGGGGTTCGCGGCGCGGGTGTGGCTCATTCCGCCGCTGCACGTCGACCCCGAGCGCAGGCCGAGGCTCGGCGGCCGAGCCCGGTACGACATCGCGGCGTGAGTGCGCCGGCGTGGATTCGTGTTCTGGCCTGTGCGGACAGTCGTGTCTCGATGTTCAAACGTGCACGTCGGCGGGGGATGCCTCGCCCTCGTGGAAGCTGGGGGTCTTGCCGAACAGGCGGGCGATGCCGAGCACGATCCCGACGACGAGCAGCCCCAGGATGAGACCGGCGATCGCGGAGATGATGGTGTCCACGATCCAGACCACGACCGGACCGAGGCCATGGAGCGCCTGCTCCACCGCGTGCAGCACGTCGACCGGGAAATGCCACCCCACCTCGCCGAGGTTCACCAGAACGAGATGGCCGCCGACCCAGAGCATGGCGACCGTGCCGAGGATGCTGATGAAGCGGAACACCCCGGGCATCGAGCGCACGATCCTGGTGCCGGTGTGCCGCACACGCTGCACCGGGTTCTTCGCCATCTTCAGACCGATGTCGTCGATCTTCACCAGCAGTGCGACAGCGCCGTAGACGACACCCGTCATGAGGAGGGCGATCACGGCGAGGATCGCCAGCGTCGCCCAGATGTCGAGCCCCTTCTCAAGGCTCGCGAGCGAGATGAGCATGATCTCGGTCGAGAGGATCAGGTCGGTGCGCACCGCACCGAGCACGAGCTTCCTCTCATCGCGCGCTCCCTCGTCGGCGTGACCGTGCTGCACGCCGAACCACTCGAGCACCTTCTCGGCGCCCTCGAAGCACAGGTACGCCCCGCCCAGGATCAGCAGATACGGCAGCACCCACGGCGCGAACGCGGTCAGCAGCAGCGCCGCCGGGATGATGATCACGAACTTGTTCGCCAGCGACCCGAGGGCGATCTTGCCGACGACGGGCAGCTCCCTCGCGGGCGTGAGGCCCTGCACGTACTGCGGAGTCACCGCGGCGTCGTCGATCACGACGCCGGCCGCCTTGGCCGACGCCTTCATCGCTGCGCTCAGGATGTCGTCGACGACGGCCAGAAGTCCAACGGACATGGGCGGATCCCCCTCGTGGTGTGCAGTGCGGAGGCAACTCTATCGAGTCGGAGGGGCACGGCTGTCGAGTCGGAGGAGGGATCCGGCCGGCGACCTCAGCCCTGGGATTCCTCCGCCGCGCTCGCGAGCACACGCTGCAGCGGCTGATAGTGCTCGATGACGGCCTGCCGATAGCGTTCGACATCACCCGAACGTGCGGCGTCGAGCATGTCGCCGTGCGCCTTCGCCGTCTTGTGGATGTCGTCGGGCTGAGGGATGCCCAGCTGGGGGAGCACGGCCGTGTGCACATCCCAGAAGGCGCCGACCAGCTGACCGACCAGGCGGTTGCCGATCGCGCCGAAGAGGCGGGTGTGGAACGCGCGGTCCTCGTCGAGGAAGTGCTCCCCGCGCTCAGCCTTGGCGACCATGTCGGCCACCAGGGCGTCGAGCTCGGGGTCGGGGTCGTCCTGAGCGGCGGCCACCACGCGTTCGGCCATCGACAGATCCAGCGCCAGGCGCACTTCGACGACCTCCCGCAGCGCCTGCAGGGATCCCTCCGGCGACAGCACCCCGCGGAACACGAGGGCTTCCACCATCGGGTCCAGCGACATCGGTCCGACATACGTGCCGTGGCCGTGACGCACATCGACGATGTCGAGGGTCGAGAGCGTGCGGATCGCCTCGCGCACGGAGGATCGCGAGACGTCGAGCTCCTCGCAGAGCTCCGCCTCGGTCGGCAGCGGGTCGCCCGGCGTGAGCCCCCGGGTCAGGATGAGCTGCTTGATCTGATCCGCCGTGGTCGAGCGCCGCATGCGTGACGCCCTACTCGTGGTGGACTTCATGGGGCTCCCTCTCGTGCCTGGCAGAAACGCTCCGATCATCTCACTCTTGTGATCTGATCGAACCTGTGTTTAGAGTACATCAGACATCAGATGTCCTCAAGATGTTCCCCCCACCACCCTGGAGCACACATGAACCGACACATCACCCGCCGCCGCGCGGGTCGATTCGCGATGGCGGTCGCCGGCACAGTCGCCGCGTCCGTCGCCCTCGCCGGCTGCGGCGCGGGCACCACCAGCACTCCCGACGAGAGCGCAGCCGCGAGCGAGATCGACCCCGACGGCATCATCGAAGCGGGCATCTCGTACACGCTGAACGGCAGCTTCGACCCGATGGTCGCGTCGGGCGCCGTCACGGTCTCGGCGAACTGGCACATCTTCGAGGGGCTGGTCGACCTCGACCCCGTCACCCAGAAATCTGCCCCCGCCCTCGCCGCCGACCTCCCGACGAAGATCGACGACACGACCTACGAGATCGACCTCCGCGAAGGCGCCACCTTCCAGAACGGCGATCCGGTCACCGCCGACGACGTGGTCTTCAGCTACGACCGCGTGCTCGACCCGAACAACAACTCGCTCTTCCTGTCGTTCGTCGACTTCATCGACACCGTCACCGCGGTCGACGACGACACCGTGCGGATCACCACCGACTACCCGTTCTCGCTGATCAACGACCGCCTCGGTGTCGTCAAGATCGTCCCGAAGTCGGTCGTCGAAGCCGACCCCGAGGGCTTCGCCACCAACCCCGTCGGTTCCGGCCCGTACTCGCTGGTGTCGGCCGTTCCCGAGGACAAGCTCGTCTTCGAGCGCTACGACGACTACAACGGGCCGCGCCCCGCGCTCGCCGCCGGCATGAACTGGAACCTGCTCTCCGACGCCTCCGCTCGCGTCACCGCGATGTCCACGGGCACCGTGCAGGCGATCGAGGACGTGCCGTACATCGACGTCGACGCGCTCGCCTCCTCGGCCGACGTCGACAGCGTGCAGTCGTTCGGCCTGCTGTTCATGATGTTCAACACCAAGGCGGCGCCGTTCGACGACGTCCGCGTGCGCCAGGCCCTGCACTACGCCCTCGACATGGACAAGATCATCGGCACCGGCATGCTCGGCAACGCCACGCCCGCGACCTCGTTCCTGCCCGAGACCTACCCGAACTACCACGAGGCCTCCACGGTCTACACCTACGACCCCGAGAAGGCGAAGGAACTGCTCGCCGACGCGGGCGTCTCCGACCTGTCCATCACCCTGCTCACCACCGACACCGGATGGGTCAAGGAGGTCGCCCCGCTGATCAAGGAGTCCCTCGACGCGATCGGCATCGACACGACGCTCGACATCGGGCAGTCCGCGTCGATGTACGAGAAGGTCGACTCCGGCGACTACACGGTGGCCGTGGCCCCCGGTGACCCCTCGGTCTTCGGCGTCGACCCCGACCTGCTCATGAACTGGTGGTACGGCGAGAACGTCTGGACCCAGACCCGCACCAACTGGGCCGACTCTCCCGAGTACGCCCAGCTGCGCACGCTCCTCGACACCGCCGTCCAGCAGGAGGGCGAGGAGCAGCAGAAGACCTGGGACGAGGCCTACGACCTGCTCTCCGACCAGGCCGTGCTCTACCCGCTGTTCCACCGCAAGCTGCCGACCGCATGGAGCAGCCAGGAGCTGGTCGGATTCCAGCCCGTCCCCACCACCGGACTGTCGTTCCTCGACGTCGGCGTGGCGGCGAAGTAGCCCGCACCAGGGGGCGCGCTCACCCGACGAGTGCGCCCCCTGTCTCTCCCATACCCCCGGAAGGAGCGGCACGTGTCCCACACGCTCCGCCTCATCGGCCGGCGACTGCTGCAGCTGCCGCTGATGATCCTCGGCATCACGTTCCTCGTGTTCTTCGTGATGTCGTTCTCCCCCGTAGACCCGGCGCGCACCGCGCTCGGCGAGACGGCGTCACCCGAAGCCCTCGAGGCGTACCGCGAGGACCACGGCCTCGACCTCCCGCTGTTCGTCCGCTACGTGAACTTCCTGCTCGGACTCGTGCAGGGCGACCTCGGCGCCTACTCCGCACGCAGTCTCCCGGTGATCGACGAGGTCGCCCGCGCCTTCCCGGTGACCTTGGCCCTCACCTTCCTCGGGCTCCTCATCGCGGTGATCGTCGCCTTCGTGATCGGCGTCCTCGCCGCCGTCTACCGCGACCGCTGGCCCGATCAGGTGATCCGCGTGTTCGGCGTCGCGGCGCTCTCCACGCCGTCGTTCTGGCTCGCCATCCTGCTCATCCAGGTCTTCACCCTGGGGCTGAACCTGCTGCCGGCCTCCGGGCCGCTCCCGGATTTCTGGAGCGACCCCTCCGGATGGCTCGCCCGCATGACCCTCCCCGCCATCGCGCTCGCCGTGCCGGTGATCGGTCAGCTCTCCCGCGTCGTGCGCACCTCGATGGTCGAGGAGCTCGACCGCGACTACGTGCGCACCGCCCTGGGCGCCGGCATCCCGCGAGTGATCGTCGTCGGTCGCAATGTGCTGCGCAACGCCCTGATCACCCCGGTCACCGTGCTCGGACTCCGCATCGGCTACCTGCTCGGCGGTGCGGTCGTGATCGAGATCATCTTCGCCATCCCGGGAATGGGAACGCTCATCCTCAACGGCGTCACCAACAACGAACCCAACCTCGTGCAGGGTGTGACGCTCGCCGTGGCGCTCGCCTTCGTCGTGATCAACATCATCGTCGACCTCCTGTACGTGCTCATCAATCCTCGAATCCGGGCGGTGTGACATGCGACGCAAACTCACGAAACGTCTCTCCGTTCCCGGTCTCCGCTGGGGCCGGCTGTCCCTTGGATCGATCATCTGCATCGCCGTGCTGGCGATCATCGGGCTGGCGGCGATCTTCGCACCGCTCATCGCGCCCTTCGACCCGCTGGCGTCCGGGACTCCGGTGCAGCCGCCGAGCGCGGAGCACTGGTTCGGCACCGACCGTCAGGGCCGCGACATCTTCTCCCGTCTCGTCTTCGGTGCCCGCTACTCGCTCGTGATCGGCATCGGCGCGACACTCGTCGCGCTGCTGGCTGCCTGCGTGCTCGGGACGATCGCCGCCACGGCCCCGAGGTGGATCTCCGAGACGCTCATGCGCGTCATGGACGTCGTGATGTCGTTCCCCGGCATCGCGCTCGCCGCCGTCTTCGTGGCGGTGTTCGGCAAGTCGCTCCCCGTGCTCGTGCTCACGATCGCGTTCCTCTATGTGCCGCAGCTCACCCGCATCGTCCGCGCCAACATCCTCGACCAGTACGGCGAGGACTACGTCTCGGCCGTGCGCGTGATGGGCGCGGGCACCCCGCGCATCATCGTCCGCCACGTGGCGCGCAACGCCATGGCCCCCGTGCTGGTGTTCGCGACCGTGCTCGTCGCCGACGCGATCGTGTTCGAGGCTTCGCTGTCGTTCCTGCAGGCCGGGGTTCCCGACCCCGAGCCGTCGTGGGGTAACGTGATCGCCGCCGGCCGCAATCTGCTGATGAGCGGCGCGTGGTGGGCGACCTTCTTCCCCGGCATCCTCATCATGCTCACGGTGCTGTGCCTCAACATCCTCTCGGAGGGGATGACCGATGCGATGGTGTCGCCGCGGGCACGCAAGATCACCGCGGATGCCGCGGGCACCGAGGAGTCCACGCACGAGCTCGAGGTCGCAGCGATCCCCGACGACACCCACGTGATCCCCACCGTCGACACGGCGGTGAACCTCTCCGTTCCGAGCGGGGTGCCCGACACCCTGGTGCCGCGCGCAGAGGACGTCCCTCTCGCCGAGCGACTGGCCGAGCTCCGTCAGCGCGAGCTCTCGCGCACCGACCGCCTGGTGTACACGGCGGAGGAGAAGCCTCTGCTCGACGTGCAGGATCTGTGCATCTCGTTCCCCCGTCATGGCGACGTGGACGTGGTCGACCACGTCAGCTTCACGGTACGCCCCGGCGAGACGATGTCGCTGGTGGGGGAGTCGGGCTGCGGCAAGTCGATCACCTCGCTCGCGATCATGGGCCTGCTCGATCCGAAAGCCGACATCCGCGGGCGCATCCTGTTCGACGGCGAGGACCTGCTGCAGATGGCACCCAAGGAGCGCAACGCGCTGCGCGGCCACGACATCGCGATGGTCTACCAGGACGCGCTGAGCTCCCTCAACCCGGCGATGCTCATCCGCTCGCAGATGAAGCAGCTCACGTCGCGCGGCGGCACCCGCACCGCCAGGGAGCTGCTGGAGCTCGTGGGTCTCGACCCCGACCGCACCCTCGCCTCGTACCCGCACGAGCTCTCGGGAGGCCAACGGCAGCGCGTGCTCATCGCCATGGCGCTCACCCGGAACCCGCGACTGGTGATCGCCGATGAGCCGACCACGGCCCTCGACGTCACGGTGCAGGCGCAGGTCGTCGACCTGCTCATGCGGTTGCAGAAGGAGCTCGGATTCGCGCTCCTGTTCGTCTCTCACGACCTCGCGCTCGTCGCCGAGCTCACGCACAGGATCACGGTGATGTACGCGGGCCAGGTCGTCGAGCAGGGCACGACCAGAGAGGTGCTGACCCAGCCGGTGCACGAGTACACGCAGGGGCTCCTCGGCGCGGTGCTCTCGATCGAGGCCGGTTCCGATCGTCTTCATCAGGTCTCGGGCGTCGTGCCGTCGCCGCGAGACTTCCCGACGGGCGACCGCTTCGCGCCGCGCTCCAGCGACCCCGCCCGGTACGCGGGCGTCGCCCCGGTGCGGCGGCACATCGCAGGAACCGAGCACTACTACTCCGCGCATCCCGACGATGCGCCCGTCGAGCCGATCGGAGCAGGACGATGAGCGAACCCGTCATCGAGCTCAAGGACGTGCACGTCCGCTACAAGACCCGTGCCTCCTCGCTCTTCCGGCCGCAGTACGTGGATGCGCTTGCGGGGGTCTCGCTCACCGTGAAGCGCGGGCAGACGCTCGGCATCGTCGGCGAGTCGGGGTCGGGCAAGTCGACCTCGGCCAAGGTGCTCATCGGCCTCGAGAAGCCCACGAGCGGGCAGGTCGTGTTCGGGGGAGAGCCGGTGCGATCGTTCACGCCCGCCGTGCGCAGACGACTCGGCCGCATCCTCTCCGTGGTGTTCCAGGATCCGGCGACCGCCCTGAACGCGCGGATGACGGTGCGCGATGCGCTGCTCGACCCGATGCAGGTGCACCGCCTCGGCAGCCCGTCGACCCGGAGCCGAAAGGTGCGCGACCTGATCGGTCTCGTCGGACTGCCGGCATCGGCCCTGGACGCCCTGCCCAGCCAGCTCTCGGGGGGCCAGCGCCAGCGTGTGGCGATCGCCAGGGCGCTCGTGCTCGACCCGCAGGTGATCGTCGCCGACGAGCCCACCTCGGCGCTCGACGTCTCGGTGCGTGCCCAGATCCTCAATCTGCTGACCGATCTGAAGGATCAACTCGGCCTCGGGATGGTGTTCATCTCCCACGACATCCAGACCGTCCGCTATCTCTCCGACGAGATCGCCGTGATGAACAAGGGGCGCGTCGTCGAATTCGGCGATGCGGCCCGCGTGTTCGACGCGCCCTCCGACGAGTACACCAGAACGCTGCTGGGCGCTGCGCCCTCGCTGCTCGAACCCCACCACTGAAACGACCGGAACACACATGTCTGCTGCCTCTCCCGCCCCCGTCTTCGCGGGCGTCGTCCCGCCCGTCGCCACCCCGCTGCTCGAGGACGGATCGATCGATCACGTCTCCCTCTCCCGCCTCGTCGACCGTCTGGTCGCCGAGGGGGTGTCAGGACTGTTCGCGCTCGGCTCCACCGGCGAGACCGCGTACTTCACCGACGACCAGCGCGTCGAGCTGCTCCGCACGATCGTCGCCGCGAACGCCGGTCGGGTGCCGGTCATCGCCGGCGCGATCGAGCTCACGGCGCCGCGCATCATCGAGACCGCCCGCCGTCTGATCGATGCCGGCGCCCAGGCGATCGTCACGACGGCTCCGCTGTACACGCTGAACTCGGCAGCCGAGGTCGCCGACCACTTCCGCACCATCGCGGCGGCCATCGACGCCCCGCTGTGGGCCTACGACGTGCCGGTGCGCGTGCACTCCAAGCTCGGCATCGACCTGCTCGTGCAGCTGGGCACCGAAGGGGTCATCCACGGCGTGAAGGATTCCTCGGGTGACGACGTCTCGTTCCGGCGCCTGATCGCGGCGAACGATGCCGCAGGGGGTCCGCTGCAGCTGCTCACCGGACACGAGGTCGTCGTCGACGCCATGGCCCTCGCCGGTGCCGACGGCGTGGTTCCCGGGCTCGCGAACGTGGAGGCCGCGGGGTACGTGCGACTGTGGGAGGCCGCGAAGAGCGGCGACTGGGAGACGGCTCGGGCCGAGCAGGAGCGCATCAACCGCCTGTTCGACATCGTGTTCCAGCCGAAGGGCCTCTCGGGCGATGCGACCGGTGTCGGCGCGTTCAAGGCGGCCATGCGCGCCCGTGGCATCATCGATCACGCCACGATGGCGAACACCGTGCAGGCGCTCGACGTCGACGCGGTCGCCCGCATCCGCGACATCCTCGACGAGCTGCATCTGCTCCCGGTCGCCGTCGGCTGATGGGCGAGGTCGTCCTCGCCGTCGACATCGGCGGCACCAAGACGGCCGCGGCCCTCGCCGACCGCGACGATGCACTGCTGCGGACCGAGGTGGCCGCGACGCCGGCGGCCCAGGGGCCGGTGGCGGTCGTCGCCACCGTCGTCGCGCTCGCCGGACGTCTCCTCGCCGGCAGCGGGCTGCGCCTTTCGGGCGTCGGCATCGGCACGGCCGGGGTCGTGGATGCCGGAACCGGGACGATCGTTTCCGCCACGGATACGTTCGCGGACTGGCCGGGTACACCGCTGGCCGCACTCGTGCGCTCGGGACTCGGCGCGCTTCTGCTCCCCGACGCTCCCGTCGCCGTGCAGAACGACGTCGACGCGCACGCGGCAGGAGAGCATCGACACGGTGCCGCGGCCGGGGCGGCGAGTGCGCTCGTCGTCGCGGTCGGCACCGGTGTCGGTGCAGGAGTCGTGCTCGACGACAGGGCCGTGCGGGGTGCGCATCACGTCGCGGGGGAGATCGCGCACCTGCCCGTGCCGGGAGCCGCACACCTGCGCTGCCCCTGCGGGCGCTTCGGGCACCTCGAGGCCATCGGCTCCGGCATCGGGATGCATCGGCACTTCCGGTCTCTCGGAGGCGATCCCGGCATCACCGATGCGCGGGGGGTCGCGATGGCAGCTGCGGCCGCGGACCCCATCGCCCGCCGGGCCCTCGACGAGTCGGCCGCGGCGGTGGGTCGGGCCCTCGCGGGGGCGGCGACGCTTCTCGACCCGGAGCGCATCGTGGTCACCGGGGGCGTGCCGAACATCGGTGAGTCCTGGTGGCTTCCGATGCGCGCCGCCTTCCACGCCGAGGCGATCGATGCGCTGCAGAACACCCCCATCCTGCCGGGCACGCTCGGCGACTACGCACCGCTGCGCGGAGCCGCGGCATCCGCCTGGAGGCGACCATGAGATTCACCGACACCCTCGAACGACTGCGGGGAGGACTGATCGTCTCGTGCCAGGCCTACCCGGGTGAGGCCATGCGCGACCCCCGCACGATGGCGCAGGTCGCGGCGTCCGCCCTGGCCGGAGGAGCAGCCGGAATCCGCGTGCAGGGGCTCGATGACATCCGCGCGACGGCACACCTCCCTGTTCCGATCGTGGGGCTGTGGAAGGACGGCGACGCCGAAGTTTTCATCACTCCGACGCTCCGGCACGCTCAGGCCGTGGCCGACGCGGGCGCCGACATCGTCGCGGTCGACGGGACGCGGCGCCCCCGCCCGGACGGGCTGACGCTCGCGGAGACGATCGCGGGCCTTCGCGCGCACACCGACGCGCTGATCATGGCCGACTGCGGCTCCCTCGACGACGCGATCGCCGCCGAGGCCGCCGGCGCCGATATCCTCGGCACCACCCTGTCGGGATACACCGGAGAGCGCCCGAAGACCACCGGGCCCGACCTGGAGCTCATCGCGCTGATCGCCGCCCGTTGCCGCCGCCCGATCGTCGCCGAGGGGCGCGTCCACACACCCGAGCACGCCGCGGCCGCGATCGCCGCCGGGGCGTTCTCGGTGTGCGTCGGCACCGCCATCACGCATCCGTCCACGATCACCACCTGGTTCGCCGATGCCATCGCGGGCGCACGCGCATGACCGCGCCCATTCTCGTCAGCGCCTACCCGGCCTCTCCCGCCCACGCGCACTGGGATCCGGTGCTCGAAGGCGCGCTGCTGCCCGCATTGTGCGCGCTTCCCGGGATCGCCGGGCTCGAGGTGCCGTGGATGGGGCGCCTGCATCCGCACGATGACGCCTGGTTCCTCGCGAACGTGCCGGCCGTGCCGCTCGCCGTCACTCCGATCCCGTTTGTCATGGGACGCGTCGGGGCACACCCCGGGTATGGCCTCGCCTCGGCCGATGAGGAGGGGCGCGCGGCGGCGGTCGCCGATCTTCGGAGGGTCGCCGCCGACGTCGCGCGCATCGACGGCGAGAGCGCCGCATCCGTCGCGGTGGTGACGGTGCACTCCGCGCCGCGAGCTACGGCCGCCATGGAGCCGCTCGTGCGCTCGCTGGGGGAGGTCGCCGCGCTCGACTGGTCCGGCGCGCGCCTGGTCATCGAACACTGCGATGCGTTCGTGCCCGGCCGGGTCCCTGAGAAGGGTTTCCTGCCCTTGGACGCCGAGATCGCCGCGATCCGCTCGTCGGGACTGCCGATCGGAGTGTGGCTCAATTGGGGGCGTTCCGCGATCGAGCTGCGCGATGCGGATGCCGTCACCGCGCAGATCGCGGCGGCGGCGGCGTCCGGCCTCCTCGTCGGCCTGGCGTTCTCAGGGGCCGCTCCGGTGCAGAGTCCGTATGGCCACCCGTGGAGCGATGCGCACCTGCCGATCGCCTCGACCCACCCGGAATCCGCTTCGCTCCTCGACGACGCGCACGTCGCCGCAGCGCTCGCCGCTGCGGGCGACGTCGAGTGGCTGGGGTTGAAGACGGCCCGCCGCCCCGACGACACCACCGCGGCGGATGCCTTGCGCACGGTCGCGCGGAACCTCGAGGTGGTGCGCGCCGCAGGCTGACCGGAGGGAACGGCGGCAGCCGTCGGCGCGGTGTCGTCGACGGCTCGCCGAGTGAGCCCGGGGAGTCGAACGCCGCTCGCGGGACGACGAGATCCGGCCTTGTCCGTGGGGAGACCCCTCGCTAGAGTGACTTGAAATCTGACATCAGACGTCATATTTCCGCACGAACAGAAAGGTCTGTCCATGCACGTTCCTCCCTCGCCCCCTTCCCGGAGCCGCCGCCTGCTGCGATGCGGCACGATCGGAGCGCTGGTCCTCGCGCTCAGCCTCCCCGCCGCCGCTGCCTCGGCGGCCCCGGCGCCCGGGTATCTGACCGATCCGAACGCCGATCCCGGCGACTACCTCGAACTGAACATCGGCGCCGACCGCACGGCTTCGAACTACTTCTACCGGATCCCCGCGCTCACCCACCTCGGCGACGGCGTGGTCCTCTCGGCGTGGGATGCCCGGCCGGGAAGCGCCGCTGACGCCCCCAACCCCAACTCGATCATCCAGCGCCGCTCGACGGACAACGGTCGTACCTGGGGTCCGCTGCAGATCATCGCCGCGGGGAAGACCGGGAGCGGCCAGTACGGCTACTCCGACCCGAGCTACGTCGTCGACCGGCAGAGCGGTCGGGTCTTCGCGTTCTTCGTGCGCTCCCAGGACCAGGGGTTCCAGGGGAGTGCCTACGGCGACGACGACGCGAACCGGCAGGTTCTGGGAGCGGCCGTGATCCATTCCGACGATGGCGGCGCGACCTGGAGTGCGCCGCGGCTCATCACCGACGTCGCCAAGACCTCCAACGGCACGACCAGCGGGGGCGTCTACACGCCCGTCGCGGGCGATGTGAAGGGCACGTTCGCCACTTCGGGCGAGGGGATCCAGCTGCGCTACGGCGCGCATGCCGGGCGGCTCATCCAGCAGTACGCTGGCACCGTGCGTCAGGCCGACGGATCCACCGCGATCCAGGCGTACTCGGTGTATTCCGACGACGGCGGCGACACCTGGCAGCGTGGCGAATACGTCGGCACCGGCATGGACGAGAACAAGGTCGTCGAGCTCTCCGACGGACGCGTCATGCTCAACTCGCGAGACAGCTCCGACGGGCGTCTTCGCAAGGTCGCGATCTCGACCGACGGCGGTCACAGCTATGGTCCGGTCACCCGCGACGCCGAGCTGCCCGACCCCACGAACAACGCCTCGATCACCCGCCTGCATCCGGACGCCGCCGCGGGCAGCGCCGACGCGAAGAAGCTGATCTTCACGAATGCCGCCAACGGGGCGAACAGCAACCGTGTGAACGGAGCGGTGCGCCTCTCCTGCGACGACGGCGAGACCTGGCCCGGTCTGCGCACGCTCGAGACGGGGACCTTCGCCTACTCCAGCGCGACGGCGATCGATGACGGCAGGGTGGGGGTGCTGTGGGAGGCGGGCTACACGAACACGATGCAGTTCTCCTCGTTCGACGACGCGTGGCTGAACGCGGCGTGTGCGCCACTGTCGGTGCCGAAGACCGCTCTGACCGCCGGAGTCGCCACCACGGTCCCGGTCACGATCACGAATCAGGAGGCGGCCGCGCTCAGCGGCGCCGTGACCTTCCACACCGCCGCCGGATGGACCGCGACCACCGCGCAGATCACCGGCCTCGCACCGGGAGCGAGCGCCACCGTGAATGTGCAGGTCACCGCCCCGCAGGGCGTCTCTGGTGAGCAGCGTCTCCAGGCCGCCTTCACCGCCGCCGACGGACGCCTCAGCCAGACCACCGCGACGCTCGCCCTGCCGCAGTCGTCGGTGCTCGGAGCGACGCTCACCGCGACGAACACCTCGGCCCTGCGAAACGTCGTGACGAATCCGTACACCGTGGGGGAGCAGCTGAGCTTCCAGGTGCGGGTCGTGAGCACGGCGGGCGGCAACACGATCGTGACCCCGGCGGCGAACACCTTCACCACCGGCTTCGCCCCCACCGCCTGCCGGTGGCTGAACCTGGCGGCCTACGACGCCTACAACTGCAGCACCCCACGGCGCACGCTCACACAGGCCGACATCGATCGTGGCTGGTACACGCCGGAGTTCGCGTTCACCGTGGCTCCCGTCGACGGCTCGGCACCCGCGGTCACCGTGACCCACGCGGCTGCCCCCGTGGTGCTGCGCGACGGCGTGCTCGCGGCCACGATCACGGGCGCGCGGGCGGATGCCGGGCGCGACCTGGCGGCGAACCCGTACGCGGTGGGCACGCAGGTGCCGTATACGTTCCGGGTCGACAACCGCAGCCCGATGGTGGTCACCGTCGTTCCCGCGACCGGTGACTTCTCGCCCTTCCTCCCGCCGGCGGCCGGCAACTGCCGCTACCGGGATCTCGCGGTCGGTGCGGGGTACGACTGCGGGTCGGCGCGCCACACCGTGACCCAGGCCGAAATCGACCGCGGCTTCTTCGTGGCCGACACCACCTGGACCGTCGAGGCGGCAGGGCAGACCACGAAGCGCGTGACGGTGGCGGGCGGCGAGATCGACGTGATCGCGCGCACCCCCGCGTTGTCCGGTGCGACGGTCGGAGACTGGGCCGACGAGAACGGGAACGGCGTGGCGGATGCCTCCGACACCGTGACCTGGACGCGCACCGTCGAGAACACGGGCAACGTCGTGCTCGATGCCGTGACCGCTGCCGGAGCGGATGTCGGCTCGCTCGTCCCCGGTGAGGCGGCACCCCTCGAGGCGATCGTCGTCCGGCTCACGACAGAAGACGTCGCGCGGGGCTCGATCGCCGCGGCATCCTTCGAGGTGACGGGGGTCAACGGAGTCCGCTCGGTGTCGGACTCCGTCGAGCCGGCGACGCTGTCCCTGCCCACCGCTGCGGGGTGGAGCGCGCAGACCGTCTATGCCGGCGGCGAGCTCGTGTCGCTCGACGGGCGGCTGTGGCAGGCGTCGTGGTGGACGCGTGACCAGCGCCCCGGCGACCCCGTGGGTCCGTGGCAGGAGTTCGCGACGGACATCGACGGGGCAGTCGTGTGGACGCCCACCCGCGTCTTCACCGCAGGAGAAGTCGTCGTACATGCCGGCACGCGCTTCGAGGCGAAGTGGTGGACGCGCAACCAGCAGCCCGATGCCGCGGCGACCGGCGGCCCCTGGCAGAAGGTCCGCTGACCCCTCGTCGTCTTCTGTCCCGCCGACGAGCGGCCCGCAGAAACTCACAGCCCGTTCTCAGGGCCGCGGGACCAAAACGGGCCGCTCGTCGGTTCTCCTCTATGACGGCGCAGCCAGCGACGTCGGACAAGGAGTCAGATCATGTCGAACGACTACGGCACGACCCCCGAGGCCGTCAGCGGCCTCACCCCTCTGCAGTATCGGGTGACCCAGCAGGACGCGACCGAGCCGCCCTTCCGCAACGCGTACTGGGACAACCACGACGACGGCATCTACGTCGACGTCGTCTCGGGCGAGCCTCTGTTCTCGTCGACCGACAAGTTCGACAGCGGCACCGGATGGCCGAGCTTCACGAAGCCCATCGACGCGGATGCCGTGACCACGCGCACCGACCGCTCGCTGTGGATGAAGCGCACCGAGGCGCGCTCGGCCGTCGCCGACAGCCACCTCGGTCATGTGTTCGACGACGGCCCGCGCGCCGAGGGCGGCCTGCGCTACTGCATGAACTCGGCGGCTCTCCGCTTCATCCCGGCCGAAAGCCTGGAGGAAGAGGGGTACGGTCGCTACAGCGCCCTCTTCGCACGCCCCACCACCGACACCCCCGCACCTTCCGACACCACCGAGGAGCAGTCATGACCGACACCGGAACCATCACCCGCACGCCCGGGACCGAGACGGCCGTTCTCGCCGGCGGCTGTTTCTGGGGGATGGAAGACCTGATCCGCCGTCAGCCCGGTGTGCTCGACACCCGGGTCGGCTACACCGGCGGCTCGAACGAGCACGCGACCTACCGCAACCACCCCGGCCATGCCGAGGCCGTGGAGATCGTGTTCGACCCGACGAAGACGACCTACCGCGACATCCTGGCGTTCTTCTTCCAGATCCACGACCCGTCGACGCTGAACCGTCAGGGCAACGACATCGGTTCGAGCTACCGCTCGGCGATCTTCCCGCTCACCCCCGAGCAGGAGGCGATCGCGCGCGACACCATCGCCGATGTCGACGCTTCGGGCCTGTGGCCGGCGAAGGCCGTCACCACGATCGAGCCGGCAGGGCCGTTCTGGCAGGCCGAGGAAGAGCACCAGGACTACCTGATCAAGTACCCGAACGGCTACACGTGCCACTTCCCGCGTGCGGGTTGGGTGCTGCCGAAGCGCGACGAGGCCGCCGCCACCGTCTGACGCGGAACCCGAGAATGGCCCGGTCGCATCCGACCGGGCCATTCCTCGTGAGCGGTCTACGCCTCGGCGAGGAACGCCACGGCCGCGTCCTTGAAGTCGCGCGAGCCCGGGGCGTTGAAGTGGTTCCGGTTCGGGATCTCGAAGAACCGTCCGTCGGGGGCGGCTGCGGCCAGCGCCCGCGAACCCTCGATGATCGCGTCCTTCGAGCCGGTGGCGAAGAGGATCGGCCGCGTCGGCGCATCCGAGGGATCGGGGTCGATCATGCCCGACGCCCGCATGCCCTCCGCGAGCGCGACGAGTGCCTGCAGGTCGTTTCCCGGTACCCGTTCGGTCAGCGCGATGTAGTTCTGCGTGGTCCGATCGGCCACCGGGGTGCCGTCGGCGATGTACTTCCGGACCTGTTCGAGATCGAGTCGCGCCAGGGGGATGCCGTCCGGCACCCCTCCCAGCACTGCACGTCCGATGCGGTGCGGCAGCTCGCGAACGACCTCCCAGCCCACGCGTGCGCCGAGCGAGTAGCCGACGTAGAGGGCGTCGTCGACGAGGTACGTGTCCATCACGGTCTCGACATCGGTCACGAGTGTGCGGATCCGGTAACCGTCGGGGTCATGTGGCTTCTCGCTGAGGCCGTGGCCGCGCTGATCCAGTGCCAGCACGCGATAACCCGCGCGCGTCAGCTCGCGTACCCATCCGGTGAGCACCCAGTTGTCGCGCGCGCTCGACGCGAAGCCGTGCACGATCACCACGACGGGGGCGTCGAACTCGCCCCAGGTGTAGGTCGCCAGTCGTGTGCCGTCGGCGGCGTACACCTGCTGGGGTTCGGGCATGCTGGTCAGGTCGGAGAGAGGGACGGCCACCTCTCCATCTTGGCCCTGTTCCTGGACGGCGGCGTCAGGTGCGGGATCAGCGCGTCGACCTGATCGGCCACACCGCGAACGCGCCGAGCACCGACAGGACTATGCCCACGGGGAAGAGCCCGGCGAAGCCGAATGCGATCACGATCAGACCCGAGACTCCGGGGGCCAGCGTCTGGGGCAGGGTGGCCGCGATGTTCACGACCCCGAGGTCTTTCGCGAACGACTGCGCCGAGGGGAGCACCTCGCTCATCAGTGCGGTGTCGACGGCCTGGAACATGCCGAACCCGAGCCCGGCGATGAACGACATGATCATCCACGCCTCGATCGTCGGTGAGATCCACGGCAGCAGCAGTGCAAGACCGGTGACCACCGACGAGGCGAACACGAACGGCTTGCGTCGCCCGACCCTGTCGGAGAGTGGACCGGAGATGATCGTGGAGATCAGGATGCCGGCGAGGCTGAGGAGCCCGACCAGCGGGATGACCGTCTCGGGCTTCTCGATGTGCAGATAGTCGGTCATGATGTAGAGCTGATATCCGGTCACGGAGAAGTAGCCCGTGAACAGCAGCAGGCGGCCGAGGAACGCCCAGAAGAAGTCGGGGTGCTTGATCGGGCTGACCCAGAAGGTGCGCAGGAACGCGCTGAGGTCGAACGGCTCGGGCGTGATCCGTTCGCTCGAGTAGTCCGGGTTGAACACGACGAACAGTGTGATGACGACGAGGGCGAAGACCGCGAAGACCACGTAGCCCGCGGCGATGCTGTTGAAGAACAGGGAGCCGACGATCTGACCGCCGAGCGAGCCGACCATGAGGCCGATGCCGGAGAGGGCGGCGAAGGTTCCCCGGCGCTTGAGGGGCACGCGGTCGGGCATCACGGCGGAGAGCGGGCCCTGGGCGAAGTTGTACGCGATCTGCACCAGAGTCCACGCGATGGCGATGCCGACCAGGGAGTCCGCAAAGGCGAGGCCGACCAGGGCCAGGCCTCCGGCGAGGACGCCGACGATCATCCACGGTGCACGCCGGCCGAAGCGGGAACGCGTCCGGTCGGAGATCTGCCCGGCGATCGGCTGCGCGATCATCGCCGCGAACGCACCGATCGTCGCGATGATCGCGAGGTTGGCGACCTTGTTCTCCTCGCCGAGCGTGATCGTGACCTGCTGGGGGAGGAGGATGCCGGGGACCGCGCCCCAGATCAGGAAGATGCCGAGGTTGGCGGGGATGATCCAGCCGAGCAGGCGCCGGATCCCCTTGAGGGGCGGGGGCGGGTCGTCGTTGCCGGCGGCGGTGCGGATGAACGTCGTCTCCGTGATCGGGACGGTGCTCTCGGGGACGGTGCTCTCGGGGGTTGCGGGCGTTCCAGACATCGTCGTCGTGGTCCTCTCAGGTCGGGCAGAACGGGCGGGGCAGAACTGGCTGGACAGAACAGGTCGTGCAGAACAGAGTCAGGCGGGGAGCGCCACCAGGCGGGAGCGCAGCGTGTCGATCGTCTCGGCCGGCAGGGTGGCGCCGGCGAAGCCGAGGACGGTGTCGAGCGGCATGTTCTGCGCTGCGGCGAGCATGGGGTTGCCCGGCAGTTCGGGGACGAGCTCGGCGATGATCGCGAGCGCCTCGGCATCGGCGAGCACCTGGGCGACGGTCGCGCTGGTGAGGTCGAAGCGTCCGCCGGGTGCGGCGACATCCGCCATCTCGATCGTCGTGGACGCGGGGTCGGGTCGTGCGGCAGGCGACCAGTCGAGGTACCGGAGGCCGTGGCCGAACGCGAACGACGGGTCGACCGTGTCCGACGGCACGTCGGGGCGGCTCGCCGCCACGGCTTCCATCGACGACGGCACCTCGAAGGGCAGCGACCCCTGGGGCTCCACCGCGCCGAACAGCACATTCACGAGCGCGGTGTCGGATGCGCCGTAGTTCGCGATGATCGTCGAGGCGACGTCGAGAAGCGGGGCGAGGATCGCCGGACGATCGAGGTAGACGTCGAGCACGAGCGGCACGCGGGCGGCCAGATCGCGCAGGTGCGCGAGTTCGTCGTCGTGGAACTCGAGGGATCCGGCGCGGAAGAACGATTCGATGTCGGCCCCGTTGCCGCGTGGTTCCCACGGGGCGTCGGTGCGCACGATCGCGACGTCAGCGCGGTCGGGGTCGGTGACCACATCGGCCCAGCCGGCGAGCTCGACGGGGTCGAGGCCTTCGACGTAGACGGTCGGGCGCCCCTGCAGCGGCAGATGCGCCGCCCCGCCGCCGTTCGTGAGCAACGTGAGTGAACGTGCCTGGGCCTCGAGTCCGGCGGCGCGGGCGTCTTCCCGACCGACGATCGCATCCGCAGCTTCGACATCGACGAACCGTGCGTCGTCGAACAGCCCGAGACGGAACTTCTCACGCAGCAGCCGGCGCACCGAGGTGTCGAGCCGGGACTCGGGCACCGAGCCCGCCCGGACGAGCCCGATCAGAGCCTTCGGGTTGAACTCACCGCCGAACTGGTCCACACCGGCATCGAGCGACTTCATCATCCGCTCGTCGTAGGTGAGCGACTCCACACCCCAGAAGGTGCGGGACAGGATGCCCCAGTCGGTGCACACGATCCCGTCGAAGCCCAGCTCGTCACGCAGCAGGCCTTGGATGATCTGCTTGTTGAAGCCGAAGCCGACCTCTTCGTACTCGGTGCCGATCGGCATGCCGTAGTAGGGCATGATCTGCGAGACGCCGGCGGCCAGCAGGTCGCGGAACGGTTGCAGGTGCAGGTCGAATCGTCCGCCCGGGTACACCTGCTCGCGGCCGTATGAGAAGTGCGGATCCTCGCCGTCGAGCTGGGGGCCGCCCCCGGGGAAGTGCTTGGCCATGGCCGAGACCGATTCGGCTCCGAGCTCGTCGCCCTGCAACCCGAGCGTGTAGGCGACGCCGAGACGCCCGGTCACCTCCGCGCTCTGGCCGAACGTGCCGGAAGCCCGCGCCCAGCGCGGCTCGGTGGCGAGGTCGATCTGCGGGTGCAGGGCGGTGCGGATGCCGACGGCCAGGTACTCGCGACGCACGACCTCGGCGAAGCGGCGGGTGAGCTCGGGGTCGTCGATGGCGCCGAAACCGAGGAACTCCGGCCACTGCGAGAAGGGGCCGGCGATGAGCGCGGCGGCCGGGTTGTTCGAGAACGAATGACGCGGATCGCTCGACAGAGAGAACGGGATGCCGAGGCCGCGTCGCCGGGCCTCCTCCTGCAGGGCGTTGTGCCATGCGGCGATCTCCCGCGCCGACGGGGCCTGCAGGATGTTCACGTGCGTGATGCCACGGTCGATGATGGTGCGCATCGACGGGGAGCCGAACAGGCCGGGGGCGTCGAGGTCGTCGCCGAGGGTCGCCATCGGCTGGAACATCTGCCCCGCCTTGTCCTCGAGCGTCATTCGGGTGAGCAGGTCCTCGACACGCTGATCCACGGTCAGGGTGCGGTCCTGGTACGGGTGCGCGATCGCGCTCACGGGAACTCCTTCGTTCGGTACGGCGGGTCTTTCGGGTACGGCGGGCGGTGCGGGTGCGGCGGGTGGTTCGGTTAAATATCTACACTTGTGTCGGTTTTGTCAAGAGCGGTGCTACGGTTTCCCCCATGGCTGATGCGACGACGCTGCGAGGGCGCGGATACGCGAACGGCCGAGCGCGCCGCGAGGAGATCATCCGCGTGGCCTCGGACCACTTCGCCGAACGCGGCTTCCTCTCGGCGACGATCCTCGAGATCGCCGCGGTGTGCGGCATCTCACGCGCGGGACTGCTGCACCACTTCGCCGACAAGGAAGCCCTGCTCGAAGCCGTGCTCGAAGCCCGCGACATCGAGGATCGCGACCGCTTCCGTCCCTACGCCCGCGGCTACGGCGGTATGGGCGTGCTGCGCGGAATGGTCGACCTCGCCGACCACAACCGTCTCGTGCCGGGTCTGATCGAGCTTTTCGTGCGGTTGTCGTCCGAGGCGTCGGCTGCCGATCACCCGGCGCACGAGTACTTCCGGCGCCGTTACGAGAGGATCCGTTCGAGCACCGGACAGGCGATCGCGCTCGCCATCGCGTCCGGTCAGCTGCGACCCGACATCGATCCGCACGACGCGGCTTTGCGCCTGACCGCGACCATGGACGGTCTGCAGACCCAGTGGCTGTTCGACCGGTCGATCGACATGGCCGGCGCCATCCGCGCGATGCTGCGGGCGTGGATGACCCCGGCGGGCGAGGTGGCGTTCGAGGCGATCGTCCCCGAACCGGAGCCGGTCGGCGCCTGACGCGCCCGGCAGTGCCGGGGACGACGAAACGGCCTCCCGGAGACCGAAGTCTCCGGGAGGCCGTTTCCGTTCCGGTGATCGCGAGGATCAGACGCGGTCGCGCAGCGCGGCGCCGAGTGCGGCGTCGACGTTCGTCCAGTACTGGAAGAAGCGCTCGCGGATGGCGTCGACGGTGATCGAACGCCCCTGGCCGGTGAGCGTCTCCAGGAAACGTGCCCGCTGCTCGGCGTCGAACACCTCGCGGTAGAGCGTGCCGGGCTGCCCGAAGTCGTCGTCCTCGGGGTGCAGGGTCGCGGCGGAGCGCTGGATCTCGCCGTCGGCCTCCCAGTTCACCTCGATGCCCTTCGACGGGTCGGCCTCCGGGCCTCCTGCTGCTCCATAGGAGTTCGGCTGGTAGGTGCGGTGCGCGGCGTCGTTGAACTGGTAGCGCATCGAGCCCTCGTGCTGGTAGTTGCGCGTCTCGCTCGCGTGCGGCTGGTTCACCGGCAGCTGGTTGTAGTTCGGGCCGATGCGGTGGCGCTGCGCGTCCGGGTAGGCGAAGATGCGCCCCATCAGCATCTTGTCCGGGGAGATGCCGGTGCCCGGCACCTGGTTCCCCGGCGAGAAGGCGGCCTGCTCGATCTGTGCGAAGAAGTTCTCCGGGTTGCGGTTCAGGGTCAGCGTGCCGACCTTGATGCGCGGGTAGTCCTTCTTCGAGATGGTCTTGGTGAGGTCGAACGGGTTGAACCGGTACGCCTTGGCCTCGTCGTAGGGCATGATCTGCACGTACAGGTCCCACTTCGGGAACTCACCGTCGGCGATCGACCGGAAGAGGTCGCGCCGGTAGTGGTCGGCGTCCGACCCGGCGAGCTGCTCGGCCTCTTCGTTGCTCATCGCCTCGACGCCCTGCTGCGAGATGAAGTGGTACTTCACCCAGAAGACCTCGCCTGCGGCGTTGACCCACGAGTAGGTGTGCGAGCCGTAGCCGTTCATGTGCCGCCAGCTGAGGGGCAGGCCGCGGTCTCCCATCAGATACGTGACCTGGTGGGCGCTCTCCGGCGACAGCGTCCAGAAGTCCCACTGCATGTCGGGATCGCGCAGACCCGAGTCGCCGAGGCGCTTCTGCGAGTGGATGAAGTCCGGGAACTTGATCGCGTCGCGAAGGAAGAACGTCGGGGTGTTGTTGCCGACGATGTCGAGGTTGCCCTCGTCGGAGTACATGCGGAGCGAGAACCCGCGCACGTCACGCCAGGTGTCGGGCGAGCCCTGCTCCCCGGCGACGGAGGAGAAGCGGATGAGGGTCTCGCTGGCCGCACCCGGCTGGAAGACGGCCGCGCGCGTGTAGGCCGACACGTCTTCGGTGACGACGAACTCGCCGAACGCGCCGCCGCCCTTCGCGTGCGGGTTGCGCTCCGGCACCCGCTCGCGGTTGAAGGCCGCGATCTTCTCGACCAGGTAGTGATCGTGCAGGACGGTGGGGCCGTCGGCGCCGACCGTGAGCGAATGCGTGTCGCTCGCGATCGGGGCTCCGGCCTGCGTGGTGGTGGCAGGTTTCGTCATGGTGTTCTCCTTCTCCGCGCAGGCGCAACGATTACCCCCATCCGGGGACGGGCGATCGGCGGACTGCTATTGCGCGGCGTTCTGGCAACTGGGGCAGAGGCCCCAGAAGGTGACTTCGGCTGTCTGGACGGTGAATCCCCCCGTCGAGGACGGGGTGAGACACGGCGCTTCGCCGACGACGCAGTCCACATCGCCGATGGCACCGCAGGAGGTGCAGACGACGTGGTGGTGGTTGTCGTTGATGCGCCGCTCGTAGAGCGCCGCGGAGCCTGCCGGTTCGATCCGGCGGATGAGGCCCGCCGTCGTCAGGTCCGCGAGGATGTTGTGCACCGACTGGATCGACGTGGTCGGCAGCACCTCAGACACGGCACGGTAGAGCCGCTCCGCGTCTGAATGGGCCATGGAGTCGAGAGCCTCGAGAACGGCGACGCGGCCCGCGGTCGCGCGCAACCCGGCAACGCGAAGCGCCGAGTCGAGTTCTGTCTCCATCCATCGAGCATACCTCTTCATTTGAATAACTCAAAAGAAAGTATTCCGGCATGCCGCGGAGGGATCGAGGTGGGTCGAGGTGATTTCACCGAGGTCGCAGCATAAAAAAAGGGGTTGGACCCAGGGGATTCGTCGGCTACTGTGAGCAAAGTCTCAGCTTCCGGTGACGCTGAGAAAACGGAGGGCGACCCATGCGGAATCCAGCCACTCATCATGGTCGTACGAGCCGTGACCGTCGCAAGCCCTGGGCCGTCGCCGCACTGCTGACGCTCGTGCTCACCGCGCTGATCGTGCCCGCGTCGCCCGCCACGGCGGCTCCGGGCGATGCCGCCCAGCTGTATCTCGGACCCTCCACGGAAGCGGCCACGGTCGGATCCGACAAAGACCTCGTCGCGCCGACGGAGTGTCCGTCGAACTCGGTGCTCACCGGCGTGCAGACGGAGAACCGCACGGCCGACTCTCCGTCCAACGCCAACTCGATCCTCGTGCGTTTCAGCATCCAGTGCTCCACGATCACCGTGAGCAACGCCGGGACCGTCACGGGAACCGTGAACCCCGCGTGGATCACCGGTCCCGTCTACAACGAGAGCCGTGGCAACGTGCAGACCGGCGTGTGCCCCGCCAACACCTTCGTGCACCGCATCACCGGGACCACCTTCGTCGGCGACGGCACGAACCGCTGGCCCTCATCGGTGCAGATCACCTGCCGGCCGATGACCTTCAGCGCGGCGGGCGAGCTGCGGATCGATCTCGCCGCCACGCCCACCGTCCTCACCATCGGTGAGAACTTCAACACGACCGGCGGCTTGGATACCCCGACGCCACGTTGCGGGCCTGCGGCCACCACCGGGACCAGCGACATCCTCGTGCGCGGCTACCGTGCGCAGGGAGGCGGCGAGGGCATCGACGGCTTCACGCCCTCCTGCGCCACCATCCCCGACGACTACGGCGATGCCCCGGCCGGCTACGGGGCCGTGTCCCACGAGCTGAATGCCGCCACCTACCTCGGGTGGTCAGCCGACACCGAGGCGGCGATGCAGTACAGCGCGAACGCGACCGGAGACGATCAGGTCGGCGGCACCGCGCCGAACCAGTTCATCGACGACGAGAACGGCGTCGCGACGTTCGGGCCGATCACCGCAGGGATCACCAGCAGCTACTCGGTGTCGGTGCTGGCGTCGAACAAGGTGCCGGGTCAGCCGGCGACACTGGTCGGCTGGGTCGACTTCAACCGCAACGGCGTCTTCGACGCGAACGAGGGGGCATCCGCGGTGGTCCCGGCGGGAACGCCCGACGGATCCTCGGTCACGCTCACCTGGCCGGGAATCATCGCACAGACCGTCGCGGGACCGACCTTCGCGCGGTTCCGGATCTCCAGCGGCACCGCCCTGACCACCTCCATGCCCACGGGCGCGGGAGGGGTGGGCGAGGTGGAGGACTATGCCCTCACCATCGCCGCGGCGAACCCGGGGATCTCGCTGTTCAAGTCCGCATCGCCGTCGGGGCCCGATGACTTCACAGTAGGACAGGTCATCGACTACTCCTTCGTGGTCACCAACACCGGTGACGTGCCCCTCGCCGACATCAGCGTCGACGAGACCGCCTTCACCGGCTCGGGGAGCATGACCACCCCGGTGTGTCCGACGACACCTCTGGCTCCCGGGGCGCAGGCGACCTGCACCGCGAGCTACACCCTCACCCAGGCCGACATCGACAGCGGGACCCTCACCAACACGGCCACCGCGACGGGTGTCCCGCCGGGCATCCTCGTGCCTCCCGTCTCCCCGCCCTCCACCGTCAACGTGCCGTCGACGGCGACATCCGCGATCACCCTCGTGAAGAGCGCCGACACCTCCGAGATCACGGCAGCGGGTCAGGCGGTCGGCTACTCCTTCGTGGTCACCAACACCGGCAACGTGACCCTCACGAACGTCACGGTCGATGAGACGGCGTTCTCCGGAACCGGTGCCTCTCCGGCGATCACGTGCCCCGCAGGTGCCGGGTCGATGATCCCGGGTGCACAGATCACGTGCACCGCGTCGTACACGACGACCGCTGCGGACTACACCGCCGATTCCCTCGACAACACCGCCACCGCGACGGGAACCCCGCCCTCGGGCACTCCGCCCGTGTCGGCGCCGTCCACGGTCGAGATCCCCGTCGTCTCGGCGCCGGCGCTGACCGTGTCCAAGACCGCCGACCGCACGCGGATCACGGCAGCGGGCGAGACGATCAACTACTCGTTCCTGGTGACGAACACCGGAAACGTCACACTCACGGGTGTGACGGTGACGGAGACGGCATTCACCGGAACGGGGACACCCCCCGTGGTCACGTGCCCCGCGGGCGCGGCATCGCTCGCCGCGGGCGCGACCGTCACCTGCACGGCTTCGTATGTCGTGACCCAGGCCGACATCGATGCCGGGGGTGTCACGAACACCGCGACCGGTACGGGCACGCCGCCGACCGGAGAGCCTCCGGTGTCGCCCCCGTCGACCGTCGTCGTCCCGCCGGACCCGGTGCCCGGGATCACGGTCGTGAAATCGGCGAGCCCGAACACGCCGGACGCCTACCAGGTGGGCCAGGAGATCACCTATTCCTTCGTGGTCACGAACACCGGCAACGTCACCCTCGCGAACGTGACGGTGAATGAGGAGAGCTTCTCCGGGACCGGCACACTGTCGCCCGTCGTGTGCCCGGCCGGCGCGGCGTCGCTCGCCCCGAGCGTGCAGATCGTCTGCACCGCCACGTATGTGCTGACCCAAGCCGATGTGAACGCGGGCCGGGTGACGAACAGCGCCACCGCGACCGGAACGCCCCCGGGGACGCTCGTCCCGCCGGTCTCGCCGCCCTCGGAGACCGAGGTTCCCATCGATCCCGCCCCGGGCATCAGCATCGTGAAGTCGGCCACGCCGGCGACCATGACGGCGGTGGGGCAGACCATCGCATACTCCTTCGTGGTCACGAACACCGGAAACGTCACGCTCGAAGACGTGACGGTCGATGAGACCGCCTTCTCCGGGTCGGGATCGCTGTCCGCCATCGAATGCCCTGTGGGTGCCGCGAGCATGTTGCCGGGCCAGATCATCACCTGCACCGCGCAGTACCAGACGACGCAGGCCGACGTGGACTCGGGCCTGCTCGCGAACACGGCCGTCGCGACCGGAACTCCGCCCTCGGGGCAGCCTCCGGTCTCGCCGCCGTCGACGGTCGAGGTCCCCTTCGACGGGCCCAACGCGCTGACCCTCGAGAAGCGCGCGAATCCGGTCGATGTGAACGGCAACGGCGTCATCGATCCCGGTGACCGCATCGAGTGGACGATCCTCGTGACCAATACCGGTGCACAGACCATCGACGACATCGTCGTGACCGACCCCACCGCGGGGCCGGTCACGTGTCCGTCGACGAGTCTGGGCTCCGGGGTGCAGATGACCTGCACGGTGCCGCCGCACACCGTCACCGCCGCCGACGTCGAGAGGGGTCAGGTGCGGAACGTGGCCACCGCCACAGGCGTCCCGCCCGGGGGAGGGACGATCGTTCCGCCTCCGTCTGAGACGACCACGCGAGTGTTCCCGCCGCCGCCGCCCACACTGGCGGTGACCGGTGGAGTGCTTTCGGCCGGTCTGCTGCTGGGGGGACTGATGCTCTTCGCTGGAGGGATGCTCCTCCCCGCCATCCGCCGTCGTCGACAGCCGCAGGAGTAGCGCAACCGACAGTGCCCCGACGAGCTCTTATGCTCGTCGGGGCACTGTCATGGTCGGCGTAGATCGGCCGAGCGTGCGCGTCAGCTGCGCGTCACGGTGAAGCCGGTACCCCGCACCCGCACCTTCCCGCTCTGCGCCGCGTCGCCGCGCGGCGAGCCGTCTGCGTCGTAGGCGCGCCCGGTGCCCGGCGCGAGCGGTGGGACCCGCTGATCCTGGCGCGTGCCGTTGGCGTAGAGCACGGCAGAGCCCGAGCGCGTCGAATACACCGCGCTCGCGATCCGCGGCTGGATCAGCAGGGCATCGAGGCGCACATCGCCGCGACTCGTGCAGCGCACCGTCACCGCCGCCTCCGGCAGATCGCCACCGAGGAGCTCAGGCACGAGCATCCCGTCGGCCTCGGTGAGGCCGCGGTCTCCGGTCGAACCGGCCGCGGTGCGGGTCTTCCACAGTCGGCGGCGTCCGCGGAGGACCTCCCACTCGGCCTCGCCCGCATCTGCCGCCTGTCGCCACACGACACCGTGCAGGATGCCGCCGGACTCGGTGACGTCGAACTCGACCCACTCACCGCGGGGGATGCGCACGTATGCGCCGCCGGACAGATTCCCCTCGCCCGTCCATGCCCCGCCGTCCGGTCGCTCGACCACACATCCGGGGGAGAGTCGCGCGGTCTCGGCCTCGATGACGCGCAGACCGGTGTTCGCCGTGAGGCCGGTGATCGAGGTTGCCAGGTCGGCCACGTCGCGGTTCGCGTCGAGCAGCTGCATCGTCAACAGGCCATGGATCGTCGACTCTGCGCCCGAGTTGCGGTTCACCCGTCCGTCGGTCTCGACCCCATCGAACGTGACCCCGGTCGTTGCGTCGTACACCGGGATGCCGGCCGTGTTCGCGCCGAAGAACCATCCTCCGGCGAGTCCGGCGAGTACGCGGAGGCCTTCCCCTCCGACCGTGGATGCCTGGAGTGCGCCGGCCACGCGGCCGTGCGCGCCGTACGCGATCTGCGCCTCGGCGGGAAGCGGCGCCCACGCGTTGTGGGGCCCGCCCGAAGCCAGCACCTGCGGCGTGAAGCGTCCGGCGTCCGAGAGCGCCGCGGCCGACCAGTCCCGACACCGTAGCAGCGCTCCGGCTCTGGCCAGTGCCTCCGGCGCCGCCGCACCCCATGCGTGCCAGAACCCGAGCGAACCCGTCCACGGCAGCACGGCGCCGAACGGCCAGCCCCGCGCGGGGTCGGTCGACATCGCGGCCACGCCCTCGCCGTACGACTGCAGAGCTGTCCTGCTGCGGGAGTCCCCGGCCTCGGTGGCGGCAGCGAGACCGAGCATGGCCTCGGCCGTCGCATCCGCTCCTCCGGCGATCAGCCAGGCGGGGAGCCTCTGCCCATCGCTTCTCACCCACTGGCCGGCGCGGGAGAGCGACTCGAGACCCAGCGCATCGAGGCACAGGTGCAGCCTTGCGAGGAGGAACGCCGCGAACTCCGGGTCATCGCGACGGAAGGCCGCATAGCCCTCGCCGAAGGCCCAGACCGAGCGGGCGAGCCAGTACGACTCCGCCGAGTCCGAGGGGTCGGGCAGCTCGACAGGGACGGCGCTGGGGGTCAGGGTGCCGTCCTCCTGCTGCCACAGCACCACGCGTCCGGCATTCGGCCCGGAAGTCGTCTGCAGGAAGGCGAGCGAACGAAGCACGTCTCTGGCCTCGTCGCGGCTCTGCGCGTCGCCCGTGGCCTTCCACTCGCGGACGAACACGACGGCGGCGCGGGCGATGTCGTCGGCGTTGTACGCGCCCTGCGACCAGTATCCGGTCAGCGCATCGCGGGTGCCGCCGCCCACGGGTCGATAGCCGCCGGAACCGTCGGTGTCGGCGTAGGTCCAGGGCGCACGGACCGCTGGTTTCGTCTCGATCCCGAACGTCGTGTGGGTCGCGCTCGCGACGACGGGAACATCGGCGAGGAGGAATCGCAGGTGGGCGAGGTTCGTCAGCCGTGGCCGGCGCGCGGTCTCGAGCGGCGGCGGCGTCGCCGTGCCGGTCGCAGTGTTCGTCGTGCCCATGGCGGCGTCGACGGGGAGGAGGGCGAGCGCGGAGGCTGCTGCCGTGAACGTCAGGAACGTGCGTCGGGAGGCGTCCACGTCATCACGCCTCTCCGCCGTCGCGCAGTGCGCGACCCCACGGCTCGGCCGGATCGTGGATCGCGACCGCCAGCGTCGTGTCGGACTGCCCGTAGTACGCGAACCACTTCCCGTGGAACTTCACGAGCCCCTCCACGAAGGTCACGTTAGAGACGAGTCCGTGCATGTCCTCGAAGGTCTGCGGGCGCAGCCACGGCTCCTGCAGGCGGGCGATGACCTTCGTCGGCTCGTCCGGGTCGATCGCGATCTGCCCGCAGCGGTAGTCGACGTCGACGGTGCCGTCGTCGTGCACGCTGCGGGTGGCGCCGTTCGTGAGGAACAGGAGCAATCCGTTGTCGGTGACCACAGGGGAGGCGCCGATCTCGACGAGCGCCTCGTCCCAGGTGCCGGGGGTCGGAGAGTACATCGGCTCGGTGTCGGGCGTGCCCGGCCTCCAGTGGATGAGGTCGTCGCTGGTCGCCCAGTAGATCGCGCCCTCGCCGAAGTACATCCACCATTTCCCGTGCATCCGCTGCGGAACGATGACCCCGGCCTTCGACCAGTTGAACCCGCGCGGGTCCATGGTCTTGAACGTGTCGAAGTCGTCGAACAGCGGACCGTGCTTGGTCCAGGTGCGCAGGTCGGTCGAGGTCGCCAGGCACAGCTGCGCGCTGCGGCGGTCCCAGCCCGTATAGGTGAGGTAGTAGGTGCCGTCGATCAGCGCGATGCGCGGGTCTTCGCATCCGTAGGTCTCGTAGTCCTCGGAGGGGGAGAGGATCGGCGCGTCCTCGCGGGTGAAGGTCACCCCGTCCCGGGAGCGGGCGATGCCGATGTGGGAGATGATGTCGTCGGCGTGCGCCCGGTAGAGCAGCACGACCTCATCGCCGTCGACGATGGCCGCCGGGTTGTAGAGGTTGGCCGACTCCCAGCTGTCGCCGCGCGGACGCAGGATGGGGTTGCCTTCAAAGGGCGTGAACGGACCGAGGGGGAAGGAGGCTCCGGAGAACATGGGGGCCCTTTCTGACTGGGGGATGGGGGCTAGCCTTTGACGGCCGCGCCGAGGTCGGTGGCCTTGAAGAAGCGCTGGAAGACGACGAACAGGATGACGACGGGGAACGCGAGCGCCGTGGCGCCGGCGAGGATCGCGCCGTTCGGGTTGGCCGTGGACTGCGCCACGTTGGAGATGTAGTTCGCGAGTGAGACGGCCAGAGGCTGCAGACTCGCATCCTTCGTGATGAGGAAGGGCCAGAGGAATTCGTTCCAGGGGCCGATGAAGGTGACCAGCACGACCGTCACCAGCACGGGGCGGATGAGCGGGATCGCGACGGATGTCAGCAGGCGGATCTCGCCCGCACCGTCGATCCGCGCCGCTTCGAAGATCTCCACCGGCAGCGCCTTGAAGAACTGTACGAAGATGAACACTGCCGTGGTGTTGATCAGGAACGGCAGGATCATGCCCATGTACGAGTCGCCGAGGCCGTAGTTGCGGGTGATCTGCACGTAGAGGGGGATCATCAGCAGCTGGAACGGCACCATCTGCACGAGCAGCATCAGCACCCAGATCACGCCTCGGCCGCGGAAGTCGAGGCGGGCGATCGCGTAGCCGGCGAGCAGCCCGAACACGACGGTTCCCAGCAGCACGCCCGCCGTGAAGATCAGCGAGTTCAGCAGCGAGCCGACCAGGTCGATGCGCGAGTCGATCGCGACGAAGTTGTCGACAGTCCACCCGCTCGTCGGGAACAGTTCGCTCGGGGAGTTCGTCGGACTCTCCTGGAACGCCCCCACGATCATGAAGTAGAAGGGGAAGGCGAATCCGATGGCCGCGATCGTGAGCAGGATGATGCTCAGGATGCGGGGCAGTGAACGCTTCTTTCGCATCATCGCTCCCTGGTCGCGCGGTTGGCCGCCAGCGAGAGCATGCCGACGAGGATCACGAGGATCATGCCGATGGCCGCTGCGGTGTCGGGGTTCTGCTGCTGGATGCCCAGTTGGTAGATCAGCAGGACCGGGGTGGTCGAGGCGCCGTCAGGGCCGCCGCCGTTGGTGAGCAGGTACGGCTCGGTGAAGAGGTTCGCGCCGGTGATGATCGACAGGATCAGCACGAGGGTCGTGGCGCTTCGCACGCCGGGGATCGTGACGTGTCGGAAGCGCGAGAGCACTCCGGCACCGTCGGTCTCGGCCGACTCGTACAGCTCCTTCGGCACGTTCTGCAGCGCGGCCAGATACAGCAGGATGTAGAACCCGAGCTGCTTCCAGGTCACGTAGAACGCGATCATCGGCATCGCGAGTCCGCTGTTCACGAGCCACGACGGATCGGGGGCGAGCGGGCCGAGGATCGTGTTGATCAGCCCGTTGCCCGAGAACAGCAGCATCCACACGCCCACGAGCGAGACGCTCGCGGTCAGATACGGCACATAGAACGCGA
Source organism: Microbacterium sp. SY138 (assembly GCF_039729145.1). Classification (NCBI taxonomy): domain Bacteria; kingdom Bacillati; phylum Actinomycetota; class Actinomycetes; order Micrococcales; family Microbacteriaceae; genus Microbacterium; species Microbacterium sp. SY138. Next base: position 3,714,495 of record NZ_CP155793.1, on the reverse strand, counting down.
CCCGGTACGCCGCGACCCACCGGATGCCGGTGTTCAGGGCCGCCGCGAGCACGAGGGAGAGCACGGCCGTGAGGGGCACGTTGATGACCAGGAAGATCAGGGTGTTGCGGAAGGACCCGAGCACCCGCGGGTCGGTGAGCACCGTGACGAAGTTGTCGAAGCCCACGAACGGGCGATCGACCTCGGTGCCCGGAGCCGTGAAGAAGTAGTCGTGGAAGGCGATGTAGACCGCGAACGCAAGGGGATACGCGAAGATCGCGATCACGAACACGAAGTACGGGAGCGCGAACAGCCCGCCGATCGGTTGCGCACCCAGCCAGCGGGTGCGGGGCCGCCTCTCATCGGTCACGGTGTCACTCGGCGACGAGCGCGTCGATCTTCTTCGCCGCGTTCCCGAGGAAGTCGTCGATCGACTCCTTGTCGAAGATCACGGCGGAGGAGTACTCGTCGCGGAACGCCTGCCACGCCTCGACGGAGTTGGGGATGCTGGGCACGTCGGCGGTCTTCTCAGCCTGCTCGGCGAAGGCCACGTAGTTCGGGTTCGCAGCGAAGTAGTCGCCGTAGGTGTCGGTGAGTCCGGTGCGCATCGGCATCTGCCCCGTGGCCTCGAGCAGCTGGCCGTCGCTGTCCTCGCTGGTGGAGAACTTCAGGAACTCCCACGCGGTGCCCTGGTTCTTGCAGGCCGTGAACATCGACACGCTCTTCGAGTCGGCGAAGGTCGTCGGAGTCTCTCGGCCGTCGCTGGTGGGCACCGGCATGAAGCCTACGTCGACGGTGTCGGCGTAGGAGGGGATCGCCCAGGGGCCGGCGAGCTGCATGGCAGTGGTACCTGCCGACATCGCGTCGTCGGTCGACGCCTCGTTCGGCGACAGCTTCTCGTCGTAGAAGGTCTTCCAGAACTCCGAGACGGTGCGCCCGGCATCCGAGTCGAACGTGGACTTGCCGTCTTCGACGAGCATCGTGCCGTCGGTCTCGGCCAGGTACAGCGGATAGAAGTCGAACCACGGCTGGTAGAACTCGCTCGTCGGCGCCGGCCAGATCGCACTCTGCACGCCGGAGGCGACGATCGCGCGCGACCCCTCGAGGAACGCGTCGTACGTGTTCATCTGCGGGTCTTCTGGGTCGATCCCTGCGGCCTGGAAGAGCGCCTTGTTGTACATGACCATCACGGGGTTCGACTTCCACGGGAGCTGGTAGAAGCTGCCGTCGCTCGCGTAGGCGTCGACCTCTCCACCGCGCTCGGTGATGTAGTCGCTGCCGCCGTCGATCTTGCTGAGGTCGACGAGTCCGCCCTGCTTGACCCAGCCCGAGACCGCGGCCGGGGCCACGTTGTAGACCAGGCAGGGAGCCGTGCCCGCGGTGATCGCGGCGGTGATCGCCTCTTCCGAAGAGGAGCCGGCGGGGATCTCCTGCGCCTTGACCTTCTCGTCGGGGTGCTCGTCGTTCCAGGCCTTGACCACGGCGGTGCCCCAGGCGAGTTCCTGTTCGTTGTTGGAGAGCCAGATGCTGATGGGGCCGGTGCCGTCGGCTGAGCTTTCGCCGCCGCCTCCTCCGGCCGAGCATCCGGTGGCGATGAGAGCGGTGGCGCCGATCAAGGCGATTGCGCGGAGCTTCTTCATGGTGTCCTCCTTGACACTGCGGGTGGTGACGCTGCGGGTGGTGACGCTGCGGTGGTGATGCTGCGGTGGTGATGCTGCGGTGATACGGATGTCTACTAGCTGGTGCTCTCCCGGAAGTGCACGACGTTGCAGTCGACGATCTCGGTGCGCGGCTGCGCCCCAAGGATGTCTGCCCGCAGGAGGCGGGCGGCGGCGCGGCCTCGGGCCGCGGGGTCGGATGAGACGCTGGTCAGCGCCGGAGACAGGTGGGCGGAGAGGTGGTCGTCGTCGAAGCCCGAGATCGCGAGGTCCTGCGGGATCGAGAGGCCCTGGGAACGGGCGTAGGAGAGCCCGGCGATGGCCATGGTGTCGTTCGAGTAGAGGATCGCAGTCGGGCGGTCGGGCAGGGCGAGGAGCTCGGCGGTGCGGGTGCGCCCGCTCGCGGCGGTGAAGTCGCCCTCGCGGAGCAGCTCGTCGTCGCCGATCGCCGCGACATAGGCGTCTGCACGCGCTTTCGAGTGCACGTATTCGAGCGGCCCGGAGATGTGGGCGATGCGCTCGTGCCCGGCGGCCCGGAGGTGCGCGATGATCTCGCGGACCGGGGTGGTGTCGTCGGTTCGCACACACGAGAACCCGGTCGGCTGGTCATAGGCGCCCACCAGCACGGTGGGCAGTCCGAGGTCGTCAAGGAAGGGCACACGCCAGTCGTCGGTGCGCAGGTCGAGCAGGAGGGCGCCGTCGGCGCGGCCGTGGGTGAGCGTGCGGTAGGCCCGTTCCTCGGCGTCGCGGTCGGGGACGACCTGGAGCAGGAGTGCCGTCTCGGTCTCGGCGAGCACCGACTCGACGCCGGCGATGAAGGCCGGGAAGAAGGAATCGTTCGCGATGACCTGGGGGTCGCGGGCCAGCACCACGGCGACCGCGTTGGCTCGACGGGTGGCGAGTGCCCGTGCGCTCTGGCTCGGCGCCCAGTTCAGCTTCTCGGCCGCTGCGAGGACCTTCGCCTTCGTCTCGTCGGAGATCGGGCGGTTGCCGCTCAGGGCGTGCGAGACCGTGGCCTTCGTGACGCCTGCTTCGCGAGCGACATCGGCGATGGTCGTGCGGCTCATGCCACCTCCTCGTGGATTCCGGACGCTCCGATGCGCTCATCGGTGAACCGGTTTGATGAGTGTAAACCGGTTTGATTTCGGAAGTCAACGGTACGATCGCGGTGCGACGACGCTCGGCGAGCGCGGGCTCAGACGAAGCGGACGGTCTGCTGCAGGCGGGTGCGCACGTCGAAGAGCTCGTTGCCCCCGATCGCCCGCGCCTGCGGCACACCCTGACGCAGCACCATCGCGAGAGCGCTGCGTCGCACCACGACGACCGGAATTCCGCGGCTCGTGCCGAGCGGCGTGACGGCTTGGGCGAGGTCGTCGTCGGGCAGCACGATGATCGCCCCGCCGAAGCGCACGCGCGCGGCCTTCGCGACGGTGCGCATCCGACGCAGAGCAGCGGTGACCGGCGCGCGGGTGCCCAGACTCGGGCCGGTGATCTCGCCGCGGCGGAAGCCCACGACACCCCCGAAGTCTTCAGACATCACGCCGTACAGTCCGGACGGGCCGAGCACCACATGGTCGAGTTTGTCGTCGGCATCCGCTCCCACCGCGACGTCGTGCCACACCGTGAAGCCCATGCCGAGGTCGGAGACCGTGCGGGCCGTGGCCTCCTCCGCCAGCGCGTCGGCGAGCATCCGCCGCAGGTCACGCGGAGCCGAGCGCACGAGCGCGGGGTCATACGGATCGGGGACCTCGACGCCGCGGCCGGCCCATTCGCGAATGAGCACGAGGTAGCGTTCACGGCGCCAGCCGCCGGGGTGCCCGTAGGACCGGGCGCGGGGACGGGTGTCGGTGCGGGCGGCGGGCGGGCGCCATCCGCTCCACTCGGTCCCGGGCTCGGCGGCCGTCGCTCCTGCCACACCGGAGCGGCGGTCGTAGGCGGCGCGGCTCTCGACGGTGCCGACCAGCTCCCACGCGCGCTGCACCTGGATGAACATCGCCGCATCTCCACCGGTATCGGGGTGCGTCTGCCGGAGGCGGAGGCGATAGGCGCGGCGCAACTCGACGTCGTCGACCGTGGGGTCGACGTCGAGGATCTCGTAGGCCGAAGCCGAGAGCGGACTGTCGAACATCGCTCTCCCTCCGCGACCGCGGCATCCAGGATATCCGGCGGCCGTTGTGGTTCTCCCGATGCCGGGGGGTCAGGCGGGCACGTCGACGATGCGCTCCACGCCGAGGACGGGTGCGATCCCGCCGCCCGATGCGGCGGCGAGGTCGTCCGTGAGGTGCGCGAGCTCCGGCTCCGGTGCCCACAGCTCGAGCGTGGCTGTCGCCGTGTAGGTCGGCTCGCCGAGCGTCGCGCCGTGATGCGCCGCCCATTCGCGAAGCAGGTTGTCGTAGCGACCGGCGTCGGCGTGCGGCACCTCGAACGTCACCTGGCGCAACGCCGCTCGCCGCACGAGCGCGGCCAGGTCGAGTGCCTCCGACACCGCTGACGAGTAGGCACGCACCAGGCCACCCGCTCCGAGCTTCACCCCGCCGAAGTACCGTGTCACGACCGCGACCACGTCGGTCAGTCCGCGCCGACGCAGCACCTCGAGCATCGGGATGCCCGCGGTGCCGGACGGTTCGCCGTCATCCGACGACCGCGCCTGATCGCCGAGCAGACCCGTCACCATCGCCGTGCAGTTGTGGTTGGCATCCCACGCCTTCTTGCGGATGCCGGCGATCACGCCCTCGGCCTGCTCGACCGAGGTGACGGGCTCGATCCGCGTGAGGAAGCGTGACTTACGGATCACGGTCTCATGCTCGACGGCAGCCGCGATGGTCGCGGGGTAGCTGCGGGCGGCGGTCACCCGCCTCACGATACCGATGCCGCGGGAGGCTCAACGATCGACGAACGCCATCTGCTGCGGGTTGTAGCGGTCACCGCTCACGCCGATGCGTGTCGCGAGGGCAGTGAGGTCGGCGACCTCGTCGGCCGAGAGTGCGACGGCCGTGCTCGCGGCGTTCTCCGCGATGCGGGTGGTGCGCCGGGTGCCGGGGATCGGCACGATCCACGGCTGCTGGGCGAGCAGCCAGGCCAGCGCGATCTGGCCGGCCGTGGCGTCCTTGGCGGCGGCCAACTGCGCGACGTGCGCCACGAGCGCCTGGTTCGCGGCCCGGTTCTCTGCCGTGAAGCGCGGAATCGTGGCGCGGATGTCGCCGGCCGCGAAGTCGGACGCGGTGTCGACGGTGCCGGTCAGGAAACCTTTGCCGAGCGGGCTGAACGGCACGAATCCGATGCCGAGTTCGGCGAGCACCGGCAGGATCTCCGCCTCGGGGTCGCGGGTCCACAGGGAGTATTCGCTCTGCAGCGCGGTGACGGGATGTACGGCGTGCGCGCGGCGGATCGTCTCGGCCGACGCCTCGGAGAGCCCGAAGTGGCGCACCTTCCCCTCGGCGATCAGCTCGCCGACCGTGCCGGCGACGTCCTCGATCGGCACATCGGGATCGACACGGTGCTGGTAGAAGAGGTCGATCACGTCGGAGCGCAGACTCCGCAGCGATGCCTCGGCCACCCGGCGGATCTGCTCGGGTCGACTGTTCAGGCCGACGCTCTTGCCGTCCTGGATATCCCACCCGAACTTCGTCGCGAGCACGACCCGGTCGCGGATGGGCTCGAGCGCCTCGCCCACGAGCTCCTCGTTCACATACGGTCCGTACACCTCGGCGGTGTCGAAGAGGTCGACGCCGTGATCGACCGCCGAGCGCAGCACCGCGATCATGTCGTCGCGGGTACCCGGATTGGGGCCGTAGCTCTGTGACATGCCCATGCAGCCGAGTCCGACCGCCGAGACCTGAAGGCCCTGTCCGAGAGTGCGCGTGTGCATGAGTGGTCCTTTCGTCGCGGCCGCGGACGGATCGGCGGCCTGGACCCGACGCTACGCGCACGTGCGGCGACGGGGGAGGGTCTGGTGGAACCCCGTTGACGGGAGCCCCTCTCTCGGCAGGAGGCTGCTGCCGGACCCTCCTGCGCGCCGCGCGGATCCATCGAAGGGTGGAGACCCGTCTCCGCCCCCTGCGCGATCCGGCCGAGGGTGAGGGCGGCTGGACTGGAGTCATGCTCCGCACCCTCCGCTCCCTTCCGCTGTGGCTCACCTCTCGTCGCGGGGGATGGATCTCCCTGCTGATCGCGGCGGTCGCGTTCACCGCCCTCCTCGGCGCGTTCGGACGGGCATCGGTCCCGGCAGGCAACGACGTGGCTCCGCCGGATTCCGAATCCGCGCAGGCCGCGCTCCTCGCCGAGCAGTTCCCCGACGCGGACGAGCACACGGTACTGCTGGTCGCCTCCCGTGACGACGACGCACAGCTCAGCGATGCCGACCTCGCCGCCCTGGGTGCGCTCTCGGGCGAAGTCGAAGCGGAGACCGGGCACGCCCCCCACGGTCCGATCGTCAGCGACGACGGCGAGGCCGCGGTGATCCAGGCGACGCTGACGGTGGACGACGACGCCGCCGCTGAGGCCGTGCACGGTCTGCGCGACACCGTGGCCGAGCACCCCCTCGACGGGATGCATGTGCAGGTCACGGGCGGGCCCGCGTTCGGTGTGGACGTCGCCTCCGCGTTCGACGGCGCGGACTTCACGCTGTTGATGGTGACCCTCGGGATCGTGGCCCTGCTGCTCATCGTCACGTACCGCTCGCCCGTGCTGTGGATGATCCCCCTCATCGTGGTCGCCCTCGCCGATCAGCTGGCCAACAAGGCGACCGCGGCGATCGGCGCCGGGCTCGGGCTGCAGTTCGACTCCGGGATCGTGAGCGTGCTCGTCTTCGGTGCCGGAACGAACTACGCCCTCCTGCTCATCTCGCGCTACCGCGAAGAACTCGCCCGCGAGACCGATCATCGCCGCGCCCTGGTCGCCGCCTGGCGTGCCACCGCCCCCGCGATCGTCGCCTCGAACGTCACCGTGGTCCTGGCGCTGTCGACTCTCGCCCTCGCGGTGATCCCGGGAACGCGCGGGCTCGGCATCGCCTCTGCCGTGGGCCTGCTGATCGCGCTCGCCGCCGTGCTCCTGGTGCTGCCACCGGCGCTCGCCGTGTGCGGCCGTCGATTGTTCTGGCCGTTCGCGCCGCGCGTGGGCGATGTCGCGGCCACGGGCCGCGTGTGGGGTGCGGTGGCTCAACGCGTCTCCCGGCGCCCGTGGGTGCCGCTGGTCGGCGGACTCGCGCTGCTCGGCGTTCTCGCCGGTGGGCTCGCCGGAGCGTCCGTCGGGCTCACCCAGGTCGAGAAGTTCCGTGTCGTGTCCGAGTCGGCTGCAGGTCTCACGGTGCTCGGCGATCACTTCCCGGCCGGGGAGGCGCAGCCGATGATCGTGATCGGCGATACGGCGGAGGCCGATGCGCTGGTCGCCGCGATCGACGACGTGCCGGGTGTGCTCCGGGTATCGGCGACCGGGGAGAGCAGCGACGGAGCGCTCACCCGTCTGCTCGTCGTCGGTGAGCCGGCGCCCGGAACGTCCGCGAGCCTCGACCTGGTGAGCGCGGTACGAGAGGCCATGCAGACGGTGCCGGATGCCGACGCCGTGGTGGGCGGCCCGGTGGCGGCGGATCTCGATGCGCGCGAAGGCAATCGGCGCGACCTGCTGCTGGTCGTCCCGCTCGTCCTCGCCGTCAGTCTGCTCGTGCTGATCGTGCTGCTGCGCTCCCTGGTGGCGCCGGTGCTGCTGCTCGCGGTGAACATCCTCAGCGCGGTCGCGGCCATCGGTGCCGGCACGTGGCTGAGCAGGGTCGTGTTCGGGTGGGACGCGCTCGACCTCCAGGTGCCCCTGTTGTCTTTCCTGTTCCTGGTGGCGCTCGGGATCGACTACACGATCTTCCTCGTCCATCGCGCGCGCACGGAGGCACGGATGGTCGGCACGCGGCAGGGGATGGTGCGCGCCCTCACCGCGACGGGCGGCGTGATCACGAGCGCCGGTGTCGTGCTCGCGGCCGTGTTCGCCGCGCTGGGCTTGCTGCCCCTCGTCACGCTCGGGCAGATCGGCCTCATCGTCGGGATCGGCGTGCTCGTCGATACCTTCGTCGTGCGCACCCTGGTGGTCCCGGCGATCTTCGCGATCGTCGGCGAGCGGATGTGGTGGCCGCGGAAGGCCGGGGGTGCGGGATCCCGCGGGGATCGACACGCGGATCGACACGGAGACCGGCCGCACGGGGGAGAATACGAAGATGCCGCAGTCGCCATCTCCGCAGACGCGGACTGAGCGTTCCGGCCGTGTCGATTCCGCGGCCGGGATCCGCGCGCCCCGCACGTGGGCGAGCCTGGTCGGTTCCATCCGGATCGGTCAGGCCGTCATCACGGTCGTGCTGCTCGTGGTCGGTGCGTGGCGCGCCGCGGCGGACGGTGTGCCGCTGCCGTGGGTCCTCGCCCTCTCGCTCGTCTTCCTCGGCTGGTACGGCGGCGGTCTGCTGCTCGGCGAACGCACCGCCGACCGTCGCCTCGCGACCTGGTGGCTGCTCGGGCTGACCCTCATCTGGCTCGGCGCGGTCGTGGTCTCGCAGGAGTTCGTGTGGCTCGCCTTCCCGCTGTGGCTGCTCGCCGGATTCGTGATGCGCCTGCGGTGGGCGCTGCTGCTCAGCGTCGTGGTCCTCGCCGTGGTGGTGACCGCTCCGCTGCTGCACACCGGCACCACGACCTACGCGAACGTGATCGGTCCCCTCGTGGGCGGCGTCTTCGCGCTGGGGATCTCGCGCGGGTACCTCGAGCTCGTCCGCGACGGGCGCGAGCGCCGTCAGCTGATCGCCTCGCTGGTTGCGACCCAGGAGGAGATGGCAGCTTTGCAGGACGAGCTCGCCCGCACCCAGCGCGAGTCGGGGGCGACGGCCGAGCGCACCCGGGTGTCGCGCGACATCCACGACACCGTCGCGCAGAGCGTGTCGTCGATCGGGATGCTCGCGCGTTCGGCCCTGGAGGTCGACGATCCGTCGCAGCGCACGCGCGCTCTCGAGCAGATCGGCGCCCTGGCGGCGGAGGGGATGGCGGATGCTCGGCGCATCGTGAACGCCCTGGCGCCGGCGGAGCTGGAGTCGACGGCGCTCGGCGACGCCCTCGCCCGGATGCTGGAGCGCCTCACCGAGGAGACCGGGATCGAGGCCGCTCTGCACGCCGACGACGACCTGCCGTCGCTCGGCATCGATGCCGAGGTGGCCCTGCTGCGGACGGCGCAGTCGGCCCTGGCGAACGTCCGCTCCCACGCATCGGCCTCCCGTGTCGTGGTCACCCTGGCCGATGCGGGCGATGCGGTGCGCCTCGACATCGTCGACGACGGGATCGGGTTCGACGCCCGGCACTGGGACGCCCAGGGCGGCGTCGGCAGCCGCGGCGGCGGCTACGGACTGCGTTCGATGCGTGCGCGCCTGCGGGAGCTCGGCGGAGGGCTCGATGTGGAGAGCGCCCCGGGCGACGGCACCGCGCTCTCGGCGCACATCCCTCTGGGCCGCGCCGCTCAGGGGCGACGGAACGGAGAACAGGGATGACCCCGGTGCGCGTGCTGCTCGTCGATGACCATCCCATCGTCCGCGCCGGTGTGCGCTCGCTGTTCGACCACCGTGACGACGTCGAGGTGGTCGGTGAGGCGGCGTCCGGAGAAGAGGCGCTCGCTCTCGCTCGGCACCTGCATCCCGATGTCGTGCTGTGCGACCTGCGGCTCGGTGAGGGCATGGACGGCGTGCAGACGACCGCCGCCCTGCGCACGCAGGATCCGGCCCCGGCCGTCCTGATCCTCACGACATTCGATCGCGACGCCGAGATCCTCGGTGCGATCGAGGCGGGAGCGGCGGGGTACCTGCTCAAGGATGTCGCCCCCGACGAGATCGTGCGTGCGATCCGGCAGGCCGCATCCGGCGGACTCGTGCTCAGCCCGGAGCTCAGTGAGCGGGTGGTGCAGGTCATGCGCGCGCCGCGGGTGCGGCTGACGGGCCGTGAGCTGGAGGTGCTCCGGCTGCTCGACACCGGGGCGTCGAACCGCGAGATCGCCAAGACGCTGTTCGTGACGGAGGCCACCGTCAAGACCCACCTCGTGCACGTGTTCGAGAAGCTCGGCGCCGACAACCGGGCGCGTGCCATCGCCATTGCACGCGAGTCCGGTCTGCTCTGAGTCCGGTCTGCTCCGAGTCCGGTCTGCTCCGAGTCGCCCGCTGGCGCGGGCCGCGTGCGCGGGGCCGGACCCTGTCAACCGTTCGATGGATCCCCGGAACGGCCGCGACGCCGAGGCTGGAATCAGACCGAAAGGATTCCCGATGCGCAGACTCTTCACCGCCGCGTTCGCCTCCATGATCGCGGGCGTCGCCTCCGGACTCTTCTACCGAGAGTTCACCAAGATCAACGGCTTCCCCGAGGGGGAGGCGACGCAGCTCGGGCTCGTGCACACGCACCTGCTCGTGCTGGGCTTCATCGTGCTGTTGATCGTCCTGCTCCTCGAGAAGGTGTTCGCGCTCTCCGAGAGCCGCCTGTTCGGCTGGTTCTTCTGGCTGTACAACGCGGGCCTGGTGCTCACGTCGGCCATGATGATCTGGCACGGCTGCCTCACGGTGCTCGGGCAGGAGTCGTCGAGCATGATCGCGGGCATCGCGGGGCTGGGCCACATCCTGCTCAGCGCCGGTATGGTGCTGCTGTTCCTCGCCTTGCGGAAGCGTCTGTTCGCGACGAAGCCCGCCGCCCCGGCTGCGGCCGCCCCGGCCGTCTCGGCCTGACGGCGTTCACCACTCAGGAACGTCAGGGCCGGACAGCCGTGTCCCCGTGATCCGGTCCGGTGCCCGACGAAGTTCCTGAGTTGTGAACAGAGACCGCCCGAGGCCGGAGTCAGTCCGCCTCGACCGAGTCGTCGCGGAGGTGCGCGATGTGCGCCGCGTGCCGGGCCAGGTGGTTCGGGGAGCGGCGCACGAACAGCCAGGCCACGAGCAGCACGACGAACCAGATCGGCGTCACGAGCAGCGCGGTCAGCGTGTCGGGCTGGGTCGTGAGCGCCCACAGGATGAACACGAAGAACGCCAGCACCACGTAGACCATGAACACACCGCCGGGCAGTCGGAAGGTCGACGCGGCGACCTTGTCCTTGCGGGTGCGGCGGTACACGAGGTAGCTGCACAGGAAGATCGTCCAGACGAACATGAAGCACAGGGCCGAGACCGTGGTCACCATGTCGAACGCGGTGCCGATGTCCTTGCCCGCGTAGAGCAGCACCACGCCGGAGAGCAGCAGGATGCACGACAGGAACAGGGCGTTCTGCGGCACCCGGCGGCGCGAGAGGCGGGCGAACATGCGCGGGGCGTCGCCGTCCTGTGCGAGACCGAACACCATGCGCGAGGTCGAGTAGATGCCGGAGTTCGCGCTCGACATGGCGGAGGTCAGCACCACGAGGTTCACCACCGTCGCGGCGATGCCGAGTCCGGCGAGGGCGAACATCGCGATGAACGGGCTCTCGCCGGCGACGTACTCGGTCCACGGGGTGACCGCCATCAGCACGATGAGCGCGCCCACGTAGAACAGCAGCACACGGATCGGGATCGCATTGATGGCCTTGGGCAGGTTGCGCTTCGGGTCCTTGGTCTCCGCTGCTGCGGTGCCCACGAGCTCGATGCCGACGAACGCGAACACCGCGATCTGGAAGCCCGCGACGAAGCCCATGAATCCGTGCGGGAACATGCCGCCCTTGTCCCACAGGTTCGAGAAGCTCGCGGTGCCGGCGTCGTGTTGGAACCCGGTGAAGATCATCACGAGTCCGGTGATGATGAGCGCCACGATCGCGACGATCTTGATCAGCGCGAACCAGAACTCCATCTCGCCGAACGCGGCGACGGTCGGGAGATTCAGGGCGAGCAGGATGACGATCACCAGCACGCCGGGGATCCACAGGGGGATTCCGGGGATCAGCGCATCCGTGTATCCCGCGATCGCGATCACGTCGGCGACTCCCGTGACCACCCAGCAGAACCAGTAGGTCCACCCCGTGAAGAAGCCCGCCCACGGGCCGAGCAGGTCGCTCGCGAAGTCGCTGAACGACTTGTACTTCAGGTTCGACAGCAGCAGCTCGCCCATCGCCCTCATGACGAAGAACAGCATGAAGCCGATGATCATGTAGACGAAGATCACCGACGGGCCCGCGACCGAGATGGTCTTGCCGCTGCCCATGAACAGCCCGGTGCCGATGGCCCCGCCGATCGCGAGCAGTTGGATGTGGCGGTTGCTCAGCGCTCGCCGCAGATGCTGTTCCTCTCCGTCCGCGGCGGTGTCGCGCTCGCGTCCGGTTCCCCCCGTGTACTGCTTCGTCACTTTCTTCCTCCGGTCCTCGTCGACGGTTGCCGTCCGACGGTACCTGGAGGAGGCGCCGAGTCCAGAATCGAGTTCCGGTCTTCCGGCCCGCCGAATCGATTCGATAAGCTGGTGGCACCCCCGATCATCCCCTCAGTTCTGCGAGCCGCTCCTTCATGGCCACCTCCCTCACCACGGGCCGTCCGTGGCGCGTCATCCTTGCCTTCTCCATCCCGCTCCTGCTCGGCAACGTGGTGCAGCAGCTCTACCAGTTCGCCGACGCCATCGTCGTCGGTCGTCATCTCGGCGTCACCTCGCTCGCCGCCGTCGGAGCGACCGGAAGCCTGCTGTTCCTGCTGCTCGGGTTCGCCTGGGGGCTGACGAGCGGTTTCGCGATCCCGATCGCCCAGGCATTCGGCGCGAGGAACGACGCGGCCGTACGCCGATCGGTCGCGACCGGCGTACTGCTCAGCGCCATCACGAGCGTCATCCTGACCGTGGGGGCGCCCCTCCTCGCCGGCCCGATCCTGTCGCTGCTGCAGACGCCGCCCGAGCTGATGGCCGAGGCGACGATCTTCACGCAGATCAGCTTCCTCGGCGCGAGCGCGACGATGTTCTTCAACTACCTGTCCGCGATCATCCGTGCGATCGGCGACTCGAAGACGCCGCTGGTGTTCCTGACCGTGTCGTGTGCGCTCAACGTCGGCCTCGTCGTGTTGATGGTCGGGCCCCTCGAATGGGGAGTGGGGGGAGCTGCGCTCGCCACGGTCGTCGCTCAGGCCGTCTCGGTGGCACTGTGCCTGGAGTTCGTGCGTCGGCGGCTGCCGATGCTCCACCTGCGCCGAGCCGACTGGCGCATCACCCGTGACGACATCGCCGAGCACCTGCGACTCGGCCTGCCGATGGGGTTCCAGGCGTCGATCATCGCGATCGGCACGCTCACGGTGCAGGTCGCGTTGAACACCCTCGGCGCCGACGCGGTCGCGGCCTACACCACGGGCTCGCGCGTCGACAGCCTCGCGGTCGCCCTGCTGTCGTCTCTCGGCCTCGCCGTCTCGATGTACGCAGCGCAGAACCACGGCGGTCGTCGGCCCGACCGCATCCGTCGCGGTGTGGTCGAGGCGACCTGGATGGCGGTCGCCGCCGGTGTGGTCCTCGGTGCCCTGCTGGTCGCATTCGGCGCCCCGATGGTGCGCCTGTTCATCGGCGAAGGATCCGACGTCGTCGTCGACGACGCGCATCGGATGCTCATCATCAACGGCTGCGGGTACTGGGCGCTCGGCATGCTGTTCGTGCTGCGCGGCGCTCTTCAGGGACTCGGTCACACGCTCGTGCCCACCGTGACCGGCGTGATCGAGCTCGTGATGCGCGTGGGCGCGGCGATCGTGCTGGGGGCATGGATCGGATTCGACGGTGTCGCGTTGAGCAACCCGCTCGCCTGGCTCGGAGCGATCGTGCTGCTCGTCCCCGCGTACATCCGCGCCCACCGCGCTCTCGGACGGCTGCCCATCGACCCCGCGGAGGCGACGGAGACCTCGGCCATCGCGATCGTCGGACCGACCGACGGGTCGATGGTCGTGGACGCGGTCGTCACCCAGCCGATACGGGTCGTGCGGGCGCGCCGCCTGCGGTGGCCACGTCGTCGCTGACAGCCGCGCCGCTGTCGTTCCGACTGTGCCGGTCCGTACAGATATCCGCCTTCAGGATGATGCGAGTCGCACTTGAGGCGGATGCCCATTCCGGGGGACACTTCTAATGTCGAATGAGTGGAGTAACCACTGACGGGGGGTCGTCATGACGACATTGAGAATGGCCAGTGATCTGGCTGCGGTGATGGTGCCGATCGGTTACGTGGGTGCGGCGCTCGCCGTCATCTTCGCGATCGTCGCGGCGGTCGCGATCGTCCGGGGTTCCGGTGGGCTCGCCGGGGGCGCGGTGGGTCTGTGGATCGTGGGCGCGCTGATGAGCTTCGCGGCGTCCTTCGCGCGCGAGTGGACGCCGCTGATCGTGGCATGCGCGGCGCTGGTCGCGATGCTGATCGTCGGGAGCGTCGTGCGCGCGATCGTGAATGCGGCCGGGGTGGAACGTGCCGACCGCACGGTGGAGGAGCTGCCGAAGGCGGTTCCCGCGTCGAAGACGCCCGTCACGGCGACGTCGAAGACGCCCGTCACGGCGACGTCGAAGGTTGCGCTCACGAAGACCGGGCCGGCGACGGCGACGATCGCCGTCGTGCGCTGACCTCAGCGGTAGTCACGGTCACGGTGCTGCCCGGCCTCGTCGCCGGACTGCACCCGCGCGGCTTCGCGTGCCCGAAGCTCGACGCGTCGGATCTTGCCGGAGATCGTCTTGGGGAGCTCGGGGACGAACTCGATGATCCGCACCCACAGATGCGATGACAACCGTTCGTGCGCGTGGGCGAAGATCGCGCGCGCCGCATCCGAACCGACGGCCGGGGCCTCCGGGGTCAGGCAGATGTAGGCCTTCGGCACCGCAAGACGCGTGGGATCGGGACTCGGGATCACCGCTGCCTCGATCACGAGGTCGTGCTCGAGCAGCACGGACTCGAGCTCGAAGGGTGAGATCTTGTAGTCGGAAGCCTTGAACACGTCGTCGGAGCGGCCGACATAGGTGAGATAGCCGTCGTCGTCGCGCACGGCGATGTCGCCCGTGTGGTGGTAACCGCCCGTCCGTGACTCCGCGGTCTTCTCCGGGTCGTCGTAGTAGCCGGCCATGAGCCCGAGCGGCGGCTGCGACAGATCGAGCGCGATCTCACCCTCGCCCTGCCCCTCGGTGACTGCGCCGGTGACCGGGTCGAGCAGCACCACCGGATAACCGGGCAACGGGCGTCCCATCGAGCCGACCTTGACCGCCTGGCCGGGGGAGTTGCCGATGCACGCGGTCATCTCGGTCTGACCGAACCCGTCGCGGATCGTCCCGCCCCAGGCGTCACGCACCCGGTCGATGACCTCGGGGTTCAGGGGCTCGCCCGCGCCCACCAGTTCGCGCGGAGGGCGGGTGAGCCGGGCGAGATCGGCCTGGATCAGCATGCGCCACACCGTCGGCGGCGCACAGAACGTCGACACGTGGTGGGTGTCCATGACCTGCATGAGCGTGTTCGCGTCGAAGCGGGCGTAGTTGTAGACGAAGACGGTGGCCTCGGCCAGGAACGGCGAGTAGAAGCTGGACCACGCGTGCTTGGCCCAGCCGGGGGAGGAGATGTTGAGGTGCACGTCGTCGGGGCGCACCCCGAGCCACCACATGGTCGACAGGTGCCCGATCGGGTAGGAGGCGTGGGTGTGCTGCACGAGCTTCGGGCGGTTCGTCGTGCCCGAGGTGAAGTAGAGCAGCGCGGTGTCGGACGAGGGGGTCGGACCGTCGGGCGCGAAACCCGCCGGAGCGGCGGTGGAATCGGCGAAGCGTGCCCAGCCGGAGGAGATGTCGTCGCCGACGCCGATGCGCAGGATGCCGGGATCGATGTCGTCGAGGCGATCGGCGAGCGCTCCGAGAGTGATGACCGCCCGCGCGCGTCCGTGCTCGACGCGGTAGGCGAGGTCCGAAGCCGACAACAGGGTCGAGGTCGGGATCGACACGGCACCGATCTTCGTGATCGCCAGCATCACCTCCCACAGCTCGATCGTGTTGTTCAACATCACGATCACGTGGTCGCCGCGACCGATGCCGAGCGTGCGGAGCCAGGAGGCGACCTGGTCGGATCGCGCCGAGAGCTGCCCGTAGGTCCAGGAGCGCAGGCTCAGGTCGGCCTCGACGATCTGAACCGCCGGGCGGTCGGGGTTCTCGCTCGCGACCACGTCGAACCACTCCAACGCGAAGTTGAACTCGTCGACCTCCGGCCAGACGAATCCGTCGCGGGCCGCCGCATAGTCGGTGGCGTTCGCGAAGAGGAAGTCCCGCATCTCGCGGACGGTGTGCGTGGCGGCGGTGGCGCTGCGGCTCATGGTGCTCCCTTGCTCCTGGCGGGCGTGCCTTCCATCCTCGCGCACGCACCGACGCTCCGCTCGTTCCGGTCGCACTTCGTGCCGTCTGAAACGGGATCGGACGGCACGAAGTGCGACCGGAAGGGTCAGGTGGAGAGCACTCCCGGTCCGTCGCGCAGTTCGAACACGAGCTGGGTCTCGGTGCCGCGCACGACGGGGTGCACCGTGATGTGCTCGAGAACGATGTCGCGCAGGGCCGTCGCATCCTGCACGGCCACATGCACGAGGAAGTCGTCGACGCCGGCGACGTGGAACACCTGAAGGACGCGCGGGATGTCGACCAGGGCATCGAAGAGGGCCGTCACCTTGTCTCCTGTGTGGTTCGCCAGGCGCACCTTGATGATCGCCTGCAGCGGGAAACCCAGAGCGGCCCCGTCGACGCGGATGCGCGTGTCGCGGATCACTCCGCGCTCGCGCAGCGCCCGCACCCGATGTGCGCAGGTCGACTCGGCGAGGCCGAGGCGATGTGCGAGCGCCTTGTTCGTCGTCTCGGCGTCGCGGCTGAGGACCGCGAGCAGCTCGAGGTCGGTCTCGTCGAGTTGTGCTTTCGCCAACGGGGGGCCTCCTTGCCCTTCGGATGCTGCACAGAATAGCGTTCAGCGTCGAATCTCTGGCGGCTTCTGTCGAGTTCCTGCGGTTTCATCGTGATTCCGGCAACGTGGAGTCATGACTGCATCGCTGCATCCCGACACCGTCGCCGTCCACGGCGGCCGCTCCGACCTCGAGGGGCTCGGGGTCCACGCGCTGCCGATCGATCTGTCGACCACGAACCCGCTCCCGGACATCGAGCGCGGCGGCGACTCGTACGAGGCCATGGCGACGGGAGGGCGTCCTCCGGCGGACGGCAGCATGGTCTACGCACGACTGTGGAACCCCACGGTCGCCCGCTTCGAGGAGGCACTCGCCGAGCTCGAGCACGCCGAGGCCGCGGTCGCCTTCGCCTCGGGCATGGCCGCGATGACGGCCGTGATCCTGGCGCACACGGGAGCGACCGGGGCGCGCCACGTCGTTGCGGTGCGTCCGCTCTACGGGGGGACCGACCATCTGCTCGGCTCCGGCCTGCTCGGCGTCGAGACCACCTACTGTCACCCCGACGAGGTCGCTGCGGCCGTGCGCCCCGACACCGGCCTCGTCGTGGTGGAGACCCCGGCGAACCCCACCCTCGACATCGCCGACATCGCCGACGTCGTGCGCCAGGCCGGCACGGTGCCGGTCGTCGTCGACAACACGTTCGCGACCCCCGTGCTGCAGAATCCGATCGACCTCGGGGCGGCGATGTCTCTGCACAGCGCCACCAAGTACCTGGGCGGGCACGGCGATGTGATCGCCGGCGTCGTCGCGTGCAGCGAGGAGACGGCGGAGGCTCTGCGCCGCGTGCGGGCGGTGACGGGAGGGCTGCTGCATCCCCTCGGGGCCTATCTGCTGCACCGCGGCCTCACGACTCTCCCCGTGCGGGTGCGGCACCAGCAGGAGAGTGCGCGGCGGATCGTGCAGTGGCTCATCGATCGACCCGAGGTCGCCGAGGTGTTCTATCCGGGACTCGACGGCGACCCGCGCGGCATCCTGGAACGGCAGATGCGCGGCACCGGCGCGATGATCGCGATGCGCATGCGCGGCGGATTCGCCGCGGCCTCTGCGGTCACCACCGCGACCGCACTGTTCACGCACGCGGTGTCGCTCGGCGGAGTGGACTCGCTGATCCAGCATCCGGCGGCGCTCACGCATCGGCCTGTCCCTCCCGAAGCGCGTCCGGCAGCCGACGTGCTGCGTCTGTCGATCGGCTTGGAGGATGTCGACGACCTCATCGCCGACCTCGCCCAGGCGTTCGCCGGCGTTCCGGCCTTCGAGGTCGACGCGCCCCTCTCCGACCGGGTCACCTCCTCGCGCGCGGCACACCGGGGGGCAGTTCGCGCCTGAGGAGGTGGCTCGGCGTTCCTGTGGCGGATCAGAGGGAGGGGAGTCGGATCGTGCCGGTGGCGATGCGCTCGGTCGGCATCCGGTCGCGGTCGTAGGTGATCTCCGTGTAGCCGTGCGGGGTCGGCACCCCATCGTCGTCGAGGCTGACGAACACGATCTTCTCGATCGTGAGGATGCGCTTGCGCGTGATCATGTTCCTGGCCACCGCGCGCATGGTGAGCGACGTCGTGCCGAAGTGCGTGGCCTGCAGGCCGATCTCGATCAGATCGCCCTGCACGGCCGAGGCCTCGAAGTTGATCTCCGAGATGTGCTTGGTGACGGCACGGTAGTTGCCGAGCTGGACGATCGCATAGATCGCCGCTTCTTCATCGATCCACTTCAGCAGGCTGCCGCCGAACAATGAGCCGTTCGCGTTGAGGTCCTCCGGACGGACCCACTTGCGCGTGCGGAAATTGAGTCCGTCCTCCGACCACTGCCACGCCGGTGCCTTCTGCTTCGCCATGGGCACGAGGCTAGGCGGGTCGTGAGTCCGCGATGTTACGGCCCCTTTTCGCGCAGGGCACAGGGGCCTGGCACCCCCGTTTGTGCACTAGCCACAAGAAACTGAGTTTCATCGGTGCTGAGACTTGGTTTCGAGCGGCAAATCCGGGGGTCGCGAGTCGGGGTGCCCATACAGTCGCCGGTGGCAACGACGCCACTGACCCCGGGAGTCCTCAATGACGAGTACCACGCCCCACTCGCACGGAATCGGCATGCGCATCGCCGTGATCGTGCTCAGCCTGCTGCTGGCCGCGATGGTGATCCTGTTCTTCGCGACGACGAGCAAGATCGCCGCCGGTGCCTCCGAGCTCGCCGACGGAACGACGTCCGCGAAAGAAGGATCGGCCGACCTCGCTGCCGGTGCCGCAGACCTCTCGGCCGGTGCGTCGCAGCTCGCCACGGGGACAGGTGTCCTCTCCGCGGGCGCGGCCAGCGCGCAGGAGGGCTCCCAGAAGCTGAGCGACGGGGCCACGACGGCGGCGAGCGGTGCCATGAGCCTGGCCGACGGCGCGAGCAGCCTCGCCGCCGGCGCATCGACCGCGGCAGCCGGTGCCGGCAAGGTCAGCGGGGGAGCCCAGAGCGCGCTCGCCGGGGCTCAGGAGCTCTCGACGAAGATGGCGCAGGCGGATGCCGGGGCGCAGACGCTGGCAGCGGGAGTGTCGACCCTGGCCGCCGGAGTCAACGGAGCGCACGCGTACGCCGGGCAGGTACTGGCGGGTGCGAGCGCGCTCAGCGGCACGCTCGGCACGAAGGTCGACGCGAACGTGATCGCTCTCGCGCAGCCCGAAGCGAAGAGCCTCCTGCAGGGAGTGGCATCCACGGCGCCAGGGTATTCGCAGCAGCTTGCCGACGCGCTCGCCACGATGTCAGCCGCCGACGAGCAGAACCTGCAGCTCAAGGCGCTCGCCGAACTGGCTGCCGGCGTCGATCAAGAGGTCGATGCGATGGCTCCCGTGGCGGCCAAGGGGTCCGACCTCGCCCAGGGGCTCGTCGCCGCCGCCGGCGGGTCGGCGAAGGTCACGGCCGGGGTCAACGGCCTCATCAACGGCGACGTCGCGAACAAGTGGCCGGGCACCGTGGCGCTGGTCGCTCCCCAGGGGGCGCCGGCCCTCGTCGCGGGCGCGCAGTCCCTGCACTCCGGCACGTCGCAGCTCTCGGCCGGCGCCGCCACGCTGGCCGCCGGGCTGCAGACGCTCTCCACCGGGGCCTCCTCCCTCTCCTCCGGCACGGCGAACCTCAGCGCGGGCGCAACCCGCCTGAACGACGGCGCCAGCACGCTCGCCACCGGCGTCGGTGCGCTGCAGGCCGGTGCCGGCGACCTCAACATCGGCATCGAGAAGCTCTCCGCCGGCGCGGCGACGGTCGCGGACGGCTCCGGCGATCTCGCGGACGGCGGCGACAAGCTCGAGGCCGGGGCCGCCGACCTCGCCGCGGGGAACGGGTTGATCGCCGACGGCTCCGACACCCTCGCCACCGCCACCGCGGGGGCCGCGCCCTCGATGCTGCCGTGGATCCTCGGCATCGCCCTGGCCGGGCTGATCGCGATCGGCTTCTGGGTCGGTCACCGCATCTCCCACCGCCGCTCGCTGGCCCTCGCCGCCTGATCCGCGTCCGCTCACCCCACCCGCCTCCATCCCCACCCGAGGGCCTGGGCGGATGCCTCCCCACCGGCATCCGCCCAGGAACTCGCATCTGCCCGCATCCGCGCGCATCTGCCCGCATCCGCTCGCATCCGCTCGCATCTGCCCGCATCCGCTCACGGCAGAGCCGCCCAGGGCAGAATCCGCTCCGCACGCCCGCGGGGCGACAGAGGCTGGGGGCATGAGCGAAGACAACCCCATCCCGCAGTTCGGTCCCGAAGCCCGGCGCGCACTGTTCCACGAGCGGGTGCTCGTGCTCGACGGTGCTCTCGACGACGACAACGGCACGCTGCTGATGACCCAGCTGCTCGCGCTGTCGGCCGAGGACCCCGTCGCCGACATCGCGCTGTGGATCCACTCGCCCGGCGGCTCCGTGCCGTCGATGCTGGCCATCCGCGACATCATGCGGCTGATCCCCAACGACGTCGCCACCCTCGCCCTCGGACTCGCCTGCAGCGCCGGACAGTTCCTGCTTTCCGCCGGCACCCCCGGCAAGAGGCGGGCGCTGCCGCACGCACGCATCCTGATGCATCAGGGTTCCGCGGGCATCGGCGGATCCGCGGGCGAGCTCGAGACGCAGGCCGACGACCTGCGGCATATGCGCGACACCGTGCTCGGCCTCATCTCCGACGACACGGGCCAGCCCATCGCGCGCATCTTCGAGGATTCCCTTCACGACCGCTGGTACACCGCGGTGCAGGCGCAGGACTACGGCTTCATCGACGGCATCGTGGCCTCGATCGCCGAGGTGATGCCGCGACGACGTGCGCGCGTCGGACTGGGGGCGGACGCATGAGCGGCTACACGATCCCGAACGTCATCGCGCAGCATCCCCGAGGCGAGCGCATCATGGACGTCTATTCGCACCTGCTCGCGGAGCGGGTCATCTACCTCGGCACGGGCATCGATGCGGGGGTCGCGAACGCCCTCATCGCGCAGCTGCTGCATCTCGACGCGGACAGCCCCGAATCCGGCATCCAGTTCTACATCAACAGCGAGGGCGGCGATCCGGGCGCAGCGCTCGCGATCTACGACACCATGCAGCACATCCGTCCCGGCGTCGCGACCACCTGCGTCGGGCAGGCCATCGGACCGGCAGCACTCCTCGTCGCTGCCGGAGAACCGGGGGAGCGAGCCGCTCTCGCCCACGCGCGCATCGTGCTGCACCAGCCGGCCGGACAGTCCCGGGGTGCGATCCCCGACCTGATCCTCGCGGCCGACGAGGTGGTGCGGGTGCGCTCCGACATGGAGGAGATCCTGGCCAGGCACAGCGGCCGGACGGTCGCGGAGCTCCGGGTCGACACCGATCGCGACCGGGTGTTCACCGCCGCCGCCGCCCTCGACTACGGGCTGGTCGACACGGTGCTGGGAGCGCGGAGCTGATCTGCAGTCCGGGCTCGCGGACGGATGCATGAGCGGCGGACGATTGCATGACCGATGCGGTGCCTGTGGTCATGCATCCGTCCGTCGATCATGCAGATGACGGCTCCGGGATCACGCGGCGAGGGCGAACGCGCCACGCGAAGGGGCCGTCGATCGCAGACTGTCGGCAACGTCGCTCGTCAGCTCGACGAGGCTCGTGTCGAGGGCTCCGGCGATCGCGGCGATCATCTCGCTCGACGGCTCCTTCAATCCCCGCTCGACCTCGGAGAGGTACTGCGGCGAGACACCGGCCTTGTCGGCGGTCTCGGAGAGGGTCTCCTCGCGGTCGTGACGTCGGCGGCGCAGCTGGTCACCCAGCAGGTGTCTCCACAGGGGCTCGGGATCGCTCGGGCGGGGGCGTTCGGAGCGAGGGGTGCGCGGGAATGCGAGGATGTCGGCCATGCCTCACGATAATCCGCGGCATCCGGCGGCTTCGAGCGGTTCTGCTCAGAGCAGAACCGTGGTTCAGCAGTCTGCGCGCCCCGAGGTGTGATCGGGAGTGGGAGTGCGATCGGGAGCGGGCTCGGGCTCCGCGGCGACAGATGCGGCCGCATCCGTCGCCGCCCAGCTGGCGAGCATCCGCAGCTTGTCCGCCGACGCCGTGCCCGGCTCGGCGGTATAGGTCGACAGGTGGAGTCCCGGGTCGGCCGGCAGCTCGAACGCCTCGTAGGTCAGCTCCATCTCTCCGACGATCGGATGCGCGATGCGCTTCACGCCCGTGCGGTGGAAGCGCACGTTGTGGGCGGCCCAGAGGGTGCGGAACCGCTCGCTCCGCGTCGAGAGCTCGCCGACGAGATCGGTGAGCTTCCGATCGAACGGATTGCGGCCGGCCTCACCGCGCATCGCCGCGACGAGCTCCTGCGTGTTGCGGTCCCACTCCGGGTAGAACTCCTGCGCCGCCGGATCGAGGAACGCGAAGCGGGCGCTGTTGGGCTGCGGCTGCGCGAACACCGGCGCGTAGAGGGCACGGCCCAGGGCGTTCGCGGCCAGGTAGTCGAAGTAGTTGTTGCGCACGATCGCCGGCGCCTCGGTCATGGCATCGAGCAGGCGGAGGATGCTCGCACGCAGCTCCGTGGCCTTCTTCCGCGGCGTGCGTGCGACCGGCGAGGCGTTCGCGGTGCGGGCGAGGTCGAACAGGTGCGCGGTCTCGGCCTCGTCCAGCTGGAGCGCGCGGGCGAGGGCGTCGAGTACGCTGTCGGACGCGCCGGACAGGTCGCCGCGCTCGAGCCGCGTGTAGTAGTCCACGCTGACACCCGCGAGGAGCGAGACCTCCTCGCGGCGCAGGCCCGGTACGCGGCGGTTGCCCCCGAATGCGGGGAGGCCTGCCTGATCGGGGGTGATGCGTGCGCGCCTCGTGGAGAGGAACTCGCGCACCTCGCTGCGGGTGTCCATGCCTTCGACGGTACGCGCTCAGCGACCGTGGAGGGAGGTACTGGCGGTACCGGTGACCGATCCGCGACGCCTCACAGTGCCGCGGTCACCCCGGGCAGCAGCTTGCCGAGGATCGCCCCCAACTGTTCGCGCTCCTCATCGGTGAGCGGATCGAGCACGAGCTCGCGCACCTGCTCGACGTGCACGGGTGCGGCCGTGCGCAGCATCTCTCTTCCCGCCGGGGTCAGTGCGGCCGAGAGGGTGCGCTTGTCGGAGCCGCACGAGGTGCGGGTGACCCAGCCGCGTTCCTCGAGAGAATCCAGAGCGTGGCTCAGGCGGGAACGGCTGAGGCCGGCGATGCGGGCGAGCTCGGTCATGGTGACGGCGCTCTCCCCCTGACCTGCCAGGGTGACGAGGATCGCGTATCGGGCGTGGTTGAGCCCGACCTCTTCCTTCAGCGTGCGATCGAGCACCTGCGGCAGCAGCTGGACGAACCGGATGACGGGGAGCCAGGTGTCCATCTCGGTGTCGTCGAGTCGACGCGGATGCTGCTGCTCCGCCGTCATGCTGTCCTCCTGGGTGTCACTCGGGTATCCCGCGGGTGTCACGCTGCCGACAGGTCGAGCGTGTGCGCCGTGTGGTCGCGCTTCGCCTGCAGGTAGCGGGTGTTCGCTTCGGACAGGTGCACCTCGGTGCGCACGCGCTCGGTGACGCGGATGCCGAGCGCTTCGAGCTGCACGGCCTTGTCGGGGTTGTTGCTCAGCAGGCGGATGCCGTCGACGCCCAGCGCGTTCAGCATCTGGGCGGCCACCGTGTAGTCGCGCTCATCTTCGCCGTGGCCCAGGGCGACGTTCGCCTCGTACGTGTCGAGGCCCGCGTCCTGCAACGCGTAGGCGTCGAGCTTGGCGTACAGGCCGATGCCCCGGCCCTCCTGGCGGAGGTAGAGCAGGAACCCGCCTTCGTCGGCGATGCGCTCGACGGCTTCGCGTAGCTGGGGGCCGCAGTCGCAGCGCTCGGAGCCGAACACGTCGCCGGTGAGGCATTCGCTGTGCGGACGGACGAGCGGTGCGTCCCCGCCGTCTATCGCGCGTTCGAGTGCGGCGCGCCAGTCGCCGAGCCCGAGCAGCAGGTGCTCGCGGCCGTCGACGAGGCCGTCGAAGGTGACCACGTCGGCGGTCGTGGAGAAGCCGTCGCCGAAGCGCAGCGGCACGCGGACGCGAGTGCGTTCCGTGGCGACCGGAGCGACGGTTGAAGTTTCAATCATGTCGGGTGCAACGCGGCGTTCGGCGGACTATTCCCGGATCCCAGGATTTCGGAGGGGCTCCGTCAGAACCTCCCATCCGCGAGGGATTCGGTGTGGACTGGAGTCCACGCGACAGAAGGAGCAACACGAATGCGCGGAGTAGTCATGCACGCCCCCGGAGACGTCCGGGTCGAAGAGCGCGAGAAGCCCACCATCTCCCGGCCGACCGATGCGGTGATCCGCATCGCCGCGACCTGCATCTGCGGCTCGGACCTGTGGCCCTACCGCGGTGCCAACGACGTCGACCACGCGCCGATGGGGCACGAGTATGTCGGCGTGGTCGAGGAGATCGGCACCGAAGTGCAGACGCTGCGGGTCGGCGACTTCGTCGTCGGATCCTTCATGGCGTCGGACAACACGTGCGAGATCTGTCAGGCGGGGTACCAGTCCCGCTGCGTGCACGTGGTGCCGATGGGGCGCTACGGCACGCAGGCCGAGTACTCGCTCGTCCCGCACGCCGACGGCACGCTGGTCGTCACGCCCGGCCGGCCCGACGCCGATCTGATCCCCTCACTGCTCGCCGCGTCCGACGTCCTCGGCACGGGATGGTTCGCAGCCGTGGCCGCCGAGGTCGGACCGGGGAAGACCGTCGCCGTGGTCGGCGACGGCGCGGTCGGGCTCCTCGGGATCCTCGCCGCACGGGAGCTCGGTGCCGAGCGCATCATCGCGATGAGCCGGCACGCCGATCGGCAGGCGCTGGCGCGCGAGTTCGGCGCGACCGACATCGTCTCCGAACGCGGGGATGAGGGAGTGGCCCGCATCAAGGAACTCACGAACGGTCTCGGTGCGCATTCGGTGATCGAGGCCGTCGGCACCCAGGAGTCGATGATGCAGGCGATCCGCTCCACCCGCCCCGGTGGCCACGTCGGCTTCGTCGGCGTCTCTCACGACGTGGCGCTGCCCGGCGAGGAGCTGTTCTACTCCGGCGTGCACCTGCACGGCGGACCCGCGCCCGTGCGGCGCTTCCTCCCCGAGCTGATCCAGCTCATCTGGGACCGGAAGATCGACCCGGGCAAGGTGTTCGACCTCACCCTTCCGCTCGAAGAAGCCGCCGAGGGCTATCGGGCCATGGACGAGCGCCGCGCCACGAAGGTGCTGCTCACGGTGTGACCTCGCGGCGGGCGGAGATCTCCGTGTCGGGCGGAGATTCGACAGGAGATTCTCCGCCCATGGCGTGGTTCTCCTCCCGAGCCTGCGGCGATGTGTGTGGCTGTGCCCTGCGCCGCACGACCCTCAACTCGCTCGCGAGGATGCCGAGCACCACGAGCGCCCCTCCGATCAGCGCGGTGGCGGGCAGGCGTTCACCGGCGATGCGTCCGATGACTCCTGCCCACACCGGTTCCCCGGCGTAGATGATCGTCGCGCGGGTGGGGGAGACCGACTTCTGGGCCCAGTTCATCGTCAACTGGATCAGGCAGCTCGCCGCTCCCAGGCCGACCGCACAGCCGACCCAGATCCACGAGAACTCCGGCACGTCCTCGCCGACCACCGGCATCGTGAGCAGTCCCAGCACTCCCGCGGTGAGCAGCTGCACCACGGTGATGCGTCCGAGGTCGATCTTCCCGGCGAAGAGGCTGATCAGGATGATCTCGGCGGCGATCGGCAGCGTGCTGATCATGGTCGCGATCTCGCCCGCGCCGAGAGTCAGCGCGAAGGCATCGGGGCCGGCGATGAACAGCAGCCCGACGAAGGCCAGACCCGCCCCGACGAACGCCATGGCGGGCGGGCGCTTGCGGAACACGGCCCACTGCGCCAGCGGCACCAGCGGCACGTACATCGCGGTGATGAAGGCCGAGGTGCTGCTGTCGATGGTCTGCAGCCCCAGCGTCTGGAGGCCGTAGCCGAGGTAGATCATCACCCCGATCGCGACGCCCGCGCCGACATCGCGCCAGCGGATGCCGCGCAGCACGCGTCGGAAGATCACGACGCTGATCAGTCCCGCGATGAGGAACCGGATGCCGACGAAGAACCAGGGTCCGGAGTGCTCCATCGCCCAATGCACGAGCAGGAACGTGCCGCCCCAGACGGCGGTGATCGCGATGAGCGCGGCTTCCTGCGGTCGGAACCGCATCCAGCGGAGACGAGAGGGCATCGTTGGCCCTTTCTCGACGTTGCCGGATCGAGCCTAGTGCGCCGGACCCGTCGCCCGGATCGTGACGGAAGAAGACGATGGCGCACCGGACGCCGCCGCCGACTCGGTAGCCTCGCAGCATGAGCGACTTCGTGAGTGCCGTCGAACTGAACGACCTGCTGACCCGGGGTGCACCGGTGCGCGTGATCGACGTGCGGTGGCGCCTGGATCGTCCGGAGGCCGGGCACGACGACTACCTCACCGGGCACATCCCGGGCGCCGTGTTCGCCGCGCTCGACACCGAGCTCTCCACCCATGGCGAGCCGTCGGAGGGACGGCACCCGTTGCCGTCGACGGCCACCCTCCAGGACGCGGCGCGTCGGTGGGGCGTGCGTGCGGGCGACACGGTGGTCGCCTACGACGACTTCAAGGGGATCGCGGCCGCCCGTGCCTGGTGGCTGCTGCGTCAGGCCGGCGTCGATGTGCGGGTGCTCGCTGGCGGCATCCGCGGGTGGAAGGATGAGGGCTTCGCCGTCGCGACCGATGATGTGGCGCCGGATCCTGGCGATGTCGTCCTCACGGAGATCGGTGCGGATGCGCTGACGATCGACGAGGCCGCCGCGTTCCCGGCATCCGGTGTCCTGGTGGATGTGCGGGCCCCCGAACGCTACCGCGGCGAGACCGAGCCGCTCGATCCCGCGGCAGGACACATCCCCGGCGCACGCAACCTGCCCACCCTGCTGCATCTGGACGCCACAGGCCGCATCCTCGACCGGGAGACCGTGCTGGCGAACTTCGCCGAGGTCGGCGTCACGCCGGGCACGGCCGTCGCGGCATATTGCGGTTCCGGCGTGACGGCCGCGCACACCGCCCTGGTCCTGCATGAGGTCGGCATCGAGGCGAAGGTCTTCCCCGGGTCGTGGAGCCAGTGGTCGAACACCCCTGGCCGACCGGTCGCGACCGGAGATCAGCCTGGCTGATCCTCCCGGGGGCCATAGCCCCAGTGCAGTCCGAGGGCGCCGGGGCCGAAAGCCCGGCGCACCAGATGCACCGACGTTCCCCGGGGCGGCGGCAGCGGCGTCATGATGACGCCGTCCGGTGTCTCGAGGTGCTCCTCGCACCAGTCAGGGATCGCGTCCGGATGGAAGCGTGTCCACACCAGCAGCTCTCTGGCCTTCTGCGCCAGGGCGTGGCCGGTGTCGCGCGTCGCGGGGTAGTCGGGCGGGTACTCCACCGACCACTCCACCATCGCCGTCTCCGGCGCGGTCAGCGGCACATCGAGCTCGAACAGCACCCCGTGCACCTCGCCGTCGGGGTGGGAGT
Source organism: Microbacterium sp. SY138 (assembly GCF_039729145.1). Taxonomy (NCBI): domain Bacteria; kingdom Bacillati; phylum Actinomycetota; class Actinomycetes; order Micrococcales; family Microbacteriaceae; genus Microbacterium; species Microbacterium sp. SY138. The sequence continues at coordinate 3,686,996 of NZ_CP155793.1, read as the reverse complement.
AGCGCGCGGCGATCCGGCCCCCTGCCACCGCCTTCAGCAGAGGTGCGGGGGTGCGCACCCCGGGGGTGATCTCGAGGAAGGGGATCGCCGTGATCGTGCCGACCGTGGACTGCACGATGCTGCGCGTGATGCTGAATGCGACGTTGCCGTCCGCGCCGACATCGGTCACCGAATGCGTCGTGAGCTCGCGGGAGGTGTCGGGGTAGGAGGCGCCGAGCGCGCGGAAGGCGTCGATCACCGCCAACTCGAGCTCTTCCTCGTCGATCGGGAACTGGTTGGGTCCGAGCGGACCTGTGCGGTTCGTCGATCGGAGCAGTCTGCTCAGCGCCCCCGTGTCGAGTCCGAGGAGTTCCTCGATGTCGCTGAGCGCGGCGAGCGACTGCGCCCCCTCCGGCCGTCGCGCGCCGGATCGCCAGTAGCTCAGCGTGGCCATGGACACGCGGTTCCCGCGCGCCTTGAGCTGACGCTGCAGCCACGACAGCGTCACCGGCTTCGCGTTTATCGCGTCGCGCAGGGCGTTCGCGAAGTCATCGGGTTCGGCTCTGCGCGCGTCATCTTCGAAACTCATCACAGATCCCCTCCGGTATGTGAAGATCAGCGCCTTAGAGTGAGCATACGACCGCACGCGCGTACCTCAGGGGACCGGGTGGGCATGTGGGGTCACTTGGCCGTCTTCGCAGGCAGGGTGCCCGACCCTGCGATCACCGGCCTGACGCAGTGATGCCCCCCTTGCTGCGTATGTCGTGAAGCCCGGCAATCGATCTGGGGAGATCAGCCGGGCTTCACGAATCCTCCCTCCGCAGGGCTCCCGGCGTTGCGGCTCCGCCGCCCCGCGTAGACTGGGAGCAACACCCCGGAGGACTCTGGACCGTCATGTCTGCCCCTGCTCGCGCATTCACCATGCGCCACGTGCAATTGCTGCGCGCCCTGTTCGCCGCAGTCGCTGCACTGATGATCACGTTCTCGTCTGATCACTCCGCCGCCGTCGGCCTGTCCGTGTTCAGCGGCTTCGTCTTCATCACCGCTCTCGTCCAGGTGCTCGCCGCCTGGCTGGTGCTCCCCGCCGGCTCACGCTGGTCGTACGTCCTGCTCGCCGCGGTCGGCGTCGTCGCCGGCATGGTGAGCGGAATCCCGGTGTGGCGTTCCGACGACCTGTTCTTCATCATCGTCTCCTCCTGGGCCATCGTCAGCGGCGGCATCGAGCTGCTCGCCGGCATCCGCTCCCGGCGCACCGGCGGCATGCTGTCGCGCGATGCGATCACCGTCGGGGGCCTGGGCGTTCTGCTCGGCGTGGCCCTGCTGCTGATCCCGGCCGGGTTCCTGCAGGAGTACACGATCGACAAGGCCGGCACGTTCGTCCTCTCCGGGATCATCCTCGGCGTCGGCATGTTCGGCGGGTATGCGGCGATCGTCGCGGTCTTCCTCGGCATCGCCGGCCTCACGCCGAAGCAGGTCGATGCCGTCGCCACGGTGTCCGAATCGAACGACAGCGCCGCCCCCGCGGAGCATGGAGGAGAGCGATGAGCGACGAGAAGCCCACCCGCCGGGACATTCTGCGGCCCCTGCACCTGCTCCTCATCGCGCTCGGCTGCGGCGTCTTCGCCATGGTCGTCACCCTGGTCTCGACCGGAGCCTTCACCGCACGCGTGAACGCGTCGATCGCCGACGGCACCTACGACGGGCTGACCCCGATCGCGCTGGGGCTCGTCGTCGGCGGCGGGGCGTTCATCGTGACGCTGCTGATCCTGGCGATGCTCATCCTCGCCGTCGATCCGTCCGACGTCACCAAGACGATCGATCGTCCGGTGCTGTACGACCCGGAGCCCGACGGGGAGAGCCCTGACTCCGAGGCTTCCGGCCGCCCGGCGTCCTCCTGACGCGCTCCGCAGGAGCGGCGGATCTGCTCGTCGACGGGACCATCTAACATCCGATTAAAGAGCGCGTCAGGCGTTCTGAATCGCGCGGATCTCCGGTACTTTCGGCGTACCCTCTGGACAATCGTCTCTAGACATCCGATGTCTCGTGTCGGACACTGACTTTTGACGCGCCCCGCATCCACGACCGGTTGCGAGACCGCACGGCCCCAGATGATCAACGATGCTCCGGAGGTTTGCTGTGATGATGGACCCCATTTCCCGCCGACAGGCGCTGCAGGTGGGCGGCCTCGCCCTCCTCGCCCCGCTCGTCCCTCAATTCCTGGCCGCTCGGCCTGCGGCTGCGAACGCATTCTCGGTGGACGCCGCTCTGCGCGCCGTCCCCGCCGGTGCGATCCCGCGTCCGCAGCTCTCGCCGTACGCCCTCTGGTACGCGACCCCGGCGACGAGCTGGGAGACGCAGGCGCTCCCCATCGGCAACGCGCGCCTCGGCGCGAAGTTGTTCGGGAACCCGGACGCCGAAGTGATCCAGTTCAGCGAGCAGAGCCTGTGGGGCGGCGTCAACGACTATGACAACGCGCTCGCCGGCCAGCCCGACGGAGCGTACGACACCAGCGTCACCGGTTTCGGTTCGTTCCGCGACTTCGGCGAGGTGACCGTCGCGTTCGGCGCACGCACCGTCGTGAGCTCGCCGGGAGGCCCGTACGAGGTATCGGGTGGCGAGAGCGTCGAGAAGACCTTCGACGGGAATCCGGCCACGAAGTGGTGTCTGATCGCGCCGCCCGCCGAGGTGATCTGGCAGGCCGATCTCGCGGAGCCGGTCGCCGTCTCCTCCTACGCGCTCACGAGCGCGAACGACGTCCCCGCCCGCGATCCGCAGGACTGGCGGTTCGAAGGGTCTGCCGATGGAGCGGCCTGGGTCGCGCTCGACACGCGGGCTGAAGCGCCGTTCCCGCAGCGGCTCCAGACCAAGAGCTTCTCGTTCGCGAACACGACGGCGTACGCGCACTACCGCTTCGTCTTCGCGCCGAAGGCGGGGGTCAGTCACTTCCAGGTCGCCGAGGTCGCGCTCGGCGGGGTCGACCTCGCACAGGGGAGCGCCGTCTACGTGTCGTCGCCCAGCGGCCACGCCGACTCCCTCGTCGGCACCGTGGACGCCGACCCCGCGACCGTCTGGGCGGTTCCGTCGACCGGGTCAGGGGCGGTCTGGCAGGTCGAGCTCAGCGCCAAGCTCGCCCTGAACGGCTACGTGCTCACGAGTGCTCCCGACGCGCCGGAACAGGATCCGCGGGACTGGACGGTCTCCGGCTCGGACGACGGGCTCGGCTGGAAGACGCTCGACACGCGCACCGGGGAGACGTTCCCGGAGCGCGGCACCGGGCGGGTCTTCTCGTTCGCGAACACCACCGCCTACACGATGTACCGCATCTCGTTCTCCGCACCCGGCGCGCTCCGTCTCGGCGGCATCGCCTTCACCGGCGGTGGCTTCAGCACCGCCGGAGCCCGCGCCGTCGTCGATTACCGACGTGCGCTCGACATCGCGGACGGCACCCACAGCACCCACTTCGCCACCGCACAGGGCACGGTGCTGCGTGAGGCGTTCGCCAGTCGGGATGCCGACGTGATCGCGGTGCGGTTCACCGCCGACCGCCCCGGTGCGCTCACCGCTCTCATCACCCTGGTCTCGAAGCAGGACGGCGTCGCGACGACAGTCGACGCGGGCGGCCGCCGAATGGGCTTCGCCGGAACCATGGCCAACAACCTCACGCACGCGGCCGCGGTGCGCATCGCGGAGACCGACGGAGAGGTGGTCGCCGCCGAGGGCGGACTGCGCGTCTCCGGCGCCGCGAGCATCACCCTGCTGCTCGACGCCCGCACCGACTACCGCCTGAGCGCCGCACACGGATGGCGCGGTGCGGCGCCGCAGCCGGCGATCGAGAAGGCCCTGAACGCGGCGGCCTCCCGCTCGTGGAAGAGCCTCCGCTCGGCGCACACCGCGCAGGTCTCCGAGCTCATGCAGCGCGCGAAGGTCGAATGGGGGGTCACCGACGGCGCCGTGATGGCGATGCCCACCGACCGTCGACTGCTCCGCTACGGCACGGGCGAGGCCGACCCGACGCTGGAGCAGACGCTCTACGCCTACGGGCGTTATCTGCTCCTCAGCTCGTCGAAGCCCGGCGGGCTGCCCGCCAACCTCCAGGGACTGTGGAACAACAGCAATCAGCCGGCATGGGCCAGCGACTACCACACGAACATCAACATCCAGATGAACTACTGGGGGGCCGAGACCGCCGACCTCCCGGAGTCGCACGAGGCCCTCGCGACCTTCATCCGTGAGGTGGCCGTGCCCAGCAGAATCGCCACGCGGAACGCGTTCGGTGCCGACGTGCGCGGGTGGACCGCCCGCACCTCGCAGAGCATCTTCGGCGGCAACGCGTGGGAGTGGAACACGATCGCCAGCGCCTGGTATGCGCAGCACCTCTACGAGCACTGGGCGTTCACGCAGGACAAGAAGTACCTGCGCGATCTGGCCTACCCGCTGATCAAGGAGATCTGCCAGTTCTGGGAGGACCAGCTCAAAGAGCTCCCCGACGGCACCCTAGTCGCACCGATGGGCTGGTCTCCCGAGCACGGCCCGCGCGAAGACGGGGTGATGCACGATCAGCAGATCATCTGGGACCTCTTCCAGAACTACCTCGAATGCGCGAAGGCCCTCGGCGTCGACAAGAAGTACCAGGGGACGATCGCCGACATGCAGCAGCGCCTGGCCCCGAACAAGATCGGCCGCTGGGGGCAGCTCCAGGAGTGGCAGACCGACCGCGACGACCCGAACGACATCCATCGGCACACCTCGCACCTGTTCGCCGTGTACCCGGGGCGCCAGATCACTCCGGACACTCCGGAGCTCTCGGCGGCGGCACTGGTCTCACTCAAGGCGCGTTGCGGTGAGAAGGAGGGCGTGCCGTTCACCGCTGCCACGGTCTCGGGCGACAGTCGCCGTTCCTGGACCTGGCCGTGGCGCGCGGGACTCTTCGCGCGCCTGGGCGACGCCGAGCGGGCAGGCATCATGGTGCGCGGCCTGCTCACGTACAACATCCTGCAGAACCTGTGGGCGAACCATCCGCCGTTCCAGCTCGACGGCAACTACGGCATCGTCGGCGCGATCGCGGAGATGCTCGTGCAGAGTCATGGCGACGTCATCCGGCTGCTGCCCGCCGTCCCCGCGGACTGGGCGGTGAGCGGATCGTTCGCCGGGCTCCGCGCACGGGGCGGATACCGGGTGGACTGCACGTGGCGGGACGGGAAGGTCGTCGCCTACGACGTCGTCGCCGATCGGGCACCGAACATGAGCAACGTGATCGTGGTCGTGAACGGAGAACGTCGCAAGGTGAAGCCGGGCAACCCGAAGAACGGCAAGCCCATGCGCGACCTCGGCCCGGCGCACTGACCCCGGCGGCACCGACGTCGGAGGGCGACGTCGGTGCCGCCATCCCGCATGAATCCGGAATACCGCTGCGGTGGATCGGCTTGTTCCTGGAGTGACTGCCTCCGTCGACCGCGCCTCCATCGGACTCCGGTCGGAGCGGGGCCCCATTCTCGGTGCGCTCATGCTGGCCACCGGCCTGATCGCGATCGACGCCACGATCCTCGCGACCGCCGTGCCCAGCATCGTCCGCGACCTCGGCAGCTACCAGCAGTTCCCGTGGCTGTTCTCGGTGTACCTCCTGGCACAGGCCGTGAGCGTCCCCATCTACTCCCGCTTCGCGGACACCGTCGGACGCAAGCCGATCATCCTGCTCGGCATCGCCCTGTTCCTGCTCGGCTCCATCCTCTGCGGATTCGCGTGGAGCATGCCCGCGCTGATCGTGTTCCGCATCATCCAGGGCATCGGCGCCGGTGCCGTCGCACCGATGTCGATGACCATCGTCGGCGACATCTACACCGTCGCCGAACGTGCCAAGGTGCAGGGATACGTCGCGAGCGTCTGGGCGATCTCGTCGGTCGTCGGCCCGGCGGTCGGGGGGATCTTCGCGCAGTTCGACGCCTGGCGGTGGATCTTCTGGATCAACATCCCGCTCTGTCTGATCGCCGGATGGATGCTGCTGCGCAACTACAAGGAGCAGAAGCAGACCCAGAAGCACAGCATCGATTACGGGGGAGCGGTGCTGCTCACGATCGGGCTGACCGCGCTCATCCTCGGCATGCTCGAGGGCGGGAACGCCTGGGCGTGGCTGTCGGTGCAGAGCGCCCTCTGCTTCGGCCTGGGAGTGATCGCGCTGATCGCCTTCGGGTTCGTCGAGCGCCGCGTCGCCGAGCCGATCGTCGACCTGCGCCTCGCGGGTCGACGGCTCATCCTCACCACCACGATCGTGTCGCTCGGTGTCGGCGCGCTGATGCTCGGTGTCACCAGCTTCGCTCCGGCCTACCTCGAAGGGTCCACCGGCATCGCCCCGTTGCTCTCCGGTCTCGCGGTCGCCGCTCTGACGCTCGGCTGGCCGCTCGCCGCCGCGAACGCGGGACGCCTGTACCTGCGCATCGGCTTCCGCCGCACCACGTTGATCGGCATGAGCATCACGACGGTCGCCGCCATCGCCCTGGCCTCCGTCGCCTCGTGGCCGAATCCGTTCGTGATCGCCGGCATCGCGTTCCTCTTCGGCTTCGGGCTCGGATGGAGTGCGGCGCCGACGCTGATCGCTGCGCAGGCCTCGGTCGGCTGGGGCGAGCGCGGGGCGGTGACGGGCATGAACGCGTTCGCGCGCTCGGCCGGGAGCGCTGTCGGCGTGGCCGTGTTCGGGGCGATCTCCAATGCCGTGATCGCGCAGGGCGTCGGTCCCGACGATCCCGGCACGATCATCCATGCGTCGGTGTGGGTGTTCGTCGCGGTCGCCGTGACCGCGGTGCTCACCCTGCTCGCCGCCGCCTTCATGCCGAAGGACAGTGTCGAGGAGCGCTCCGGAGAGTCAGCCCCCTAGCCCGCGCGCCTTCCTGCGCCCGTGCACTCGTCGATCGTGACGGCGACTGGGTGAGGAGTCGGGCTCAGCCTCGCGGCTACTGCGCGAGCTTCTCTGCGATACCCGTGTACGTCGCCGGGGTCAGCGCGAGCAGGCGCTGCTTGGCGGCGTCGCCGATCTCGAGACCCTGCACGAACTCGGCGAGGTCGGCCGCGCCCACCCTGTGGCCGCGTGTCAGCTCCTTGAGGAGTGCGTACGGGTCGGTGATCGTGGAGCGTCCGGCGACGACCTCGGCGCGGATGACGGTCTGGATGGCCTCGGCCAGCACCTCCCAGTTCACGTCGAGGTCGGCGAGCAGCACGTCGCGCGACAGCGAGATCGCGTTCAGGCCGCGGCGCAGGTTGTCGAGCGCGAGCAGCGAGTGCCCGAAAGCCACGCCGATGTTGCGCTGCGTGGTCGAGTCGGTCAGGTCGCGCTGCAGGCGGCTGGTGACCAGCGTCTGGCCGAGCGATGCGAGCAGGGCGCCCGAGATCTCGAGGTTCGCCTCGGCGTTCTCGAACCGGATCGGGTTGATCTTGTGCGGCATCGTCGACGAACCGGTGGCCCCGGCGACCGGGATCTGCGCGAAGTAGCCGAGCGAGATGTAGGTCCAGATATCGGTGGCGAGGTTGTGCAGGATGCCGCCGGCGTGACGCACGCGGTCGTACAGCTCGACCTGCCAGTCGTGCGACTCGATCTGGGTGGTGAGGATGTTGAAGCCGAGCCCCAGGCCCTCGATGTACTCGCGGGCGATGGTCGGCCAGTCGGCGTCGGGGTCTGCGGCCAGGTGCGCAGACCAGGTGCCGGTCGCGCCGGAGAACTTGGCCAGGTAGTCGGAGGCGGCGATCTGACCGCGCACCCGCTCGAGGCGCCAGGCGAACACCGCGAGCTCCTTGCCCATCGTCGAGGGCGTCGCGGGCTGGCCGTGCGTGCGCGAGAGCATCGCGGCGTCGGCGTGCTCGACGGCGAGCTCGCGGAGCTTCGCGATCACGGTGTCGAGGGCCGGGAGCCAGACCTCCTCGACAGCGCGCTTCACGGTGAGGGCGTAGGAGGCGGAGTTGATGTCTTCACTCGTGGCCGCGAAGTGCGTGAGTTCGGCGATGCCGTCGAGTCCGAGCGTCGAGAGTCGATCGCGCACGAGGTACTCGATCGCCTTCACGTCGTGCTGGGTGACGGCTTCCTTCTCGGCGAGCCAGTCGATCTCGGCCTGACCGAAGTCGCGGTAGAGGGCGCGCAAGCGCTCCTTGTCCGACTCCGGCAGCGGCGAGGTCTCGAACAGCGAGCGGTCGGTGAGGGCGATCAGCCACTCGACCTCGACCTCGACGCGCGCCCGGTTCAGGCCGGCCTCGGACAGGAAGTCGGCGAGACCGGTGACGGCGCCGCGGTAGCGACCGTCGAGCGGGCTCAGGGGCTGCGGCGGGAGCGAAGGCTGGAAAGTCAGGGGAGTCCTCCTGATCGGGCCCCTCAGATGCGGGGCGTGCGGGGGAGACGCAGAGCGGGTTCGAGCTGGCGGAACAGGCCCCGAGTCGCCGCCTCAATCATACCGAGCACGGAATCGAACATCTCCGCGCCCGCGTAGTAGGGGTCGGGCACGTCATGGGTCGTGGCGTTCGGGTCGAAGGCGAGAAGCAGGGTGACCTTCCCCTCCTCGTCCTCGTCGTGCGCCCATTCCCGCAGGATGCGCTCGTGCGTGCGATCGAGGGCCACGACGAGGTCGTTGTCCGCGAAGGCCGCGGCGGTGAACTGGCGGGCGCGGTGCTGGGAGCCGTCGTAACCGCGACGGGCCAGGGAATCGATCGTGCGGTGGTCGGCGCGCTCGCCGAGATGCCAGTCGCCTGTTCCGGCGCTGCGCGAGACGATGCGCGGGCCGAGTCCCTGCCGCTCGGCGAGGTCGCGGAAGACGACCTCGGCCATGGGAGAGCGGCAGATGTTCCCCGTGCAGACGAAGATCACGCGGAAGGGATCCGGGGATGTCACACCTACATTCTGCCCGGCCGCGGGCCTCCTGCACAGCGCGCACCGCCTCGCGCGATCCTCTGCACACCCTGACCGGGCATCCATCTCTCCACCGTTCGCGGCGATCGGGCAGGGCGAGAAGCCCGTGATCCCGGAAGCTGGGGCCATGTACTCGTTCGTCAACATCCTCGATGTCGGCTCCGCGCACCTCGGCGACCTGCTTCTCGCCTCCCAGGAGATCGGAGAGGCGATCTCCACGCTCGAAGAATCCGGGGCGACTCTGGTCGCGCTCACCGATCGCTCCGACTGGCAGTCCGAGAGGTTCCGCGCGCTGAACGCGTTGCTCGAACGGCTGCGCGACGACACCGGAGTCGAGATCGGACACCTCTCGGTGCGGAGATGGGAACTCGGCGGGGCGGCATGAGCGGCGGAATGAGCGCGGCGGAATGAGCATGGTCGCAGGCAGGGAACCGTCGGCGGATGGCGGGGGATTGAGCATCGATCACGGCGGGGCGATCGCCGTCGACACCGAGCAGCTGCGCGATCTCGGGGCACGGATGCGATCGGTGGCGTCGGAGTACGAACACGCACGCGCCGCGGTCCGCCGGGCACACGCGCTCATCTCCTCGGCGCCGGAGACCGGTTCGGGAGTCGATGTCGGTGCACTGCAACGGAGTGTCGAGCGGATCGATGAACTGTGCGTCGAGATCGAGAACGCCTGCACGGGAACCCTGGTGATGGCTGACGCGTTCGAGGTGGTCGAGCTGCGCGCGCAGGCGGAGGCGCTCGCCCTCACCGATGCCGCGGCGGCGAGCGCCGTGCAGGCGCGCGCCGACCGGCTCGTCGCCGATGACGAACGGATCGGGACCATGGCCGAGTGGCTGGTGGCCGGCTGGAAGGAGCGGCGATTCGAGGGACTGGGCGAGCAGTACGACCTGGCGGGGGCGCTCCCGCCGCTGTTCCTCGCCGGGGCGATGGTGGGCGTCGCATCCGGGCTCGGCACGGTCCGGCCGGGGATGACGCTGGCGGGGAAGGCCGATCCCGTGCAGGTGATGCCCGTGAAGACGTCGGCTCCGAATGCGCCTGCCGGCCTCGCTGCGGCATTCCGTCGCATACCGGGAGCGGCCTCGCAGGTCGCGGTCGAGAAATACACGATGGTCGGTGGGGCGACCCGGTATGTGGCCTACGTCGCCGGGACTCAGGAGTCCCTGCCGTGGCGGTCGGGGAAGTCCGAGCCGTGGGACATGAAGTCGAACATCGAGCTCTATCAGGGCCGCGCATCGGCGTCGTATCAGGCCACGGTCGACGCGTTGGGCGCGGCGGGGGCGAGGCCGGGGGATCAGGTCGACGTGGTCGCGCATTCGCAGGGCGGGATGATCGCCGCCCATCTCGCGATGGAGAGCGATTTCGAGGTGTCGATGCAGCTGACCGCGGGGAGCCCGACCGAACCGACGCTCGGAGAGGATCAGACCCTGATCCAGCTCCGCCACACCGACGACGTCGTCTCGGCGCTCGCCGCCGGGGGCTCCGCGGCCGGCACGGGATCCCCCGACAGCTTCACGGCCTCGCGCGAAGGGGATCCGCACGACGGGATGCAGGACCTGACGCTGCAGACCCACCATCTCGAGACCTACATCGAGACAGCGGAGATGGTGGATGCGTCGGGCGATCCCCGCGCCGAGGCTCTCGACGAGTACTGGGACGAGCTCGGCCAGGCGGTCGAGGTCGAGCGGACCGAGTACCACGCCGAGCGAAAGGGGTGATGACCGACTTCGAGATCAGCCGGCTGCTTTCGAGCGGCTGGAGGAGCGCGCTTTCTCAGTCGCGGCGGCTCTTGCTCTGCGGGCGCAGGATGAAGCCGAAGATGCCGTTGATGATCGAGATGATGAGCGCGGCCACCACGCCCCACCAGAAGTCGCCGACCGTCAGGCCCCAGCCGAAGCCACTCGTGATCCAGGCCGTCAGCCACAGCAGGAAGCCGTTGATCAGGAACCCGATCAGCCCGAACGTGATGATGTAGAGCGGGAACGCGACGATCTTCACCACGGTGCCGATGATCGTGTTCACGAGGGCGAAGATCGCGGCCACCGCGAGCAGGGTCAGCACCAGCTGCAGCGTCTCGCCGGGCGGGAAAGCGGTGATCACGACCTGCAGAGCGGGGATGAGCGTGACGACCCAGAGGGCGAAGGCGTTGACGACGACGCGGATGATGAAGCGCATAGTCCGACCAGTGTCCCACGGACGCCCGCGAGATGTCAGCGCGCCGTGTCTTCCCGGATATGGGCGGCAATGACCTGCGCGATCTGCTTCAAGTCCAACCGACTCTGTGCGACGTCGAGGACGAGGTCGAATGCCTCGTCGTTCGTGAACGTCGGCTCGTAGCCGTTGAGTCGGATGAAGATGAAGGTGAGGTAGAGCGAGACGCGCTCGTTGCCATCGAACAGCGCGTGGTTCTGAGCTACCGAACTGTCAGCGCGGCGGCCTTCGCTTCGAATGTCGGGTACGCGTCGGCGCCGAGCATCCCTGCGGATGGTCGAGCGAGCGCGGAGAAGAGCAGTCCTTCGTCGCGGACGTGCAGGCCGAGCTTCGCGATCAGGGCGAGGGCCTGTTCCGGCTCGACGTACTCGATCGCCATCGCTCAGGCGTCTTCGAGGCGCTTGAGCGTGTCGGCGTAGCGCTCGGTGATCTCGTCCGCGATGGAGAGCACGCGATCCGTCTTCGACTCGCTGTTCGCGAAGCGCGTCGCCGCCTCGATGATCACCGCGTGCTTCGAGGTGTGCCGGGCGCGCGCGATCGCCTCGAGCTGAGCATCGAGTTCTTCCGGAAGTCGCACCGTCATCGCCATACCAGAATGGTACGACCGCGAATCGGTCGTCGACAGGGGAGAAGCCGCCGGGGAAGAGCCTGCTGCCCTCGTAGACTCGACCTCGTGACCGAGCCGATCCTGCCCCGCATCCGTCCCGCCATCGCCGCTCTCGCGCCGTACCGTCAGGGCAAGCAGGCAGGGCCCGATGCGTTCAAGCTGTCGAGCAACGAGAACCCCTTCGATCCGCTGCCCTCGGTGCTCGAAGCCCTGCAGAGCACGACGCCGATCAACCGCTACCCGGATGCCACCGCCGGCCGCCTGCGCGCGCGTCTCGGAGCCCGTTACGGGGTCGAGCCCGACCAGGTGCACGTCGCTTCCGGCAGCGTGTCGATCCTGCACCAGCTGATCCTCGCGACCGCTTCGGTCGGCGATGAGGTCATCTACGCCTGGCGTTCCTTCGAGGCGTACCCGAGCCTGCCGCTCGTGGCGGGCGCGACCGGGGTGCAGGTTCCGCTCACCGCCGATTCCCGCCACGACCTCGACGCGATGGCGGACGCCGTGACCGATCGCACGCGCGCGATCATCCTGTGCACGCCCAACAACCCGACCGGTCCGATCATCACGTCGGCCGAGTTCACCGCCTTCGTCGAGCGCGTCCCGAACGATGTCCTGATCATCCTCGACGAGGCGTACGCCGAGTTCGTCACGGCGCCCGACGCGGTCGACGGTCTCGCCGAGCGCGTGTTCGAGCAGCACCCGAACGTCGTGGTGCTGCGCACCTTCTCGAAGGCCTACGGCCTCGCCGGCCTCCGCGTCGGCTACGCGATCGGCCACGAGAAGGTGCTCGACGCCGCGCGCACCACCGGCATCCCCCTCTCGGTCACGTCCGCCGCCGAGAACGCCGCGATCGCGAGCCTCGACGCCGAGCCCGAGCTGTTGGAGCGTGTCGCCGTGATCGTCGAGCGACGCGCCCGCCTGGTCGAGGGCCTCCGCTCACAGGGCTGGGACGTCCCCGACTCCCAGTCCAACTTCGTCTGGCTGCCCGCAGGAGAGCGCACCGACGAGGTCGCTGCGGCCTTCGTCGAGAACGACCTCATCGTCCGGCCGTTCTCGGGGGACGGCATCCGCATCTCGGTGGGCGAGGAGGGCTCCATCGCCCGCGTGCTCGAGGTGGCCGCTTCGGTCCGCTGAGCCGTCGCCGCACCGGCCCGGGGCGGTTTTCCGCGGTTTTCTCCGGGTTCCGGGCAGTTACAAGGGCGTCCTAGGTATGCGTGACGACGCATGCGGGCGCGGGTAGCGTGAGAGCGTGACCACCTCCGAGACACCCCTTGTGAGCGTTCTGGACGAGACCGGACGGTACGCCCCGTCGGCCGCCGCAGAACGGTACCTTCCCCTGATCGAAGCGATCGGCGACGCCGAACTCGAGCAGTTCTACCGGGACATGGTCGTCATCCGCGCGATCGACACCCAGGCGACGAACCTGCAGAGGCAGGGGCAGCTCGCGCTGTGGCCGCCGAGCCGGGGGCAGGAGGCGGCGCAGGTCGGCTCCGGTCGTGCGGCCCGTGCGCAGGACACGATCTTCCCTTCGTACCGCGAGCACGCGGTGACCCGCATCCGCGGCGTCGACCCGGTCGACATCATCAAGCTGATGCGTGGTGTCTCGCACGGCGGGTGGGACCCCACCGACCCCAAGAACGGCAATACCCGGCTGTACACCCTCGTGCTCGGGTCGCAGGTGCTGCACGCGGCCGGCTACGGGATGGGTCTCGCGTTCGACGGCCGCACCGGTACAGGCGACCCGGACCGCGACGAAGCGGTCATCGTCTACTACGGCGACGGTGCGTCCAGCCAGGGAGACGTGCACGAGGCGATGGTCTTCGCCGCGAGCTACCAGGCGCCGACCGTCTTCTTCCTCCAGAACAACCACTGGGCGATCTCCGTGCCCGTCTCCACGCAGTCGCGTGTGCCGCTGGTGCAGCGCAGCGCCGGCTACGGCATCCCGAGCGTCCGGGTCGACGGCAACGACGTGCTCGCCAGCTATGCGGTCTCGCGCACGGCTCTCGACGAGGCCCGTGCCGGCAACGGCCCGCAGGCGATCGAGGCCGTCACCTACCGGCTCGGCGCGCACACCACCAGCGACGACCCGACGAAGTACCGCGGCAGCGACGAGGAGCAGTACTGGGCCGGTCGCGACCCCATCGTCCGGATGCGCGCGTTCCTCGAAGGACGCGGTGCCTCGGCGCAGCTCTTCGCCGACGTCGAGGCCGAGGCGGCGGATGCCGCGGAGGATCTGCGCGCCCGTACGGTCGAGCTGGGGCCGCCCAGCCCGGACAAGATGTTCGACCACGTGTACAGCGATCCGCATCCGCTGATCGACCAGCAGAAGGCCTGGCGCGCGCAGTACGAGGCGTCGTTCGAAGACGCGTCGCTCGAAGGAGGAGCCCGGTGACTCTCGAGACGATGCCGCTCAGCAAGGCGTTGAACGCGGGTATGCGCAAGGCGATGGAGAACGACCCGAAGGTCCTGCTCATGGGCGAGGACATCGGCAAGCTCGGCGGCGTCTTCCGTGTGACGGAGCACTTGCAGCGCGACTTCGGCGACCGCCGGGTGCTCGACACTCCGCTGGCCGAGTCGGGCATCGTCGGGACCGCGATCGGCATGGCGATGGTCGGTTTCCGTCCGGTCATCGAGATCCAGTTCGACGGTTTCGTGTTCCCTGCGTTCGACCAGATCACCACCCAGCTCGCGAAGCTCACCAACCGGCACGAGGGCGCGATCAGCATGCCCATCGTGATCCGCATCCCCTACGGGGGACACATCGGCGCGGTCGAACACCACCAGGAGAGCCCCGAGGCGTACTTCGCGCACACCCCGGGCCTGCGCGTGGTCTCGCCGTCGACGCCGAACGACGCGTACTGGATGATCCAGGAGGCGATCGCCTCGAACGACCCGGTGATCTTCATGGAGCCGAAGAGCCGCTACTGGCAGAAGGGCGAGGTCGAGCTCGATTCCTCCGCCGTGCCGCTGCACTCCTCACGTGTCGTGCGCACGGGCAGTGACGTGACCCTCGTCGGACACGGCGCGATGGTCACCACCCTCCTGCAGGCCGCGGCGCTCGCCGAAGCCGAGGGCACGAGCTGCGAGGTCGTCGACGTGCGCTCGCTGTCGCCGGTCGACTACGAGCCCATCCTCGACTCGGTGCGCAAGACCGGACGCATGGTCTACGCGCAGGAGGCCCAGGGCTTCGGAAGCATCGGCGGGGAGATCGCGGCGACCGTCATGGAGCGCGCGTTCTATGCGCTCGAAGCTCCAGTGCTGCGCGTCTCCGGTTACGACACCCCGTTCCCGCCCGCGAAGCTCGAAGGCGCATATCTCCCGGATGCCGACCGCATCCTCGAGGCCGTCGATCGCTCACTCGCCTACTGACATCCCCGCTCGGCCGAAAGGACTCGTCATGAGCACGCAGAATTTCACCCTCCCCGACGTCGGGGAAGGCCTGACCGAGGCCGAGATCGTGGCCTGGAAGGTCGCCCCCGGCGACACGGTCGCGATCAACGACGTGCTCTGCGAGATCGAGACGGCCAAGTCGCTCGTCGAGCTGCCGTCGCCGCACGCGGGTGTGGTGGGCGAGCTGCTGGTCGAGGAGGGAACGACGGTCGAGGTCGGCACGCCCATCATCACCTTCGTGACCGAGCCTGCGGCGGGTGCAACGGCCGCTCCCGTCGCCGTGGCTCCCGCCGCAGAAGAGGGCGGCGGATCGGTGCTGGTCGGCTACGGCACGGGAGGCGGCGCCACTTCGCGTCGCAAGCGCCCGGCCGAGCGTCCGGTGCGCTCGTCGGTGGGCGTGATCGCGAAGCCGCCGATCCGCAAGCTCGCGCGCGACCTCGGCGTCGACCTCACCACGGTCGCCGCGACCGGCGCCGACGGCGAGGTCACCCGGGACGACGTCATGAAGCACGCGTCGCAGGCGAGCGTCTTCCGCAACATCGAGACTCCCGAGTGGGGAGCCGTGCGCGAGGAGACCGTGCCCGCACCGCAGGCTGCACCGGCAGGGCTCGCACGTGGACTCACTCCGACCCAGCCTTCGGCCGCCGGCGACGACCGCACCGAGTCGATCCCGGTCAAGGGTGTGCGCAAGGCCACGTCTTCGGCGATGGTGCAGAGCGCGTACTCGGCCCCGCATGTGACGGTGTGGAAGGAGATCGACGCCAGCCGCACGATGGAGCTCGTGAAGCGTCTGAAGGCCTCACCCGATTACGCCGATATCCGCGTCTCGCCGCTGCTGATCATGGCTCGCGCCGTGATCTGGGCCGCCCGTCGCACGCCGATGGTGAACGCGGCCTGGATCGAGACCGAAGCCGGTGCGGAGATCGCCGTGCGCCACTACGTGAACCTCGGGATCGCCGCCGCCACCCCGCGCGGCCTGCTGGTGCCGAACATCAAGGACGCGCAGGATCTCGGCATGAAGGACCTGGCGCGGGCTCTGAACCGTCTGACCCTCACGGCGCGCGAGGGCAAGACTCCGCCGGCCGATCAGCAGGGCGGCACGATCACGATCACGAACATCGGTGTGTTCGGGATGGATGCCGGCACGCCGATCATCAACCCCGGCGAGGCGGGCATCGTGGCGATGGGCACCATCAGTCAGAAACCGTGGGTCGTCGACGGCGAGGTGCGTCCTCGTTGGGTGACCACGGTCGCAGGCTCCTTCGACCACCGCGTGATCGACGGCGACGGCATGAGCCGCTTCATCGCCGACGTCGCCTCCGTGCTCGAGGAGCCCGCGCTGCTCGTGGACTGACGGAATACAGTCTCTCGGCGGTGCGTTGCCGATCCCTAATGCCGGATTCCGATCTCGTCGGACTCGTCCGCACGCCACAGATCGGAGCAATGCATGAATTCTGAGAACACGGCGGATGGGGTCCCTGCGACGCGTCTCGCCGACGTGGTGGAAATCCTCCACGGACGGGCGGTACCGGATCCGTACCGGTGGCTCGAAGAGCCTGACTCCGCTGAAACCGCGGCATGGGTGCGTAGCCAGAACGACTTCACGGAGTCTCAGTTGTCAGCACTCCCCGAGCGCCAATGGTTCCAGCGCGTGCTCTCCGATGTTCTTTCGGCTCCCCGGTCCGGCGCGCCGCGGAAGGCGGGCGGTCGATATCTCGTCTCCCGGAACGACGGCGCCCAGAACCAAGATGTGTGGTGGCAGGGAGCGACGCTGCATGAGCTTGCCACGGGAGGGGGGAGCGTTCTCCTCGACCCCAACCGATGGTCCGACGACGGTACGACCGCAGTCCTCGACGTCGAGGTGAGCAAGGACGGACGGACCCTGGCTGCCGTCGTCAGCGAAGGAGGAAGCGACTGGAGTGAGTATCGCCTGTTCGACGTCGAGACGGGGGACCCGGTCGCCGACGATGCGATCCAGTCGAAGGGCATGCCGCCAGCTTGGCTTCCCGACAGCGCTTCGTACGTCTATGCGGCGCCCGTGCGGGACGCGACGATGACCGGAACCGAGACCAGTGCGACCGGGCGCTGGAGATTGCTCCACCACCGTGTGGGAACTCCGGAGTCGTCCGACCGCGTGCTCCTTGACCACCCCGAAGAACCCGGGGCTCTCTACCTCTACTCCGTCTCGCACGATGGTCGTTGGCTCGTCGTCGACCTTCGAATCGGCACCGCGCTGTCGAATCGACTCTGGGTCTTCCCCCTCGAGACGCAGGAGGACCGAACGTCCGTGGGTGAACCTCTGCGCGTGATCGACGAGGACGAGGCGGCATTCGACTTCGTACGAATGGTCGGAGAACGGCTGCTGTGTCGGACGGATCTGCATGCGGAGCGCGGGCGGATCGTCAGTATCGACCTCGCCTCCTTCCGCCAGACGGGGGTGGCCGACGTCACCGAGGTGATTCCCGCGGGCGAAGGCACCCTGACGTTCGCTTTGGCAGCAGGTGACGAACTGCTGTTGGTGCGGCTGTCGAACGCGGTTCCCCGGATCGAGAGGTACAGCCTCGCGGGCGAACGGCGGGGTGTGGTCGATGCTCCGGCCGGAGAGCCGATCGAGGGCCGATGGTGGGCGTCGCCGGACGATGAGGAGTACTTCGTCGCCTGGACGACCCCGACCCGCCCGTCGTTCGCCCTTCGAGCCACCACAGGGACGAATCGTCTCGAGCCGATCCCCGGCCTCTCCGTGAGCAGCGGAGCGGACGGCGCGGAGGATGCCGATATCACGCAGGCATGGGCGACGAGCAAGGACGGCACCAGGGTTCCGTACTTCGTCGTGCGCCCGGCGGGGCAGGAGGATGTCGGACCTCGACCGACGATGCTCTGGGGATACGGCGGCTTCGGGGTCGTCATCGGCACCGATTACTACCCCGCGCTTGCCGGGTGGCTGGCTGCCGGGGGTACCGTCGCCATCGCGAACCTGCGCGGGGGAGGGGAGTTCGGTCGCGAGTGGTACGACGGAGGGCGGCGTGCGCACAAACAGAACGTGTTCGACGACTACATCGCCGTCGGTGAGCATCTGCTCGCGACGGGAGTGACCGGACCCGATCAGCTGGTCCTTCATGGGGCGAGCAACGGCGGCCTTCTGGTCGGGGCGGTCATCACCCAGCGCCCGGATCTCGCTGCCGTCGCGCTCCCCAACGTCGGTGTCATGGACCTGCTTCGGTTCCACCTCTTCACGTTTGGCGCCGCATGGATCTCGGACTACGGCGACCCGGACGAACTCGAGGACTTCGAGATCGCGATCGCCTACTCGCCAGTGCACAACGTGAAGCCGGCCGCCTATCCGGCGACGATGGTGACGACGGGTGACCACGACGACCGGGTCGTTCCCCTGCACAGTTACAAGTTCGCCGCAGCCCTGCAACGGGCCCAGCGCGGCGAAGCACCGATTCTGGCCAGGATCGAGACGAACAGCGGACACGGCGCAGGCAAGGGTCGAACCAAACTCATCGCCGAGCTGGCCGACATGCTCGCTTTCGCGGCACGCCACAGCGGATTGGACGTGCTCGGGCGCGACAAGGCTTCGGGAGCATCGGCCTGACCTCATGGACGAGCGTGGTGGCGGAGCGTCGCCGGATCCCGCGTCAGGCGCTCGCGCGGAGGCGCTCCTCCGCCAACCGTGGCACCGCGTGCTCCCTCGCCGCCTTCCGGGCGGTCGCCACGGCTCCCCGTGACACGACTTCGGCCCCGAGCGTCGACGCGAGGATCTCCGGCGCCGGCAGGTGCAGCTCTTCGGGGAGGATGCGACGGGCTGCGGTCAGCACGGGCTCGATGCTCTCGGCGACCGCTCCGCACACGATGACGCGCGCCGGGTCGTACATGCTGCCGAGCACGCCGACGATGCGGGCGACGGTGGCCCCGACGCGCGAGGTGACCAGCGCGGCGTCCGGATCGCCTGAGGCCGCGAGGGTCAGCACCAGACGGGGGTCGATGCGGTCGGCCTCGACGAGCCGGCCGACGGTGCTGTCGCCGGCGATCTCCCCGGAATCCACAGCTGCACGCACCTGATCCTGCACGGCGTAGCGGAGCCCGAACGCCGAACCCACACCCACGATGTGGTCGAAGACGACGCCCTCGCCGACACCGCCGTGCGCACCGTGCAGCACATGGCCGTCGACCACCACGCCGCCGCCGAACCGTTCGCTCGCGAGCAGCGCCACGTAGTCGCGGCATCCGATCGCCGCGCCCTCAGCGCCCTCGGCGATGGCGGCGAGTTGCGCGTCGTTCTTGATCTGCACGACCGGGGCCCAGTCGCTCAGTGCCTCGGCGAGTCCAGGGTTGGTCCGTTCCCAGAAGCCGTCCGGGTGAGGTGGGGAGATGCCGTCGCGGTTCACGGGCGCCGCGACGCCGACGCACAGCGCGAGCACCTGGTCGCGCGTCACCTCGGCCTCGGCGAGCGCATCGTCCAGGCGCTCCAGTATCGCCGTGCGCCGCTCGGGCGCCGTCTGCCCCGGCTCGAACTCCACGCGGTGATGCACGAGGGTCCGATCGAGGGGGTCGGCCACGGTCACGGCGAGGTGGGTGTCTCCCGCGTCGACACCGATCACGACCCCGAGATCGGGGGCGAGGACGAAGCGACGCGAGGGGCGGCCGGAGCGGTAGGTGCCCGCGGCGCGGGCGTTCGGCAGCTCGCGCAGCACCTCGGCCCCGACCAGCGTGTCGATGGCGTCGATCGCGGTGGAACGGGTCAGGGAGGTGCCGGCCATCGCCTCGGTCGCGGTGAACTCGCCGGCGGTCCAGGCGAAGTCGAGGACGGCACCGACGCTCGCGCGTCCGGTTCCCAGGTCTGCGGAGACTTCTGTCATGGCCCTTGACCTCCCTGTCCTCCAATGAGAGAGTACCGTTCGATAGAGTAAATTCGCTCACTAGATTTAGTGCAGGAATTTACATGACGGAAGGACGACGGTGTCTGAGAGACGAACACGCGCGGTGCGAGCGGCGGCCGCGGCCCTGGGGGTCACCCTGGTCGGCACAGCCCTCGCGGGTTGCGCCGCCGACACGGGAGCGGAGACCATCCGCTTCACCTTCAGCAAGCGCGAGGCGATCGAGTTCATGACCGCCCTCGTCGCCGAGTACAACTCCTCGCAGAGCGACGTGAAGGTCGAGATCG
The DNA here is from genome assembly GCF_039729145.1 of Microbacterium sp. SY138. Lineage (NCBI taxonomy): Bacteria > Bacillati > Actinomycetota > Actinomycetes > Micrococcales > Microbacteriaceae > Microbacterium > Microbacterium sp. SY138. The sequence goes on along the minus strand of NZ_CP155793.1, from coordinate 3,666,755 downwards.
ACACCTCGGGCGTCGATGTCGTCTCGGCGAGTTTCGTGCGGGGCAACCCGCCCGACATCATGCTCGCCAACTACAACTACGAGATCGCCCGGTTCGTGCAGCGCTGCGCGCTCACCGATCTCGCAGGCACCGACGCCGCCGCGGGCATCCGCGACGACCTGCAGCCGCTGATGGACCAGTACGGGTCCTGTGAGGGCCGCACCAGCGCCCTCCCGTACTCGGTGATGGCCGCGTCCGTCATCTACAACAAGGAGATCTTCCAGGCGCAGGGCCTCGAGGTCCCGCAGACCTGGGACGAGCTGCTCGCGGTGTGCGACCAGCTCAAGGCCGCCGGCATCGATCCGTTCTACGGCACGTTCAAGGACGACTGGACCGTGGGCCAGGGGTGGTACGACTACACCGCGGGCGGCTCGGTGGACGTGATCGATTTCTTCGATGCCCTCGCCGATGAGGGCGCGGACGTCGGTCCCGACTCCGCGGTCTCGTTCTCGAAGGACTTCGCCGAGCCGATGGACAAGATGATGCAGCTCGCGAACGACTACACCAACGCGGATGCGCCGAGCCGCGGCTACGGCGACGGCAACCTCGCTTTCGGCAAGGGCGAGGCCGCGATGTACCTGCAGGGCCCGTGGGCCTTCAGCGAGATCGCGAAGACCGCACCCGACCTGCAGCTGGGCACCTTCCCGCTGCCGATGACCGACGACCCGGCCGACCTCGGCGTGCGCGTCAACATGGACCTGGCCGCGATGATCCCCGAGGGTTCTCGCCATCAGGAGGCCGCCCGCGACTTCCTCGAGTTCCTCTACGAGCCGCAGAACATCGAGGAGTACAACGCCTCGCAGCTCGGCTTCACCCCGACGAAGGGTGCTCCCGCCCCCGACGACCCCCGCATCGAGGGGATGGTCGAGTACTACGACAACGGGCAGATCTACCAGGGCCCGTCGGTGCTCGTGCCCAAGACGCTTCCGATCATGAACTACGCGCAGGCGATGGTGCTCGGCGCCTCTCCGACCTCCATCCTGCGCACGATGGACGCGGACTGGGCCCGCATCGCCTTCCGCGCGCCGATCCCGTCGACGAAGGACGCCGCGTCCGCTTCCGGCGCCCCATCCGCTTCCGGCGAGACAGAGGAGTCCGCGCCATGAGCACCACCACGCCCACCACGCCCACCGCGCCCGGTGACAGCACGACCCTCATCGTCACCGGCGGCGACCGGAAGCTCCGGCGGCACACGCGTCGCGTCGAGCCGATCTACTACCTGTTCCTGCTGCCGACGCTGGTGCTCTTCACGCTCGCGATCACGGTTCCGGGAGTCATCGGCATCTTCTTCAGCTTCACCGACTCGATCGGCATCGGGGAGTGGAGCTTCAACGGACTGACGAACTACATCGCGCTGTTCAGCGATCCGTCGATCCTGCAGAGCTACCTGTTCACCTTCGGGTTCTCGATCGCCACGGTGATCGTCGTCAACGTGGTCGCGTTCCTGCTGGCGGTCGGGCTCACCTCGCGCATCCGCTTCAAGACGGGCCTGCGCACGATCTTCGTGATCCCGATGGTGATCTCGGGCATCATCATCGCCTACGTCTTCAACTTCCTGTTCTCGAACTCGATCCCCGCGGCTGGCGCGGCGGCCGGCATCCCGTGGCTCGAGACGAGCCTGCTCGCCAACCCCGACCTCGCCTGGATCGCCATCGTCATCGTCACCGCCTGGCAGGCCGTGCCCGGCACCCTGCTGATCTACATCGCCGGCCTTCTCTCGGTTCCCGGCGAGGTGTACGAGGCGGCGAGTATCGATGGCGCCAGCAAGGCGCAGCAGCTCACCCGCATCACGCTCCCGCTCGTCGCGGGCTATGTGGTGATCAACGTGATCCTCGGATTCAAGGGGTTCCTGAACGCCTACGACATCATCGTCGGCCTCACCAACGGAGGCCCCGGAACCTCCACCCGCAGCGTCGCGATGACGATCATCGCGGGCTTCAACGGCGGCGACTACGCCTATCAGATGGCCAACGCGACCATCTTCTTCATCGTCGCCGTGCTCATCTCCCTCCTCCAGCTGTCGCTGACGCGCGGAAGGAACGCACTCTGATGTCGACGCAGACACTCACCACCGTCCCCACCTCGGGCAAGAAGCCGCGCGTGCGCATGGAGCGCGTCAACTGGTCGGGCACGATCATCCTGATCCTGTGCGCCGTGACCGTGCTCCTGCCGCTGTACGTGACCATCTCGATGGCGCTCAAGACCACGGGTCAGGCGGTCGACGGCAATGCCTTCTCGCTGCCGGCCCCGTTCAGCGTCGACGGTTTCGTCGAGGCGTGGACGCTGACGAAGTTCCCCGTCGGTGCGGGCATCTCGCTGCTGGTCACCGCCGGCACCGTGATCGCGACGATCGTGCTGGCGGCCTTCGCCTCCTACGCCATCGTGCGCAACTGGGACCGTCGGCTGTTCCGCTACTCGTTCTTCTACCTGCTCGCGGCGATGTTCATCCCGTTCCCGGTCGTGGCCCTGCCGCAGATCCAGCTCACCGGACGCGTCGGGCTCGACAACCCGTTCGGCGTGATCATCCTCGCGACCATGTTCCAGTTGAGCTTCAGCGTGCTGCTGTTCACCGCGTTCCTGCGCTCGATACCGATCGAGCTCGAGGAGAGCGCGCGCATCGACGGAGCCACGACCTGGCAGACGTTCTGGAAGCTCATCTTCCCGCTGCTCGCCCCGATGAGTGCGACGGTCGGCATCTTCGCCTTCCTCTACGCCTGGAACGACTTCATGATGCCGTCGCTCATCATCGCCGATCCGGCGCTGCAGACGCTGCCGGTGCGGCAGAACCTGTTCCAGAACCAGTTCAGCAACAACTACAACGTCGCCTTCGCCTCGTACCTCATGGCGATGGCGCCCGCGATCGTGGCCTACCTGTTCACGCAGCGGTGGGTCATGGAGGGCGTCACCCAGGGCGCCGTCAAGGGCTGACCGCCGCACCGCTCGAACCGCCCGAGCCGCTCGAAGCCACCGAAGCCACCGAACCACCGGAAACACAGAAGGAGTCCTCCCCTCATGACCGACGCGCTTCTCGCCGAGACCCGCACCGCCGAAGACGCCGCGTGGTGGCGTCAGGCCGCCGTCTACCAGATCTACCCGCGCAGCTTCGCCGACGCGAACGGCGACGGCATCGGTGACATCCCGGGCATCGTCTCCCGGGCCGACTACCTGCAGGGCCTCGGTATCGATGCGGTCTGGCTCAGCCCGTTCTATCCGTCCGCGCTCGCCGACGGCGGATACGACGTCGCCGACTACCGTGACGTCGACCCGCGGCTGGGCTCCCTCGCCGACTTCGACGACATGGTCGAGGCGCTGCACTCCCGCGGCATCCGCGTGATCGTCGACATCGTCCCGAACCACTCGTCCGACCAGCACGAGTGGTTCCAGGAGGCGCTCGCTGCGGGGCGCGGCTCGGCGGCGCGCGACCGCTACATCTTCCGCGAGGGCACCGGACCCGACGGCTCCGAGCCGCCGACCGACTGGGACTCGGTGTTCGGCGGCAGTGCCTGGGAGCGCGTGGAAGACGGGCAGTGGTATCTGCACAACTTCGCCGTGGAGCAGCCCGACCTGAACTGGGACCACCCCGAGGTGCGCGCCGACTTCCTGAAGACGCTGCGCTTCTGGTCGGACCGCGGTGTCGACGGATTCCGCATCGACGTCGCCCACATGCTCACGAAGGACCTCAGCGAACCGCTGCCCTCGCGTGCCGAGCTCGACGCGATGGACCGCACCTCGGGCACGCACCCGATGGTCGACCGTGACGACGTGCACGAGATCTACGCCGAGTGGCGTGCGGTGTTCGACGAGTACGACCCGCCGCGCACCGCCGTCGCCGAGGCCTGGGTGGAGACGCCGGAGCGCCGGGCGAAGTACGCGTCGGCCGAGGGGCTCGGGCAGGCGTTCAACTTCGATCTGCTGGTCGCCGACTTCGACGCCGCGCAGTTCCGCAGCATCATCGCCGACAACCTGCAGCAGGCGGCGGCGACCGGATCGTCGACCACCTGGGTGCTGTCGAACCATGACGTCACCCGCCATGCCACCCGCTACGGGCTCCCGGCACTGAACGGCCGTCCGGTCAAGCAGGGCACCGAGTGGGTGAAGGCCGGTGGTCCGGCGGATGCACTCGACCGCGAGGGCGGGCTCCGCCGGGCGCACGCGGCCACCCTGCTGCTGCTCGGCCTGCCCGGCAGCACCTATCTTTATCAGGGGGAGGAGCTCGGTCTGCACGAGGTCGCGCAGATCACGCCGGAGCAGCGTCAGGACCCGGGCTTCTTCCGTGGCGCGGAGTTCGACGGCCTCGGTCGGGACGGATGCCGCGTGCCCCTGCCGTGGTCGGCTGAGGGCTCCTCGTACGGCTTCGGGGCTGCGGGTGCGCACCTTCCGCAGCCGGAGTGGTTCGCGCAGTATGCGGTCGACGTCGAGGCGGCGGACCCGTCGTCGACGCTCTCGCTGTACCGGGAGGCCCTGCGCCTGCGGCACCTGCTGCAGACCGGCGAGACCCTGGAGTGGATCGAGACCGGCCGCGACGATGTGCTGCGCTTCGCCCGCCCGAACGGCTGGCAGGTGATGTCGAACTTCGGCGCCGAGCCCGTCGACCTCGGTGCGGATGCCGCCGACGTCGTGCTCGCGAGTGCTCTGCTCGAGGGCTCGACGCTTCCCGGCGAGGCCACGGTCTGGATCGCGCCGGCCGAGCTGCGCGCCTGAGCTCCCGCAGCTGCGAAAACAGAGACGATCCGCGTCACGCGCGGGGTGTTGATCACAGACACCCCGCGTGAACGTCCAATCGTCTCCGTTTTGGCGGGCGGGCAGGCAGGCAGGCAGGGCGAAGGATTTGATAATGGTTCTCATTAGCGTTTAGAGTGAAGGCATGAAGAAGCCCGTCGTCGCCCTCGCCCTCGCATCCGTCGCCGCTCTCACGCTGGCCGGATGCTCCACCCCCTCGGCGGGGGAGGGCGACGACGGCACCATCACGGTCGTCGCGAGCACCAACGTCTACGGCGACATCGCCGCGACGATCGGCGGCGATCGCGTCGACGTGCAGTCGATCATCACCTCCGCCTCGCAGGACCCGCACTCCTACGAGGCGAGCGCCCGCGACCGGCTCACGGTGCAGAAGGCCGACCTTGTGATCGAGAACGGCGGCGGCTACGACGCCTTCATCGACACGCTGCTGCAGGACGCGAAGGACCCGCATGTGGTCACAGCCGTCGAGTACTCGCACGACTTCCCCGGGAACGAGGGTCACGACGAGGCGGGCCACGACCACGCCGACGAGTCGGCGAGCGCTGCCCCCGAGGAGAGCGACGCGCCCGAGGACGAGGTGCACGATCACGCCGACGACGAGGCCGGGCACGAGGGCCACGACCACATCGAGGGCTTCAACGAGCACGTCTGGTTCGACCCGCACACCATGATCCACGTCGTCGAGGCCATCGCCGACGAGCTGACCGAGCTCGACCCCGACGGTGCGAAGGAGTTCGCCGCGAACGCGGCCACTCTCACGGCCGACCTCGAAGGCTTCGAGACCGAGCTGGCGACCCTCAAGACGGAGGCGCCCGACGTCGACGTCTTCATCACCGAGCCGCTGCCCGGCTACCTCGCCGCCGCCGCCGGATTCACCGATGTCACCCCCGACGGATTCGCCGAGTCGGTCGAAGAGGGCACCGACGTCGCCCCGGCCGTGCTGCTGCAGGCGCTCGACGTGATCGGCAGCGGTCAGGTGACGGCACTGCTGACCAACGCGCAGACCGGCGGGTCCGAGACGCAGCGCGTCGAAACCGCGGCGAAGGACGCCGGTATCCCCGTCGTCGCCTTCACGGAGCTGCTCGAGGACGGATCGTCGTACTCTGAGTGGATGAGTGACGCGATCCAGAGCCTCGCCGCCGCCGTCAAGTCGTGAGCGGCGCCGCACAGCGCGGGAATCCGGTCCTCGAGATCTCCGACGCGTCGCTGCAGCGCGGTGATCGCGAACTCTGGTCAGGCCTCGACCTCACGGTCGAGCCGGGGGAGTTCATCGCGGTGCTCGGCCCCTCCGGATCGGGCAAGACCACCCTGCTGCGGAGCATCCTGGGCCTGCAACCGCTGTCTTCGGGCACGATCCGCGTCGCGGGTGAGCCCGTGCACCGCGGTAACTCCCGTATCGGGTACATCCCGCAGCAGCGCTCGCTCGCCCCCGACACGAGCATGCGAGCCCGCGACCTCGTCGCCCTCGGCGTGCAGGGGAGCCGCTTCGGCTTCCCGATCCCGCACCGTGGCGACCGCGCCAAGGTCGACCACCTGCTCGAGGCGGTCGGCGCCTCGCACTTCGCCGATCGCCGGGTCGGACTGCTCTCCGGCGGCGAGCAGCAGCGACTGCGGGTCGGTCAGGCCCTCGCCGATGAGCCGGCCCTGCTGCTGTGCGACGAGCCGCTGTCGAATCTCGACCTCGCGAACCAGGTCGCCGTGACGGACATCATCGATCGTCAGCGCCGTGAGCGCGAGGCGGCGGTGCTGTTCGTCACCCATGACATCAATCCGATCCTCGGCCGGGTCGACCGCATCCTCTACATCGCCGGCGGACGGTTCCTGCTCGGAACTCCCGACGAGGTGCTGCAGACGCGCGTGCTCACCGACCTCTACGGCACTCCGGTGTTCGTGCTCCGCGCGGGCGACCGGCTGGTGGTCGTGGGTGTGCCGGACGCCGAGCCCCACCACGACCACGGCGACCACGAGCACGGACACCACGAGCACGGAGGAGCGGCATGAGCGTCGCGCTGGGCATCGTGCCGCTGGTCGATTGGAGCGACGTCTTCTCGTTCCAGGACTACGGCGAGCTCGTCACCCTGCTCGCGAACTCGATCATCGCCGGCGCGGTGCTCGGCATCGTCGGCGGACTCATCGGCGTCTTCGTGATGCAGCGCGACCTGGCTTTCGCGGTGCACGGCGTGAGCGAGCTGTCATTCGCGGGAGCGGCTGCCGCCCTGCTCTTCGGCGGAAGCGTGGTGGCCGGGTCTCTCGGCGGAGCGCTCGTCGCCGCCATCCTGATCGGGGTCCTCGGGGCCAAGGCCAGGGACCGCAACTCCATCGTGGGTGTGCTCATGCCGTTCGGCCTGGGCCTCGGCATCCTGTTCCTCTCGCTCTACGACGGCCGCAGCGCCAACCGCTTCAGCCTGCTCACCGGCCAGATCGTGTCGGTCTCGAGCCCCGACCTCGGCTGGCTCATCGGCATCAGCATGGTCGTGCTGATCGGGCTGCTGGTGATGTGGAACCCGCTGCGGTTCGACTCGCTCGACCCGGAATCGGCTGCGGCCCGCGGCGTGCCGACCCGTGCCGTCAGCCTGCTGTTCATGGTGCTGCTCGGCCTGATCGTCGCGGTGAGCGTGCACATCATCGGTGCGCTCCTGGTGATGGCGTTGCTGGTCACTCCCGCGGCCGCCGCGATGCGCGTCACCGCAGGCCCCATCGCCGTGCCGTTGCTGGCCGCGCTGTTCGGCTTCGTGTCCGCGGTCGGCGGCATCCTGCTGGCCCTCGCCGGCACGCTCCCGGTGAGCCCGTACATCACGACCCTGTCGTTCACGATCTACGTGGTGTGCTGGATCGTGCAGAAGGCGCGGGCCCGAGTGCGCCGTGTGCGTGCCTGAAATCCTCTCCCAGCCCTCGCCAACCCCCGCGGCCTAGACTCTTCGTATGGCTCAGCGGAACACCTGGCAGCGCGAACGTGTGCGCGAAGCACTCGCCGACGCGCGCGGATTCGTGAGCGCGCAGAGCCTGCACGCCGCGCTGCGCGACGACAACACCGGCATCGGCCTCGCCACCGTCTACCGTGCGCTGGCCGGACTCGCCGCCTCCGGAGACGCCGACTCGCTGCAGAGTCCCGAGGGCGAGGCGCTGTACCGCGCCTGCACCACGCAGGGCCACCATCACCACCTCATCTGCCGATCCTGCGGTCTGACCGTCGAGATCGAGGCCAAGGACGTCGAGCAGTGGGCGCACCGCACCGCGGCACTGCACGGCTTCACCGAGGCCGCCCACGTGGTCGACATCTTCGGGCTGTGCACCCCGTGTGCGAACAAGCGCGACGCCGAGAGGGCCGCGTCCGCGTGAGCTCCTCGGCAGCAACGGCGACCCGTCACGGCCACTCCCATCGCCCGGCGCCCTCGCCGCGATCGGCATGGATCGGCGTCGGCCTGGGCGCTGCCATCATCGCCGCGCTCTTCCTGATCGATGCCTTCCTGCCGACGCTGTTCCCCGCCTCGCTGCCCACCCGCGCGCAGGACGGTCTCACCCTCGCGCTGAGTGTGCTCATCGAAGCCCTGCCGTTCGTCATCCTCGGCGTGCTGCTCTCGATCGTCGTGCAGGTGTGGCTCCCGGCCGATGCGATCCACCGCTGGCTGCCGAAGCGCGCGTGGGCCCGCCGTGCGGTGCTGTCGCTGTTGGGCATGCTGATCCCGGTGTGCGAGTGCGGCAACGTGCCCTTCGCCCGTGGCCTCATGATGCGCGGCCTCGCGCCGGCCGAAGCGATGACGTTCCTCATCGCCGCGCCGATCGTGAACCCGATCGTGATCCTCACCACGCACGCCGCTTTCGGCTGGGACGGTGGGATCCTCGTCGCCCGGCTCGTGGGCGGCTACCTCATCGCGAACCTCATCGGCTGGATCTACAGCCGCCACCCCGACCCGGACGGCATGCTCACCCAGCGCTTCGTCGACACCTGCGAGCTGGTCACCCACGAACCGGGCACGCCGGTGCGCCGCAGTCTCACCCAGTTCCTGATCGAGCTGCGCGCCGTCATGCCTGCACTCGTGATCGGCTCGGCGCTCGCCGGGGCCGTGCAGGTACTGATCCCGCGCGAGTGGCTGCTCGCGATCGGGTCGAACCCGGTGCTGTCGATCGTCGCCATGATGGCGCTCGCGATGACGGTGGCCATCTGCTCGAACGTCGATGCGTTCTTCGCGCTCTCGTTCGCCTCGACGTTCTCGTCCGGCGCCCTCGTCGCCTTCCTGCTCGTCGGTCCACTCGTCGACATCAAGATGCTGGCGCTCATGCGCACCACGTTCACCGCGCGCACGCTCGTCGGGATCGTCGGCATCGTGCTCGCCTCGGCTTTCGCGATCGGTATCGGGGTGAACGTCCTTGTCTGAGCAGACGGCGCGGTCCGGGCAGACCGCCACCCGCATACGTGCACTCGGCACCCGCTGGCTGGGTGTGGGGCTCGCGACCGTCATCTCGGTCGTCACCCTCGGCCTCGGTCTCACGGGGCGCCTCAACCTCTACATCAGCCCGGAGTCGGTGTGGTTCGCCTGTACCGCCGCGGTCGTGACTCTGGCCGGAGCGATCTGGTCGTGCACCCTCCCGTTGGGGGAAGAGAGCGACCACGGCCACGACCACGGGCCTGTGCCCGCTCCCGCAGTCCACGGTGACCGCGAGGGTGCGGATCACGACGGTGTGGATCACGACGGTGTGGATCACGACGGTGTGGATCACGACGGTGCTGATCACGACGGTGCTGATCACGATGGTGCCCCGGCCTCCTCTCGCCGCGCGCTCGCCGGAGTCGCGGCCGTCGCCGGCGGAGTCATCGCCTCGGGTGTCGTCGTGGCGGGTCTCGTCCTGCCGCCGGCCTCCCTGTCGGTCGAGCTCGCGATGTCGCGCGCGGGAGAGCAGAGCGCATTGTTCGCCGGCGCGGACTCGGTCGCTCTCGGCGTGGCCGACACGTCGACGTTCGGCGTCGGCGACTGGGCGAGTGTCTTCACGGCGGCGACGAACACGGCCGCCTACGACGGCGCCGCGGTGAAGCTCACGGGCTTCGTGACGCCGGGCGCGTCGGGAGACGACGGTGTGAACCTGACCCGTCTGGTCATCACGCATTGCGTGATCGATGCGCAGACCGCCGTTCTGCCCGTCGATGTGAAGCCCGACGAGTACGCGACCGGCCAATGGGTCGAGATCACCGGCACCGTGCGCGCGGATGCCGACGGCAAGCTCCGCATCGAGCCGACCGATGTCGTCGCGATCGATGAGCCGGGAGACCCCTATGAGTACTGACGACGAGCGCCCAGAGGTGCCCGCCGTCCCGCGCACCCGCGCGGAGATGCGTGCAGCGCGAGAAGCTGCCGAAGCGGCGGAGGCCGAGCGGATCGACCGCGCGGTGGCGTCTGCCGACCATGTCGCACCGCCCGCCGACCAGCCCACCCCGGCCGATCGGCCGGGCGATCAGCAATCTGCCGGTGCAGACGAAGCGGCTGCGCGCGAGGCGGCTGCGCGTGAGGCGGCTGCTCGTGAAGCCGCGGTCCGTGAGGCAGGTGACCGTGAGGTCGCGGAGCAGGAGGCCGCCGCCCGCAAGATGGCCGCCTTCGAGGCTGCGGCGCGCGAGGATGCGGAGGCGACCGCTCTTCCGCCCGTCCCCCTCGCGACCGAACCCGTGTTCGTCGGCGCCGCACCGGAACCCGTCGTCGAGAGCGCGGTGGCCGGTGCAGCGGCCGGTGCGGCGGCACATGACGCGACAGCGGACCCGTATGCGCCGCCGATCCCCCGCGCCGCCGCCGAGCGCCGGGTCCCGCCCCCGCCGGGGAGCCGACGCCGGTTCGTGCTCACGGTTGCCGCGGTCCTCGGGGTGCTCGTCGTCGTCGGGACGGGGTTGGGCATCGCCAGCCTCCTTCAGGGCCCGCGCATCAGCGATGTGCAGGTCGATGCGGCACAGGCGATCGAATCGTCCGGCAGCCGCGTGATCCTCACTGCGAACCAGGCACTCGCCGACATCGACCCGGCGCAGGTCACGGTCGAGCCGGAGGTGCCCTTCACGGTGGATGCCTCGGGGCGCGGCGTGGGCGTGCGATTCACGGTCCCGCTCGACGACTCAACCGAGTACACGGTCCGTGTCGCCGATGTGGTCGGTGCCGGCGGTGGCCCGAAGACGACGCTGACCACGAGCTTCACGACGCCGCCGTCGAACATCTTCCTGCTGCGTCGCGATGTCGCGGGCAAGGACAAGATCTTCCTCACCGACCTCAGCGGCGAGAAGGCCGTCCCGGTCTTCGAGCACGACAAGATCAACGACTTCCGCGCGACCTCCACGCAGCTCGTGGTGTCGGTCGAGGAGGACGACGGGTCCCGCCTGCTCGTGATGGACCGCGACGGCAAGAACCAGCGTGAGCTCACTCTTCCCGGTGAGGGATACGTGGGCGCGATCCAGGTCTCCGAACGCGGCGGCCTCGTCGGCTACAGCTACTCCGACAAGGAGCTCAGCGACACCGAGGGGCGCGCGAGCGTGCTGGTCACCCAGTCGCTGAGCGGCGATGACGACCCGCAGATCATCGAGGTCGCCGGCACCGAGGCGAGCGTCTTCGTCTGGCAGTTCGTGCCCGACAGCGCAGCCGTGCTGTTCATCGACTTCGACGGAGCCCTCTCGCTCGTCGACCGTTCGACCGACACGGGTGTGCAGTCCCTCGGCCTCGCGGCCACCATCCAGGGGATCTCCCGCGGCACCTACACGGCGATCGTCGAACGGCTCGACGGGGCCGTGGTCGAACTCAATCTCGCAGACGGGTCGGAGCAGCCGCTCGCGGCATCCGATCCCGACTACGGGACGGCGAGCTCGATCACGCCGTATCCCGGTGGCACGTTGCGCCACGTGATCGCTCGCGACGACGAGGGGCTGCCGATCGGACAAGTGGTCGTGCGCGTCGACGACGACGGCGCGGCGACCCCGCTGGTCGAGGTCGGATCCACGGACTCGATCCTGCAGGCCTGCGCGTCGCCGAGCGGCCAGTACGCCGCCGTCGTCGTCGCTCCCGACCTGGCGAACAACGCCTACGACGGGATGCTGCTGCCGCTGCCCGAGAACGTCGAGACCCACCTGATCGACATGGCTTCCGGCAAGGAGATCGTCGCCCTCACCGGCTTCGACGCCTCGTGGTGCCAGACGGCTCCGCGCTTCTGAGATGACGGACGGTTCCGACCTCCTCCGCGGCGTCGACCTGCCGCACGAAAGCCTGCGCCGTGCCGTCCGTGCAGACCTGAGCGCCTCTGCGGTCGACGTCGCACCGCGCCTGCTCGGAGGCGAGCTGCGCACGGTCGTCACGATCGGGAGCGACTCCGTTCCCGTCGAGGTGCGGTTGCGCATCACGGAGGTCGAGGCGTACCACGGGCAGGGCACGGGCGAGATCCCCGATCCGGGTTCTCATGCGCGCATGGGGCGCACGGCCCGCAACTCCACGATGTGGGGCGAGCCGGGCCACCTGTACGTGTACCTGAGCCACGGCATCCACTCGTGCGTGAACGTCGTGTGCGGCCCTGAAGGGCACGGCGACGGCGTGCTGCTCCGGGCGGGCGAGATCGTGAGCGGCACGGAGGCGGCGGCCCTCCGACGTGGCGTCGCGCTTCCCCTTCGGCGCACGACGCTGCGGGACCTCGCCCGCGGGCCGGGTCGTCTCGGACAGGCGGTGGGATTGCGGCATCCCGTGCACGACGGGATCGACGCGATCACGGGTGGGGAGCGTCGCGGAGCACGAGCCGAGCTGTGGCTGGGTCCGCAGCGGGACGACGTGGCCAGCGGTCCGCGCGTCGGTGTCGCCGGCGTCGCCGGGACCGCGGCTTTCCCGTGGCGCTTCTGGATCGACGCGGCCCCGACGGTGTCGCCGTTCCGATGGGGCAGGGGCGCGGCCGAGGCTGCTGCCGAACTCGCTTCGGGGGAGCCGGGATCGACCGCGTCGGCGCCCGTGCTAAACTGACTCTTTGTCTGCGCACACTCCTGTGCGCAGTTCGCGTGCTTCCCCTTCTGCGGCCGAGAGATCGGCGGGTCGTGGTTGCGTGCAGACAAGGGATCTTGGGTGGGGCCGTCCGGCCTCACGGTATAGAAGGAGTCACATCATGGCAGCAGTGTGCCAGGTGACCGGAGCTGTTCCCGGCTTCGGACACAATGTCTCGCACTCGCACCGCCGGACGAAGCGCCGCTTCGACCCGAACGTGCAGAAGAAGACGTATTTCGTTCCCTCGCTCGGTCGTAAGATCACGCTCAACGTGTCCGCCAAGGGCATCAAGGTGATCGACGTCCGTGGCATCGAGAACGTGGTCAAGGACCTCCAGGCGAAGGGTGTGAAGCTCTAATGGCCAAGAAGGCTCAGGACGTACGTCCGATCATCAAGCTGCGTTCGACGGCAGGTACGGGATACACGTACGTGACCAAGAAGAACCGCCGCAACACCCCCGACCGCCTCGTGCTCAAGAAGTACGACCCGGTCATCCGTCAGCACGTCGAATTCCGAGAGGAGCGTTGATCAATGGCTAAGAAGAGCAAGATCGCTCGCAACGAGCAGCGCAAGGTCATCGTCGAGCGTTACGCCGAGCGTCGCGCCGAGCTGAAGAAGACCCTGGTCGACCCGAACGCCACCGACGAGGCCCGCGAGGCCGCTCGCGTCGGCCTGCAGAAGCTGCCGCGCAACGCGTCGCCGGCTCGCGTGCGTTCGCGCGACGTCATCGACGGCCGCCCCCGCGGTGTCCTCACGAAGTTCGGCATCTCGCGTGTCCGCTTCCGTGACATGGCGCACCGTGGCGAGCTGCCCGGCGTGACCAAGTCGAGCTGGTAAGTCTCAGCAGACAGCCGAATGGGGCGAGGATCTTCGGATCCTCGCCCCTTTCGCGTCCCCACCCTCACGTTCGCTCCGCGCCTCTGTCTCCTGTCTCTGTCTCCTGTCTCCTGTCTCCTGTCTCTGTCTCGTGAAGCGCCACGCGAAGGGCGGACTTCTCGCTGATAGGCGGACTTCGGTGATGGGGTTCGCCGCCCATCACGAGGAAGTCCGCCCGAAGACTGCCCCTGCACAGCGAGTAGCCACTGCTAAGGAGTGAACAGAGGGCGGATCTGTGGCGCTGCGGGGCCGTCGAGGCGCGGCAGGCTCGAGGCATGGATGTCGTGCGCGCCCTCACAGCCAGGAACGGGATCGCGCGGGTCGTCACCATGCGCCGAGCGGGGGTCACCGAGCACGCGCTGCGGCAAGCGGTGCGCGCAGGGGCGGTGGTCTCGGTGTGCCGGGGGTGGGTGGGGCTCCCCGGTGCGGACCCGATGCTCGTCGCGGCGGCGAAGCGAGGAGTCGTGCTCAGTTGCGTCACCGTTGCCGCGCGGAAGGATCTGTGGGTGACGGCCGTATCGCGACCGCACCTGGCGGCACCCCCGAAGTCCGGTCACGCGAAGGATGCTCGTGGGGTCGTGCACTGGAGCCGGCCGATCTTCCCTCGAGATCCGGATCTGCTCGAGGACTCGATCGAGAACGCGCTCGTGCTCGTGGCGCGCTGTCAGCCATATGAAGATGCGCTCGCGACCTGGGAGTCCGCGATGCGGGCAGGGGCCGTGGACCCCGACGTGCTCGAACGGGCACCCCTGCCGCCGGCGGCGAGGCGGCTCCTGGGCGACGCCCGTCCCTTCGCCGACGCGGAGACAGAGACCATCTTCCGCACGCGGATGGCATGGCTGGACCTGCCGATCACGCCGCAGGTCTGGATCATCGGGCACCGAGTGGACTTCTTGATCGGCGAACGACTCGTCGTGCAGATCGACGGTGGGCATCATGTCGGACCCCAACGCACGAGCGATATCGCGCACGACGTCGAGTTGATGCTCCGCGGCTATCACGTGATCCGCATCGGCTACGACCAGCTCATGAACCACTGGGCGGACGTGCAGAGCCTGATCCTGGCTGCGATCGCTCAGCTCCTCCATCTCGCGCGCTGATCCTCGCACCTCTGCACACCGCGACGGGCGGAGAACTCCCCGTCGGGCGGAACCACTCAGGAACATCCTCCGCCCATCGGCGAGGACTCCTCCCCACGGGGGGCATGGGGGTGTGGGGACGGGGAGGACCCCGTCGCGCCGGCTTTCGCGCGCACGTCCAGCGCCGTGATCAAGGCGCACTGGCCCCGTTGAGGGCCTTGGTTTCTGTGACTGGAGTGACAAAAGTGACGCGACACGCCCAGTAATTGCCCAAAACCCGCGAAATGACGCGGAAATGAGGGTGGTGGTTGGTACATTCGAGGCGGTCGCTAGACCAGGAGCACCCGCTCCGATACCCACAACGATGCGACGGGATCTCGTCGCTGGAGGATGACATGGCTGACAAGTCCATCACCAAGACCGAGCTCGTCGCGAGCATCGCAAGCGCCACGGGCCAGAGCCAGGCCACCGTCTCCGGTGTCCTCGACTCGCTGTTCGCCACGGTCTCCGACGCTGTTGCCAAGGGCAGCAAGGTCTCCATCCCGGGCTGGATCTCCTTCGAGCAGGTCGACACCGCTGCTCGCACGGGCCGCAACCCGCAGACCGGCGCCGAGATCAAGATCCCGGCCGGCAAGCGCGTCAAGGTGACCGCTGGTTCCAAGCTCAAGGCTGCCGTCAAGTAATTCGACCGCACCTCTTCGAAGGCCGTTCCCGTTCCGACGGGAGCGGCCTTCGTGCTTTCTCACCGCCGGTCGCGCCTAGGCTGGAGGGGTGAGTTCCCGCAGCGAGTCGACGAGTCGGATTTCGGCGTATCGAATCGCGGGAATCGTCATCCTCCTGCTCGCCGCGATGGCAGCCCTCGTGCTGGCGCTGCTCGTCGGCGGAGGCGCCAAGCCGCCGCTCCTGCAGGATCCGGGGCCGTTCGTGCTCTGGGGCACGCCGATCGCCAAGCTCGTCATGAACATCTCGGGCGCGGTCATGCTCGGCTCGCTCGTGCTCGCGCTGTTCGGACTGCGCGCGGGGGACCGATCATTCGACGCCGCCCTGAACATCGCCTCGGTGGGAGCGGCCGTGTTCACGGTTTCCGCGGGTCTCGCCGGCTTTCTCGCCTTCATGGCCGCCTTCAACCCGAAGCTCAGCATCGAACGCGAGTTCGGCACGCAGCTCGGTCGATTCCTGCTGGAGCTGCCGCTGGGGCAGTCCTGGCTCATCACCACCATCTTCGGTGCGATCATCACGGTGCTGGCGTTCGCGTGGCGTTCGTGGACACCCACACTGATCACGGCCCTCCTCGCCGCCGCATCCTTCCTCCCGCTCGCGACTCAGGGCCATGCCGGCGACCTCGCCGGGCACAACATGGCCGTCAACTCGATCCTGTTGCACACGATCGGCGCCGCCGTCTGGCTCGGCGGTCTCCTGCTCCTGGTCCTGTTGCGCGGACGAGCCGATGTCGACACCGCGCAACTCGTCGGGCGCTATTCGTCGCTCGCGATCGCCGCTTTCGCCGTGGTCGCCGTGTCGGGCGTCACCCGGTCCATCGTCGCCGTCGGCAGCTGGGATGCGCTGTGGGCGACGCCCTACGGCTGGATCGTGCTGGCCAAGGTCGCACTCCTGGGGGGAATGGGGCTGCTGGGGGCCTGGTACCGCGCCCGCCTGATCCCCAAGCTCTCCGGTCAGCGCGCGGCCGGCTGGTTCTGGCTCCTCGTGCTGTGCGAGGTCGCGTTGATGGGTCTCGCCTCGGGTGCTGCCGCCGCACTCGCACGCACACCTCCCCCCACAGGGGAGGTCGCCGCGTTCGCCCAGACCCCCGCGCAGATCCTCACCGGCTCGACGCTGCCGCCGGAACTGACGATCGAGCGCTGGTTCACTGCCTGGGACTTCGACGTGCTCTGGCTCGTCGCCGCCGGCTTCGGACTGTTCCTCTACCTGGCAGGAGTGCGGCGGCTGCGACTGCGCGGCGACCGCTGGCCGATCCATCGGACCGTGTTCTGGGTGCTCGGCATGCTGATGCTCGTCTGGGTGACCAGCGGGCCGCTCAACGCCTACCAGGAATACCTCTTCAGCATCCACATGATGGGCCACATGATGCTGTCGATGGCGATCCCGCTGCTGATGGTGTCCGGTGCCCCCATCACCCTCGCCCTGCGTGCGATCCACAAACGCGACGACGGCACCCGAGGCGGTCGCGAGTGGATCATGTGGGCCGTGCACTCGCCCTTCGCCCGCGTCGTGACGCACCCGTTCGTGGCGGCGGCGATCTTCATCCTGTCGCTCTGGGCGTTCTACTTCACCGACCTCGTGCGCTGGTCGATGTACGAGCACCTCGGCCATGAGTGGATGATCATCCACTTCCTGATCTCGGGCTACCTCTTCGTGATGAGCCTGATCGGCGCCGACCCGGTGCCCTACCGCCTGCCCTACCCCGGTCGTCTGATCACCCTGATCGCCGTGATGGCGATGCACGCCTTCTTCGGCATCGCGATCATGATGCAGGAGGGCCTCATGGTGGCCGACTGGTTCGGATCGATGGGCCGTGACTGGGGCGTGGACCCGCTGCAGGATCAGTACGTGGGTGGCGGCATCGCCTGGTCGATCGGCGAGATCCCTACGCTCATCCTCGCGATCACGGTCGCGATCCAGTGGAGTCGCAGCGACACCAAGCTGCAGCGCCGCGCGGACCGGCACGCCGATCGCACGGGAGACGCCGAGCTCGAGGAGTACAACGCCAAGCTGGCTGCCCTCGCCGAGCGCGACGAGCGGGAGCAGCGCGCAGGCCGCTGAGGCCGGCTCGCTCGGGCGTCAGCCGACGGGCTGCTCTCCGGGGGAGCCGATCCTGATCGACGCGGTGCCGTCGGGAAGGATCGCGATCGTTCCCGTGAGCTGGAAGGGGACGTCTTCCGACAGCGGCTGGGTCTTGCCGTCGAACAGCGACTTGATGTCGACGTCGACGTGAGCGACCGCATCCGTCGTCGGGATCTGCCACTGCCCGCCGTCGGGGGTGACCGTGACCCGAGGCTGGGCCGCGATCGACCACTTCGGAGCCGAGGCGAGGCGGTTCGTGACCCGCAGGCCGAACGGGCAGGCCGTCGGCTGCAGCACCTCCTGCGTCGTGCACTCGGTGAGGAAAGCCTCGACGCGCTCCTGCACGACGTCGATGAACTCGTCGGTCGGCTCGGTCTGCACATCGAGCGGCGTGACGGCGAGGGGGGTGTCGGCGAGCACTCCGTGGCCGGAGGCCGTCGATATGGGGGTGTCCACCGTGATCGCATACAGTCCGGGGGTGAACACCAGCAGCGGCAGCGGGTCGAGGGGGACGGCATCGGCACCGTCGATCGACACCTGACGCCGATCGACCTCGAACCCGTTCACGGCGAACTTGTCCGCACCGCGAACCGTGAGATCCACGACGGCCAGGGGGCTCGTCGTGAAACGCCAATGGGGGGTGACTCCCGCCCATCCGTCCTGTTCGATCAGGAACGTACTGGTCCCGGGGTGGCCGCTCGCCTGGTAGCTGACGGTGACGGCGGTGCCGCCGTCTGCGGGTTTCTCCGACGTCACCGTCACGTCGGTCAGCGGCGCGAGCGCGGCGCGGCGGAGCATCGCCTCCGATGCCGCGGTGTCGATGCCCGCGGCATCGAGTGTCTCGCGGTCGATCGCGACCCCGGGAACACGCAGCGCGTCAGCGGCGCGACCGGAGGAGAGCAGGTCGAGGTAGCGGACCACGAACGCCGACGGCCCGTAGAACTGCTGATACAGCGTGACGCCACCGGCTCCGAGTGCGGCGACGAGCATCATGCCGACGACAGCGAGCATCGCCAGGTCGACCCCCAGGCGCGCGCGCCGGGGCGCGCTCGCACGTGCCCGGTCCATGGCGTCAGTCTAAGAGGGCGTCCTGGGGGGACGCCGAGCGTCGGCGGGCGTGCGCGGATGCCGGGCCGTAGCATGGACGAGCGCCCTGTCCGCCCGCTGCCCCTGTGAGAACCGTGTCCCTTCCCGCCCTGTCCGAGGAGCAGCAAGAGCTGTTCCGCCTCATCGAGGACACCGGCGAGCACGTCTTCATCACCGGTCGAGCCGGGACCGGCAAGTCGACCCTCCTGCAGCATTTCGCGTGGAACACGAAGAAGCAGATCGCCATCTGCGCGCCCACGGGCGTGGCGGCGCTCAACGTCGAGGGGCAGACGATCCACTCGCTGTTCCGCCTGCCGATCGGTCTGATCGGGGACGCCGACATCGATCAGAACGACGCGACCCGTCGCATCCTGAACGCCATCGAGACGCTCGTGATCGATGAGATCTCGATGGTCAACGCGGATCTTATGGATGCGATCGACCGCTCCCTGCGCCAGGCGCGTGGGCGCAGGGGCGAGCCGTTCGGCGGCGTGCAGGTCGTCATGTTCGGAGACCCGTACCAGCTGGCGCCCGTGCCGCCCCGCGGTGATGAGGCTCGCTACGTGCGGGACCACTACCGCTCGTTCTGGTTCTTCGATGCGAAGGTGTGGGCAGGGACTGGCGGCGGTACCGGCGAGTCCGATCAGGACGGACTCTTCGCGGTCGACTCGCGGGCCGATCTGCACGTGCGCGAACTCGTGCAGATCCACCGCCAGTCCGACGACGGGTTCAAGGCCATGCTGAACGCCGTGCGCTACGGACGGGTCACCGCCGAGATCGCCGGGGTGCTGAACGCCCAGGGAGCGCGGACGCCACCGGACCCGGAGCCGGGGGAGGTGCCGATGATCACGCTCGCGACCCGCAACGACATCGTGAACAGCATCAACAGTCGTCACCTGGCCGCATTGCCGGGCAAGGAGCAGACCGCACGTGCCGAGGTGAGCGGAGACTTCGGGCGGGGCGAGGCCGCGCTCCCCGCCGAGTCGGAGCTGAAGCTGAAGGTCGGAGCGCAGGTCATGTTCCTGCGCAACGACACCGCGATGTCGGGGGAGCCGCCGCGGTGGGTCAACGGCACCATCGGCACGGTCGTACGCATCCTCGGCAGCGCTGTGCGTGTCGACATCGACGGCGAGGAGGTCGACGTCGAACCGGCCGTGTGGGAACGGTTCCGCTACGCGTACGACCAGAACACCAAGAAGCTCTCCCGTGACGTGGTCGCGGAGTTCACCCAGTTCCCGTTGCGCTTGGCGTGGGCCGTCACGATCCACAAGTCGCAGGGCAAGACCTACGAGCGGGCGATCATCGACCTCGGCTCCGGGGCGTTCGCACCGGGGCAGACCTACGTCGCGCTCAGCCGGCTGACCTCGCTCGACGGGCTCTACCTGTCGCGTGCGCTGCGACCCCGTGACATCCGGGTCGACGAAGACGTGCGCCGGTTCATGCGCGACGCCTGGCTCGCGGCATCGACCCCGGAGCTGCCGAAGAGCTGAAGGCCCGGCCCTGGCTCCGGCTCCGGCAGCGGCTCAGGCAGCGGCGCGTGCGCGGTCGAGGTCTTCGAACAGCTCGGTGTTGAAACGGTAGGCGAGGAGCACCTCGTCGATCACGCGCTCGCGCTCGGCATCGTCCCAGGGAGCGGCGTCGAGCTGCTCGCGGTACACGTCCTTGAAGGCGGCCGGATCCGCGATGTCGTCGAACAGGTAGAAGCCGATGCCGTTGGTCTCGAAGCCGAAGCGGCGTGCCATCACGCGTCCGATGAAGATGCCTCCGGAGAGGTCGCCGAGGTAGCGGGTGTAGTGGTGGGCG
Source organism: Microbacterium sp. SY138 (assembly GCF_039729145.1). NCBI lineage: Bacteria > Bacillati > Actinomycetota > Actinomycetes > Micrococcales > Microbacteriaceae > Microbacterium > Microbacterium sp. SY138. The sequence continues at coordinate 3,646,348 of NZ_CP155793.1, read as the reverse complement.
ACGAAACCGCCGGCCCACGTGGCGCCCACCTGACGGATGCGGTCGACGTAACGCTGCGTGGTGGGCAGCGCGACGATCCGCTCACGCCAGTCGGCACCGAGCAGGAACTCGAGGTCGGCTTCGAGCGCGGGCAGACGCGTGAGCTTGTCGGTGATGAAGACCGAGGCGACCGGATCCTGGCGCATGCGCTCGCCGGCGCCCTCGAGGGCCTCGTAGATGAAGTAGTGCTGTGCGACGAGGGAGATGTAGTCCTCGCGCGATCCCTCGCCCTTCAGGAGGTCGGACATGAAGCCGGCGGTCTCGCTGCGGGAGTGCGATCCGGACGAACGCTCGCGCAGGGCGGCGGAGAAGGAGAGGATCTCGGGCATGAGGCCAGTGTAAGGGTTACCTAACCCCGGAGGGAAGCCGGATCCGTCAGGCGTGCGGGCGAGGTTCGACGCCGAGCCGGGCGCAGGCGGCGTCGTACAGCGCCACGACCTCACGGCGCACCGAGGGGCGGTCGTCGATCGGGCCGCCGGGCCACGGCACGCGCAACTCGGTGACGGCGCCGTCGCGCGTGATCTCCCACAGCCCGCCGTCCCCGTCGAAGCCGGTCATGATCGATGCGGTGATCTCCGCATCCGACGGCTCCGCGAACGCCCGGGCGATGAGGATGTTGTCATCGGTGTGGTCGCCGTTCATGTGGCGGAGGACGGCGGTGATCACGTCGGCATCGAAGGTGTGGGGCATGACGACAACCTTATGCGGGGCTCGACGTCTGCTCCGGGGCCGACTTTCAGCATCGGCGCTCTAGACTCGGGAGACACGTCTTCGGGGGTTCTTTCCATGCAGCTTCTCTCGTCGCGCCGGTGGCGCGCCGCAACGGCCACGGCGGCTGTGCTCGCTCTCGTTCTCACCGGATGCTCTTCCGAGGAGTCCTTCTCGTACACGCCCCCCGCTCAGGTCGACGGGGCGCTCCCCGATGACACGGTCGCCGCGATGCAGGCCGCCGTCGACAACGCCCTCGTCGCGTCGGGTGCGACGGGCGCGATCGTCGGTGTCTGGGCGCCGTGGAGCGGGAGCTGGGTGGCCGGCATCGGCACGCAGGACCGCGAGGGCGGAGCTGAGGTGTCGACCGACATGTCTTTCCGCATCGCCGATGTGACCCGTCTGATGACCTGCGACGTGCTCTATGCCCTCGCCGACCGCGATGTGGTCGAACTCGATGCGAACGTCGCGGACTACGTCTCGGGTGTCGCCGACATGCGAGACGAGGGCATCACCCTCCTCGACCTCTGCAACGGCACCAGTGGGGCGGGATCCTCCGAGGGAACCGTCAAGTCGGCGTGGCTGAACACCCCCGACCGGGTCTGGTCTCCTCTGGAGCTGGCCGGTTTCGGCCTGGCGCGTGACCGCGTCGCCCCGCACACCACCTTCCGCGACTCGGATGCCGGCTACCTCCTGCTGGGGCTGGCCCTCGAACGCGCCTCGGGGATGACCGCCTCCGAGCTGATCGCCGAATACGTCACCGAGCCCCTCGGGCTCCCGGACACCTCACTTCCGGGCCCGACCCCTGCGCCGCCGGGAACCGGAGCGGTACTGAACGGTCATTTCCTCAACGCCGTCGAAGGCGGGTTCGACTGCGCCGCCCCCGTCGACATCACGAAGCTGTCGTCCAGCTCGGGCTTCACCGACTCCGGTGTCGTGTCGACCATCACCGACCTGGGGCGCTACGCACAGGCGGAGGCGAAGCAGGCGCTGCGCACCAAGGAGAAGCCGGACCGCTTCGGCGAGCCGCTCCCGGCTGCCGACGGAGCCGAGTCCTGGTTCCAGGCCACGGGCGGTGCCTACCTCGTGGGATCGATGATCGGTCAGCACGGCTGGACGCCCGGATACGCCACGGCGGCGTACTCCGACCCTGCCACCGGGTTCACCGTGGCCGTCGTGCTCAACGACTCGACGGCCGGGGCGCAGTTCGCCCAGCAGCTCTCGTGGGAACTCGCCGCCATCGCCTCGAAGGCCCCGGCTGCCGCGGGGCAGACCGCGCCCGAGTTCGGCCTTCCGTTCACGGCCGAGCAGTACCACCAGGCGATCGCCGATACCGCGATCCCCTGCGTGGCACCGCCCGCTGCGGAGTGATCCCGCTCTGACCGACAGGAACGCGAAGGGGCGACGATGGCGATCATCGACAATGCGATCTACGTGGATGGCGTCCGCACCGAGAATCCGGTGACCCTCAGCGAGACCTTCGAGCGCATGCGGGAGCGCGGCGGCATGGGGTGGATCGGCCTCTATCGGCCGAGCGAGGAGGAGATCCGCGCGGTCGCGGACGAGTTCGGCATCCATGCGCTCGTCGTGGAGGACGCGCTCTCCGGTCACCAGCGCGCCAAGCTCGAACGCTACGGCGAGGTGCTGTTCATGGTGCTGCGGCCGGCGCGTTATCTCGACGACGTCGAGGAGGTCGAGTTCGGCGAGGTGCACGTGCTCGTCGGCCCCGACTTCGTCGTGACGATCAGGCATGCGGAGTCACCGGACCTCGCGCGCGTCCGCCGACGGCTGGAGGCCGACCCCGCCCTCCTCGCCCGTGGTCCCGAGGCCGTGATGTACGCGATCCTCGATGAGGTCGTCGACGAGTACACGCCCGTCCTCGCCGGGCTCGAGAACGACATCGACGAGATCGAGAGCCAGCTGTTCGAGGAGAACACCGACGCCACCCAGCGCATCTACGACCTGGGGCGGGAGGTCATCGACTTCCAGCGGGCCACGCAGCCGCTGTCGGGCATGCTGGAGGCCCTGCTGCGCGGGTCGGACAAGTACCAGGTGACCGAAGAGCTGCAGCGGTATCTCCGCGACGTGCTGGATCACACCCTGCGCGTCAGTGACCGCGCCACGACGTTCCGCACCGTCCTCGACAACGCGCTCACCGTCGAGTCGACGATCGTCGCGCGTCGCCAGAACGAGGAGATGCGGCGGATGACGGAGCTCAGCATCCGTCAGAACGACGAGGTCAAGAAGATCTCGGGATGGGCGGCGATCCTGTTCGCCCCGACGCTCGTCGGCACGATCTACGGCATGAACTTCGATCACATGCCCGAGCTGCACTGGCTTCTCGGTTACCCGATGGCGGTCGGGATGATGATCGCGCTGGGCTTCGGGCTCTACGCGGCCTTCAAGCGCAAGGGCTGGCTCTAGAGCCGGGCCGCGCGTCAGTCCTCGGAATCGGCCTCGGAATCGGCCTCGGGCATCCCGGGACCGGGCCCCGGACGCACCGGTGCCCCCGGCGCGATGTCGATGCGGGTGTTGCCGTCGTGCTCACTGACCTCGACGCGGGGTGCGGCGTCGGCCTCGGTGGCGTCCGGTGCGGACGTCAGCTGATCGTGCCGCTTCTCCGCGCTCGTCATCTCGTCGGCGGACGTGTGCTCAGGCGTGCTCATGGTTCTCCTTCTGGTCGTGGATGGGCTCGCCGTCGGGGCGGGCGTTCTTCTTCTCCGAATGCTTCCTGCCCCAGCGCGCCAGCACGTACAGCGCGCCTCCGACGGCGAGCAGTATCGCGCCGAACAGCCAGACGGCCGGTCGCTGCTGGGTGAGGAGCAGGATGCAGGAGCCGACGCCGAGCACGGGGACGAAGGTCCACACGCGGAAGTGATCGTTGTCGACGCGGTCGCGACGCAGTACCAGCACGGACACGTTGACGCTGAGGAAGACGACGAGGAGGAGCAGGACCACCGTCTCGGCGAGCGTCGCCAGATCGCCGACGAGCGTCAGCCCCATCGCCACGAGGGTGGTGGTGAGGATCGCGACCCAGGGGGTCTTCCGCTTCGGGAGCACGCGGCCGAGGGCGGCGGGCAGCAGGCCCTGCTCGGCCATGCCGTAGGTGAGACGGCTGACCATGATCATCGTCAGCAGTGCGCCGTTGGCGACCGCGACGAGCGCGATGAGGCTGAACAGCCAGGAGGGGATGCTGACGCCGGTGGCCTCGACCACGGCGAGCAGGGGACCGCTCGACTCCTGCAGTTCTGCAGGTGGGAGGGCGATCGAGCTCGCCAGACCGACGAGCACGTAGACCGCTCCGGCCGTGAACAGGGCGCCGAAGAGGGCACGAGGGTACGTCCGGCGCGGATCCTTCACCTCTTCGATCATGTTCGCAGACGTCTCGAACCCGACGAACGAGTAGTAGGCGATGACGGCACCGGACAGCACTGCGACGGCGACGCTCGTCCCTTCCGGCGCCTCCGCGACACGGGAGACGTCGCCGCCTCCGCCGCCCACGAAGACCGCGACCACGGCGATCACGATGACCAGGCCGCTCAGCTCGATCGCGGTCATCACGAGGTTCGCGCCCATGGACTCGCGGATGCCGCGGGCGTTCAGGAGGCCGACCAGGGCGAGGAAGGCGATCGCGACCGGGATCGTCGGCAGATCGAGGAACGTGCCCAGGTAGTCGCCCGCGAACGCGATGGCGAGGCCGGCCGCACTCGTGACTCCTGCGGCGAGCATGCTGAATCCCACCAGGAACGACACCAGCGGACTGTGGAATGCCCGCTCCGCGAAGACGGCGGCTCCTCCGGCGCGCGGATACTTCGTGACGAGTTCCGCATAGGAACCCGCGGTGAGCATGGCGAGCAGCAGCGCCAGGAGCAGGGGCGCCCACAGCATCCCGCCCACCTTCTCGGAGAGCACCCCCATCAGGGCGTAGATGCCTGCGCCCAGCACGTCCCCGAGGATGAACGCGAACAGGAGGGGGCCGGTGATCGCCCTCCGCAGCCGGGTCGAGGTCTCGGCGGCGGGCGCGGTCTCCGTGGTCATCCTCGAACGGTACGGGGAAGGGCGAAGAGCGGCCATGGGGTTGACATCGCTCGCCCCCGCCATTGCCCCGAGATCGGTATCCGTGATTCCATCGGGGCATCGTGAGCACACACAGCGTCTTCAATCAGGCCCCGCCGCGCGTCGATATCGACGAGTACGGGGCGAACATCGCGCTGACCGAGGCGGTGCGGCTGCACGGCGCGGAGTGGGCGGACGAGGCGTTGCGGGGCATCGGTCGTCGCGTCGGGTCGGCGGGCTTCCAAGACGACGCCCGGCGGGCGAACCGGAACGAGCCCGTGCTGCGCACGCACGACCGCTGGGGCGAGCGCATCGACGAGGTCGAGTACGACCCCGCCTATCACCGGGTCATCGGCGCAGCCGTCGCCGACGGGGCGCACACCGCCGCATTCGCGGACCCCCGTCCGGGGGCCGGCGCCGCTCGCGCCGCCACGTTCATGCTCTACGCGCAGGTCGAGCCCGGTCATGCCTGTCCGGTGTCGATGACGCATTCGGCCGTTCCCGTGATCGCCTCGCATCCGCGCCTCGCGGAGGAGTGGATGCCCCGGCTGCTGTCGCGTTCGTACGAGCCCGGACTGCGCCTCGGAAAGCCCGGCGCCCTGTTCGGCATGGCCATGACCGAGAAGCAGGGCGGGTCCGATGTGCGGGCGAACACCACGTCCGCCGTGCCGCAGGGCGACGGGCGCTATGCGCTGACCGGCCACAAGTGGTTCTGCTCCGCACCGATGTCGGACGCCTTCCTGGTGCTCGCGCAGGCGCCGGGTGGGCTGTCATGCTTCCTGCTGCCGCGGCTGCTCGACGACGGCACGCGCAATCGGCTCCGTTTCCAGAGGCTCAAGGACAAGCTGGGCAACCGGTCGAACGCCTCGAGCGAGGTGGAGTACGAGCAGGCCGAGGCGACCCTCGTGGGGGAGGAGGGGCGCGGCGTGCGCACCATCATCGACATGGTCACCCGCACGCGGCTCGACTCGATGCTCGGCTCGCTGGCCGGCATGCGCCAGGGGGTCGCCGAGGCCGCATGGCATGTGCGGCATCGATCGGCGTTCGGGCGCACCCTCATCGATCAGCCCGCGATGACGGCCGTGATCGCCGACCTGCAGCTCGAGGTCGAGGCGGGGACGGCGGTCGCGATGCGGCTCGCCCGTGCGTACGACGATGACGCCTCGGCACAGGATCGGGCGTTCCGCCGGCTGGCGACGGCAGTCATGAAGTACTGGGTGTGCAAGCGCGCGCCCGGCCACGCCGCCGAGGCGCTGGAGTGCCTCGGGGGCAACGGCATCACGACGGACTGGCCCCTCGAGATGCGGTACCGCGAGCAGCCGGTGATGGCGATCTGGGAGGGCTCGGGCAACGTGATCGCGCTCGACGTGCTGCGGGCGCTCGCCCGAGAACCCGAATCGCTCGAGGCCTTCGACGCCGAGGTGTCGGCGGTGCGGGGTGTGGACTCCCGGTTCGACGCCCATCTGGACCGCACGAGGCGTCTGGTGGCAGAGGCGGCGGCGGATCCGATGCCGGACGCCTCGGCGCGCAGGCTCGTCGAGGCCCTCGCGCTGACCCTGTCGGCGGCACAGCTGCTGCGCGCGGCGCCCGCCGTGGTCGCCGACGGGTTCATCGCCGCCCGCATCGACGGCGGTTCCGGCCTGTTCGGTGCGCTGCCCCGAGGCGTGGACAGCGCCGCGATCGCCGCTCGCGCGTAGTTCAGCGAATTCACAGAAAGCCCGCGCGGCTCCCGATATTCCGGTCGGCGCAGCGATAGCGTCAGTGCCGCAAGAGGGGTGCGTCGACCGGAGTGAGCGGCCAAACGAGCCTCCTCTCCCACGAATCCCCAAGACAAAGGGCTCTCTCATGACTGGTACGGCACGCAAGGCGCTCGCAGAAGCGATCGCCACCTTCCTCTTCGTCCTCGCGATCATCGCGGCGGTCAACAGCGGCAGCCCGCTGACCCCGCTCGCGATCGGCTTCACCCTGATGGTGCTCGTGTACTCGACGGGTCACATCTCGGGTGCACACCTGAACCCGGCCGTCTCGGTCGGTGTGTTCCTGCGCGGCGGCCTCAGCGTCGTCGACTTCATCGCCTACCTCATCGCCCAGTTCGTCGGTGGTGCCGTGGCCGCGCTCGTCGCGCTCGCCGTGTGGCCCGCCGGGGACAAGGCCATGGTCATCGAGGTCGGGCCGGCGTTCCTCGTCGAGGCCCTCTTCACGCTGATCCTGGTGTGGGTCGTGCTCAACACCGCCACCTCGAAGGACACCGCGGGCAACTCCTTCTACGGTCTCGCGATCGGTGCGACCGTCTTCGTCGGTGCGGCCACGGTCGGATCGATCTCGGGCGGCGGCTTCAACCCGGCCGTCGCGCTCGGCCTCTCGGTCAGCGGTCACTTCGCGTGGAGCTCGCTGTGGCTGTACATCGTCGCCCCGGTCGTCGGCGCCGTGATCGCCGCGATCCTGTTCCGCGTGCTCAACACGGACGACGCCAAGAAGATCGCCGCCGCGGAGTAGCCTCCGCAGCGGGAACGAAGCGCCGCATCCTCGTCGGAGGGTGCGGCGCTTCTGCGTGCGGCGATCGTCGCCGGGTGCACATGTCGGGAGAACACACGGAGGTCGACAAGAAGAGTGTCGAATCGTCCTGCATCCGTGAATCCGTCCGACGGGTGACCGAGTGTCGGGTCAGCCGGCCGGGACCGAGGCGACGGCGGTCGGACCCGTGCCCGACGACACCGCATCGCGAGACAGTGAATCGCGAGACAGTGGATCGCGAGACAGTGCATCACGAGACAGAGCGCTGCGGGCACGGGCCGCCGCCACGACCATCACGACGAGCGCGATGCCGGTGAGGATCGCCCCCATCCAGATCGGCGAGGTGTAGCCGAGCCCTGCCGAGATGCCCATTCCGCCCGCCCACGCACCGAGCGCGTTGCCGATGTTGAAGGCGCCGATGTTGGCGCCGGAGGCGAGGGTGGGCGCTCCGCCGGCGTACTGCATGACGCGGCTCTGCAGCCCGGGGACCGTGCCGAACCCGAACCCGCCCATCAGGAACAGGGCGATGATCGTGGCGATGCCCGACTGCGCGGCGACCGAGAACAGGGCGAGCACCATCACGAGGGCGGCGATGAAGATGACCAGGGTGCGGTCGATCGCACGGTCGGCGAGTCGTCCGCCCAGCCAGTTGCCGAGCACGAGGCCGGCGCCGAAGAGCACGAGCAGCCACGGCACGGTCGAGGTCGCGAAGCCGCTCACCTCGGTGAGCGTGTAGGCGATGTAGGTGAAGGCTCCGAACATCCCGCCGAACGCGAGGATCGTGACGACGAGCGAGAACCACACCTGACCGGAGCGGAAGGCGGACAGTTCGCTGCGCAGGCTGACGTGTGCGGTCGGCCGCGGGAGACGGGGGACCAGCAGCGCGATGCCGACGAAGGCCAGCACGCCGATGCCGGAGATCGCCCAGAACGTCGAGCGCCAGCCCAGCTCCTGGCCGAGGAAGGTGCCGAACGGCACGCCGAAGACGTTCGCGGCGGTGAGGCCGGTGAACATGATGGCGATGGCGCCCGCCTTCTTCTCGGGGGCGACGAGGCCGGCCGCGACGACGGAGCCGATGCCGAAGAACGCGCCGTGGCAGAGGGCGGCGATGATGCGGCCGAGCATGGCGATGCCGTAGTCGTCGGCGAGTGCGGTGAGAACGTTCCCGATGATGAACAGCACGATGAGGCCGAGCAGCACGGGCTTCTTGGGCAGACGGGTCGCCGCGGCGGTGAGTACGAGCGCACCGACCACGACGGCCAGCGCGTAGCCGGAGATGAGCCAGCCGGCGGCGGACTCGGTGACGCCGAAGTCCTGGGCGACCTCGGGCAGCAGGCCCATGATGACGAACTCGGTGAGTCCGATGCCGAACGCCCCGATGGCGAGGGCGATCAGTCCTAGAGGCATGACGATTCTCCTGGTACATTGGTGGGGATACTTGCAGACGCGGCATATTGCGCATCGAAGGACAATGATTGCACACGCAAGTATCCAGCGCAAGCAACTATCTCGGAGGATGGCCATGGGTATCGGTGACGACGCGGTCGAGGTGCGCGCGCAGGGGTGGCGGACGCTCGCCGCCCTGCACGGCCTGATCGAGACGGCCCTCGAGCGCAGCCTGGCCGACGCCGCCTCGCTCTCGGTGGTCGAGTACACGGTGCTGGATGCGCTCGACCGTCAAGACGGATGGCATATGCGCATGCAGCAGCTCGCCCGAGCCGCGGCCCTGAGTCCCAGCGCCACGACACGCCTGGTCAACCGCCTGGAAGACCGCGGACTCCTCACCCGGATCCTCTGCGCCGACGATCGTCGGGGCATCTACACCGAGCTCACCCCCGCAGGGCGTGAGCTCTACGAGCGGGCTCGACCCATCCACGACGCCGCCCTCGAGCAGGTGCTCGAAGACGCCGCGGCGCAGCCGGAACTCGCCCCCGTCGTCGACGCGCTGCACGGCGTCGCGCTGCCGGCGCTCGCCGCGGGCTGATCGAGACGCATGCACGGCTCCGCTGCGCCCTCCTCCCGCACCCTCCTCGTCGGCTCCGGCAAGATCGCCGCGCGCCTGGCGCCACAGTTCCTCGAAAACGGCGAGGTGTACGCGCTGCGTCGAAGCGACAGTCCTCCTCCTGCGGGTGCGATCGGGATCCGCGCCGACCTGGCGGCGCCGCTCGCCGCGCGGCTTCCCGTGGTCGACCGCATGCTCGTCACGCTCCCACCCGGTGACACCCCCGCCGCCTATCGCACCGCGCTGACGCATCTCGCCGCCGCCCTGCCGGCGATCCCCGCGCGCACGGTGTTCGTGTCGTCGACCGGGGTCTTCGACGGTTCGGGGTCGGCGCGGCCGATCACCGAGCGGGATCAGCCCGGGCCTACGAGCATGCGCTCGCGAGGGCTTCTCGACGGGGAGCGGGCAGCGGTCGAGATCTTCGACGCGACGATCGTGCGGCCGGCGGGAATCTACGGACCCGGACGCGAGTACCTTCTGCGCACGGTGCGCGCGGGAGTGGCGGTGGAACATGCGCGACGTACAAACCGCATCCACGAGACCGACCTCGTCCGCACGCTCGAGATGCTGCTGCGGATGCCGGAGCCGCCACGACTCCTGCACGCCGTGGACGAGAGCCCTGCTCCGCTCGGCGACGTCGTCACGTTCATCGCACGCGAGCTGGGGGTCGAGGTGCCGCCGGATATCGCCTCGGCGGAACCGGGCGGGTTCGTCTATGACGGCACCCTCCTGCGGTCCATGCTCGGCCGCCTCGACTACCCCACCTATCGAGAGGGTTACGTCGCGATGATCGCCGGCTCGGCCGCGTAGCCTGGGGCCATGACGATCACAGCCGCACGCACCGCCATCGACGTCGTCGACTGGCGGCGTCGGGTCTTCGCCCTGTACGACGCCGTTCGGATCGCCGACTCCCCGGAAGAAGCGCACGAGCTCTGGCGGATCGAGCGGGACGATCTGATGCTCCGCCATCCCGCCACCCCGCTGCTGTCGGAGGATCGGGCGCTGTTCGAAGGACTCCCGATCGCCTCGTACGATCCGCAGTGGCGATTCGAACTGCCTGTCCTCGCCGCCGATGAGGGAGGCTTCGAGTTCGCGACCGGCACCGACGGCATCGTTCCGTTCGAGCGCGTCGGTCGGGTCGAGATCCCCGACGCCGGGTCGCTCGACGTCTGGCGGCTGAAGTCCTACGGCGGCGGTCTCTTCATCCCGCTGCGCGACGCGCTCGCCGGTCGTCCCGGCGGAACCTACGGCGGCGGGCGCTACCTGATCGACACGATCAAGGGTGCCGACCTGGGGTCGGATGCGGACGGCGGCACGATCGTGCTCGACTTCAACTTCGCCTACAACCCTTCGTGCGCGTACGACCCGGCGTGGGCCTGCCCGCTCGCGCAGCCGGGCAACGTGCTCCCGGTGCCGGTCCCGGTGGGCGAGATGTACGGAACTCCGTCCTCCTGAACGTCCCTTTCCGCAGGCCGCTGCGCGGGATCCGCACTTCTTTGTGACGTTTCGGCCCTTCCGCACGTCCTATCTCCGAGCGAGCGTTTCGCTCCCGGCGGGAGTCTCATACGGGACCCGCGACCGGTCTTCAGATCGAGATGGGACACCTCATGGCAAACCAGGACCAGACCACCCCCGCTCCGGCAGAGAAGGAGCTCGCCCAGGCCGCACCGAAGGCCGCCACCGGCGCATCGCGCGTCGACCGGTCGAGCGGATTCTCCGCATCGCGCGTCCCCACGGACGCCAATGCCGCGGGCAAGACCACCATCGCCGACGGCGTGGTCGCCAAGGTCGCCGGCATCGCCGCACGTGAGGTCGCCGGCGTCTACGCGCTCGGCGGCGGCGGCGCACGTGCCTTCGGTGCGATCCGCGACGTGATCAACGCCACCGACCTCGCCCAGGGCGTCAAGGTCGAGGTGGGCGACACGCAGGCCGCCGCCGACCTGACCATCGTGGTCGAGTACCCGGCGCCGATCCAGGACGTCGCGAACAACGTCCGTGCCGCTGTCGCGGGCGCGATCAGCCGCCTGGTCGGCCTCGAGGTCGTCGAGGTCAACGTCGAGGTCAACGACGTGCACGTGCCCGGCGACGACAGCGACGAGAGCGAAGAGTCGCGAGTCTCATGAGTGCCACAACGGTCGGCGCCCTGATCGGCGCTCTCCTCGCTCTCGCGGCTCTGCTGTTCGGCTTCTGGGGATTCCTCCTCATGGCCGTCTTCGCGGGCATCGGCGCGCTCGTGGGTCGGATCGCGTCCGGCAAGCTCGACGTCCGCGGTCTCGCGGACGTCTTCACCGGGCGGCGCACCTCCTGATGCGCGCCGACCAGCACATCGCCGGCGGCGCTCCCTCGGGAGCCGCCGCCGGCGGGGCCGCCGTCCGCGGACGCGTCGAGGTGAAGGATCGCGTCTACCGCACCGTCACCGAGAAGGCGTCTGCGACGTTGATCGGGGTGCCTCGCAGCGACGTGAAGGTCGATGTCGCCGAGCACCCGCGGGGGATCAGCGTGCGGATCGCCACGCCTCTTCCCGTTCCCCGCCTGGACGACACGGCCGCGATCGCGCAGACCGTGCCCGTCCTCGAACGTGCGCGGGATCTGCAGGAGCAGCTGCAGCAGAGCCTGAGCACGATCCTCGGACGCACCGTCATCCGCATCAATCTCACCGTCACCGGTGCCACCATCCCGGAAAGGAGACGAGTGCAATGAGCACCCCGGTCCTGCGCCGTGTCATCCGACGCGAGACGCACTCGCCGCGCACCGTCGCGATGTTCGTCGCGGTCATCCTGCTCATCCTCGCCCTCGCGTACATCGGGCTCGAGATCGTGCTGAGCCTCGCCGCGCAGCCCGCACTCCTGGTCGGTCCCGCCGCGGCGGGAGGCTGGCTCATCGGGTTGCCCACCGCACAGCCCGCCGGGCTCGTGATCGCCGGCAGTGTGGTGCTCGCCCTCATCGGGCTGACCTTCGTGGTACTGGCCATCACGCCGGGGCGACTGTCCAAGCACGTGCTGGATGCCGGCGGACGCGCGGTGGTCGTCGACAACGGCGTGATCGCCAGCGCGTTGGCTCAGCACCTCGCGGAGGAGACGGGTCTCACCCGCGACAGCATCACCGTCGGTGTCGGACACCGCACCGTCGACGTGACCGTGCGCCCGGGAATCGGCGTGCCTCTCGACGCATCCGACGTGCGGGCAGCCGCCGAGGCGGAGCTGCAGTCGTATCGGCTGACCGACAGGGTTCGCACGCGGGTGCGCATCGAGCGCCCCACCGAGAAGGAAGACGAGCTGTGAACAACACCAACCGTGCGCTGAATCGCACCCTGCTCCTGATCATCGGGCTGCTGTTCCTCGCGCTCGGCGCCCTCGGCATCGCCATCATGAGCTGGCCGACGCTGTCCGACATCTGGACAGCAGGCGGCAGGGATGCGCGGTCCTGGCTGGACCAGGCGATCGCCGCGACCGCCATCGCGGGAGGAGCACTGTCGTGGATCGGCATCGGCGCGGTCGTCGCGATCGTGGTCGTGATCGTGCTGCTGATCCTCGCGCTCACGAGCATCGCCGGACGGCGTTCGAAGACCGTGCTCCGCTCGACGGGAGCGCAGAACCCGCTGGGGCGTGTGACGGTCAACGAGTCGTTCGTCTCGGACGCGGTGAAGAACTCCCTCACGACGCGCGACGAGGTCCTCTCGGCGCAGGTGACGGCCAACGATGTGCGTCGCAGCCCGGTGCTGCACGTCTCCGTGACGCCGCGTCAGAACACCGACCCGCGGGAGCTCGTCGACCATGTCGACCGTCTGCTCGCCAACCTCGCTGTCCTCACCGGACGCGACACCGCGACGTTCGTCTCGATCCACACGAGCCTCCGGGCCCGGCTCGCGCACGACCAGCGCCGTCTCTCCTGAGAAAGCAGGCATCATGCGCAACAAGATCCTCCTCATCGTCGGCGTCGCCTTCGTCGCCTACATCTTCGGCAGTCGCGCGGCGACGGTGCAGATCAACAAGGGCGAGTCGGTCCGGCACCAGCTGGTGCGGTTGTGGAACGACCCCCGGGCGCGGAAGCGGCGCAAGAAGGCCGCCGAGAAGGCGTCGAAGAAGGCGCGCAAGGCCCTCCGCCGCTGACGTGCGGCTGGTCGGCGTCGGTCAGACCGGGCGGGCCGTCGAATCCCGCACGACGAGCTCCGGCTGGAACACCACCCGCTCGCGCTCGGACCGCCCGCCGGCCTCTCGCAGCATCAGATCGACGGCCGTGTATCCGATGAGTTCCGCGGGCTGACGGATCGACGAGAGCGGGACGACGGCCGCGGCGGCGAAGTCGATGTCGTCGTAGCCGATGAGCGCGATCTCGTCCGGCACCCGGATGCTGCCCCGCATCATGAGCGCCTGCAGGACCCCCATGGCGAGCAGGTCGTTCGCGGCGAAGATGGCGTCGGGCCGGTCCTCCGGGGCCCGCGCGCTGAGGGTCTCTCCGGCGGCGCGGCCGGCGAGCACGCTCAGCGAGTCGGTCAGGATGACCTCGAGGGAGACCTCCGCCTCGTTCGCCGCCTTGCTGGCACCCTCGAGACGGTCGACCACCTGGCGGATGCCCATCGGCCCGCCGACGAAAGCGATGCGGCGCCGCCCCTGGGCAGCGAGGTGCTGCACGGCGAGGTAGCCGCCGCCCACGTCGTCGACCGAGACCGACGAGAAGCTCTCATCGGCGACCTCACGGTCGACGAGCACCACGGTCGTCCCGCGGTCGCGGAGACGGCGGAGACGCGGGAGGTCGTCGGCGAGGGGGGAGATGAGCAGCCCGGCGATGCGCTGCTCCTCGAACAGGTCGATGTAGGCGCGTTCGCGTTCGACCTTCTCGTCGCTGTTGCCGAGGGTCACCGTCATCCGGGCCTCGGCGGCGCGTTCCTCCGCGCCGCGGGCGATGTCGGTGAAGAACGGGTTGCGCACATCGAGCACCACGAGGCCGATCGAGCGGCTCTGGCCGGCCCGGAGCTGCCGGGCCGCATCGTTGCGCACGAACCCGAGCTTCTCGATGGCGGCCGTGACACGTTCCACCGTGGCGGGAGAGACCTTGTCCGGATGGTTCAGGACGTTCGAGACGGTCCCGACAGACACGGATGCGGCGAGAGCGACATCTCGAACACTGACGACCACGACGTATTCCTTTCCGCGGGATCCGCGAAACCTCTCCCTGAAACGTACCACTGCTCATTCCGTGACTTGACAGCAGCCCACCCAGGGTCGTAATTTACAGATGCTCCACCTTTTAAAACGATTCAATCCGCAGGGATGATCCTGCAGTTTAGGTCCGATCAATGACGATTCCCTCTGGGGCTCCCGGTGCTCCACCGGCGCTCGAGCTCCGCGACATCCGAAAGTCGTTCGGTGCGGTGGTCGCGCTCCGTTCCGGGACGCTGTCGGTCGACGGCGGTTCCATCCACGCCCTGGTCGGCGAGAACGGTGCAGGCAAGTCCACCCTCGTGAAGATCGTCGCCGGCCTGTACCAGCGCGACGAAGGGATCTTCCGGTTCCACGGCGAAGACGTGGACTTCACCTCGACCGCGCAGTCCAAGAGCGCGGGCGTCGCCGTGATCTACCAGGAGCCGACGCTCTTCCCCGACCTCTCGGTCACCGAGAACATCTTCATGGGCCGCCAGCCCACGGGGCGCTTCGGACGGATCGATCGCAAGGCCATGCGGCACGAGGTCGAGCGCCTGTTCACCCGGCTCGGCGTGACCATCGACCCCGACCGTCCGGCGGAGGGCCTCTCGATCGCCGATCAGCAGGTCATCGAGATCGCGAAGGCCGTCTCGCTCGACGCGAGCCTTCTCGTCATGGACGAGCCCACCGCCGCGCTGTCCGGCGTCGAGGTCGAGCGCCTGTTCACGATCGCCCGCAGCCTCCGCGACGAGGGCCGCGCGCTCATCTTCATCTCGCACCGCTTCGACGAGGTCTTCGCCCTCTGCGACACCGTCACCGTCATGCGCGACGGCGCCTACATCGCCACCAGTGCGATCGCCGACACCTCGGTCGAGGAGATCGTGCACCAGATGGTCGGTCGAGAGGTGACCGAACTGTTCCCCAAGCAGGAGACCACGGTCGGCGCTCCGCTGCTCGAGGTGGAGAACCTCACCAGCCCCGGTGTCTTCCACGACATCTCGTTCACCGTGCGCGCGGGCGAGATCGTGGGCCTTGCCGGTCTCGTCGGAGCCGGCCGCAGCGAAGTCGCGCGTGCCGTGTTCGGGGTCGACCCCTATCGCGAGGGCACCGTCATGATGCAGGGCGCGCGCATCCCGCGCAACCGCCCCACCGATGCCATGCGGGCCGGTCTCGCGCTCGTTCCCGAAGACCGCCGCAAGCAGGGGCTCGTGATCGAATCGGGTGTCGGCGGCAACATCACCCTCTCGATCCGCCGCCAGCTCGCGAAGCTGGGCTTCCTCACCACCGGGATCGAGAACCGCTCCGCCCGGGAATGGGCCACCAGGCTCGAGGTCAAGACGCACGCCCTCGACACTGTCGCCGCCACGCTCTCCGGCGGCAACCAGCAGAAGGTCGTCCTCGCCAAGTGGCTCGCGACGCAGCCGAAGGTCCTCATCATCGACGAGCCGACCCGAGGAATCGACGTCGGCACGAAGTCCGAGGTGCACCGGCTGCTCTCCGAGCTCGCGGGGCAGGGCATGGGAATCCTCATGATCTCGTCCGAGTTGCCCGAGGTGCTCGGCATGGCCGACCGCGTCCTCGTCATGCGCGAAGGCCGGATCACCGCCGAGATCGCCCGCTCGGAGGCCACTTCCGAGAACGTCATGTACGCCGCGACGCACGCATCGGAGCTCTCCTCGTGACCACCGCCATCCCCGTCTCCTCGATGACGAAGAGGCTCGCAGCCCTCGGCAGGGCGCGGGAGTTCGGCATCCTCCTCGCCCTGGCGCTCGTGATCATCGCCGCGACGACGAACAACTCGAACTTCCTGTTCAGCCCCGACGGCTGGCGCGACCTGCTCCTGACGCCCTCGATCCTCGTGCTCGTCGCCGTCGGACAGGCCATCGTCCTCATCACCCGCAACGTCGACCTCTCGGTCGGCTCGGTCATGGGGCTCACCGCCTACCTCACCGGTCGCCTGTTCATCGACGTCCCCGGCATCCCGATCATGATCGTGGTGGTGGCCGCCGTCGTGTTCGGAGCCCTCCTCGGACTCATCAACGGGGCGCTGGTCGCCTTCGCCAAAGTGCCCGCCATGGTGATCACCCTCGGCACGCTCTACGCCTACCGCGGCATCAACGTGCTGTGGACCGGCAGCGACCGGGTGAACGCCTCCGACATGCCGAAGGACTTCCTCGCCCTCGGCACCGGGCAGCTCATCGGCATCCCGATCCTCACGATCGTCGCACTCATCGTGCTCGCCGCAGCCGCCTGGTACATGAAGAACACCCGTGGCGGCCGCGAGTACTACGCGATCGGATCCGATCCCGCGGCCGCGGAGCTCTACGGCCTCCGCGTCACGCGCCGCGTGCTGACCGCCTTCGTCGTCTCCGGTGCGCTCGCCGGTCTCGCCGGGGTGTTCTACGCCGCCCGCTACGGCACCATCAACTCGCAGGCCGGAGCCGGGTGGGAGCTCGACGCGGTGGGCGCGGCCGTGATCGGCGGCGTCGCGATCACCGGCGGCATCGGCTCGGTCTGGGGGGCGGCGATCGGTGCGGTGCTGCTGCTCACGATCAACCGGGCCCTTCCCATCCTCGGCATCCCCGACTTCTGGCAGCGCGCCGTCGTCGGCCTCCTGATCATCGGCGCGATCGTGCTCGACCGTGTCCTCGCCGTCCGCCAGAAACGACGGCTCATCGAAGCGAGGGACAAGTCATGACCGCCGCGACCGCGACCGCGACCACCCGGGTGATCCGCGACTTCGACAAGCCGCTCTGGCGGCGTGTGCTCCTCACGAGGGAGATGGCGATCGTCGCCCTGCTCGTCCTCGTCGTCATCGCCTCCGCGAGCACGGTGCGCGGCTTCGGTCAGCCGATCACGCTCACCTACCTGCTCCTCGACATCGCCCCGATCCTCCTGATCGCCCTGCCGATGACGCTCGTCATGATCACCGGCGAGATCGACCTGTCGGTCGGCAGCATGGTGGGGCTCTCCAGCGTCGTCACCGGAGCGCTCGTGCAGGGCGGGATCCCCTTCGAGGTCGCCGCGCTCGCCGCGCTGCTCGTCGGTCTGGTCGGCGGTGCCTTCAACGGGTTCCTCGTGACCGTCGTCGGCCTGCCCTCGCTCGCGGTGACCATCGGAACCCTCGCGCTGTTCCGCGGCCTCGCGGTCGGCCTGCTCGGCACCGCGGCGGTCACGGAGTTCCCCGAGTTCTGGACCGACCTCGCCAAGGCGAAGCTCGCCGGCACGACGATCCCCGTGGTCATGATCCCCTTCCTGCTCCTGCTGGTGGGCTTCATCCTCCTGCTGCACTACACCCCGTTCGGGCGTGGTGTGTACGCGATCGGACTGTCGAAGGACGCCGCCAGGTTCTCGGGCGTGCACGTGGAGCGGACGAAGTTCATCCTCTTCGTGCTCTCCGGGGTGGTCGCCGCGTTCGCGGGGGTGTTCTACACGCTCCGCTACGGCAGCGCGCGAGGTGACAACGCCACCGGCCTCGAGCTGCAGGTGATCGCGGCCGTCGTGCTCGGAGGAGTCTCGGTGTTCGGCGGGCGGGGAAAGATCTACGGCGTCGTCGCCGCGGCCCTGCTCATCGGCTCACTCGCCAGCGCGCTGCGACTGATGAACGTGACCTCCGACGTGATCAACATCATCACCGGCGCCCTGCTGATCGTCTCGGTGGTCGCCGCCAGCTTCCTCGCCTGGCTGCAGAAGGCTCGGCGCAGACCAGGACGTTCGACCACCGGCGCCGCACCCACAGCTTCATGACGCCGACGCCGCAATAGCGGCACCCCTCACGAAAGGAACAGAACAATGATGTTTGCACGCAAGCGTGTGACCGCGTTCGCCGCCATCGCGGTGGCCGCAGCGGTCGCCCTGTCCGGGTGCGCGAGCACCGGCAGCGGAGACGGCGGCGACGGCGGCGGAGACGGCAACCTCGCCATCACCTTCCTGCCCAAGAACCTCGGAAACCCCTACTTCGACACGTCGAGCAAGGGCGGCAAGGCGGCCGTCGAGGAGTTCGGCGGCACGTTCGCCGAGGTCGGGCCGGCCGAGGCCACCCCCGATGCGCAGGTCAGCTACATCAACACGGCCACGCAGCAGGGTGTCGGAGCACTCGTCGTCTCGGCGAACGATCCGAAGGCGATCTGCGACGCGCTGAACGAAGCGCGCGACGCCGGCGTGAAGGTCGTCACCTTCGACTCCGACACCAACCCGGAATGCCGCGACGTCTTCATCAACCAGGCGGACTCCGAGGGCATCGCGAAGGTGCAGGTCGACCTGATCGCCGAGCAGATCGGCGGCGCCGGAGAGATCGCGATCCTCTCGGCATCGGCGAACGCGACGAACCAGAACGCCTGGATCGACCTGATGAAGGAGTACCTCGCCAGCGATTACCCCGACATCACGCTCGTCGAGACCGTCTACGGCGACGACGACGACCAGACGTCGTTCGACAAGACCGCGGCCCTGCTGCAGACCCACCCTGACCTCAAGGGCATCATCTCGCCCACCACGGTCGGCATCGCGGCAGCCGCCCGCTACCTGTCCACCTCCGACTACAAGGGCAAGGTCGCCCTCACCGGTCTCGGCACCCCGAACCAGATGCGCGAATACGTCGAGGACGGCACCGTCACGTCGTTCGCGCTGTGGAACCCGGAAGACCTCGGCTACCTCGCGGCCTTCGCGGCGCAGGCGCTCATCGAGGGCGACATCACGGGCAAGAAGGGCGACAGCTTCACCGCCGGTGACCTCGGCGAGTACACGGTCGGAGACGACGGCGTGGTGCTGCTCGGCGACCCGTTCGTGTTCAACGCCGACAACATCGGCGAGTTCGACTTCTGATGGACACCGGGCGCCCGGCCGGCACAGTGGTCGGCCGGGCGCTCGCAGAAAGGCCCTCATGACCCGCGTATGCGTCAAGCTCCAGGTGCGACCGGAACTCCTGGACGAGTACCGCGAGCGTCACGCGCCCGTGTGGCCGGAGATGCTCGCCGAGATCGCGGCGGCCGGACGCCGCAACTATTCGCTGTTCCTCGCTCCCGACGGTGAGCTCATCGGCTACTACGAGACCGATGACGACGCCGCGGCCCAGGCGTATCTCGCCGCGTCGCCCGTCGCCGCGCGCTGGGAGGCCGAGATGAGTCGCTTCTTCGTCGGTCTCGACGGCCGACCGGACCAGGCCGCCCCCACACTTCCCGAGGTGTTCCACCTCGAAGACCAGCTCTCCTCCTCCGGTCTCCAGAACGAAAGCAGTGCATCGTGAGCATCCTCACCCCCTCGAACCTCGCCATCCTCGAGAAGCAGGGCATCGAGCTCCCCAGCTGGGCCTTCGGCAACTCCGGCACGCGTTTCAAGGTGTTCGGCACCCCCGGCACGCCGCGGGATCCGTGGGAGAAGATCGCCGACGCCGCCCAGGTCAACCGCTACACGGCACTCGCTCCCGCGGTGGCGCTGCACATCCCGTGGGACGTGGTGGACTCGTACTCCGATCTGCGCACGCACGCCGAGGATCACGGAGTCACCCTCGGCACGGTCAACTCCAACACGTTCCAGGACGATGACTACAAGTTCGGCGCCCTCACGCACGAGGACGCCGCGATCCGGCGGAAGGCGATCGACCACCACCTGGCCTGCATCGACGTGATGGATGCGACCGGCAGCCGCGACCTCAAGATCTGGCTGGCCGAGGGGTCGAACTATCCCGGCCAGGCCGACATGCGCGGGCGCCAGGACCGCCTGCAGGATTCGCTGCAGAAGATCTACGACCGCCTCGGCGACGACCAGCGCCTCGTGCTCGAGTACAAGTTCTTCGAGCCGGCGTTCTATCACACCGACGTCCCGGACTGGGGCACCTCGTACGCGCAGGTCAGCGCGCTCGGCGACAAGGCGATGGTGTGCCTCGACACGGGCCACCACGCCCCGGGCACGAACATCGAGTTCATCGTGATGCAGCTGCTGCGCCTCGGCAAGCTCGGCTCGTTCGACTTCAACTCGCGCTTCTACGCCGACGACGACCTGATCGTGGGCGCGGCCGACCCGTTCCAGCTGTTCCGCATCCTGTTCGAGGTGATCCGCGGTGGCGGCCTGAACAACCCCGACGTGGCGTTCATGCTCGACCAGTGCCACAACGTCGAGGACAAGATCCCCGGCCAGATCCGCTCGGTGCTCAACGTGCAGGAGATGACGGCGCGTGCGCTGCTCGTCGACCGTGACGCGCTCGCCGTTGCCCAGAGGTCGGGCGACGTGCTCGCCGCGAACGCCCTCTTCATGGATGCCTTCTACACCGACGTGCGGCCCGCCCTGGCCGAATGGCGGGAGTCGCGCGGTCTCGCCGCCGATCCGATGGCCGCCTATCTCGCCTCCGGCTACCAGGAGCGGATCGCCGCCGAGCGGGTGGGCGGAGTGCAGGCCGGCTGGGGCGCCTGACCGCAGGTCCTCTGCAGAGCAGTACGCCGCCCGGCTCAGACGTGGGCGGCGTACTGCTCTCGGATGATCGGACGGTGGTCGACCGCGAACGACCGCGCCTCGCCGTCTGCCCAGGACGGGCGCTCGTCCGTGAGGGCCCAGGCCGCCTGCACCGCCGCCCCTCGGGCGACGGCCTCGTCGATGCCCGGCACCACGATCGGCACATCGAACACCTGAGCCGCGATCTGCGAGACGGCGGGATTGCGCGCGGCCCCACCGATGAGCAGGATGCGGGTGGCCGGCACGCCCCACCGACGGATCGCGTCGAGGCCGTCGGCCAGACCGCACAGAAGACCCTCCACCGCAGCGCGCGCCAGCGTCTCGCGTCGTGTCGAGGCGAGCGACATGCCGAACAGCGTGGCGGTGGCATCCGGGCGGTTCGGGGTGCGCTCCCCTTCGAAGTAGGGCTGCAGGACCAGGCCGTCCGCTCCGGGTTCGGCGGCCAGCGCCAGGAGGGCGAGTGCGTCGTGATCGACGCCGAGCAGCCCGGCGACCGTATCGAGCACGCGGGCCGCGTTGAGGGTCGCGACGAGCGGGAGATGATTCCCGCTTCCGTCGGCGAAGCCGGCGACCGTTCCGGTGGGGTCGGCGAGGGGCCGATCCGCGACCGCGAAGACCGTGCCGCTCGTGCCGATCGAGATCATCGCGTCGCCCGGTCGGGCACCGAGTCCCAGCGCACCACCGGCGTTGTCGCCCAGACCGGCTCCGACCGCGGTGCCTCCGGGCATGACGCCCATCCGCTCGGCGGGCCCGAGGACGCGGGGGAGGATCGGGACGCGACCGAACGCACGCTCGAGCAGGTCGAGGTCGTAGGCGCCTGTGGAGGCGCTCCAGTACGCAGTGCCGCTCGCGTCGGAGCGGTCGGTGGCGAGGGCGTCGAGGGCGGGACCGAGCGCGGACGCACCGACGGGCCCATACCCGCGCAGTCGCCAGGAGAGCCAGTCGTGGGGCAGGGCGACCGCAGCGACTCTGGCTGCGTTCGCGGGCTCGTGATCACGCAGCCACCGCAGCTTGGCTCCGGTGAACGACGCCACCGGCACGACTCCGACCCGACGCGCATACTCGTGCGCGCCGACCTCCGCCACGAGCGCCGCCGCGGCGTCCGCACTGCGCACGTCGTTCCAGAGCAGCGCGTCGCGGACGACGTGCCCCTGTGCGTCGAGTGCCACGAGCCCATGCTGCTGCGCGGCGATCGAGATCGCGGCCACGTCGTCCAGACCGCCGGCATCGACGATCGCGTGCTGCAGGGCCGACCACCATGCCTCGGGAGCGACCTCCGTGCCGGGCGGATGCGATGCCCGTCCGGTGCGCACCACCTCCCCGGTCGCGAGTTCGTGCACGGTCACCTTGCAACTCTGCGTGGACGAATCCACGCCGGCGACGTACGTCGACGGCATCTGCCTCTCCCTCATCCGTGAACGACCCGAGCCGCGAAGACGCCGAAGCATCCTCGCAGCTCGGGTGCGGCCGTCACTCCGACTGGCCGGTGAGACCCTCGTAAGCGATGTTGCCGCTCTTGAGGTTCTTGTTGGTCATCTCGCTGAGGTTCTTCAGGAACGCGTCGCGCTCGGTGACCACGTGGCCGATCGCCTCGTCGACGTTGTCCTTCGTGATCGCGGGCATCAGGTAGACCGGGTTCTCCTTGACGTCCTCTCCGCGCACGATGGCCGCGGCGTAGGCCACGCCGGCCGACAGCTCGACCGTGCCGTTCTGCAGCGAGGTGCCGATGAAGTCGCCGTTCTTCACGGCTTCGAGCCCGTCGGCGATGCCGTCGATGCCGACGATCGGCACATCCGTCATCCCGGCTTCCTTGAGCGCCTGCAGAGCACCGAGCCCCATGTCGTCGTTCTGGGCGATCACGCCGTCGATGTCGTCGCCGAAGGCCGAGATCCAGTTGCTGACCTTGTTGACGGCCTCGTCGCGCTTCCAGTTCGCGGTGTCCTTGGCGAGCACCTTCACGTCGGGGTTCTCGGCGAGCACGTTGTCGATGCCCTTGCCGCGGTTGATCTCACCCGAGCCTCCGAGCGGACCCTGCAGGATGATGACGTTGCCCTTTCCGCCGAGGGCTTCCATCATCATCTGCGCCTCCTGCTCGCCCGCGGCCACGTCGTCGGGCTGCACCGAACCGGTGAGGTCTTCGCTGTTGAGCGAGGCGTTGACGTCGAAGAAGGGGATGTCGGCGGCCTTCGCGGCGGCGATCTGCGGCTGCAGCGAGTCGGCCTGCACCGGGATGACCACGATCGCGTCGACACCGGCGGTGACGTACTGGTCGACCTGGCTCGCCTGGGTGTTGACGTCGAGCCCTGCGGAGTTCCACAGGATCTCGATGTTGTTCTCCTCGGCGTAGCGCTCGATGCCCTCCTTGCCCTCGGTGACGAACGACGACATGTCGTAGACGCTCACACCGATGGTGATGCGCTCCTGGCCGCTGTCGTCTCCGCTGCCGGTATTCGCGTTCGGGTCGCCCGCGCCGCATCCGGCGAGCATCAGCGCGGCGACGGAGGTGACGGCGAAAGCCGCGGCGATGCGGCTCTTCTTGGTGAACATGGGATTCCTCTCGTTGGATGGTGCGATGAAGCAGGGTTCTTCGTCGTGATCGGTCAGCGGCTTCGTCGTCGGGTCGCCCACACGTCCACGGCGACCGCCGCGACGATGAGCACCCCCTTGATGACCTTCTGCCAGTAGGCGGGGACGGTCAGGATGTCGAGGCCGTTGTTGAGGGTCTGGATGAGGAGCAGTCCGAGGGCGGTCCCCCAGATCGAGCCGCGGCCGCCGAGCAGGCTCGCGCCGCCGATCACGACCGCCGCGATCGCGTCGAGCTCGTAGCCGACGCCGAGGTTCGGAGCGCCGAGCGTGACACGGCTGGCGAGCATGACGCCCGAGATGCCGGCGAGCATGCCGGAGATGGCATACACGCTGAAGATGGTGCGGCCGACGTTGATGCCCGCGATGCCGGCGGCGATCGGGTTGCCGCCGATCGCGTAGACCCGCATACCCCAGGCGGTGCGGCGCATGATGATCGCGAGTCCCAGGATGCCGACGATCATCAGGATGACCGGCAGGGTGAGCCCGCCGAACTGGGCGTTGGCGATGCGGGAGAAGTCGGCCGGCAGCCCGGTGATGGGGGCGCCGTTGCCCGCGACGTAGGCGACACCGGACGCGAGGGTGAGCATGCCGAGCGTCGCGATGAAGGGTGGCACCTTGATCACCGACACCACGAAGCCGTTGATGGCCCCGGCGATGAACCCCACCACGACTCCGGCGACGATCGCGAGCCAGATCTGATCCGGGAACGCCTTCGCGGTGAGGCTGCCGAACACGGCCGCTGCGGCGATCACGCTGCCGACCGAGAGGTCGATGCCGCCGGTGAGGATCACGAGCGTCTGCCCGAGGGCGATCAGGGCGAACGGTGCCGCCGCGACCAGGATCGTCTGCAGGTTGTCGACCGTGCCGAAGCGCGCGCTGCGGTAGAGGAAGAAGGCGATGATGAGCACCATCACGATCACCATCGCGTAGCGGATCGCGAGGTCGCCGAACCAGGTCGGGCTGAAGCGCTTCACTTCCGACTCGGGCACGAAGGTCGGCGCGGCGGTGCGGGTGTCGGTCATTGGTCGTCCTTTGCGGAAGGTGCGTCGGAGATGTCGAGTCCGCTCGCGAGTCGGAAGATGCGGTCCTGCACGTCGGGTTGCTGGAGGGCGGTGCGGTCGAGCTCCGCCACCACGCCGCCGTCCTTGAGCACGAGAGCGCGGTGCGACAGGGCGAGGATCTCCGGCATGTCGCTCGACGCCATCACCACGGCCATGCCCGAGGCGGCGAGGTCGGTGATGATGCGGTAGATCTCGCTGCGGGCGCCGATGTCGACGCCGCGGGTGGGTTCGTCGAGCAGCAGCACCTTCACCTCGCCGGTGAGCCAGCGCGCGAGCACCACCTTCTGCTGGTTGCCGCCCGAGAGCGTCTCCATCAGCTGCCCGAGACCACGGCTGCGCAGGCGCACGGAGCTCATCACCTCGGAGACGGCGTCCACGCGGCTGCGGCCCTTGAGCCATCCGGCGACCGAGAACTGGTTCATGCGCGGCAGGGTCGCGTTGGCGAGGATGTCCATGCTGAGCACGGCTCCCGCGCCCTTGCGGTCCTCAGGGACCAAGGCCATGCCGGCGGTGATCGCGTCGGCGGGGCGTCCGCGACGCACGCGAGCGCCTCCGACGGCGATCTCACCCGCAGTCGCGGAGCGCACGCCGAACAGCGCCTCGATCAGCTCGGTGCGTCCGGCGCCGACGAGCCCCGCGAGCCCCACGATCTCACCGCGGCGCACCTGCAGGTCAACCGGCTGCGGGGCCGGTGTGTACTCGAGCCCGCGCACCGAGAGGGCGATGTCGTCGGAAGCCGGCGGCAGGTCGGGGAACAGGTCTTCGAGCTCGCGGCCGATCATCGCGGTCACGATGTCGTCGTCGCTGAGTTCTGAGAGCGGTGCATCCGCGACGAGGCCGCCGTCGCGGAGCACCACGACCCGGTCGGCGATCGCGCGGATCTCCTCCATCTTGTGCGTCGTGAAGAGGATCGCGACGCCGCGGTCGCGCAGCATGCGCATGCTCTCGATCAGGCGGGCGACCTCGCGCTCGGCGATCGCGCTGGTCGGTTCGTCCAGCAGCAGCACCCGCGCGCCGGTGCTGGTCGCCTTGACGATCTCGACGATCTGCCGCAGTCCCACCGGCAGCGATCCCATCCGGGCTCCGGGATCGATGTCGACGCCGAACTCGGCGAGCATCTGCCGGGCCTCCCTGGCCATGCGGCGGCGGTCGACCAGCCCGAACCGGTTGCGCAGCTCCCGCCCCACGAAGATGTTCTCGTACACCGTGGTGTCGAGGATCGAGGCCAGTTCCTGCGGCACGATGGCGATGCCGCGCTGGTGGGCGTCGCGCGCGGATCCCGCGGTGAGCTCCTCGCCGCGCACGAGCACACGACCGGCATCGGCCTTCATCTGGCCCGAGGCGATCTTCATGAGCGTCGACTTGCCGGCACCGTTCTCGCCAGCGAGCGCCGTCACGGTGCCCGGCACGAGGTGCAGCCCCACGCCCTTGAGCACGGGCACTCCGCCGAACGCCTTGCGGATGTCGACGCACGCGAGCATGTCGGGCTGCTCGTCGAGGGTGATGTTCCCCGTGCGCTCGAGGTCGGTCATGATTCCCTCGCGTGCTCGCGGTCAGGACGCACGATGCTCTTGAGGGTCGAGGGGTGCGAGGCGGAATCGAGAGCCTCGCGCACCTCGGCGAGGCCGAACGACCCGGTGACCAGCGCATCGAGGTCGACGGCGCCGGACGCGACCAGCTCGATCGCCGTGGGCCAGGTGTTCGCGTAGCGGAAGATGCCGGTGACGATCAGCTCGCGGTTCTGGATCGTGGAGACGGGGAGGGCGATCTCGTCGGCGCCCATGCCGACGAGCACGGCGATGCCGCCGGGCTTCAATGCCGAGATGCCCTGCTTCACGGCGACGGGGGATCCCGAGGCGTCGACGAAGGCGTCGTATCCCGAGCCGAGCGGTCCGGCCGCCGGGTCGACGGCGGCGGTCGCGCCGAACCGGAGGGCGACCTCGCGACGCTCGGCCATCGGGTCGCTGATCACGATCTCGGTGGCACCGAATGCGCGTGCGGTCTGCGCGGTGACGATGCCGATGGGCCCCGCCCCGGTGATGAGCACGCGGCTCCCGGGTCGCACACCGGCCTTCTGCACGGCCGCGATGGCGACGGACAGCGGCTCCATGAGCGCTGCGGCGTCGTCGCTCACGGAATCGGGAACGGTGTAGGCGAAGTCGCCCTGGATCGCGACGTACTCCGCGAAGGCGCCGTCGATCGGCGGGGTGGCGTAGAACTCGATCCGTGGGCAGAGGTTGTAGCGCCCGCTGCGGCAGAACTCGCACACCCGGCAGGGGTGCTGCGGTTCGATCGAGACGCGCTCGCCGACGCGGGCGTCGTCGATGTCGGCCCCGACCGCGACGATCGTGCCGCCGGCTTCGTGGCCGAGGACGAGCGGCTCCTCCACGACGAAGTCGCCGATGCGCCCCTCGTGGAAGTAGTGGACGTCGGAGCCGCAGATGCCGACCGCGTTCACCCGCACGATCACCTGATCGGCGGACGGGATCGGCACGGGGCGGGTCTCCACCGTGAGCTCGCCGGCGCGCACCAGCACGCTCGCACGCATGGTCGTGGGCAGTTCAGTGCGCTTCATCGGGCTCCTCGTGGTGCGGGTGCAATCGTGGGGTCGTGATTGCTCGACCGACATTAGCCATGCGTGACGGATGAGACAACTGGCCGCTCATATGAGCGCAGAAGGAGAAACCGGGATATGCTGAACCGACCTGACACGACGCGAGACGAAGAGGCGACATGGGACCCGATGAACTGGTGCGGATCTCGCACGTCGCGCGCCGGCACTACCTGGACGGGCGGACGAAGATCGAGATCGCCGACGAACTCGGCCTTTCCCGTTTCAAGATCGCGCGGATGCTGGAGGATGCGCTCGAGCAGGGGCTGGTGAAGATCACGATCGAGGCACCGGACTCCCTCGATCTCGACCTGTCCATGCAGCTGCGCGCCCGCTTCGGGCTGACGCGCGCTCTCGCGGTGATCACTCCCGGCACCACGCCCGACCTCATTCAGGATCGGCTCGGGCGCGCAGCTGCCGACCTGCTCAGCGAGATCGTCACCGAGGGCGACGTGCTGGGGCTCACGGCCGGACGCACCCTGACCGCGATGGCCGGACACCTGCGCACCTTGGCGACGTGCGAGGTGGTGCAGCTCGCCGGCGTCGCCGCCCCCACGCCCGAGAACGGCGTCGAGGTGATCCGCCAGGTGAGCCGCATCTCGGGGGGACGCTCCCGCGCGATCTTCGCCCCGTTGCTGGTCGAGACCGCCGCCACCGCCTCGGCCCTGCGTCGCGAGCCCGGCATCATGGAGACCTTCCGCCGCTTCGACTCGGTGACCAAGGCCGTCGTCGCGATCGGTTCCTGGAGCCCGCCCGACTCGCAGCTGTACGACAATGCCGGGCGCGCGGGCGCGCTCGACGAGCTGCTCGCGGCGGGGGTGAAGGCCGAGATCTGCGCGACGCTCATCGACGAGAACGGTGCCGTCGTGGGGTCGGTGGCCGAGCGGTCTCTCGCGGTATCCACCGAGCAGCTGCGCCGCATCCCCGAGGTGATCGCCGTCGCGGGAGGCCCCTCGAAGACGGGTGCCGTCGCCGCCGCCCTGCGGTCAGGGATCGTCGATTCCCTGGTGACCGATGCCGCTCTCGCCCGGCGCCTGCTCGAGACCTCGGCCTGAGCGGGACCGACCAGCCCGCTCAGCGGCGGACGGGCTCGTAGCGCCGCAGCTCGGTGGAGGCGCGCACCACGCGGCGCAGATCGCCGAGACCTCCGTGCACCGCGCCGTGCGCGCGGGCCTGCACCAGGATGTTGCCCATCGACGTGGCCTCCGACGGCCCCGCGACCACGGCGCGCCCCGAGCGGTCGGCGACGGCCTGCGCCAGGATCGACGACTCGGAGCCGCCGCCGACCAGGTGGATCACCCGCACGTCCACACCCGAGAGCGCCGCTGCTTCGTCGACCTGTCGGGCCACGAACGCCCCGAGACTCTCCAGCACCAGCCGCACCACGGAGGCGCGGTCGGTGGGCATGCGTCCGCCGGCCTCCGCGACGAGTTCCGCGATGCGCGCGGTCATCTGCCCGGGGCGCAGCAGGCGAGGGTCTCCGGTGTCGATCGGCACCCGGGTGCCCGGGGCGGTGTCGGCACGGGCCAGCAGCTCGCGACGGGCGGCGGTGCTGCGTGCTCCCCAGCCGTCGAGCCCCCATTCCCGCATGCACTCGTTGATGATCCAGAGCCCGGCGGCGATCCGGAGGAACCGCACGGTGCCGTCGAG
Organism: Microbacterium sp. SY138; assembly: GCF_039729145.1. Lineage (NCBI taxonomy): Bacteria > Bacillati > Actinomycetota > Actinomycetes > Micrococcales > Microbacteriaceae > Microbacterium > Microbacterium sp. SY138. The sequence goes on along the minus strand of NZ_CP155793.1, from coordinate 3,617,533 downwards.
GCCGAGCTCGTTCGTGAAACCCGCCTCGCGGGCCCGGTCGCTCGTGATGAGGCGATCGACCTCGACACCCGTGAGGATCCACGTGCCGCACGACACGAAGGCGAAGTCCTCGTCGCGCGCGGGGACGGCGATCACGGCGCTGGCGGTGTCGTGCGAGGCGACGGCGGTGATGTCGGTGGCATCCCCGGGCGCCAGGATGCCGCCAGCCACACGCCCGGTCACGGTGCCGGGCGCGACGATCTCGGGGAAGATCCGCGCCGGCAGGCCCAGCGCGTCGATCCGGCCGGCATCCCAGCCGGCACCGCGGGGGAGGGCGAGGCCGGTGCTGGAGACGTTCGTCGCCTCGGCGACCTCTTCGGCGCCGAGCCAGTGCGCGAGCAGATCGGGCATCAGCAGCATCCGCTGCACGGTGTCGAGACGCCCGGCCTCCCGGTCGGCCATCAGCTGGTAGATCGTCATGATCGGGAGGGCGGTGACCCCGGTGTCTCGAAAGGCATCGGCGGCGGGGAGGATCGCGTCGACGAGGGGGAAGCTGCGGTCGGTGCGGGCATCGCGCTGGTGGAAGGGAGCATCGAGCAGGCCGTCGTAGGCGAGCAGCCCGTAGTCTCCCGACCAGGCGTCCACGCCGACACTGGCGAAGGCGGGTCCCTCGCGGCGAAGCGCCGCGAGACCGGCGACCGCGTCGCGGTACAGCCGCTGGGCATCCCACCGCAGTCCGAGCTCGTCCGTGAACGCGCGGTTGCGGAACCGGTGCACCCCGTCGATCCGCAGCCGATCCCCGTCGACGGTCGCGCTCACGACGCGACCGCTGGACCCTCCGAGGTCGACGGCGGCAGCTCGGAAGCTCGCCGAGCCGAGGGGCAGTTCGGGCATGTCCCTCAGCCTAGGGTCCGGGCTTCCCGTCCGGCGGCCTCTCACACGCTGGTGTAACCACCGTCGATGAGGATGCTCTGCCCGATGACGTAGCTCGACCGCTCGCTCGCGAGGTAGACCAGGAGGTCGCCGAGCTCTTCGGGCTCCCCCATCCGCCCGGCGGGGATGCGCCGCACCCACTCGTCGGCCATCTCGGGGTTCTCCGCCACGAAGTCCCTGGTCATGTCGCTGGCGAAGTATCCCGGGGCGATCGCGTTGACGCGGATGCCGTGCGGCCACCACTCGATCGCCGCGCTCTTGGTGAACATCGACACCGCGGCTTTCGACGTGTTGTAGACCGCTTGGGTCTGCGGGATGTTCACCGCGAACGCCGACATCGACGACACGTTGACCACGCTGGCCGGGTTTCCTCGTGCGGCCTCGACGTGCCGACGCGCGAACTCACGGCTCGTGACGAAGGTGCCGGTGACGTTGACGTCGAGCACCCGCCGCCAGTCCGCTGGCGTGGTGTTGAGGAGGGGCGTGCCCAGCGTGATGCCCGCGCTGTTGACGAGCACGTCGGCCACGCCCAACTGCGCGGCGACGGCATCGAAGGCAGCCGCGACGGAGGCGTCGGAGGTGACGTCGACGCTGACGCCGATGCCACGCCGCCACGTCTCGGACTGCAGGGTGTCGGCGGCATCGGCGACGGTGTCGAGGCGGTCGAGGAGGGCGATATCGGCGCCGGCGGTCGCCAGTGCCTCGGCCATGGCGTAACCGAGGCCCCGCGCCCCGCCCGTGACGACGGCGATGCGGCCGAGAAGAGGTTCCGTGGTGTTTCCGAGCATGAGCAGAGCCTAGCGGCGGCGCTCACCTCGCGACACCAGCCGCTCATATGAGCGCACAGAGCGAGGGTCGATGATCGGGGGATCGGCCCCGGCGTGCACACCGGATAGATTCCTCCCATGGCTCTTTCCGGCAATCTCGAGGCGCAACGACGTCGAGACGAACTCGTCGAACTCGCGAACGGCCCGCAGGGCGTGATGATCGAGGCCGCTGCCGAACTGTTCGCGGTGTCGTCGATGACGATCCGACGCGACCTGCTCGAGCTGGAGGCGGAGGGCCGAGTGCGTCGGGTGCGAGGTGGGGCGACCGCCGCCCCCAGAGCGCGCCCGTTCGATGCGCGCCGGGCCATCAGGGCGAGCGCGAAGAAGGCGATCGCCGAGAAGGCGCTGCGACTCGTCCCGGCTCATGGCAGCATCGCGCTCGACGCGTCGTCGACCGTCAACATGCTCGCCTCGGTGATCGGTCCGCGCGCCGGGCTCACGGCGTACACGAACTCCTTCGAGTCGTTCCAGGTGCTGCATCCGCTCGACGGCGTGACGGCGGTGATCTCCGGTGGCACCGCGGAGCCCACCACGGGCAGTCTCGTCGGCCCGATCGCTCGCCGGAGCATGCGTTCGGTCTACTTCGACACCTTCTTCTCCTCGGCCGACGCGCTCGACGGCGCCGACGGCACGTCCGAGGTCTCGGTGGACGAAGCCGAGCTGAAGCAGGCGATGGCCGCGAACGCCGGCGCCACGGTGGTGTGCGTCGACTCCAGCAAGCTCGGGCGCCGGTCGGTGGCCCGCGCGCTCGAACGCGACGAGATCTCGGTGCTGATCACCGAGCTCGATCCCGGCGACGAGCGGTTGGATGCCTTCCGGGATATCGCCGACATCCTCTGAATCCCAGACGCCCTCGCCAGACACCCTTTCTCCACGACGTCAGTTCGTGTTATCTTTCACAAGAAGTAACAGCACGAGTGCACACGGTCGTGTGCATCGCCCCTGTCTTGGAGAGTCATGACCAACGCCACCGCCGCCGCTCTGATCGCCCGGTCGAACCGCCTCGGCGCCGACCCGAAGAACACCAACTACGCCGGAGGAAACACCTCGGCCAAGGGCACCGAGACCGATACCGTCACGGGCCAGCCGGTCGAGCTGATGTGGGTCAAGGGCTCTGGCGGCGACCTCGGCACCCTGACCGAGAGCGGTCTCGCCGTGCTGCGCCTCGACCGCATGCGCGCGCTCGTCGACGTGTACCCCGGACTTGACCGCGAAGACGAGATGGTCGCCGCCTTCGACTACTGCCTGCACGGCAAGGGGGGTGCCGCCCCGTCGATCGACACCGCCATGCACGGCCTGGTCGACGCCGTGCACGTCGACCACCTGCATCCCGATTCGGGCATCGCGATCGCCACCGCGGCAGACGGCGAAGCGCTGACCACGAAGATCTTCGGCGAGAAGGTCGTCTGGGTGCCGTGGCGTCGTCCCGGCTTCCAGCTCGGACTCGACATCGCCGAGATCAAGAAGCAGCACCCTCAGGCGATCGGCTGCATCCTCGGTGGACACGGCATCACCGCGTGGGCCGACACGTCGGAGGAGGCCGAGGCGAACTCTCTCTGGATCATCGACACCGCGGCCGCCTACATCGCCGAGCACGGCAAGGCCGACCCGTTCGGCGGCGTCCGCTCGGGCTTCGAGGCCCTCCCCGCGTCCGAGCGCCGTGAGCGCGCTGCGGCCCTCGCCGGCACCATCCGGGGCATCGCCTCGACCGACAAGCCGATGGTCGGACACTTCACCGACGCCGACGTCGTCCTCGACTTCCTGGCGTCGGAACAGGCGCCCGCCCTCGCCGCGCTCGGCACCAGCTGCCCCGACCACTTCCTGCGCACCAAGGTGAAGCCGCTGATCCTCGACCTGCCGGCCACGGCGTCTGCCGAGGAGCAGATCGCGCGCCTGCACGAGCTGCACGAGCAGTACCGCACCGACTACCAGGCGTACTACGACGCGCACGCGACGGCCACGTCTCCTGCCATCCGCGGCGCCGACCCGCTCATCGTGCTGATCCCCGGTGTCGGCATGTTCTCCTACGGTGCGAACAAGCAGACCGCCCGCGTCGCCGGCGAGTTCTACGTCAACGCGATCAACGTGATGCGCGGCGCCGAGGCCCTGTCGACCTATTCGCCGATCTCCGACGCCGAGAAGTTCGACATCGAGTACTGGGCGCTGGAGGAGGCCAAGCTGCAGCGCATGCCGAAGCCGAAGTCGCACCAGGGCCGTATCGCCTTCGTCACCGGCGCCGCATCCGGCATCGGCAAGGCCATCGCGACCCGCCTCGCGGCCGAGGGCGCCTGTGTCGTCGTCGCCGACCTCGACGCCTCGAAGGCGCAGGCCGCTGCCGCCGAGCTCGGCAACACCGATGTCGCGATCGGCATCGCGGCAAACGTCGCCGACCCCCAGGCCGTGCAGGCCGCCCTGAACGAGGCGGTGCTCGCGTTCGGCGGTGTCGACCTCGTGGTCAACAACGCCGGCCTCTCGCTGTCGAAGCCGCTGCTGGAGACCACCGAGAAGGACTGGGATCTGCAGCACGACGTGATGGCCAAGGGATCGTTCCTCGTGTCCAAGGCCGCCGCCCGCGTGCTCATCGATCAGAAGCTCGGCGGCGACATCATCTATATCTCATCCAAGAACTCGGTCTTCGCCGGCCCCAACAACATCGCCTACTCCGCCACCAAGGCCGACCAGGCGCACCAGGTGCGGCTGCTCGCGGTCGAGCTCGGCGAGTACGGTATCCGTGTGAACGGCATCAACCCCGACGGCGTGGTCCGCGGCTCCGGCATCTTCGCCTCGGGCTGGGGCGCGAACCGTGCCGCGACCTACGGCGTCGCCGAAGAAGACCTCGGTCAGTACTACGCGAACCGCACGATCCTCAAGCGCGAGGTCGTGCCCGAGAACGTCGCGGACGCGGTCTACGTGCTGACCGGTCCCGAGCTCAGCCGCACCACGGGTCTGCACATCCCCGTCGACTCCGGCGTCGCCGCGGCGTTCCTGCGATGAGCGTGCGCGCGGTCGCGGCCGTCGATCTCGGGGCGACCAGCGGCCGTGTGATGATCGGGCGGATCGGGGAGGGGAGGCTCGAGCTCGAGCTCGTGGCGCGCTTCCCCAATGGCCCTGTCGAGCGCGACGACGGTCTGCACTGGGACTTCTCGGCCCTGTACGAGCACGTCGTGGCGGGTCTGACTGAGGCGGTACGGCGCGAACCGGCGATCGAGAGCATCGGGATCGATTCCTGGGCCGTCGACTACGGGCTGTTCGCGGACGGCGCTCTTCTCGCCGAGCCGTTCCACTACCGCGATTCCCGCACCGCCCGGGGCGTCGCAGAGGTGCACGACATCGTTCCGTTCGCCGATCTCTACGCCCGCGACGGACTGCAGTTCCTGCCTTTCAACACCCTGTACCAGTACCGGGTCGACGAGCGGATCGCTGACGCCGACGTGGCGCTGCTCATCCCCGACCTGATCGCGTTCCTGCTCACGGGCGTCAGCGCGGCGGAGCGGACGAATGCCTCCACGACGGGGTTGCTCGGAGTGGACGACGGGGAGTGGGACAGCGATCTCGCATCGCGCATCGGCATCCCGTCGCGCATCCTCCCTCCGCTCATCGACCCCGGCGCGGTGATCGGGTCGCTGCGTCCGGATCTCGCCGCCCGGATCGGCGCCGACCTCCCGGTGATCGCGGTCGGTTCGCACGACACCGCCTCGGCAGTGGTCGCCGTGCCGATGACGTCGCCTTCCGCCGCGTACATCTCGTGCGGCACGTGGGGTCTCGTCGGACTGGAGCTGACCGAACCCGTGCTGACGGACGCCGCGCGCGAGGCGAACTTCACCCACGAGCTCGGCGTCGATGGTCGATACCGTTTTCTGCACAACGTCACCGGTCTGTGGCTGCTGAGCGAGAGTGTGCGGGCGTGGGAGGGGGAGGACGGCGCGTCGATCGATCTGGCGGAGCTGCTCGCTGCGGCAGCCGCGGTCTCGGATGGGGTGCCGCTGTTCGATGCGAACGATCCTTCGCTCAGCGCGCCCGGCGACATGCCCGCCCGCATCGCCGCGCTGATCCAGGCGGACGGGGCATCTGCGCCGACGAGCCGTGCGGCGTTCGCGCGCAGCATCGTGGAGAGCATCGCGGCGGCCTTCGCCGCGACCGTGCGGACGGCATCCGCCCTCTCGGGCCGCGAGGTCGACGTGATCCACCTCGTCGGGGGCGGCTCGCTCAACGCGCTCCTCTGCCAGGCCACCGCCGATCGCTCCGGGCTCCCGGTGCTGGCCGGTCCCGTCGAGGCGACCGCTCTCGGCAACGTGCTCGTGCAGGCGCGTGCCCTGGGCGCTGCTGCTGCCGACCTGGAGGGGCTGCGCGCGCTCGTCGCGGCGACACACCCGGTGCGCCGATTCGATCCGCGAGGCTGACGCGACGTCGGGAACGCGGCCGCGGCTCAGAGCACGCGCGTGTTCGGCAGCGAGCTCACGGTCGGTCGGGCGTAGGCGCGGCGCCGGGCGGAGATGTCGGTCGGTCGTGCGGCACGCGGAACGCTCCGCTCCACGGCGATCACCTCGAACTCCTGGATCTGTGCGGGGCGCACCGGGGTGAGGTGGATCATGCAGATCAGCTCGCCGCGTTCGGCGGGGATCGACCAGGTGATGTCTGCCGGGGTCGCCGCGGAGACGACCTCGGGCGCGCCGCGGTCGCGGAGCAGCGGGCCCACCTGGGCGATGAGCTCGTCGATCGCAGCTCGGCGCTGGGGGAGCGGGCGGTCGAAGTCGATGTTGTCGGCGAAGATCGCGGCGGCCGTACCGTCGTCCCAGGAGCGGATCAGCTCGTCGGCGGCGGACATCAGCCGATGCGTCTCCGGCCACGGCTGCACGGTGCGGGCGGGGGTGTCGTGGAAGGCGAGGGCGCGGAACAGGGCGTCCTCCGACAGGGCGACCGGGTTGCTCCGGTGGCTGTTGGTGAACACGACGACGCCCTTCCCGGATCCCGCGTGCCACACCATGTTCAGGATGAATCCCGGAAGTCCGCCGCTGTGCGTGACGATGCGTCCGCGGTGCAGGTCTTCGTGCACGAAGAGTCCGAGCGCGTAGCCCCCGGTGACGAACTTCCAGGTGCCTTCGGGGCGTGCCTGGAGCGACGGGATGTCGACCTGATGGATGCGCTGCAGTTCGCGCCGTGACGCCCGGCTGACGACGGCATCGTCACTGCCCGCGGGTGTCGACGCGGGCTGTGTGGCGGCGGCGAGGAAGCGCACCCAGATGCTGAGGTCGTTGATCGTCGACTGCATGCCGCCGGCTGCGGCCATGGCATCGGACACGGCGGGAGGGAACCCCACCCAGTCGCCGTCGGTGTTCAGCGAGTAGCCGACCGCTCGGCGGAATCCCTCTTCCGGTGCGCGGTTGTCGAACCAGGTGCTGTTCATCCCGAGCGGATGCAGGATCTCGTCGGTGACCCAGTCCTCCACGCGTCGGCTCACGGCTTTGCCTACGGCGAGACCGGCCATCGTGAAGCCGATGTTCGAGTACTCGAAGGCGCTTCCCGGATGGGTGCTGTAGTTGAAGCCGGGTCTGATCCGTTCGACCAGCTCCGCCTCGGAGAGGCCCAGGAACGGGTCGACCCACGAGTTGTCCTCGGTGAGTCCGCCGCCCATGCTGAGCAGCTGCCGCAGGGTCGGGGCGGCAGCCGGTTCGTCACCCACCGTGCCGTGCCACTCCGGATAGAAGTCGGTGATGGGGGCTTCCAGGTCGAGGAGCCCGCGGTCTCGGGCGAGCAGGGCGCCGAGTGCGACGAAGCTCTTGGTCATCGAGGCGATCGGGAAGATCGTGTCGGCGTCAGGGGCGGTGCCGTCGTCGTCGGCGGTCCCGAACCCCCGGGTGTGCTCCAGCCCGTCGGTGCCGACGAGTCCGTACACGAGCCCCGGCGACTGACCCGCAGCCGTGTACTGACCGAAGAATGCGTCGAGCTGGTCGACGAGCGGCACGACCAGGGTTTCGCTGGACATGGAGACTCCTTTGTTCGGGCGTGCTCTCGCGGCGGGTGCTCTCAAGCAGAACGCCGGTTCGTCTCCACACTCTCGTGCCGGGCGGGCGAAGTCATGTCCGCGGGCACCGAGTGTCGGGGCCCGATGTGTGCGGGCAGACGAAGTCGACGCGCGGACGACTTTTCGGTCCGATAGGTGGGTCCGAGCGGCCGCGATGAGTAGGCGCTCATCCTCACGAAAGGAGGGTCTCTCACACTATCGATGCATCCGGGCGCGCGTCTGTAGGCCGAAGAGGGGACAGCGGGGCAAGGTATGAGTTCCCTATGGTTTACGCATGAACTCAAAATCGTCAATGGCTCGTATCGCAGGAGGGCGGAAGGTGCGCGCCGGATTCGTTGCGCTCGTCGTCGCGGTCGCGCTCGTCTATCCGCAGGCCGCTGCTCCCGAAGCGGCGTCGGCTGCGCCTTCGGACTCCATGGTCTACCCGGCGTCCGGGAACATTCAGTCGAAGGTGGGCGATGGTTGCCGAGGCAACTACCGCAAGCACGACGGCATCGATATCTCGGGCCAAGGTGGCACCCCGATCGTGGCTGCCGCGGACGGCACCATCAAGTCCAAGAGTTCGGGTGGCAGTTACGGCAACCTCGTCGAAGTTCAGCACGCGGGGGGCTATGTCACGCGCTACGCGCATATGGCTTCCGCGACGCCCTTCGCGGTGGGTACGCCCGTCTCTCAAGGAACTCCGATCGGGGTCGTGGGAAATACCGGGAACTCGCCGGCCCTCCACCTGCACTTCGAGGTCTATCGGAACGGTGCGCTCTATGGTCAGATCAATGACAGCTTCACATGTCTGTCGAACGTCACGCGAGGTACCTGGATGCCGGGCACCTTCCCGGGCCTAGGGGGTGCGGTGGCGCCGCCCGTTGACACGGATGGCGATGGAATCCCCAACGTGATCGACGTCTGCCCGGCGTCGCCGGGGGTCAGCTTCTACGAGGGCTGCCCCATTCCGCGATCTGCGAACAACACCGATTTCACGGGCGACGGTATCGCCGATGTGTTCTTCTCGCACCCGAACGGACAGTGGTGGGTCTCGGAGAACGGAACGAGCGCGTGGAACGCAATCAATACGGGAGGGGTAGCGCCGGGCGTGTTGCAGTTCGCTGACTTCGATGGTGATGGAAAGTCTGACGTCTTCTGGCCGGATCCAGCGACGGGCAACTGGTATGTCTCCTATGGGGGAACCACCGCGTGGGCGCTCCTCTCGGCCGCAAACGGTATCCCCGGGCACGAACTGCAGCTGGGTGACTTCAACGGCGACGGTAAAGCGGACGTGTTCTGGGCGAACGCGGGAACGAACCAATGGTGGATCTCCTACGGGGGAAACTCCGCCTGGACGATCACGGCGACGTCGGTTCCGGCAACGAGCCTGCGTATCGCTGATCTCACCGGCGATGGCAAGGACGATGTCTTCTATGCCCACCCGAACGGACAATGGTGGCTCTCCGAGAGTGGGGCGAGCAGCTGGCAGATCATCAACACTGCCGGCATTAGCGCCGCACTTCTGAAGTTCGGCGACATCGATGGCGATGGTAAGGATGACGTCCTGCTTCCGAATCCGGCCACCGGAAACTGGCAGGTGTCCTACGGCGGCACCACCGCGTGGTCGCTCCTGACGAGCGCCAACGTCCCGGGCGAACAGCTTCAGCTTGCCGACCTCACGGGTGATGGAAAGGCAGATGTCTTCTGGCCCAACATTGGTGTCGGACAGTGGTGGATGTCGAGCGGCGCAGCGTCGTCGTGGCAAGCAATCAACTCTGCCTCGGTTGACCATAACCTGCTCGTGGTTCGCTGACCCAGGCGAGCCCCTGACCGCGCGGATTGCGGTCAGGGGCTCGCGTGCTGTGCTCGGCTCCCACGTCAAGTCGCTTGCGTCCTCCGCCCGCCCGTCCGTAGCTCCTACGCCGCCGTCTCCTGCACCGCGCCCCGCGTGAGCTTCGGGATCAACACCGGCGTGTTCTCGCGGTAGGCGATGTAGTCGGCGCGATCGCCCCACTTCTTCTCGGCGCGCGCTTCCAGCAGCGGGATGCCGCTGACCCGGGTGAGCAGCAGGATCACGAACAGCGGCGAGAGCAGCGCGATCCACTGCCACCCGACGAGCACGGGGGCGGCGGTGAGGAACACGCCCACCCAGATCACGATCTCGCCGAAGTAGTTCGGGTGGCGCGACCGCGACCACAGTCCCGTGCGGATGAACTCGTCCCGGTTGCGCGGGTCTGCACGGAATGCCGACTTCTGCGCGTCGGCGACGATCTCGACCACCATGCCGAGAACCCACACGACGATCCCGACGACGGTCAGCCATCCGATGGGTGCGCGGGTGGCGGAGTCCGCACTGATCGTGATCCATGCCGCGGCCGCGGTCAGCGACACCCACGCGCCCTGGATGATCCACACCTGCAGGAACCGCAATGGGGAGCCCTTGATCTGGTCGAAGCGTCCGTCCGAGCCGGCCTTGTGCACGCGCAGGGCCAGGAAGGATCCGAGGCGCACCGCCCACAGCATCACCATCCCCGCGAGGATCCAGCTGCGCGCGTCGGGCTGTGGCGCCAGCAGGACCAGCGCCGCAGAGATCGCGAAGAAGGTAAGGCTGCCGGTGAGGTCGAAGAATCGCTCGGTCTGCAGGAGCATCGCCGGGATGAACGCGATGACCTGGATCGCGAACGCGGCGGCGACGGCCAAGGCGAACAGTGGGATGCCGCCGATCGTCGCGCCGTTCTGGCTGCCGGCGACCGCGACGAGCGTGCCGATCACGAGGGCCGCGAGGATCGCGATGACCGAGGAGCGGGATGACTTGGCGTCGGAGGGCGTGGGGGAGGACATGGTGTGCTTTCTGTTTCTCAGAGGTACAGGTCTTCGACGGTGACGGCCGCGCGATCCAGCACGACGCTCCGCTTGAGCTTCATGGTGGGTGTGACGAGCCCGCGGTCGTCGAGGTCGGCGAAGACCACGCTGAACCGGCGCACCTGCTCGCTACGCGCCACGAGTGCGTTGGCGGCGTCGACGGCGCGCTGCAGGTGAGCGTGCAGGGCCGCGTCGTCCACCGTGCGGATGTCGGTCGGGCTGGTCGTGCTGGTCGACGGGATGCGGCTGCCCTGCGCTTCGGCCCAGGCGCCGGCCTGTTCCGGGTCGAGCACGAGCAGCGCCGAGAGGTACGGCTTCCCCTCGCCGACCATCACCGCATGCGAGACGAGTGGATGAGCTTCGACCGCGCTCTCCCAGCGGGTCGGCACGATCGTCTTGCCGTTCGAGGTCACGATCACGTCTTTGAGTCGCCCTTCGAGGATCAGCCGGCCCTGCGCATCGAGACGACCGAGGTCGCCGGTGCGGAAGAAGCCGTCGACGAAGGCGCCGTCGTCGTGAGCCGGGTTGCGGTAGCCGTCGAACACGCCGATGCCGCGAGCGAGCACCTCGCCCTCGTCGCTGATGCGCACCGTGAGTCCGGGGAGGGGCGCGCCGACGCTGCCCGAGGCGATACGCCCCGGCAGGTTGCCGGTGAGCGGTGCAGTGGTCTCGGTGAGGCCGTAGCCCTCGATCACGGGGACCCCGATGCCGCGGAAGAAGAGCGAGAGGTCGGTGTCGAGGGCCGCTCCGCCCGAGAGGATGTAGCCGACGCGCCCGCCCATCACGGCACGCAGACGCCGGTAGAAGAGGGCGTCGAAGAGGCGGTGACGCACGTGGAGGCCGCGGTCCCTCGCGACGCGTCTGCCGGCATCGACCCGCTCGGCGCGGCGACCCCAGGCGATCGCCGTCGACTCGGCCTTCGCCCAGACTCCCGCCAGTCCTTTGTCGGCGGCCTTGCCCGCGGCGGCCGCCTGGATCTTCTGCAGCACTCGCGGCACGACGACCAGGAACGTCGGGCGCAGCGCGTCGAGGGTGGCGACGACCGTCGAGGGGTCGGAGAGGTGCGCGATGCGCATGCCGCTGGCCAGGCAGATCAGCTGGAGTCCGCGTGCCAGCACGTGGGCGAGCGGGAGGAAGATGACGGTGTTGCCGTCTTCGTTCACGATCTCGCTGTACGCCGCGGCGATGTTCAGCACCTGACCGAGGAAGTTCCGATGGGTGAGGACCACGCCCTTGGGCTCGCCCGTGGTGCCCGAGGTGTAGACGATCGTCGCGGGGTCGTCCTGAGTGGCGGTCGTCCTGCGGGCCTCGAGCTCCTCATCGGTGACGCCGCTGCCGCTCGCGACCAGCGCGGTGAGGGCGGCGGATGTCCCGGCATCCATCGTCCAGGCCCCGATCGTGTCGGAGTCCGACACCGCCAGTGCGTCCTGCAGGAGTGCCGCGTGCTCGGCGGTGCCGCCGATCGCCAGGCGCACACCGGCATCGGCGACGATGGCATCCACCTGCGATGGCGACGACGTGTCGTAGATCGGCACGACGACGGCGCCGGCGAACCAGGCGGCGAGGTCGGCGACGGCCCATTCGTAGCGCGTCGGCGCCATGATCGCGATCGGGTCGCCCGCCCGGATGCCCTGGGCCATGAAGCCCTTCGCCAGCACGCGCACCTCGGCTTCGAAGGCGCGCGTCGTGATCGGCCGCCACGACCCGGAGCGCGCGTCCTCGACCTCGAAGGCGACGTGATCCGGAGCCGAGGCGGCGCGCGCCACGAGCAGGTCGGTGACGTTGCGGTAGCCGTCGAGCGCGGCGAGTGGCGGTGTCGTCGATTCGATCATCGGGCCTTCTCTCGGTCGTGCATACGGTGCGGAGGGCGCACGAATATCGCCCATCGACCGTTGTTCGGAACCGATGGTGATTCGGATGGGATGATCTGAAGGCTCGCGTCGGAGGACAGCGCGGTGCGGAGGACAGCGTGGTGCGGAAGACAACGTGGTGCGGAAGACAGCATGTCGTCAGAACTGTGCGCAGTGCGTCCGCATCCGTGCCCCCGCGCGGAGAGGGCGAGATCATCCTCGACTTCGACGCGGAGGGTCATCTCCTCGGTAGCGAAGTCCTTCGCGCATCGAGACTCCTTCGAGCCAAGACCTCGATCGTTCCGCCCGTCACCGAGGGCCGGTCGGCCTTGACCATCGAAGGTCGCCTTCCCAAAAAACTGTGTCAATCGATATTGTCGCAGTATGGAGGCGGAAGAAGCGCTTAGTTCGTACATGGAGGAACTGCGCCGTGTGGGGCGCCGGCCGAGCACGATACGTGGCTATGAGACAGACCTAAGGGTCTTGGTCAGAATTGCCGCCGAGCACGGAGGCGGGATCGATGGTGACGTGGTGAGCGAGTATCTGGCCTGGCCGACGGCTCAAGCCATCGCCACACGTGCACGGCGACTGTCCGCTTTGCGAGGGCTTCTCCGCGATTGCGGGCGAGCGGACCTCCTGCCTCCTCATGGAGGCCGCGAACGGGCGCGCGCCGAAGAGCCGCCGCGTCGCTCCTCCCGGAACCTCAGGACGGAGATCGATGCCGTGTTCGCAGCGATGCCTCACTATGCAGACCGAGACCAGTTGGTGTTCGGATTGCTTGCTCACCTCGGACTCCGGCCTGGTGAAGTGTTAGCTCTGCAGGTGCAGGACTTTGAGGAAGCATCCGCATCCCTTTACGTGACAGGGTGGGGCGGCAAACGCAGGCGTGTGCTCGTGGACAATCGAGACGTTCTGCTGAGGCTGACCAATCACTTGCGCTTTCTGGCAGTGTCCTCGGGCCCCCTATTCACCGCGTCGGGCCGTGACACGCCGTTGCGCTACCAATCAGTTCAGCATCGGTGGGCGCAGTACTGCGCCACGGCGGGGGTTGACGTTCACCTCACCGATCTCCGGCGCGCGCACGTTGCCGATCTGGTAGCGGGCGGCGTGCCGGAAGCCGTGATCCGTGACCGAATCGGCCAAAGCACGGGGTCGCTTCACAGCGACTTCGTCTCATTCTCGAGCGAAGACAGTGACGCGCAAATCCGTGAATGGCATAAGCGTCGCAACGGCCAGGTCACCGGTGAACACACACCCCACAGCTCTGAGCGGAACGCCGGATGACCACGGGGTTCCGCACGCTCGGTAAGCCGTTCACCACGTTCCTCGTCGCAGAAACTGTCAGTGCGGCAGGCACGATGGTCGCTGTCGTTGCGCTGCCGCTGATCGCGATCGAGCAGCTGCAGGCGTCCGCATTCGTCGTCGGACTGCTCGAAGCGCTCCAGTGGTTGCCTGCTGCGATCCTCGGCCTCCTTCTGGGCGCCCTGGTCGATCGAAGCCAGCAACGCTGCCGCATGATCCTCGTAACGGCGAACTTTGGTCGGGTGGCGAGCCTCAGCGCCGTCCCTGTGGCAGCGCAGCTCGAGCTGCTGACGCTCCCCGTGCTGTTGGCGCTTGCCTTCACGACGGGAGTGTTCACCGCGATGTCCCAATCAGCCTTCACGCCGTATCTGCGCCAGGTTGTTCCGTCGAACGACTATGCATCGGCGACGGGGTCGATGCAGGCGGGGCGCTCGGCGGCCCGGGTAGTAGGGCCGGCCGTTGGTGGTCTCCTGGTCGCGCTGATCGGCGCCTCCAACACGCTGTTCATCACCGCGGGTTGCTTTCTCATCTGCGCTGTGGCGCTCCTGACGATCGTCGGTCAGGCCGCTCCGCCGCCGCCACCCCGACGGCGACTCACGATTGAGATCGGCGAGGGGTTGGGAGCCCTGCGCTCAAGCCGAATTCTGATGTGGATCACTATGGGCGCCGCGACCGCCAACCTGCTTCTCTCCGCCAGCGGTGCACTAGATATCCTGTACCTCTCGCGAGACCTTGGTGTCGCTTCGGACACCATCGGATTCGTCCTTACCGCGGGCGGTGTCGGCGGGCTGACTGCGGCGCTCGTCAGTGGGAGACTCATCAGCCGCTATGGGCTCGGCAAGGTGGCGACCTTTGCGTTCGTCTTCACCGCTCCCTCGTCGTTGCTGTTGCCTGCGACGCAATCGGGCTCGTCCGTCGCGCTGTTCGCTGTCGGTGTGTTCACGGTGAGCTTCGGAATCGCGCTCGGCGGCGTGGCGCTCATGACGCTCCGGCTACATTTCACGCCGCCGCATCTCCAGGGGAGAGTCAGCTCCGTCTCTCAAGTGTTGAACGCTGCGACGATCCCGGTCGGAGCCGTCTTGGGCGGTGCGATGGCCGAGCTCCTGGGCACACGCAGCGCGTTGGTCGTGCTCGCCGTCGGATACATAGCGTTTGCGATCGTGTTCGTCTGTAGCCCTATACGAACTGTCGTGCCGGTGCCGAATCCTGGTCAGGTCGAGAATCCAGCGTCTTCGGCTACCAAGGGAACGGACTGAGTGCACGTCTCTGGCACGGAACACGCCAAAGGCGCCACGGAGTCGCGAGAATGTGGCGGTCGAAAGCACCGCGAAACGGGGGATAGCTGTGTGGAGGGGCTGACGGGAATCGAACCCGCGCTGTCTGCTTGGGAAGCAGAAGTTCTACCATTGAACTACAGCCCCGTACCCGCCCGAGAGCAGGTGAGGGCAAGCCTACCTGTGTCTCGGGCGTTGGCCAAAGCCCGGCTCAGAGTCGCGTGTCGACCAGGCGCTGCCGCTGTCGCCCGAGCGCTTCGATGCCGATCTCGACGACGTCCCCGGAGCGGAGGTATGGGTAGCGGCCCGACAGCGCGACGCCCTGTGGCGTGCCCGTATTGATCAAGTCGCCCGGTTCGAGCACGAGGTACTGCGACAAGTGGTGCACGATCTGCGCCACGGTGAAGATCATGTCTGCGGTGTTCGAGTCCTGACGGGGTTCGCCGTTCACGGTCGACCAGAGTCGCAGTGCCTGCGGGTCGACCTCGTCTGCGGGCACGAGAGCCGGGCCGAGCGGATTGAAGGTCTCCGCGTTCTTTCCCTTCGACCACTGCCCGCCGGACTGCTCGACCTGGAACGCGCGTTCGGAGACATCGTGCGAGACGACGTATCCGGCCACGTGTGCGAGTGCCTGTTCCGGGCTCTCGAGGTATCGCGCCCGGGTGCCGATCACCACACCGAGTTCCACCTCCCAGTCCACCTTCTCCGCGCCGGGCGGAATCATCACGTCGTCGAATGCTCCGATGATCGTGTTGGGGTGCTTGTGGAAGAGGATCGGCACGACAGGCGGAGCATCGCCCGACTCGGCCGCATGAGCGGCATAGTTCTGCCCGATGCACAGCACCGCCATCGGACGGGCGATCGGTGGGCCGACCCGCAGCGCCGCAGCACCGTCGAGTTCGGGGAGAGCGCCGGCAGCGAGGGCTTCACGGGTACGGGCTATCCCGTCGCGAGCGAGGAAGGCGCCATCGATGTCTACAGTAAGGACGGTGAGATCGTGGACGCGGCCGTCCTGGCGCACGGCGGGTCGTTCGGCGCCGGCCGCCCCGAGTCGGAGGAATTCCATGTGTCGTGTCTCCAGGTTCAGTGTGTGTAGGGGCGGTGCTTGTCGATCGTGTCGGAGAGCTCGACACCGAAGCCGGGAGTCTCCGGAACCTTGAGCCGGCCCTTCACCGGAACGGGCTCGCCGACGAGCATCGGAGAGAACATCGGGACGATCTCCTCGGCGGTCGGATGCATCATGAGGAACTCGGCGAATGGGCTGTTCGTCCGCGTCACGACGAAGTGGTACGAGTACACGGATGAGCCGTGTGGAACGACCATGGTGCCGTGGGCGTCGGCGAGGGCGGAGATCTTCAGTAGCTCGGTGATGCCGCCGCACCATCCCACGTCGGGCTGGATCAGATCGACGCCGGTCTCGAGCAGCTGTCGGAACCCCCAGCGAGTGGCCTCGTGTTCGCCGGTCGTGATCAACATCGACGCCGGTGCCCGCTTGCGCAGTTCTGCGTATCCCCAATAGTCGTCGGGGATGAGCGCCTCCTCGATCCATTTGAGGCCGTAGTCGGCAGCGGCATGGGCGAGGCGCGTCGCGTAGTCGACGTCGAGCGACATCCAGCAGTCGTACATCAGCCAGAAGTCATCGCCGACCCTCTCCCGCATCTCGGCCAGCAGAGCGATGTTCTTCCGCATCCCTTCCTCGCCCTCGGCAGGGCCGTGGTGGAGCGGCATCTTCCCACCGATGAACCCGAGCTCCTTCGCACGATCGGGGCGCGCGCCCGTGGCGTAGAACTGGAGCTCGTCGCGCACCGAGCCACCCAGCAACTCGAACACCGGAACCTGCCGTACCCGGCCCAGCAGGTCGTAGAGGGCGAGATCGACGCCGCTGATCGCGTTCAGGACCACGCCTCGACGCCCGTAATACAAGGTCGACTTGTACATCTGATCCCAGATGCGTTCGATGTCGGTGATCTTCCGACCCTCGAGGAATCGAGCGAGGTGTTTCTCCACGATGAATGCGCCGATCTCGCCCGCGGTCGTCACAGAGAACCCGACCGTGCCGTCGCTGGCCTCGATCTCTACCACCAGGGTGCCCAGCACGTTGAGCCCGAAACTCTGGCGCGACTGCCGATACTCCGGGTAGACGCTCATGGGAGTCGCGATGTGATCGTCGATCCAGTGGTCGGCTTCTTGGTCGTGGTAGTCTGCCCCACCGCCGCGGACGGTGTAGGCGCGGACCTCGCGGATGGTGGGAGTGCCGGTCATCGTGTCGTTTCCTCTCGGTCGAACCGGACAAGGACCTTGCCCGGGGTGCCGTCGCCCGCTGCGAGGGCGGTGAAGGCGTCGTCGGCGGCGGAGACGTCGATCTCGCGGCTGATCAGCGCTCGATAGACCTCCGGTTCGGCGCCGATGATCTCGGTGGCGTCGGTGAAGTCATCTGATCCATACGTGAAGCTGCCGATGAGCGATCTCTCCTCGGTGCTGACGAGAAAAGCGTCGATGCTCACCTGCGGGGCGCCCATCCCGACCAGGCAGATCGGCGCTCCGAGGGTCGTGCTGGTCAACGCGTCACGCAGCGTAGGAGTGATTCCCACCGCGTCCAGAGCAGCATCGACGAGGCCTCCACGCGCCCGGAGCTGGTCGGCGATCGGACCATCAGCGGGATCTATGGTCTCGGCCCCGAGGTGCTGGACGAGCTCGCGGCGAGCGGCGTCCATCTCGCTCACGAACACCGTCCCCGCGCCCGCATCACGCAGCGCGATCACGATCGATTGCCCGATCGGGCCGCCGCCGATAACGAGCACCCGGCCGAGGCGTCCGGCAGGGAGGCGGCGCACGGCATGCACGGCCACGGCGAGCGGCTCGATCAGTGCGCCCAGTTCGATCGGCAGACCATCGGGCAGTGCGACCACGTTGCGTCCGGGCACGACGACGTAGTCCGCGAACGCAGCGGGGACGTCCCGCGCCACCCCGATGACGTGCTTGCCGGGATGGTGCTGCTCGCGCCCGGCGAAGGCAGCCGCATCCGCGGCCGGAACGACGACCGGATTGAAGGTCACCGGGGTGCCCTCGGCGAGACCGTCCACCTCCGCCCCGGTGGCGGCGATCGTCCCGCTGGACTCGTGCCCCATCACCTGGCCGGGAAAGCGTCGGCCATTCTCTCCGGTGTACCCGTGGACGTCGGATCCGCAGATCCCGGTCGCCACCACGCGGATGAGCACTTCGTCGGGGCCCGGGGTCGGGATCGGGGCTTCGTGGACCTCGAGGCGTCCGATCTCGGTGAGGATGAGCTCGCGCATGAGGGTGTCTCCTTTTCTGCCGGACGCGGTCAGAGTGGGCGGGCTGTGGTGGTTGTGGTGAGTCCGATGCCGTCCGTCTCGCGAACGGCGGGGCTCACGACCCGGCTCAGGGCGATGAGGGCGGCGCCGGACAACGCGATGATGGCCAAGATGATGAGTCCTGCGTTGTCGCCGAAAGTGGCGTCGGCCCAGTTCTTGAGAATCGGCGCGAGGAAGCCGCCGAGACTGCCGAGCGAGTTGATGAGCGCGATGCCGCTCGCCGCGGCAGCTCCGAGGAGGAACGAGGTCGGCAGCGTCCAGAACACCGGCTGCACCGAGATGAATCCCGCGGCGCCGACGCTCAGAGCCGCCAGCGCGATGAGCGGATCCTGGATCACGGCGGACAGGACGATCCCGACCCCCGCGGCGGCGAGTGCGCACGTCGCGATGAGGCGACGCTGGCCGGTGCTGTCCGCGAGCCGGGAGAGCATGAAGGTGACGATGAGCGCGAACGTCCATGGCACGGCTGTCAGCAGGCCCACCTCGAGGCCGACGGGTTTGCCGACGATCGTGGCGATCTGAGTGGGCAGGTAGAAGGTCACGCCGTAGACGCTCATCTGGATCGTCAGGTAGATCGCGGCGAAGTAGAGCACGATCGGGTTCCCGAGCGCGCGCAGAGCGCCCCGTGGCGAGTGGTTCTCCTTGGCGGAATCCTCTGCCTCGAGGGCGGCCAGCAGGCTCGAGCGCTCGCTTTCACGCAGCCACTTCGCGTCCTTCGGGCCGTTATCGAGGTAGAAGAAGGCGACGACGCCGACGAGCACGGTGAGGATGCCGGTCACCAGGAACATCAGCTGCCAGCCGTGGATGCCGACCTTGTCGTCCAGGTCGAGCAGCATGCCGGACAGCGGTCCACCGAAGATGAACGCGAGAGGTGCGCCGAAGTAGAAGAGTCCATTGACGCGCGCGCGGAACTGCAGCGGTACCCAATACGTGAGGAACAGGATGACACCGGGGAAGAACCCGGCCTCGGTGATGCCGAGGAGAACCCGCAGCCCGTAGAAGATCCACTCGTTCGTGGCGAACACCATCAATGAGGACACGATGCCCCAGGAGATCATGATGCGAGCGAGCCAGATCTTGGCTCCGACCTTGCGCATGATGAGGTTCGACGGCACCTCGAAGAGGGCATAGCCGAGGAAGAAGATGCCGGCGCCGAGGGCGTAGGCGGCATCCGAGATCCCGGTATCGGCTTGCCAGGCCGCCTTGGCGAATCCGAGGTTGGCTCGGTCGAGGAAGGCGAGGATGTACATCAGGAGCAGGATCGGGATCAGCCGGAGCGTGACCTTGCGGACGATGGCGGCCAGTTCGGGCCGCACGGAGGACGGGGTGGACATCAGGGCATCTCCATTGACGAGGGAATCCAATGCGTTCACGTATATGAACGAGATGTCTCAGACCTGAACGCGCGATAGTGTGGCACACGTTCGCGTCGGACACAACGCAGCCATCGAGGGAGATATGACGGACACCGCGCAGGCCCCCCTTGCCGTGAAATCCGCCGGTCGGGCTCTGGAGATCATCGAGCACCTTGCGACGACCGAGGGTCAGACCTTCCCTGCGCTCCTCGCTGAACTGGGATTGCCGCGGTCGAGCGCGCATGGGCTGCTCCGCACGCTGGTCGCCGCGGGGTGGGTCGAATACGACGTGTCGAGCAAGCGGTACTCGCTGGGGCTCAAGGCCTGGCAGATCGGGCAGCGATACGACGGGCACAGTCTGCTTCTCGAATCGGGGCCAGCGCTCATGCGTGCGCTCACCGACGAGACGGGAGAAACCGTGCAGATGGCGCGGCTGGACGGCGTGGAGAACGTCTATATCGCGATCAGTCCTTCGCCGAACCCCATGCGCCTGGCGTCGAGTGTGGGCATGCGCCTCCATGCGCACGCAACCGGCATCGGGAAGGCTCTGCTGAGCACGCTCGGCGACGACGACGTGATCCACCGCCTGCATCAGGTCGCGATCCCGCGGCTCACGGCCCGGACGATCACCGACCCCGACGACATCCTCGCCGTCATCGAGAAAGGGCGTGATGTGGGCTACTTCGTGGATGATGAGGAGTTCATCGAGGGCTGCAGATGCGTGGCGATGCCGCTGACGTGGCCCGAGGAGACGGGCGTCGCCGCTGCGGTGAGCATCACGATGCCGACCAGTCGCACTGACGAACGATGGCCGCACTCGATGGTGGAACCTCTTCGACGTACCGTGCTGCGCATTCGAACCGGGATGCGCCTCCACGGTCTCGCTCCCGGCAACTAGGCTGAACCCGTGCTTCTCAGCGACCGCGACATCAAGGCAGAACTCGCATCCGGCCGCATCGGCCTCGAACCGCGCGAAGACGGGATGATCCAGCCGTCGAGCATCGACGTGCGCTTGGACCGGTACTTCCGGCTGTTCGACAACCACAAGTATCCGTTCATCGATCCTTCGGTCGACCAGCCGGAGCTCACGCGCCTGATCGAGGTCGACCCCGACGAGCCGTTCATCCTGCACCCCGGCGAGTTCGCGCTCGGGGCGACGTTCGAGCAGGTCACGCTGCCCGACGACATCGCGGCACGTCTCGAGGGCAAGTCGTCCCTCGGGCGCCTCGGGCTCATCACCCACTCGACCGCGGGGTTCATCGACCCGGGGTTCACCGGGCACGTCACGCTCGAACTCGCGAACGTCGCGACCCTTCCCATCAAGCTGTGGCCGGGGATGAAGATCGGCCAGCTCTGCTTCTTCCGCCTCACCTCGCCCGCTGAGAACCCGTACGGCTCCGGCCCCTACGGAAACCGGTACCAGGGTCAGCGCGGACCGACCGCCTCCCGGTCGTTCCAGAACTTCCATCGGACGGATGTCGGCACGACCGACATCGGAGCAGTCGGAGGCTGAGATGAGCGATGTCAGCGGCACACCCCCGGAAGAGCCGGTCGTCCCGGACGAGCCGGGCGCCCTCCCGGACGAGCCGCTGATCCCGCCCGCCGACGTCGTCATCCCGCCGCCCCCACCCGAGATCCCGATCCCGGAGGGTCTGCTGACCCCGCCACCCGCGGACATCCCCTCCGACGTATCCGCGTCCGACGCGGTGATCCCGCCGCCTCCGCCCGCGACGCGTCGTGGTTCCGACCGTCCGCGTCCGACTCCGGCCATCCTCGAGGGGGAGCCGCCCGCCGCGGTCGCCGACGACTGGGCGCTGCCCTCCGTCGCCCCGGAGGTTCCGACATCGGGCGGCTACCGCGTGCTCACTGTCGTGATCTTCGCCTTCCTGTTCTTGCTCTTCGTCGCCGCGATCATCGTGGGCGTATACCTGCTGAACACCACGACCTTCCCATTCGCGGGCGCAGACGTCGCCGGTGTCGATCTCGCGGCATCGATCTCGTTCGCGTCGATCGCGTAGGCGTCGCCTGAGGTTCAGGCCCGCTTCGGCAGCTGCCGGCGCCGGAGGGCCGCCGACGCCACGGCGACCAGAGTGCCCACAGCCACGCCGATCACGGTCTCGATCGCGCGGTCCTGCAGCAGCATGTCGACCGGTGTCGGCGCGGCGAGGTGCACCATGAGCAGTGCGAGCGGGGTGATGAACACCATCGCGATGCCGTAGTTGCGGCCGACGAACAGTTCGGCGGCGGCCTGCAGCACGACCACGAGGGCGATGACGGCGAGCGGCGGCAGGTCGATGGCGAGGATGCCTGCTGCGACCAGGACGCCGAGCAGGGTGCCGACGAGGCGCTGGATGCCGCGGATCACCCGGGCATTCAGCTGCGGCCCGCTGACCGCGGCGACCGCGCCGACGGCCGCCCAGTACCAGTGCGAATCCATGATCAGCAGACCGGCGAAGCCCGCACCCACGATCGCGATGCCGACCGACACCGCCATCTCCCCGGCGATGGGACCGACAGGCTGCCGGGCTTTCAGCGCCACATCCGCGGTGCTGCGCGTGAAGATGCCGACCAGCGCGGTGATGGCCAGCCCGAACAGCACGCTCGGCCCGCCGACCACGAGCACGTCGCCGAACGAGGCGGCGGTGGCCGGGATCGTGGCGCACGCCCCGACCGCGAACACCGGGAACAGCGGCCCCGGCGGATGCCACCGCATCGTGTAGGCGAGCAGGGTGACGGCGGAGGCGATGACCGCGACGACGAGGATGCTGACCGCGGCGGGAGCGGTGAGCACCGACAGCGCGGTACCGATGAGCATCGAGGCGAGGATCACACAACCCGCGCTGGCCTGCATCCGAATGCGATCACGGAACACGTCGTGGCGCCCGTAGAGCGCGGCGAAGGCCCCGAAGCTCGCGTAGATGCTCAGGTCGAGGCGTCCCAGCATCCACAGCACGAGCAGCGGCACCGCCACACTGACCGCGGCGCGCAGCGCCACCCGGTGGTCACCGCGGTGCGGTTCGACGCGCAGAACGCCGGTCCACACTCTTCCCCGGGAATCCGCCACCGATCCAGCCTACGTCGCCCTCGGAATCCTTCGACGCGGTCAGGGGGTATGCGCCCGTGACAAGGGCGACGACCGCATCGAGCGTGGCATCCGCCGACAGCACCCGCGTGTGGCCGAGACCTTCGGTGCGGACGAGGCGCGAGCGGTCGCCGTGGACATCGTGCAACCGGAGGGAATCGTGGTCGGGCATGCGCCGGTCGTCACGGTCGTGCACGACGAGGAGTGCGGTGCCGGCAGGGAGCGGATGACGGGCGGCGTCATAGCGCGCTGACACCTCGGACCGATCCATGCCGAGCCTCCGACGGAACCGCTCGGAGAGGCGCGCCGTCGTGGCGTCGTCGAGGCGGAGGTCGTCGGCGAACCGGGCGACGAAGGCGTCGGGACTCGCGGCTCCGGCGATCGCGACGACCGCCGGAGTGGGAACGGTCGACCGCGCGATGGTCAGTGCGGCCAAGGCGCCGAGCGAGTGTCCGATGATCGCGTCGAACGGTCCGTGGTCGGTCTGCAGCTGCTCGGCGGCATCGATCCAGTCCCGGATGTCGGTGCCCCGCCCGGGCGAGGCGCCGTGGGCCGGGGCGTCGAACGCGATGACACGGAACCCTTCGGCGACGAGCTCTCGCACGAGCGGTGCGAACTGCGAGGCCCGCCCGCGCCATCCGTGCAGGAGCAGGAGGGTTCGTGGCCCGGCGCCCCATTCGTACGTGGCGACGTCGACGCCGCGCACGGTGATTCCTCCGCGGCGCGCGTCGGCGTGGGTGGGGGCATCCGCCTCGCGCACCGCCATCCGCGGAGTCGTCGTGAAGAACAGGCGGTAGGCGATGTCGCCCGCGATCCGGGGCGAGACCGCGGCGGCGGTATGGATGCTGCGGGCGAGCAGCGCGGGAACGGACGGCATGAGAGCTCCTTCGCCAGAACAATACGAACGATCATACGTATATTAGGCGAACGATCGTTCGTATACTAGGCGGATGGTGGAGAGTGCGGTCGTGGACGGGCGGAGAGCCCGCGGTGATGCGTCGCGACGTATCGTGCTGCAGAGCGCGACCGACCTCGCGTCGGTCGAGGGCCTCGACGGGCTGACGATCGGCCGCCTCGCCGAAGCCTCGGGGTCGAGCAAGAGCAGCATCGCCACACTCTTTCAGAGCAAAGAGGGACTGCAGCTGGCGACGGTCGCCGCTGCCCGCGAGATCTTCACGGCCCGGATCGTCGAGCCGGCGCGCGCATACCCCCGCGGGGTGCACCGACTCGCCGCGCTGCTGCGCAACTCGCTGACGTACTCGAAGGACCGTGTCTTCACCGGCGGGTGCTTCTTCGCCGCGACCGCCGCCGACGTCGACTCGAAATCCGGACCGGTGAGCGATGCCGTACGCGCGGCGCTGGTCGACTGGTACGGCTATGTCGAGGCGCAGCTGCGTCACGCGGCGGACGCGGGCGAGGTCGACTCCGACCCCGAGGTGCTCGCGTTCGAGCTGGTCGCCCTGAACGAAGAGGCCAACTCGCGCTCACTGCTGTTGGACGACGCGCGACCGTATGCGCTCGCCGCCGCGGCGATGCGTGCCCGGCTGCGCGCGGCGGGTGCCGACGAGTCGGCCATCGCTCTGCTCGAGCTCTGAGGACGCGAAACGCCCCACCCGATGGGTCGGGTGAGGCGCTTCGCGGACGTTCTTCTCGCGGTCAGGCGTCGCGACCGCGGGTGAAGCCCGCGTCGAATCCGCGCTCGAACGCGTGCTGAGCGATGCGCTCCGCACGGTGCGGACCGTGTCCGCGGTGTCCGTGGTCGCCGTGGTCGCCGTGGTCGCCGTGGTCGCCGTGACCCGGGTGTCCGTGTCCGCGACCGCGGTGACCGGCGCCGGGCTCGCCGTGGCGGCATCCGTGCTCGGCATCCGCATCCGCGCCGAAGCCGTGTCCGGGGCCGAATCCGCGCCCGAACGGGCGTCCGAATCCGCGCGGGAAACCGCGTCCGTGGCGCGGGCCGCCGAAGCCGTGTCGGCGTCCGCGGGGGAGAGGGGTCTCCTCGTCCCATCCGAATGCGCGGGCGATCTTCTCGAGCGACGCCAGCGTGGTGGCCATCTCCTCGGGGGAGACGGCATCGCTGACCTTCGCGCGGATCTCGTCGACGATGGCGCCGAGGCGTTCCTTCGCTGCGCGGCCGTCGTCGGTGAGCGTCCAGCCGTCTCCCTCGGGGGAGACCCAGCCGCGCTCGACGAGTCTGTGCATCTTGTGGCCGCTCAGCGGACGGTCGGATGCGACGGTGCCGTCGACGATGTTGAGGAGGCGCCAGTCGCGACGACTCGCATGCTCGCTGTCGAAGGCGGTGGCGAACTCGGCCGCCATGAGGCGGTCGGCGGCCTTCAGCCAGTAGCCGAAGGGGCGGTCGGTGTTCTCGGGGCCCTGTGCGGGCCCGTTCTGTGATTCAGAGGTGTTCATGGGAAGTCCTTTTTGTCGGTGTCGATTTGATGTCAGTGTGCATGTGTATGTCACAGTGCATGTACATGTAGTGTGACATGAACTCTCAATGCATGTCAAGTCGCATGTAAAATCGAATGGTGACCACCGAATCGAACGACGCCGCACCGAACGACGCCGCACCGAACGACGCCGCACCGGATCCCGCCGAAGCCATCGCGCAGGCGTTGTCCCGCCTGCGTGGTCGGCGACCCGGCGAGCGGGGTCCCGGGGGAAGAGGAGCGGACGGCCGCGGTCGCGGTCACGGCGGCCCCCACGGCTGGCACGGCGGCCCGCACGGTGACCGTGACGGTGGGCACGACGGCGACGACCCCCACGAACACTTCGCGCATCACCGCGGCCACCCGGGGATGCCTCCGTGGATGGCCGACCCGTCCGGTCGGCTCGGCGGCCCGGCCCGCATGCGCATGCTGGAGGCGCTGGCCGCGGCATCCGCCCCGCTGAGCGTGAGCGACCTCGGTGCGGCGATCGGCGTCGACCAGCCGCGCGCTTCCCGCCTGGTGCAGCAGGGCGTGGAGCGAGGGTTCGTGCGCCGTGAGGCCGACCCCGACGACGCACGTCGCACGCGCATCGCCCTGACCGACGAGGGCCGACGTCTCGCCCGCGGCATGCGGGGGGAGCGTCGCGAGATGCTGACGACCGCGCTCACCTCGTTCACCGACGACGAGCGCATCGAGCTCGCCCGACTGCTGAACAAGCTCGCCGACAACTGGCAGCGCTGAGCGCAGGGCTCGGCCTGCGCTGCGGGGTCTGCCTAAGCCGAAGCGAACTCCGCCGACGGCTCGTCGTCGACCGACAGCGACAGCACAGCGGTCTCGACGGCTTCGTGCTCCTCGATCCGCTGTTCCAGATCACGCAGTCGCCGCGCCACATCGTGCTCACGCGCATCGCCGGCCAGGTCGACCTCGGCGACGATGAAGAGGCGGTTCGGCCCCACGTATTCGATGTGCAGGTAGGTCACCCGCTCGATCTGCGGCAGGCCGAGCAGCGCCTTCCCCACACGCGCCCTCAGCTCGGGTGCGGCCGTCGCGCCCACGAGGAACGCGATGTTCCGGCGGATGAGGATGATCGCCACCACGCCGAGGAGCACACCGACCAGGATCGAGCCGATGGCATCCCAGGCGGCGACGCCGGTGATCTGGTGCAGGAGGATGGCGCCTCCTGCCAGGACCAGGCCGATGAGCGCCGCCGAATCCTCGAAGAACACGGCTCGCAGCGTGGTGTCGCTCGTCTCCAACACGAAGTCCCAGGTCGACGAACCGCGCTCCTTCGCGAGTCGGCGGGACTTCACCATCGCCTGGGTGAACGACGCACCCTCGAGCATGAACGAGATCCCCAGCACGATGTAGGCCACCATCGGGCTCTCCACCGGACCGGTGTCGGAGAGCTCCTGGATGCCGTGCATGATCGACACGATCGATCCGGCCGTGAAGATCCCGAACGCGGCGATCAACGACCATACGAACGCGTTGCGCCCGTAGCCGAGCGGATGCCGCGCATCCTTCGCCTTCGCCCCACGGCGGTCGGCGATGAGGAGGAACACCTCGTTCCCCGCGTCCGCCCATGAGTGCGCCGCCTCGGCGACCATCGATGCCGACGAGGTGATGATCGCGGCGACGGTCTTCGCCACCGCGACGAGGATGTTGGCGAGGAAGGCGAGGAACACGGTCACGCGGTCAGGCTACTCCCGCCGCGCGACACGGGTCGTCAGCGCGGCGCTTTCACCGGCAGCAGGAGCAGGAAGCCCGCGATCAGGACGATCACGATGCCGAGGATGCCGAACGCCGTCTGGGCGGTGAGCACGATCAGGAGCGTCCACGCGCCGGAGGCCATCCAGCTCGCGGCCCGACCGGTCGTGGCGTACAGCCCGAAGATCTCACCCTCGCGTCCGGCCGGGGTGACCCTCGCGAGGAAGGAGCGGGCGGAGGCCTGTGCGGGACCGACGAAGGCGCAGAGGATGAGTCCGCCGATCCAGAAGACGATGGTCCCGCCGTCGCGCAGGAAGAACACGCCGAGACCGGCGACCACCATCGAGCCGAGCGACAGCAGGATGATCCGCTTGGGGCCGAACCGGTCGTCGAAGCGTCCGGCGATGATCGTGGAGATGCCCGCGATGAGGTTGGCGGCGATGCCGAAGATCACGATGTCGAGGAAGGCGAAGTGGAAGACCGTCGACCCGATCACGGCGCCGAACGCGAAGACGCCGCCCAACCCATCGCGGAACACGGCGCTCGCGAGCAGGAACCAGAACGTCGGCCGCGTCTCGGGGGAGCGGTAGAGGCCGATGACGTCCTTGACCAGCAGGCCGTAGGAGGCGAAGAAGCCGACCTTGCGCTCGGGGCGGCCGAGGGAGGGCTCCGGCACGTTCAAGAAGATCGGGATGCTGAACACGATCGCCCAGACCGCGCAGCCGACCGCGATGATGCGGAACGGCAGTCCGCCGTCGGAGGGGAGGCCGAACCAGTCCATCATGTAGAAGACGATCACGATGACCAGGGCGATGATGCCGCCGAGGTAGCCGAACCCCCAGCCGAGTCCCGAGATGCGCCCCACGGTCTTGGGGTTCGCGATGCCGATCAGCATGGCATTCGAGTTGACCGCCGCGATCTCGCCGAACACCGAGCCGGCCGAGATCAGTGCCACGCCGAGCCAGAAGAGCGTGGGGGTGGGCTCGACGAACCAGAGCCCGAACATGCACAGGATGAGCGCGCCCGTGCCTATGCCGAGCCAGAGCTTCTGCCGTCCCGCCGCGTCGGCGCGCTGACCGAGCACCGGTGCGAGGAGCAGGATCGCGAAGGCCGCGATGGTGGAGCCGAGTCC
Source organism: Microbacterium sp. SY138 (assembly GCF_039729145.1). Classification (NCBI taxonomy): domain Bacteria; kingdom Bacillati; phylum Actinomycetota; class Actinomycetes; order Micrococcales; family Microbacteriaceae; genus Microbacterium; species Microbacterium sp. SY138. The sequence continues at coordinate 3,589,462 of NZ_CP155793.1, read as the reverse complement.
CAGGCCTGAGGTGAGATCGGCGATGGCCGCCTCGTGCGCCCGGCTGTTCGGGTCGAGGGCGGCGACGTCGGCGGGGAGGAATGCGTCGGTCGTCAGGTACAGCGCCGTGAAGATGAACGTCAGGATGACGGTGTTGAAGGGCTGCGTCGCCCAATCCCACAGCGCCCAGGAGTAGACCTGCTTCTTCGGTGCCGGCGTCTCGCCGCGCAGGTCGAGGCCGACGACGGCCACGGCGCCGCTGTTCGCGGTCGCCACGGGCTCGGGCACGGCGCCGTGCCCCTCGGTTTCGCTCATTCTCGAAGTCTGGCGGTCCCCGGTGAACGCCCGGTGACGGCGCGCCGTACTGATATTCCGGGGTCACGCTCGTTCCGGTCGCAGCTCCTGCCGCGCGAACGCGCCGGAGGCGGCAGCAACTGCGACCGGAACGGAGGAACGGTGGGGGATGCGACTCAGTCCGTGCGGAGAGGGCGCAACGTGCGGGCGTAGTCCTCCTTGAGCACGGCGAGGTGCAGCCAGGCCTCGATGCGCGTGACTCCCGGCAGCGCGCGCAGACGCTCCAGACTGGCGTACAGGGCTCCGGCCGATGGCTCGACGAGCGTGGCCACGGCGTCGAAACGGCCGAGGGTGCGCGCGGCGAAATCCACACCGCGCCCGCGTCGTAGCTCGTCGATCACGGCTTCGTCGTCGTCGCCGAGCGTCATGCCGACGCCCATCGACAGCTGCCGGTGCGCGAGCCCGCGAGCCTCCACCGCGCTGATCTTGATCACCCCGGCGTCGATCATCCGCTGCACCCTTGTCGCGACGGCCGAGGGGGAGAGGCGCACCTCGTCGCCCAGCGCGCGGAAGCTCTTGCGCCCATCGGCCTGCAGCTGTTCGATCAGCGCCTCGTCGATCGTGTCGAGCGTGACCCCGCCGTGGTACTCCGAGACGAAGAAGCCCTTGATCACGGTCGAGTAGATGATCGTGCTGATATCGAGGACGCCGTCGATCGCGCGGATCAGGGCCAACAGGTCGTGCAGCTCCGACATCGAGCCGACGCGCACCTCGGTGACCACGTCGTGCGCCCCGCCCACCGCCGACACCAGCACGGTCTCGCTCATGTCGCGCAGGTGCTCGGCCACGAGTTCGACCGACCCGTCGGTGCGGATCGACACGTGGGCGAGCACGTGCTGGCCGAGGAAGACCGGGTCGACGGCGGCCACGACCCGCACGGTGCGGTCGGCGAGCATCGTGCGCAGCCGGGCGGCGACCGCGGCCCGGGACTGCCCGAGCCGTTGCGCGAGCGAGAGGATGCTGGCGCGGCCGTCTTCCTGCAGTGCGCGGATGAGTTCGGCGTCGAAATCCATGGTTCCGCTCATTTCGTCAGTTTCCCGCGATCGCACGCTTCGTCGTGCGCAAGTTCAGTGTAGGAGGCAGGCTTGCCATCGGGAAGGCGTGCATTGTGCGGATGCGCGATCATATATCCAGTGAATCCCCGTTATCGCTGGAGTTCTGCCCTTGCTGGCAGCGCTGCACGTCCGTAGCATCCTTCGCTATCCGACATCTTCCGCAAAGGAGCGGGCACCCCCCATGACCACTACCCCCACCAGCGGCACCCACAGCCGGGCGCGCCGCGCCGGCATCGCCGCCTTCGTCGGTACCACCATCGAGTGGTACGACTTCTACGTCTACGCGACCGCCGCGGCGCTCGTCTTCGGTCCGCTGTTCTTCCCGAGCGGCGACCGACTGGCCGAGACCGCAGCAGCCTTCGCGACCTTCGCTGTCGCCTTCCTCGTCCGCCCGCTCGGTGGCATCATCTTCGGGCACATCGGCGACAAGCTCGGCCGGCGCACGTCGCTCGTGATCACGCTGCTGATGATGGGCGCGGCCACGGTGCTCGTGGGCTGCCTGCCCACGTACGAGAACATCGGCATCCTCGCCCCGATCCTCCTCATCCTGCTCCGTGCGGTGCAGGGCCTCGCCGTCGGCGGCGAGTGGGGCGGGGCGGTGCTCATGAGCGTCGAGCACGCCCCCGAGAAGTCCAAGACCTTCTACGGCGGCTTCACGCAGCTCGGCAACCCGGCCGGTGCCCTTCTCGCCTCGGGCATCTTCGCGATCATGACCCGCATGGGCGACGACTTCATCATCAACGGAGGCTGGCGCATCCCGTTCCTGCTGTCGATCGTGCTGGTCGGCGTCGGCTTCTGGGTGCGCTACCGCGTCGAGGAGACGCCGGTCTTCGAGGCGAAGGTCGAGGGACGCAAGCAGTCGATGCCGCTGGCCTTCGCCCTGCGCACCAACTGGCGTCCGATCCTGCTCGGCATCGGCATCCTGCCGATCTCGACCGGCGGCTACTACCTGGCCACCACCTTCGCCACGGCCTACGCCACCGGCGACACGGTCGCGATCAGTGAACAGGTCATCCTCGACGCCATGACGATCGCCTCCTTCGTGGAGTTCGTCGTGACCCTCCCCGTCGCCTGGCTGGGCGACAAGTGGGGCCGCAAGAACGTCATGTACATCGGCCTGATCACCTCGGTGCTCACGTTCGTGCCGTTCCTGCTGATCCTGCCCGGACGCATCGAGCCGCTCATCTTCCTGTTCGCCTCGTTGGTGCGCATCGCGATGAGCGCGACCTATGCGCCGATCGCCGCACTGCTCTCGCAGATGTTCCGTCCGCAGGCTCGCTACACCTCGATCGCGCTGTCGTACGGCGTGGGCGCGGCTGTCTGGGCTGGCTTCTCGCCCTGGTTCGCGACGCAGCTCATCGCCTGGACCGGCAGCATCTGGTCGGTGATCGCGATGTTCATCGGCATGGCGCTCATCGCCGGGATCTGCACGCGGCTCGCGCCGCAGCACTCCGACGAGGCACCCGTGACGGCGTCCTTCACCGCACGCACGGACACGACGGCGAACCGCCTGCCCTGACGGCGCACCGACCCCGACGACGTCCCCTCCCGCACGCCACGACCGCGAACAGGTTCCCCATGAGAAAGCTCACCCCCTTCGACCGCTCGGCCCAGACGGCACCCGTCCTGCTGACCGCGCACGCGATCCACACGGCGGATGTCGCGGCCTCCACCGCCACGGCGATGCTGACCGATCGCGGGCGGATCCTCGCGATCGGCACCCTCGCCGACTGCGAGGCCGCGGCCGAGCGGGGTGGGCTCTCTCCGGAGCGCATCGACCTCGGCGACGGGGTCGTGGTCCCCGGCTTCGTCGACGCCCACGCGCATCCGCTCATGTTCGGGCAGATGATGAGCTGGGTCGACTGCGGGCCCGAGAAGGCAGGCAGCATCCCCGAGATCGTGGCCCTGCTGAAGGCCGCGGCTGCCGACCTGCCCGCGGGGCGCCCGGTGCGCGGCTACGGCTACGAGCAGCGCAACCTCGCCGAGAAGCGGCATCCCACCCGCTTCGAGCTCGACGAGGTCGCCGCCGACCGCGAGGTGTACCTCATGAACGCCTCCGGCCACGGTGGGGTCGTGAACTCGCACACCCTCACGATCAACGGCGTCGACCGCGACACCCCGAACCCCGAGGGCGGTGAGTTCTTCCGCGATGCCGAGGGCGAGCTGACCGGCGAGCTGTCGGATGCCGCGTGCAACATCCTCACCGGAGTGCATGGCGTGAAGATCGGCCACCACGGTCCGAACTTCCACCTCGCCGACGAGCCCGAGGAGCACCTGCGTCAGCTGGACGCCGCGACCCAGCGGTTCCTCGCCGGCGGGGTCACCTCGATCGGCGACGCGCAGGTCACGCGCCGCGAGTTCGACATGTACCTGCGACTCGCCGAGGCCGGGCGCCTGGAGCTGCGGGTGTCGATGTACCTGCTCTCGCACCTGCTCGACGAGGCGCTCGAGATGGGGCTCGTCGGGCAGTTCGGCAACGCGCACCTGAGCTTCGCCGGCATCAAGTTCTATGCCGACGGCACGCTCGGTGGCTGGACCGCGTACTTCCCCGACGGCTACGTCGGCGACCCGTGCCGTACCGGGCAGCTCTACCACGAGCCCGCCGAGTACGCGGGGCTCATCAGCAGAGCGCACGCCGCGGGGCTGCAGACCGCCACGCACGCCCAGTCGCCTACCGCGATCGAGATGGTCGTGTCGGCGATCGAGGCCGCGCTCGCCGAGCATCCGGATGCCGACGCCCGCCACCGCATCGAGCACTGCGGCCTGCCCACGCCCGAGCAGATCGAGCGGATGGCCCTCTCCGGAATCCGTCCGGTCAACCAGACCCAGCACTACTTCAACTGGGGTGAGGGCGTGGAAGAGGCCATCGGCACCCCGGGCGAGCGCTTCAACCCGCTCGGAGAGTTCGAGCGGGCGGGTGTGCCGTTCACCATCTCGTCGGATGCTCCGGTCGCCGAGCCGATCCCGCTCGAAGCCATCCAGACCGCCGTCACCCGCGTCACCCGCCGCGGACACAAGCTCGGGCCGGACGACCTGCGGGTCTCCGCGCTCGCGGCCCTGCGCGCACACACGATCGAGGGTGCCGTATCGATCGGGCGCGAAGACGACCTGGGTTCGCTCGAAATCGGCAAGTACGCCGACTTCGTGGTGCTCTCCGGCGACCCGCTGGTCGTGCCGGCCGAGGAGATCTCGGCGATCACGGTGCGCGAGACCTGGGTCGACGGCACGCGTCGTCACCAGGTGTGAGGATGACACGATGAGCACCGACACCACGACGGCGGAGCAGTACGCCGACACCGCAGGGCGAGCCGTGCTGGAGACGATCCGCGCCTACGGCGTGACCGCGATCTTCGGCATCCCCGGCACCCACAACCTCGAGCTCTATCGGCCGCTCGCCGACCTCGGCATCCGCGCGGTCACGAACCGCCACGAGCAGGGCTCCGGCTACGGGGCCGACGGTTGGGCGCAGCAGACCGGCCTCCCCGGCGTCGTCATCACGACCTCGGGCCCCGGACTGCAGAACGCCATGAGTGCGATCGGCACGGCGTTCTGCGAATCACGGCCGCTCATCGTCCTCTCACCGGGGGTGCCCCTCGGTGCGGAGTTCGCCGACGTGGGCACCCTGCACGAGACGAAGGACGCCACGGCCATGGTCGGCGCGATCGCCGAGTGGTCTCGTCGCGTGACGAGCGCGGCCGAGGCCGTCGAGGCCGTCCATGATGCGTTCGCACTGTTCCGCACCGGTCGTCCCCGTCCTGTGCACATCGAGATCCCGCTCGACGTGCTGGAGGCTCCGGCCGATGTCTCCGCCGAGGCGCGGCGACCGCGCCCGGTGCCGACCCGGGTCTCCGGGGAGCCGACCGCGCTCGCCGAGGCGGCCCGTCTGCTCGCCGACGCGAAGACCCCGGTGATCGTCGCCGGTGGGGGAGCGGTGGATGCTGCGCACGAGGTCACGACCCTTGCCGAGCGACTCGGTGCCCCGGTGCTGACCACGCTGAACGGTAAGGGTGTGGTCGATGAACGGCATGCGCTCTCGCTCGGTTCGAACCTGCGGCTCGCCGCGGCCCGTGCGGTCGCGGAGGCCGCCGACGTGCTGCTGGTGGTCGGCTCGAAGCTCGGCGAGGCCGAGCTGTGGGCGCCGCGACTCGAAGCCCGTGGAACCGTGATCCGCGTCGACATCTCGCCGGCGCAGCGCGACAAGAACCTCGCCGCGACCGTCGGGATCGCGGGCGATGCGGCCGCCGTCCTGGAGGCGCTGCTGCCGTCCCTCTCCGCCGAGACCCGCGCGCCGCGCGACCTCACGGCCGAACGTGCGGCGATCGACGTCGAGATGCGGGAGACCGCACCCGAGACGGTCGCCCTCGCCGAGATCATCGCCGACGCCCTGCCAGACGATGCGATCGTCGCGGGCGACTCGTCCCAGATCGTCTACATGGCGCTGGGCAGCGTGCTGCGGGCGGCCCATCCCCACTCCCTGCTCTACACCCCCACCTACGCGACCCTCGGCTACGGCCTGCCCGCGGCGATCGGCGCACGGGTCGCGCAGACCGAGCACCCGGTCGTGACCGTGATCGGCGACGGCGCCCTGATGTTCTGCGTGAACGAGCTGGTCACCGCGGTCGAGCAGCGCCTCGATGTCACGGTCGTGTGCGTCGACAACGGCGGGTATGCCGAGATCCGGCAGAACGAGGTCGATCGCGGCATGGCCCCGATCGGCGTCGACCTGGTGCAGCCGGACTGGGCGGCGCTCGCGACGGCCTTCGGAGCGACCGGCCGCCGCGTGGAACGGCGCGACGACATCGCGTCGAGCATCCGCGCCGCGATCACCGCCGGGGGCGTGCAGCTGGTGCACATCCCGCAGCATGCCCTCTGAGCCCCACTGACCCTCCAGATCACCCCGACGAACAGGAACGAGCAATGACCGAGAACGTGGGCCCCATCGACGCGTCCGTGAACCCCCGCTACTCCGGCATCGCGACCTTCGCGCGCCTGCCGCGCATCGAAGACGTGCCCCGTGCCGACATCGCGGTCGTCGGCATCCCCTTCGACTCCGGCGTCAGCTACCGGCCGGGCACGCGGTTCGGTCCTTCGCACGTGCGCGAGTCGTCGCGCCTGCTGCGGCCGTACAACCCCGCGCAGGATGTGTCGCCGTTCGCCATCGCGCAGGTCGTGGATGCCGGTGACATCCCGGTCAACCCGTTCGATCTGACCGAGGCCGTGACCGAGGTCGAGCGTGCGGCGCTGGCCCTCGGCGAGCAGGTGCAGCGCATCGTCACGATCGGCGGCGATCACACGGTGGCGCTGCCACTGTTGAGGGCGGTCGCCGCGAAGCACGGTCCGGTCGCGGTCCTGCATTTCGACGCCCACCTCGACACGTGGGACACCTACTTCGGGGCTCCCATCACGCACGGCACCCCCTTCCGCCGGGCGAGCGAGGAGGGACTGATCGACCTCACCGCCAGCTGCCACGTCGGCACCCGCGGCCCCCTGTACTCGAAGCAGGACCTCGAGGACGACGAGCGCCTGGGCTTCTCGATCGTGTCGAGCGAGTACATCGAGGAGCACGGGGTCGAGGCCGGCATCGCCCGCGTCCTGCAGCGCATCGGCGACAAGCCGCTGTACGTGTCGATCGACATCGACGTGCTCGACCCCGCTCACGCACCCGGTACCGGCACCCCGGAGGCCGGTGGGCTCACCAGTCGCGAGCTGCTGCGGATCCTGCGCGCTCTGAAATCGCAGAACATCGTCGGGGCGGACGTGGTCGAGGTCTCGCCCGCCTACGATCACGCGCAGATGACCGGCATCGCCGCGAGCCACGTGGTCTACGAGCTCGTGACGCTGCTGGCCGCCCGCCTCGCCGCCTGACGTCGCAGCTCCTGCCGCTCGCATCCGTCCCGCCGGTTCCGGCCGCGCCGCACGCGTCCCGCCGGTTCCGGTCGCAGTTCCTGCCGCGCCGCACGCGTCCCGCTGGTTCCGGTCGCAGTTCCTGCCGCGCCGCACGCCGCCGGGCGGCAACAACTGCGACCGGAACCTCCCGGATGCGACACCTCCCGGAGGCGACACCTCCCGGAGGCGACACCTCACGTGTACGACGCGGCGAGCATCTCGGCGAACAGCTCCTCGGGGTCGCACTCCACCCGGCGGCGGGTGAACCAGTCGCAGATGTTCACGCAGTCGCGGTGCAGCAGGTCGAGCCCCTGCGGGTTCGCGATGATGTCGACGATCTGCGGCAGGTCGATCACGCGCACGCGCCCCTCGTGCACGAGCAGGTTGTAGGCCGAGAGGTCGCCGTGGGTGAAGCCGGCTGCGGCGAAGATCCGCATCAGGTCGACCACCTGCGCGTAGTAGCCCTGCAGCTCGGCGCGGTCGGCGCGCACCTGGGCCAGGCGGGGCGCGGCCGTGCCGTCGGCGTCGCCGAGGAACTCCATCAGTACCTCGGTGCCGTTCACCTGCACGGGATAGGGCACCGGGGCGCCGAGCTCCCACATGCGGCAGAGGGCCTCGAACTCGGCGAAGGACCACTGCGCGGCGGCCACCTCGCGACCGTGGTCGGACTTCTTGGCGAGGGCCCGTGCATCACGGGTGTTCCGTGTGCTGCGGCCCTCGGTGTAGACGGATGACCGGTGGAAGCTGCGGTGTTCTGCGCTGCGGTAGCGCTTCGCCGCGAGCAGCGTGTGCTGCGAGGGATCGCCCGGCACCGCGCGTTCGAGCAGGAACACGTCGGCCTCCTTGCCGGTCTTGAGGATGCCGCGCTCGGTGTCGAGTGCGCCCGCCGAGGTCACGACCCATGCGGGCCACGGCTCGGGGCCGCGTTCGGAGGGGGTGATCGCCGGCCACGTGGACCAGCGCTGGCCCTCGCCAGGATCGACGTCGGCGAAGGAGAGCTCGGTTTCGAGGGCGTCGAAGGCGGCGGGATCGAACGTGGTGGGATCGAACGCGGTGGAATCGAGCGGGGATGCGTCGAAGGACGCGGCTTCCGAGGAAGCGAAGAGATCAGACACGATGTGGCTCCGGGAGCAGGAGGCCACACCACGATCAGGAGCGGGCGGCCTCGAAGGGAAGATGGTCGGCGGAGAGCGCGACAAAGACGGTGTTCATGTCCTCGGCTCCTTCCGCTCGGGCTTCCCGGGCTCGTCCCGGTGCGTCGTCGAGCCTAGGGCGTTCGCGGCGGCCTTGTCCAGACCCGCGGACGTTCGCCCCGTCGGTAGTTCCGTCGAGGGTTCGGCCCGACGCGCCCGGACGAATGGTCGGGTGCCGCGGACGACCGGTCGGGCGACGCCGTCCCGATCCTGCGAACGTGGAACCATGACCACGACCGCCCCCGTTCCCACCCTGCCGTCCTCCGCAGCGTCCCGCATCCGCTACGGCGGGCTCATCGTGCTGATGCTGATGGGCTTCCTGCTGGTCACCGCCGAGTTCCTGCCCAACGGCGTGCTCACCGAGATGGCCGACGGGCTCGGGGTCACCCCGGGTCAAGCCGGACAGACCGTGACCGTGACCGCGCTGGTCGGACTCGTGGTCGCGCCGACTGTCGGACTCATCTTCCCGCGCCTCGACCGCCGGTCGCTGCTGGTGTGGATGGCGCTCGCCGCCGCGGTGTCGAACCTCATCGTGGCGATCTCGCCGAATCTGATCATCGTGTTGCTGGCGCGCTTCCTGCTCGGGGCGGCGATCAGCGCGTTCTGGGCGATGTCGATCACGGTCGCCGCACGTCTCGCGGGACCGGCGAACCTCGGCCGCGGTGTGATGTTCACCTCGGCCGGTGTCTCGCTGGCGACCGTGGCCGGCGTACCGCTGGGCGTCATGCTGAGCGAGCTCGTCGACTGGCGGATGGTCTTCGCCATCGCGGGTGTGCTGATGGTCGTGCTCGCGGTCGTCCTGCGGTTCGCGCTGCCGTCGGTGCCGGCGGAACGGGCATCGAGCCTGCGTCTGCTCGTCGACACCCTGCGCCGTCCCGGCATCGGTCTCGGCATGGTCGGGCACGTGCTCGTCGTGCTCGGGCACTTCCTCGCCTACACATACGTGCGTCTCGCGCTGGAGCGCATCCCGGAGGTCGACGCCTCGACCATCGTCGTGCTGCTCGCGCTGTTCGGCGTCGGCGGCCTGCTCGGCAACATCACGATCGGCCTCGTCATCGACCGCACGTTCGCCTTCTTCGCGGTGTTCGCGCCGTTGGTGATCGCGGTGTCCGTCATCTCGATGATCCTGTTCTCGGGGTCGGTCATCGGCGTCGGCATCGTCGTGCTGGTGTGGGGCTTCTTCTTCTCGTCCTGGCTGATCGTCGCCAACACCTGGGTCGGGCACCGCATGCCCGATCGGCTCGAAGCCGGCGGCAGCCTCGTCGTGGTGGGCTTCCAGGGGGCGATCACGCTCGCGGCCGGCATCGGCGGACTGCTCGTCGACACGCTGAACGTCGAACTGGTCTACGTGATCGGCGCCATCTCGCTGCTCGCGGGCGCGGTGCTCTTCGGCGCCTCGAACCGCGTCAGCAGCAGGGGCTGAGAGGGTTCGGAATCTTTCCGGCGGGATCTTTCAGGCGGGGACAGGAGTGCGGTTCGCGAGCCGCCAGGCGGAGGGGGTCTGTCCGGTGCGGCGTCGGAACGCCCGACTGAACCCTTCATCCGAGGCGTAGCCGAGTTCGCGGGAGACATCCGAGACGCTCCGTCCGGCGTCGAGCATCCGCTTGGCCGCGTCGACGCGAACTTCGGTCACGTAGTCGGCGGGCGAGCGACCGACGGCGCTGCGGAACCGCTCGGCGAACGTGGAGCGCGACATGGCTCCGATGCCGGCGAGGCGCTCGACCGTCCAGTCGCGGCCGGGCTCCTCGCGGATGGCGTCGACGACCCGGTCGAGGAAGGGGTCGTTCGACAGCGACGGCCAGCCCGAGGGAGCGCAGCCGTTCGCAGCCCAGGCGCGGATGACCGACAGCAGCACCGTCGTCGCCATCATGCGGCAGATGATGGGATCGCCCTGGCGGGCGGGCTTCAGGGTGTGGTCGATCACGCCCATGTTCAGGGCGAGGGCCGCGGCGGCCGGCTCCACGGTGTCGAACCCGGTGACGGTGAGGAAGGGCGGCAGCAGTGCGGGCAGCGGCGACGCCGCATCCGCGAGTTCGATATCGGCGATCATGAGGCTCGTGGTGCTCGCGGCCTCGAGGACGAACGCTGAGCGGCCGATGGTCAGGAAGGCGTCGCCCGCGACCAGCACGTCATGCCGGTTCTCCGGGGTGGAGGGGCGCGTCTTCGAGTCCGGGTCGACGTCGAGTCGGCAGCCGTCGCCGAGCGGAGGGTGCCCCAGGACTCCGCCCTCCACGACGTAGACCAGCGTGATGGCACCGGCAGGGATCGGCAGCAGCGCTCCCGCAGCGAGAGAGGTGCGCCGGCCGATGCCGACGCGGAGGTCGACGGCGCCGAGCACGTTCGAGAGCGCGTCCGCATCCACTGTCACCATGCCTTCGGCAACATCGCGAGGCGGTGAGCTATTCCACTGCCGGCGGGGTCAACCGTTCGATTGATTCGAACGAGATGTCCGGCGGATACGGTGGAGGGACCCCACCCGAGGAGTACCGTGTTCCGCACACCCGACCGTCTGTTCCGAGTTCTCGCGATCGCGGAGGCGATCACCTGGACGATCCTGATCGCCGCGATCATCGCCCGCGCCGTCGGCGCTCCGGGGATCGTGGTGACCGTGGGCGGTGGCATCCACGGGTTCGTGTTCCTGTCGTACGCGGCGACGGCGATCCTGGTCGCATTGAACCAGCGCTGGCACGTCGGCGTCGGCGTGCTCGCCGTGGCCAGTGCCATCGTCCCCTACGCGACGATCCCGATGGAGATCTGGCTGCATCGCACCGGTCGACTCACCGGCGACTGGCGCCTCGATGCGACGGACGACCCGCGGGATCGCCGCTGGTACGACCGACTGATGCGCTGGTTCCTGCAGCGGCCATGGGTGCTCGCGCTGTTGCTGGTCGTCGGCATCGTCGCGCTGTACGTCATCCTGTTGCTGATCGGCCCTCCGGGCGGCAAGTGAGTCCGTGCGGTCGCGCCGCCGCTGCGCTCAGGGAGTGACGACGACCGCGTTCTCCTCGTTGATCGCGGCCATCGTCGCCTCCGCATCCGCGGCGGTGCAGTCCACGATCACCGACAAGCCCACTCCGGTCTGAGTGAATGCGCGTGCGGCCATGAGCCAGGTGCGGCTGCCGTCCACGCCCACCACCTGGCGCATCTCGACGCCCCCGCTCCCACCGGCCATATAGCTGAACTCGCCGGTGGTCGCGAGCGCGGTGACCTCGCTGGTCGGAGTCTGCAGCAGCACACCGAGGATCGCATCGGATGACGCGCTGTCGTCCCCGGCGACCACGGGCACGTCGGTCGTGTACCCCTGCCAGAACCGTGCTGTGCAGGTGCCGTCGACCGTGCCGTAGGTCCAGCCGCCGTTGCCGTCGTCGGGTGAGACCGTCTTCCACCCGTCGTCGGCCATGAGCCCGTCGCCCCATTCGATGTAGGTGTCGTCGGCGAGATCGAGGCCTTCGGCGAAGGTCAGGGTCGAACCGGGCGCCTCGTCGACGGGTGCATCGGTCTCCGTGCTCGGCGAGGTGGCGTCGGACGGCGATGTCGCGGGGATCTGCGCGTACAGGCATCCGCTCAGCGAGAGCACTCCCGTGACAGCGATCGCGGTGGCGGCCAGGCGCAGGGGGATGGAGGAGGTGCGCGTCATGCGGGCCAGCCTAGCCCCGCGCCCCGCGCCCGTCCTCGACTCCCGTGCTGTCCTCGACTCCTGCTCAGTGGGCGGTGGCGATGCCGATCGAGTCGTGCACGATCACCGCGGCGACCCGAGCGCCGGCCCCTGCCGCCACGATCAGCTGCTGCGGACCGGGTGCCGCGGCATCCCCTGCGGCATAGAGTCCCGGCACGTCGGTGCGACCGGAGCGGTCGGTGAGCAGGTGCCCGGCATCGTCCGTCGCCGGGGTGATCCCGTCGAGGAAAGCCAGCGTGGTGTCCCACTCGGGGCGCACGAAACCGCCGTCGACGCCGACCGCGGTGCCGTCGGCGAGGCGGATGGCTTCGAGCTGGCCTCGGTCGCCCACGAGCTCGGCGATGGGAGCCCGATGCACGGAGATCCCGACGGCTGCGAGGGCAGCCTCCTCGTCCGGTGTCACGGAGTCTGCGCCGTGGGTGAAGACGGCAAGGTTCTCGGTCCAACGGCCGATGAGTCGCGCGCGATCCGCGAGGTCCGCGGTCTCGCCGATGAGGGCGAGTCGGCGTCCCTGCAGCTCCCACGCATCGCAGGCGGCGCAGCTGAACAGACTCATGCCGTAGTAGCCGCGCAGGTTCGGGACATCCGGGAGCGTCTCGCGCAAACCGGTGGCCAGCAGCGTCGTGCGGGCGGTCACGGTCGCCTCGGTCTCGCGCCGTCCGATGTCCGCCGCGAACCCGCCGGCCGCGGGGCGGAGAGCGGCCACGCGGGTCCGTGATCTCACCTCGACGTTCGGGTAGGCCGCAAGCTCTGCCCTGGCGAGGCGACGCAGTTCTTGAGGCGGGATGCCGTCGCGGGTCAGGAATCCGTGCGATCGCAGCGTGGCCGCGTTGCGGGGACGATCGGCGTCGATCACGAGCACGTGCGCGAGGGCGCGGCCGAGGTTGAGCGCAGCGGAGAGGCCGGCGGGTCCGCCACCCACGACGAGCACGTCGTAGTCGGCGGGCTCGTCCGCTCTCGGTGTGAGTGATGTCATCCGCGTGGTCCTTCCGAGAAAGGGGCGGATCCATCGCTCGGCGTCTGCCGAGGCGACGCCGCCGGGCGGCCGGTAAGGCGCGCCTTACTTTCATCCTGCCACTGTTCGGCTGACCGGGTCGGTGCCCTCCGGCCGACCTACCCGCGCCGCACGGGCTGCTGCAGTTCGGTGACCCAGTCGGACTGGTCTTCCGAGACGGCGCGCACGTACAGCTCGCGGCAGGGGCCGTCGTGGACCAGACCGCGGGCGAAAATCTCGGTGTGGATCGCCTGCCAGCTCTCGGCGATGCGATCCATCGAGCCGAGGTGGATGCCGCACACGGCGCCCGCCGCCGCCGGGAGCTCGATGATCTCGAACCCATCCTGTGCGGGGCCGGTGTAGGCGTATCCGGCGATGACCTGCAGGCCGTCGTCGAGCGTCTCGTACTCGGCGATCGGGGTGGACAGGGAGTGCTGGTCGCCGATGATCTCCGCCACCGCGTCGAACGCGGGTCCGACCACCCCCGCGACCGCCGGCTGATCGGCGACGATCGTGCGGATGGCCGCGAGGCGGACGGCGGGGAGGGGCTTGTCGACGATCTCGATCTGAGACATGTGATTCTCTCTTTCGATGAGGTGGAGGCGCCTCTCCACGTCGACGAGTCTCTCCGCGGCGATCCGATGCTCCTGCTCGACCTCTGCGCGACGGATCCGCAGCAGGGCGGCGATGCGCTCGGCATCGACACCCCGTTCGAGGATCGTCGAGATGTCGTCGAGCCCGAAACCCAGCTGGCGCAGGGCGACGATCCGATGCAGCCGTTCCAGCTGCGAGGGATCGTAGGAGCGGTAGCCGCTGAACTCGTCCACATGGGCGGGCACGAGCAGGCCGGCGGTGTCCCAATGCCGGAGCATCCGATGGGTCACCTGGCCGACCTGCGCGAACGCTCCGATGGACAACATGTCTCAGTTCTCCGGTCTGCCACTGTGTCAGGGTCAAGTATCGCGTCAGGGGAGGGGCGGGCGCGGGTGGATGCTCGGCGCGCTACCGTCGACGGATGGGCGAAGAGGGCTTGGAGGGCGGGAACACGAGCGGGGCCGTGGTGCGCGTCGGCGACACGGTCCGAAAGCAGTGGTCGGAGGCCACCCCGAGTGTCTGCCGCTTCGTGAGGGCATTGCGGGCGGAGGGCATCGATGCCCCGGAACCGCGGGGACGGGACGACCGCGGGCGACAGGTCATCGAGTTCGTGCCAGGGCGCCTGGCGATTGCGGGGGCTCCGCTGACGGCGGCAGATCTGCGTCGCGTCGGGTCGATGATCCGCGAGATCCACGACGCCAGCGCCCGATACGTGCCGGAGCCCCACGCCGTGTGGCAGACCGCGATCCCTGCGCCCGCGGCCGACCTCATCTGCCACAACGACCTCGCCCCGTGGAACCTCGTGATCGGTGAACGCTGGGTCTTCATCGACTGGGACGCCGCTGCTCCGAGCACTCGTCTCTGGGATCTTGCGTACGCGGCACAGGCGTTCACCCTGTCCGGCGGTGACCGCGATCCGGAGAGCGCGGCTCGGGATCTCGCCGCGCTCGTGGACGGATATCGGGCGGACGAGAACGTGCGCCGTGATCTGCCTCGAGCGATGGAGGAACGGACGGCGGCGATGCTCGCGCTGCTCGAGGGGGCGCACGCGACCGGCCACGAGCCGTGGGCGTCGATGTACACGGACGGTCATGGCGATCATTGGGCGAACGCGCTGCGATATGTGCGAGCGCACCGAGCGGTGTGGGCGCGGTCGCTCGGCGGGGTGTGAGTCCGGCTCTCTTCGTGCGGACCGTGAGAGTCTCCCGACCACATTCCGGTATATCGTTTTCAGGCGCTGATCGGGGCCTTTGAATGTCGGTGGTCCCTGGTTCAGTGAAGGCATGACGGCACTGGCGGATGCGACTCTCGAGCAGGTGGGGGCCCTCGCCGCGCTCACCGAGATGCTCGTCGAGGTCGAGCGCACGATCAGCAGTCTGCAGGCCGCGCGCGACGGCATCCTCGCAGTGGGCTCGCGGCTCGCGCTCGACGTCGCCGCGCAGGCGGAGCATCCCGATCATGGGGAGATGACGGCGCGCACCGTGGCCGCGGAGTTCGCCGCGGCGCTGCGTGTGAGCGATCGGACCGTCCAGCGCCGGATGGCGGATGCGGCGTGGGTCGTGGAGCGCTTCCCGATGGTCTGGGAAGCGCAGGGCGCCGGTCGCATCAGTGCTGCGCACGCCCGGGTCGTGTGCGAGGCCGGCGAGCACCTCGACGACCCGATGAGTCGCGATGCCTACGCGACGCAGATGATCGCCTTCGCCGAGACCGAGGCTCCGGCGCGAGTGGGCCGGATGGCACGGCGGGTGGCCGAGCGGTTCCAGGCGCGATCGATGGCGGAGCGGCACCTCGACGCGAGGGAGAAGAGGGCCGTGTGGGTGAAAGACGTCGGGGATGGGATGACGCAGCTCGGCCTGCTCGGTCCATCGGCGCTCGTCCAAGGCGTCTTCCAGCGGCTCACGCAGATGGCCACAGCCGTTCGCGAGCTCGAATCCCCGGAGGTCGACGCTCACGAGCCCGAGTCTCCGGAGCCGGACCGGCGCTCCATCGCGCAACGCCGCGCCGATCTCGCCCTCGACCTGCTCCTCACGGGCGCTCCGGCCGGCCACGACGCGCACGAGGGGCTTCTCGCGGCGATCCGCGGAACGGTGTCGGTCACCGTTCCCGTCACGACGCTGATCGGAGATGATGCGACGCCGGCCGAGCTCAACGGCCGCACCCCGATCGATCCCGCGACCGCCCGCCGTCTCGCCGGTGCGGCATCCGGGTGGGACCGGATCCTCACGCACCCGATCTCCGGAGCGCTCCTCGCAGTCGACCGCTATCGTCCCGGTGCGGAGCTGAGGCGACATCTGAGCGCCAGGGACCAGCGATGCCGATTCCCCGCGTGCGGGCACGCATCCGCCGATTGCGACATCGACCACCATCGCGATGCCGCGCTCGGGGGCTCCACCGACGAGTCGAACCTCGGCCACCTGTGCCGACGCCACCACGTGCTCAAACATCACTCGCCGTGGGCGGTCGAGTCTCTGGGGGCGGGGCTCTATGCCTGGACGAGCCCGACCGGCAAGGTCTACATCGACCGGCCACCGCCGCAGAACACGGTCACCTTCGTCGACGACCCGGTCGTGCCCCCGTTCTGAGCGAGGGGTGCCACCGGCGGGAACGTGCACGGGAGGGCCTCGGTTAAAAGTTGAGCCCGTTCATATCAAGTTCATTTGACACTCGAGCGACCTCTCGTTACACTTGAGTCATCGCGACTCAGGTTTTCCTGATCGCCGCAGATTTCCGAACCACAACGAACTTCCAACAAAGGAGAGAACACATGGCACGTGCTGTCGGTATCGACCTCGGAACCACCAACTCCGTCGTCAGCGTCCTCGAGGGTGGCGAGCCCAAGGTCATCGCCAACGCCGAGGGCTTCCGCACGACCCCCTCGGTCGTGGCCTTCACCAAGGACGGGGAGGTGCTCGTCGGTGAGACCGCGAAGCGCCAGGCCGTCACCAACGTCGACCGGACGATCGCTTCCGTCAAGCGCCACATGGGCACCGACTGGAGCTTCGACGTCGACGGCAAGAAGTGGACGCCGCAGGAGATCTCCGCGCGCATCCTCATGAAGCTCAAGCGCGACGCCGAGGCGTACCTGGGCGACACGGTGACCGACGCGGTCATCACCGTCCCCGCGTACTTCAACGACGCCGAGCGTCAGGCCACCAAGGAGGCCGGCGAGATCTCGGGCCTCAACGTCCTGCGCATCATCAACGAGCCGACCGCGGCCGCGCTGGCCTACGGCCTCGACAAGGGCAAGGAAGACGAGCTCATCCTGGTCTTCGACCTGGGTGGCGGAACGTTCGACGTCTCGCTGCTCGAAGTGGGCAAGGACGACGACTTCTCCACGATCCAGGTGCGCGCCACCGCCGGCGACAACCGCCTCGGTGGAGACGACTGGGACCAGCGTCTCGTCGACTACCTGATCAAGCAGTTCAAGGAGACCACGGGCGTCGACGTCTCGGGTGACAAGATCGCCCTGCAGCGCCTCAAGGAGGCCGCGGAGCAGGCGAAGAAGGAACTCTCCTCCTCCACGTCGACCAGCATCAACCTGCCGTACCTGTCGCTGACCGACTCCGGCCCGGTGTCGCTGTCCGAGACCATCACCCGCGCGAAGTTCGAGGACCTCACGAAGGACCTGCTCGACCGCACCAAGAAGCCGTTCGAGGACGTCATCCGCGAAGCCGGCATCAAGGTGTCCGAGATCGACCACATCGTGCTCGTGGGTGGATCGACGCGTATGCCTGCGGTCGCCGAGCTCGTCAAGCGCGAGACCGGCAAGGACGCGAACAAGGGCGTCAACCCGGACGAGGTCGTCGCCGTCGGCGCGGCTCTCCAGGCCGGTGTCCTCAAGGGTGAGCGCAAGGACGTTCTCCTCATCGACGTCACCCCGCTGAGCCTCGGCATCGAGACCAAGGGCGGCATGATGACCAAGCTCATCGAGCGCAACACGGCCATCCCGACCAAGCGCAGCGAGACCTTCACCACGGCAGACGACAACCAGCCGTCCGTCGCGATCCAGGTCTTCCAGGGCGAGCGTGACTTCACGCGCGACAACAAGCCGCTCGGCACGTTCGAGCTGACGGGTATCGCACCGGCGCCCCGTGGCATCCCGCAGATCGAGGTCACCTTCGACATCGACGCCAACGGCATCGTGCACGTGTCCGCCAAGGACAAGGGCACCGGTACCGAGAAGTCGATCGTCATCTCCGGCGGCTCGTCGCTGTCGAAGGAAGACATCGAGCGCATGGTGCGCGAGGCTGAGGAGCACGCAGCGGAGGACAAGGCGCGCCGTGAGGCCGCCGAGGTCCGCAACCAGGCCGAGACCCTCGCGTACTCGATCGACAAGCTGATCACCGAGAACGACGACAAGCTGCCCGAAGACGTGAAGACCGAGGTCAAGGCCGACGTCGACGCGCTCAAGACGGCGCTGGCCGGCGAAGACGACGAGGCTGTGAAGACCGCGTTCGACAAGCTCAACCAGTCGCAGTCCAAGCTCGGCGAGGCCATCTACGCCTCCTCGCAGGCGGATGCCGCTGCCGGCGCTTCGGCTGACGGCGAGGCCCCGGCCGGTGACGCTCCCTCCTCCGATGAGGACGTCATCGATGCCGAGGTCGTCGACGATGAGGACGAGAAGAAGTAATCATGACGGACAAGAACTTCGACGAGAACCAGTTTCCTGAGTCCGCCGAAGGTCGCAGCGAGGGGTCGGATGCTCAGGCATCCGGCCCCGCGCCGCACCACCAGGACTCCCGTGAAGCGGCAGCCGCCGAGGGGTCGGACGAGACCCCCGTCGACGGTGCGCCGGACGACCTCACGGTCGACGACATCCTCGGCGCCACGCAGACCGGCGAGGCCGCGGCGGAAGACGCCGTGCTCGCCGACCTCGAATCCACACTGCTGAACGACCTCAAGCGCCTCCAGGCCGAGTACGCCAACTATCGTCGCCGCACCGAGGAGCAACGCCAGGTCGAGAGCGAGCGCGCGAAGGGCGAGGCCGCCAAGGGTCTCATCCCCGTGCTCGACGACCTCGACCGCGCCGCCCAGCACGGCGATCTCGTGGAGGGGACTCCCTTCGCCGTGATCGCCGACAAGGTGCGGCTGGTCGTGGAGCGTCTCGGAGTGGTCGCGTACGGCGAGAAGGGCGAGGAATTCGACCCCCAGCGTCACGAGGCGATCTTCCAGCAGCCGACTCCCGGCGCCGAGAAGACCACCGTGCTGGAGGTCGTCGAGGTGGGCTACCGCCTCGGTGATGTCGAGCTGCGCCCCGCGAAGGTCGTCGTCGCCGTCCCGGAAGGGTAGGTGATCGATGGCCAGCCAGGATTGGTTCGACAAGGACTTCTACAAGACCCTCGGGGTCTCCAAGGACGTCAGCGATGCGGACCTGAAGAAGACGTATCGCAAGCTCGCGCGCAAGTATCACCCGGACTCCAATCAGGGTGATGCCAAGGCCGAGGCGAAGTTCAAGGAGATCAGCGAGGCCTACTCGGTGCTCTCCGACGCCGAACAGCGCAAGGAATACGACGAGATCCGCGCCATGGGCTCCGGCGCCCGCTTCACGGCGGGCGGCCAGGGAGCCGGCGGCTTCGAAGACGTGTTCAGCCGTTTCGGACAGCAGGGCCGCGGGCAGACCGCCGACTTCGAGGACATCTTCGCGATGTTCAACCAGGGGCAGGGCGCGAGCTTCGGCAACGGTCGCTTCGGTCAGCCGAGCGGCGGTTACCGCGGCTTCGGTGGTCCGCAGCGCGGTGCCGACGTCACGGCCCGCACCACGCTCGACTTCATCACCGCCGTGCAGGGCGAGACCATCTCGCTGCAGGGTGAAGACGGCAAGCCGTTCAAGGTGAAGATCCCTGCGGGTGTCGCCGACGGCCAGAAGATCCGTCTGCGCGGGCGCGGTCGTCCCTCGCCCGATGGCGGAGAGAGCGGCGACATCGTGGTGCAGATCGCGGTGCGCCCGCATCCGGTCTTCACCCGCGACGGTCTCAACCTGCGAGTCGTCGTCCCGGTGACGTTCACCGAGGCCACTCTCGGGGCGACCATCGAGGTGCCCACCCTCGGCGGCGACGTGGTGAAACTCCGCGTCGCACCCGGCACCCCCTCCGGGCGGGTGCTGCGGGTCAAGGGCCGCGGTGTCACCACCTCGAAGGGCACGGGCGACCTGCTCGCCGAGCTTCAGGTCGCGGTGCCCACGCACCTCGATGAGGCCGCACGCGAAGCGCTGGAGAAGTTCCAGGAACTCGAGCCCACGGAGAACCCGCGGGCCGAGCTGATGGCGAAGGCGCGGCGATGACCGGTCGTCGAAGCGGACACCGGGGGCGGAGGCGTTCATGATGAATGCCGACACCCCGGTGTTCGCGATCGCCGCCGCCGCCGAACTCTCCGGCCTCCATCCGCAGACCCTGCGGCAGTACGACCGCATCGGCCTCGTCGTCCCCGGGCGCACCTCGGGGGGCTCGCGCCGCTACTCGACACGCAACATCGAGCAGTTGCGCGAGGTCGCTCAGCTCTCCTCCGAAGGGGTGAGCCTTCCCGCGATCGCTCGTCTGCTCGACCTGGAAGACGAGAACAGGGCGCTGCGTAATCGCATCACCGTGCTCGAGAGCGCGCTGCGCACCGAGCGCGAGAGCCGTCCGGGCGTGCGCGTGTTCGCCGCCGGGTCCGCGGGCGTCGTGCCCATGCCGACCGGTCGCCGCCTTCGGCGCTCGACCGAGGTCGTGCTCTGGGACCCGCGCGGGAGCGCCTAGGTCACTCGCGATGGGTGGTGTGTATCCTGTCAACAGTTAACAGGAGGTCACCATGACGCAGACCGTCACGCGCGGAGAATCCCTCGGCGCCCAGGTGGCGCGGGTGCTCCGCCAGCGCATCGTGCGCGGCGAACTCGCCCCGGGCGCACGCATCACCGAAGAAGCGCTCGCCGAGGAGTTCTCGGTCAGTCGGGGACCGGTGCGCGATGCCCTGACGCAGCTGAGCTTCGAGAAGCTCGTCGAGGTGCAACGTCCGCGTGGGGTCTACATCGTCGGACTCACCCGCGACGACGTCGATCAGCTGTACAGCCTGCGGGGCGCTCTCGAACAGCTCGCCCTCTCTCGAGCGATGCGCGTCGACGACGACGAGCGCTGGGAGGCCATCTCCGCCGCCGTCGCGCGGATGGCCGAAGCCGCCGATGCCGGAGACCACGCGGCGTTCGTCACCGCCGACCTCGAGTTCCACTCGCAGATCTACGCGCTCGCCGATCACCCGCGCCTCGAGGGGGCGTGGAACCAGTACCTGCCGACGTTCACGGCGCTGCTCGAGGTCACGATCAACCATGACGAGGATCTCCATGAGTCGTCAGACGATCATGTGAAGCTGCTCGAGGTCATGCGCACCGGTACCCAGGAAGCTGCTGCCGAGGTGTTGAGCGCCCACCTCGACGGTGCACGCGAGCGCATGCTGCACGAGGTGGGCGGACGCTGACCGTCAGATCGACGGATCGTTCGGATGCGCCTGCAGCCGACGCACCAGCCCCCAGGTGTTGCCGCGGGCTGTCGCCGAATGGCTGAACTCGTCGAGAGCGGCCTGCGCCAGAGCAAGACCGCGTCCGTTCTCGCTCGCCTGCTCGGGCATCACGACGCCGTCCCAGTCGATCGTCGCCGGTTCCGCCGAGTCGACGACCTCAGCGTGCAGCGCACCGTCGGAAGCGCGCACATCCACGCTCATCGTCACGTCGATGCCCCGGCTGTGCTGTGCGATGTTGGTCGCGACTTCGCTGAGCGCGAGCGTGAAGAGGGTGCGGTCTTCGGCGGGGACGCCGGGCGCGCGTATCCAGAGCCGGTCGAGCTCATCCAGGACGCGGTCGACGAGGGCGAGTTCTGCCCGCCCGTCGATGTGGAAGCCCGGCGGTTCAGCTGCCATCGAACGCCGATTCCGGCGTGGGGTAGTCGCGAAGCACGCGATCGAGGTTGGTGAGGTGCAGGACCGTCTTCACCGCGTCGGGCACGGCGGCGATCCGCAGGTCTCCGCCCGCGACCCGGGCGCTCTTGAGGCCTCCGACGAGGGCGCCGAGTCCGGAGGAATCGACGAATTCCGTGCCACGCAGATCGATCGCGATGCGGGGCTGTCCTGCGGTGACGAGGTCGCTCACCGCGTTTCGCAGCAGCGGCGCGCCCGAAGCGGTCAGCCGCCCCGTGATCGCGATCACGGCATAGCCGTCCCTGTTCTCAGTGCTGACGTTCATTCGACTCCTTCTCGAGGGCGCGGGCGGCCGGTCCGCGGTAGCGGGCGGCCTGGATGATGACGCTGAGCACGACCAGGTCGTACAGCACCCAAGCCGTGTTCACGATCGTGCCGGTGCCGTCGGCGGTTCCGATGATCACGCGGGTGATGCCGATGATGAGGGCGATCGCGAGCATCGCCATCGCGGTGAGCTGGGGCCAGATCTGCCCCCAGGGGATGCCGCGGGGGTCGCGGCCGTCCTTCCGCGTGACGGCGAAGGAAAGCGGGCGGCCGAGTGCGACGTTGGCGAATGCCGTCCAGCAGGCACGGATCCATACCGGGAACAGTGCGAGCGAGTACTGCTGCCCCCTCCAGGTGCGCACGCCCTTCGCGACCACGAGGAACAGCGCCTGATTCACGAGGAAGTACGGCAGGAAGCGGGCGAAGAAATCCAACGACCAGGCGGTGACCGGAAGCACACCCCACACCAGGTAGACGACCGGGGCCACGAGATAGACGATCGCGGCGAATCCCGACAGGTACGTCCACATCGTGGAGAAGTACATCAACCGCTGTCCGGCCGAGAGGCCCCGTTTGACGAGCGGGTTGTCCCGCAGCATCACCTGCAGAGTGCCCTGCGCCCAGCGCAGTCGCTGCGTCAGCATCGTGCGCAGGTCTTCGGGAGCGAGACCGTGCGCCAGGATCTCGTGGTGGTACACGCTCTTCCAGCCGAGGGCGTGCAGCTGCATGGCCGTGGCCATGTCCTCGGTGACCGAGATCGTCGCGAGGGGGAGGATGGGCTGTGCCTCGTCGCCACGGTCCAACCGCAACGCGTCCAGCAGACCCCGCACAGCGGCGACGGCGGTGACCGGGGAGAGGTCGGAGGCGGCGAGGGCATCGAGGCCGGCCTCGTCGACGATCACCGCGCCCAGCTCGGCGTCCTGCTGCAGCGGAAGGGCGCCTATCTCCGCCAGGTCAGCCCTGATGCCGTCCATATCGTGCGCGATGAGGATGCGTGAGGCATGGTCGACCGACTCGCGCACCCGCGCGGCGACATCGGCGACCGATTCTCCGGCCGCGAGTTCCTTCCGTCCGCGGCTGATCGCGATGCGCAGCGCCGACAGCTCCGTCGCCAGGGCGGAATCCGCTGCGGTCTGCGCCTCCCGGGCGATCAGGGTCTCGGCGGCCTTGAGTGCCCGGGAGGCCGAGTCGGTGACGTCGCGCACATACCCCACGATCCCGAGTCGCATCAGGGCTTCGCGTCGCAGCACGGCGTTCGAGCCGCAGAAGAAGGCGGCGTTCCATCCGTCCTTGCCCTGCTGGATCGGACCGTAGAACAGCGGCGCCTGGCTGCCCAGCGGATCGGCGTCATCGACGTTCACGAACCACTGCGGCGTCTGCACGAGGGCGACCTCCTCGTCGTCCGCGAAGTATCCGAGCGTGCGATGGAGGATCAGTGGATCGGGAACCTGATCGGCGTCGAGGATGAGGAGGAACTCGCCGTCGGTCTGGAACAATGCGCTGTTCAGGTTGCCGGCCTTGGCATGCCGCGGCTTTCCCGTCCACTCCTCCGAGCGCGTGAGGTAGCCGACCCCCGCCGCTCGGGCTTCGGCCTCCAACTCGGGGCGCGAGCCGTCGTCGAGGATCCAGGTCGAGTGGGGGTAGGCGATGTTCTTCGCCGCGCGGGCGGTGGTCATCACCAGAGCCACCGGTTCGTCGTACGTCGTGATGAACACGTCGATTGTCCCCTGCGGCGGCGAGACGGGGGCCGGCCGCTCGCGTGCGCGCCACATCGTGAGGCAGAACAGGAACGTGTCGATCAGGCTGTAGGTCTCGGCGATCACGAGGGGCACGGCGATCCACCACGCCGACCAGTTGACCGATTCGAGCCAGCGCCATGCCACGTAGTTGACACCCAGCAGCACGGAGAGCAGGGCGAGGATGCGGATCGCCGCGAACCGGGCGGTCATGCGTCCCTCCGCACCACCACGACGGTGATGTCGTCCGTCGCACGATCGTCGGCGGCGAGTCGCAGCGCCTCGCGCACCGCACCCTCCGGGCCGAGCGCTCGGAGCACGCGCTGCACATGGGCGAAGGGATCGTCGGCGTCGAGCACATCCAGCAGTCCGTCGCTGCAGCAGATGAACGTGTCGCCGGGTTCGAGCCTCGTGGTCATCGGGACGCGGGCATCGACGACGCCCATGCCCATCCCGAGCGGGAGGTTCTTGGAGCGCAGGTGCGTCCAGGAACCGTCGGCCCGGATCACGAAGGCGAGGTTGTGCCCGGCGTCGATCACGTCGAGATCGCCGCTCTCGGGTCGCAGCTCGGCGACCATGGCGGTGACGAACATCGCCGTGTCGGCGAGGTCCTCTTCGAGCAGACGATCGACGTCGGCCACGGAGACGGCGAGCGAGCGCTCGGGCGCCGTCCGCAACGACGCTCGCACGGTCGCGGCGACGAGTGCGGGGCCGGTGCCCTTGCCCATCGCGTCGGCCACCGTGATGCGCAGCGCCCCGCCGTGCGTCGAGAAGTCGTAGTAGTCGCCCGCGAGCATGCCGCGCGGGGCGGCACCCGCAGCGATCGTGTAACCATCGAGCTCGGGGTTCGAGCGTGGTCGCAGCGCGCGCTGGAGAACAGCCGCGTGGTCGATGTCCTGGTCCTGGGCGAGCTCGGTCTGCACCCAGAACGCCAGGTCGCGCAGCAGGTCGCGCTGTGCTTCGGTGAAGGTGTGGGGCTCGGTGTCGAGCACGCACAGGGTGCCGACGGGCTCGCCGCCGGGCGCGTGCAGCGGGTGGCCGGCATAGAAACGCAGGTGCGGGTCCCCTGTGACGAACGGGTTGTCGGCGAAGACATCGGTGATGAGGGCATCTTCGACCACCACAGTCGCGTCCTGCGAGACCGTGTAGTCGCAGAAGGAGTCCTGCCGGGGGGCTTCGTTCCCGCCCAGCCCGATCTGCGCCTTGCGCCATTGCCGATCACGGTCGATCAGCGAGACGCTGACCATCGGCACGCCGAACATCTCCTTCGCCAGCCGTGCCACCCGGTCCACGCGCTCGTCCGGTGGTGTGTCAAGGATCCCCAGTTCCTCGAGCGCTGCCTGTCGCCGTCGCTCGTCGAACATGTGCTCCGCCCCTCCTACGGTCGCCTTCGGCCATCCTAGAAGGAACGCATGGCCGATGGGACGCCACTCGCGCACCCGTCAGTGTTGACTGTTAACAGTCAACACTGCTACGGTCGGGGAGTCGACAACAGGGTCGACCCACGTAGAGGAGCAAAGATGCCCCGCAAGCGCATCACCCGGGCGGCCGCCGCGATCGCCGCCCTCGCAGCCACCGCTCTCATCGTCTCGGCCTGCACCAAGGTCGAGGAGGGCGAGGAGGCCGGATCGACGTTCCCCGAGAGCGACATCCGACTCATCATCCAGGCCAACCCCGGCGGAGGGTCCGACCTCTCGTCGCGCGCGCTGGCCACGGAACTCGAGAAGATCCTCGGCGTCAGCGTCATCCCGGAGAACATGCCCGGTGCCGCCGGAGCGCTGGCCATGGAGTACGTGGGCGCGCAGGATCCCGACGGGTATGTCATCGGATTCGCGCCCGTCGAGATCGCGATGCTGAACACCACCCAGAGCGCCAACGTGCTGCCGGACGATTTCGACCTGCTCGGCCAGATCATGCTCGCCCCGGGTGTGGTCACGGTCGGCGCGAACAGCGGTATCGAGACGCTGGAAGACCTCGTCTCTCAGGCGAAGGCGGGTGCCGTGACGGTCGCCAACTCCGGCGCCGGCTCCATCTGGGAGGCCGCCACCATCGGGCTCGGCGACGCGACGGACGCCGCCTTCACCCCGGTGCCGTACGACGGCGGAGCGACAGCCGTCGCAGCAGCGGCATCGGGTGAGACCGTCGCCGCCGTCTCCGGCCTCGGCGAAGCCCTGGCGCAGGGTGAGGCCGTGCGCATCCTGGCTGTCATGAACGACGTGCGCCACCCCGACGCGGAAGACGTCGAGACGGTCGAAGAGGCCATCGGCGAAGACGTGATCTTCGGCGGCTGGGGCGGCATCTACGCACCCAAGGGTCTCCCTGACGACGTCAAGACCACGCTCGAAGCCGCCGTGAAGGAAGCCGTCGAGTCCGACAGCTACCAGAAGTTCCAGGCCGACGCCGGAAACCTGGTCGTGTACCGCGACTCCGCCGAGTGGACCACCTTCGTCGACGAGCAGTTCGACCTCTTCAAGGACCTCCTGGGCTGAGAAGACCGGGTCGCCGATGCTGCGGGGCCGGGCTCATCACCGGCCCCCGCAGCACCCACCCTCACTTCTCGGATCAGGAAAGGAGCACCATGTCGACCTCCGCATCGGACGGGTCTGCAACGCACGCCTCCGTCGCCGCCACGGACGACGGGTACCAGGGCGCCTCCGCCTCGCGTCCCCTCGAGATCGTGTTCGCGGTCGTCGCCCTCGGGTTCACCGCCGGCTACCTCTTCCTCGCAACGCAGATCCCGCTGCGCCGCGAGGCCGCCCCCGGGCAGATCGACGCCCGCTTCTGGCCCCTCGTCATCGGGGTCACCGGCGTCGTCATCGCCATCGCGCTGCTCGCGGTCGCGATCACCCGTCCGGCCCCCACCCGTGAAGACCTCGAGCGCATCCAGCCAGGAGGCTACCTGCGCGTGATCGCCACCCTCGCGATCACCGGCGCCTTCATCGCGCTGTGGTCGCTGGGTTCGGTCATCCTGTTCGGCTACCGCATCGAGGTCTTCCCGATCGCCGCCGCCCTGCTGATGGCCACCCTCATGCTCCTCTACGGCCACCGCCGCTGGCTGAGCCTCGTCATCTACTCCGCCTCCGTCACGGCGTTCGTCTACGTCGTGTTCGGGATGCTCCTGAGGATCCCCCTGTGAACGCGCTCATGGAGGGGCTGAACTCGCTCCTCGACATCTCGATCCTGCTCTACATGCTCGTCGGCCTCGTGCTCGGGTTCATGGTCGGAGCGTTCCCCGGCATCACCGCGACCATGGCCGTCGCCCTCGCCGCCGGCTTCACGATGACCCTCGAGCCCGTGCAGGGACTCGCCGTGCTGCTGACGATCTACGTCGCGGCGAACTTCGGCGACCGGGTGCCGTCCATCCTGATCAACACCCCGGGCACGCCCGCGTCCATCGCCACCACCCTCGACGGGTATCCGATGGCGAAGCAGGGAAGGGCGGGGCTCGCGCTCACCGTCTCGGCGATCGTCTCGGCGGTCGGCATCCTCGCCTCACTCGTGCTCTTCGCGGTCGCCGCCGTGCCGATCGCCAGCTTCGCCCGCGACTACTTCAAGTCGCCCGAGCTGTTCGCGCTCGTGGTCTTCGGCATCGCGATCATGATCGGCATCTCGTCGAAGTCGATGCTCAAGGGCATTCTCGCCGGACTCTTCGGACTCATGCTCGGCAGCGTCGGCACGTACGCGGCCACCGCCGACCAGCGCTTCACCTTCGGGGTGCTCGAACTCGTCGAGGGCGTCAACTTCATCGCCGTGATCATCGGACTCTTCGGCATCGCCGAGCTGTTCGACCAGCTGCTCACGCATCGGAAGTCGGCCGTGCGCCCGATCTCGAGTCTCGGCCGCTGGTGGCCGAACCGCGCCGAACTGAAGCAGAGCGGGCGCGCGACCGCGGTCGGCGGCGCCGTCGGACTCGGTGTCGGGCTCATCCCCGCGGCCGGTGGGGACATCGCCGGACTCATCGGATGGGAGCGGGCACGCAAGGCGTCGAAGCACCCCGAGATGTTCGGCAAGGGATCGATCGAGGGTGTCGCCGCCTCCGACACCGCCTCCAGCGCCACCCTCGGCGGCTCCCTCACGACGACCATGGCCCTCGGCATCCCCGGTGACTCGGTGATGGCCGTGATGATCGGCTCGATGATCATCTGGGGCATCACCCCCGGTCCGACGCTCTTCACGAACCGCCCCGACCTGGTCGTCTCGATCGTGGGCATCATGCTGATCGCGACGATCCTCTCTCTCGCGCTCAGCCTGGTGCGCATGAAGGGCATGGTGAAGCTGCTCGACGTGCCACAGCCGTATCTGTGGAGCGGCATCCTGATCTTCTGCATCATCGGCACCTACGCCACCTCGAACAGCCTGTCGACGGTCGTGACGATGCTCGTCTTCGGTGTGATCGGCGTGATGCTCAAGCGCATGCAGGTGCCGGCCGGTCCGGTCGTGCTCGGCCTCCTGCTCGGACCGCTCGCCGAGGAGAACCTCGCCCGCACGCTGGCGATCCTCCCCACGCGTCCGTTCTTCGAGGTGGTCAGCCCCATCGCGCTCGTGCTGCTCGCCCTGGCCGTGCTCTCGATCGTGATGCCGGCCATCCGCGCCGCCCGGAGGCCCCGTGCCGAGCGCGCCTCGCTCGCGGACTCGATCCTGCACGACGACAGCATCCAGCAGATCGAGAAGGCGCACGACGAGCTCGCAGCCCAGCCCGATCTGCTCACCTCCACCGTCCGCAACATCGACACCTCAGGGCGTCGTGCCCGCAAGACCCGCAAGAACTCCGAGGAGACCGAGAAGTGACCCGCTATGACATCCTGACCGCCGTGCCCACCGCGTTCCACCGCGACGGCACCCTCGACATCGAGGGCTCGCGTGCGATCTTCCGGTTCGTCGCCGACTCGGGGAACGAGGGAGCGTTCGTGCTCGGCACGACGGGCGAGTTCCCCGCCGTGGACGCCGACGAGTTCGCGGCCATCGTGGAAGCGGCGTTGGCCGAGCTGCAGGAGCGTATGCGCGTGGTCGTGCACGTCGGTCGCCCCAGCACCTTCGAGGCCGTGCGGCTGACCCGTATCGCCCGCCGACTGGGCGCGACCGAGTTCGCCGCGCTGACGCCGTACTACCTGCAGGCCACGGACGACGCGATCTTCGAGTACTACCGCGCGGTGTCGGAGGCCGTCGGGGACGGGCGGCTGTACGTGTACATCTACCCGGCCCGCAGCGGCAACCCGGTGTCGCCGGAGCTCCTCGCGCGTCTCGCACGACTGCCCAACGTCGTGGGCGCCAAGATCAGCGAACTCTCCCTTGACGACATCGCCGCCTACCGTGCCGTCGTGCCCGCCGACTTCGACCTCTACACCGGCGCAGACCGCGACCTGATCGCGGCCGTCGAGGTGGGGGCGCAGGGCGTCGTGTCCGGGGTGTCGTCCGTCACGCCGAAGCCGTTCCGCGCCCTCGCCGACGCCGGGAGGTCCGGGGACGCGGCGGCCATCGTCGCTGCGCAGGCCGCGGTCGACGATGTGGTCGGGCTCATCGGTGGCGACATGGCCCGCATGAAGGAGGCGTACCGCGTGCTCGACGTGGTCGACACGCACTGCCGCATGGCGATCGCCGAGCCGAGTGCCGCCGAGCGCACCGCCGTCGCCGAGGTGGTGGCCGCGCACCGGTGACACGTCACAGGTGACACGGTCACAGGAGATGGAAATGTCGTCTTCCTAGCGTGGAACCAGGGAACGACCCTGCTCCGCGCCTGGCGCGCGGGTGTCCTGCCACGAAGGAAGAACTCCTCATGACGAACACCACAGCCCCCTCCGCCGCACCCTCGCTGGGACTCCTGGTCCTCCGCGTGGTCGTCGGCGCGATCTTCGCCGCACACGGCGCGCAGAAGATCTTCGAGTTCACGCTCCCCGGAACGATCGGCAGCTTCGCAGGCATGGGGATTCCGCTCCCGGAGATCGCCGGCCCTGTCGTCGCCTTCGTCGAGCTCATCGGCGGCATCCTGTTGATCCTCGGCCTCTTCACCCGTCCTGTCGGTCTCCTGCTGGCCATCGACATGATCGTCGCGCTCATCGCCGTGCACCTTCCCGCGGGCCTCTGGGTCGGCGAGGGCGGCTACGAGTTCGTCGCCGTCCTCGGTGCGGCAGCTCTCGCCCTCGCGCTCACAGGCGCCGGGCGTTTCTCCCTGGACGGTGCGTTCCTGCGGGGACGCGCACCGGCCTGGCTGAGCTGAAGAACCTCCGCATCACGACGGATGCCGCGGGCCCGAGGGGTCGCGGCATCCGTCGTCTGTGCGGGGTGTGTTGCGGAAGGGAAACCCGCATTCCGCGTCGTTGCGGCCTCCACGCGCACCTCCGCTTTCGTTTTCGACGACCAAGGTATGCGAAAACACAAAAAAGAAAAGACTTTCACTGAGGTTCCCCGTATTCCTGGCGCCAAATACGCAAATAAACCTAAACTGAGCGCATTCGGCATCTCGCCGAGGACTTTTACAGCGAAGTAAGGGGATTGCAGATGAAGCTCAAGAGGAGCCTGGCGGGAGTGGCCACGGTCATCACCGCCCTCGGAGTCACCGCCTGCGCCGGCGGCGCAGCGCCGGACGCGTCGGGAAACGCCTCCAGCGACACCATCACGTTCCGCTCGTGGAGCCCGATCGAGCAGACGACCCGTCAGATGATCGAGGCCTTCCAAGCGGAGAACGACGGATCGAAGATCGACGCGACGATCTTCAACTACCCGGAGTACCTCGTCGACCTGCAGAGCCGTGCCAGCTCGAACACGATGCCCGACGTGCTCGGCCTGCAGCCCGGAGCGCTCACCCAGCAGTACCGCGAGAACCTGATGCCTCTGCAGGACTGCGCCGCCGAGACCTGGGGTGACGACTGGCAGAGCAAGTTCTACCCGATCGGCATCGAACAGGCCCGAATGGGCAACCCCGAGGGCGACGACAACTTCTACTCGCTCCCCATCCTCACCCAGACGGTCAACCTCTGGGCCAACTCCGAGATCTTCGACGACGCCGGTCTGAGTGTGCCGAAGACCTGGGACGAGCTCGTGCAGACCACGAAGGACCTGAGCGGTGGCGACGCCGCCCCGTTCCTCCTGCCCGCGAAGGACTCCTGGCTGCGCAACGTCGTCTTCCTGCAGATCGCCAACAACGTCTCGCCCGGAACCGTCTATGAGGCAGAGGCCGGTTCCGTGCAATGGACAGACCCGGCCATCGTGAAGGCGTTCGAGTACTGGGGCAAGCTGTTCTCCGACGGCATCGCCCAGGACGGTGCGATCGGCCTCGACGCCTACCCGTCGGCGGTGAACCAGTTCGAGGCGGGCAACGCCGCCATGATCCCCCTCGGTGCCTGGTGGATCCAGCAGTCCGACCCGACCAAGTCCGACATCCCGCCGCTGTCGGAGGGCATGTCCGGGTACGAGCCGTTCCTGTTCCCGACCATCCCCGGCGGTGCCGCCGAGCCGCAGTTCGTCGGCGGCATCGACGTGAGCCTGGGCATCTCGAAGAACACGGCCAACCCCGACCTCGCCTGCAAGGTGCTCACCGACTTCATCGCCGGCTCCGCCGCGCAGAAGCTCGTCAACACCATGAACGATGTCCCCGCCGTCACCGGTCTCGCTCCGGAGAAGTTCACGAGCGAGAAGCAGGAGCAGATCTGGAACCTGTTCGTCGACGAGTGGCTCCCGCAGGTGAAGTACTCGCGCTACTTCGAGTCGCCCAAGCTCGACCAGGCCGTGGCCGATGCGCTCGCCGCCATCGCGACCGGTAACGCCACTCCGCAGGAGGCAGCGGAATCCGTCCAGGCCGTCCAGGACACCCTGTAGCTCAGGAACCTGTGGCAGCAGTGGAGTTCGTGCAGGGTCCGGGACCTCTTCCCCGGACCCTGCGCCGAGAGGAGCGCGCATGAAGATCCTGACGAGAGAGCGGCTGGTCGGCCTGGCCTTCCTGGCACCGACCCTCATCCTGTTCGCCGTATTCGTCGTGTACCCGATCGTGTACAACGTGCAGGCGAGCACGCTCGACTGGGACGGTGTCAACGTCGGCACGGCAGTCGGCATCGGCAACTACCTGGAGCTGTTCCAGGATCCGACGTTCCTCATCACGCTGCGCAACTCGGCGTTCTGGATCGTGCTGACGATCGTCCCCCAGGGCGTGATCGGCTTCCTCCTCGCCGTCGCCCTCAACCAGGGGCTCCGCGGCAGCACGATCTACCGGGCGATCTTCTTCATCCCCGCGATCCTCTCGCCGGTCGTGGTCGGGATCGTGTGGCAGCGCATCCTCGACCCTTTCAACGGCGTGCTCACCGCCATCGGCAAGGCCACAGGGCTCACCTTCCTCGGCGGCAACTACCTGGCCGATCCGCAGACGGCGATCTTCGCGGTGATCTTCGTGAACGTCTGGATGTGGACCGGGTTCTCGATGCTGTTCTACCTCGCGGGGCTGCAGCTGATCGATCCCAGCCTCGTGGAGGCGGCGCGCATCGACGGCGCCAACGGTTTCCAGACCATGGTGCGGATCACGTTCCCCCTGCTGAAGACCACCACACTGTCGCTCGTGCTCCTCGGGATCATCGGTTCGCTCAAGACCTTCGAGCTCGTCTACGTGCTCACGCAGGGCGGACCCAACCACGCGTCGGAGATGCTGCCCACCTTCGCGTTCCTGGAGGCGTTCCAGCTGCAGAACGTCGGGTACGCCTCGGCCATCAGCGTCGTGCTGCTCGTCGTCGCCGTCGTGAGCTCGCTCTCGATGGTGCGGGTGTTCGGCGCCGGATTCATCACAGGAGACGAGAAATGACCGCGACGAGCGAGACCCGCACCCTGATCGTCCCGAAGGACACCGTCGGCCGTCACCGCCACGGTGCTCCCGGACGCCGCGTCGGCTGGCTGCACTTCGTGCTCGTGCCGCTCGCCGTGCTCTGGCTCGTACCGATCATCATGGTCGTCGGGCTCTCGATGATGCCGCCGAACAACCCCGGCACGCAGTTCTTCGGGCTGTTCCCCGCGGAATTCAGCGTCAAGAACTACCTCACGATCTGGGACCAGAACCCGATCCTGTTGCACCTGCTCAACAGCCTCCTCATCACGGTGCCTTCGGTGCTGCTGGTCTGTCTGCTCGGATCGATGACCGCGTTCGCCCTGGCCCGACTGCGGGTTCCGCTGAAGGCCCTGATCTTCGGGGTGCTGATCCTCGCGCTGATCCTCCCGATGTCGAGCATCGTGGTCGCGACGTTCCGCATCCTGCAGTCGATGCAGCTGTACAACAACCTCCTCGGGCTCGTCCTGGTGTACAGCGCACTCGGCCTGCCGTTCGCGGTCATCATCATCCGCACCTCCTACCTCGCGATCCCGCTCGAGACCTACGAGGCCGCACGACTCGACGGGGCGAACAGCTGGCAGATCTTCTGGCGCATCTACCTGCCGCTCGGCAAGCCCGCCCTCGCCGTGGTCGCGGTGTGGCAGACGATGATGAGCTGGAACGACTTCCTGCTGCCGCTCGTCACGCTCGGCGACAACGAGCTCAAGCCGCTCACCCTCGTGCCGCTCGCCTACCGCGGCATGTACCTGTCACAGCCGGGGGCACTGTTCGCGATCCTGGTGCTGATCTCCATCCCGGTCGTGCTGCTGTTCGTCTTCATCCAGAAGTACCTGGTGAACGGCCTGTCGGGAGCGATCAAATGAGCGTCATCGGCCTCGATCTCGGAACCAGTGGCGTGCGGGCCGTCGCCTTCGCCGCAGACGGACGGACGCTCGGTGGGGCGTCGGCACCGCTGATGCTGCGGCGCGACGGTCGCGGGCGCGTCGAGCTCGATGCCGAGGAGATCATCGTCGCCGCCGAGAGCGTGGTGCGCGCAGCGGCGGCGGAGGCAGAGCAACTCGGCGACGCGGTGCAGGCGATCGGCTTCAGCGTGCTCGGCGAGGCCGTCGTACCTGTCGACGGGGCCGGCGTACCGCTCGCTCCGGTGGCGGTGAGCATGGACACGCGCGGCATCGAACACGCCGCCGTGCTGGGTGCGCGGCTCGGAGACGGCCGCTTCACCGCGATCACCGGACAGCCGTTGCACGGGATGTTCTCGGTCTTCAAGATCATGGCCGGCGATGATGCCTGGTCTGCGGCCGCGGGTTACCGCTGCATCGGGGATCTGGTCGCCGAGCGGTGGAGCGGTGTCGCTGCCATCGACCTCGGTCAGGCCGCGCGTACCGGCATCCTCGACGTCGATCGAGGCGAATGGAGCAGCGAGATCCTCGAAGCCGTGGCCGCCTCCGCCCCGTGGGTGCGGGAAGACCGGCTCCCGGTCCCCGTGGCATCGGGAACCATGATCGCCGGCGTCCACGACCAGGCGGCTGCCGTGCTCGGCGTCGCACCCGGCACGCGCCTGGTTGCCGGCACGCACGACCAGGCGGCTGCCTTCCTCGGCGCCGGCGGAGAGGCGGGAGCGCGGTCCGTGATCGCGCTCGGGTCGAGCGACTGCCTCTCCGTCGCCACCCGCGAACGCCCGCGTGGACTCGAGTCGACCGGCTTCGCCAGCTACCGACTCGATGACGAGACATGGATCACCCTCGCCGGAACCGCCGCAGGCGGATGGGTGCTGGAATGGCTGGCGACCCTCCTGGGTCGTGACGTCGGCGATGTGTTCGGCGCGCTCGCCGAGGATCCGCCCTCTCTCCTCGTGCTGCCGTACCTCGCCGGCTCCGGCACCCTCGACAACGACCCCTCCGCGCGCGGAACGATCCACGGCCTCACGCTCGACACGACCGTGCCGCAACTGGCGCGAGCCGTCGTGGAGGCCGCAGGCTTCGAGTTCCACAAGATCATCGCGGCCCTGGACCGCCACGGGGTCCGCGTCGATGACCTCCAGGTCACCGGCGCAGGTTCCGAGAACGCCGAGGCGCTCTCCGCCCGTGCCGCCGCGGCCGGGACGCGACTCACGCCAGTCGCCCGTGACGCATCCGCCCGTGGGGCGGCGATGCTCGCGCTCCGCGGTCTCGGCGCCGATTCCTCGGATCTCCTCGTCGCCCCCGACCCCGCTGCTGCGGCCGAGCCCGACCCCGCATCGGGCGAGTGGTACGCCGCGCAGCGAGCCGCCTACGCCGCCCTCTACGACGTGACCCGCGGCATCGCGCCGCACCTGGCCCGGCCATCGTGGCCGACCCAGAAACCGCCCCACCAGAAGGAGAACACGAAATGACCGAGACGACGCTCCAGCTCGACTTCGACATCGACGCCGCGCGCGAGGAGATCCTCGACTACTGCCTGCGTTCGATGGAGTACGGACTCAACTTCAACACGCAGGGCAACATCAGCATCCGCGTTCCCGGCGTCGAGGACCGGTTCCTGATCACGCCGACCGACCTCGAGTACGACAAGATGAGCGCCGATGACATCGTGCTCGTGAACGGCGACAGCGAGGTGATCGACGGACGGCTCGGGCCGTCGAGCGAGGTCACCGTGCACATGGCCGTCTACCGGCGTCGACCCGACGTGAACGCGATCGTGCACTCCGAGCCGGTGTTCTCCAACGTCTGGGGCGTCGTGGGGTCGCCGATCCTCGGGACGCTGGTGAACATGGTGATCTACACCAAGGGCGACGTGCCGATCATGCCGTTCGAGCTCAGCAACAACACCGAATTCGGCGAGCACATGTGCGACGCGATGGGCGACCTCAACGCGGTGGTGTGGGCGAACCACGGCCTGCTCACCGTCGGGCCGAACCTGCGTGACGCGTTCAAGACCAGTGTCGCGGTGGAGTCGGCGGCCAAGGTGCAGGCCTACGCCCGCGCGCTCACCGACACCCCGATCGTGCTCGACTACGACACGCTCGGCATCACCGAGTCGCTCTGAGGATCACGGATGGCACTGCAGACTCTGCGTACCGCGCTCGCCGACGCCGACGCGGGCGGCTACGCCGTCGGCGCCTTCAACGTGTCGAGCATCGATCAGGCGATCGCGGTGCTCGATGCCGCCGAGACGGAGCGTTCGCCCGTGATCGTGCAGGCGATCGCCGGGATGTCCGCCTACGACGACGAATCGCGCTGGTGGCACCGCCTGAGGGGTCTGGTCGCCGAATACGAGCATGTCCCCGCAGTGCTGCATCTCGATCACGGACGCACCCATGACGACTGCGCGCGGGCCATGGACCACGGCTTCACCAGCGTGATGATCGACGCCAGCAGAGCGAGCGGCACCGATGAACCCGCCTCCTTCGCCGACAACGTGGCGCTCACGCGTCGGGTGGTCGAGGCGGCCGTGCCCTTCGGTGTGAGCGTCGAGGGCGAGCTCGGCACGATCGGCGGGGCGGAGGCGGGTGTCACCGGGGTGCTCGAGGAGATCGTGTTCGCCGACCCCGATCAGGCCGTCGAGTTCGTGGAACAGACCGGGGTGGACGCGCTCGCGGTGGCAGTGGGCACGAGTCACGGCTCGGTCAAGTTCACCGACGAGGCCGGAGGCCAACGGCTGCGGCTCGGCCTCATCTCGGAGATCAGAGGACGTCTGCCGGACACCTTCCTGGTGCTGCACGGTTCCTCGTCGGTGCCCGCCGAGGCGGTCGCCAGGATCAACGCACACGGCGGTGACGTGCGGCCCTCGTACGGGATCTCGCCTGAGCAGAAGGCGGAGGGGATCGCCGCAGGCATCCGCAAGATCAATCAGGGCACCGACTCCCACCTGGCCTGGAGTGCCGCGCTGCGCACATTCCTGCAGGAGAACCCCGCGGTGGTCGAGCCCAGCGAGCAGCTGCGCCCCGCGATGGGCGCATTCCGGGCGATGGTCACGCAGCGCATGCGTGAGTTCGGCTCCTCGGGTCGCGCCTGAGGCCCCGGCCCCGCGGGTGAGGCGCGACGAGCTCGATCTCGCAGGTCAGGCGAGCTCGATCGCGAGTCCGGCCTCTCGAAGCGTCTCCAGCTCGGCCGGAGGCGCTTCGACGCCGGTGATCAGCACGTCGACGCGCGCGAGCGGAGCCACCTGGATCACCTGACTCTTGCCGATCTTCGAGCTGTCGGCGACCACGATGGCCCGCGCCGCCGAGTCGAGGTAGCGCCTCTTCATGGTGACCTCGGGGAGGCTGGAGTTCGTGAACCCCCGCTCCGACACCCCGTTGCAGCCGATGAAGCAGATGTCGCTGTGCACGGACCCGATGAACATGTCGCCCATCGGGTCGATGAGCGAGCGCTGCTTGTAGTTCACGGTGCCGCCGGTGACGACGACAGTGATCTGGTGCGGCTCCGCGACGCCGAGCTCGAGCGCGATCGTGAGGGAGTTGGTGAACACCACGACGCCGCGCAGATCCTCCCGGGCTCGCAGGGCGCGGGCGATCGCGAGCGTCGTCGTCCCGGCATCGAGCAGGATCGCCATCTCGCTCTCGACCAGCGCGGCCGCAGCATTGCCGATGCGTCGCTTCTCGGTGACGGCGCGCGTGAGGGCCCGCTCGTAGTCCGGGGAGTGGGCGGTGGACTTGATGCCCGAGATCGCTCCGCCGTGAACGCGCTGGATGACGTTCTCCTCGGCGAGGAGGTCGAGGTCGCTGCGCACCGTGACCTCGGACACGCTGAGGGTGCGGCTCAGCTCCTGCACGCGGGCGAAGCCCTGACGCTCGATGATCGACACGATCTGCTCGCGCCGCACCGTTGCGGGGACCGTCTGCGACCACTCTGGCATCCCCTCAGCGTACTCGGGACGGCGGAGCAGCCGACGGGTGCGCCGCCGGCGCCGCGCGATACTGTTGCACCTGTTGCACCACCCGGCTGCCGCATCATCCGGGCGTTGTCGGCGGGCGAGCCGGGGCAGCAGCAGTCGGCGGGAAGCAGAGGAGCGCATGGCAACGATCTACGACGTCGCCGCGCTCGCCGGCGTCTCGCCCGCGACGGTCTCGCGCGTCTTCAACGGCACGAGCGTGTCGGACGAGAAGGTCGCCGCCGTCCGTGCGG
The DNA here is from genome assembly GCF_039729145.1 of Microbacterium sp. SY138. Taxonomy (NCBI): domain Bacteria; kingdom Bacillati; phylum Actinomycetota; class Actinomycetes; order Micrococcales; family Microbacteriaceae; genus Microbacterium; species Microbacterium sp. SY138. Next base: position 3,551,882 of record NZ_CP155793.1, on the reverse strand, counting down.
CCGCCGCGACGCTCGACTTCACGCCCAATCGGGCCGCCCGCTCGCTGCGTCGACAGAGTTCCGAGGTCATCGCCCTCGTGATCCCCGACATCGAGAACCCGTACTTCACCGAGATGGCGAGAGGGGTCGAGGATGTCGCCTCGGAGGCCGGGTACTCCGTCGTGCTCTGCAATTCCGATGCGCAGGTGGAGAAGGAGGCCACGTACCTCCGCATCGCGATCGCCGAGAACATGTCCGGCGTGATCATCGCGACCGCTGATGAGCACTCCGACCTCGACAGCCTCCTCGCCACCGGCCGGCCGGTCGTGGCCGTCGACCGCAGCACGACCTACGACATCGACGGTGTGGTGATGGCCAATCGGGCGGCAGGCACATCGGCGACGCGGAGTCTGATCGATGCCGGGCACCGTCGCATCGCCTATATCGGAGGGCCCGCGCACATCGACACCGCCGCCGAGCGCGCTGCGGGATGGCGTTCCGCGCTCGCCGCGGCATATCCCGATCTCGCCCTCGACGGCCTCGAGCGCTTCGCGACGTTCCGCGTCGACGGCGGGCGTGCCGCGATGGAGGAACTGCTCGCCCTCCCGGAACCTCCGGATGCGGTGGTGGCCGGCAACAATCTGATCGGTGTCGGAGCGATCCAGGTGCTCACGGAGCACGGACTCACCCCGCCGGACGTGGGTGTCGCCGTGATCGGCTCGCTGCCGTTCACGACGCTCTCGCCGAGTGTCGTGACCGTGGTGCGCCTTCCGGCGCGGCACATGGGTGTGACCGCGGCGCGGATGCTGCTCGAACGGATCAAGGGTGATACCCAGCCGGCGCGCACGGTCGTGCTGCGCAACGAGCTTCAGCCCGCGAGCGCCGTGCGGAGCTGAGCGGGCGGTCGGGCCGGCTACTGCGAGCGCCAGAACCGCGTCGCGAGGTTCGCCACCTCTTTGTCGAGGCTGTCGACCTTGTGCTCCAGGGCGTCGATGCGGCCGGTGAGCCGGCCCTCGAGACTCTCCAGCCGCCCGCTCAGATCGCCGCGCAGTCCGCCGATCTCGCCCCGCAGCTCGCCGCGCAGGCCACCGACCTCGGCGCGGATCACCCGGCTGAACTGCATCGTCATGAGGGTCATGCCGCCGAGCATCATGGTCGTGAACACGCCGATCAGCGTCCATACCTGCGGGTCGTCCAAGCGCATGCCTCCAGTCTGATTCGGGGTGCCCAGAATGTCACGGTATTCCGGTCCTGGTCAGCCAGAAAGCTGCGGTCGGTGGGCGCATCACCCTTCGGCGTGAGTGGTGCAGGACGACTCGCGCCTTGCGTCATGAAATCGATTTCGCGTAAAGTGGCGATGAAGCCCGGACTCCGTCGTCCGGGCACGAGGAGGACTCCATGCGCTGCACCCTCGGGGTGGACATCGGCACGTCCAGCAGCAAGGGCGTGCTGGTGGATGCCGGCGGTGGAATCCTGGCATCGGCGACCAGGGCGCACGATGTCGATCGTCCGCGCACGGGCTGGGTCGAGATGGACGCCGCGATCTGGTGGGACGAGTTCGTCGCGATCTCGGGGGAGTTGCTCGCCGCAGTCCCGGACGCTGAGATCGTCGGCGTGGGCGTCAGCGGAATGGGCCCCTGCATCCTCCTCGCCGACGAGCATGACGTCCCGGTGCGCCCGGCGATCCTGTACGGCGTCGACACCCGTTCGACCGTGCAGATCGAGCGCCTCACCCGGGAGCTGGGCGTCGACGACATCACTCGCATCGGCGGGTCGACGCTGACCTCGCAGGCGGGCGGACCGAAGATCGCCTGGGTCGCCGACGAGGAGCCCGCGGCGTGGGAACGGGCGCGGCGGCTGTACATGCCCGCGACGTGGCTCGTGCGCAAGCTCACCGCCGCCTACGTGCTCGATCACCAGTCCGCCAGTCAGGTGTCCCCCCTCTATGACATCGAAGGCGAATGCTGGCACGGCCCCTGGTGGGACCGATACGCGGCGCATGTCGAGCAGCCGACTCTGCAGTGGGCGGGAGATGTCGCCGGCGAAGTCACGGCCGAGGCATCGGCGCTCACCGGAATCCCCGCAGGCACTCCCGTGATCACGGGCACGATCGACGCCTGGACCGAGGCCGTCAGCGTCGGCGCGCACGAGGTCGGCGACCTGATGCTGATGTACGGCACCACGATGTTCATGGTCTTCACGAACGGTGCCGAGACGCTGCGGACGCCATCGATGTGGACCACGGCCGGTGCTTTCGCCGGCACCCGCAACCTCGCCGGCGGCCTCTCGACCTCGGGCGCGCTGACGGCCTGGCTCGTGGGGCTGACCGGCGCCGACTATCCCGAGCTGCTCGCCGAAGCCGAGACCTCGGGGGCCGGAGCGCGGGGCCTCCTCGTCCTGCCCTACTTCGCGGGCGAACGCACGCCGATCCAGGACCCGGACGCCCGGGGGGTGATCGCGGGACTCACGCTCGACCACACCCGCGGTGACCTCTACCGGGCCGCGCTCGAGGCCACGGCTCTCGGGGTGCGCCACAACGTCGAGACCATGCGCGCGGCGGGGGCGGACATCCTCCGCATCGTCGCGGTCGGCGGCGGCACCCAGGGGCGCTTGTGGTTGCAGATCGTGTCCGATGTCACCGGACTCGTGCAGGAGGTGCCCGCGACCACGATCGGGGCGAGCTACGGGGCGGCATTCCTCGCCGCGACCGCGACGGCCGCACCAGACGGGACTCCGGTCATCGCCGACTGGAACCCGATCTCCGAGCGCATCCACCCCGACGAGGCGGTGCGCCCGCTCTACGACGCCCTCTTCGACCGCTACGTGCGGCTGTACGAGGGGTCGAAGCCCGTCGTCCACGAACTCGCCGCTGCCCAGCGCGGCACGCCCGCGACCATCGACAACCCGACCCCCACCGCCCCGGAGGCATCATGACCACCTACACCCTGCCGACGCCGGCGACCCGTCCGGCCACCGCGCCGAAGACGGCATACATCATCACGTCCGGAGACCTGCGCGAGTCGGCGAACGTCGCCGGCTGGCCGACGCAGGTCGAGCTGGAGAGCGGCGTGACCGGTGTGCTGAACGCGCTCGGCTGGGAAGTCATCCGCCCGTTCGGCGTCGACCCCGAGACCGGCCATGGCTTCATCTCGAGCCAGCGGATGGGACTCGAGGTGTTCAAGAGCATTCCCGTCGATGCTCCCCTCGTCGTCGCCATCGCCAACTGGCAGTACTCCCACCACGTGCTCGCCGGTCTGCGGTCGCATGAGGGGCCGATCCTCACCGTCGCGAACTTCGCGGGGGACTGGCCCGGACTCGTCGGGCTGCTCGGGCTGAACGCGGGTCTGACCAAGATGGACAAGCCCTATGCGACGACGTGGTCGGTCGACTTCACCGATCAGTGGTTCACCGACGGCATCAGGGAATGGACCGAGACCGGTGCCATCGCCCACGACGCCTCGCACGTGCGCGCACTGCCCGCACTGCCGGAGAGCCCCGAGAAGCAGCTGGGTGAGGCGCTCGCGGCCGAGCTGCGCGCCGAGAAGGCGATCATCGGGGTCTTCGACGAAGGATGCATGGGCATGTACAACGCGATCTTCGACGACGAGCTGCTCAACGGGACCGGCATCTACAAGGAGCGGCTGTCGCAGTCGGCGCTGTACGCCGAGATGCTGAACGTCACCGAGGACGAGGCGGATGCCGCCTACGACTGGCTGATCGATGCGGGCATGACGTTCCGCTACGGCGACGACGCCGTCACCGAGCTCACGCGCGAACAGGTGCAGTGGCAGCTGAAGATGTACATCGCCGCGCTCCGCATCGCCGACGACTTCGGACTCGATGCGGTCGGCATCCAGTACCAGCAGGGGCTCAAGGACCTGGTGCCGGCGTCGGACCTGGCCGAGGGCATCCTGAACTCGACCGAGCGGCCGCCCGTCACCTCGCGCGACGGCTCACGCGTGCTGCACGAGGGGCGCGCGTTCCCGCACTTCAACGAAGCCGACGAGGGGGTCGCGGTCGACGCGCTCGTGACCGACCGGGTGTGGCGCGCGATGGGTCTCGTGCCCGACAACACCCTGCACGACGTGCGCTGGGGTGAGGACTACGACGGGCAGTTCGTCTGGGTCTACGAGATCTCCGGCTCGGTGCCCGCCTCGCACCTGGGCGGGTGGCAGAACGCCGAGGGCTGGCGCCAGGGCCACGTGTTCTTCCCGGCCGGCGGTGCGACCATCAACGGCGTCTCGAAGCCGGGTGAGATCGTGCTGTCGCGGGTGTTCATCGCCGAGGGGATCCTGCAGGCCGACATCTTCCGCGCCTCGGTCGTCGAGCTTCCTGCCGAGGAGACGCAGCGGCGCAAGGACGCCACCAACCCGGAATGGCCGATCGCGCACGTGGTGCTGCACGGCATCTCGCGTGACCAGTTCATGGCCCGCCACAAGGCCAACCACGCGCAGCTGGTCTACGCCCCGGATGCCGAGACGGCCGACAAGGCCCTGATCGCGAAGGCCGCGATGTTCGCCGGCATGGGCATCAAGGTCAACCTGGTGGGAGACGTGGCGGTCTGATCGGCTCGGGAGCTACTGCGATCGCCAGAAACGCGTCGCGAGATTCGTCAGCTCCGTGTCGAGGTCGCCGAGCGTCGATTCGATGCGTCCGAGTCGACCGTCGATGCCGTCGATGCGCGCCGAGAGGAGCGGCCAGGTTGTCGCGGTATTCCGGTGTCCGTGGGTGACGTACCCAGTCGTTGTGGGGAGGTCGCCTCCTGCGGCTCCGGTGCAGGAGGAGAGAATCATCCACTTCATCGACTTCTTCACCTCCGTCCACTTAAGCGATATAGTCAGCCGCAGGTCGCACCGAAGCGGCCTGATCTCGATATCGATGATGAAGGAGACGATCAGCCATGACTCAGTCACACGTCAAGATTCACCGGTTCCGAAAGGGGCTCGCGGCGCTCGCCGGGGTGGCGCTCGCCACGGTAGGAGCCGTCGCCGCCTCGCCGGCTGTCGCCGAGAGCCCCGCGACCGATCCGAAGGTGGTGGCGTACGTCGAGGTGAACTCGAACGATTTAGCGAACGTGGCCGACTACACGCTGGCGGATTCGGGCACGCCCGCCGTCGACATGGCGATCATCTTCGCCGCCAACATCAACTACGACGGCGAGAAGGCATACCTGCACTTCAACGACCGCGTCACCGCGACGCTCGACGATGCCGAGAACCAGATCCGCCCTGTGCAGGCGCGCGGCACCAAGGTGCTGCTCTCCGTGCTCGGCAACCATCAGGGGGCGGGATTCGCGAACTTCACCTCGTACGAAGAAGCCGATGCCTTCGCCGCCCAACTCGCCGACGCGGTGACGACCTACGGGCTCGACGGCATCGACTTCGATGACGAGTACGCGCAGTACGGAGTCGACGGCACGCCGCAGCCCAACGCGCAGTCGTTCGGATGGCTGGCGACGGCTCTCCGCGATCGCCTGGGCCCCGACAAGATCATCAGCCTGTACGCGATCGGCGAGACGTACACCGTGACCGACTTCAGCCTGTTCGACGTCGCGGGCGTGATCGACTACGCCTGGAACCCGTACTACCCCACGTACGACGCGCCGACCATCCCGGGCTTCGGGGACAAGACCCGCCTCGGGGCTGCGGCGATCGACCTCGCGAACGTGAGCTCGTCGACGGCCGCGGACTTCGCCGAGCGCACGGTGGCCGACGGGTACGGCGTGTACGTCGCGTACAACCTCACCGCGACGGACCAGTCCGCGCTGCTGTCCGGGATCACGCAGCAGCTCAAGGGAGAGGCGACGCAGTACACGGCTGCGCCGTGATCCGGCCATGTGCCGCGAGCCGGCCACGTGCCGTCTCGAGTGCTCAGTCCAGATCGAACACCTCGAGCTGACGGATCGTGACCTCGGCCTCCGCACGCACGCGGAGCGCCGGGGTCACGACCCGGTCGGTGAGCGTGAACGGCGTCGTGCGATCGCGAAGCAGAGCCTCCTGATGCGTCGTCGTCACGGGAGTCCAGTTCTCGTCCGCTCCCAGGATCTCCCAGCCCAGTGCAGACGAGTTCGAGGCGGCCGTCGTCGTCACACTGAGGTCGCTGACGCCGCGCGGCTCGGGGAACCGCCACCCGACCCATTCCCCGGCGCGGAGGGTGACGCCGGGATCCCCCGCCGGATCCCCGTCGTCGAAGACGCGCTCGGGGTGCGCGAGCGCCACGGAGGAGATGACCTCGCCCCCGGTCGAAGTCAGGTCCGCGCGCCAGGGTTCGGGGGTGTCGCGCGGAGTCGGCTCGCCGGTCTCGAGCGCGCACACGGGGTCGTCGCCGAAGACCAGGTCGAGCACGACGTCGCCGGCGAGAGCGTCGATCGGCAGCGTGGCCGACGCCATGGGAGCCCCGTCGAGTCGCGCCTCCTGCAGCACGTGGGCCGAGGGGGAGGAGCGTCGGGACCGGATGCGCAGGGTAGAGCCGTCGCCGCGATCCACGCGGATGTCGTCGAAGAGCGGTGATCCGATCCGCAGATGTCCGGAGGCGAGCTCGAGCGGGTACAGCCCGAGCGCCGCCCACAGCCACCACGCGCTCATCTCGCCGTTGTCCTCGTCGCCGGGGAAACCCTGGCCGATGTGCCCGCCGGCGAACAGCCGTCCGGCGAGCTCGTTCACGAGGGGCGCCGACCGCCACGGGCGATCGCTGAACGCGTACATGAAGGGGATGTGGTGAGCGGGCTGGTTCGAGATCGCGCACATCCCGGAACGCAGCGCCCTCGCCTCGCGTTGCTCGTGGATGACGGTGCCGTACGCGCCGCCGAACCGTTCGTCCGCGGTCTCCGGCTCCGCGAAGAGGGCGTCGAGGTGGCGGCCGAAGCCCGCTGGACCCCCGTAGAGCTCGGCGATGCCTGCTCCGTCGTGCACAGCCCCGACCGACATGCCCCAGGCATTCGTCTCGACGTTGTCTCCGCCCCAGGATCGCGGATCGAATCCGGGGGTGCGCGCACCGCTGTCGTCCCTTCCCCGGAAGAACCCCGTGCCCTCGTCGAACAGTGTGCGATACGACCGGGATCGATTCGCGAAGTACCGGGCGAAGGATCGATAGCGTGCTGATTCCGATCCGGATCCGACGTCGGAAGCCCGCTGCGCGGCGAAGCGGCCGAGTGCGGCATCGCTCACCGCGTTCTCGATGCTCCAGCTCATGCCCTCCGGTACGTCCGCGGAGATATACCCCGTGAATCGGCCCCTCGCGATGCCCTTGCGCCCGCGGCGTGCGTCCGGCCCCGGCTCGCAGGCGTTCCGCCACCCGCTCTCGAATGCGCCGACCCGGTCGAACTCCACGCCCCAGCGGGCCGCGTCGGCGAAGATCTGGTCGCTCGAGGTGCCGACCATGCTGTCGACGTACCCCGGCGCGCTCCATCTCGCCATCCACCCTCCGCGGCGATACTGCTCGAGCTGGCCGTCGAGCAGCGTACCGGCGAGCCCCGGATCGAGCAGGGCGAGCGCCGGCCACTCCGTGCGATAGGTGTCCCAGTACCCGTTGTTCACGACGAGCTCCCCGTCGACGGCCGGTGCACCCTCGCCCGAGGGGTGTCGTGCGGCGAACACATCGGCGAACCGCCAGGCGGGCGTCTCCGGGGTGCCCACGTTCTCGGCCGCGCTGTTGGGGTACAGGTGCATGCGGTGCAACGCCCCGGCGATCCGGGAGCGATGCTCTTCGTCGGCGAGCGTGCGATACGGAAGGTCGGCGTCGGGCAGCGGCGGGATCGTCACGCGCGACAGCAGCCGATTCCACGAGGCGGCGCCGGCGTCTCGCAGTTCCTCGTAGGCCACCGAGGGCGGTGCCTCGGTCTGCAGAGCATGCCGGGCCTGCTCCACCGACAGGAAGGAGAGGCCGATCCGCACCTCGAGCGATCCGCGTCCGGCGACGTAGCCCGCGACCTCGCCGCGTCCGTCGTCATCGAGCGGGCCGTGCTCGGGAGCCCCCACGGCCCCCTGCACGTCGCCCCTGGCAGGCAGGATGGCGCCCGCGAAGTAGCACCGGGGAGCGTTCCCCCACTCCTCGGATCCCTCCGGGATCCACCCCTCGAATCCTTCGGCGTCCGTCCAGGCGAGGTGCCCGTCGTCGGTGAGCTGGTCGATGACGAAGCCGACCGGGGCATCGGGGTCTGCGCTGTGCACGCGGAAGACGGCCCCGTGCGCGGTCGCGGTCATCTCGACGCGCAGGCCGTCGCCGAGCTCCGCCGCGTACTCGTGCGGTCGCGCACGCTCGGAACCGCGAGTGATCCAGCGGCGGCGGCCGGCGCGGTGCGAGGTGGGCGTGCCGAGGAACGGCATCAGCTGCAGCACGGAACGATCGCCGATCCAGGGGCTCGGCTGATGGGAGAACTGCAGGGCTTCGAGACGACGCCCCTGCGGGTCGTCGTGCACGAAGGGGCGGTAGGGCCAGCGGGAGTCCTCCGCATCGGTCGACGGCGTGACGAACGTGAATCCGTGGGGGAGGGCGACCGCCGGGATGGTGTTGCCGCGCGAGAACCGCGGGCCGGAGTGCGAGCCGCGTCGGGTGTCGACGCGTTCGACGGGGGCGACGTCGGCCGGCGTCGGCGTCTTCTGCTCGACCTCGACCTGCACGTAGCCCGTGCATCGGGCGGGGAGGTCCGCGGCGTGGAAAAGCGAAGCGGTGCCGAGCACGAGCTCGACCACACCGCGGCGGCGTGCCGAAGGGGCGAGCGAGACGGTGTCGGCGTTCCACTGCTCGGGCAGGCTCCACCGGGCGTCGAACTGTGCGTGCGCCGTGACAGGGAAGTCGTAGCGGTCGCGCACGGCGGCGACATCGCTCAGTCGGGTGCCGTCGGCGAGGCGCACGTCGACGGTCACGGCGAGGGCCGCGTGCGGGGCCAGGGTCGCATCGGGACCGTCGGCGTAGAACGCCCAGTGCAGCACGGTGTCCGGGGTGATCTCGAGATCGTCGAACCCCGGGACGTCGATCCGCTGCTCGCCGGCGGAGGGGTCGAACACGAAGGCGTGCACCGGGCTCGACAGCACACCCGAGCGGGGACGGGACGACGGGGGATCTGCCGGCCCGTCCGCCGGCGTGAGATGCACGGCGCTCACCCCTTGATCGCGCCCTCCTGCACGCCCTTGAAGAAGAACCGCTGCGTGAACGAGAACATGATGACGATCGGCACGAGAGCGATCATGGTGCCGGCCGCGATCAGACGCGGGTCGACCGAGAAGCTGCTGTTCAGGTAGGCCATCCCGACCGTCAGCGTGTACTTCGACGGGTCGGACAGCACGATCAGCGGCCAGAGGTAGTCGTCCCAGGCGCCGATGAAGGCGAAGATCGCGACCACCGAGACCATGCCGCGGATGTTCGGCCACACGATGTGCCGGATGCGCTGCCAGGTCGTCGCACCGTCGACGGTCGCCGCATCCAGCACGTCCTTCGGGATCATGCGGCAGGCGGTGGCGATCAACAGCACGTTCATCGCGCTGATCGCGCCGGGGAGGAAGACGCCCCAGAGGGTGTCGGCCAGGCCCAGGGCGCGGATCGTGAGGAAGTTGCTCGTCACCGTGACCTCGCCGGGGAAGAGCAGCGTCGAGAGCAGGATCCCCATGACGATCCACTTGCCGCGGAACCGCATGCAGCCCAGCGCGTAGCCCGCGAAGGTGGCCAGGACCACGTTGCTGATGACCGTGCCGACCGAGACGAGCAGCGAGTGCCAGGCGTACAGGTACACCGGGACGATGTCGGCGACCCTGGTGTAGTTCTGCAGGGTCGGCTCGCGCGGGATGAGCTCGGGCGGGAAGGAGTAGATGTTCTCCTGGGCGCCCTTGAACGAGGTCGACAGCTGCCAGAGGAACGGCCCGATGACGATCACGAGGACGAAGAGGAGGAGCGCGTATCGGCCGATCAGCCCGCCGAGGGTCGGCTTGCTGAAGTCGCCGGAGCCGCGGCGGCGGAACATGCGCTCGCGGGTCGGTGCAGCCGGCTCCTCGGAGGCGCGGACGTCTTCCGCTGAACGGGGTGGCGTGAGCGTGCTCATGCGGAGACCTTCGCCTTCTTCTCGCGATTCATGACGGCGATCGCGACGAGCGGGATGAGGGTGAGCAGGAACAGCGCCACGCTGATGGCGGAGGCGTACCCGATGTTCCCGTTGAGACCGGATCCCACCTGACGGATGAGCATCACGAGCGACATGTCGTATCCGCCGGGACCGCCCGTGCTCTTGGACAGCACGTCGAGCTCGGCGAAGACCCTCATCGCCGACACGGCGATGAGCACCGAGATGAGCAGCATCGCGCCGCGCACGGAGGGGATGGTGACGGACAGGAACCGGCGGAACGAGCCGGCGCCGTCGAGCATCGCGGCCTCGTGCAGCTCCTTGCCGACGTTCCCGAGCGCCGCGAGGTACACGACCATGTAGTAGCCCAGGCCCTTCCAGACCGTGAGCAGGATGGCGCAGCCGAGCAGCAGCCAGCGGTCGACGAGGAACGCCATCGGCTTGTCGATCAGCCCGAGGAACTCGAGCGTCTGGTTGATGATGCCACGGCTGTCGAACAGCCAGGTCCAGATGAGGGCGACCACGACCACCGAGGCGATCACAGGGAAGTAGAAGGTGGTGCGGAAGAACGAGATGCCGGGGAGCTTCTTCTGCACGAGCAGCGCCAGCAGCAGCGGGAGGATCGTGAGCAGCGGCACGCACACGACGACGTAGATGAGGCACGTCGTCAGGGCGTTCCAGAACATCTCGTCGCCGAACATGCGCTCGTAGTTCGCCCCGCCCACGAACTCGGGGTTCCGCAGCGGCCGGGCATCGGTGAAGCTGAGGAAGACCGTGTTCAGGAAGGGCCAGAGCGCGAACACCAGCACCCAGGCGACGGCGGGCCCGAGGAGCAGCCAGGGTGTGAACCACCGATGGGTTCTCATCGTCTTCCTGCCGGCCCGGATGCCGGTGTTCGCACGCATGGCTTACTTGTCCACGCGGTTGGCGTTGGCGTACTCGACGATCTTGTCGAGCTGGGCCTTGGAGTCCGCCTCGCCGTTGACGGCGAGGGCGATCTGCTGGGTCATGTAGGTGGCCATGTCGGAGGTCCACTGGAACGGCAGCGCCTTGGCGTCCTTCATCGCGCCGAAGACGGTATCGATCGCCGAGAGCTGCTTCTCGTCGGTGACGGTGGAGGCGATGTTGTCGACGACCTCGTCGCCGCCTTCGGCGGTGCCGGGGGCGGTGCCGACGGCGAGCGACGAGAAGGCCACCTGGTTCTCCTGGTTCGTCGCGAACTCCGCGAATGCGAGTGCGGCTTCCTTGTTGTCGGAGTCGGCCGAGACGTTGAGGCCCTGCACGTACAGGGGCGCGATGCCGAGCCGCGGCGTGGCCACCGTGCTCTCGAGCAGTGCCGGTGCGTCCTTCTGCAGATCGGTCGTGAAACCGGTGCCGCCGGTCGTGAAGGCGACCTTCTCCTGGATGTACGCCTCCGCATTCCCGCCGTAGTCGCCGGTCAACGCCTCGGCGGGCATCGCGCCCGCCGCGTACGCGTCGGCGTACTTGTCGATGATCGCGGCGGCCTCGTCGGTGTTGAAGTCGAACTCGCCCTTGTCGTTGATGACCTCCATGCCGGCGGCAGTGAAGGTGTCCAGCGCCGGGATGGAGGAGAGGAGCTGCACCTTTCCGCCGGACTCCGTCGCCACGTCCTTCGCGAGCGTGAGGAGTTCGTCGACGGTGGTCGGGAGGTTCTCCTGGGTGACGCCGAAGGGAGCGAGCTGGGCGAGGTTCCACCAGGACGCGTCGCTGGAGAGGTACCACGGCAGCCCGTAGGTGCCTTCCATGCCGGGGTACTGGCTGTAGGCCTCCCAGGCGCCGGTGTTGTAGCCCGACTTCAGGTCGGGGTCGGCGGTCTCCAGGTCGACCAGCTTGCCCGCCGCCACCAGCGGGTAGGCGATGTCGGGCGGGAGGTTCAGCACGTCCGGAAGAGTGTCGGCGTTCGCCTGGCTCAGGATCTTGTCCTGGTAGCCGTCGCCCGGCTGGTCGAGCCACTCGACGGTGACGTCGGGGTGCTCCTTCTCGAAGGCATCGATCAGGTTTTCGAAATAGGGAGTGAACTTCTCGTTCTTGAGCGACCATGTCTGGAACTGGATCGTGCCGCTGAGCTCGCCCGAGGTGTCGATGGGGCCCGAGGCGCCGGAAGAGCCCCCGCCTCCCGTGCAACTCGTCAGCGCCAGAACGCCGATGCTGAATGCTGCCAGAGCGACAATGCGTGTGGGAACTTTCATCGTGCTTCTTCCTCGAGGCGGGCGAATCCGCGTGACGTCCGGATCAGCGGCCTGCGCACACCGGGGACTACAACGCTTTAGCAGATGAAACCATCCGATCCCCTCCCTGTCAAGACGGTCCGTCGACGGAATACCGGTGACCGGCATCGCAGGGTGGATCACCTGTTGCTCAAGCGTTATAGTGGTGCGAAATCCGCCCTCGCCGAAGGGCATGTCCGAAAGGCCTGACACATGACGCAGCGCGGCGCCCTCGATGCTCCTCTGAGGTTCGGGGCGAACTACACGCCGTCGAAGAACTGGATGCACTCCTGGCTCGACTTCACCCCCGACGACGTGCGCCGCGACTTCTCGGCCCTCGCCGAGCTCGGCCTCGACCATGTCCGCGTCTTCCCGCTGTGGACCGTGCTGCAGCCGAACCGCACTCTCATCCGCGAGAAGGCGATCGACGATGTGCGCGCCGTCGTCGACATCGCCGGCGAGTTCGGCATGGACGCCAGTATCGACGTGGTCCAGGGGCACCTGTCGAGCTTCGACTTCGTGCCGTCGTGGCTGTACACGTGGCACGACAAGAACATGTTCACCGATCCACGGGCGCTCGAAGGCCAGGTCGCGCTCGTCGACCGGCTCGCCCGGGGTCTGCGCGACGCTCCGAACTTCCTCGGGCTGACGCTCGGCAACGAGACGAACCAGTTCTCCGCGCACACGCATCCCTCTCCCTGGCCGGTCACGCAGGACGAGGCCGGCGGCTGGATCTCGGCCCTGCTGCAGGCGGCGGAGACCGCGGCCCCCGGGCTCCCGCACGTCCACAGCGAGTACGACGCCGTCTGGTACATGGACGGCCATGGCTTCGCCCCGGCGCATGCCTCGCGGCTGGGGGCGATGACCACGATCCACTCCTGGATCTTCAACGGCACCGCGCAGCGCTACGGTGGCCGTTCCGTCGCTTCCGATCGCCATGCCGAGTACCTGATCGAGCTCTCCCGCGCCTTCGCGACCGACCCCGACCGCGTCGTATGGCTGCAGGAGGTCGGGGCGCCCTCGAACTGCCTCGCCGATGACGAGATGCCGGATTTCCTGGAGGCGACGGTGCGCTCCGCCGTGCGCACCGAGAATCTGTGGGGCATCACGTGGTGGTGCTCGCATGACGTGAGCCGTGACCTCGGCGACTTCCCCGAGTTGGAGTACACCCTCGGTCTGATCGGTCAGGACGGTGCGGCGAAACCCATCGGCCGCCGGCTCGCCGAGATCATCCCCGAGCTGCGGCAACGGGTCGCGGCGCCCGCGAGAGACACCGCGATCGTCGTGGACGTCGACGAGCGCGAGGTTCCCGTGAGCCGGGCGGCGCTGAGCCCCGGCGGAGCGGTGTTCCAGGCCTGGGTCGACGCGTGTGCCGCCGGCCTCGATCCCGCACTGATCACGTCCCGTGACGCGCTCGATCCCACTGCGCTCGATGCGCGGGGGATCCGCCGACTCATCCGTCCCGATGCATCGGCCGATGTCGTCGACCCCTACGGATCGGTCAACACCGTCGTTCCGAGCTGAGGGCGGCTCACCCGAGGCGGGAGGGCGGGGCCGTGCTCTCGCGCGCGGTGAGCACGGGTGTCGGACCCTCGACGCTGGGCAGGTTGGCTCCCGCCTCGATCTGCTGCAGCAGGAGAGTGGCGGCGCGTTCGCCGAGCTCGAAGGTGTCGCGCGTCATCGCCGTGATCGAGGGGTTGATCAGACCGGCGATCACCGAGTCGTCGAACGAGGCGAGCGAGACGTCGCGCGGAACCGCGCGTCCCATCTCCTGCGCGACGCGCAGGCCGGCGACGGCCATCACGTCATTGTCGTAGACGATCGCCGTCGGACGCTGCCGGCCCGACAGCAGCGCCCGCGTCACGGCAGAGGCGCGGGCGGGGGAGAAGTCGGTCGTGATGACCTCGCCCTCGAGGCCGTCGACGGTCATGCGCTCGAGCACCTCGGCGCGCAGTCGGGTGTGCTCGAGTTCGGCCGGACCGGCCACGTAGGCGATGCGGGCGTGGCCGAGGGCGGCGAGGTAGGAGAAGAGGGTCTCGGCGACCGTGTCGTCGCCGATCCAGACGCTCGGCACCGAGCCTTCGGGGGAGGGCTCGGACCCGATCATGACGGCGCGCGCGTCGAGGGCCTCGATGCGTCCGATGCGCGGGTCGTCGTCGCGGGGGTCGATGAAGATGAAGCCGTCGACCTGGTTGGAGGAGCGCCACTGGCGGTGCACCTCCATCTCCTCCGCGATGTCGGCGACCAGTCGCAACTGCAGGCTCACCTTGCTCTCCGACAGCCGCGACTCGATGCCCGCGATCAGGTCGGTGAAGAAGGCCTCGGAGCCGAGGGAGCGGGCGGGGCGGGCGAGGGCGAATCCGACCGTGTTCGCGCGGGCCCCGACGAGTGCCCGCGCCGCGGAGCTCGGCTGCCAGCCGTTCTCCTCGACGATCGTGAGGATGCGATGCCTGGTCTCGTCGCTCACGCCGGGGCGGCCGTTCAGCGCGAACGACACCGCACCGGGGGAGACCCCCGCCATGCGCGCGATATCGGCGATCGTCACGCGTTTCGCCGGGCTCATAGTCCCTCACCCTACTTGATCGGTTTAGCCTCGGGAAAGAAGCGCCGACGTGCCTTAGACTCTTCGACTAGATCGCTTTAGTACACCAGATAGCATCAGTCGCAGCGCATCACCAGCAGACCCGAATCAGCCCTCACCGTCGAGCCCGGAGATCCCCCCATGCATGACGACACGTCGCTCGCCGAGGTGGGCACTCGTCTGCAGTCGGCAAGAGGTGAGGAGATCGCGCGATGGCTGGCGATCCCGCAGCCGACGACCCTCGCGCTCAGGGTCGGGGCCTGGCGCCCGTCATCCGTACGGGTCATCGCCGAGGAGCCCGAGTACGCGCGGGAGGCGGAACGGCTGTCGGGCGAGCTCGCAGCCCTCGGCATCCCGAGCGGCGAGGCCGCGGTGATTCGGCTGCGGCGCGGGGACGCCGACGGCGACGGCGACACGGCCGGCGACAGCGAGTCGTTCGAGATCGACGTCGACGCCGACATCGACGTGCGGGCGGCCGGAGCCGCCGGAGCGTTCCGGGCGACGCGACAGCTGCTGCACAACCTGCGCGCGCAGGGGCGGGTGCCGAAGGGGCGGGTGTCATCGGTCCCTGTGGTGGCGGAACGGGGCTTCCACCTCGACGCCGCCCGCCGCTACTTTGCTGCCTCGTGGATCATCGCACTGCTGCACGCGCTCGCCGACGTCGGGATCACGACGTTCCAGTGGCACGTCTCCGACAACGAGGGTTTCCGCATCGGGTCGACAGCCTTCCCCGAGATCGTCTCCCCCGCGCACGTCACCCGCGTGGAGGCAGCGGCCGTGGCGGACGCGGCCGCTGACCTGCACATCGACCTCGTGCCCTCGCTCGACATGCCAGGGCACCTCCGCCACGCCCTCTCCGTGCACCCGGAGCATCGGCTGCCGGCAGCTGGCGGACCGTGCACCGACCATGCGCTCGACATCACCCGTGCCGAGTCCATCGACTTCGCGTCGGCGCTGATCGACGACGTCGCCGCCGTGTTCCCGCACAGCACGAACTGGCACCTCGGCGGAGACGAGTTCGTCGACTTCGCCCGCATCGACGAGTACCCCGCGCTCGCAGAAGCGGCACGAGAGCGGCATGGGCCATCCGGCACCGGTTTCGACCTGCTGACGGGTTTCGTGAACGAGATCGCCGTGCATCTCCGTGCGAAGGGGCTCGCCCCCCGGGTCTGGAACGACGGGATGCTGCGTAGTGGAGAAGTCGTCCTCGATCACGACATCGTGCTGACCTGGTGGACGAACTGGCATGCGCAGATGCCGTCCCTCGGGGTGGGCATCGAAGCCGGCAATCCGCTGGTGAACTTCCACGATGCGCTGTTCTACTACGTCCTCGGAGAGAAGGCGGGCTACCTCTACCCGACGAGCGAGCGCATCTGGGAAGCCGACTGGCATCCCGGGCTGTTTCCGTCTCTTCCTGGCGGGGCGCGGCAGGAGATCCGGCCGCCCTATCCGCAGCGGCTCCTCGGAGCGTCGTTCTCGGTCTGGTCGGACGATGCCGCAGCGCAGACGCCGGTCGAGGTCGCAGACGGCATCCGTCGACCACTTCGCGCCATGGCCGAGCGCGCCTGGAACGGAGGGAGCTCGCTCTCGCACGACGACTTCTGCGCGATCGATGCGGCGATCGGTGTCCCGACTGCCGTCACCACGACCGCATCCACCAGCCACACGACCGCCACCAGCCACACGACCGCCACCACCCACCTTCGAGCCCGGAGATCCACCCATGCATGACGACACCTCGCTCACCGTCGGCCGCGTCAAGCGCGTACTCGAAGAGCGCATCCGCCCGGCGATCCACTCGGCCTCCGTGCCGTTGGACGTCGAGATCCACGAGCTGCCCGGCGAGCCGATCGCGCCCGCGGAGGGACTCGCCCTCGACTACGCGCCCGGCGCTGTCGGCGCTCCCTGGGGTCCCGCGTGGGGCACCACGTGGTTCAAGCTCACCGGTCTGGTGCCGTCCGAATGGGCGGGGCGGCGTGTCGAAGCTCTCATCGACCTCGGCTTCGACGTGAACATGACCGGTTTCCAATGCGAGGCCCTGGCCTATCGCCCGGGTGGCGCGGACGGCGACCCGATTCCCGTGAAGAGCATCAATCCGCGCAACCAGTGGGTTCCGATCGCCGAGACGGCTGCGGGAGATGAGCCCGTCGAGCTGTACCTCGAGGCCGCGTCCAACCCGGTGCTCCTCGACTACCACCCCTTCCTGCCCACGCAGGAGGGCGACATCCTCACCTCCTCGAAGGAGCCGCTCTACCGCGCGCGGCGGATGGACCTGGCCGTGTTCGAGCAGGAGGTCTTCGACCTGTCCCTCGACCTCGAGGTGCTGTTCGAGCTGCAGGCCGAGCTGCCGGCGACGTCGCCCCGCCGCATGCGCATCCTGCAGGCCATGGACGATGCCCTCGACGTGCTCGATCTGCAGCACATCGTGCAGACCGCTCCCGACGCCCGCGCCCGCCTCGCCGAGGTGCTGGCCGCTCGGGCCGAGGCGAGTGCGCACCGCATCTCGGCCGTCGGGCACGCGCACATCGACTCGGCCTGGCTGTGGCCGGTGCGCGAGACGATCCGAAAGGTCGCACGCACGACCTCGTCGATGACGACGCTCATCGACGAGCAGCCCGAGTTCCAGTACGGCATGTCCAGCGCGCAGCAGTACGCCTGGATCAAGGAGCACCGCCCCGAGGTGTGGGAGCGGGTCAAGGCCGCTGTCGCCTCCGGGCGATTCCTGCCGCTGGGCGGCATGTGGGTCGAGTCCGACACCGTGATGCCGACCGGCGAATCGCTCGTGCGGCAGTTCTCGCACGGGCAGCGGTTCTTCGAGCGCGAGTTCGGCATCCGCTCGAAGGGGGTCTGGCTGCCGGACAGCTTCGGCTACTCGCCCGCCCTGCCGCAGCTGATGCGCCGTGCCGGTTTCGAGTGGTTCTTCACGCAGAAGATCTCGTGGAACCAGCAGAACGTCTTCCCACACCACTCGTTCCTCTGGGAGGGCATCGACGGCTCGCAGGTGTTCACGCACTTCCCCTCCATGGACACGTACAACTCGCAGCTGAGCGGCATGGAGGTCGCGAAGGCGTCGCGCCAGTTCAAGGAGAACCGCCTCAGCTCGCGGTCGATCGCTCCGGTCGGCTGGGGCGACGGCGGCGGTGGCACCACCCGGGAGATGACAGGCAAGGCCGAGCGCCTGCGCGACCTCGAGGGCAGTGCGCAGGTGGTGTGGGAGCACCCGGACGTCTTCTTCGACGCGGCGAAGGCGGAGCTGCCGAATCCGGCCGTGTGGGTCGGCGAACTGTACCTCGAGCTGCACCGCGGCACGCTCACCAGCCAGCACGCCACGAAGGCGCTGCACCGTTGGGCCGAGCACGCGCTGATCGAGGCCGAGCTGTGGGCCGCGACCGATGCCGTGCGCACCGGCGCCGACTACCCGCAGGCCGAGTTCGACCGGTTGTGGCAGGCCGTGCTGCTGCACGAGTTCCACGACATCCTGCCCGGCACCTCGATCGCGTGGGTGCACCGCGAGGCCGTCGCGGTGCTGTCGGATGTGCTGTCGGACGCGCGCGACATCGCCGATGCCGCCCGCCGCTCGCTCGCCGGCGACGGTGATCGCGCACTGCGCTTCGAGCCGACGTCCGTCGGGTATGCCACGAAGGGCGGCCGCGCGCTCGGGGCGGCGTTCGTCGCCGAGCCCACGGCAGCACCGGTGTCGCTCACGGAAGAGAATGGCGGCTGGCGCCTGGAGAACGAGCTCGTGTCGGTGCTCGTCTCGGCCGAGGGACTCATCGTCTCGGCGGTCGACAAGGCCTCCGGGCGTGACGCCGTCGCGCCGGGTAAGGCCGCGAACCTGTTCCAGCTGCACCAGGACTTCCCGAACATGTGGGACGCGTGGGACATCGATCGGTACTACCGCAACAGCGTCGACGACCTCACCGGGGTCTCGTCGATCGAGGCCTCGGTCGTGAACGGCGTCGCGCAGATCGTGGTCGTCCGTGCGTTCTCGGAGTCGACGATCACCCAGACGATGCTCCTCGCTCCGGATTCGCGCACCGTGCTGCTGCGCAACGAGGTCGACTGGCACGAGACCGAGAAGCTGCTCAAGCTCGCCTTCCCGCTCGACATCCAGGCCGCGCACACCGAGGCCGAGACCCAGTTCGGGTTCCAGTCGCGCGTGACGCACACCAACACCAGCTGGGAGGCCGCGAAGTTCGAGACGTCGATGCACCGTTTCGTGCTCGTGCGCGAGCAGGACTTCGGCGCCGCCCTCGTGAACGACTCGATCTACGGCTACGACACGTCGCGCGAGGTCTCGGACGATGCCGTGACCACGACGGTGCGGCTCTCGTTGCTGCGGGCGCCGCGGTTCCCCGACCCCGACACCGACCACGGCGTCCACGAGATCGAGGTCGGCTTCGTGATCGGCGC
Organism: Microbacterium sp. SY138; assembly: GCF_039729145.1. NCBI lineage: Bacteria > Bacillati > Actinomycetota > Actinomycetes > Micrococcales > Microbacteriaceae > Microbacterium > Microbacterium sp. SY138. The sequence goes on along the minus strand of NZ_CP155793.1, from coordinate 3,532,630 downwards.
GGATGCCGCGATCGCCACGGCCGAGGGCATCCGGATCAACACCCTCCCGTCGATCGTGCGCGGTGAGCGGGAGGTAGAACCGCTCGTCTCCGTGCAGGGCGAGGGGATCGTCGTGTCGGCCGTCAAGCTGGCGGACGACGGCTCGGGTGATGTGATCGTGCGTGTGTACGAGGCGCTCGGCCGTCGCGCGGTCGGTGAGCTGTCGGTCGGGTTCGCACACCGAGACGTGCGCGAGGTGAGCCTGATCGAGGACGACATCGACGAGGCGCGGATCGGTGGCGAGCTGCGGCTGCGCCCGTTCGAGGTGCGGACGCTGCGCATCGTGCGCTGAGTGAAGTGTGATCAGGCGCACGCGCGGGATCAGGCGGAATGTCCGCGGAAGGGCCTGATCTCGCGTGCCTGCCGGTTGTGGCGACCGGTGCCCGGGAGGACGATGGCGAGATGGTGAGCATCGAGGATGTGCGCGCGTTCGCCCTCGCCCTTCCCGGCGCCGAGGAGTCGGTGAGCGGTCACACGGGTGAGGCTGCCTGGCGGCTGAAGAGCGGACAGTTCGCGTGGCTCCGCGGCCCGAGCGCGACCGACCTGCGGGAGCTGGCGGAGCTCGGACGTGAGTGGCCGGCGGGAACGGTGCTCGCGGTGCGCGTCGCCGACCTCGAGGAGAAGGAGGCGCTGCTCGCCGCAGAACCCAACGTGCTCTTCACCATCCCCCACTTCGACGGATACCCCGGATTGCTCGTGCGTCTCGACGCCGTCGACCGCGCCCGGATCGAGGAAATCATCACCGACGCCTGGCTGGTGCGGGCGCCCTCCCGCGTCGCGAAGAAGTGGCTCGCGGAGCGCGGGCTGGAATGAGAGAGGCGCGGACGTGGACGTCGGCCAGGCGGCGCGGTCCTCGCTCGCGGCGCTCCCTCGCGATCAAAGCCCCGTCGAGCTCGCTGGATCGGAACCATGTCCGGCCGCGGGCGTCCCCGGCGATCCGCTGCGAGACGAGATGGTCTCTAACCGGGGGCGCTTCCACGAAGTATCCGACGGGAGCCAGATTCCTGAGCAGCAGTCGGCGAATGGAAGGCCCGAACCGCACGGGCAATCTTCCTGATCCTCGATCGGTCGATCGGGGACCATGTCTCCCGACGAGAGTGTGTCGTCGTTCTCATCGATCCACTCATTCATGCCGGTACGCCAATACGTGTCCATGCCGAGGTGCCAGGCGGCGGATTCACCCAGGACCTGTGCGGTGTCCTCGATCCACCGCGCCGCAGGTCCCAGGAACGCCGTGAAATGCCACCCGGCCAGAACGATATGTGAGAGGCAACCCCCGAATCCCCGGAACTGGACGATGTTGGCCTGTGCCCGTGGGTTGACATCCGGTATGACCGTGTTGGCGAGCCGATAGCCCTCCACGGCGAGTCGGCTCGCAGGGTAGACGTCGGACACGATCATCTTCACCAGCTCATTGGTCTCGCCGCGTGAGAGCGAGTTTCGGGAGTAGAGCGTCGCTGGTGAGAGATGTGCCTTCAAGACGATCCCCGCAAGCGCCCTCTTCACAAGCGTCGTGTCGACACCAGCCAAAAGGACGTCGCCGTCGGACGGCGACGCCGTGACAGAGATGGATGTGAGCGCTGGGGTTGTGCCGCTGGTCAGGGTGGAGAGGTAGCGCTCGGCATCTCCCAACCGCTGGTCACACTCCCGGCAGAACAGGTAGCTCTTGATGAAGTCCTGTCGTTTCGTGACGACGCCGCGAGAGTTGTAGACGCCGAGCAGCCCGCCTTCGTTCTTCGCCCAGCGGGCTGCCCACTTCGGCGTGACGTGCCCCAGGACCAACGGCTTGACCGTTCGGCACAGTCCGCATGGCTGAACGACTTCAGCTCTGAGGTCACTCCCGACGATGAGCGACGAGCGAGGCCCTTCGATGATGGCCTCGCGGCTTCGCGTGGGGCGAATCGCACCAGACACGGCTCTCGGCTGTCTCTGCTCCCGTCTCCTCGATGCATTTCCCACGTCGGCAATGTTTCCATAGCATCGACGTGGCAGTGATGCGCTAGAACGGGAGCATGACTTCAGACGTGACGGGGATCGGCGGCCTCTTCTTTCGCAGCAGGGATCCGGAGGCACGGGCCACGTGGTATCAGCAGCATCTCGGCATCAGCGCCGGTCACACCGGCACCTGGCAGCAGGACGCGGGGATGACCGTCTTCGCGCCGTTCCCCGCCGACAGCGACTACTTCGCCGCCGACCAGCAGTTCATGCTGAACCTGCGCGTCACCGACATCGAACAGCTCGCCGTGAGGCTGGAATCCGAGGGCATCCCGGTGGAGCGCCGAGACGAGTGGAACACCGAGGAGTACGGGACGTTCGCCCGCATCCACGATCCCGAAGGTCTCGCGATCGAGCTGTGGCAACCACCGGCGGAATCGTCTTGAACCGAGCCGCTTCCGCGCTCAGGCCGGATCGAGGCGCAGCACGTCGGGCGATTCGCCGCCGGTGAGGTCGTCCGCGATGCGGAGGCTGCGCGCCAGATCGTCGAGCGCGCCGATCAGCGTGCCGAACCGTTCCTTGTCGCTGCACACCGCGGTCAGGGTCACCAGGTGGGTCCCGGTGTCCCAGGTGTACGTCGCGAACGGCGGCGACGCCGGCGACGGCGGCATCGGTACCAGCAGCTTCTCGCCCACGCCGAGCCGGGTGGGGAACGACTCCGTGTCGTCGTAGTCCATCGGCATCGAGGCCCGCGCGATGCGCACATCCGGCGTCAGGACCTGTGCGGTCGCCATCGCCACGACAAGCTCCGGCTCGGCCTTCCACGTCCACACCAGCACGCGTCCGTCTGCCCGCTTCATGAGCATCGGCGCCGCCTGGCTCATCGCCCACGCGCCGAACTTCGAGCCCGGCCGCTCCGTCGCCCCCACGGCCGCATTGACCTGACCGAGCAGCATCCGGATCGCGGCCTTGCGGTGGCGGCGGCCCTTCCAGCCGAGCGAGTCCGTCACGGGAATCCACAGCTGGGGATCGGCGTCGGCAGTCAGTCGCATGGCTCCACGGTATCGGCTGCACCTGAGGGATGCCCGGTACGCCTCGGCCGCGCGAACAGGGCCCTCGGGTAGAGTGGCCAGCGCCCGACCAGGGCTTTCCCTTGGCCGCCACATCGTAAGGCAGCATGTCTGTGACCTCCTCCGACGATCCGATCGATCCGTCGAGCGGCCCCGCCGCCGAACCCGCGCCCCGACCATTGAAGATCGTGATCGGCTGCGACACGTTCGCGCCCGACATCAACGGCGCCGCCCGGTTCGCCGAGCGTCTCGCCGCCGGCCTCGTGCAGCGTGGCCACGACGTGCATGTCGTCGCCCCCAACCAGGCCTATCGCCGTGCGCAGCCGCACACCGAGGTGATCGAGGGCGAGCCGATGACGCTGCACCGTCTGCCGTCGTTGCGCTGGGCGCCGCACGACTGGCTGCGCTTCGTGTGGCCGTGGCGCTCGAAGCACTACGCCCGCAAGGTCCTCGACCATGTGCAGCCCGACGTCGTGCACATCCAGTCGCACATCGTGATCGGCCGCGGTCTCGCGTACATCGCGCACGAGCGCGGGATCCCGGTCATCGCCACGAACCACGTCATGGCCGAGAACATCCTCGACCACACGACCATGCCGAAGTTCATCGACGACCTGGTCCTCAAGTTCGCCTGGGCCGATGCGAAGCGCACCTTCGACATGACCCGCGCGATCACCACTCCCACCCGTCGCGCCGCCGACTTCCTCGAGAAGACCGTCGAGGTGAAGGGTGTGATCCCGGTCAGCTGCGGCATCGACCGCACGCAGTACACGCCGGTGATCGCCCCGCGCGACGAGAACCGGATCATCTTCGTCGGCAGGCTCACCGCCGAGAAGCAGGTCGAGGTCATCCTCAAGGCGATGACGAAACTCGACCCGGCGCTGGAGACGACGTTCGACATCGTGGGCGGCGGCGATCAGCGCAAGCAGCTGGAGCACCTGACCGCGCAGCTCGGACTCGCCGACCGTGTGACCTTCCACGGACGGACGAGCGATGAAGAGCTCCGCGCCCTGCTGTCGCGCGCGAGCCTGTTCGTGATCGCCTCGATCGCCGAGCTGCAGTCCATCGCGACGATGGAGGCCATGGCCTCGGCTCTGCCGATCGTCGCCGCGGACGCCGTCGCCCTTCCGCACCTCGTGCACCACGGTGAGAACGGATACCTGTTCGAGCCGGGCAACGTCGATGCGCTCGCCGCGCGCCTCACCGACGTGCTCACGGCGGAGCCCGCGGAATACCAGCGGATGCAGCAGGCATCGCTCGACGGCGTCGCCATCCACGACATCAACCGCACCCTCGACACCTTCGAGGCGCTGTATCGCGACGAGCCGCTGCCGGAGTAGCACGCATGCACATCGTCTTCTTCGGCGACCAGCACCTCGACTCGCTCGGCGGTGCGCAGGTGTCGATGCGGCTCCAGCGGGAGTTCCTCGAGCGTGCCGGTCACATCGTCACGGTGGTCGCCCCGAAGATGCACGGGTCGAGCCATTCATCCGGCTCGCACGGCGGCGCGTACATCGACCTGCCGTCGATGCCGATCACGACGGATCGCGAGTACGCGATGAGCTGGCCGGGGCGTGGGAGCGACCGCTTCCTCGACAAAGCCATGACCCATCGTCCCGCGGTGGATCTGGTGCACGTGCAGGCCGACTTCTGGGGCGCGTTCATCGGGCACCGTTACGCGCAGCGCCACGGCATCCCGGTCGTGCACACCATGCACAACCGCGTCGACGTCGGCATCGCCGCCGTCACCCCGCTGCACGGGCCGGTGCTGGCGGCGCTGAACATCTGGCGCCGGATCGCGATGCGCGGCATCGGAGTCCCCGTGCCCGGCACCGACGGCTGGGCGTTCCTGCGAGGACTCGCCGCCGGAGCATCCGCCGTCACCGCGCCCTCGACGCACTTCGCCCGCCGCCTCGAACAGCACGGTGTCTTCCCGCACGTGGACGTGATCTGGAACGGCATCGACGACGACCTCCGCGCGCAGACGCTCAACGCCGGGCCCGCAGACCGCACGCCGGGACGCCCGCGCTTCGTGTGGCTCGGCCGGATGAGCCCCGAGAAGCGACTGCTCCCGTTCCTGGAAGCGTTCATCGCCTCCGGCATCGATGCGGATCTCGAGATCATCGGCGGCGGAGCGCAGCGTTCCGCGGCAGAGAAGATCGTGCGCGGGCGTGGGGGCATCCGATTCGCCGGCCGGTTGACCTACCCGCAGACGCTGGCGCGGATCGCCGCGGCCGATGCCCTCGTGCAGACGTCGATCGGCTTCGAGACCCAGGGCATGACCCCGTTCGAGGCGGCGACGCTCGGAACCCCGTCGGTGATCTGCGACCCCGACATCGCGGCGGAGCTCGGCGGCGGACTCTGGGCCGTTCCGGATGCCGAGGAGTCGGCGAGCGGACGAGACCTCGAAGCCCAGCGCACGGCAGCACTCGCCGAGACGCTGCGGCAGGCCGCATCCGATATCGCCGCGGGCACCGCACCCGCCCCGCTCCCCGAAGTGGCCGAAGCCTTCCGGCAGTCGTCGCGCACGGCGGCGATGGTCGAGGTCTACCGGAGGGTTCGCGCCGACAGCTGAACCGGCGCTGGCTCAGAGGTAGGCCCTGGCTCAGAGGTAGGCGCCGTCTCAGAGGTACTGGTACAGGGCGATCGTCAGTCCGGTGACGGCGATCCCGATGGCACCGGCCCCCGCGATGCCGACGGCGATGCCCGTGAGCAGCCGATTCGTGGGCCGGCGCACCGCGATCAACCCCAGCACGAGGGCGACGACGTAGGCGAAGAAGCTGAGGATTCCGATGCCGTTGTCGAACGCGAGCATGAACGCGAATCCGCCATCACCGCCGTAGACGAACGGCCGGGCGACGGAGCTGAACAGGTTGACCGCGAGAGTGGCCACCGCGATCACGAACGCCGCGACCGCGAGCGGGTTGCCGGTGCGGGCCTGCGCCGGGGGTATCGCCTGGCCGGGGAACGCGGGATGCGCCGGTGCGTACGCCTGCCATCCGGGAGTGGGCGCCGGATACGCCGTCGGAGACGACGGTGGATAGGGCGTCGAGGAAGCCGTCGAGGAGGGAGGTGAGCCGTCGGGCGCGGGTGCAGGAGACGGAGGCGGCGGGGTCGAGCGCTGCGGCGTGGCCGGATACTGCGCTGCGGCCGGATACTGCGGTGCGGCGGGCAGATGCGCGGTCGGGACGGGAGGCTGCTGAGGCTCGCTCATGACGACGAGCGTAGCCGCCGCTGCGAGGATCGGCGGCAGGCGATCAGCGATAGACGTGCCCGGACTCGGCCTGGTGGCCGACGTCGCGGCCGGCGACGCGCGTCCAATCGGTGGGGGTGCGTCGGTAGCCGTCCCGGCGCAGTTCGATGATGGTGGCGACGGTGGCCCACGCAGCGAGGAGGAGGAGTGCGATGAGGAGTACCATGGCAGAAACGCTACGTTCGATGTCGAACAGCCACGAGTGGCAGAATAGACTATGAACGTCGGAAAACTGCCAACAGGAGTGAGTATGAAGACGGTCGCCTGCGTCATCCAGGACGGGTTCGCGCCCTTCGAGTTCGGCGTGGCCTGCGAGGCATTCGGCCTCGACCGCGCCGACGACGGCGTGCCGAACTTCGACTTCCGCATCGTCGCTCCCCGTGCCGGTGTCGTGACCTCGAAGATCGGCTTCTCGGTCAACGTCGAGCACGATCTGACCTTCGCCTACGACGCCGACCTCGTCGTGTTCTGCCCGCTCCCTCGGGAGAGGTGGGGCGACATCGATCCGCTCCTGCTCGACCTCGCCCGTCACGCGGTGGCACGCGACGCCTGGGTGATGAGCGTGTGCAGCGGGTCGTTCATCCTCGCCGCCGCAGGAGTGCTCGACGGTCGGCGCGCCACCACGCACTGGATGTACGCGCACGTCATGGCCGACATGTACCCGCAGATCGACATCGACCCCGACGTGCTGTTCGTGCAGGACGGCAAGATCATCACGAGCGCGGGCACGGCCGCCGGGATCGACGCGTGCCTGCACCTGCTGCGGCAGGAGGTGGGAGCGGAGCTCACCAACCGCATCGCCCGCCGCATGGTCGTGCCGCCGCAGCGCGACGGCGGGCAGGCGCAGTTCATCGATCGCCCGATCCCCGTGGTTCCCACCGACTCGCTCGCGGCCGTCGCCGACTGGGCGGTCGAGCACCTGCGTGACGACCTCGGCGTCGATCAGCTGGCGGCAAAGGCCCTGATGTCACCGCGCACCTTCGCCCGTCGGTTCAAGGCCGAGTACGGCGCGACACCCGCGGCCTGGTTGGCGCGTCAGCGCATCATCCATGCGCAGCGGATGCTGGAGCGCACCGACCTGCCGCTCGAGCACATCGCCGACGAATGCGGGTTCGGCTCGGCGGCCGTGCTGCGGCAGAACTTCGCCCGGGTGCTCGGCCTCACCCCCACGGCCTATCGCGCGCGGTTCTCCTGTGCCGAGGATTCGGCGGTTCCCGCGGCCTGAGCGACATCGGCTCCTCGGCCGGTCCGCTACTCGGTCCGCTACTCGGTCCAGTGGGCCGGCGAGGGGAGCGCGACGTCGTTCACCTCGACGCCGCCGGGGGTCACCGTGGCGATGCAGTACAGCAGCGACTGCGTGGGGTAGCCATGAGGACGGTTGTCGCGGATGATCGCCCGGTCATCCTCCGCGGGCAGCGCGGTCGAGGAGGCGAGCAGAGCGGTCCACTCCGCCGTCCAGTCGTCGCTGTCCGCCGTCGGTCCCAGGGCGCGGAACTCCGGCAGCCAGGCCTCGATGCGCGGGGTCGTCGCGTCGTCGAGGTCGTCATGCGCGATCATGTGCGTGCCGGGATCGATGGTCGTCTCGCGCAGCTCGACACCGTCCCACGACAGCACCCGTGCACCCTCGGGGCGCACCTCGAGAAGGTTGAAGCCGTGCATGGCCAGCGGGGCGACGGGGGAGCGACCGCTCGCCGATTCCAGCGCGAGAGCGCCACGAGAGACGGCGCGCGCATCGGGAAGGCCGCCCACGTCGGCGCGGTTCAGCAGCACGGCGAGTCGACGTTCGGCGGGGTTCGCGGCGAGCCAGGCGCCACCGGCGCGGCGATCGCGGATCCCGACCACGCCGGGGTAGTCCTCCGGCCACCAGGCTCCGAGCGAGTCCCATGCGCGTAGCGGGTCTTCATCGCGGACCGCGAGAAGACGTGCGGATCCGGCATTCTCGACATCGATCACGACCGTGCACACGGACCCCAGTCTAGGTCGGGGATGAGGTGTCGGCCCATGGCGGCGGATGCTGGGGCAGAATCGAGACGTGAACATCGTCGTCGGAGTCACGGGCGGCATCGCCGCGTACAAGACGGTGCACCTCGTGCGCCTGCTCACGAAGGGTGGGCACGACGTGACCGTGGTGCCCACCGAGGATGCGTTGCGCTTCGTGGGATTGCCCACATGGGAGGCGATTAGTCGGCACCCGGTCACCACGAGCGTGCACGAGGATGTGGCGAAGGTGCGGCACGTGGCTCTCGGTCAAGCCGCCGAGCTGGTGATCGTGGCACCCGCGACCGCGAACTCCCTCGCGAAGATCACCGCGGGCCTCGCCGACGACCTGCTGGGCACCACGCTGCTCGCCACCGAGGCCCCGGTGCTGATCGCTCCGGCGATGCACGCGGAGATGTGGCGGAATCGCGCGACACAGGCGAACATCGCCACGCTGCGTGAGCGCGGCGTCCACATCGTCGGCCCGGCCGACGGAGAGCTCGCTGGCGGTGACAGTGGACCCGGCCGCATGTCGGAGCCGGAGGACATCTTCGCCGCGGCGCAGGCGCTGCTGGCCCCCGGTGACCTCGCCGGGGTGCGGGTCGTGGTGTCGGCCGGCGGCACACGGGAGCCGATCGACCCCGTGCGCTTCCTGGGCAACCGCTCCAGTGGTCGGCAGGGCGCGGCTCTCGCGGCCGAAGCCGCCGCGCGCGGCGCCGAGGTCACCCTGGTCTCGGCCAACATCTCGGGCGATGTGCTCGCCGAGGTGCGGCATCCGTCGATCCGCATCGTGCCGGTCGGCGCGGCGGCGGAGCTCTCCGCGGCGATGAAGCGGGAATCCGCCGACGCCGACGTGGTCGTCATGGCCGCGGCGGTCGCGGACTACCGCCCGGTCGAGGTGTCGGAACGCAAGCTCACCAAGGAGGGCGGCGGGATTCCGGCCATCGAGCTGGTCGAGAACGAGGACATCGTCGCGGCACTCGCCTCGTCACGCCGACCGGGGCAGTTCGTCGTCGGTTTCGCCGCGGAGACCCCGGAGGACGAAGCCGAACTGCTCGCCCGCGCGCGCGGCAAGCAGCGGCGCAAGGGCGTCGACCTGCTGGTGGTGAACGAGGTCGGCTGGGAGCGCGGGTTCGAGTCCGCCGAGAACGCGGTGCACATCCTCGGGCCGGGTGGTGTCGACGCCGGGGTGGCATCGGGGTCCAAGCGCGCCGTCGCGGCGGCGATCTGGGATGCCGTCCGGCGCGAGCGCTGAGCGCAGGATCGGCGACGGCGGGCGGGGGAACGGACTGGAGGAGAATCTCGGCGAGTGCTAAACTTGAGTCAACACAACTCAACTTTGATCCCGCCTCCCGATCCGGCAGGCGGGAGACGACCAGAAGGAGCATCTCCAAGGAGGAGCGCATGACCACCCCGCAGACCGGCAACCAGAACCAAGAGCAGCAGTCCGCCCTCGAGCAGTTCGGCATCAACCTGACCGACCGCGCCCGCGAGGGCAAGCTCGACCCCGTGATCGGACGAGACAGCGAGATCCGTCGCGTCAGTCAGGTGCTCACCCGCCGCACGAAGAACAACCCCGTGCTGATCGGTGAGCCGGGCGTCGGCAAGACCGCCGTCGTCGAAGGACTCGCCCAGCGCATCGTCGCGGGCGATGTCGCCGAGTCCCTCAAGGACAAGGAGCTGGTCACCCTCGACATCTCCGCCCTCGTGGCCGGCGCGATGTACCGCGGGCAGTTCGAGGAGCGGCTGAAGCAGGTGCTCAAGGAGATCACCGAGTCCGACGGACAGGTCATCACGTTCATCGACGAGCTGCACGTGCTGATGGGTGCCGGCGGTGGGGAGGGGTCGGTCGCGGCCTCCAACATGCTCAAGCCCATGCTGGCCCGCGGTGAACTGCGCCTGATCGGCGCGACCACTCTCAACGAGTATCGCGAGTTCATCGAGAAGGACGCCGCACTGGAGCGCCGCTTCCAGCAGGTCTACGTCGGAGAGCCCTCGGTCGAGGACACGATCGCGATCCTCCGTGGACTCAAGGGTCGCTACGAGGCCCACCACGGGGTCACGATCTCCGACAGCGCCCTCGTCGCCGCCGCCGCGCTCTCGAGCCGCTATCTTCCCGCGCGCCAGCTTCCGGACAAGGCGATCGACCTGATCGACGAGTCGATGTCGCGGCTGAAGATGGAGATCGACTCGTCTCCGGTCGAGATCGATCAGCTCAAGCGCCAGGTCGACCGCATGAAGCTCGAAGAGCTCGCGCTCAAGCGGGAGAAGGACGCCGCCTCCAAGGAGCGTCTGAGTGCCCTGCGCGAGCAACTCGTCGGCATGGAGAAGCAGCTCGCCGAGCTCGAGGCCCGGTGGGCGCGCGAGCGGCAGGGGCTGAACCGGGTCGGTGAGCTGAAGAAGCAGCTCGACGACGCGATCACCCAGCGTGACCTCGCCATGCGCAACGCCGACTACACGAAGGCCTCGAAGCTGGAGTACGAGACCATCAAGCGTCTGGAGCGCGACATCGCCGAGGCCGAGCAGGCCGAGGCCGCGACGCCGGCGGAACCCCGCATGGTCAACGAACAGGTCACCGACGAGGACATCGCCGCCGTGATCGCCGCGTGGACGGGTATCCCTGTCGGGCGTCTGCTGCAGGGCGAGAGCGAGAAGCTGCTGCACCTGGAGCAGGAGCTCGGCAAGCGCCTGATCGGTCAGAAGGACGCCGTGAAGGCCGTATCGGATGCCGTGCGCCGTTCGCGTGCGGGTATCAGCGACCCCGGTCGGCCGACCGGATCGTTCCTGTTCCTCGGCCCCACCGGTGTCGGAAAGACCGAGCTGGCCAAGGCGCTGGCCGAGTTCCTCTTCGACGACGAGCACGCCATGGTGCGCATCGACATGTCGGAGTACGGCGAGAAGCACTCGGTCTCGCGACTCGTCGGTGCCCCTCCCGGATACATCGGATACGAGCAGGGTGGTCAGCTGACCGAGGCTGTGCGACGCCGCCCGTACAGCGTGATCCTGCTCGACGAGGTCGAGAAGGCCCACCCCGAGGTGTTCGACGTGCTGCTGCAGGTGCTCGACGACGGTCGCCTGACCGACGGTCAGGGGCGCACGGTCGACTTCTCGAATGTGATCCTGATCCTCACGTCGAACCTGGGATCGCCGATCCTCATCGACCCGGTGCTCGCACCCGATGAGAAGCGCGATCAGGTCATGGCCCTCGTGCGGCAGGCATTCCGTCCGGAATTCCTGAACCGACTCGACGACATCGTGATGTTCTCGGCCCTGAGCGAGGACGACCTCGCCCAGATCGTGGAGCTCTCGGTCGACCAGCTGCACGACCGGCTGCGCGACCGTCGCCTCACACTCGCCGTCACCCCCGATGCGCGGGCCTGGCTCGCCGAGCGCGGGTACGACCCCATGTTCGGTGCGCGACCGCTGCGCCGCCTCATCCAGAGCGAGGTGCAGAACAAGCTCGCCACCGCGCTGCTCTCGGGCAACGTGCACGACGGCGACACCGTGCGGGTCGACGTGGCCGCCGACGGGGCGGGCCTCGTGCTCACCTCGACGACGCCCGACCCCGAGCCGGAGGAAGACGACGTGATCGAGGCCGAACTGCTCGAGGACTGAGCTGCTCGAGGACTGAGCTGCTCAAGGGCTGAGCTGAGACGCACAGCAGAGGGGCTCGTGGATGATCCACGGGCCCCTCTGCCCGTCTGATGCGCCCTGCTTCAGGGGTGCGGGCGAGACGCTGCCGCGAGCGCCCGACCGGTGAGGGAGTCGTCGTCGCCCGAGATCTCTGCCGGAGTGCCGGTGAAGATCAGCTGACCGCCATCGGAACCGGCACCCGGACCGATGTCGACGACGTGGTCGGCGCGGGCGACCACGCGCAGATTGTGCTCGACCACGACCAGCGTCGCCCCCTCGTCGAGCAGGTCGTCGAAGAGGGCGTTGACGGTGTCGACGTCGGTCGGATGCAGTCCTGAGGTCGGCTCGTCGAGGATGATGCGGTCGGCGCGATCGCGTTGCGGCTCGCTGAGGTGCCGGGCCAGCAGCAGCCGTTGCTTCTCGCCGCCGGAGAGGGTGTCGAGCGAGCGTCCGACCGGGATGTAGCTCAGGCCGGTGCGCTGCACCCAGTCCAGCGCGTCGACCACGTCCGGGTGGTCGGAGAAGAGCGCGCTGACCTCGGCCGGCGTCGACGCCAGCACGTCGGCGATCGAGGAGCCGTCGACCTGCACGCCGAGCGCGGTCTCATTGAAACGCAGCCCTCCGCAGGCATCGCACGGGAGGGAGACGTCGTCGAGGAATGCGAGCTCGGTCGTGATGTGTCCACGGCCGCGGCAGGTGGGGCACCCCCCACGGGAGTTGAAGCTGAACCAGGAGGCATCGAGCCCTGAGGAGCTTGCGAACACCTCGCGCACCGTGTCGGCGATACGCAGCATGCTCAGCGTCGTCGACCGCGCTCCGCCCCGCAGCGGGTCCTGCCCGACGACCGTGAACTCCGGGTGCTGGCGCGGCAGCTCGGCGGTCGCGAAGGAACTCTTGCCCGACCCCGCGACCCCTGTGACGGCGGTGAGCACGCCGAGCGGGATGTCGACGTCGAACCCGCGGAGGTTGTGCGCGCGCGCATTCCGCACGGCGACGCGGCCCGAGGGAGTCCGAGTCGTCGCACGGATCGTCAGTGGCTCGGCGAGCACACGCCCCGTGAGGGTGTCGGCGGCGCGGAGCGCTACGGGGGTGCCCTCGAACTGCACGATGCCGCCGCCGGAGCCCGCCCCCGGCCCGAGGTCGACGACGTGATCGGCGACCGCGATCACCTGCGGATGATGCTCGACGACGAGGATGGTGTTGCCGGCGTCGCGCAGCCGCTGCAGCAGGGCCACCAGCCGCTGGATGTCGGCGGGGTGCAATCCGGTGCTGGGCTCGTCGAACACGTAGGTGACGTCGGTGAGGGCGCTGCCGAGGTGTCGCACGATCTTGACGCGCTGAGCCTCACCGCCGGACAACGTGGCCGATTCGCGGTCGAGCGTGAGATAGCCGAGGCCCACCGAGAGCAGGGCATCGAGCACGTGGCGGACACCGTCGACGGCCGGGGCGACGCGGGGATCGTCGAACTCGTCGAGCAGGGCATGCAGGTCGGACACGGGCATGCGCATCCAATCCACGATCGAGCGTCCGTCGATCAGGCTCTCCCGCGCTGCCGCGTTCACCCGCGCACCGTGGCAGTCCGGGCATGTGTGATGTGTCACGAGCCGGTCGAGCTCCTCGCGCACCGAGGCCGACATCTTCACCGGGCGCTGCTTCAGGAACACATCGCGCATGCGCGTGATCACCCCGTCGAACCGGGCGCTCTGCGGGAACCGCGGATCGGGGTCGTCGAGCTTGAGCTTGTCGGCGTAGAGGAACTGGTCCATCTCCTCGGCCGTGTAGTCCTTGAGCGGCTTCTGGCGGTCGAACAGTCCGCAGTACGCGAAGCGCTTCCACCGATACACCCCGGGGCGGAACAGGCTGAACCGGACCGGTCCCTCGTCGATGTTCTTCTCGGGGTCGATCAGCGCGTCGATGTCGATGTCGTACACCGTGCCGAGGCCTTCGCAGGTCGGGCACATGCCGGACGGGTCGTTGAACGAGTAGGCGGGGGAGTAGCCGGCGGAGGGCTCGCCGACGCGTGAGAAGACCAGGCGCACCAGCGATGCCAGGTCGGTCGCGGTCGCCACGGTCGAGCGCGCGTTGCCCGTGAACCGGCGCTGGTCGATCAGGACCGTGAAGGTCAGCCCGTCCATGGCCTGCACGTCGGGTGCGGGCATCTGCGGCAGCCGGGCACGGATGAAGGTCGAATAGGAGTCGTTGACGAGTCGCTGCGCCTCGGCGGCGATCGTGTCGAGCACGAGGGACGACTTGCCCGAACCCGAGACGCCGGTGAAGACGGTCAGCAGCTTCTTGGGAACGTCGACGGAGACGTCGCGGAGATTGTTCGTCCGCGCGCCGGTGATGCGGAGGAGGTCCATCCGCACACGCTAACGGGGCCCCCGGACAATCCGGAGGCCCCGTCGGTGCAGAGGTGTCGAGAGCGCGGAGGTCAGGCGCTCAGGATGACCGTCTCGGCGATCGGGCGACGTACGCGCGGAGCGACCTCGCGCTCCTGCAGCACCTCGGGCAGAGCCTCGATGTCGCCGAACTCGCCGACGGCGAAGACCGTGAAGGGCACGAAGCGCTCCTCGAGGTCGGCGAACTCGCGGACGACCTCGGGATCGAAGCCGCTCATCTGGTGCACGACCAGGCCGTCGTGGTGTGCCTGCACCGAGAAGTGCGCGACCGCCTGGCCGAGGTCGTAGAGCGTATGCGTGATCGGGGTGCCGTCGGCCGTGGCGGTCTCGGCGATCGCGACGACGAGCACGGCCGCGTTGCCCGCCCAGGCCTGGTTGAAGCCCATCAGGGCGTCGACGACCTGCGCGTGCAGCGCGGTGCCGCGACGGGCGACGATGAAGCGCCAGGGCTGCGTGTTGTTGGCGGACGGTGTCCAGCGGGCGGCCTCGAGAGCGGTGGCGAGCTTGGCCTCGTCGATCGAGCTCTGCGCGTCGAAGGCGCGGGGGCTCCAGCGGCCGGCGAGGACGTCGAGGACGGGGTGCTCGGTCGGTGCGGTGCGGTCGATGACAGGAGTGCTCACAGAGGTGCCTTTCGGAAGGAGGGGATCGGACTCCTTCGTCCGGGTACACGGGTGCCAACAGATGCATGTGCATGCATATTCCCGGGGATTCCTCCGTGTCGGCGCCGGACGGCGTTCGGTCGGAGAGGGAGGTCATGCATTCAGACCGGGAGATTGTGCGACGCCGCGTCGGCCAGCGCACTGCGCACCGCGCGGATCGAGGGGGCATCGGCCGACACCCGCCGTGCCGAGGAGAAGATCTCGCGCCGCGGTTCGTGGGGGAGGGGTGCCAGATCGACGGTCGGGGTGTCGCCCGCCCAGACGAGCTCCGGCAGCAATCCGACGGCGAGCCCGGCATGGATCAGCCGCACGTGCGCGGTGAGGTCGGCGATCTCGAAGCGCACGTCGGGCTCGAACCCCGCGGTGCGGCAGAGCTGCTCGGCCCAGGCGCGGGAGGCGGTGCCGGCGGGTTCGAGCACCCAGGGCTCCTCGCGCGTCGACCAGAGCTCGGCGAGCGCATCCGCATGCCGTGGTGCTCCGGGCCGTCGGGCGAGCGCGATCGCATCGTGCGCGAGCATCACCCGGTCGAGGTCGGCGTGGATCGGTCGGGTGTGCCCCGGGTACTGCTCGGCGAGGATCAGGTCGAAGTCGCGGCTGGACACCCCGACCAGCCCGGTCTCCGGATCGCACTCGGTGACCTCGACGCGCAGGGCCGGATGTCGGTCCTTAAGAGCCTCGAGAGCCCGCGGGAGCAGGGAGTGCGCCGTCGACTGGAACACCGCGATGCCCACGGTCCCGGTCACCTCGGTGAGCGATTCGGCCACGGCGACCTCGGCGTGCTCGAGCTGATCGAGGATGCCGATGGCCTCGGCGACGAGCACGTTCCCCTGGGGCGTGAACTGCACTCCACGCCCCACGCGTCGCAGCAGCGGCACACCCACATCCCGCTCCAGGGCGCTCAGCTGCTGTGACACCGAGGCCTTGCTGTACGAGAGGGCGTCGGCCACTGCCGACAGCGTTCCGCGGCGCGAGAGCTCCACGAGCATCCGCAGTCTGTTGACGTCCAGCACAGTGGTCCCTTGCTCTGCGGATATTGTTCAGCTTGAGTGAACAGAATCCACGCAAATCGGTTGATAGACGGAGCCTACCGAGCGGCAGGACAATGAACCAGCCCGCACACGAAATCCCGGTGTGCGCTCTCTTGGAAGGTCCCACCGATGCCTGTCGCCGCCGACACCACCACCCCCCGTACCGAAGACGTCGCCGCCCTGGTGAAGCGCTGGCTCGTCGAGAGCGAGACCCACCCCGTCGAGCCCGCCGCCCAGCGCCTGTCCGAGGTACTCAAGGACCCGAACGGACTCGCGTTCACGGTCGGCTTCGTCGACGGCGTGATGCGTCCGGAAGACCTGCGCGTCGCCGGCCGTAAGCTCGCCGAGCTGAGCGACATCACCCCGTCGCTGCTGCCCGGCTACCTGCGCGCCGCGATCAAGACGGGCGGCTTCTGGGCGCCGAAGCTCCCCGGCGTGGTCGTGCCGATCTCGCGTCGCGTGCTGCGCGCCATGGTCGGGCACCTCGTGCTCGACGCCACGCCCTCCAAGCTCGGCCCCGCGATCGCGAAGCTGCGCAAGAGTGGCAACCGGCTCAACCTCAACTTGCTCGGCGAGGCCGTGCTCGGCGAGCGCGAAGCGGGACACCGCTTGCAGGGCACCCGCGACTTCCTCGCCCGCGACGACGTCGACTACGTGTCGATCAAGGTCTCCAGCGTCGTGAGCCAGCTGTCGATGTGGTCGTTCGACGAGGCCGTGGCCGATGTCGTCGAGAAGCTGACCCCGCTCTACGAGCTCGCCGCGAAGGCCGAGGCGAAGGGCAAGGCCAAGTTCATCAACCTCGACATGGAGGAGTACCGCGACCTCGACCTGACGATCGCGGCCTTCACGAGCATCCTCGACCAGCCGGGGCTCGAGAACCTCGAAGCCGGCATCGTGCTGCAGGCTTACCTGCCCGACGCCCTCGGTGCCATGCAGCACCTGCAGGAGTGGGCCGCCGCCCGCCGTGCCAAGGGCGGAGCGCCGATCAAGGTGCGCGTCGTCAAGGGCGCGAACCTGGCGATGGAAGAGGTCGACGCGGCGATCCACGGCTGGCCGCTCGCCACCTACGGCACCAAGCAGGACTCCGACACCAACTACAAGCGGGTGCTCGACTGGGCCATGACCCCGGAGCGACTGGACGCCGTGCGCATCGGCATCGCCGGCCACAACCTGTTCGACATCGCCTACACCTGGCTGCTCGCCCAGGCGCGTGGGGTCGCCGACCCGTCCGGCGCCGATCCGCTCGTCGAGTACGAGATGCTGCTGGGCATGGCGACCGGGCAGGCCGAGGCCGTCCGCAAGGACGTCGGCCGCCTGCTGCTGTACACGCCGGTCGTGAACCCGGCCGAGTTCGACGTCGCGATCGCGTACCTGGTGCGCCGCCTCGAAGAGAACGCCAGCCCCGAGAACTTCATGTCGGCCGTGTTCGAGCTGGCTTCGAACCCGTCGCTGCTCACCCGCGAGCGGGAGCGCTTCGAGCGCTCGCTGGCCGCGCTCGCGACCGATGAGGCGGGATTCGTCCCCGGCCCCCACCGCGTGCAGGACCGTACCGTTCTGGATTCCGACGCCGAGGCGCCCTCCGGAACCACCACCGGCTTCGAGAACCAGGCCGACACCGATCCGGCCATCGCCGCGAACCGCGCATGGGGCCGCGAGATCCTGAGCCGCTCGGTGGGCTCGACGCTCGGCCTCGACACCATCGCGATCGCCAAGGTCGAGACGGATGCCGAGCTCGACGGCATCTTCTCCGCAGCGACCGCCGCCGCCGAGAAGTGGGCAGCGCTCCCTGCCGCTGATCGCGCTGCCGTGCTGCATCGCGCGGGAGACGAGCTCGCCGCGCGCCGTGGTCAGCTCATCGAGATCATGGCCCACGAGGCGGGCAAGACCATCGCCGAGGCCGACCCCGAGATCAGCGAGGCCATCGACTTCGCGCACTACTACGCCGAGCGCGCGAAGGACCTCGAGACCGTCTCTGGTGCCGACTTCGTGCCGTCGAAGGTCACCGTGGTCACGCCGCCGTGGAACTTCCCCGTCGCCATCCCCGCGGGTGGGGTGCTCGCGGGTCTGGCCTCGGGTTCGGCCGTCATCATCAAACCCGCGAAGCTCACGCAGCGCTGCGGCGCGGTGATGGTCGAGGCGCTGTGGGCCGCCGGTGTGCCGCGCGACCTGCTCGCGCTCGTCGACCTCGCTTCGCGCGACCTCGGTACACGCCTCGTGGCCGGCCCTGCGGTGGATCGCGTGATCCTCACGGGGGCGTACGAGACGGCGCAGCTGTTCCGCTCGTTCCGCTCCGACCTGCCGCTGCTCGCCGAGACCAGCGGCAAGAACGCGATCATCGTGACGCCCTCGGCAGACCTCGACCTGGCGGCCGCCGACGTGGCTCGCAGCGCGTTCGGCCACGCGGGGCAGAAGTGCTCCGCGGCGTCGCTGGCGATCCTCGTCGGATCCGTCGCCGACTCGAAGCGATTCGAGCGTCAGCTGGTGGATGCCGTGACCTCGATGCGCGTCGGCCTGCCCGATGACCCCGCCACCCAGATGGGCCCGATCATCGAGCCGGCGAACGGCAAGCTGCTCACCGCGCTCACGAAGCTCGAGAAGGGCGAGCGCTGGCTGGTCGAGCCGCGCAAGCTCGACGACGAGGGAAAGCAGTGGACGCCCGGTGTGAAGACCGGCGTGCGCGAGGGCTCGTACTTCCACCTCACCGAGTTCTTCGGGCCGGTGCTCGGCATCATGCACGCGAAGGACCTGGACGAGGCGCTGCGCCTGCAGAACGCTGTCGACTACGGCCTGACCGCCGGCATCCACTCGCTCGACTCCGACGAGGTCGCCACCTGGCTCGACCGTGTCGAGGCGGGCAACCTGTACGTGAACCGCGGCATCACCGGCGCGATCGTGCAGCGTCAGCCGTTCGGTGGCTGGAAGCGCTCGGCCGTCGGAGCGGGCGCCAAGGCCGGAGGCCCGAACTACCTCTTCGGTCTCGGCGAGTGGACCCCGGCCGAGCTTCCGGCCGCCGCCCCGAGCGCGGCCGTCGTGCCCGCGGTCGGCGCACTGCTGGACGCGACTGCCTCCGAGGTCGACACGGCCGAGGCCGAGTGGCTGCACCGCGCCGCCGCATCCGACGAGCGCGCCTGGGTCGACGAGTTCGGCGCGGTGAGCGACAAGTCCGGGCTCGGGGTCGAGCGCAACCTCTTCCGCTACCGTCCGGTCGCGGTCGACGTGCGCATCGGCGAGAGCGCGCCGCTGGTCGACGGTGTCCGCGTGCTCGCGGCCGCCCTGCGCAGCGGCAGCCCGTTCACGGTGTCGGCACCGGCCCTGCCCGCACGCATCGAGAAGGCGCTGCGTGCGCACGGTGTGACCGTGAAGCACGAGTCGGACGCGGCGTGGACCAAGCGCTACGCCAAGGCGGCGAACTCGTGGCACCGCGTACGGCTGGTCGGCGGCGACGCCGCGGCCCTGCATGAGGCGCTCGACGGAAGCCCCGATGTGGCGGTCTGGTCGCACGCCGTGACCGGTGCCGGCCGCGTGGAGATGCTGCCGTTCCTGCACGAGCAGGCCGTATCGATCACGAACCACCGCTTCGGCAACCCGACCACCCTCGCCGACGGCGTGATCTGACCCGGGCTCGCTCCCGGAAGCGAAAACGGAGACGATCGATGCGGCCGTCCGCGTGTCATGTGCCGACACGCGGACGACGAGCGCGATCGTCTCCGTTTTCGCACCCTTGCACGGGCGGGCGGGTGGCGGGTGGCTGGGTACGCAGCCTCAGCCGCGCAGCGCCTCGGCGAGCTTGACCCGGGAGCCCATGCGCAGCAGCGAGTTCTCGTAGATCTTGGCGCCGATGACGATGGCCGCGACGCAGCTGAGGAGCAGGATCACCAGGCTCAGCAGCGGCTCCCACCACTGGGCCTCGCCGACGAACAGGCGCATCGGCATGCCGACAGGCGCCGAGAACGGCACGTACGACATGATCGTCAGCACCAGCGGGTTGTCGTTGAAGACGATGACCAGGATGTACGGGGCCATGATCAGCATCGTGATCGGGGTGGTCGTCGAACCGATGTCCTCCTGGCGGGAGACCATCGAGGCCGCAGCCGCGAACATCGCCGCCAGCAGGATGAAGCCGAACAGGAAGAACACCGCGAACCAGATGATCGGCGCCCCGAGGGTCGTGAGCACCTCGCGCTGACCTGTGACGATCAACCCGATCGTGGCCACGGCCGCCAGGGCGAGGATCTGCCCCATCGCCAGCACCGTGTTGCCGATCACCTTGCCCGCGAGCAGTGTGCGCGCCGGGATGGCCGACAGCAGCACCTCGACCACGCGGGTCTGCTTCTCCTCGACGACGCTCTGCGCGATCGTGCCGCCGAACGTCGCCGCTGCCATCATGAAAACCAGACCGAAGGCGATCGCGATGAAGTACCGCAGCAGCGGGTTGGTGGTCGCCGGTTCCAGGATCACTTCCTCGGGAGTGATCGACAGGGCCGAGACGAGCGAGCCCGGCGCCTCCTGCAGCGCGACGATCGTGTAGCCCGAGGGGCCATCACCCGGGAGCACCGCAGCGTCGACCTTGTCGTCGCGCACGAGCTGTTCGGCTGCAGCCTGGTCGGCGACCGTGGTGACCTCGACGTTCGGGATGGCGGAGACGGCGGAGGCGGTCTCCGCGGTCGCTGCGACCGGCATCGCATCGGTGTTCTTGCTCGCGAAACCACCGAGGATGATACCGGCGAGCGCGAGCACCAGCAGGATGCCGGTCGAGATCAGGAACGCCTTGCTGCGCAGCTTCGAGCCGATCTCGCGCTCGGCGACGAGCCAGATGCCGTTCGAGGCGCGGACAGGGGTGGGGGCGCTCACTGGATGACCTCCTTGAAGATCTGGGCGAGGGACGGATGCTTGGGGGCGAAGCTGGCGACGTCGCCACGCTGCACGGCCGACTGCAGCACGCGCTGCGCCGTTTCGGGGCCGTCCGCGTCGAACAGCGCGTACCCGCCCTCGAAGTCGACGACCGTGACGCCGGGCTCGGTGCGCAGCCATCCGGCGTCGCCGGCCGAGACGAGCTCGTACCGGTCACGGGCGTGCTCGGCGCGCAGCGTGTCTCGGGAACCGGCCGCGCGGATCGTGCCGCCGGCGAGGATGACGAGGTCGTCGCACAGGCGCTCGACCACGTCGAGCTGGTGGGAGGAGAACAAGATGGATGCGCCCTTGGCGGCACTGGCCTGCAGGACTCCCGCGACCACGTCGACCGCGAGCGGGTCGAGGCCCGAGAACGGCTCGTCGAGGATGAGAACCTCGGGGTCGTGCACGAGCGACGCGGCGATCTGCGCGCGCTGCTGGTTGCCGAGCGAGAGCGACTCGATGGTGTCGTTCAGCCGCTCGCCGAGCCCGAGCTCCGTGAGCAGGGCGGTCGCGCGCTCCGTGGCCTCCTGCTTGCCGAAGCCGTGCAGGCGGGCGAGGTAGACGATCTGCTCAAGCACCTTCATCTTCGGGTAGAGGCCGCGCTCCTCGGGCATGTAGCCGAAGCGGCGGCGGTCGGCGGTCGTCAGCGGAGCGCCGTCCAGGTCGACACGGCCGCCGTCCGACGACAGCAGCCCCAGCACGATCCGCATGGTGGTGGTCTTGCCGGCGCCGTTGCCGCCGACGAAGCCCGTCAGCCGCCCGGGGGCGACCGTGAAGGACACGTCATCGAGCACGCGCCGAGAGCCGTAGCTCTTGGTGATGCCGGAGAGTTCGAGCATTCCTGTGGTCATGCCTTCACGTTACGGAGCGCGCCCGACTGCGGCATCCCCCGCACGGCGGACTCTGCGGGATCACCCGTGCGGGGGAGAGTGCACGGGATCTCGCCGAGTGCACGGGATCTCGCCGAATGCACGGGATGGAGACGCGGACAAGTCGTGCACTCGACGAGAAGCGGTGCACTCGCGGTGAGGGGTGGGGGGGAGTATCAGGGGCGTGGGGTGTGGAGCACCGTGCGGACGAGGAGTCCGGCGAGGAGGGCCCAGAACGCGGCGCTGACCCCGAGCACGGCGATCCCGGATGCGGCCACCAGGAAGGTCACAACGGCGGGGATCCGTTCGCCCGGTTCGTCGATCGCCTGCTGCACCGATGAGCCGAACGCGGCGAACAGCGCCAGACCGGCGACGGCCGGGATCACGGCCGTCGGCGCGAGCACCACCAGAGCGGCGAAGGCGGCCGAGAAGACCGCGAGAACGAGGTATGACGCCCCGGTCGAGACCCCGGCGACCCACCGCCTCTTCGGGTCGGGGTCGGCGTCCGGCGAGGCGGCGAGTGCCGCGCTGATGGCGGCGAGGTTGATGGCGTGCCCGCCCGCCGTCGCTCCCAGGGCCGTGCCGACCCCGGTGACCAGCATGGCGGGACGCCACGGCACTTCGTATCCGAAGCTGCGCATGATCGCGACGCCCGGCACGTTCTGCGACGCCATCGTCACGATGAAGAGCGGCAGTGCGAGGCCGACGAGCGCGCCGACCGTGAACGTCGGCGCGGTGAATTCGAGGCGCGGCAGGAGCAGGGCAGGGTCGAAGGGTGTGCCTTCGCCGATCGCAGAGACGCCGACGAGCGACACCGCGACCACGACGGCGGCGGCGACGAAGGCCAGTGGCACCGCCCAGCGCGGTGCGAGGCGTGCGAACAGCAGCCACGTGAGCACGACCGGCGCCACGCCCCAGGGGTTCGCGACGATCCCGGTGATCGGGGCCAGGCACAGGGGCAGCAGCACGCCGGCGAGCATCGCCTGCGCGATCGACGGAGGGATGCGGGCGATCAGCGCGCCGAGGGCCGGCCACAGCGCGGTGAGCAGGATGAGTGCGGCGGTCACCAGGAAAGCGCCGACCGCTGCCGGCCATCCACCCTCGACGGTGCCCGTGGCGACGAGCAGGGCGGCTCCCGGAGTCGACCAGGCGACCGTGATCGGCATGCGATACCGCCATGCGAGCACCACGCAGGCCAGACCCATCGTGAGGCTGGCCGCGAGAAGCCCGCTCGCCGCCTGCGCCGCGTTCGCCCCGACCGCGTCGAGCCCGGTCAGCACCACCGCGAACGAGCTGGTGAATCCGACGAGTGCCGTCACCACCCCCGCCAGGATCGGGCGGGACAGGGGTGCGGCTTCGGGCATGGCTCCGAGGGTATCGCGGAGACGGAGGGGCGCCGCGGATCAGGGGGTGCCGCGCTAGGCGAGACCCATGCGGTGCGCGAGCACGACCGCCTGCACGCGATCGCGGGCGCCCAGCTTCTGGAGGATGCGCGAGACGTGTGTCTTCACGGTGGCCTCGCCGATGAACAGCGCCTGCGCGATCTCGGCGTTGCTCCGGGCATCGGCGAGCAGCGTCAGAACTTCGGCCTCGCGCTCGGTGAGGGGCTCGGCGAGCGTGACGTTCGACACGCCGCTGTTCGTGGTCGCGACCGCCGCCGGAGCAGGCGTCGCGGCGAAACGTGCCAGCACGCGGCGGGTCACCTCAGGGGCGAGCATGCCGTCACCGGCGGCGAGCGCCCGGACGGCTGAGATCAGATCCTCCGCGCCGGCGTTCTTGAGCAGGAATCCACCGGCCCCGGCATCCAGAGCACGGTACAGGTAGTCGTCGCGATCGAAGGTCGTCACGATCGCGATGGCCGCGTCGACCTCCGGGTCGGCGACGATACGTCCGGTCGCCTCGATACCGTCCATGTCGGGCATCTGCACGTCCATCATGATGACGTCGGGACGGAGGGCAGATGCCTTGGCGACCGCCTCGGCTCCCGATGATGCCTCGCCGACCACGGTGATGTCGGGCTGGGTGTCGAGGATCGTGCGGAAGCCGGCGCGCAGCAGGGCATGGTCGTCGACGAGCAGGACACGGATCGGATCGTTCATCGGTTCCTGCTCGATTCGCTCGCGACGGGAAAGGGCACGCGGGCGCGCACGCGCAGGCCGCCGAACGGCCGGGGGATCACCTCGAGCGTGCCTCCGGAGGCCGCGGCGCGTTCCCGCATCCCGAGCTGGCCGAGCCCGGGGCGAAGCTGGGCGACCGGGCGCCCCGTGTTCACGATCTCGATCTCGACGCCGTCGTCGTCGTAGCGCACGCGCACGTCGGCTGTCGCGTCGGGGCCGGCGTGACGGCGGGCGTTCGTGAGGGACTCCTGCGCTATGCGGTACAGGTTCACGGCGACGAGCGAAGGGACGGGCGCGGGGTCGCCGATGACCGTGTACGCGGTCGGCAGTCCCGCCTCGGTCGAAGCGTCGACGAGTTCGGCGATGTCGTCGAGGACGAGGGTAGAGGCGGCATCGGTGGTCTCCCCGCCGGGGGCCCGCAGAGTCTCGAGCAGCTGGCGCAGCTCGTGGATGGCGTCGCGTGCCGATCCCTCGATCCCGGTGAGGATGCGCGCGGACTCCGCGGGGTCCCGTTCCAGCACCAGGCGGGCGGCTCCCGCCTGCACGCCCATGACCGATACGTGGTGGGCGACGACGTCGTGCAGCTCGCGCGCGATGCGCACCCGGTCGAGGGCGACGGCCTGAGCAGCGGTGACCTCCCGCTCGCGCTCCAGCTCGGCCGTGCGCTGCTCGAGAACCGCCAGTTGGCTGGCCGCAGCCCAGGAGCGCTCGCCGAAGTAGTACGCCCCACCGAAGTAGAGCACGTTCAGCAGCAGCTGGATGAGCATGAAGGCGACGTACGGCGACATGGCCCCGGCGATCACATCCGCCTTGTCGGCTTCGTTGATCGCATCGCGGTACATCGTGATCAGCAGCCACACGAACATGCTCACGATGATCCCGACGCGCACGATGATCGCGCGCCGGCGGTTGTTCATCCAGGCGCCTGCCGTGTAGATGGCGATGAACATCGCGATGTTGCCGACATAGATCTCTGGGATCCGGATCGTCACGGCGGTGAAGTAGGCGGCGACCACGATGACGGCGACCGTGCCGGGCCAGCGGCGGCGGACGGCCAGGGGAGCAGTGACGACCGCCGCGTACACGAGGGCCGTCCACAGCGGCGCCTGCTCATCGCCGTACATCTCTGCGATCGAGGAGAGTGCAGCGCTCAGCACGGCCCCGACGAACATGACGGCGGCGAGCAGGATGTCGCTGCGCCGCTCGCGCTCAGTCGGCGTGCGGAGGAACGGGGCTGCGGGCATCCCTCCACCGTAGGGCGGGGCCCGTTCCGACCGCATCCCCCGCACGGGGGAGCGAATCGTTACTTGCTATTGACAAGCTCAGTTGTTTTTTGCAAGCTGGTCACGAAAGGGCTCACCGACCGATGGGCTCGCATCTCCGGAGGAGTCATCATGACCAAGGTGTTCGTCAACCTGCCCACCAGCGACCTCGACCGCGCCAAGGCGTTCTACACCGCGCTCGGCTGCGAGATCAGCCCCCAGTTCACCGATGAGAACGCCGCATGCATCGTGTGGAGCGATGACATCTACTTCATGGTGCTCAAGCGCGAGTTCTTCGCCACGTTCACCGACAAGCCGATCGCCGACCCGAACGAGGTCGCGCAGGTCTCCGTGGCCTTCAGTCAGGACTCGCGTGACGAGGTCGATGCGATTCTCGAGAAGGGTCTGGCCGCCGGCGGCACCGAGCCGAAGCCCGTGCAGGACTACGGCTTCATGTACTCGCGCGACCTCGACGACCCGGACGGCAACTCGCTCGGCTTCCTGTACATGACCCCCGAGGCCGTCGAGAACGGCCCGGACCACGTGGGCGACACCGCCGCGTCGGTCTGACATGGCGGCGCGCAGCTACGGCCAGTACTGCGGCGTGACGACGGCCGTCGAGCTGATCGGGGAGCGGTGGGCGCTGCTCATCGTCCGCGATCTGCTCGTCGGGCCCCGTCGCTACACCGACCTCAAACAGGGCCTGCCGCGCATCCCGACCAACATCCTGTCCACCCGGTTGAAGGAGTTGCAGGAGGGTGGGGTCGTGCGCCGGGTGCCGCTGCTGAACTGCGGCCTGGTGTACGAGCTCACCCCCTACGGCCGCTCGTTCGAGCCGATCATGCTCGCGCTCGGACGCTGGGGTTTCCAGGCGATGGGCGATCCCGCAGAGGGTGACGTCGTCACGCCCGACTCGCTCACGATGGCCTTGCGCACGGCGTTCCAGGAGGAATCCGCCGTGGATGCCGAGTACGAGCTGCATGTCGGCGACGTCGCCCTCCGTGCATCCGTGCACGACGGCGAGCTCCGCGTCGCGCAGATCACGCCGCCGGCGCCGCCGGTCGGCGGACGTCTTCCCGACGGCGCTCCGGACGCGGTGATCGTCGCCGGGCCCGGCATCCGTCGCCTCATCGGCGGCGAGGTCACCCCGGCGGAGGCCCTCGCGCAGGACATCGTCGCGGTCGTCCGGGGCGACGAATCGCTGCTGGACTCGTTCGCCGACACCTTCCGCATCGCACGACTGACAGTAGGGAGCACGACATGAACAGCCAGTATCCCGATGAACAACAGGCATCCGGCCGGATCCTGATCGATCTCTTCACCTCTCTCGACGGCGTCGCCCAGGGCCCCGGCGGCACCGACGAGGACACCTCCGGCGGCTTCCGCTTCAGCGGCTGGCAGGCCGGGTATCCCTCCTCCGGGGTCGGTCCCGAGATCGAGAAGGGCATGCGCGGGCTCGACGCGCTGCTGCTCGGGCGCCGCACCTACGACATCTTCGCCTCGTACTGGCCACAGCACACCGAGGGGGAGTCGGGCGCCATCGGCACGCTCTTCAACCGGGTGCCGAAGTACGTGGCGACGCGGAATGCCGAACTCGCACTCGACTGGGAGGGCAGCACGCGCGTCGGTGCCGATCTGGCTGCCGAGGTGGCCGCGATGCGGGCGGCCCACCGCGAAGTGCACGTGATCGGCAGCATCGATTTCGTGCACACCCTGCTCGCAGAGGGACTCTTCGACGAGCTCAACCTCTGGGTCTATCCGCTGCTGCTGGGCGCGGGCAAGAAGGTGTTCGATGACGACGCGATGCCGAGCGTGCTGCGGTTGCTGGATCCGCCGATCACCGACGAGGCGGGTGTGACCCTGCTCCGGTACGGGCGCACCGATAGGGTGCCGGAGGTCGGGACGTTCGAGTGATCACGAGGGGGGTAACTCCCGTGTATCGACTATTCCCTTCCTATGTGCTGATCCTCTAGGTTCGAGAGGAAAGCTGCCGGCGATCGGCGGATGAATCGAGACTGTACGCGACGGTGGGATCACCGAGCGAACGGACTCCCTCGCAAGGTGAGAAGAATGACGCGACGACGCGGGATGCTGCGGGCTGTGCTGGGCGGAATGGCGGCGATCGCGATCGCCCTGGGAGGTGCGACAGCCGTCGTGGCGGCGGAAGATCCCGCGCCAACGGGTTCGATGTCCGGGACGGTGACGGCCGACGTCGGAGGAGCGGCGCTGGCGGGCATCCAGGTCTCCGCACAGCGAGATGGCGCGCTCGGCCGGTCCGACGCCGTCACCGATGCGACTGGCGGATATACGCTCACCGGCCTGGCCGACGGAACCTACCTGGTCCGCTTCTCTGCGCCGGACCGCAGCTTCGCCACGGAGTACTGGAACAACGCCAGCGACTCACTCGGCGCGCAGCGCGTCACGGTGACGAACGGGTCTGCGGCGACGGGCATCGACGCCGCGCTCGCCCCCGCGCCCTCGGCGTCTATCACCGGAACGGTCACCCGCGAGGACGACGGGACACCGGTTTCGGGCATCGCCGTCTCGGTGACCGGCCCCGGCACGGCCTGGGCATCGGGCTTCACCGATGCGTCCGGCACTTACACTCTCAACGCCCTCCCCGCCGGCTCGTACATCGTGAGGTTCCAGCCGGAGGGAACCGATCTGAAGCGCGAGTATTGGCAGAACGCCTTCGACTACTCCCAGGCGACCCCTGTCGTCCTCGCCGAGGGAGAAGCTGTCTCCGGCATCGATGCCTCCCTCGTGGCCGGGGGCGCGATCGCCGGCGTCGTCACGCGCGCCGATGACGGCGCGCCTCTCGCAAACGTCACGGTGAACGCGCTCGATGCGAACGGAGAGATCGTTGCCTTCGCGCGCACCAACCCTGCCGGCGCGTACGTTGTCGGCGGACTTCCTGCCGGTTCGTATCGCGTGCAGTTCGGCGCGCCCGCTCCCGGACTCGTCACGGAGTACTGGGAGAACGCGTACAGCTTCAACGCTGCGAAGGTCGTCGCCGTCGGTGAACTGCAGACGACCGCCGGGGTGAACGCGGCTCTTGACTCGGTCGGGTACATCAGCGGTTCGGTGACCAAGAGCGCAGACGGCTCTCGTGCACTCACCGCTATCACCGTCGCCGATGTGGAGGACAGCAGTCACGCATACTTCCTCGGCGTCGCGAACGACGGCACCTATCAGGTGGCCGTCGCGCCTGGCACCTATCGCGTGCACTTCGCGCCGTATGAGCCCGGTCTGCGAGCCGAGTACTGGGCCGACGCCTACACGGCGGGGACCGCGAACCCTGTCACGGTGACGTCCGGTGCGAACGTCGTCGGAATCGACGCGGAACTCGACGCGGCTGCCCTCGTGACCGGCACGGTCTCTCTCGACAGCAGTGAGGGGAGAGAGGTCATCGTCGAGGCCTGGTCCGGAAACGAGATCGTCGGCACGACCTTCGCTGATCTTCAGACCGGCGCGTATTCGCTCGCCCTTCCTGAAGGGTCGTTCATCCTGAAGGCCTCGGCCAACTTCTACAACGACAGCACAACGACCGCGCAGCCTCAGTTCTACGACGGCGTCGCCACGGCGGCGCAGGCGACTCCCGTCGTCGTGACCGTGGGCGCTCCCGTGTCGGGGATCGACTTCACCCTCGTCGCGGTCGCGAATCCTGAGCCGCAGCCGGGGCCCGCCCTCGCGCTCGGCGCAGGATCGATCCGCGCCGGGAATGACATCACCATCTCGGGCACGGGGTTCACGCCGGGAGCGACGATCGCATTCGAGCTGCACTCCGACCCGATCGCGCTCGGGACGCTGACTGCCGACGCGGACGGTGCACTTCAGGGCACGTTGCGTATTCCTGCGAACGTACCGGCCGGTGCGCACACCTTGGTGGCGCTGTCAGGCACGACGGTGATCTCCCGCACGGCGCTGACCGTCACCGCGGCAGCGGGGACGGGTGGTCAGGCCGGAGGAGCCGCGGCGGCACCGGGCGCAGGGCTGGCCACCACCGGTCTCGAGGCTCCGATCGCGATCGTGGTGATCGGCGTCGTCCTGGCCATGATGGGTGGGCTGCTCGTGCGGCGTCGCCGCGTCGAGAGCTGAGACTCAGCCGGGAACCGTCTCGATCACCGGTGATCCGAGAGCGGCACCACCGGCACTCGGACAGCGTGGAGGCGCGATGATTCGCGGGACGGGGCATTCCTTGTGAACGAGCAACGTGTGTCTGAATGGGTAGCACAAAGCGTGGCGAGGATCGACCCGGCGACATGTCTGTTCGTGGTCGACCACCTGGACGAGATCCTCGGCGAGACCCCCGATGGTGGGTTCGATATCCAAGCGAGCCTTGAGGTGTTGTCGTCGTGCGACCGGAGGCTGCCGTCGGGAATGGAAGCACGTCTCGCTCTTCCCTGGGGAGACAGCGTCACGCTGGAAACGGAGCTGCCGTCGCTGGACAGGGTTCCGGTTCTGGACCCGTACGAGCCGCCGTCCCTCTATGTTTTCTCCCGTGAATACTGGGCCATGCCGAACGACCGAGAAGAGCATCGGTGCCCGTATGACGGAAACCCGTGGGGAGATGCCTACGCGGTCGAGTATGTGTCCGGTCGTTCGCCTCGAGAGCGAGATCTCGATTGGGAGTTCACGAGAACGGTCTGGGTGCGCCCGAGAGAAACACCCTGAGCCTCGAGATCGAGAAGTGATCCGTCGCCATGGATCTCGGCGGCCAGGCTCAGGCACGGGCCCGAGGCGATGACCAGTCGGGCAACATCGTGTCAGTCGAGCAGCCGCTCGATCACTCGTGCCACACCGTCGTCGTCGTTCGAGGTGGTCGTCTCGTCGGCTGCGTCCTTCACCGGAGGTTCGGCGTCGGCCATCGCGACCCCGTGACCTGCCCAGCGGAGCATCTCGACGTCGTTGAGCGCATCGCCGAAGGCCACCACGTCGGCGCGGTCGATGCCGAGGTGGTCGCAGAGCCGGGCGAGGCCCGTCGCCTTGGTGACGCCCTCGGCCATGACCTCGACGAACGGGGCTCCGGAGAGCGTGGCCTCGAAGCCGGTGAGTCCGAGTGAGCGCACCACGTCGAACAGCGCGTCGGGCGCGAGCTCGGGGTGTCGGATCACGAACTTCAGGCTGGGAGCGGCGAGCACCTGCTCCAGAGGCACGCCGCCCATGGTCGCAGGGTCGCGTTTGTGGTCGGCGAGAGCGGCGATCGCGGCG
Source organism: Microbacterium sp. SY138 (assembly GCF_039729145.1). Lineage (NCBI taxonomy): Bacteria > Bacillati > Actinomycetota > Actinomycetes > Micrococcales > Microbacteriaceae > Microbacterium > Microbacterium sp. SY138. The sequence continues at coordinate 3,502,285 of NZ_CP155793.1, read as the reverse complement.
TAGCCGTCTTGTGCCACGAACGTCTCGCCGGCGTCGCGCACGCTTGCGAACAGCAGGCCGGGGATGCTCGCGCGCAGAGCCTCGGCCAGCGTGCGGATCGTGTCAGCGGGAAGCTCTTCGGCGAACAGCATCCGCCCGTCGTCGAGGCGCACCGCGTACGCGCCGTTGCTGCACAGCGCCCAGCCGTCGAACCCGGCATCCGCCGCGATGGCCCGCAGCCCGATCGGCTGACGGGCGGTGACCGGCACGACGTGGATGCCACGGGCGCGCGCGGCGTCGAGAGCCGCGCGGGTGCGTGGGGTGACGGTCGATGTCGAATCGAGAAGGGTGCCGTCGAGATCGGTGGTGATCAGGCGCACACTCATGGGGTCGACATTCAGGAGAAGATCATCGGCATGTCGTCGTCGTCATCGGCGCCGCCGGTTCCGAGACGGCGGCTATCGAGGTCGACGACGACGGGAACGTGATCACTGGGCTGCTCGCCCTTGCGCTCGTCGCGGTGGATGGACGCGCCCTGCACGGCCTCGGCCAGCGTGCGCGAGCCGAGCACGAAGTCGATGCGCACGCCCTCGTTGCGCGGGAACTTCAGGCGCTGATAGTCCCAATAGGTGAAGCCTTCGGGTATCAGCGGGCGCACGACGTCGGTCACCCCGGCATCCTGGAACGCGAAGAACGCGTCGCGCTCCTGCGGAGAGACATGGGTGGACCGGCCGATCACGATGTCGGGATCGCCGTTGTCGACGTCGAACGGAATGATGTTGAAGTCGCCGACCAGGGCCAGCGGCAGGTCGGGGTTCGCCGACAGCTCGGCGGCCGTCGACTTCTTCAGCTGCTCCAACCAATGCAGCTTGTAGAGATAGTGCGGGTCTTCGAGGGAGCGGCCGTTGGGCACGTACAGGCTCCACACCCGAACCCCGTCGACCATCACGCCGAGCGCGCGGGCCTCGAGCGGAGCATCCGGCCCCTCATGCCCCTTCGCGAAGCCCGGCATGCCGTCGAACGACGTGCGCACATCGGTGACGGGCAGGCGGCTCGCGATCGCGACGCCGTTCCACTGATTCAGGCCGTGCACCTCGACGTGGTAGCCGGCCTCTTCGAACGGCCCGTAGGGGAACTGCTCGGGCTTGCACTTGATCTCCTGCATCGCCAGCACATCGATGTCTTCTCGGACGGCGAACTCGACGGTGCGGGTGACGCGGGTGCGGATGGAGTTGACGTTCCAGGTGGCCAAGCGCATGCCTCCAGCCTAGTTGCGAGATCCGACACACGAGCCCGCGCTGGGTCCGTCGCCCGCGACCTGTATGGCGGTCACCTGCATGACCGCCGGACGGATGCATGAGCCGCAAGGCCGGGAGTTCATGCATCCGGTCAAACCTCATGCCTCCGCGCAGTGCGTCCCAGGCTTCTACACTGGATGCCGTGACCGCACTCGACGCAGACCGCCAGACACTCCTCGACCTCATCAAGGACGAGGCGGTGTTCCACGGCGACTTCACCCTCTCCAGCGGCAAGAAGGCGACGTACTACGTCGACATGCGCAAGCTCACGCTGGACCACCGTGCCGCTCCCGCGATCGGCCGCATCATGCTCGACCTGATCGGCGACCTCGATGTCGTGGCCGTCGGCGGGCTCACGCTCGGCGCCGACCCGATCGCGAACTCGGTGCTGCACGCCTCGGTCGCCGCCGGCACTCCGCTCGACGCGTTCGTCGTGCGCAAGGAGCCGAAGGACCACGGCCGCGGCCGCCAGATCGAAGGCGCCGATGTCAAGGGCAAGCGCGTCGTCGTGCTCGAAGACACTTCGACCACCGGGCAGTCGGCGCTCAAGGCCGTCGAAGCCCTGCGCAAGGAAGGCGCCGAGATCGTCGCCGTCGCCGTGATCGTCGACCGCAAGACCGGTGCGCAGGCGGCGATCGAAGCCGAGGGCCTCGAGTGGCGCGCGGCCTTCGACCTCGACGACCTCGGACTCGACCCGCAGTGACCCGCTACGCCCTGGCCGTCGACGTCGGCGGCACCAAGATGGAGGCCGCGCTCGTCGCGGAGGACGGCGTGCTCGTCGAGGGCAGCCGGAGCCGGCAGACGACCGGTCGCGAAGCGACACTCGCGTCGCTCGACGCCTCGGTGGTCGCGATCGTCGAACATGCTCTCGCGGCTCTGCCCGCGGACGCCCTGCTCGTCGGAGCGGGAGTCGGCAGCGCCGGCCCCATCGACCGCACCGCCGGCGCGATCATGCCCGTGAACATGCCTCTGGCGCGTGGTTTCAGGCTCGAGGAGTCGGTCCGTGCGGCGGCATCCACGGTCATGGGGAGCGACGTGCCCACCGTGCTCGGTCACGACGGTGGTGCACTCGCGCTCGCCGAGTCTTGGCTCGGGGCCACGCAGGGGGCCGGTGCCTCGCTGTCGATCGTCGTCTCGACCGGAGTCGGTGGGGGCTTCGTCGCGAACGGTGCGTACATCCCCGGAGCCACCGGCAACGCCGGCCACCTCGGTCAGGTCCGTCGCGAAGGCGGTCTGACGCTCGAAGAGATCGCCTCAGGGCCGGCGAGTGCGGCCTGGGCGCAGCGGCAGGGATGGACAGGCGCCACGGGTGAAGACCTCGCACGGGATGCGGCTGCCGGTGACCTCGTCGCGCGGGCGGCGATCGAACGTTCGGCGCGCGAGGTGGGAGAGGCTCTCGCGGATGCCGCCACCCTCGTCGACCTCGACGTGGTCGCCATCGGCGGCGGATTCTCGCGGGTGTCGGCGGACTACATCGACCTCGTGCAGCAGGCTCTGACCGGCAGCGCGGCGCATGAGTACTCGCGTCGCACCCGGGTCGTGCGCTCGGGGCTCGGTGACGAGGGGCCGCTCATCGGCGCCGCCGCCCTCGTGCTGCGGTAGGGAGGTCCGTCCGCACGCGCTGATCAGCCGCGCGCCGCGAGCAGATGTCGTGGTGGTCCTTCGAGGCGGGCGACGGAGATCTTGAGGTCGGTGACGTCGGCGGCCACAGCGTCGATGCGGGTACTGAGCTTCTCATCGACGGCGTCGATGCGAGCTGTCAGCTTCTCGTCGACGGCATCGATGCGTGCGCTGAGCTTCTCGTCGACGGCGTCGATGCGGTCGGTCAGCTTCTGCTCCACCGTGTCGAAGCGGTCGTCGACCCGGCGGACCATCCAGGCGCCGGCGGCGAAGAGGCTGGTGCCGAGGGTGAGCACGATGCCGATGGCGCTGAGGACGATCGTGAGGGTCTCGGTGGTCACGGTCTCATCCTCTTCCCGTGGTGAGCAGGTGTCGTGGGGGTCCTTCGAGGCGGGCGACGGAGACCTTGAGGTCGGTGACGTCGGCGGCCACAGCGTCGATGCGGGTGCTGAGCTTCTCATCGACCGCGTCGATCCTGTCGTCGATGCGGCGGACCATCCAGGTGCCGGCGGCGAAGAGGCCCGTGGTGATCGTCAGCGCGACGCCGATCGCGCTGAGGACGATCGTGAGGACCTCGGTGGACACGCGCGCTCTCCTTTACTGCCGATGGGTGTGCTGCGGATAGGTATGTCAGCGAGGTTACGCCGCAGTCGCCCCTGTGTGCGCCGGTATTCCAGCATCTGTGAAGAGGCTGCCGGCGCCGCGAGATGTGGAGAGGAGGTCAGTCCGCAGCAGGTGTCGGCCGGGGCGATCGTGCGGCGACCAGCACGAGCATCGGGACGAGCGCGCACAGGGCGGCGGACACGAGGAACGTCGTGCTCGATGCCGGGTCTCGACCGATCAGGAGGATCAGGGCGGGCACGAAGGTGCCGCCCACGGCTCCGCACGCGACGAGGGCGCCGGTCACCGCGGCGCTGCGAGCGGGGTCGAGGTGGTCGAGCGCGAGGCCCAGGATGAGCCCGTAGCTCGGGGCGAGGAGCACGACCACGGCGGCCAATGCAACGAGTGCCCCCGCGGGTGCGGACGCCACCAGCAGTCCTGCGACCGCCATCAGGATCGCGGCGGCGCCCGTGGCGGTGATGAGGATCGCGATCGGTGACACGGAGAGACGGCGCAGGGCCGCCGCGCCGAAGCGACCGACGGCCATCAGCGTCCAGAACGCCGAGGTCCCCAGCGCGGCGAGGCCTGGGTCGACCCCGAGGATCCGCTCGGGGATCACGGCCGACCAGCCGGAGAGCACGGTCTCGACGCCGACGTAGAGGGGGAGGGCGACGGCGAACGGCAGGAGCACGAGCAGCCCGCGGACGTCGCGGCGCGCGGGAGCCGCGGTGCGGGCATCCGGCGACACCGACCCCGTGAGCATCGCGATCGTGAGCAGCGGAACGATCGCCAGGATGCCGAGCGTCGCACGCACACCCGAGCCGGCGGCGACGATCAGCGGGGTGACGGCGGCGCAGACGGCCACCGTGCCGAGCAGTGCGCTGAGCAGACCCGTCGCGCTGCCGACCGACAGGGACTTCGCGGCGACCGACCCGGAGGCCTCGACCAACCCGAACCCGAACCCGGCGACGACAGCCGCGGTGATGAACACGGCGGGCGTGCCGGCCAGGGCCACGGTGACGATCGCGGCGGCCTGGAGGGCGCTGCCGAGCATCAGCACGGTGCGCGGAGGCCGGCGCATCAGGAGCGGACTCGACGCCAGCACCCCGACCAGGAGCCCGGCGAACAGCGCGGGCACGGCGGCGCTGAGGTCGGCCGTGATCGTCCGCTCGGTGGAGGGGAGGATGGCGGGAACGAACGCGGCCGTGACCCCGAGACCCGCGAAGGCGGTGAACAGTCCCGTCCGCGCGCGTACGATCCCGTCGGTCACGCCCCCGCCGTCCGCACGCGGTGCACGGCGGCGAATGTGTCGCGCAGCGCCTCCATCGAGCGGTCGTAGTTCGACTGGGCGACGCCGATGAAGATGCAGTCGACCACCATGAGCTGGGCGATCCGGCTGCCGAGCGCGCCGGAGCGGAAGCCGGTCTCACGGGCGGCCGTCGTCAGCACGATGTCGGCCTGATCGGCCAGCGGTGCGCCGGCGTGGTTCGTGATCGCGATGGTGGTCGCTCCGGCCTGCCGGGCGAGCAGCAGGAACTCGATCGTGTCGGTGGTGGCACCGGTGTGCGACACCGCGATCGCGACATTGCCGGGGCCGAGCGTCGCCGCCGAGGTCCACGCCGCGTGCGGGTCCGACCACTCCAGCGCCGTGCGTCCGATACGGGTGAGCTTGCGCTGCAGGTCGAGTCCGACGATGGAGCTCGCGCCCACACCGAAGATGTCGACCCTGGTCGACGAGGTGATGGCGTCGACCGAGGCCCGCAGCGAATCGGTGTCGAGCACCTTGGCGGTGTCGGCGAGGGAGAGCGTCTCGGCGAGCGACACCTTCGCGACGATGTCGGTCAGGGTGTCGTTGCGGTCGATGTCGCCGGAGACGGCGGGGAGCGCGGCCGTGTCGAAGGTCTCGCGCTCGACGTCGCGCAGCACGTGGTTGCGCAGCTCGCGCACGTGCTCGTATCCGAGGCGTTTGCAGAACCGCACGACCGAGGTGGTCGAAGTGTCGCAGCGCTGGGCGAGCTCGGCGACGGAGAGGCCGGCGGTGCCCGCGGGGTCGGCGAGGAACAGATCGGCGATGCGCTGTTCACTCGGACGCAGTTCGGGGCGGATCGCGCGCATGCGGACGAGGACGGGGTGTGCGCCGGCATCGTCGCGGGCGGCTTCATGAGGCATGGGGTCTCCGATCACTGTTCATAACAGTAGAGGAACTTCTGTTACATCTGTAGTGACCTTCGTGTACTTTTGGTACCAACCACGACCGACGACGTTCACGGGGCGGCAGGCAACAGCGCCTGACCCGACGCCACGGCGGCGCGTCACATTCAGGAGGATCCAGCAATGAGCACAGCACGCTGGGCGTCACTCGGCGCTCTCACGGCGACGGGCCTCGCCTTCGCCCTCGTCATCACCGGGTGTTCCGCACCCGCATCCGACCCGAAGCCCTCCGAGGGCGCGGCGGGCGGCGACCTCGTCATCGGCGTCACCAGCGACCCGGACACCCTGTTCCCCTGGAAGGCCACCCAGTTCCAGGCCGTCAATGTGCTGCAGAACCTGTACGGCACGCTGACCGAGTTCGACGAGGACCTCAACGTGGTCCCCGGCCTCGCCGAGTCGTGGGACGTCTCCGAAGACGGCCTCACCCTGACCTTCCACCTGCGCGAGGGCGTCACGTTCGCCGACGGGAGCACCTTCGGTTCGGAAGACGTCAAGTACTCGCTCGACGCGATCGCGGCTGAGGCGACGGCCGCCGTCGCGCGCAGCTCCCTCGCCTCGGTCACCGCGGTCGAGGCCACCGACGAGAAGACCGTCACCCTCACCCTCAGCGCTCCCGACGCCGCGCTCCCCGCGAACCTCGCCGTGATCAACATGGCGATGCTGTCCTCGGACGACACCGAAGAGGGGCTGAACACCACGCCGAACGGCACCGGCCCCTTCATCCTCGACGACCGCAAGGCGAGCCAGTCGATCACGCTCGCCAAGAACGAGGACTACTGGGGAGACACCGCGCTGCTCGACACGGTCGAGTTCCGCGTGATCCCCGACGAGTCGTCGATCGTCTCGGCGATGCAGTCCGGCAACGTGCAGCTGGCCGTGTTCGACGACCCGCTGGTCGCGCAGACCGCCGAGGGTGCCAATGTGGAGGTCGCCACGACCCCGCAGCTGAGCTACCACGCGCTGCAGCTGAACGCCACGCGCGGCGACCTCACCGACGTCAACGTGCGCCTCGCGATCCAGTGCGCGATCGACCGTCAGGAGGTGCTCGACACCGCTGCGCTCGGCGAGGGCGAGGTCACCGGCCCGATCACGTCGCCCGCGTACAAGTCCGACCCGGATGCCCGTCCGTGCCCCGAGCGCGACCTCGACAAGGCCGCCGAGTACCTGAAGAAGGCGGGCAAGGAAGACGGCGTCACCATCAAGACGATCGTCTCGCAGGGGGAGTACGCCACCTCGGTCAACGAGGCGCAGAACCTCAAGGCCCAGCTGGCGGACGCGAACATCACGCTCGACCTCGAGGTGCTCGAGTCCGGCGCGTTCGTCGACCGCTGGATCGCGGCCGACTTCGACGCGGCGGTCGCGCTCAACGGCGGTCGCCCCGACCCCGACGGCATGTACGGCCGGTACTTCACGAGCACCGGAAACCTGAACAAGGTCGCCGGCTACTCCTCGCCCGAGCTCGACGCACTGTTCGCCGAGGGCCGCCAGACGGCCGACCCGGACAAGCGGAAGGACATCTACGCGCAGGTCTCGGAGAACCTCGAGGACAACGCCGCGTGGATCTGGCTGTTCACGAGCTACACCTACACGGCGACCGCGTCGACCGTCGACGGCTTCGTCCCGATGGTGAACGGCTCGCTGCAGTACCTGCGGACCACCTCCATCAAGTAGCGGATCGAGGGGGCGCGGCCACCCCGCGCCCCCTCCCTCCCCGACGACAGGCACCCACACACGCGCATGTTCAGACAGCTCCTCCGCAACAGCGTGCTGCGACGCATCCTCGCAGCCCTCGGCACGCTCCTCGGCGTCGCCATCTTCGTCTTCCTGATGCTGCGCGCCATCCCCGGCGACCAGATCAGCTCCGGCCTCGGCACCGAGGCGGCCGCTCTCACGCCCTCGCAGCGCGCCGCCCTCGAGTCCTACTACGGCCTCGACCAGCCGCTCGTCGTGCAGTTCTTCTCGTGGCTGGGCAACATCTTCACCGGCAACCTCGGCTTCTCGTCACGGGCGCAGACGAGCGTCCTCGACCTCACCGCCGCCGCCCTCCCCGTGACGTTCGAGCTGGCGATCTTCTCGATCGTGATCGCGCTGGCCATCGGCATCCCGCTCGGCATGCTCTCCGCCTCGAAGCCCGACTCGTTCCGCGACGGCGTCGGACAGGTCGTCGGCCTCGCCGGTCTCTCCATCCCCGCGTTCCTGCTCGGCACGGCACTCCTGGCGATCCTCGCCTCGTCGTTCGGCTTCAACCCGAATGGCCAGGCCTACGCCACGCTGTTCGAGGATCCGCTGCTGAACCTCCAGCAGATGCTGCTGCCCTCGATCGTGCTCGGCTTCGGCATCGCCGCACCGATCATGCGCACCACCCGCACGGCCGTGCTCGAGATCCGCTCCAACGACTTCATCCGCACCGCCAGGGCGAAGGGCGTCCCTCCGCGTCGCCTGCAGGTGCGCCACGTGCTCGGCAACGCGCTGGTGCCCATCGTCACGATGACCGGCCTGCAGTTCGGCTACCTCCTCGGCGGTGCCGTCGTGGTCGAGCAGATCTTCTCGCTCCCCGGCATCGGACGCCAGGTGCTGCTCGGCATCCAGCAGAAGGAGTACGCGCTCGTGCAGAGCACCGTGCTCGTGATCGCGCTCGCCTTCGTCATCGTCAACCTGCTCACCGACCTGCTGTACCGGGTCATCGATCCTCGGGTGCGTGCCGCATGACCGACATCTCTCAGACTCCGGCCCTCGCCCCCGGCGGCGGGCGCACCATGGAGCGCGTGCGTCTCCTGCTGCGCAGCCGCAGCGGACTCACCGGCCTCATCATCGTGGTCCTGCTCGCCGTGCTGAGCCTCGTCTCGGCGTTCGGCCTGCTGCCTTTCGACCCGCTCGCGCAGGACCCGCCGTCTCGCCTGCAGCCGCCGTCGGCCGTGCACTGGTTCGGCACCGATCAGTTCGGGCGCGACGTGTTCTCGCGCGTCGCCGCCGGCGTCGCCAACTCGGCGCTGATCTCGGTCGTCGCCGTGGCCTTCGCGACCGTGGTCGGCACCGTGTGCGGGCTCATCGCCGGGTTCTACCGCGGCTTCTCGGACGGGGCGATCACCGCGGTCACGAACGTGCTGTTCGCCTTCCCGCCGCTGCTGCTCGCGCTCTCGCTGGCCTCGGTGTTCGAGCGCAATTGGTTCACCATCGCCGTGGCCATCGCGATCGTCTACGTGCCGATCTTCATCCGCGTCACCCGCGGGCCCGTGCTGTCGCTGCGCGAGGTCGAGTACGTCAAGGCCGCGAAGAGCACCGGCCAGAGCCGCATGGCGACCATGTTCCGCCACGTGCTGCCGAACATCACGTCGATCATCATCGTGCAGGTCACGCTCTCGCTCTCGTGGGCTGTGCTCACCGAGGCCTCGCTGAGCTTCCTCGGACTCGGCACGCCGCCGCCCGCACCCTCGCTCGGCTCGATGATCTTCGAGGCGCGCACGCTCGTCACGATCGCCCCGTGGACCATGATCGCGCCCGGCGTGATCGTGGTGCTCCTCGTCGTCGGACTGAACCTGCTCGGCGACGGGCTGCGCGACAGCCTCGATCCCCGGAACAGAGGGAAGCGATGACCATGGAGGATCTCGGTGGACTGGCCACGGAGGCCAGCGATCCCCGCTATGCGGAGCTCGACCTCATGAGCGTCGCCGAACTCGCGCAGACCATGAACGAGGCGGATGCCACGGTGCCCGCCGCGGTGCAACGTGCCCTCACGCAGATCGTGCCCGCGATCGAGGCGACGGCCGATCGCATGGCGCAGGGCGGACGCCTGGTCTACGTCGGCGCGGGCACCCCCGGCCGCATCGGTGTGCTCGACGCCTCGGAGTGCCCGCCCACCTTCAGCACCCCGCCCGAGCTGGTGTTCGCGATCATGGCCGGAGGGCCGGGCGCGATCGTGAACCCCGTCGAGGGAGCAGAGGACGACGCGGAAGCGGGCGCTGCGGCCATCGATGCCGCGGGCATCGGTCCGCTCGACACCGTGATCGGCATCGCCTCGAGCGGACGCACGCCCTACGTGATCGCCGCTGTCCGTCGGGCGCGCGAACGCGGTGCCCTCAGCATCGGTCTCTCCTGCAACGTCGGGACCGCCCTGAGCGCGGCGGCGGAGCACGGGATCGAGGTCGAGGTCGGCCCCGAGGTGCTCTCCGGCTCGACGCGGCTCAAGTCGGGTACGGCCCAGAAGCTCGTGCTCAACATGTTCTCGACCATCTCGATGGTGCGGAACGGCAAGGCCTACGGCAACCTGATGGTGGACGTGAAGGCCACCAACCACAAGCTCCGCGAGCGGGCGATCCGAATGGTGCAGACCATCGCGGATGTCGATCGGGGCGCGGCGAAGGCGGCACTGGAGGCGACCTCATACGACGTGAAGCTCGCGTCGATCATGATCCGCCGCGGCGAGGACCTCGCCGCGGCCACCGCACGACTGGACGCGGCCGACGGTCGGCTGCGCACTGCACTGGAGGAGAACTGATGCGCGTCCTCGGACTGATCTCCGGCACCTCGCACGACGGGATCGATGCCGCCGTCGTCGACTTCACGACCAGTGGCGGCTTCACCGCCCACGGCGTGGATCTGCACGGCACGGTGCTCGCGGCGACGAGCGTGCCCTACGCCCCCGAGCTGCGGGCGCGCCTGATCGCTGCGCTGCCACCGGCGCAGACCACGCTCGCCGAGGTGGCGGAGCTCGACACCCTCATCGGGCAGGCGTTCGCCGCGGTCGCGGCCGACATCGCGGCAGAGGTCGGCGGTGTCGATGCCGTGTGCTCGCACGGGCAGACCGTCTACCACTGGGTCGACGGCGCGCACGCGCTGGGCACCCTGCAGATCGGGCAGCCGGCCTGGATCGCCGAGAAGGTCGGCGCCCCCGTGGTCTCCGACATCCGCATCCGCGACATCACGGTCGGCGGCCACGGCGCCCCGCTGGTGTCGTTCCTCGACGAGCTGCTGCTGCGTTCGCGCGCCGGGGTCTCTGCAGCCCTCAACCTGGGCGGCATCTCGAACATGACCGTGGTGCGGCAGGACGGCCTTGTCGCGTACGACATCGGCCCCGCGAACGCACTGGTCGACGCGGTCATCGTCGAGCACGACCTCAACCCGCTCGGCTACGACGACGACGCCGCGATCGCCCGCACCGGTCAGGTCGACGAGGCGCTGCTGGCTGCTCTGCTCGACGACCCGTACTACGCTCTCACCCCGCCCAAGAGCACGGGCAAGGAGCACTTCCACCTCGGCTACGTGCAGGAGCACCTCGCCGCGCAGAACCGGGAGATCCCGGTCGCCGATGTGGTGCGCACCCTGACCGAGCTCACGGTCCGCACGGTCGCGGGGGACGTGGAGGCCGCCGGCATCGGGTTCCTCGCCGTGTCGGGCGGCGGATGCCGCAACCCGCTGATCCTCGACGGACTGCGCGCCGCGCTGCCGGACACCGAGGTCGTGCTGGCCGACGAGCTGGGCGCCGCGGCCGACAGCAAGGAGGCGATCCTCCTCGCTCTCATCGGCTGGTCCACGATGCACGGCGTCCCCGCGATCGTCCCCGGCGGCACCGGAGCGCGCGAGCCGCGCATCCTCGGCACCATCACGCCCGGTGTCGGACCGCTGCAGATGCCCGAACCCGTCGCCTCCATCGACTCCCTCGTGCTCACGGAGGCCGCGGCATCGTGAGCCTCCAGGTGCGCCCCGCGACCCCGGACGACCTGTCCGGGGTGCTCGAGGTGTTCCTCGCGTGCTGGCGCGAGAGCTACCGGGGTGTGCTGCCCGACGCGGCGATCGACGCGATGACCGATGAGCGTGCCGAGGCCCTGTGGCGCCGGGTGCTCGCCGAACCGGTCGGCGTCGTGCTCGTGGCCGTCCGCGACGGCGGGATCGTCGGGATCACCCGGTACGCCGCGACCACTGCCGACGACGGGCGGATCGACGGGGCCGTGCATTCCCTGTACGTTTCGCCACGCGCCCATGGCGGTGGGATCGGCGGCGCGCTGCTGGCGCAGGCGACCGCGGACCTGCGGGACGCCGGGGCCGAGGCCGCGACGCTGTGGGTGTTCGCGGCGAACGCGCCGTCGATCGGCTTCTACGAGGCGAAGGGCTGGCACCCCGACGGCGCCACCCACACGCAGCCGGAGTTCGGTGAGCCCGAACAGCGCATGCGCAAGGAGTGGGCATGAGCGGAGTCCTGAGTTGAGTGCCGTGGAGCGCATCCGCGTGCTCCGCGTCCCGTCGCCCCTGGTGCGTCCGTTCGTCACGGCGGTGCGGCAGACGGAGCACCTCGACGTCGTGCTCGTCGAGGTGAGCGACGTCGACGGTCGTCGAGGATACGGCGAAGCCGCCGTGAGCTGGCGCGTGACGGGGGAGAGTCCGCCGAGCGTCGCCGCCGTGGTGGCAGGACCCCTCGCCGAGGTCGTGCTCGGACGGAACGTCGGTGATCCCGGGATCGCCGCCGACATCGCCCGTGCAGTGTGGGGCAATGCCGCGGCCCGCAGCGCGGTCGAGTGCGCCGTCGCCGACCTCGCCGCCCAGCAGCGCGGACTCCCGCTTGCGCAGAGCCTCACGAGCGCACCGGCGCCCGCGCGCATCCGCACCGACATGACCCTGTCCGCGGGCGAGCCGTCCGCGCTGGCAGCCGTTTCCGAGGAGCACGTCGCCGCGGGCTTCGGATGCCTCAAGATCAAGGCGTCCGCGGCGCACGACACGGTCGCCGGGCTCCGGGCCGTGCGTGCCGCGGTCGGGCCTGCCATCACGCTGCGCGTCGACGCCAACCAGGCCTGGGATGTCGAGACCGCGATCCGGGTGATCCGGGCCGCCGAAGACGAGGGGCTCGGGCTCGAACTCGTCGAGCAGCCGGTCGCGGCGCACGACCTCGACGCGCTCGCCGCGGTCACGGCCGCCGTCGGCACGCCGATCATGGCCGACGAGTCGGTGCGCACGGCGCGGGATGTCCGGGTCGTCGCCGACCGTGGTGCCGCAGACCTCGTGAACATCAAGCTCGCCAAGACCGGCGGCCTGGCCGAGGCCTTCGTTGCGGCAGAAGTCGCCCGCACAGCGGGTCTGGGCGTGGTGATCGGCTGCATGATGGAATCGCACGTCGGCGTGACGGCCGCCGCCCACCTGGCCGCCGCTGTCGCCCCCGACGTGGTGCACGACCTGGATGCCGCGTTGTGGCTGCGGAGCTCGCCCGTGGTGGGTGGCGTGGCGCTGTCCGGAGACATGCTGGAACCCGGATCGGGCACCGGACTGGGCATCACCACCCTCGCATCCGATACCCGGCCCGACACCCTCGTCGACCTCGTCGACCGCTCGGAGGTGCGCGCATGACCGCCGCCGTTGCCGTCACCGCTGTTCTGGCGACGGATGCCGCGCCGCGGGGCGCCGTCGCCGGTGTCGTGACCGATGCGGGCCGTGACGTCGCCGCGGGTGGTCTGGCGGACCTGGCCGGAACCCCGATGACCACCGCGACTTCCTTCGACATCGCCTCGGTGTCGAAGGTCGCCGCGACGACGACCGCGATCCTGCGACTGGTCAGCCGCGGTGACCTCGGCTTCGACGACCCGGTCGACCGTTTCGTGCCCGGCACCGCCTGCGCCCCGGGCACGACCGTGCGCCACCTCCTGCAGCATCGTGCGGGCCTGTGGGAATGGCAGCCGCTGTACCTCGACCGCGAGCACGCCGGTGATGCCGCTGCGGCCGCCGACGCCCTCCCGCTGCGCTACGGCCTCGACGAAGGTCGTCATTACTCCGACCTCGGGTTCATGCTCCTCGGCCGCATCGTCGCGGCCGTCACCGGACTGCCCCTGGATGCCGCGGTGCGCGAACTGGTGACCGCGCCCCTCGGCCTCGATCACACCGGGTACGGACCCGTCGACCGCCCCGTCGCCTCGTCCGCCGTGGGCGACGCCGCCGAGCGTCGCATGGTCGCGACCGGAGAGCCGTATCCGATCCTCACCGTCGACAAGGACTTCGCCTGGCGTGACGGCGAGATCGCCGGCGTCGCGAACGACGGCAACTGCTTCCATGCGTTCGGGGGTGTCTCCGGTCACGCCGGGCTGTTCAGCACCGTCGATGACCTGCTGACCCTGGGGGCGGCGCTCGCCGCTCCGGAGCGGCATCCGGAGCTGTGGGGGCCGGATACGGTTGCCGAACTGTTCCGGGACGGACCGGATGCCGGGCAGGCGCTGGGCTGGCGCAGCGAGACGATCGCCGTCTCCGGGCGGCCGACCCGCATGGTCTGGCACCCCGGCTACACCGGCTGCGCCCTCGGGCTCGTTCCGGGAACGGGAGCAGCCGCCGTGCTGCTGACCAACCGCCTGTTCGCGGTCACACCCGCACCGACCGATCTGCTGTGGCGCGCCGCGCTTCCCGCACTCCTCGACGACCACGAACCTCTCCGCGAAAACGAAGGAACGAGAACACCATGAGCACCACCGAGCCCGTGCTGAGCATCAGCGGCCTCGCCGTCGCCTTCCGGACCGGTTCCGAGCTGGTCACCGCGATCAGCGACGTGAACATCGACATCGCCGCCGGTGAGACGGTCGCGATCGTGGGCGAGTCGGGGTCGGGCAAGTCGACCACCGCGGCCGCGGTCAACCGTCTGCTCCCCGAGAACGGGGTGATCACGGCCGGCAGCATCCGCTTCGACGGGCGCGAGCTGACCGACCTGCCCGAGAACGCGATGATCTCCCTGCGCGGCGCCGGGATCGGCCTCGTGCCGCAGGACCCGATGTCGAACCTCAATCCGCTCATGCGCGTGGGCGAGCAGATCGGCGAGGCGCTCGAGGTGCACGGCCACACACACGGCGATGCCACGAAGGCGCGGGTCGTCGAGCTGCTCGAGATGGTGGGGATCGCGGATGCCGCGCAGCGCGCCCACCAGTACCCGCACGAGTTCTCCGGCGGCATGCGCCAGCGCGTGCTGATCGCGATGGGTCTGGCCTGCAAGCCGCGCCTGCTGATCGCGGACGAGCCCACCTCCGCCCTCGATGTGACCGTGCAGCGACGCATCCTGGACCAGCTCGACACGCTCACCGACGAGCTCGGCACCGCGGTGTTCCTGATCACGCACGACCTGGCCCTCGCCGCGGAGCGCGCCGACCGCATCGTCGTGATGTTCCGCGGCCGCGTCGTCGAGGAGGGCACCTCGGCGCAGGTGCTCGGCGCCCCGCAGCACGAGTACACCCGGCAGCTGCTCGCCGCGGCCCCGAGCCTCGCCTCGCGCCGGGATGCGCTGCCGCAGCGCGAGGCCGCCACGGGCACGCCCTTCGTCGAGATCCGGAACCTCCGCAAGGAGTTCGCCCTCCGCGCGCCCAAGGCCGGGGAGCCGCAGACCTTCACGGCCGTCGACGGCGTCAGCTTCGAGATCCGCCGCGGCACCACGGTGTCGATCGTGGGAGAGTCGGGCTCCGGCAAGTCCACCACCGCGAACATGGTGCTCGGGCTCGAAGACGCCACGTCCGGCTCGATCCTGTTCGACGGGCTCGACCTCACCACGCTCCGCCGCAAGGAGCTGTTCGCCCTGCGTCGTCGTGTGCAGCCGGTGTTCCAGAATCCCTACGCCTCGCTCGACCCGCGCTACACGATCGAGCAGTCGATCGCCGAGCCGTTGCGCGTGCACCGCATCGGCACCACGGCCTCGCGTCACGCGCGCGTGCTCGAGCTGTTGGAGCAGGTCGCGCTGCCGGCCGCCATGGCCGAGCGCCTGCCGCACGAGCTCTCGGGCGGACAGCGTCAGCGTGTGGCGATCGCCCGGGCCCTGGCGCTCGAACCCGAGCTCGTGGTGCTCGACGAGGCGGTGTCGGCGCTCGACGTGCTGGTGCAGGCGCAGATCCTCGACCTGCTCGCCGATCTGCAGAAGCGCCTGGGCCTGAGCTACCTCTTCATCAGCCATGACCTCGCCGTGGTGCGGATGATCTCCGACGACGTGCACGTCATGCAGCGCGGTGTCGTGGTCGAGAGCGGCACGCCCGAGCGCATCTTCGACGCCCCGCAGCACCCGTACACGCGCGAGCTGCTGGCCGCGATCCCCGGGGCTTCGCTGGCGTCCTGACAGAGTTCCGATCCCGCGAGGTTCTCCGGCGGCCGCAGGCTCAGCGTCTGCGGTCGTCGTCGTCCCAGGGGCCTTCCCACCAGCCGGCGCGCCCGTCGTCCGAGCCGCCGCGTCCTCGACGCGAGCGCACGAACTGCACGATGAACACCGTCAGCGAGCTGAGCAGGATGAGGAAGACGACGAGGAACAGCAGGTCGTTCTGGTTCACGGGCGTTTCCCCTCCGCGGCATCCGCCACGATCTTCGCGATGCGGGCCGACCGGGTCTCCGGGCGTTTGGCCATCGCGATGTGCGTGAGGCCGAACTTCTTGACCGACTTCGGGAACGCGTCCCAGTTTTCGCGCGCGGCGGGGACGGCATCGAGCGCGGCGGCGAACTCCTCGGGTTCGATCCCGGCCTCCGGTCCGTCGAGAACCGTCCAGGAGCCGTTCGCCTTCGCCACCTCGAGCACACGGATGCCAGCGGGAGCCAGCAGCCCCTCGGCCTCGAGCTCCGCGATGCGCGCCTTGTTCGTGGCCGCCCAGCCGCTGCCGGGACGACGAGGAGAGAACCACTGACCGTTGGCGCGGTCGCCCGTGCCGTCGTCGAACACGCGCACCGGGCCGTCGATCCATCCGAAGCAGAGTGCCTGCCGCACGGCGTCCTCGTAGCCGACGCCGTCGGACGATCCGCGCACGCTGAGCAGCCAGACGCCCGCCGTGCGCTCATGGTTCTCCGCGAGCCAGGCGCGCCAGGCCGCGGCATCAGCCGCTCTGAGCCGTTCGCCGTCGTCGAGCGCGCCCATGGGCTACTTCTTGGTCTTCACCGTCGTGATCGTCTCGGTGATCCGCGGCAGCAGGTCGGCCACGGACTGCACGATCTCGTCGGGGCGGAACGGGTACTTCTCGATCTCGGCCTGATCGCTGATGCCGGTGAGTACCAGCACCGTGTGCAGGCCGGCCTCGATGCCGGCGACCACGTCGGTGTCCATGCGGTCGCCGATCATGCCGGTGCGCTTCGAGTGCGCGCCGATCTTGTTCAACGCCGAACGGAACATCATCGGGTTCGGCTTGCCGACGACGTACGGCTCCTTGCCGGTGGCCTTGGTGATGAGGGCGGCGATCGCTCCGGTGGCGGGGAGCGGTCCGTCGGTGCTCGGGCCCGTGGCGTCGGGGTTCGTGACGATGAAGCGCGCGCCGCCGATGATGAGGCGGATGGCCTTGGTGATCGCCTCGAACGAGTAGTTGCGCGTCTCGCCGACGACCACGAAGTCGGGGTTCGTCTCGGTCATGATGAAGCCGGCGTCGTGCAGGGCGGTGAGGATACCGGCCTCGCCGATCACGAACGCCGAGCCGCCGGGGAGCTGCTGCTTCAGGAAGTCGGCGGTCGCGAGCGCCGAGGTCCAGATGCGCTCCTCCGGCACGTGCAGCCCGCTGATGCGGAGGCGTGCCGACAGGTCGCGCGCGGTGAAGATCGAGTTGTTCGTGAGCACCAGGTACGGGATGCCTGCGCTCTCCCATCCGGCGAGCAGTTCGGAGGCTCCGGGGATGGCGTCGTTCTCATGGACGAGCACGCCGTCCATGTCGGTCAGCCAGCATTCGATGTCGTCACGTTGTGCCATGTGCACAGCCTAGAGGCCGGAGGTGACGCGCACCTGACCGTGTTGCGGCGGTGGCTAGGCGCTCAGCCAGACCACCTGGGCCGCGCCATCGGGCAACGCCGCTTCCGTGCCGTCGATCTCGGCCCCGGATGCCGTGACCGTCACGGTCGACGCGACCGCCAGTCCGAGTGCTTCGAGGGCTCGGAGCAGCTCGGGGTCGCGGTCGTCGACCCGCAGCACCTGTCCCGTGTGCCCGACCGGCGCGTCGGCGAGCAGCACGAACGGTACGCGCTCGATGCGACCGTCGGCGTCGGGGATCGCGTCGCCGTGCGGATCGAAGCGGGGGCGTCCCAGGCGCGCGTCGATGCCTTCGAGCAGTCGGTCGCTGATGGTGTGCTCGAGCACCTCGGCCTCGTCGTGCACCTCGTCCCAGCCGTAGTCGAACTCCTGCACCAGCCAGGTCTCGATCAGGCGGTGTCGGCGCACCATCGCGAGGGCGCGCGCCGTGCCCGTGTCCGTCAGCCGCACCGCGCCGTAGGGCACGTGCGAGACGAGGCCGGCGGCGGCGAGCTTCTTCACCATCTCGGTGACGGACGACGGCGCGATGCCGAGCTTCGCGGCAAGCACCGAGGGAGTGATCGGTGCGTCCTGCCACTCGGTGTGCGCGTAGACGGTCTTCAGATAATCGTCAGCTGCCGGGGATGCCACCGGTCCAGCCTACGTGGTGCTGTCGCGCGCCCACGCGGTGAGTCCGTGGATGAGTGCCCGCACCCCGATCTCGAACGTGCGGCGGGCGGGGTCCGTGCTGAGCTGCGCCCTGGCGGCCTCGGCCTCGGCGAACGTCGGGAAATCCGGCGCGAGTGCACCCGGGGCCATGTTGTCTGCGGGCGCGAGGGCATCCAGGGCGGAGCCGATGATGAACGACTCCAGCGCCACGATGGCGTCCACGATGGTGACGGTCGGCCAGCCGTCGTCCGCGAGCAGGCGTGCGATCTGCTCGTAGTCGGCGAACGAGCCCTCGTCGGCATCGATCGGTGAGGTCGCCAGCATCACCATGGCCTCGGGGGCGGCGATCGCGGCGTCGCGGTAGCTGTGGGCCCAGGTGAGCAGTGCCTCCTCGACGGACATCTCGTGCCGCACGGGGGAGATGAGCGCGCGGCTGACCTGCCCGCGCATGGCCCGGATCACGGCGTCGCGGTTCGCGAAGTGGTGGTAGAGCGCCGAGGTGCGAACGCCCAGGGATTCCGCGAGCGCGGTCATCGTGAACTGGCGCGGTGTGCGCTGCGCGCTGAGGGCGAACGCGGCCTTCAGGATGCGCTCCTCGGTGAGCACCCGGGTCGACGGTCGGCCGACGCTGCGCGGAGATTTCGTCATCGTGCTCGATTCTGCTCGGGCGTCTGGTATTTTATTGAAACTCTTTCAATACCGAAGGATCCAATACCGACGAAGGTACAGCCATGACCGGTTTCGACGCCGACACCATTGTCACCGGCGCGCACGTGGTGACGATGGACCCGCGCCGCCCGCATGCCACCGCGTTCGCGGTGCGTGACGGTCGCTTCCTCGCCGTGGGTGACGATGCCCTGGTCCGCGAGCTGCGCGGGCCCCGCACCGTCGTGCGCGACCTCGGCGGCGCGACCGTGACCCCCGGCCTCATCGACGCGCACCTGCATCCGATCCAGGGGATCGAGCTGACGGCCGGGATCGACCTGGGCGGTCTCACCACCGGCGCGGCGCTGCTGACCGCGCTGCGCGCCGAGGCCGATCGTGCGCTCGCCGAAGATGCCGACCCGTGGGTGCGCGGCTGGAACCTCGACTACGACGTGTTCCACGAGCTGCCCATGACGGCGGAGGCGATCCAGGATGCGGTGCGCGGACTCCCCGCACTGTTGATCGTGTTCGACGGCCACACCGCCCTCGCCAGTCGTGCCGGGCTCGAGCGTGCGGGCATCACCCGCGCACGCGAGTTCGAGGACTCGTCCTGCGTCGTCGTCGATGCCGATGGCCGCCCGACCGGGGAACTGCGCGAGCTCGGCGCCTATGAGCCCGTGCGACTGAGCGCCCCGGCACTGACCCGCGATCAGACCCTCGCGGTCGGCCATGATCTGCTGCGCGGCCTGCGCGACTCCGGCCTCACCGGCGGCACGATCATGGATGGCGGCTTCGCCACGCTCGCACTGCTCGACGCCCTGGAGCAGGGGCCGGGGCTGCCGATCCGCATCGTCTCGGCCATCGACCACGAGCCCGGCTTCGACGAGGATCGGACCGCCGCGAACCTCGCGATGCGCGACCGCCGTGGTGACCGGTGGCGCGGGGGCGTGGTCAAGCTCTACGCCGACGGCGTGGTCGAGACCGGCACCGCCTGGCTGCACGAACCCGACAGCGCGGGCGCGGGCCTGGAGCCGTTCTGGAAGGACGCGGCCGCCTATGCCCGCACCGTGCGCAGATACGCCGAGGCCGGATTCCAGGTGGCGACGCACGCGATCGGCGACCGGGCCGTCGGGGAAGTTGTCGACGCCTATCTCGCGGCCGGGGTGCGCAGCGCCGCAGGAGCTCCGCACCGCATCGAGCACCTCGAGACCACGACCGACCGCGACGTGGCCCGTATCGCCGCAGCCGGGATCACCGCCTCGATGCAGCCCCTGCACATGCAGTGGCGCAAGGCCGACGGCTCGGATGACTGGTCGAGCAGGCTCGGGCCCGTGCGTGCGGCTCGCGCCTGGCGTGTGCGCGACTACTGGGAGGCCGGGGCGCCCCTCGCCCTCGGGTCGGACTGGCCCATCGCGCAGAACGATGCCCGCATCGGCCTCGCGTGGTCGATGCTGCGCCGCCGCCCGGGCGACCCCGACGCCCCGGTCTTCGAGCCCGACCAGGTGCTCACCCCGTACCAGGCGCTGCACGGATACACCGTCGGCGCCGCCCGGGCCCAGGGAGATGCCGACCTCGGCTGCATCGCCCCCGGGTTCCGGGCCGACTACGCCGTGTGGGCGGAGAACCCGCTGCACGTCTCCCCGGACGACCTCCCCGACCTCCCCGTGCAGGGGACCGTCGTCGGTGGCACCGAGCCCTGACCCCGGGCTCGACCGCACCCTCCCGCACCTTCCCGCGCTCTCCCTTCGGATTCGTACCCCCCCCCTTCACACTGAGGTGACTCCCATGCCTGAATTCGGCGCTCTCGCGCTCCTCCCGATCGTGGTGATCCTGATCGTCGCGGTCGCCACCAGACGCACCCTCTTCGCCCTGTTCTGCGGCACCGTCGCCGGGGCACTGATCCTCGGCGGCTGGGGCGGCTTCGACGTCTGGGTCGAATACACCGGAAAAGCCCTCTCCAACGAGACGGCGCAGTGGCTGCTGCTGATCGTCGCGCTGTTCGGCATCCTGATGATGCTGTTCGAGAAGTCCGGCATCGTGACCGACTTCGCGAACTGGGCCGAGCGGTTCGTCACCTCCCGCCGCAAGTCGATGGTGCTGACGTTCCTGTTGTCGGTCGTGCTGTTCGTCGACGACTACCTGAACGTGCTCACCACGGGCACGTCGATGAAGCAGGTCACCGACCGCTACCGGGTGCCGCGCACGCAGCTCGGCGCGATCATGAAGATGACGGCCGCGCCGATCGCCGTCCTGATCCCGGTCTCGACGTGGGCGCTGTTCTTCTCCGGACTGTTCGAGGCGCAGGGGGTCACGGTCGGAGGCACCGGGTTCGGTGCCTACCTGCAGGCGATCCCCTTCATCTTCTTCGGCTGGGCGGCTCTCGCCGTCGCGCTTCTCATGAGCATCGGCTGGCTACCGAAGCTCGGCGCGATCAAGCGTGACGCGATCCGGGCGGAGCGGGACGGCGACGTCTTCCCGCTCGGCACCACCGACGACGAGCGACGGGCCGAAGGCGCGGCGCTCCTGGCCGAGCTGAAGGCCGACGACCCCGACGGCTCGACCGCGCAGCGTGTCGCGACGGCGCTCGCGACCTCGACCGAGACCGACCGCAAGCCGCAGCCGTGGGGTTTCCTGATCGCCATGGCCGTGCTCGTCGGAGTGACGATCGCGACGAACGCCAACGTCGTCGCCGGCACCGCCGCGTCTCTCGCCGTGACGATCGTGATCGTGCTCGTGCAGCGCCGACTCCGCATCCGTGGGGTGCTGGATGCCGCGCTCGAGGGCATCGAGAGCATGCTGTTCGTGATGATCCTGACGGTCCTCGCGTTCATGGTGCAGGAGATGAACATCACCCTGCAGCTGGCCGAGTTCGTGATCCAGGTCACCGAGCCCGTGCTCACCCCGGCGCTGCTGCCGGCGATCGTGTTCGCGGTGTGCGGCATCTATGCGTACGCGACCGGGTCGTTCTGGGATCTCGCCGCGGTGATCACCCCGGTCGTGCTCCCGCTGGCGCTCGCGCTCGGTGCCGATCCGATCCTCGCGGGCGCCGCGGTGTTCTCCGGGGCGGCGTTGGGCAGCACCACCTGCCTCTACGGCGACGGCATCATCCTCGCGTCGCGATCGATCGGCATCAAGCCGATCAACCTCATGCTCGCGATCCTGCCCTATGCGGGCATCGCCGCGGGGCTGTCGTTCGTGCTCTACCTGGTGACGGGTTTCGTCACGGCGTAGGCGGGACGAGTCGGTTCGCGACGGCGAGGAGTCAGTTCGCGACGGCGACGAGGATGCCGAACGCGGCCTGGCCGGCGAAGAACAGCACGAGGAATCCGAGGAGGGCGGCGGCCAGCGAGAGTCGGCCGTCGAACCCTTCGACCTCGGCCATGCCGATCTTGCGGGCCCGGAAGGCCAGTACGAGCGTGGCGACTCCCAAGGCGAGCTGCACCCACGGACTGCCGAACCCGATGACCGTCGGGAACGCGATCAGCAGGCCGCCGATGACGCCGGTCGCGAAGCCGATCCAGGTGAGGATGCGGACGTTGCGACGGGCGTTCTCGGCAGACATGGTTCGAGCCTATCCGGGCTCACGCTCCCGTCAGCACCAGCCAGAGCAGGGCGCCGTTGAGCGCGATCAGGAACACGGAGGCGATGACCCCCGCAGCCGTCGTCCATCGCCGGTTGACCCAGGCCCCCAGGGTGCGTCGTTGCGCGGTGAGCACGACCAGGGGGATCAGCGCGAACGGGATGCCGAAGGAGAGCACCACCTGGCTGAGGACCAGCGCGAGGGTGGGGTCGAAGCCGATGCCGAGGATCACGAGCGCGGGGATCAGCGTCACGAGGCGCCGGACGAGCAGCGGGATGCGCACATGCAGCAGTCCGTGCATGATCTCCGCCCCCGCGTAGGCGCCCACCGACGTCGATGCCAGTCCCGAGGCGAGCAGTCCCACGGCGAAGAACGTCGCCACCACCGGTCCGAGTCCGGCGGCGAGAGCGGCATGTGCGCCCTCCAGCGAGTCGGTGCCCTCGACGCCGGCGAGGTTCGCGGCGGCGAGCAGCAGGATGCAGAGGTTGACGGATCCCGCGATCACCATGGCGATGGAGACATCCCATCGGGTGGCGGTGAGCAGTCGGCGGATGCGCGAGGTCTCGGTGCGCACCGCCTCGTCGCCGGCGTGAGAGGTCGAGGCGCCGAAGCGATCGCGGGCGAGTGAGGAGTGCGCGTAGATCGCATGCGGCATGATCGTCGCGCCGAGGATCGACGCGGCCAGCAGGACCGAGCCCGTGTCCTCGAAACGGGGGACCATCCCGCCGATGACCCCCGCCGGGTCCGGCGGGGCGACGAACACTCCCGCGACGAATCCGATCGTGATGATCGCCATGAGGCCGATGATCACGAACTCGAACGGACGGGCGCCGCGCCGGCTCTGCACCGTGAGCAGGATCATGGAGACGGCACCCGTGATCAGGCCGCCGAGCAGCAGCGGCACGTCGAACAGGAGGTTCAGGGCGACCGCGCCGCCGATGACCTCGGCCAGGTCGGTGGCCATCGCGACGAGCTCGGCCTGCAGCCAGTATGCGCGGCGTGCCCATGGACGCTTCAGCCGCGCCCCCAGCACCTCGGGAAGGCTCTGCCCGGTGACGACGCCCAGCTTCGCTGAGAGGTACTGGATCAGCCACGCCATCACGTTGCCGGCGAGCACGACCCACACCAGCAGGTACCCGTACTGGGCTCCTGCGGTCATGTTGCTGGCGACGTTGCCGGGGTCGAGGTAGGCGACGCCCGCCACGAGGGCGGGGCCCAGCAACCACAGGCTGCGAGGGGCGCGGGCGGGGGGCGTGGCAGCAGTCGTCATCGGGACAGGGGAATTTTTAGGCACACCGAAACCGTAGCGTATTTTTCGGTGTACCTAAATATCTTTCGAAGCGCGTGGATTGCTGCAAAAGTGGCCCGGAGGGAGCCTGTTGCGCGATTCGAACGGGGATGCGACGGCGATAGCCTGGCGGGATGGATGACGCCGCCCCGCACAGCACGAGTCCCGATGCCCCCGTGGGCGCGGTGAGCACCGGGTCGATCGCTCAACCCGGCTACGGCGTCGGGCCCTGGCCCGGCGGCGAGGAGGCCTGGCCCGAAGGTGCGGAGTACGACCGGGAGCTGTTGGCCACCGGCGACACCCGCAACGTGATCGACCGCTACCGCTACTGGCGCATGGACGCGATCGTCGCCGACCTCGACACCCAGCGACACCCGTTCCACGTCGCGATCGAGAACTGGCAGCACGACATGAACATCGGGTCGATCGTGCGCAGCGCCAACGCGTTCCTCGCCGACACCGTGCACATCATCGGCCGCCGCCGCTGGAACAAGCGCGGGGCGATGGTCACCGACCGCTACCAGCACGTCGTGCATCACGAAGACGTCGATACGTTCGCCGCCTGGGCCGCGGCCGAAGGGGTTCCGATCATCGCGGTCGACAACGTCGACGGCGCAGTGCCCGTCGACAGGGCCGACCTGCCGCAGCGTTGCGTGCTGCTGTTCGGCCAGGAGGGCCCGGGGCTCTCCGCCGAGGCGCTCGCCGCCGCTTCCGCCCACATCGAGATCACGCAGTACGGCTCGACGCGCTCGATCAACGCCAGTGCCGCGGCCGCCGTGATCATGTACGAGTGGTGCCGGAGATACGCGGCCTGACCCTCGCCATCTCGACAGTGCCCGGCGTCACCCGCGGTCGATGCCGAAGAGATGACGGTAGATCGCGTTCACGTCGCGATCGAGGTGATCCATGCGCTCATGCACCGTCCGGATCTCCGTGCGCACGCCGGCGAACTCGCTGCCCGTCTCCGTGCGTACGCTCGCGAACTCGTTCCGGAACTCGGTCCGCACGCTCGCGAACTCGTTTCCCATCTCCGTCCGCACGCTCGCGAACTCGTTTCGCATCTCGGTCCGCACGCTCGCGAACTCATTCCGCATCTCCGTGCGCACGCCGTCGAACCCGTTCTGCATCGTGCGCAGGAACATCGTCGAGATCAGCGTGATGGTGCCGAACATCCCCGCGGCGAAGACGCCGATCAGTGTCCAGACCTGTGGTTCGGTCATCCCCAGCATCCCTTCAGTGTCCCCCGATCATCGTCGAGGGCGCCAGGGGCAGGCGACGTAGTATTCCGCGGATTCCAGCGGTTGTGAAGAAGTCGCGATCGTCGATGTCCGTGCAGGAACAGCCGGACGCGGCGGCGGCGTCAGACGGTGGCCGAAAGCCAGCGACCGGACCGCACCCGCCACCCCAGGGTGCCGAGCCGTGCGAGCAGGTAGACGCCGAAGAAGGCGACCGCGAGCCAGACGAGACCGGCGGTGCCGTCGACCCCGGTGGCGGCGACGATCCAGAGCGCGGGCAGGAACGGCACCAGGTTCAGACCACCGGCGATCGCCAGGTATCGGGCGTCGTTCGCGCCCATCAGCACGCCGTCGAGCACGAAGACGACACCGGCGATCGGCTGGGCCACGGCGAGCACGAGCAGTGCCGGCTGCACAAGCGCTGCGATCTCCGCCGATCCGGTGAAGACGATGCCGAGCACGCCCGAGAGCGCGGCGATCAGCCCGCCGACGGCCACGCCGAACCAGGCGCCCCACGCGACGGTGCGGGCCAGCACACGGTGCACCTGCTGCTCGTCCCCGGCTCCGAGCTCCTTGCCGATGAGGGCCTGGGCCGCGATCGCGAGTGCATCGAGGGCGAAGGCGGCCGCGGAGAAGATCGTGAAGACGATCTGCCACCCGGCCAGCTCGTCGGTGCCGATGCCGGTGGCGACGCCGACGGTCGCGAGCAGTGCGACGCGCAGGCTCACGGTGCGCAGGAACAGCCAGCCGCCCGACGTCGCGGTGTTGCGCATGCCTGCGCCCTGTGCGCGCAGCGAGGCGCTGTGCCGGGTGGCGAGGCGGCGCACCACCAGCACGTAGGCGGCGACCATTCCCCACTGCGCGGTCACGGTGCCCGCCGCAGAACCCGCGATGCCCCAGCCGAGTCCGTAGATGAACAGCCAGTTGAGCAGGGCGTTGGCCCCGAATCCGAGCCCCGCGATCCACAGCGGCGTCATCGTGTCCTGCATGCCGCGCAGCAGACCGGTCGCGGCGAACACGATGAGCATCGCCGGCAAGCCCCACATCGAGATCACGAGGTACTCGTTCGCCTGCGCGGAAACGGCTTCGCTCGCCCCGAACAGCGAGACCAACCAGGGGGAGGACACGGCGCCGATCACCGCGAGCACGGCGCCGAGCCCGAGCGCCAGCCACATGCCGTTGACGCCGACGGAGACGGCCTCGCCGGGCTGTCCCGCCCCGAAGCGGCGAGCGACCGCCGGGGTCGTCGAGTAGGCCAGGAACACCATCAGTCCGACGATCGTCTGGAGTACAGCCCCCGCGATGCCGAGCCCGGCGAGCGGAGTGGTCCCGAGATGCCCGACGAGCGCGGCATCCACGATCAGGAAGGCGGGCTCCGCGATCAGTGCGCCGAGCGCGGGGACGGCGAGCCGCAGGATCTCTCGATTGAGGGAGGCGCGCGCGGTCATCCTCCGAGCCTATGACCTGGGGCCGACCTCACCGGCTGCGGGCCCGATCCGGGCGGTGGCGGTCGTCGTAGGGTGGAGGGGAGCTCGGATGCCACGGAGGTGCATCATGACGGATCCCAGAGAAGCGGCCGCACGATATCTCGCGAGCAGACAGCACGGCGAGAGCGTGGACGGCGACGAGGAGTCGGGCACGCCGCCCGGGATCGCCGCGGCGGTCGATCGTGCCGCATTCATCGAGACGGCCATCCAGGTGGCGATCCGCCGGGGGGAGTTCGACGACCTTCCCGGTGCGGGCAAGCCTCTCGAAGGACTCGGCACCCATCACGACCCGGACTGGTGGATCCGTCGCAAGATCGAGACCGAGAACCTCACCGGTCTCGGTCCGCCGGCGATCCTGCTGCGCACCGAGGATCGGGAGCTGGACGATCAGCTCGACCTGCTGGGGCGCGAGTCCGATGTGCGCGACGTCCTCGAGGACTTCAATCGGCGAGTGCGGGAAGCGCGCCGCCAGCTGCAGGGCGGCCCGCCCGTGGTCACCTCGCCGCGTGACGTCGACGCCGAGGTGGCCGCCTGGGCCGGGCGTCGGGCGGCGCGCCCGAAGGCCGCGCCCGCCGAGCAGCCGCGACGCCGCCGCTTCTCCCTGCGACGCCGCGGCTGATACGGATGCGACCGGGCCCCCACCCGGCCGCACCCGCGTCCCCGTTTGAACGGTCGGGCTCTGCCGACGCTTCAGGCCTCCCACAGACCGGAAGTCGCAGCAGTCGCTTCGGTCGCTTCGCGCCGACGAGCGCGCAGCCATCCGTCCATCCCGAATCGTCCGGAGACGGTGAGGAGGAGCACGACTGCGGAGAGCACGACCATCGCCGGGTACTGGGCGATCAGCTGATCCGCGCTCCAATAGAGCATGAGCGTCCCGATCGACAGGAAAGCCGCGATCCTGGTCAGGAATCCTGCGACCAGCAGCACGCCGAGAGCGACCTCGAGAGCGGGCATCACCACGCCGAACACACCGGGCGCCATGCCCATGAACGACGCGAGCGGCTCGAAGAACCACGGCACCCGAGGGTTCCCCTCCGTGCTCTGCGCCACCAGCTCGATGTCGGCCGCTCCGAATCCGGCCCGGTACTTCAGGATGCCCTCGATCAGCCAGAGCACCCCGACCGCCACCCTGGCCCCGGCGCCGAGCAGCGAGAGGGTGAGGACGCCTGCGGGTCGCGATCCGATCATGAGAGCTCGGCTGCTCCGAACACGGCCTTCGCCTTGTCGCAGTGGATCACGACGTAGGAGTACTCCGAGGTGTCGACGCCGTCGAGCGTGAAGGTCTGGGTGGCGGTGTCGAACGAGACGGCATCCACGAGCATGCCCGCAGAGACGGCGGCCTCATCGGTGCCGTTCGTGAGGTAGACGTGCAGATCGGGGCCTTCATCTGACGAGAACCCGGACAGGGCGATCTCGTCGTCGGTCACGGTGACGGTGCCCGACACCTTCTTGTCGTTCAGGCCCGCGAAGGTGCCCGTCTTCTCGGCCATGTCCATCTTCGTGGTCGAGATGCCGGAGTCGGCACTCTGCGACGCCGAAGACGAGGGCTTGGCGTCTTCCGTTGCAGCCGGCGAGCTGCACGCCGACAGGGCCAGGGCGAGGGTGAGGGCCGCGGTGGCGGCGAGAGCGATCTTGCGCATGAGATTCTCCAGTTCACTGTGTGTGCGACTCTGTGCCCGGAGCGACGGATGCCGCGGCGGATCGCACTTCGATGAACGCTACGAACGCGCAGACGCCGGTGGAGAAGACCTTTCAAGACTGTAAGGAACCGGCCGGGGGCGTGCATCGCGCGACTAGTGTCGACCCCATGCAGGAGCCAGCCGAGGTCGTCGTGGTCGAAGACGACCCCACGGTCAGGGAGGCGGTGGGTGCCTATCTGCGCGCCCACGGCTACGCGGTCTCCAGCTTCGGCGACGGTGTCTCGGCGCGGACGGCGCTGCGCGGGAGCATCCCGGACGTGGTGATCGTCGACCGGATGCTCCCGGGCATCAGCGGTGATGAGCTGTGCCGTGATCTGCGCTCGTTCTCCGACGTGCCCATCATGCTTCTCACCGCTCTCGGACAGGTGGAGGACCGCATCGAGGGCTTCCAGTTCGGCGTCGACGACTATCTCGCGAAGCCGTTCTCGCTGCGGGAGCTGCTCATGCGCGTCGGTGCGCTGGTACGGCGCTCGCAGGTGACGCAGGCCGCGGTCGGCGAGGTGCGTGCCGGCGTGTTCGCGATCGATCCGCTCCGTCGGCGCGTGTGGGTGCGCGGCGAGGAGATCGACCTCACCGGTCGTGAATACGACCTGCTGCACTTCCTGGTGCGCAACGAGGGGCGCCCGCTCGGTCGCGAGGAGATCCTCCGCGAAGCCTGGGGCTGGAGCTTCGGCGAGGCCTCGACGGTCACCGTGCACGTGCGCCGGCTGCGGGAGAAGATCGAGGCGGATCCGCGACACCCCGTCCACCTGCGCACGGAGTGGGGCGTCGGATACCGTTTCTCGGCAGAGGGGGATCACTCGTGATCATGCTCGCCGGGGCCGATGTGCTGCTGATCGTGATGACGTGCCTGCTCGTGGCGGTCTGCGTCGCGGCGCTCACGCTCGCCGTGCTGCGAGTGCTGCGCCGTCGCTCTGTCCGCGCGCAGTTGATGCTGGTCGCGAGCGCGGGGGTCGTCACGATGGCGGCCTCGGTCGTTGCGATCTCGCTGGAGATGTACATCTCGACGCACGACCTGACCGTGCTCCTCGTGGTGATCGGGGTGTCCCTTGTGCTCGGGATCACGACTGCCTGGGTGGTGGCCAGGGCGATGCGTTCGTCGTTCGATCGTCTGTCGGCATCGCTCGACGAGGTGGGCCGCGGAGGTGTGATCGTCGCCGAGCAGGGAGGATCGCGCGAGCTGGACGATCTGTCGGTACGGCTCGCCGAGGTGTCGGCGAAGGTCGATGCCGCGAATGCCGAGCTGGAGCGGCTGGACTCGGCGCGACGGCGGTTCTTCGCCTGGATCTCGCACGATCTGCGCACGCCCCTGACGGCGGTCCGTGCGCTCGCCGAGTCGATCGAAGACGGCGCGGCCGATGCTCCGGAGCGCTTCGCCGGGCAGGTGCGGGTGCAGGTGGAGACGATGAGCCGCATGGTGGACGACCTTTTCGAGCTGTCGACGCTGACCTCGGGAGCCGTGCAGCTGCAGACCCAGCAGGTCGAGCTGCTCGACGTGGTCTCGGATGCGGTCGCCGACGTCGCGGCCGCCGCAGATCGCCACGGCGTGCGCATCGTCGAGCGCGGCGTGGGCGGTCACGTGCTCTGGGCGGACCCGCATCAGCTCGGACGGATCGTCGTCAACCTGCTGACCAACGCGATCCGACATGCGCCGCGCGGCACGGACATCGTCATCTCGGCCACCGAGGTCGAGCGGAACCGCCTCGTGCTCGGCATCCTCGATCACGGCGCGGGTGTCGCGGTGGAGGATCTCGACCGCATGTTCGACG
Organism: Microbacterium sp. SY138; assembly: GCF_039729145.1. Classification (NCBI taxonomy): domain Bacteria; kingdom Bacillati; phylum Actinomycetota; class Actinomycetes; order Micrococcales; family Microbacteriaceae; genus Microbacterium; species Microbacterium sp. SY138. The sequence goes on along the minus strand of NZ_CP155793.1, from coordinate 3,472,512 downwards.
TCGGCTGGCGCGAGGACGCGGCCCGCACGGCCCCGATCGACCAGGACGGCGTGGCTTCCGGGGCCGGTCTCGGCCTGTCGATCGCGCGCGGCCTGGCGCGTGCGCACGGCGGAGAGGTCTTCGCCGAGCGGACCGACGAGGGGTTCCGCATGAACGTGCTCCTGCCGTTCGGGGGAGGCGGGTCATAGGCTGGAGCGCATGACTGACGTTCTTCCCGTGGGCCTCGCCCTTGATGAGTTCAGCTCCGACATCCGCCCGCAGGACGACCTCTATCGTCACGTGAACGGGGCGTGGCTCGCCCGCACCGAGATCCCGGGCGACAAGGCGCGCTGGGGCTCGTTCCACCTCCTCGCCGAGCAGGCGGAGAAAGACGTGCGCGCGATCATCGAGGAGTCGCAGGACGCCGAGGAGGGTACCCTCGCCCGTAAGATCGGCGATCTGTTCGCGAGCTTCATGGACACCGAGCGCATCGATGCCGCCGGAGTGACGCCGCTGGCCGAGACCCTCGCCGAGATCGACGCGATCGACGGCATCCCCTCGTTCCTGCGCACCGTCGGCACCTACGACCGCGACGGCCGTGCATCGGTCATCGGCCTGTACGTCGACGGCGACCCGGGCAACCCCGAGCGCTACCTTCCGGTGCTCGTGCAGGCGGGTCTGTCGCTGCCGGACGAGAGCTACTTCCGCCTCGACACGTTCGCCGCCACCCGGACCGCCTACCGTGCACACCTCGAGCGGCTGCTCGGCCTGGCCGGCGTCGCCGACGCCGCGACGACCGCCGACCGTGCGATCGCGCTCGAGACCGAGCTCGCCGGGCACCACTGGGACAACGTGCGCAGCCGTGACGCGGTGGCCACCTACAACCTCAAGACGTGGGACGAACTGCAGGCGCTCGCCGGGGTGGACCTGACCCCGTGGCGCGAGGCGGTCTCGCCGTCGAACCCGGCGGCCTTCGATGAGGTCGTGGTCTCGCAGCCCAGCTTCTTCGAGGGGCTCGGCTCGCTCCTGACGCCCGAGCGCCTCGACGACTGGAAGGCGTGGCTGCGTGCCAAGGTCGTGCACGCGGCGGCTCCGTACCTGACCGATGATCTCGTGCAGGAGAATTTCTCGTTCTACGGCACCGAGCTCACCGGCGTTCCCACCATGCGCGAGCGCTGGAAGCGCGGCGTCTCGCTCACCGAGGGCGCGCTCGGCGAGGCGATCGGCAAGGTCTACGTCGAGCGGCACTACCCGCCGACGGCGAAGGCCGCGATGGACGAGCTGGTCGCGCACCTGATCGAGGCGTATCGCCAGAGCATCACCGAGCTCGAGTGGATGACGGCCGAGACCCGCGAGCGCGCGCTCGCCAAGCTCGACTCGTTCACCCCGAAGATCGGACACCCCGAGGTGTGGCGCGACTACTCCAGCCTCGAGATCGACCGGGCCGACCTGTTCGGCAACGTGCGTCGCGCATCGATCTTCGAGCACGACCGCAACGTCGACAAGGTCGGCAAGCCCATCGACCGCACCGAGTGGCACATGCCGCCGCAGATGGTCAACGCGTATTACAACCCGTCGATGAACGAGATCGTGTTCCCCGCAGCGATCCTGCAGTACCCGTTCTTCGACGCCGGTCGCGACGCCGCCGCGAACTACGGGGGCATCGGGGCGGTCATCGGTCACGAGATCGGCCACGGATTCGACGACCAGGGCAGCCGCTACGACGGCGACGGCCGGTTGCAGGACTGGTGGACGGATGCCGACCGCTCGGCTTTCGAGGAACGCACGAAGGCCCTGATCGCGCAGTACGACGCGCTCGTCCCCGAGGGGCTGGATGCCGAGCACCACGTGAACGGCGCGCTCACGATCGGCGAGAACATCGGCGACCTCGGCGGACTCGGCATCGCGTTGAAGGCCTACGAGCTGTCGTTGGACGGCGCGGCGGCCCCGGTCATCGACGGGTACACGGGCGTGCAGCGCCTGCTGCTGTCGTGGGCGCAGGTGTGGCAGCAGAAGAGCCGGGATGCCGAGACGCTGCGCCTGCTGACGATCGACCCGCACTCGCCGAACGAGTTCCGCTGCAACCAGATCGTGCGCAACATCGACGCCTTCTACGAGGCGTTCGGAGTGAGCGAGACCGACGCCCTCTGGCTGCCCGCGGCATCGCGAGTGACCATCTGGTGACCAATCGTCGCACTCTGTGAAGCATCCCCCGGCGGTGGGGTTACGATAGCCCTGCCGCTGGGGAGCGTCTCCCCTCGGTATCCCGCACATCCACCCCCCTAAGGATCAGCGTGGGCGCTCTCGAGCCTGGTGAAGGCTTCCGCAACTCCTCGGCCCCCGAGTCCCTCGACGGCGCCCCGGAGGCATCCGGCGCGGGTCGCCGCTCCCAGCGCACCAGCCGTCGACTCCCGCGACGAGCCGCCGCCGGACGCCGGTCGTTCACGGCCACCCTCCGCTCGCTGGAGGGGCTCGTCGATTCCGGTGCGCAGGTCTCGGTGCACGTCGTCGACCTCGACAACCACGTGCACGTGCTTGCCGGCGACGACCACGTCACGATGCCGATCGCGGGCCTCGGAGTGGTGCCGCTCCTGATCGAGGTCGCTGCGGGCTTCCAGAGCGGTGCTCTCGATCCGTTCGAGATCGTCGAGCGCGAGAGTGTCGAGGCCGTGGAGACCTCGGGACTGTGGCGTCATCTGCATGCGCCGGCGCTGCCCCTCGAAGACCTCGCCGTGATGGCGGCGACCGCGGGAGATCCCATCGCGGTGAACGCGCTGCTGCAGCGGGTCGGACACGATCGGGTGCGCGAGCGCATCGAATCGCTCGGGCTGCGTCGCACCGCGCTGCTCGACCGCTTCCGCGACCGCCGCGGGCCCGACGACGCCCCGCAGGTCGCCGTGGGATCCGCGCGGGAGCTCGCCGGGCTCTTCTCCGCTCTGGTGAACTCGCAGGTGGTCGACGCCGCCGTCAGCGCGCAGGTGTCGGAATGGCTGAGCCTCAACCAGGATCTGAGCCTGGTCGCAGCCTCCACGGGTCTCGACCCGTTCGCGCACGATCACGATGCGCACGGCCTCCTGTTCGTGAACAAGACCGGTCGCGATCGTGGAGTGCGCGCCGAGGCGGGTGTGCTCGCCGGTCCTCGCGCCGGGGTCGCCTACTCGCTCATCGTGTGCTTCGACGACCTCTCGATCACGCATCGCCTGCGTGCGCACGACGCCTTCCGCGTGCTCGGCGTCGAGCTCATGGAGTACACGCACTGACCCAGGGGCCCCCTCGCTAGCATCGAGGGATGCCGCGATCTGACTGGACCCCGCACCGCCGTGAGGACGGCGAGCTGCTCGGATGGATCCACCCCGATGGGGACGAGTGGGTGCCCGTCGACGTTCTCGGGCGACCCGTCTCCGCTCCCGCGGAGTGGCTCGATGCCGAGGCTGCTCTCGAACAGCACGGCATCGCCTGGCTCGCCGACCCGTGGATGCTGGACGGCGAGGACGAGCGCCCGCTGCAGGTGCGCATCCTCGAGGTGACTCCCGACGAGCACGGTGCTCCGGGACGGATCGTGGTGAAGATCGACGACTTCGGCGATATGACCCGTCCAGCGACCACGCAGTTCATCCTGTCGTGGCCGATCCCGGACCGGCTGCGCCCACCGCGCGAGGACGACCCGGATTCGCGCACGATCGCGCGCTGAGGTGGGTCGCTGACGGGCTCAGTCGGGCAGTGACGGATGCTGCTCCGCTGCGCGCTGCCTCGGGATGAAGAGCGACAGCACCATGGCGATCGCCCCCGCGGCGATCGCGAGCCAGAAGCACACCTCGAACGCGGCCCTGGTGGGAACGGCGACGCCGTCGATGTCCATGCTCATCGCGGCCAGGACGCCACCCATCACGGCTGAGGCTCCCGACGTTCCGATCGACCGGAACAGCGCGTTCAGCCCGTTCGACGCTCCGGTCTCGTTGGCCGGGACGGAACGCATGATGATCATCGGCATCGCGGCGAACGTGAAGCCGATCCCGACGCCGATCAGCAGGTTCGCGATGAGGACGTGCCACACCTCGCTCGACCACAGCAGCACGAACACGTAGGCGAGCACGATCGCGGTGGCGCCGACCGTGAACAGCGGGCGCGGACCGACCGTGCGCTCGAGCCAGCCCGAGAGCGGCGAGATCACCATCATCACCAGGCCTGCCGGCATGATCACGAGTGATGCGGCGACCATGTCGAGGCCGAATCCGCCACCGGTGGCCGGCGCTTCGAGCATCTGCGGGAACGTCACGTTCGAGGCGAAGAGCGCGAAGCCCATGCCGATCGCGGCGATGTTGGTGAACAGCACCGCCGGCCGCGCGGCGACTCGGAGATCGAGCAGAGGGTCCGTGGTGCGCAGCTGGTACCAGCCCCACACCAGGAGCACCGCGAGTCCGCCGATGATGCACGTGAGCGTCAGTGGTGAGGTCCAGCCCCACTGCGCGCCCCGCGAGACGAAGAGAAGGATGCCGGTGAGGCCGATCGCGAGGCCGATGGCGCCGATCACGTCGAGTCGGCCGGGGGAGCGCAGCACGTCCTCGGGGATCACCGCGAGCACCAGCGCGAGGCCGACGGCACCGAGGGCGGCCGCGAGCCAGAAGAGCATGTGCCAGTCGGCGTTCTGGGCGAGGAGGGCGGCCACGGGCATGCCGATCGCCCCACCGACGCCCATCGTCGCGCTCATGAGGGCCACGGCGGTGCCGAGGCGCTCGGGTGGCAGCACGTCGCGCATGATCGCGATGCCGAGCGGCACGACGCCCGTCACCGCACCCTGGAGTGCGCGACCGATGATCACGCCGACGATCGAACCGGAGACCGCGGCGATCACGGAACCGAGGATCAGGATCGCGAGGAGTGCGATCACGACCCGGCGCTTGCCGTACATGTCTCCGAGGCGGCCCGAGATGGGGGTGGCGACCGCGGCGACGAGCAGGGTGATCGTGACGACCCACGTCGTGTCTTCGCGCGAGGCGTTCAGCAGCTGCGGCAGCTCGGCCTGCAGCGGCACGACCAGCGTGAACATGAACGACGAGCAGAGGCCCGCGAAGGCGAGCACGGCGACGATCGCCCACTTGGGAGGGGTGCGGGAGAGCCGCTTCCTGGCTCTGTCGTCACTCGCACCCACCGGCTCAGGCTATCGGCGATCGAGCGGTGCGGGGTCGATCAGCGGATGCGATACGCGCCTCCGATTCCTCGAACGGGCCGAGGAGGGGCAGACTGGGTGCGTGCGAACCATCCGTGATCTCGACACCGTTGAACTCATCCTCGACGCGCAGGGCCTGCTCGACTCCATCCGGGGTCCGCAGCGCGTGGTGGATGCCGGAACCCTGCGTGCCCTGCAGCAGTCGGGCAACTACGTCGTCGGCTTCTTCGACGGTGAGGGCGACGACGAGCGCATGGTGGGCGCCTCCATCGCCTTCTTCGGCGAGCCCGCGCGCCGTGCGATGCACTCGCACATCACCGCCCTGCTCCCCGAATACCGCGGTCGCGGTTGGGGTCGCGAGCTCAAGGAGCACCAGCGCCAGTGGGCGTTCTCCCGCGACGTCGGCCGCATCACGTGGGTGTTCGATCCGCTCGTGGCACGCAACGCGCACTTCTTCTTCACCGTGCTCGGCGCACGCGCGACCGGCTACTCGGTCAACCGCTACGGCATCTTCGGCGGCGGCGACGCGGGCGATGAGAGCGACCGCCTCGATGTCGAGTGGGCGCTCGCCGACATCGCCAAGCCTCCGGCCGACGACACGGTCGTGGAGACCCTCGAGATCCCGGCCGACATCGAGGCGCTGCGCGTCTCCGATCCTGCGGCCGCTCACGAGTGGCGCCTGCGCCTGCGTGCGCAGATGGAGGGTCTGCTCGGCAGCGGCCTCCGGATCGCCGGGTACGACACCGCGCGCGGCTACCTCTTCACGGCCTGAGAGGATCCGCTTCACCGCGTGATCTGCGGACGCGGAGCGCTCAGCGCACCCCGCGCATGAGCTTCAGCACGGGCTTCACGCTGAGCAGCAGCCCGATGCCGACCACGATGGCGATGCCGCCGAGGATCGAGAAGAAGGGCACCTCGTTCTCCGGGTCGTAGAACTGCACGAGCCAGCCGGAGATCGCCGTGCCCAGCGCGATCGACAGGAAGAACAGCGCGACCATCTGCGTGCGGAACACGGTCGGCGCGAGCTTGGTCGCCGCCGACAGGCCGACCGGCGAGATGAGCAGCTCGGCCACGGTGAACACGAAGAGGATCCCGACGATCGCGAGCAGCGGCGTGGAGTTCGCTCCTCCGCCGGCGAACGGCAGGAAGAGCAGGAACGCCGATCCCATGATGATCGCGGCCAGCGCGAACTTGACCGGGGTCGAGGGCTGTCGCTTCCCGAGCTTGGTCCAGATCGCCGCGAAGACGCCGGACAGGATGATGATGAACACCGGATTGATGGACTGCACCCACGACACGGGCATCTCCCATCCGAAGAGATTCCGGTCCAGGCGCTGGTCGGAGTAGATCGTCAGCACGGTGAACTGCTGCTGGTACAGCGACCAGAATGCGACGCTCGTGATGAACAGCGGCAGGAACGCCCACACCCGGGAGCGTTCGGTGGCGTCGATGCGACGGCTGCCGAGGATCACCGAGAAGTAGGCGACGGCGGCGACGATCGTGACGCCGATCACGAGGGTGGCGAGGTTGTCGGGCCGGATCACGCCGGTCAGCACCAGGACGGCGACGAGTACGACCGCGCCACCGGCGATGAGCCCGACCAGAAGGTAGCGGGACTTCGGGAGCGGGTTCGGCACCTCCCGCGCCGAGGCGGGCAGCGACGTGCGGCCGAACGCGTACTGGATGAGTCCCAGCGTCATCCCGACGGCCGCGAGCCCGAAGCCGTAGTGGAAGCCGAGCGAGGACTGCAGGATGCCGGTGAGGATCGGACCCAGGAAGGCGCCGAGGTTGATGCCGAGGTAGAACAGCGAGAACCCGGCATCCCGTCGTGGATCGTCGGCGCTGTAGAGACTGCCCACGACCGACGTCGCATTGGCCTTGAGTCCACCGGAGCCGAGTGCGACGAGCACCAGGCCGACGCCGACACCCACCGCTCCGGGGAGCAGGGCGAGGGCGAGGTGTCCCGCCACGATCACCATCGCGCTGACGAACAGCACCCGCTCCGCGCCGAACAGGCGATCCGCGAGCCACGCGCCCAGGATCGTCGAGAGGTAGACCGATCCTCCGTACGCGCCCACGATGCCGCCCGCGATCGCCTTGGGGATGCCGAGGCCGCCTTCGGTCAGCGAGAAGTACAGGTAGATGAGCAGGATGCCCTGCATGCCGTAGAAGCTGAAGCGCTCCCACATCTCCACGCCGAAGATGTGCACCAGGGCCCACGGTTGCCCGAAGAACCGGGTGTCGTCGTCGCGGGTCCGCGGTGTTCGCGCTGCAGTGCTCATCCCCAGGACGCTACTCCGGCGCAGCCGCCGGGGCCAGGGAGCGCGCGGGAACCACGGATAGAATGAGGTGCCCGTGTTCACGGGTTTCCTCCCGCATCCGACCATTGGAGCCACCATGGCCGAACAGTCCCGCCTCGACAAGGTCATCGCCCTCGCCCGCCACCGCGGGTTCGTGTTCCAAGCGGGTGAGATCTACGGCGGTTCCCGGTCGGCCTGGGACTACGGCCCCCTCGGTACGGAGCTCAAGGAGAACATCCGCCGGCAGTGGTGGCAGACGTTCGTGCGCGGTCGTGGCGACATGGTCGGCCTCGACTCCAGCATCATCCTGCCCAAGCGCGTGTGGGAGGCGTCGGGTCACGTCGCGACCTTCACCGACCCGCTGGTCGAGTGCCTGCAGTGCCACAAGCGCTTCCGCGCCGATAACCTCATCGAGGACTTCGAGGCGCGCAAGGGTCGGAAGGCCGAGAACGGTCTCGCCGACATCCCCTGCCCGAACTGCGGCACCAAGGGGCAGTACACCGAGCCCAAGGCATTCTCCGGTCTGGTCAAGACCTACCTCGGCGTCGTCGACGACGAGTCGGGTCTCTACTACCTGCGCCCCGAGACTGCGCAGGGCATCTTCGTGAACTTCTCGAACGTGCTCACCGCGAGCCGCAAGAAGCCGCCGTTCGGCATCGGCCAGGTCGGCAAGGCGTTCCGCAACGAGATCACGCCCGGAAACTTCATCTTCCGCACTCGCGAGTTCGAGCAGATGGAGATCGAATTCTTCACGCCGCCGGCCGAGGCGCAGGAGTGGTTCGAGCACTGGGTCGAGGCCTGCTGGAACTGGTTCATCGATCTCGGCATCGACCCCGAGAACATGCGTCAGTTCGACGTTCCGGAGGACGATCGCGCGCACTACTCCGCCGGCACGATCGACGTCGAGTACAAGTTCGGCTTCACCGGCAAGGAGTGGGGCGAGCTCATGGGCGTCGCCAACCGCACCGACTACGACCTCTCCAGCCACAGCGAGGCGTCCGGCCAGAGCCTGACGTACTTCGACCAGGCAACGGGCGAGCGTTACACCCCGTACGTGATCGAGCCGTCTTTCGGTCTCACCCGCGCGATGATGGCGTTCCTCGTCGACGCCTACCGTGAGGAGCAGGTGCCCAACGCCAAGGGTGGCACCGATGTGCGCACGGTGCTCAAGCTCGACCCGCGCCTGGCTCCGGTCAAGGCCGCCGTGCTGCCGCTGAGCCGCAACGAGAACCTGTCGCCGCTCGCGCGCGAGGTCGCCGACACGCTCCGCAGCTCGTGGGCTGTCGACTTCGACGACGCCGGTGCGATCGGTCGCCGCTACCGTCGTCAGGATGAGATCGGCACCCCGTTCTGCGTCACGGTCGACTTCGACTCCCTCGACGACCGTGCCGTCACCGTGCGCGACCGCGACACCATGGCGCAGGAACGCGTCTCGATCGACGAGCTGCACGCGTACCTGGCCGAGCGCCTGCGCGGCGCCTGAGCACGCGGCATCCGGACCCCGTCGGCCTCATGCAGGCCGGCGGGGTCTTTCATGTGCTCCCGGCCACCGCGCGTGCGTAGCGCTCGGAGAGCAGCTGCAGGCGCGGGATCAGCTCGGGCGGACTCTCGACCGTGAAGTCCATCATGAGCATCCCGATGTAGGCGGCGACGGTGTCGAGGCTGTCGGCGCCGGTGACGAGGATGCAGTGCTCGTCGTCGACCGGTTCGACCACCCCGACCGCGGCGTGGATCCGTGCGAGCACCGCCGCGGCCGGCGCATCGATGCGCAGCCGGGCGTGCACGATCCACCCGCTCACGGCGATGGTCCGCATCGCGAACGCCGTGTAGTCGCCGCCGGGCAGCGGCTGGGGATCGAAGCGGCGATGGGTCGGCATCCGCAGCTCCATCCAGTCGACACGGTACGTCCCCCACTCGTCGGTCGCGGGGTTGCGGGCGACCAGATACCAGCGCCGCACCCAGGTGAGCAGCCGATACGGCTCGACCAGCACGGGCGCGCCCTCGTAGTCGAAGCGCAGCCATTCCTCGTTGCGGATCGCGCTCGCGATGGCCTGCAGCGACGCGGCGTCGACCTCCGGGTCCGGCGCGTCGGTGTCGTTGTTCTCCGGGGCGCGGTCGACGCTCGAGCGGAGCGCATCCACCGTGGGGCGCAGGTGCGAGGGCAGCACCTGTTCGAGCTTGGCGAGAGCCCTGGCCCCCGACTCCGCCACCCCGGCGATGCCCGCTGCAGCGCGGAGTCCGACCGTGACCGCCACCGCTTCCTCGTCGTCGAGGAGCAGCGGGGGGAGCTTGCCGCCCGCGCCGAGACGGTATCCGCCTACGGATCCGCGCGTGGCGTCGACCGGGTATCCGAGGTCGCGCAGCCGCTCGATGTCGTGCCGCACGGTGCGGGAGGAGACACCGAGCCGGGCGGCGAGCTCGGTTCCGGAGCGCTCGGGTCCGGTCTGCAGCAGGGCCAGCAGGGCTAGCAGCCGCGCGGTGGGATCAGCCATGAGAGCTCCTCGAAAGTTCTTCATCCATTAGGAACGGATCCAACCTAATGCCCTCGTACCTTCGAGATATGGAAAACACGACGCTCACGTTCCGCCCCTTCACCGTCTCGGTCCCCGCCGCCGAGGTCGCCGATCTCCAGGATCGCCTCGCCCGCACCCGTCTTCCGCAGCCGTCGCCGACGGATGACTGGGATGCCGGCACCCCCAACTCCTACCTGCGCGAGGCCATCGCCGCCTGGCGCGACTTCGACTGGGCTGCTGCTCAGGAGCAGATCAACGCCGTTCCGCACTTCGCCACCGAGATCGACGGCCAGACGATCCACTTCATCCACGTGCGGTCGGCTCACGAGAGCGCGACGCCGCTGCTGCTCGCGCACACCTACCCCGGTTCGGCGGTCGACTACCTCGACGTGATCGACCGTCTCGTCGACCCGGTGGCGCACGGCGGCCGCGCGGAAGACGCGTTCGACGTCGTCATCCCGGATGCGCCGGGGTACGGCTTCTCGCAGCCGCTCGCCTCTGCGGGGTGGACGACCGCCCGGGTCGCCCAGGCCTACGACCGGCTGATGCGCGGGCTCGGCTACGACAGCTACGGCATCCACGGCTCGGACAACGGCGCCATGGTGGCGCGCGAGCTGGGACTGCTGAACCCGGAGGGTTTCCTCGGACTGCACGTGCTGCAGCTGTTCTCGTTCCCCTCCGGTGACCCGGCGGAGTTCGAGAGGCTGGAGCCCGCGGACTACGCCGGCCTCGAGCACATGCAGTGGTTCCAGTCGGTCGGCGGGTACAACGCGATGAACTCCTCGCGCCCGCAGACCGTGTCGGTGGGGATCAGCGACTCCCCGGTCGGGCTGCTGGCTTACAGCGAGCTGTTCAACTCGTTCGGCAACGGCACCTCCCTCGTACCGCTGGAGAAGATCCTGCTCGAGGTCAGCGTGAACTGGTTCGCGAACGCGGCATCCGGCATGAGCCGCAGCTACCTGGAGAACGCCAGGGCCGACGCCGCGGCCGAAGGCGCCGAGCCGCGCATCAACGCCGCGCGCACCGGAGTCGCGGTCTTCGCCGACGACTTCCAGACGATCCGGGTCTTCGCCGAACGCGACAACTCCAACATCGTGCACTGGAGCCGCTTCGACGAGGGCGGGCACTTCGCCGCTCTGGAGCGCCCCGACCTGCTCGCCGGCGACATCCGCACCTTCTTCGCCGCTCAGGCCTGACTCCTGTCACGTCGGGCCAGACCCACGCTCCTCGCCGAGACCCATCCGCGCAGACGCTGCTGCGGATGGGTCTCGGCGCGCAGCATGGGTCTCGAACCTCGAACCCTGCGAGCATGCTCGCGACGCGACTCAGCCCGTGACGGTGAGCTGCACCTCGGGGGTGCCACCCGCCTCGACCCAGGCCAGTGAGCGCTCCAGGATGCCGCGCAGCACGTCGAGGTCGATCTGCTCCAGGTCCTTGATGTAGAGGCAGCCGACGCCGGTGGTGTGCGGGCCGAGCTTCGCGAGGGCCTCGCTGTGCGCGGCGACGCCGTCGAACAGGTAGATCGTGGTGGCAGCCTTGCGCGGGGCGAAGCCGAGCAGTCCGCTGTCGCCCTCGGTGCCGGTGGGGTAGCGGTAGTGGCAGGATCCGAACCCGATGATCGTGCCCCAGGTCTGCGGTTCGCGTCCGGTGATCTCCTGCATGAGCGCGGTCAGGGTCTCGGCGTCCCGGCGGCGGACCGCGGGGGAGGAGCGGGCGATGAGCCCTGCGACGTCGTCCCCCGTGGGTTTCACTTCGAGGCCTTCGCCGCAGCCTTCATGGCCTTCTTGTGCTCGCGCACCTTCGCGAGCGAGTCCGGCGAGACGATGTCGGCGACGCTGCGGTACGACCCGTCCTCACCATAGGGAGCGGAGGCCTCACGCCACCCCTCGCCCGTGAAGCCGTACTGCTTGCCGAGGAGGGCGAGGAAGATCTTGGCCTTCTGCTCTCCGAAGCCGGGAAGGGCTTTCAGTCGCTTCAGCACCTCGGGCCCCGACGGGTCCCCTTCGGTCCACAGCGTGGCGGCGTCGCCGTCCCAGTCGTCGACGAGGGTCTGGCACAGTGTCTGCACGCGTGTCGCCATGGACCCGGGGAAACGGTGCACGGCCGGAGTCTGCTTGAACGCCTCGAGGAACTCGTCCGGTGCCATGCCGGCGATCGTCGCGGCGTCGGCTGCTCCGGTGCGCTGCTCGATCTTGAGCGGACCGGCGAACGCGGTCTCCATCGGAACCTGCTGGTCGAGCAGCATCCCCACGAGGAGGGCGAGCGGATTGTCGGTCAGCAGCTCGTCGGCGGCGGTGTCTCCGGTGATGTGAAGGGCCATGCCTCCAGTGTCCCACCCACGCGTGCGCGTGTCAGGCGGTGGCGGCGTCCTCCGACGACTCAGCCTCGGGTGCGATGCCGTAGAGCGCGGCCAGTGCCGCGGTGAACTCGTCGGCACGACCCGCCGCGGCGAGCTCGTGAGCGCGCACGGTCGGAGTGTGCAGCAGCACGCCGGAGAGGTGACGCAGGGCCTGTTCGACCTTTCCGTCCTCGTCGCCGCGGGCACGGGCGCGATCGATCTCGCGCTCGAGCAGCTCGAAGATGTGCGAGCGGAAGGCCACGACCGACGGGGTCACGCTCTGACGCGCGCCCACGACATGGAAGGTCTCTGCGGCTTCGCGGACGACGCTGCGAGCGGCATCCGTCGCCTGCAGTTCTTCGAGCGGTGCGTGCAGGCGGATGGTCTCGAGGTCGAGCAGTGCGACGCCCTCGAGGGAGGCGACGGCGGGGTCGACGTTGCGCGGCATGCCCAGATCGACCACCAGCTGGCTGTGCGCGCCCACGGGGCAGCCGGCTGCGGCGGGACCTGTCGGCAGCTGCAGATGCTCGGGGCCGAGCACGGGCTCCGTGGCCGTGGTACAGGTGATGAGCAGGCTCGAGTGTGCGGCGGTACGGGCGTACTCGTCGGCGGTGATCGGACGGATGCCGTGCTTCGCGGCGAAGACCTCGGCGCGGCCGGAGGGCGAGTACACCGAGATGTTCACGGCGCCGCGCTCGCGGAGCGTGGCGAGAGTGACCGCGGCGTAGGCGCCGGTGCCGACCAGAAGCACGCGCTCGGCGGACCAGTCCGCGATGCGGCTGTCGGCGAGTTCGAGCGCGAGGCGCACGAGCGAGCGGCCGGCACGACCGAGGGCGGTGACGTTCTTGACCTTGCGCTGTGCCTGGCTGGCGCGCTGGAACAGGCGCTCGAGCTCGGGTGAGGTGGTGCCGTCCTTGCGGGCCGACTTGAGGGCGCGGCGCACCTGGCCGGCGATCTCGCCCTCGCCGGAGACGACGGATTCGAGGCCGGAGGCGACGGAGAAGAGGTGCTCGGCAACGCGTCGACCCGAGTGCACGGTGTAGGCGCCGTCGAGGTCGGCGGCGGAGATGCCGGTCGCGGACTCGACCGCCTCGATCACGGCCTCGACGCCGATGGCGCCGGCGGCGGTGACCGGTTCGTCCATTTCCACGTACGCCTCGAACCGATTGCACGTCGCCAGGACGACCGCACCCTGCACGCACGGCGTCATGCCCACGATGGTGGGAGCGACGTCGTCGGGGGTGCGGCTCAGGCGTTCGAGCAATTCGAAGGAGGCGGTCTTGTGACTCGCCGTCACACACAGCAGCACAGATCGATTGTACCGGAGCGTCTGCGGGCGAGGGTCCGACCCTTCGAACTCGGCGGCTCCATAAGGCGCGGATGGGAGGATGGACGCATGGCCCTCTCCGACGCCCCGCTCCTGCGCGCCCTCGCCGGCGACCGTCCTGCCCACCCTCCGGTGTGGTTCATGCGACAGGCCGGCCGGTCGTTGCCCGAGTACCGCGAGCTGCGCGTCGGAACCAGGATGCTCGATGCCTGCCTCACCCCTGACCTCGCCGCCGAGATCACGCTGCAGCCGGTGCGTCGCCACGGGGTCGATGCGGCCGTGTTCTTCAGCGACATCGTGATCCCGCTGCGCCTCGCCGGCGTCGATGTCGAGATCGAGCCCGGTCGCGGCCCGGTGTTCGCGAACCCGGTGCGTACGGCAGCCGACGTCGAGCGCATCACCGCGATCGACCCGGACGGCCTGGACGGCACGGCCATCGCCGAAGCGGTCCGTCTCGTCACGGCGGAACTGGGCGACACCCCGCTGATCGGGTTCGCGGGCGCGCCCTTCACGCTCGCGGCCTATCTCGTCGAGGGCGGTCCCTCCAAGGAGCACCTGCGGGCCAGGGCGATGATGCACTCCGACCCGGATTCGTGGAACCGTCTGGCTGGCTGGCTCGCCAAGGTCTCGCGCCGCTTCCTCGAGACGCAGCGCGACGCCGGAGCCTCGGTCGTCCAGCTCTTCGACAGCTGGGCAGGATCCCTCAGCACCGCCGACTACCGCGCCTTCGTCGCCCCGCATTCGCACGCGGCGCTTGCAGGCATCGGTCTACCGACGATCCACTTCGGCGTCGGCACCGGCCCGTTCCTCGCCGATATGCGCCTCGACGGTGCGGCCGACGGGGTGGGAGTCGACTGGCGCCAGCCGCTCGACGAAGCGGCCGCGATCCTCGGACCGGATGTCACGGTGCAGGGCAACATCGACCCGGCGCTCCTCGCAGCCCCGTGGCCGGTGCTCGAGGCCCACGTGCGCGACGTCGTCGAGCGCGGCCGTGCGGCGCGAGCCCACATCCTCAACCTCGGCCACGGCGTTCCTCCGGAGACCGATCCCGACCAGCTCACCCGCATCGTCGAGCTGGCGCACACGATCTGACCTCAGGCCCTCCGTGCCGGCTGCAGGCGGTGCGTGATCCGCAGGTCGTCGAGGGTGAAGCGTCCCTGCGGAAGTGCTTCGCGGATGCGCGCATCGTCGAACGGGCGTGACGGCCGGATCCCGAGGGGTGCTTCCGGAGCGAACGGCGCGGGTTCGCTCACGCCTTCGGCGAGCATCCGCGCCTGGGCCTTCGCGACGAGCGGCACGACCATGGTCCACTCCGTCACCTGCGCCAGCGCGCGCACCATCCATGTCGGCACGGGGACGAAGGCGGGTCGGCGTCCGGCGACGCGGGCGATGCGGCGGATGGCCTCGCCGAGCGTGATCTCGTCGGCCCCCCATGACGGCGATCGTCGGTTCCTCGATGCGGCCCTCGAGAGCGGCGACGAGTACATCGACCGCATCCTCGACCGGTACCGGCCGTGCCGTGCGCTCGCGATATCCGACGGTCCAGAAGAACGGCAGGGTCCGCACCGCCTTGGTCACGTGGTCGATCATGTGGTCGCCGGGGCCGTAGATCATGCCGGACTTGAGGATCGTGTGCGGGATGCCGGAGGCGCGCACGATCTGCTCCGCCTCCCACTTCGACTCGTGATAGCCGGACCCGCAGTCGGGGCGTGCCCGGAGGAAGCTGACGAGGACGATGCGCTGCACCCCCGCGCGGCGAGCGGCCTCCACGACGGCTCTCGTGCCGTCGACGTGCACGCGACGGAAGGTCTGCTCTCCGATCTCGCGGTTGATCCCGGCGCAGTGCGCGACGGCGTCGCACCCCTCGAACGCGGAGGCCAGCGCGTCGACGTCGGTGATGTCGACGCCGTTTCGACGGGAGACGACGACCGCATCGTCGAGACGTTCGGCGAGGTTCCTGCCGACGAAACCGGTACCGCCCGTGATGGCAACTCGCATGATGCCTCTCCTTCGCTCATTAGCTACTCGGCTAAACGCTATCTAGCAAAGGTGCTATATTGCAACCATGGCAGACAGCGCGACCGACATCTTCGCAGCGCTGGCGCACCCTACGCGGCGCCAGATCCTGCAGGACCTGAAAGACGGTGAGCTCGCGGCCGGCGAGATCGCGTCGCGCTTCTCCGCGAGCGGCCCGACCATCTCCCGTCATCTGAGCGTGCTCCGCCAGGCCGGACTCATCAGCGAGCGCCGCGACGCCAATCGCATCCTCTACTCCCTCGTCGGCGAGCGCCTGGCTCTCTCGGTCGGCGACTTCCTCTCCACGGTGTGCCCTGAGCAGATCGTGCTGCGCGAGGTGCGCAAGCGCGGGCGCGGTGCGTCGGAGCCCGTCGAGGCGTGAATCGTCCGTCGCCGGGGCCCGACCGGCCCGGTGCGAGAATTGACGCATGAGCCCTGAGCCCTCCGCTGCCGAGCCGTCCGACCTCGCCGCCCGTGCGGCGGACAAGCATGTCGTCGTGGTCGGAGGCGGCATCGGGGGCCTCGTCGCTGCGCGGGAGTGCGCCAAGGTCGGGATGCGCGTCACCGTGCTCGAGGCTGCCGACGATCTGGGTGGCGCGATCCGTCGAGTCGATCTGGATGGCGTGATCGTCGATGCCGGCGCCGAGAGCTACGCGACCAGGGGTGGCCTCGTGCGAGCGCTCGTCGAGGAGCTGGGACTGGCCGACCGCATCGTGGTCCCGCAGGCCGGCGGCGCATGGCTCGCCGGCATTCCCGGAGTGGGCGCGGCACCTCTCCCGGCCGGCGGCATCCTCGGCATCCCCGCCAACCCTTTCCAGCCCGACGTCCGCCGCATCATCGGGTGGTCCGGCGTCTGGCGCGCCTATCTGGATCGCGTGCGGCCGCCACTCACGATCGGCCACCAGCTCAGCCTCGGCAAGCTCGTCGCCTCGCGCATGGGGGCGAAGGTGCGGGATCGCCTCGTCGCTCCCGTGACGACCGGTGTCTACTCCGCCTCTCCCGACGACGTCGACATCGATGTCGCGGCGCCCGGACTCAATGCCGCCCTGACCCGGGTCGGCTCCCTCTCGGGGGCTGTGCAGACGCTCCGTGACGAGGCTGCGGCGAAAGCCTCTCACGCCGCGTCGGGGGCGAAGTCGCCAGCAGCGAAGACCCCCTCTACGACACCGGGAGCCGCCGTGGAGGGACTCTCCGGAGGAATGAGCACCCTCGTCGACGCGCTCGCCGCCGACCTGGTGCGGCTCGACGCCGACGTGCGCACGGGCGTGCGCGTGCGCCGTGTGCGCAAGGTGGGGGCGGACTGGACTGTCGACGTCGAGGTCGCGCCTACCCGTGAGGTTCCCTCGAGCGTGGACGACGCAGACGCGCTCGTGGTCGAGCTGCAGGCGGCCGTCGAGGATTCCGTGCCGCCCGTGATCGAGGAGCTCGCCGCCGACGCCGTCATCATCGCGACCCCCGAATCCGCAGCGCGGGAACTCCTCGCCTCGGCGGTGCCCGACCTTCTGAAGACAGAGGCCGCAGCCTCTCCCGAGATCGAGATCGTCACCCTCCTGCTCGACGCGCCGGAACTCGCCACCCCGCCCCGCGGTACCGGCGTGCTCACCGTCCCGGGCAGCCACACCGCCAAGGCGCTCACCCACTCGACGGCGAAGTGGGGCTGGGTGCGCGAGGCCGCAGGTGCTCGGCAGATCGTCCGGGTGTCGTTCGGCGCGCAGGGCGAGCCGGCGGCCACCGCGGGCCTGAGCGACGACGCGGCCGCAGACCTGGCGCGGCGAGAAGCCGCCGCCCTGCTCGGCGTCGCCATCGGCCCTGCGGCCGTCGTCGCCTCGCATCGTGGGCGCTTCGTGCAGTCGCAGCCGGCGTCGATCATCGGGTCCGGAGAAAGGCGCACAGCGGCGCGCGCAGCTGTCCAGGCGGTGCCCGGTGTGGCCGCGGTGGGGGCCTGGCTGGCGGGAACGGGGCTCGCCCAGGTGGTCCCGGATGCGCGGGACGAGGCCGACCGTCTGCGACGCGCCCTGTTGTGGGACTGATCGTCGGAGTGGGAGTGCCCTCCGTGTCAACCCTCTGACCCATAGATGCCGAAATCGGCATACGGGGTTACGCTGGGTACCTGGCCGCGGGGTGCGAAAGCCTGCGGCCGGTCCCAACCGGGCGAATCTGGCCGGACTACCGGAACAAGGTGAGGAGACCCCATGAAGGGGAAGATCGGACTCGTCGTCGGGCTCGGCGTGGGCTACGTCCTCGGCGCCCGTGCCGGACGTGAGCGCTACGAGCAGATCAAGACGCAGTGGCTCAAGGTGTGGAACCTCGATCCCGTGCAGGAGCAGGTCACCAAGGTCAAGGGCTTCGTCGGCGACAAGGCCGCGGCCGTCCCCGGCGCTCTCTGGACCGGGGTCGTGAAGGTCGCGAAGTCGGTCAGCGGCAACGGCACGCCCGGTCAGCGGCTCGACTCCGCCATCGCCACCGGACGCGAGGCGGCGGAAGACCTCGCCGAGGCGACGGAAGAGGCGGTCGAAGCCGCGAAGGCCACCGCGTCGTCGAATGCCTCGTCGAGCAAGACGTCGACCAAGACCGCAGCCAAGCCCGCCGCGAAGAAGCCCGCGGCCAAGAAGCCGGCTGCGAAGTCCGCCCCCAAGAAGTCCGGCGCCTGACATGCCCCGCGGATACCGCGATCGCGCCGACGACAGCCTGCTGACTCTCCTCGGAGACCTGCCGGAACTCGTCACGAATCTGGTCAAGGCCGAGATCGACGCCGCGAAGGCGTGGATCTCGCGCACCTCGAAGGACGCCGGCATCGGTTCCGTGTGGTTCCTCGTCGCGCTGTTCTTCCTGTTCTGGGCCGTGCCGGTGATCCTCGTGTTCGCGATCGCCGGGCTGTCCTCCTGGTGGCCCGTGTGGCTCTCCGCGATCGCGGTGTTCGGCATCCTGATCCTCGCCGTGCTGCTGTTCGCGCTGCTCGGGATCCTCAAGTTCCGCAAGGTGCTCGCCCGCCAGAACCCGGCGCAGGCCGTCGCCGAGGACATCCGACTCGTGAAGGAGGCCGGCGATGACGAATTCTGAGTCGCTGCCGCGCACCGCCGTTCCCGGCGGGATCGTCGACCCCGTCGCCTCGGCCCGCGCCGAGCTGAAGGCCGCCCTCGCGGCGATCGAGGTCAGGGGGAACATCCCACGCCGGGTCGAGAAGGCATCGACGCGTGCGGCGGCGAAGGCCCGCGTGTTCGCGGACCGCAACCCGATCGGGGCGATCGCCGCCGCGGTCGGCATCGCCGCGGCGGTGGGGGGCGCGGTCTGGGCGATCGCGCGCTTCCTCTCGCGCTGAGGTGCAGCATTCCAGGATGCCGTGAGCAGCCCTCGCGGGTGATTAGCGGCTCCTGCGCAAACGAGGCAGACTGGGGAGCATGATGTCCGAAGAGCGCGATGAGAACCCGTCCGGCTTCACCCTCTGGGCTGTCTGGCGACGAAACCCCGACGTCCCCGTGACGGAGACCGACTCGACCGAGCTCGAGACGATCGTCTCCTACATCGAGGACTCCGGAGTCACCGTCCGCGGCTTCTACGACGTCTCCGGCCTCAAGGCCGATGCCGACCTCATGGTGTGGCTGCACGGCGACACCGCCGAGGAGCTGCAGAAGGCGCTCCGCCGCCTTCGTCGCACCGAACTCCTGCGTGCGCTGCTCCCGGTGTGGAACGTGATGGGCGTGCACCGCGACGCCGAGTTCAACCGCTCGCACGTTCCGGGCTTCCTCCGCGGGGTCGACCCCAAGGAATGGCTGTGCCTGTACCCGTTCGTGCGCACGCCCGAGTGGTACCTCGCGCCGGAGGAGGAGCGTCGCAAGATGCTCGCCGACCACGGCCGCAAGGGTGCCGCCTTCAAGGGTGTGCTCGCGAACACCGTCGCGTCGTTCGCGCTCGGCGACTACGAGTGGCTGCTTCCGCTCGAGGCCGATGAGCTCACCGACCTCGTCGACATGATGCGCGACCTCCGCTACACCGACGCCCGCATGTATGTGAAGGAGGAGGTGCCCTTCTACACGGGGCGCAGGCTCCGGTTCGACGAGATCGCGGACGTCCTCCAGTAAGCCCATGAGCACCCCCATCCGTCTGGGTACCCGTCGCAGTGCGCTCGCGCAGGCGCAGTCGGGCCATGTCGCCACGGCCCTCGAGAAGCTCTCGGGGCGTCGGGTCGAACTCGTCCCGATCACCAGCGAGGGCGACACGAATCGTGCATCCCTCTCCGAGATCGGCGGCCAGGGCATCTTCGCCACGCGCCTTCGCGAGGCGCTGTTCGCGGGGGAGTGCGATTTTCTCGTGCACTCGTTGAAGGATCTGCCGACGGCGATCCCCGATGGCCTCGTGATCGCCGCGACGCCGAAGCGTGAGGATCCGCGCGATGTGGTCCTCACCCGCGACGGCACCGCACTGCACGAACTGCGCTCCGGCAGCACGGTCGGAACCGGTTCGCCGCGGCGTATCGCGCAGGTGCGTCGTCGGGCGCCGGGCGCCGAGGTGGTCGACATCCGCGGCAACGTCGACTCCCGTCTCGCCCGGGTCGCCTCCGGGGAGCTGGATGCGGTGATCCTCGCGGCGGCGGGCCTCTCGAGACTCGGAGCGAAGTCTCCGCTGCGACGGGAAGAGCTCGGTCTCGCCGAATGGCCGACCGCGCCCGGGCAGGGATCGCTCGCCGTCGAGACCCGTGCCGATGCACCGGAAGAGCTGCTCGCGGCTCTCGCCGGTCTCGACGACGCCGACACCCGTCTGGCCATCACCGTCGAGCGCGCGATCCTGCAGGGACTGGATGCCGGATGCCAGGCGCCGATGGCCGCGCACGCCGTGGTGGACGGCTCCTCGATCCGGGTCAGGACGGTCGTCTATGCCGCTGACGGAGGGCGCCGGATCGGCCTCGACGTCACCGAAGACCTGAACGGGGAGTATATTCGTCGGAACGGCAGTGGCAATGGAGCGGATGCTGCCGATGGTGCAGACCCGATGCACGCAGCGCGCGAGCTCGGGTTCACTGTTGCCCGTCGGCTGCTCGATCAAGGGGCGGCCGGCCTCGTATCCCGAGAGCAATCCTCATGACCACTTCCGAAATCAAGCAGGACCGACCGCTGGACGGCTGGCGCATCCTCGTGCCCCGTGGCGGGCCGTGGGGCGACAGCGTCGCCGCGAGTCTGCGCGCGCTGGGCGCCGTGCCCGTCGTCGCGCCGCTCATCAACTTCGCGCCGACGACCGATCAGGCGACGCTCGACTCCGCGCTCGCGCAACTGGCCGCGGGGGAGTTCGACTGGCTGACCGTCACCAGCGCCACCACCGTCGACGTGCTCTTCGCGCACCGGGCCGTCGTGCCGCGTGCGACCAAGATCGCCGCCGTCGGTGAGACGACCGCCGCGGCTCTGCAGGCGGTCGGCTACGAGGTGACGCTGGTTCCCGAGCAGGACAACTCCGCCGAGGGGATGGCGCAGCAGCTCATCGCCCTCGAGAAGGAGCCGCGCCGTATCCTCGCCCTGCGCAGCGAGATCGCGAAGCCGGTGCTGAGCCGGTTGCTCTCCGAGGCTGGTCACGACGTGCACGGCGTCGTCGCCTATCGCACGGTGGGAGTGCCGGTGACGGAGCGCATCCGCCGCGACGTCGAGAACGGACGGATCAACGCGATCCTGATCACCAGTGGGTCGGTCGCCGAGCAGGTGCGCGAGCAGTTCCCGGAGATCCCGGACGAGACGCTGCTCGCCGCGATCGGACCGCGGACCGCGAAGGACGCGCAGCGTGCGGGCCTGCCCGTGTCGGTCGTCGCCGACCGCCAGACCGTCGACGCGCTCATCGATGCGGTCTCGCACTTCACTCTTCCGCACGCGGCCGACGAGTTCGCGCCGTGAGCTTTCCCGACGTTCGACTGAGGCGTCTGCGGCAGTCGCGGGCGGTGCGAGATCTCGTGCGTGAGACCTCGCTGCAGCCTCGACAGCTCGTGCTTCCGCTCTTCGTGCGCGAAGGCATCTCCGAGCCCGTGCAGATCGGCTCGATGCCCGGCGTCGCTCAGCACTCCCTGGATTCACTGCGCGCGGCGGCGGTCCAGGCGGCGGAGACCGGTGTCGGCGGAGTGATGCTGTTCGGCGTGCCCGCCGTCCGCGACGCCGTCGGGTCGGGAGCCGACGATCCGCACGGCATCCTGAACGTCGCGACCGAGGCGCTGGCCGCCGAGGTCGGCGACGCGCTCGTCGTGCAGACCGACCTGTGCCTGGACGAGTTCACCGATCACGGCCACTGCGGCGTTCTGGCCGCCGATGGCTCCGTCGACAACGACGCGACTCTCGAGCGGTACACCTCGATGGCGCTCGCACAGGCGCGCGCAGGTTCTCAGCTGCTGGGGCTCTCCGGGATGATGGACGGCCAGGTCGCGGTGATCCGCCGGGCGCTCGACGCCGAGGGGTTCACCGACACCCTCCTGCTCGCGTATGCCGCGAAGTACGCCAGCGCCTTCTACGGACCCTTCCGCGAGGCTGTCGACTCTCAGCTCACCGGCGATCGTCGCACGTACCAGCTCGACCCGGGCAACCGGCGCGAGGGTGTGCGCGAGGCCGTCGTCGATGAGGCCGAGGGAGCCGACATCGTCATGGTGAAGCCGGCGATGGCCTTCCTCGACGTGCTGCGCGAGGTGCGCGACACCGTGAGTATTCCAGTGTGGGCATATCAGGTCTCCGGCGAGTACGCCATGATCGAGGCCGCCGGTGCGAACGGGTGGATCGACCGTCGCGCGGCCATCCTCGAGTCCCTTCTCTCCATCCGCCGCGCCGGTGCGGATGCGGTGCTCACCTACTGGGCCACCGAAGCGGCCGGCTGGCTGCGCGACTGACTTCTGCGAGGAGCTCTCCTTCATGACCGACCGCAACGACGACCTGTTCTCCGCTGCCCGCGCGGTGATTCCCGGTGGGGTCAACTCGCCGGTGCGCGCCTACGGATCGGTCGGTGGCACGCCGCGGTTCCTCGCCTCGGCGAAGGGCGCGAGGGTCACCGATGCCGCCGGTCGCGAGTACGTCGATCTCGTCGCCTCGTGGGGTCCTGCGCTTCTCGGGCATGCGCACCCGGAGATCGTCGCCGCGGTGCAGGAAGCCGCGTCCCGTGGGCTCTCGTTCGGCGCTCCGACCGAGGGCGAGGTCGAACTCGCCGCGCTGATCGCCGACCGTGTGCGGTTCGGCGAGACCCGACCCATCGAGCGCGTGCGCCTGGTCTCCACGGGCACCGAGGCGACCATGACGGCCATCCGCCTCGCGCGCGGTGCCACCGGTCGCGACCTGCTCGTGAAGTTCGCCGGTCACTACCACGGCCACTCCGACGGCCTTCTCGCGGAAGCCGGTTCCGGCGTCGCGACGCTCGCGCTGCCGGGCTCCGCCGGGGTGCCCGCGCCGATCGCCGCCCAGACCCTCGTGATCGGCTACAACGACCCGGAGGCTCTGGCCGCCGTGTTCGCCGAGCACGGTCAGCGCATCGCCGCCGTCATCGTCGAGGCCTCGGCTGCGAACATGGGCGTGGTCGCTCCGCTGCCCGGATTCAACCGTCTGATCGCCGAGACCGCGCATGCTCATGGCGCACTGATGATCCTCGACGAGGTGCTCACCGGATTCCGGGTGCACCCGGCCGGATTCTGGGGGCTGCAGGCCGCCGCCGGCGAGGACTACCTGCCCGACATCTTCACGTTCGGCAAGGTCGTCGGCGGGGGCATGCCGCTGGCCGCGCTCGGTGGACGTGCCGAGGTCATGGACCTGCTGGCCCCGCTCGGGCCGGTCTACCAGGCGGGCACACTGTCCGGAAACCCGCTCTCGGTCGCTGCGGGTCTCGCGACGCTGCGGCTCGCGACCCCCGAGGTCTATGCGACCGTCGACGCCGCATCCGCTCGGGTGTCCACCGCGCTCGACGCCGCGCTCACGTCGGCCGGTGTCACGCACGCGGTGGCCACCGCCGGCAACCTGTTCAACGCTTCTTTCCGGGCCTCGGCGCCGCGCAACTATGCCGAAGCGCAGGCGCAGGAGTCGTTCCGCTACGCGCCGTTCTTCCACTCGCTGCGCGAGCAGGGCGTCGCTCTTCCGCCGAGCGTGTTCGAAGCCTGGTTCCTCACCGCCGCACACGGCGAGGAGGAACTGCAGCAGATCGAGGCCGCACTTCCAGTCGCTGCGACCGCTGCGGCTGCGGCGCGGCCGTAACGCGGGCACACGCGCACACGGGTTTCACTCTTCGACGCCGACGCCAGCGGTGCTTCTCGGCGCCCGGATGCCGCGATGAATCGAGTATAGTACATATATTCGAATCTCGGGAGGAATGCGTGATGACTGGTGCTGATCGACAAGGGATCGTTGCGTTCCTGTGAGCAACTTCCAGACAACTGGCAGGGCCGCGCTGGCAGACTGGGGGACATGGTGACGTTGCTGCTGGACCAGACGCAACTGGAGGTCGTGCTCTCGCCGATCGAACGTGCCGCCACCTTCCACCGCGACAACCTCCGTATCGCGCGCGACACCATCACCAAGGTGCAGCTGACGGAAGACGCCTGGACCTGGCTCCGCGGAGTCCCGAACCCGGGGACGCACATTCCCGGTGTTCTCGCCGCAGGCAGCTGGAAGGCCGCGGGCAGCCTCGACTTCGTGCTGATCCGCCGGCGTCGCCCGAGCGTCGTGATCGATCTCGAAGGCGACCCGCAGTACCGCCGACTGATCCTCACCACCAGCCACGGGCTCGCGCTCACTCAGGCACTCCGGCTCGATGTGTCGACCGAACCGGCGAACGTCGAGGAGATCGTGGCCACAGCACCGGTCCCGGTCTCGAAGGGCCGACGACGCCCCGTCATCCGCCCCCGGCCCGCCTGACGCCGACGTCGGGAGGCGGTGCCTCGCGATGCACGGCCTCCCTTCAACGCAGAACGCCCTCCAGACCCGCAGGTCCGGAGGGCGTTCTCGTCGGCGAGGCGCTCAGCCGTGCTGGTGATCCCCGTGCTGGTTCTCGCCGTCGTGGTTCTCGCCGTCGTGGTTCTCACCGTCGTGGTTCTCGCGAGTGCTCTCGTCAGAGTCATCGGGAGTCGTCTCGTCGCCTCCCGCGGAACCCTCGGCCAGGGGCACGGTGTCGATGACGCCCGTGGAGGCGACGCTCCAGTGTGCGTTCTCCGCGGGGGCCTCCGGCGTATCGACGTCCGCAACCTCGCCGTCCGCAACCTCGCCGTCCGCAACCTCGCCGTCCGCAACCTCGACGTCCGCAGCCTCGAAGTCCGCAGCCTCGCTGTCCGACGCCTCGCCCTGGGCGGGCTCGTCCTCTGCGCCCAGGGGGTAGTCCTTGGGCTCGTCCTCGTAGTACGCGCGGGCGGCGGCCGCGAGCATGGAACTCACCGCTGCAGAGCGCGGGTCCTCCTCGTCATCGTCGGAAGAGCTGGTGTCCTCGGTGTCGGCGGATGAGGGGCCATCGCTGTGGGAGGACAGCGCGTCCGATTCCGTGGCGACCGATGCGGGGTCGAGATCCGCGAAGATCTCGACCCCGCTGTGGTCCTCGTCACCGGAGGTCAGGTCGGACGGCGTCGTGTCTGCGGTGTCCGCCGGCACGGCGGCGCCGAACAGGATCTCATCGAAGGATCGAGCCGGAGCCTGTTCGTCGGTGGACTGTTCGCCGAGGGTCGGAGCGTCGCCCACCTCGAACGCACCCGAGGCGACGTCGCCGGACTCGCCGATCGATGCTTCTTCGCCCGGTGTTTCGTCGACAGAAGCCTCTTCGTCCGAAGCCTCTTCGTCGGGAGTCTCCTCCTCGGACGTCGACTCTCCGGTCGCGATCGCATCGGTGGAACCAGTGTCGGCAGGCGATTCGTCCGCAGCGCTCTCCGTGCCCTCTGCCTCGGATGCGTCTGATACCTCGGATGCGTCAGATACCTCGGATGCGTCAGATACCTCGGATGCGTCAGATACCTCGGATACGTCAGAGCCGACGGAGGCTGCCAGATTCGAGGCCACGGCCTCGCCTGCGGGAGCAGACGCAGCCTCGGCCGCCCAGGCGGCTGCTGCGGCCACCGGGATGGCGACCACGGAGTCGGCGGGTCCCGGAGATGCTTCTTCGGGAGCGGCCTCTGCGGGAGTCGACTCCTCGGATGCGGTCTCCGGGGTGTTCGGCGCGACGAGCGGGCTCGCCGTTGCGGGAGTGTTCGGCGCGAACCGGCCACCCCGCATCAGGTCGATGAAGACGTCTTCGAGAGTCGGCCCGCGCTGCACCAGGGTGCTCAGGGCGATGCCTGCGTCGGCCGCGACGGCTCCCACGGTCTCGGCGTCTCCGCCGCGCACGGTCAGACCCGAGCGCAGCACTTCGATGTCGAACCCGGCCGCAGCGAGCGCGGACGTCAGCCCGGCGCGATCCGCGGCGTCCACGATCACGGAGCCGCCCTTGGGGTCGGCGAGCGTCTCGATTCCGCTGGCCAGCACGAGCGTGCCCTTCGAGAGCACGAGCACGTTGTCGGCGACCTGTTCGACCTCGCTGAGGACGTGCGACGACACGAGGACCGTGCGTCCCTCGTCGGCGAGGCGACGCATCAGGAGTCGCATCCAGCGGATCCCCTCGGGGTCGAGTCCGTTGGCCGGCTCGTCGAAGACGAGGGCCCCGGGGTCGCCGAGGAGCGCGTTCGCGACGCTGAGCCGCTGACGCATGCCGAGCGAGAAGCCGCCGATGCGCGAGTCGCCCTCGCCCTCGAGGCCGACCAGGGAGAGCACTTCGCCGACGCGTGCCAGCGGGATGCCGTTCGCCTTGGCGGCGATGGTCAGCTGGCGCTCGGCGGTGCGACGGGGACGGTAGACGGTCTCTTCGAGTACCGCTCCGATCGTGCGCAGCGGCTGGCGGAGCTCGGCATACGTCGTGCCGCCGATCGTCGCCGTGCCGGATGTGGCGCGCACCTGGCCGAGCAGGATGCGCAACGTGGTGGTCTTGCCGGCTCCGTTCGGGCCGAGGAAGGCGGTGACGGCTCCGGGCTCGACGCGCGCGGAGAAGTCCGAGACGGCGGTCACCTCATTGAAGCGCTTCGTCACGTGCGTGAACTCGAGCACCTGTCCTTCAGGCATCCGTGACCTCTCGTCGCATTTGAACAGTTCCTCCCTATCCTGCCGGAAAACCCTGTCGGATCCCGCATTTCGCGCGGAATGACGCCCTTGCCGAAAGGGGTAGCCTGGCCAGCGTGACCGATTCTCACGCTGCATCCCGCGTCCTCGTCCGCACCGAAGGGGCGCTCGGGCGGCTCACGCTCAACCGCCCCGAGGCCATCAACGCCCTCGACGTCGGCATGATCGAGAGCCTCACCGCAGCGCTGAACGCCTGGCGCGACGACACCGACGTGCAGATCGTGCTGCTCGACGGAGCGGGGGATCGCGGCATGTGCGCCGGCGGCGACGTGCGGGCTCTGCACGGGCAGATCGTGGCGGGGAAGGCTGATCAGACCGCGGAGTTCTTCCGTGCCGAGTACGCGCTGAACGCGATGATCGCCGAATACCCCAAGCCGGTCGTGTCCTTCGCCGACGGCATCACGATGGGGGGAGGCATCGGCCTGGCCGGGCACGCGGCGATCCGCATCGTCACGGAGCGCTCGAAGCTCGCGATGCCGGAGACGCGCATCGGATTCACGCCCGACGTCGGCGGCACCTGGCTTCTCGGCCGTGCCCCCGGACGCTTCGGCGAGTACTTCGGCCTCACCGGAGCGACGATGAGCGGCGCGGATGCCGTGTACCTCGGCTTCGCCGATCACTTCGTGCCGTCGGACCGCCTCGACGCCTTGAGCGAGGCTCTCGCCTTCCGCGCCGATCCGACGGGGCCCAGCGAGATCGTCCTGCTGTTCGACGAGACACCGGAGCCCTCGCGGCTTCCGGCGTGGCGGGAGTGGATCGATGACGCCTTCTCCGCTCCGACCGTGATCGAGATCATCGATCGCCTGCAGGCCCAGGGCACGACGGAGGCCGCCGCGATCGCGGACCTTCTCGAGGGCCTCGCACCGACCGGCCTCGCTGTCACGCTCGATGCCGTGCGCGAGGCGCGTGAACTTTCGGGGCTTCGTGCCGCACTCGAGGGCGAGTACCGCCGCGTGCTGTGGTTCGTGAACGAGCACCCCGACCTCGTCGAGGGCATCCGCGCGCAGATCGTCGACAAGGACCGGGATCCGAAGTGGGACCCGCCCACGCTGGCCGAGCTCGCCCCGGACGCCGGCGCCCCTGCACGCGCATACGTCCCGCAGCCCGCCCTGTTCTGAGAAGGGGTTCGTCCGCGTCGGGCTTTCTCTGAGCGTCGCGCCTAGTCGGACTCGAGGTCGACGTCGGGGCTCGAGCGCGTCTTCCAGATCGCACGGAGCACGTCGATGACGTCGTCCGGATCCGCGTCGGTCGCGTCGGCTTCGTCGACCAGCTCGCGGATGCGCCGGAGCACCGATGCGGGGAGGATTCCCGCCGTCTCGGCGACCCGCGTGCCCGCGGCCGTGCGCGAGACCACCAGCCCCTCGCCTTCGAGCATCTTGTACGCGCGCGCGGCGGTTCCGGGGGCGACACCCAGGTCGCTGGCCGTCTGTCGGACCGTCGGCAGTCGCTCGCCCGCGCCGAGCTGGCCCGACACGATGAGGCCGCGGAGCTGCCGGTAGATGTCGAGTGCCGGATTCGTCTCGTCGGCCGGTGACAGTCGGGGCGTCGGGCTCACCATGCGGTCTCCCGTTCGGCCGATTTCTCGACGCCGGCAACAGATTCCAGGTCATACCTCGGCGGGCACAGCTGCGTGGTCGTGAGGAGCAGCAGCACGAACGCGGCGATCTCGAGCGCCGGCGCCATCCAGCCGCCGACGGCCGCGACTTCGCCGTATCGCCAGAAGGTCTCGTAGGAGTCGCTGCGCCCGTCGCCCTGGATGGTGAGTCCGTTGATCGAACCGGAGTCGGCGATGAACCGCCATGCGCCCGCCAGAGCGAGAAGCGCAGCCGATGTGGTGATCCGGGTGATCCCCGCCGCGATGTCGCGTCGTTCGCGCTGCTCGGCGACGATCGTCTCCGGCCGCAGGAACGGGCGGGCCGCATTGGAGTGCAGCGCGGCGATCACCACGCCGACGAGCGCGATGGTGCAGATCAGGACCGGAACGCCGTATGCCCAGCCATAGAACCAGGGACGAATCGGGTCGATCGTCTCGTTGGGCACGTCGATCTCGAGGAAAACGTACGGGCCGCCGTCGATGTTCGAGGAGGCGAGTCCGGCGAGCAGTGTCGTGACCGTGAGAGCGAGCAGCGCTGCGGCGGCGCCCACCGAACCGATGCGCGGACTGAAGCTCAGCCAGGTGCGGCGGGCGGAGAGGACGGGGCGCTCCGGCGGCGTGCTGCCTCTCGTCGCGATCAGGGCCAGCAGGACGGCCACACCGATGCCGGCCGTGAGCACCGGTGTCGCGTAGCGCCACCACGAGACGACGCCGTTGAGGTCGAGGGCGTACCCGGTGATCAGGTTCTCGGCGACGAAGATCACGATCACCGCGATCGCGGCGACTCCGAGGGTGCGGTGCTCCGGCGAGTAACGGGCGAAGACCACGCCGGATGCCGCCGGGGCGAGGCGCGCCCGGCTCTCGGTCCGTGCGCGCCATCGGGGTGTGACGGTGATGCCGACCGCGATGATCGCCGCGAGGATCAGAGACACCCAGGGCATCGAGAAGACAGCGCCGAGCACCTGCCCGGGGTCCAGCAGGAGCTGCCCGGATCGGATCGGGGATGCGATGGTCGCGTGCATGGGGAGTCCGTCCTCTTTGTGCCATATGTCTATCACAAGTTGTATCAGTGAGTAAACACAAAAGGTGAAGAAAGGAACGCTTCGCCGTTGTTCGCCCGTGTGCAGAAACCGCTGATCGGGAGGGGAAGCGGTTCGCTGTGAGCGAAGGTCCCCCATGAGGGGGATACGAATGTCCGCGGATCGTGGCACTCTGTCTTGTGGCCGATTGTCGGTCGGCATCCGTCTGCCGAGAAATCCGCCGCTCCATCCTTCCTAGAAAGTCCGCCTGTGCTGGGAAAAATCCTCCTCCGCTATCTCTCCCGATACCGATGGTTGCTGCTCGCGGTGCTGGTCTTCCAGCTCGCCAGCGTCGCAGCGACCCTCTACCTCCCGCGACTGAACGCCGACATCATCGACAAGGGCGTCGCCCGCGGTGACACCGGCTACATCTGGAGCACCGGTCTGTTCATGCTCGCGGTCTCGCTGGGGCAGATCATCGCCTCGGTCACCGCGACGTACTTCGCCGCGCGCGCAGCGATGGGCGCCGGCCGCGACATCCGCGCCGACGTCTTCGGCAAGGTCAGCGGCTTCTCCGAGCGTGAGGTCTCGCAGTTCGGCGCCGGCTCGCTCATCACCCGCAACACGAACGATGTGCAGCAGGTGCAGATGCTGGCGATGATGGGCGCGACCATGCTCGTCACGGCGCCGCTCCTCGCGATCGGCGGCATCATCTTCGCCGTGCAGACGAACGTCGGCCTCAGCTGGCTCATCGCCGTGTCTGTGCCGCTGCTGCTGATCCTGGCCGCCCTCGTGATCGGGCGCATGGTCCCGTTGTTCCGCAGCTACCAGGGCAAGCTCGACAACGTCAACCGCATCATGCGCGAACAGCTCACCGGCGTTCGCGTCGTGCGGGCATTCGTGCGCGAGCGCATCGAGGAGGACCGCTTCCGCGGCGCCAACACCGACATCATGGTCGTCGGCCGCAAGGTGGGCTCGCTCTTCGTGCTGCTGTTCCCGCTGTTCATGCTCATCCTGAACGTCACGGTCGTCTCGGTCATCTGGTTCGGCGGCATCGAGGTCAACAACGGCACGGTGCAGGTGGGCACACTGTTCGCCTTCATGCAGTACATCGGCCAGATCATGGGCGGCGTCATCATGGCGAGCTTCATGGCGATGATGATCCCGCGCGCCGCGGTGTCGGCCGAGCGCATCGGCGAGGTTCTCGACTCCGAATCCACGCTGGTCCGCCCCGAGAACGGCGTCACCGAGTTCCCGGTCCCCGGATCCGTGGCGCTCGACGACGTCGAGTTCACCTACCCCGGCGCCGATTCCCCCGTGCTCACCGGCATCAGCTTCGCCGCGCAGCCGGGTGAGACCGTCGCGATCGTCGGATCCACCGGCTCGGGCAAGACGACCCTCGTGTCGCTCATCCCGCGCCTGTTCGACGTCTCGGGCGGTTCCGTGCACGTCGGCGGCACCGATGTGCGCGAGGCCGACGTCGAGTCGCTGTGGGACAGCATCGGCCTGGTGCCGCAGCGTCCGTTCCTCTTCACCGGCACCGTCGCGTCGAACCTGCGCTACGGCCGGGAAGAGGCCACCGACGAAGAGCTGTGGCACGCGCTCGACATCGCACAGGGTCGCGACTTCGTCGAGGAGATGCCCGATGGTCTCGACTCCCGCATCGCCCAGGGCGGCACGAACGTCTCAGGTGGTCAGCGTCAGCGACTCGCGATCGCCCGCGCGATCGTGCACCAGCCGCAGATCCTGGTCTTCGACGACTCGTTCTCGGCCCTCGACCTCACGACGGACGCGCGATTGCGGCAGGCGTTGTGGCGGGAGCTCCCGCACGTGACGAAGATCGTGGTCGCCCAGCGCATCTCCACCATCACGGACGCGGACCGCATCGTCGTCCTCGACGGCGGAACCATGGTCGGCGTCGGCACGCACGAGGAACTGCTCGAGACGAGCGACACCTACCGAGAGATCGTCGAGTCGCAGCTGGGGGTGGACGCATGAGCGCGCAGGACAACAACGAGAAGCGCACGGCCAGACGCGGCCGCGGCAAGGCGGCAGCGCCCGTCGCCGAGGTCGAGCTGAGCGCCGAGGAGAAGTACGAGGCCGAGCTCGCCGAGCAGGCACGTCAGAACTCCGGCGACTGGGACAGCGTCGCGCCGGGCAAGGCCGACAACTTCGGTCCGAGTTTCGCGCGCATGATCGGGCTGCTCAAGCCGTCGGCCATCTGGTTCGTCTTCGTGTCGATCCTGGGTGCGATCGGCGTGGTCCTGACGGTCGCGGCGCCCAAGGTGCTCGCCGAGGCCACCAACCTCGTCTACAAGGGCTTCATCTCCATCCAGCTCGGACAGCCGACCGACGGGTTCCCCGGCTTCCCGGCCGGGACGTCGCAGGACGTCGTCGTCGAGGCGCTGCGGGCCGGTGGGCAGGACGACTTCGCGAACCAGGTCGGCGCGCTGGGCGACTTCACGGTCGGCCAGGGCATCGACTTCGACGCACTGCGTCTCGTCATCGCCGCGGTGCTCGGCATCTACGTGGCCGCGGCCTTCCTCACCTGGATCCAGGGCTACGTCATCAACGTGATCATGGTCCGCACCATGTGGCGGCTGCGCGAGTCGGTCGAGGCGAAGATCAACCGCCTGCCGCTGGCGTACTTCGACAAGGTGCAGCGCGGCGAGCTGATCTCACGCGTCACGAACGACATCGACAACATCACGCAGACGATGCAGCAGTCGCTCTCGGGAGCACTCACTTCGGTGCTCACCGTGATCGGCGTGCTCGTGATGATGTTCTCGATCTCGTGGCAGCTCGCGCTCGTCGCCCTCATCACGCTGCCGCTCATGGGCGTCATCTTCGGCATCATCGGACCGCGCTCGCAGAAGGCTTTCGGCACCCAGTGGCGCAAGGTCGGTCGCCTGAACGCCCGCGTCGAGGAGGCATTCTCCGGCCACGCGCTCGTGAAGGTCTTCGGCCGGGAGAAGGATGCGCTGGACAAGTTCCAGGTCGAGAACGAAGAGCTGTTCCAGGCGAGCTTCAAGGCACAGTTCCTCTCCGGCATCATCATGCCGGCGATGATGTTCGTCGGAAACCTCAGCTATGTGGGCATCGCGGTGCTCGGCGGTCTGATGGTCGCGAACGGTCAGCTCCGTCTCGGCGACGTGCAGGCGTTCATCCAGTACTCGCAGCAGTTCACGCAGCCCCTGTCCGAGCTGGGTGGCATGGCCGCGGTCGTGCAGTCCGGCACGGCCTCCGCCGAGCGGGTCTTCGAACTGCTCGACGCCGAGGAGCAGGAGGCGGACGACGCCGATGCCCCCGAGCTGGTCGAGGGCAAGGGCGTCATCGAGTTCGAGAACGTCGCGTTCTCGTACACACCCGAGCGTCCGCTCATCCGCGACCTGTCATTCCGGGTGGAGCCGGGGCAGACCGTCGCCATCGTCGGTCCGACCGGTGCGGGAAAGACGACCTTGGTCAACCTGATCATGCGCTTCTACGAGCTCAGCGGCGGGCGCATCATGCTCGACGGCCAGGACATCGCCGAGGTGACCCGCGACGAACTGCGGTCGCGCACCGGCATGGTGCTCCAGGACCCGTGGCTGTTCGCCGGCAGTATCCGCGAGAACATCCGCTACGGTCGCTCCACCGCGACCGATGACGAGGTTCTCGCCGCCGCCAAGGCGACCTATGTCGATCGCTTCGTGCACGCCCTCCCCGAGGGCTACGACACGGTGCTCGACGAGGATGCCGCGAACGTGTCGGCGGGCGAGCGTCAGCTCATCACCATCGCGCGGGCATTCGTCGCGCAGCCGCCGATCCTCATCCTCGATGAGGCCACGTCGGCCGTCGACACCCGCACCGAACTGCTGCTGCAGCACGCGATGGCCGCGCTTCGTGAAGGACGCACGTCGTTCGTGATCGCGCACCGACTGTCGACCATCCGCGACGCCGACCTCATCCTGGTGATGGAGCACGGTGACATCGTGGAGAAGGGGACGCACGACGAGCTCATCGCCGCGCGGGGCGCCTACTGGCGTCTGTACCAGTCGCAGTTCGAGCAGGCGGCGACCGACATCGACGCCGAAGACGCCCTCACCGGCACGACGCCCGTCGTCGTCTCGGGCGATGCGAGCGATGCCGAAGGTACAGGAGAGGAGGCTGCGCCGCCGTTGCCGGAGCCTCGATCGGTGCTCAGCTGCCCGCTGCCGAGACGGCGGCAGCCCAGGCCCTGCTGGAAGACGGGGCCGACGGTTCGAGCCACCGTTCCTGAGCGTTCCCGCCCTCCGGCATCCCCACGACGACGCCCCACTCCGCTCACGCGGGGTGGGGCGTCGTCATACGCGGATCGCGTCGTCGCGGGCGCCGGCACGGCGCGCGTGACGAGGTGTCAGGAGCGGTCGGCCCTGATTCCGAGCAGCTCGAGCGGGTGGGTCAGACGCCACCACGGGCTCGGCCCCTCCACATCCTCGGCCAGCACCAGAGGCGTGGTGACGGTGTTGAGCGGACCGGTCGTCGTCAGCGTGCCCACGGCGTCGTCCTGTTCACGGTCTTCGCCGAGATCGAAGGCCGTCGCCGCGGTGGCGGTCGCCCCGTTCCACAGCACCACATCGGCATCGGTCTCGGTGATGACGTCGACCTCCTCCCCCCAGGGGGTCGTGACCTGACCGACCACGGTGTCCTTCGCGACGGCGGGCGGCTGCGCCTCCAGCGCCGCTTCCGCCTCCGCGAACAGGGAGCGGGTGAGAGCGAGTCGCTCATCGTTGCCGGCCTGGTTCAGCGCCGCGGCGAAGAGGTGCACGGTCGTGTCGCCGATGACGACGTCCTTCGCGGTGAGCAGGTTCCAGCCGACGAGTGTGCCGGTCTTGACGCCGACGACACCGGGATCGTCGAGCATCCCGTTCGTGTTGACGACGGTGCCGGCGCCCGGGAGGTCCACCGACTTGGTGCCGACGATCTCGGCGAACACCGGGTTCTGCATGGCACGCTCGCCGAGGGCGACCAGCGCCTCGGGGGTGGCCACATTGCGCTCGTCGAAGCCGGACGGCGTCACCACGGTGATGCCGGTGAGGCCTCGTTCGCGCAGCCACACCTCGGCGGCCCGGGCGAATTCGCGATCGGACCCCCAGATCTCGCTCGCGAGCCGGTCGATGTAGTTGTTCGCCGATCCCATCAGCGTGCCCTGCAGGAGTTGATATTCGGTCAGCACCCCGCCGATCGGCACATCGAGTGCGGACTGGTCGCTGCGCCGGTAGTCCCAGTACTTCACGCTGTCGGCCCGGGTGAACGAGAACTCGGGCCCCTGTTCGCCCACCGCCAGCGGCATACGGTCGAGCACCATCAGGCTGCTCACGACCTTGGTGATGCTCGCGATGCTCACCGCATCGGGGATCGAGGCCGCAGTGGTCATGCCGGAGATGCCGACGGCGCCCGCGCCCTCGGTGGGCCAGGTGACGGTGGCTGCGGCAGCGGGCGTCGTCGCGAACTCGACGGACTGCACTGTCGGAGGTACCTCGTGCAGCGGCCAGAGCAGCGTGGTGCCGGCATACGCGGCGACGAGGCCCACGAGCGTGGCCAGCGGAACGAGGATGCCGGGACGGGCGATGGCCGGGCGCAGGCGTGCCCCGCGGAGCAGGCCG
Source organism: Microbacterium sp. SY138 (assembly GCF_039729145.1). Taxonomy (NCBI): domain Bacteria; kingdom Bacillati; phylum Actinomycetota; class Actinomycetes; order Micrococcales; family Microbacteriaceae; genus Microbacterium; species Microbacterium sp. SY138. The sequence goes on along the minus strand of NZ_CP155793.1, from coordinate 3,437,509 downwards.
TTCGTCCGCTCGGCTTCCGACGTCTCGTCGAGAGTCGCGGTGGCGGTGTGGTCGGCCACCGTCGCGGGGTCCACCCAGGTCAGAGCGGTGGCGGTGGTGGTCTCGTCCGCCCACTGGGGGGTGGTCGCGTCGAGCGCGGCGAGGGGATCGTCGGCGTCTCCCGCGGCAGTCTCACGCGGAACGAATGGTGGTTTCGTCAGAGCGGGCGTGGCCGGTTCCGGGGCGACCACCGATTCCGGTGCAAGCGCGCGCGTCGACGTCTGCTCGGCCGTGAGCACCGAACCGCCCGACGCGGCATCGACGGAGCCGGAGGGGGCGGTGGTCGCGGGGCCGTCGTCACGGACGACGCCCGTCGCCTCGTCGGCGGGATCTGTTGCGGTCACTCGTTCACGGTACCCAATCCCGGGCGGGTTCCGCGGCGCACAGCCCTGTCGCCACGCGGGTGTCGCCAGCGGTAGGATCTTCAGCACAACCACGGGAGTCCGGCGAGCCGGGCTGAGAGGGAGCGAATCGCGCTTCGACCGTCGAACCTGATCTGGGTCATGCCAGCGCAGGGAGGAGTTCAGATGAGTACGCCTACGTCCACATCCGCACAGCAGGCATCCGCCGATGCGAACGGGCTGCACCGCCCATCGATCTGGCGCTGGCGCGTCGTCGACATCGTCGTCGCCGCTGTCCTCGGCGTCGCGATCGGTCTCGTGTTCTGGGGATGGAACACCATCGGATACGCGTGGTTCGGCGCGGCCGACGCCCTGACACCGGGCCTCGGTGGCATCGCCGTCGGCATCTGGCTGCTCGGCGGTGTCGTCGGCGGTCTCGTGATCCGCAAGCCGGGGGCCGCGCTCGTGGTCGAACTGGTCGCCGCGATCGTGTCGATGCTGATCGGCAACGTGTGGGGTGTCTCGACCGTGTTGTCGGGCATCGTGCAGGGCCTCGGCGCAGAGATCATCTTCGCCCTGTTCTTCTACCGTCGTTTCGGGATCGCAGTCGCTGCGCTCGCCGGCGTCGGAGCCGCCGTGGCCGCCTGGGTGTTCGAGCTGTTCTACGGCAGCTCGCCGAACATCCTGAAGTCGGTCGAGTTCAACACGATCTATCTGATCAGCGTGGTCGTCTCCGGGGCGATCCTGGCCGGCGTGGTCGGTTGGCTGCTCGTGCGTGCCCTCGCCGTCACCGGCGCCCTCAACCGCTTCGCCGTCGGGCGAGAGCACGTGCGCGAGGTCTGAGCGTGACCTTCGCCTCCCCGGCCCGCGTGCAGGCTGCGGGCTGGGGCTGGCGGTACGCCGGTCGAAAGCGTCCCGCCGTCGCGGACGTCTCCTTCACGATCGAACCGGGGGAGCGGGTGCTCCTGCTCGGCGCCTCGGGTGCAGGGAAGTCGACGCTGCTCGCCGGCCTCGCCGGGGTCCTCGGCGATGACGACGAGGGGGAACGGACGGGGTCATTGCGCATCGACGGTGCGGCCCCCGAGTCACGGCACGGTCAGGTCGGACTCGTCCTGCAGGACCCGGACGCCGGCATCGTGCTGTCGAAGGTCGGCGACGACGTCGCGTTCGGCTGCGAGAACCTGGGCGTCGCGGCATCCGAGATCCCGGGTCGCGTCGCCGAGGCGCTCGACGCCGTCGGCCTCGATGTTCCGCTGCGACGCCCCACGAAGGCGCTCTCCGGCGGGCAGAAGCAGCGGCTGGTGCTGGCCGGTGTGCTCGCGATGCGACCGGGTCTGCTGCTGCTCGACGAGCCCACCGCAAACCTCGACCCGGAGGGGGTGCGGGAGGTGCGGGCGAGTGTCGAGCGCGCCGTCGAGACGACCGGCGCGACGCTCGTGGTCGTCGAGCACCGCACCCCGATCTGGGTCGATCTGATGACGCGCGTGATCGTGCTGGCGGCCGACGGAGGACTCCTCGCCGACGGTGCGCCCGCGCAGGTGTTCGCGGCCCACGGCGACGTGCTCGCCGATGCGGGGGTGTGGGTGCCCGACCGCGGCATCGACCTTCCGATGCTCGAACAGGTTCCCGCCTCCGATGCCCTCACGGCCTCCGCGCTCTCGATCGCGAGAGAGGCGGGCGTCGTCGTGCAGTCGGGGCTCGACCTGCGCGTGCCGCGTGCGAACGCGACCGTGATCACCGGGCCGAACGGCGCGGGCAAGTCGACGCTCGCACTCACCCTCGCCGGTCTCATCCCGGAGCAGGCCGGCGAAGTGCGTTCGGCACCCGAGCTGGCGGGGCGCAAGGGCCCCCGCCCGATCCGCTGGTCCTCGCGTGAGCTGCTCACCCGTATCGGCATGGTCTTCCAGGAGCCGGAGCATCAGTTCCTCACGCAGACGCTGCGCGACGAGCTCGCCGTCGGCCCGCGCGCCCTCGGATGGGACCGTGGGAAGACGGACGGCGTCGTCGAGGAGCTGCTCGAGCGCCTCGGACTCGCATCTCTCGCGCTCGCCAACCCGTTCACGCTCTCCGGCGGGCAGAAGCGTCGACTGTCCGTCGCGACCGTGCTGGCGGGAGCACCCGAGGTGATCGTGCTCGACGAGCCGACCTTCGGGCAGGACCGGCGTGGATGGATCTCGCTCGTCGCGCTCCTGCAGGAGGAGATCGCGCGTGGTCGGTCGATCGTCGCGGTCACGCACGACGACGCCGTGATCCGACACCTGGGCGGGCATCGCATCGAACTGGGACGCGAAGGGGAGGCGACATCGTGACGGCGGTCGAGACCGCACGGACGGTATGGCTCGACGGTGTGAACCCGGTGACGAAGCTGGTGCTCGCCGTGCTGCTGTCGGTGCCGCTGTTCGCGTCCATCGACGTCACGAGTGCGCTGGCCGCGATCGTCCTGCAGCTGCTCTGCCTGCCGTTGACCGGACTGCGGCTGTCGACGGTGCTGAAGCGCCTGCTGCCGATCGCGATCTTCGCACCGATCGCCGGCGTGAGCATGCTGCTCTACGCCGAACCCGCAGGGCGGATCTACTGGACCTTCGGATTCGCAACGATCAGCGAGGATTCCATCACGCTCGCGATCGCGGTGAGCCTGCGCGTGATCGCGCTCGGACTGCCGACGATCCTGCTCTTCGGCGGCACCGACCCCACAGAGCTCGCCGATGCGCTGGCCCAGGTCGCGAAGCTCCCGAGTCGCTTCGTGCTCGGCATCCTCGCCGGCACCCGGATGCTGGGCCTGTTCCTCGACGACTGGCGCACCATGAGCCTGGCCCGTCGTGCACGGGGCGTGGGGGATCGGGGTGTGCTGCGACGATTCTTCTCGATGGCCTTCGTGCTGCTCGTGTTCGCGGTGCGGCGCGGGTCCACGCTGGCACTCGCGATGGAGGCGCGCGGGTTCGGCTCCGGCATCCCCCGCACCTGGTCGCGACCGTCCCGGTTGCACCCGCGCGATGCGGTGGCGCTGATCGGCGGCATCGCGATCATGGCCCTCGCCCTTGCCGCCGCCGTCCTCGTCGGGACCTTCCGATTCGTGTGGAGCTAGGGTCGGCTAGCTCCAACTCGGCTGGAAGTAGTGCTCCCGGTGCAGAGCACAGCGCTCGTTGAACGGGGCGGTGCAGCGAGGGCAGCCCGTCACCGCGAAGTACTCGGTGATCGTGAGCTCGTGTCCGCATGCGCCGCAGAGGATCGCCGCGGTGTCGTGCTGCTCGGGCGCCCACTGCTGCGCCGGATGCCCCGCGGACTCCTCGTGACAGCGATGGCACGGGTAGTGATCGCCGCAGCAGGCGAAGCGGATCGCAATGATGTCTGTCGGGCCCCGGTAGTGCACGCACCGGGTCATGTCGTCGACGACCGGGCCGAACACCGGCGGTCGACCGGCGGGCGGGGGCGCCACGCTCATGTCTCGTTCCAGAGCCGCCGGTAGTAGTCGAGGCGCTCGTAGTCGGGCTCGACCCCGTAGGCCTCGATGAGCGTGTCCTCCCAGCCGGAACCGAAGTTCCACATCGTGCTCATCGACGCCACGGCGATGTCGGCCCAGCGGTCGGCGACTCCGAGAGCTGCGAGATCGACGAACGCGGCGGGACGGCCGGCGGCGTCGAGAAGCGTGTTCGGCATGCAGGCATCGCCGTGGCACACCACCAAGCGGTCGATCGGTGGTGCCTCGTGCAGCTCGTCGGGCACGATCGTGCCGCGGTCGGCGGCGTTGGCGATCCGCCACTGCGTGCTCCACTCCCAGGGGCATTCGGCCACGGGCAGGGCGTCGTGCAGCGCCCGCAGGCCCGCGCCGACCGACCGTACCGCGGTCTTGGGCTGGTCGGCCCAGCGCGGGTCGACGGCACTGCTCGCGTCGAGTGCGACGGTGACGAGCCACTCGTGTGTCTGGTCCTGCCCCTGTTCGAGCACCTCGGGCACCGCGATCCAGGTGCGCGCCCACCTCATGCGCTCGGCTTCGTCGCGCATGTTCGCCTCGTCGTCGAGCGGCCCCCATTTGATGTAGCGGCCGTCGTCGGTGCGGAAGGTCAGCCCGCCGATCCCGTTGAGCCAGACCGGCACGAGCGCCGCACCGCGGGCGAGCTCGCGCACCCGCGTCGGCACGTCGAGGGAGGCGGAGGGGATGCTCATCCGTCCATCCTGCCCGACGGCGACGGGTGACGGCGGCGGTGGCGGGTGACGGCGACCGGTGCGGTTCATCGGCTCTCGTCGCGCAGGCCTTCGAGGTAGGCGTTGTAGGCGTCGAGCTCGGTCGTGCCGTGCGCATCGGCGTAGCGGTCATCGGCGGCGGCGCGGGCCGTGTCATCACGGAACCACCGATGCATCACGTACACGAGCATCAGCAGCGTCGGCGCCTCGCCGTAGGACCAGGCCAGACCGCCCGCCAGACGCTGGTCCTCGAGCGGATCCATCCCGAGGGCGAGGGTCGGGGCGACGAAGTGGTCGACGAGCATCGTCGTCGCCATCATCAGGAAGACCCCGAAGAACGCGTGCAGGGCGGCCTCGGCGAAGACGTCGAGTGCCCGCCCGCCGTGCCCGAGACGCACGGGGAGGGGATCGGAGCTCAGCACCGGGATCGCGAACAGGATGCCCACGATGAGGAACCCGACCTCCAGGGCGATGTGACCGCCGGAAGCAGCGAGGACGCGATCGGCGAGACCGGCCAGATACAGACCGTAGAACGCGATCAGGTACACCGGCAGGGCGATCCACGGGCTCAGGATCCATCGGGCGACGCGGCTGCGGAGTCCGCCGTGCGCGGCACGCAGCGCGGCGGCACCCAGCCCGTGGTGGGGCGTGGCACGCAGGAGCAGGGTGCCCGGTGATCCGAGCACCAGCAGGGGCGGGATCGCGATCATCAGCGTGAGCTGCTGGAACATGAACACCGACATCAGCGCGTAGCCGTATGCCTCGACCCCGAGACCGGTGACGGCCGCGAGCGCGAGGCAGCCCAGGAGGAACACGACCGTGCGCCAGACGGGCCACCGGCGGTGCTGCCGCCAGAGGCGGATCGCGCCGACGAGGTACGCCATGGCCAGCACGGCGGCGACCAGGGGCAGGAGGGGGAACGGGCCCGGTGCGGGCAGCACGAGGTCGGCGAAGGTCGGCGGCGCGTCCGGCATCCAGCCGTTCATCCGTTCGTGCCCTCTCGTTCGTCGTCCGGCCGGTCGCCGAGTGCCGCGTTCCGCGTCTGCGCACGGTGACGGACCCCGGCCCCGATGACGAGGACGACGCCTCCGATCGCGAGCGCGACGTCGGCGAGGTTCCCGATGAACCAGTTCCCGTACGCGAGGAAGTCGGTGACGTGGCCGATGCCGAACCCGGGGGGAGCGAGCAGACGGTCCAGCACGTTCCCGATGGCACCCCCGAGGATGAACCCCAACCCCCAGGCCCGCCACGTCGTGCGTGCGCGGACCGCGGCGACGAACAGGGCGGCGACGGCGCCCACGCCGACCACGGTCAGCACCCATGTCGCCCCGGAGCCCAGCGACAGCACCGCCCCGGGGTTGTAGGCGAGCTGCAGGCCGAGCGCATCACCCAGAACGGGTATCCGTTCCGACTGGCTGAGCCCGGCGATCGCGGCCGCTTTGGTGCTCTGGTCGATCAGGACGACGAGGCCGGCGATCACGAAGGCGACGGCGTACTTCGGGACGCTCTCACGCTTCATCGGACGGTCCCGTCTCCGCTGCCCGATCGCGTCTCCGCCGCGCGCGCCCCGCCAAGACCACCCCGGTCGCTCCGAGGGCGAGGAGGAAGCCGATCCCGACGAGGAAGACGGTCCCCAGGAATCCGAGGTCGTCGCGCTGCACCCTCCGCTCGCCGTTCTGCTGCTCGTGCGTCGTGCTGCTGGTCGGTGTCGGTGTCGGTGTCGGTGTGGGTGTGGGTGTGGGTGCGGGGGTCTGAGTCGTCGCGAGCGTATCCGCCTCTGAGGCGCCGACGATGCTGTGGGGCACGTGCGCGGCTGCCGACTCCCCGCCGACGAGCAGGATCAGGACGCTGAGCACCGCCCCCATGACGGTCGTGCCCACCGTGCGCCGTATCGTCCAGCCGATCGGGTTCGTCTGCGGACTCGGGCGTTGGGGAGCGCGCCGATCGGCGTCGTCCACGGGGCTTTTCATGGGTCTCCTTCGAGGGGTGAGAGCAGATTGTTCGAGAGGGCGGAGCCTCGGATGGTGCCGCGCACACAACGCACGGCTTCAGGAGTCGGGGTCGCGCGGAGTGGACACCTGGAGTCGACGCGCGGAGTCGACGCGAGATGTCGACGCGAGACGTCGACACAGGAGGTCGACAGGGATATCGAGGGGATGCCGCGGGGAGGCCGGGTTGCGAGCGGCGGATGCGGTCGCGCGGGTGCGGCCGGCGGATCAGGTTCGGGAGAGGCCGAGCTGGAGGAGGGAGAGCGTTGTCGCGCGTGGGCGCGGGGGAGATGCAGACGATCGACGCAGAGCCTCGGATCCGGCTCGGAGTCGCGTGACCAGTGCCCGGCGGTGCGCTGCGCGTGTTCGCAGGAGCATCACGGCGAGCCCGCACAGCACGCCCAGAGCGCAGAGCGCAGCTCCGACGAGAGCGCTCGTCCCGCTGTCGGGTGCGGCGGTGACCTGCTCCTGGGCGGCTGCGGCCGCATGGTCGAATGCGTCGACGACTGCGGCGGTGAGGGAGGGGGCAGCGCCGTTCTCGTCCTGCGCCCCGTGGGTGGTCACGGCGAAGGCGAAGAGCAGCAGGAGCGCCAGGCTCGCCGTGGTAATGAGCCGCATTATCACCGGCGGGGCGACGATGCCCGCGGAACGGAGGATCCCGGGCGAGCGGCGCATTCTCGGGATCCTACCCGCATCGGTTATCGGGTTCCTTCGCGCGCGAGGCGGTGTCGTAGGCTCGCTCTCGACGCCGTACCTCGGCTCGTGGTGAAACCAAGAACCACGTAGGCTGGGACTGCGTTCCATCAATGCATGTCGCACGACGACGTTCGAAGGAGAACATCAGATGCAGATCAGCGGACAGGGTGCACTCGTCACCGGCGGAGCCTCGGGTCTCGGACTCGCCACGGCGCGCCGGCTCGTCGCCGCGGGAGCGCACGTCACGATCATCGACCTCGCCTCGTCGAAGGGTGCCGAGATCGCGGACGAACTCGGTGGGCTGTTCGTCGCGGCCGACGTCACGAACGCGGATGAGGTGCAGGCGGCCGTCGCAGCCGCGCAGTCCGCCGCTCCGCTGCGGGTGGTCGTGAACTGCGCCGGCATCGCGCCGCCCGCCAAGGTGCTCGACCGCGAAGGCAACCCGGCTGTGCTCGCCGACTTCGAGCGCGTGATCCGCATCAACCTCGTCGGCACGTTCAACGTCATCTCGCAGGCATCCGCCGTGATCGCGAAGAACGAGCTGCACGACGAGGAGCGCGGCGTCATCGTGAACACCGCGAGCGTCGCCGCGTTCGACGGTCAGATCGGCCAACCCGCCTACTCCGCATCCAAGGGCGGTGTGCACGCCATGACCCTCCCGGTGGCGCGCGAGCTCGCCCGCTACGGCATCAGGGTGTGCACGATCGCTCCGGGCATCATGGAGACCCCGATGCTGATGGGTCTTCCGCAGGCGGCCCAGGACTCGCTCGGCCAGCAGGTGCCTTTCCCTTCGCGCCTCGGACGCCCCGACGAGTACGCCGCTCTCGTGCAGCAGATCGTCGAGAACGGCTACCTCAACGGCGAGACCATCCGCCTCGACGGTGCCATCCGCATGGCGCCGCGCTGACCCGCGGCACCCCTCAGAACCCGCGATCGAGAACCCAGGAGAACCCATGTCCCTTGCAGGCAAGACCATCTTGATGTCGGGCGGCAGCCGCGGCATCGGCCTCGCGATCGCGCTGAGGGCGGCTGCCGACGGTGCGAACATCGCGATGCTCGCGAAGACCGACACCCCGCATCCGAAGCTCGAAGGCACGATCCACACCGCGGCCGAGCAGATCCGCGCGGCCGGCGGCCAGGCTCTGCCGATTGTCGGCGACGTGCGCGACGACGACGACATCACCGAAGCGGTCATGAAGACGCAGGGCGAGTTCGGCGGCATCGACATCGTGATCAACAACGCCAGCGTCATCGACCTCTCGCGCTCGCTCGACCTGAACGCCAAGAAGTACGACCTGATGCAGGACGTCAACGTACGCGGCACGTTCATGCTCTCGCGCGCCGCCGTGCCGATCCTGAAGGATGCCGAGAACCCGCACATCCTCTCGCTGTCGCCGCCCCTCAACCCGACCCCGAAGTGGTTGGGCGCGCACACCGGATACACGCTCGCGAAGTTCGGCATGACCATGGCGACCCTCGGCCTCGCCGCCGAGTTCGCACGCGACGGGATCGCCGCCAACACCCTGTGGCCGCGCACCACGATCGCGACGGCGGCCGTGCAGAACCTCCTCGGTGGCGACAAGGTCATGGCTGCGAGTCGCACGCCCGACATCTATGCGGACGCCGCGTATGCCGTGCTGCTCAAGCCCGCGGCGTCGTACACCGGTCAGACGCTCATCGTCGAGGACGTGCTCGAGGCCGACGGTGTGACCGACTTCTCCGGCTATGCCGCGATCCCCGGCACTCCCGACAGCGCGCTCTTCCCCGACATCTTCCTCGACTGAGGTTCCCGCGGCGCCGGAGACAGAGGCCGGAACGGGCGGCCGAAACAGAGACCGTCCGTCCGTAGCGCCGCGTGTTGGGGCGAGCCGCGCCGCGCGGAACCCCGTTCGTCTCCGTTCTCGCAGGGCCGGAGGGGGCGCCCCCGGAGTCATAGCGGGAGCAGATAGATGGGGTCAGATCAGCAGGTAGACCGCACCGACGATCGTGAGTGCGATCACGATGCGGTCGAACACACGCTGATTCATGCGACGGGCGACCCGCAACCCGAGGAGCGCGCCGACCACCACGAGCGGCGCGAGCACGGCATCCATCAGCAGTACCGGTGGCTCGAACAGCCCGAGGCCCGCGAGGAACGGCACCTTGATCACGTTGATGATGGCGAAGAACCACGCGGAGGTACCGAGGAACACCTGCACCGGGGTGCGGGTGGCCAGGAAGTACATCGACATGACGGGCCCGCCGGCGTTCGCGACCATGGTCGTGAAGCCGCCGAGCGTGCCGTAGGCGCCTGCGAGCAGGATGCCGCTGGAGGGCGGTGACACGGTATCCGCTCTGCTCTGCCGCCACCGGCGCCACAGCGTCACGGCGATCATGAGCAGCAGGATCACTCCGATCGCACGGCGCACCACACCATCGCCGGCGAGCGCGAGGAACGCGAATCCGACCAGCAGTCCCGCGATGACCGCGGGGGCGAGCCGCAGCAGCGTGGGCCAGTGCGCGTGCCGGCGGTAGGCGAACAGGGCGAACAGGTCGCCGACCATCAGGAGCAGCAGGGTCGCCGCGGTCGAGGTGCGGGCGGGCAGGACGGCCGCGAACAGCGCGATCGCCAGGATGCTCCCGCCCGGCAGTGCGGTCTTCGAGAGGCCGATGACCGCCGCCGCCACCGCGAGCGCCGCCCAGGCCCACGGGTCGAGGGCGATCACCGTTCGAGCTCGGCGACGATCGCGTCGTAGCCCCTGGCCTTCGCGAGGTCGACCGGGAGCACGCCGTCGCCGTCCGGGATGCCGCTGTCGGCCCCGCCGTCGAGGAGGGCACGAACCACGTCGACGTAGGTCGAGGATCCGTCGCCGAGCACGATCGCCTCGTGCAGCGCCGTCCAGTTCAGGTCGTTGATGTGGTTCGGGTCGACGCCGGCCTCGAGCAGGATCTCGATCGTCGCGAGCAGTCCGCGCTCGGACGCCGGGATCAGGGCCGTGCCGCCGAAGCGGTTGGTGCTCGCGAGGTCGGCGCCGTTGTCGAGGGTCAGACGGAGGATCTCGTCATGTCCGCGCGCGCCCGCGTACAGGTAGGCGGAGTCCTGGATGTCGTCTTTGGCGTTCACGTCTGCCCCCGCCTCGATCAGGGCCCGGGCCGCGTCGACGTGGTTCGCCTTGGTCGCCGCCACCAGGGCTGTCATCCCGCCGGATCCGCGCGCCTCGATGTCCGCGCCCTCGTCGATCGCCGTCTGCACGGCGATCGCGTCTCCGTCCTCAGCGGCGGCGAGCAGATCGCGAGTGGCTTCGGTCATGGCAGCCTCCTGGGTCGACGGGGAAGGATGCGGCGCTGCTGTGCAGGCCGTCACGGTCAGCAGGGCAACTGTGACGGCGCCGACGGCCAACATCCTTCGCGCATGCATGCATCCGGTATACCAAAAGATGCCGGACATCGGGTGATCAACCTCGCGCGGTGATCAGTCCCGTGTGGCGGTCAGCTCCGCGCGGCGGTGAGTGCCGTGGCGAATCGCGCGGCGCGCTGCTCGATGTCGGCCCAGTCGCCGTTCGCGATCGAGGTTCCGTTCGCCAGGTCTCCGCCCGCACCGACCGCGACCGCGCCGGCGGTGAACCAGGCGGCCAGGTTGTCGGGGTTCACGCCGCCGGTGGGCATGAGCGGGGCGTCGGGGAACGGTCCCCGCAGGGCGCCGAGGTAGGACGGGCCGCCGAGCGACGCCGGGAAGATCTTCACGACGTCGACGCCGAGCTCGAGCGCGCCCATGACCTCGGTCGGCGTCATCGCGCCGGTCATCACGACGCGGCCCGTGTCGAGCATGCTGCGCGTGAGGTGCGGCAGTGTGCCGGGGCTGACCAGGAACTCGGCTCCGGCATCCGCTGCGTGCTCGGCCTGTGCAGCGGTGGTCACAGTGCCCGCGCCGACGTAGGCGGCGTCGCCGTGGCGGGCGATGAGTTCGCGGATGACCGCCGGAGCGTCCGGGGTGGAGAAGGTCACCTCGATGCCGGTGACACCGCCGCGGATGATCGCCTCCGAGGCCTCGATGGCCAGTTCAGGGGAGGGGGCGCGGAGGACGGCGAGGATGCCGGTCGTGCGGGCGCGGTCGAGACGGTCGGACATGGGGCTCCTTCATCGGGCGGGCACGTCCATTCTCCCGGGCGCAGCCTGTAATGACAAGTTGGTCAGGACGCGTGGGTGTGCGGCCAGGCCTCAATCAGGTCCTTCGATTCCTTGAGTCCGAGTCCCGTGTGCTCGCGGAGCGCCTTGATCGCGGCGATGGCGGAACCCCCAGCGACCATCCGGTCGATCTCGGAGGCCACCGAAGCCGGCAGCGACGCACGCACGGACGAAGGGGTCGCGACCATCGGGGTGATCGACGAGCGCGTGGCCGTGGCGTTCGACACGGCGGCGAGGTGCGGCGCCGTGGTGCTGACCGACCAGTGGTCGATGCGGTCCTTCGCTTCCTTGAGGCCGACGCCCGAGTGGTCGCGGTACAGCTTGATGGCGTGGATCTTCTGCCCGGCCCCGACGAGCCGGTCGATCTCGGCGATCACGCTCGGCGTCAAACCGGAGACGGCCGTCGACGCCGACGAAGCGGGAGCCGTGCGCGCGGTCGTCGGCGACGGGGTGAACACCTGCGGCTCTGGCAGCTTGGGGCGCATGCCGCGGACCGCGATGGCGAGGATCGCCACGACGACGATCAGGCCGACGACGATCGCGATGATCCACAGCACGGCATCCATGGGCTCAGTCTAGAGAGGTCACCGCCCGCGCCCCAGGGCCTTCCCATCCGCCACCGCGTACCCTGGAGGGTATGACCGAGACTCCCCGCACGCGCGAGACGCGCCCCGCAGCATCCGCGTCCGCCCCGCAGGGACGCCCCGCCCAGGGCAAGGTGCGCGAGACCAGGAAGCCACAGGTGCGCCCTGCCACCGAGGGATGGACCCAGCAGAAGGACGCCGAGGGGCGTCCACTGCTGCAGTTCGCGAGCCCCAAGCGCGGCAAGCCGCCGGTGCACCTGGCTGACCTCACGCCGGCCGAGCGCGTCGAGAAGGTGAAAGAGCTCGGCCTGCCCGGCTTCCGTGCCAAGCAGCTGTCGACGCACTACTTCCGTCACTACACGTCGGACCCCGAGCAGATGACCGACCTCCCGGCCGACACCCGCGAGCAGCTCGTCGCCGGGATGCTCCCGCCGCTGCTCACCGAGGTCCGCCGCCTCGAGACCGACCGCGGCGACACGATCAAGTTCCTGTGGCGCCTGCACGACGGCGCCCTGGTCGAGTCGGTTCTCATGCGCTACCCCGGCCGCATCACGCTGTGCGTGTCGAGCCAGGCCGGCTGCGGCATGAACTGCCCGTTCTGCGCGACCGGCCAGGCGGGCCTGACCCGCAACATGTCGACCGCCGAGATCATCGAACAGATCGTGCGCGCCAACCGGCTCATCGCCGAGGGCGGTCTGGGCGGCAAGAAGTCCGACGACCACAGCATGGAGCGCGTCTCGAACATCGTCTTCATGGGGATGGGCGAGCCGCTCGCCAACTACAAGCGCGTGATGGATGCGGTGCGCTCGATGGTCGCTCCGCAGCCGGACGGGCTCGGGATGAGCGCCCGCGGCATCACGGTCTCGACGGTGGGCCTGGTGCCCGCGATCAAGAAGCTCGCCGACGAGAACATCCCGGTGACCTTCGCGCTGTCGCTGCACGCCCCCGACGACCACCTGCGTGACGAGCTCATCCCGGTGAATTCGCGCTGGAAGGTCGACGAGGCCCTCGACGCCGCCTACGACTATTACGCCAAGACCGGTCGCCGCGTCTCGATCGAGTACGCCCTGATCAAGGACATGAACGATCACGCCTGGCGTGCCGATCTGCTGGCGGAGAAGCTCAACCAGCGTGGACGCGGCTGGGTGCACGTGAACCCGATCCCGCTGAATCCCACGCCGGGCTCGATCTGGACGGCGTCGGAGAAAGACGTCACAAACGAGTTCGTGCGCAGGCTCAACGACGCCGGCATCCCGACGACTCTCCGCGACACCCGCGGCAAGGAGATCGACGGCGCCTGCGGTCAGCTGGTCGCCACGACCGAGGATGAGGCCGCCTCCGCCGCGATGGCCTGAGGCCGGCCGGCACGGCGGGCGTCGACGGCGCCGAGGTGCTCGGCGCGGTCGAGCCACCGGGAGATCGTGGTCTCGCTCGCATCCTTCACGCCGAGCATGCGATGGGTGCGCACCGAGCGGATCCCGCAGAAGCGCATCGTGCCTCGGGCGACGTGGGTCTGGGCGGGCAGCCCCGTGAAGGGTGTGAAGTACCAGGGCGTGTCCGCGAGCAGCAGCAGCCTGCCCCTTCGCGCGGGCAGCAGTCCCTCGACGAGCCCGAGCTTCGTGTAGCGGTACTCCTGCTGCGGCAGCAGGGCGCGGTCGAAGAAGCCCTTGAGCAGCGCGGGCACCGACCCCCACCACAGCGGCGTCGCGATGACGATCGTGTCGGCGTCCTGCAGCGCGCGCTTCGCCTCGACGAGGTCGGGCTCGAGCGTCATGCGCTCGCGGTAGCCGAAGCGCAGGTTCGGGTCGAAGTCGAGGTCGCGGAGGGCGAGCACACGGGCGTCGCCGTGCCCTGCGGCGTAGCGCTGGGCGAGAGCGGCGGTCAGGGAGCGGGCGTCGGGGTGGCCGTCGATCACGAGAGCGGGCATTTCCGGTTCCTATCTGGACAGTGTCAAGCTGGTGGACACTGTCAAGATAGGAGAGGATGTTGCTCATGTCAAGTTCCAAGGACGGGTACCACCACGGCGATCTCGCCCGTGCTCTGGAAGACGCCGCCATGCAGCTGCTGGAGCGGATGCCCGCGGCGGAGATCAGCCTGCGCGAGGTCGCCAGGGCCGCGAACGTCAGCCACAACGCCCCGTACCATCACTTCTCCGACCGCCTGGGACTGCTCAAGGCGATCGCCGAGCGCAGCATGGCCGATCTCCTGGGCCAGGTGAGCACCGCTGCCGAGAAGGCCTCGACCCCGCGGGCCGCGCTCGCCGACGGGGGCTCGGCGTACATCAGCTTCGCCGTCGAGCACCCGCACGCGTTCGACGCCGTCTACGACCCGACGGTCTGCGTGCCCGGATCCCCGACTCCCACCATGGCGCCGTTGATCGACGGGCTCGAGGCGGTGCTCGCCGAGGGGGCGGCGGCAGTCGGCCTCGATCGACCGACAGATGTCGTCGCGCTGTGGGGACTGATCCACGGGCTCGGCACGCTCGCTGCGGCAGGCCACTTCACGCTCGAGGACGGACTGTCGGCCTACGCCGCGGCCCTCGATCGGCTGCTTCCCGCGGAGTGATCCGTCACGGTTGCGTCGTCCAACCTGTGAGTCGCTCAAAGCACTCTTCCACGCGATGCACAGGCGAGGTTTCGTAGATTGTTCGAATGCCCTATTCCGCCCATCGACCGGGTCGCTACGACTCGCAGGGTCGGATCATCCTCGACGGCGAACCCGACGCCGTCACGGATGACCTCGACTTCCTGCGTGAGTTCGAGCCCACCGGCACCGACCACGCCACCCGTGAGGTGCCCGAGTCCGTGCCCGCAGAGACGACCCCGATTGCCGACGCGATCGCCGCGGACGATTCCGCCGCCGAAGAACCCGCTCCGGTGAAGCCGCCGCGGGAGCCGCGCATCCGCCCTCCCCGCGCGAAGCGCGCACCGCGCACTCCCGGTTCGCGCGCGCGAACCCTCGCGATTCTCGGCGGTGCGGAGGGCGAGATCCTCGACCGTGTTCCCGGCGAGACCCCGCGCTTCGTGCAGATGTTCTTCGTGCTCGCCGGCACCGCGCTCGTCTCGGCGATCTCGATGCTCTTCGCACTCACCACCGGGGTGCAGGCGGCCGTCTGGTTGGCCGTGCCCCTGGCGCTCGTCTGGGCGCTCATCATCTTCAACCTCGACCGATTCCTCACATCGACCATGAGCTCGACCAGGAACGTCTGGCGACTCATCGGGCTTGCGATCCCGCGCGTGATCATGGCCGCGATCATCGGCTTCGTCGTGGCCGAGCCACTCGTGCTGCAGATCTTCCACAACGACATCGCCCGCGAGGTCGCCTCCACCAACATCACCCAGTCGCAGTCCGACCAGGAGGCGCTCGAGAACGGCCCGGAGAAGATCGCACTCGACGCGGCATCCGCCAAGGTCGCCGAACTCGAGAACCAGGCGGCGACCGGCATCGTCGCCGGCACCGACTCCTCGTCGGCGACCGAGTCCGCGGCTCAGGCCACGGTCGACGACGTGACCGCGAAGATGACCGCCCAGCAGGCCGTGATCGACCAGGCGCGCGTGCTGTACCAGTGCGAGCTCACGGGTGAGGGCGCCGGCACCGTTCCCGGCTGCACCGGCGTCAACGGCCAGGGCGCCAGTTCGGACGCCGCCAAGGCGCAGCTCGCCGAGGCTCAGCAGACTTACGACGCCCTCGCCGCTCAGCTGCGCACCGCCAACGAGGAGCTCGCCGCGGCCGGCACTGCGGCGAAGGAGAACACCTCGTCGTCCGAGGCGCAGAACCGCGAGCAGGCGAAGTCGCAGCTGCCGACAGCTCGCGACTCCTACGATCAGGCGCTCGCCGCGTACAACGCCCGCGCCGATGCGGTCGCGCAGGGCAACGCCGGAGCGGTCGGCCTGCTCAGTCAGATCAGCGGATTGAACCGGCTGAGCGAGAAGGAGCCCTCGATCCTGTGGGCGCACATCCTCATCGCCGCGCTGTTCTTCATGATCGAGCTGCTGCCGGTGCTGGTGAAGGTGCTGACGAGCTACGGTGATCCGAGCCTCTACGAGAAAGCCGCCGCGATCCGCAAGCAGGTCGCCCTCGACAAGGTGACGGCCGAGGGCTTCCGAGACCGTGCGCAGATCGTGACGGATCAGTCCCAGGGGATACAAGCGGAGGCCGGCTCCGGTGAGCCGCAGACGCGTGCGGAACGCCGAGAGGCGGCCGAGGCGCAGGAGCGGGAACGGGCGGAGAAGCGCGCGCAGGCGCAGACGCTCGAGGAGCAGGAGCAGCTCGTTCGCCCGACGATCGGCTGAACCGGGCATCGCGGTGCGGCGAGGCTGCGCGAGGCTCCGGTCAGGCGGGTTGGGGAATCCGCTCCGGCATCGGTGGCGCCTGCTGCGGGGAGAGCTCGCTGATCCGGATGCTTCCCCGCACCGGTTCGTCGCGGACGGCGGCGGCGATCGAGCGGATCAACGCCACGGTCGACGGGGTGTGTGCCCAGCGCACCCCGGTCATCAGTGCCTCGATGCGGGCGAGCGGATGCTGAAGCATGACATCGTGCTGGCGGACATCATCGCTGAGCCACTCCAGGAGCTGCGCGATGGTCCAATCGGGATTGATCGGTCCAGTCTCTGAAGGACGGCTGGCGAGGTGCGTGTTCATTGGTCCAGAATCGGTTCTCATGAGCGTGAAGGACAGGGCCAATAGCGGGCCAATGGATCAGGTATCGGCCATTCCTGCGGTACGAGCGGCATCTCTCGTCCACGCAGGTGACGTGTCCTCGGAGGCGCTCTCGGCGCGGCTCGGCCGCTGGACACAGGGAGACGGCACTCTCGCCGCCCGGCTCGCGCGAGGCATCGAGGGTCTGATCGCAAGTGGAGAGCTGCGCCCGGGGGACCGGCTGCCCGCGGAGCGCGCACTGGCAGCGGCAGGGTCCGTCTCGCGCGGCACGGTCGTCGCTGCGTACGGCGACCTCGCAGACCGCGGTCTCGTCGACCGGCGGCAGGGGAGCGGCACCCGCATCGCCGGGACAGCTGCAACCGCCGTGCCTGCCTCACGACCAGGACGCGGAGAGGCCCTCTTCTCGGCGCTGCCGAACGCGATCGATCTCCTGCGCACCGTGCCGCAGATCTCCGACCTCGGGGTGCAGCTCATTCGCGATCACAAGCCGCGGCTCGACCTCGCCCTGCTGCCGGAGACCGACCCTGCGGGCCTGCCTGCGCTGCGCACCCTCATCGCCGACATGTACGCCGCCGAGGGAACACCGACCACACCGGAGCAGATCCTCGTCACGCACGGCGCGCAGCAGGCCATCAGTCTCGTCGTCAACGCGCTCGTGGGCCCAGGCGACATCGTGCTCGCCGAGGAGATCACCTGGCCGGGCGTCACTGATTCGGTCGGCCTGCGCGGCGGTTCGGTGCACGGCGTCCCGATGGGCGACGACGGTCTCGACGTCGACGCGCTGGAGCAGGCCCTCGCTCGTCTGCGTCCGGTACTCGTCGCCCTCAACCCGCATCACCAGAACCCGACCGGGTCGCGCCTGCCTGCAGCTGCTCGGCATCGGGTGGCCGCGCTCGCCGCGCAGTACGGCGTTCCGGTCATCGAGGATCGCGTGCTCGCCGGCATCTCCTTCGACGGGGTGGTGCCGCCCACGCTCGCCGCCGAGCGCGCCGACGCGCCCGTCATCGTGGTCGAGTCGGTGTCGAAGTGGGTGTGGGCGGGCCTGCGGATCGGCTGGTTGCGGGCGGACCCCGTGCTCGTACGACGGCTGCGTGGCGCGCGTCAGCTCGCCGACCAGTCCACCAGCGTGCCGGGTCAGCTGCTCGCTCTCGATCTGATCGCCCGCGCCGACGACCTGCGCCGCGCGAACAGCCGCATCCATCAGGAGCGGCTCCGGCTGCTGCAGCGACTGATGGCAGAGCACCTGCCCGACTGGACGGTCGAGCCGCCCCGTGGCGGGCTGTCGCTATGGGTGCGGGTGCCCGTGGGGTCAGCAGCAGCGCTCGCCCGAACGGCGGCCGCACACGGTGTCTCGATCGCCGGAAGTGCGGCGTTCGCCGTTTCCGCGTCGCCGGACGATCACATCCGCATCCCCTTCACCGCCCCCGACGATGTGCTCGCCGAGGGCATCCGCCGCCTCGGAGCGGCCTGGCGCGAGTATCGGGAGACTCTCGGGATGTCTTCCTAGGCTGACCCGCATGACTCGGATGCAGTGTCGGACCATGCGGATGCAGACGCTGTGGATCTCGATCGCCGGTGTGCTCGCCGTCACGATCTATGCTGCGCTCGCCGCGGTGCAGATCTTGGAGTGGACGCCTCTCGCGGCCGCTCCCGGGCTCACTCTCGACCAGATCCGAGCTGAGCTGAGCTGAGCGGAGCGGGTGAGTCGCTCAACGCGCCGACGACCTTCATGATTCTCGGGGTGGGAGTCGTGCTCGCCCTCGCCCTCGGTGTGATCGCGATGACGTCGGGGGCCACTCCGATGATCGCGGCTGCCGGCTTCCTGAGTCTGCTCATGCTCGGAGCCCCGGGCTTCTTCTTCGCCTCATTCGCCCCGGGCATGGCGCTGGCCGATACCTTCATGATCTCGGCGGGCGTCTCCCTCCCCGGAGTGCGAGCGTTCTACATCATCAGCGCCTTCGCGGCAGCCCTGTTGATGCTCGGCGGGGTGGTCGCCGTGCTCCGGGCACGCGCCGCTCCTGCGTCGGCCTGAGCTCTTCCCTCGCGTCCGGCCCCGCTGACGGTGTCAGCCAGTAGCGTTGATCCATGGTCAACTATCGCTATCTCGGCAACAGCGGTCTCAAGGTCTCGGAGATCACCTACGGCAACTGGGTCACCCACGCCTCGCAGGTCGGCGACGACGCCGCCGTCAAGACCGTCCACGCCGCCCTCGACGCCGGAATCACCACCTTCGACACCGCCGACACGTACGCCAACACGGCGGCGGAGGTCGTGCTCGGCAAGGCCCTGGAGGGGCAGCGCCGCGAAGGCCTGGAGATCTTCACGAAGGTCTACTTCCCGACCGGTCCGAAGGGGCCGAACGACACCGGCCTGAGCCGCAAGCACATCTTCGAATCGATCAACGGTTCGCTCGCGCGCCTCGGCACCGACTACGTCGATCTGTACCAGGCACACCGCTTCGACTACGAGACCCCGCTGGAGGAGACGTTCCAGGCCTTCGCCGACGTCGTCCGCCAGGGCAAGGCGCTCTACATCGGCGTCTCGGAGTGGACTGCGGAGCAGCTGCGCGAAGGGCACGCCCTCGCGAAGCAGCTCGGCATCCAGCTCATCTCGAACCAGCCCCAGTACTCGATGCTGTGGCGTGTGATCGAGGGCAAGGTCGTCCCGGCGTCCGAAGAGCTCGGCATCTCGCAGATCGTCTGGTCGCCGATGGCGCAGGGCGTGCTCAGTGGCAAGTACCTGCCGGGTCAGCCGGTGCCGGAGGGCTCGCGCGCCACCGACCCGCACAGCGGCGCCGACTTCATCAAGAGCTTCCTGCAGGACGACATCCTCACCGCCGTCCAGCGCCTGAAGCCGATCGCCGAACAGGCCGGCCTGTCGATGCCGCAGCTCGCGATCGCGTGGGTGCTGCAGAACCCGAACGTGGCCGCGGCGCTGGTCGGGGCCTCTCGTCCGGAGCAGCTCGCCGAGACCGTCAAGGCCTCGGGCGTCAAGCTCGACGCCGACACGATGGCGGCGATCGACGCGGCCCTCGGCGACACGGTCAACCGCGACGCCGAGAACACCTACTCGGTGTCGCCGAAGTCGCGCCTGGTCTGAGTGCCCTGATCTGACGCCGAGACCCATCGGTAACGTCGAGACCCACCCCCGCTGACGTACGCGCGGGTGGGTCTCGACGTTGGGCGTGGGTCTCGGCGACGGTCATTCCTTGACCGCACCCGCGGTCAGGCCCTGCACGATCCAGCGACTCGCGAGGGCGAACATCGCCATGGTCGGCAGGATCGTGAGGACCGCGGCGGCGCTCATCGAACCCCAGTCGATGTTGAAGGTGGAGATGAAGCCGTTCAGCGCCGACGGCACGGTGCGGTTCGCGTCGGTGTTCATGAGCACGACCGACAGGAACAGCTCGTTCCAGCAATTGACGAAGTTGAAGATGAACGCCGCGATGATGCCGGGGGTCATCACCGGGACGAGCACCCGGAACAGAGCGCCGAGGCGTGAGCATCCGTCGATCATCGCCGCCTCTTCGAGCGCGTCCGGCACGTTCTCGAAGAAGCCGCGGAGCATGACGGTCGAGAACGGGATGCAGATCGCGATGTAGACGAGGATCAGGCCGGGTTTGGTGTCGACCAGTCCCAGGTCGGTCATCATCGAATACAGCGGGCCGAGCGCGATGAACGCCGGAATCATCTGCGTGAGCAGGAACGCGATCAGGATCGTCCCCTTGCCGCGGAACTCGAACCGGGCCAGCACGTAGGCGCTCAACAGGGCGATGAGGGTGGCCACGGCACCGCCGACGACCGCGACCAGGGCGGAGTTGCCGAGGAAGACGCCGAACGAGCTCTTCTGGAAGAGGCTGATGTAGTTCTCGAGCGACGGCTCGCTCGGCCAGTACTCGATCGGGAACCGGTTGATCGTCCCCGGCGACTTGATCGACGTCAGCGCGATCCAGTACAGCGGGAACAGCGTGATCACGAGCCAGAGGCCGAGGCCCACGACGCGGATGACACCGCCGACCGTGACACGCGGCTTCGGTCGCGGGGCGGATGCCGGATCGGGGACGGTGATGCGCCGGGTCTCGGTGATCGAGGAACCTGTCCGCGAGGCGTCTGTCATGGTCATCGCTGCACTCTCCGCATCGCCATCAGGTAGAACGCGCAGAACACGAACAGGACCGCCATCACGATGAGGCCGATCGCGCTCGCGAAGCCGTAGTTGCCCTGCTGGGTGTAGTTGATCATCCAGGTCGTGATGATGTGCGTCTGGTTGGCGGGTCCGCCGTTGGTCATCGCGTAGATGATGTCGGGGAAGTTGAAGATCCAGATCACCCGCAGCAGGATCGTCAGCAGCAGCGTCATCGAGATGTACGGGATGATGATCGAGAACAGCTGCCGGAACTTGCCCGCGCCGTCGAGGCTCGCCGCCTCCAGCATCTCGTCGGGCACCGACTGCAGCGCCGCGAGGATCATGATCGCGAAGAACGTCACGCCGTACCAGACGTTGGCGACGATCACCGCGAACATCGCGAGCTTCGGATCAGCCAACCAGGGGAGCGGGGCGTCGATCAGCCCCGCCTTCATGAGCAGGTCGTTGACCACGCCGAACTCCGCGTTGAACATCCAGCGGAACAGCATGCCGATCAGGAAGCCCGACACCGCCCACGGGAAGAACACGAGCGCCTGGTAGAGGCCGCGGAAGCGGAACCTCTTGCGCAGGGCCAGGGCGATCAGGAATCCGATCACGAGCTGCGGCACGAGCGAGCCGACGACCCAGAGCACGGAGTTCCACGCCACGGTCGGGAAGGCAGGATCCCGGAACACCGCGAGGAAGTTGTCGAAGCCGACGAACGGCGTCGAGGTGAGGTCCCACAGGTTCCAGTCGTGGAAGGCCATGCGCGCGCCCTGCAGCATCGGCCAGTAGGTGAACCAGCAGACGAAGACGATCGCCGGCGCGAGGAAGGCCAGCAGCGTCCACGCCTGGCGGCCGCGGAACGGGCGTCGGCGGGATGCCGGGGAGGCCCCGGCGGCGGTCTGCTGCGAAGCAGTGCCGACGGAGCCTCCCTTCTGAGCGGTGCGGGCCACAGGTCAGCCCTTTTCCGCGGCGTACTTCTCGGTCCAGAACGCATCCCACGAGGCCAGCAGGTCGCTGGTCGACATGTTGCCCAGCAGCACGTTCTGCACGTCCTGGTCGGACTTCTGGATCCACTCGGTCCACCAGCTGACCCCGCGCGGCTGGCGCACGTTGACGTAGGTCTCCGGGTCTTCGGTCATGGTGACGTAGCTGGTCCACGGGCCGGACGAGTAGAACTCGTCGTCGGCGGCGGCCGTGATGATCGGCACCAGGCTGTTGGCCTGTGCGAACTCGGTGGCGGGCTCGGCGGACGACAGGAACTCGACGAGCTTGACGGCCGCCTCCTTGTTCTCGCTGTTCTCGGCGACGCCCCAGCCCGCGACGGCGAGTGGCTGCGCGGCCTTGCCCGAGGGGCCGACGAGCAGGGGAGCGGTGTCCCACTGGTCCTCGGTCAGCGAGGAGTCCTGCACGGTCGCGATGACCTCGGGGTCCTGCAGCAGGAACGCCGTGGTGCCGTTCGTGAAGCCGGCGACCATCTCGGGGTAGCCCCACGAGACCGCGGAGGGCGGGGAGGCTTCCTTGAACAGATCGAAGTAGTCGTCGACGGCGTCCTGTGCCTCGGGTGCGGCGAAGATCGTCGAGCCGTCCTCCATCAGGAACGCGTCGTCGACGTCGAGTCCGTCGATCGTGTACGCCTCGATCGCCGCGACCACGTTGCTGTTGGCGTTCTGACCGCCGCGGAAGGCGTAGCCGTAGATGTTGTTCGACGGGTCCTGGATCGTGCTCGCCTGCTCCAGAAGGTCCTTCCAGCTGTGCGGCGGACCGTCGAAGCCTGCGTCCTTCACCAGGTCGGTGCGGTAGAACAGCGACAGCCCGTAGAAGCCGTAGGGCACGAAGTAGCTCTTGCCGTCGGCGGCGACCGAAGCGGACTGGGCGTTGTCGGTCAGCGCGTCCCAGCCGTCCCACTTCTCGAGGTTGGGGCCCAGGTCGTAGAGCCAGCCGTTGTTCGCGAACGGCCCGACCGTGATGTCACGCACCTCCAGCACGTCGACGCCCTTGCCGGACTGCAGCATCTGCTGGATCTTCGCGTCGGCCTGCTCGGTGGGAGGCGAGACGAGGTTGACCGTTATCTTCGGGTTCGCCTTCTCGAAGTCGTCGAGCAGCCCGCGCAGGAGCTCGGTGCGGGCGGGGTTGGTCAGGCTCTCGACCATCTGCAGGGTGACGGTGCCGTCGGTGGACGGGCCGGAGCTTGCGGAACAGCCGGTGAGAGCGAGGACGGCGACGGTGCCGAATCCCGCTGCGGTCGTCAAGATCTTGTTCTTCACGATGTGCCTCTCGGTGGGGTGGGGGTGGGTGTTGCGGTCGGGTGGGTGTTGCGGTCGGGTGGGTGTTGCGGTCAGGGGACGATGAGGGAGTCGGCGGGACGGATGCCGGCCCGGCTCAGGATCTGCGGCACGCAGCGCTCGACGAAGGTCTCGTAGTCGGCGGCCTCGTTGTAGAGGTGGGCCGAGAGCCGGAAGTAGCCGACCCCGCGGAAGCTCGTGAACGCCGTCTCGACGCCGACCTCGTCGAGCAGGTCCATCCGCAGGGCGTCGGCGTCTTCGCGGGTCGCGCCGAGCCCGAGCGGAAGGCGCACCAGCCGCATCGACGGCACGGGTGAGGGGAGCGGGGTGAGCGGGTCCTCGTCGCCGTACGGGCGCAGGGCTTCGGCGATCAGCTCGGCCCCGGCATCCGCGATCTCGGCCATAGCCGTGCGGGCCGAGGCCCAGCCGAACTCGCTCTCGATGAAGTCGATCGCGGTCGGGGTGGCCAGGTACGTGGTGGCGTCGATCGTTCCCTGCGTGTCGAAACGGGAGGGGTACGCCTCCCGCGCGGCCCACGAGTCGATGAGCGGCCAGAGCTCGTCGCGGTCGGCGGCGGAGGTCACCAGCAGGGCGGAGCCGCGCGGGGCGCACGGCCATTTGTGCATGTTCCCGAACCACCAGTCGCCACCCGCGACGGTAGCCGCATCCGCGATGAGGCCGGGGGCGTGGGCGCCGTCGACGAGCGTGCGCACGCCGCGCTCGGCTGCCGCATCGGCGATGCGTCGGGTGGGCAGCACGCGGGCGGTCGGGGAGGTGATCTGGTCGACCACGATCAGACGCGTGCGGGGGGTGAGCTCATCGGCGAAGAGCTGAACGATCTCGTCGTCGGAGGAGAGCAGCGGCAGGGCGACGGTGCGCACGCGCGCCCCGAACCGACGGGCGAGGCGCTCGGCTCCCATGGTGATGGCGCCGTAGCCCTGGTCGGTCACCAGGATCTCGTCGCCGGCTTCGAGCTGCAGGGCGTTGTAGACGACGGTCGCGGCGGCCGAGGCGTTGGGTACGAAGGCGCTGTCCTCGGCGCGCGCGCCCACGAACGGGGCGGTGCGCTCGCGGGCCGCCCGCACGCGCTCGGCGATGCGCGGGAACCACTCGACGGGGCTGAGGTCCGCGCGGCGGCGCAGGGCGTCCTGGTGCTCGACGACGACGGACGGGACCGCGCCGAAGGATCCGTGATTGAGGTGGATCACCGCCGGGTCGAGGGGCCAGGCGTCGCGCGCTCGCATGCCGGAGTTCAGCGTGAGCGGTGCGGGGAACAGCGGTGTGGGCATCAGTCCTCATCGATGAGTCGGGCGAGTTGTTGCACAACTTTGCCACATGCCGTGGAAAACTGCCATGAAAAGGTGAAGATGAAACATAGTTGTCATACGAGTTTCCTGCGAAGGGGAGTTCCGACAGACTTCACGAGGGGTGGGGGAGTGTCAGAGAGGATGACGATGAGCGCACTCGACACGGCGTTGCACGGGCTGCGGGCGCTGATCGCCGACGGTGCGCTGCGGCCCGGAGACCGACTGCCGAGCGAAGGCGAGCTCTGCGAACGTCTCGGCGTCTCCCGCGGGTCTCTCCGCGAAGCGATCCGGATGCTGGCCGCCCTCGGCGTGCTCGACACCCGTCACGGCTCGGGCAGCTACGTCAGCGAGCTGCGCGCGGCCGACCTGATCGGCAGTCTGTCGCTCACGGTCGGGCTGCTGCCGATGGCGGGCGTGCTCGAACTGACCGAACTCCGCCGCGTGCTCGAACCGCATGCGGCCGCGCTCGCCGCCGCCCGCATCGACGACGAGACCGTGGAGGCCCTGGACCGCGTGCTCGACGAGATCGAGGCGACCACCGACTTCGAGGCGCAGTCGCGGCTCGACCACGAGTTCCACATGGCGATCTCCGGCGTCGCGGGGAACGAAGCGCTGACCAGCCTGATCGACGTGCTGCGATCGCGGTCGCGGGCGTATCGCATCTCCGACCCCGAGGATGCGGCCGAGCTCAAGGTGCATTCCGATGCCGGGCACCGCGCGATCCTGCGCGGCCTGGCGGCGGCGGACCCGGTCGCCGCGAGTGCCGCGGCCTCCGCCCACGTCGCGTACACCGAGTACTGGGTGCGGCGGTACTCGGGGCTCGAGGACTGACGCGCGTCCTGCGGGCCGGTCAGCCGAGGGTGATGTCGACCTGGATCTCGGCGGCGATGCGTTCGAGGTCGGTGCGCAGCGCGTCGAGGTCGACGGAGGCGGGGACCTTCGCGGTGACCGATGCTTCGAACAGACGCCCTCCGGCCATCGCGGCATCTCGAGTCTCGGTGGCGAGCTCCTCGATGCTCAGGGCGTGCGCACTCAGCACGCCGGAGACCTCGCGCACGATGCCGGGGCGGTCGTTGCCGAGCACCTGGATCTCGAGCAGCTGATCGTCGTCGGCAGCCGCATCCGGAGTGCCGGTGAGCACGGCGAGCGTGAGGAGTCCCTGACCCTGCAGGCCGCGCAGCGCGGACGACAGCTCGGCCTCCCGGTCATCCGCGACCGAGACCTCGATCACGCCGGCGAACGTGCCGGCGAGCTCGGCCAGTGAGCTGTTCTCCCAGTTGCCGCCGTGCGCATCCACGACATCGGCGACGGCGGCCACGAGGCCAGGACGGTCTGCACCCGCGACGGTGAGGATCAGAGTAGTCATGCGGCCAGCGTACGGGGAGTATTGGCAGAGTTGGCGATTGCTTCTGTCTGCCCGTTCGATACTGTCGACGCATGTTCGATGTGCATTCGGAGCGTCTCCAGACCCTTAGGGTACGGAAGAGCGCAATGAGACTCTCGTGCCCGTCGGCGGCGGGCTGCACCGCGCGGCTCGGTGCGTACGCCTTCACGACCAACCTTTGCTGCCCTCCAGAGGACTGAGACCATGGTGGGAAGGGGCGGTGGGGCTGCGACGGCGTATGGGATTGGGTACCAGCACCTTGCCGTACTGGAAGAGGTCATCGGTCTCTTGGAGCAGGGCGAGCGTGACTGGACCTTGTCCCTCGAGAGTGCGGACGACGACATCGTCGACTACGCGTTTCGCAAGGAGGGCAGGTTCGTTCGGGTCGTTCAAGCGAAGTCGAGCGTCTCTGGCTCTGCAGGTCGCCGAGTAACCGTCGCCGAAGCGCTTCGGGTGTTCGAACGAATGGTCCAAGGAGAGCCCTCCACCACATTCACTTTTCGCACTAACCGCCCGGTCGCATCAGCATTGCTGCAACTCGGGGCTGCACTGGACGCTGCCCGTCAGCAGCTTCTGGGTGGGACGGACGTCATGCGAGAGATACAGGGTGCTCTCGAGGCTGCGGGCGCCGTTCTCAACGTCGAAAGCACGAGCGAGGTTCTCGGGCGCATCGCGCGATGCGAAGTCGTGGTCGATGCCTGGCAACTCCCCGATGCGTTCGAGTTTCTCGCCGCTCGTATTCGTGCGCTCCGCCAGTCCTTCGGTTGGGGAACCGGCCGGGAGTCGTCCGAGATCCTCGTCTACAGCGTGGCGATGAGGCTGCTCGAGCGTTCTGCGACCACCCCAGGTTGTGAGATTCCCGCCGAACAGATCGAGCGGATGCTCTATCCCGCCGATCATGTCGTGGCGCAGGCTAGAGGCGCGTATGACTGGGGTGTTGTGGCTGGACCCATCCCCAACATCGAAGCAATACCCCGTGTCGAAGCTCGCGCTTTCCTGGACGAGGCTCTGCGAGGAATGCCTACGAGGCAGCCGCGACGAGCGGTTCTGACAGGCTTCTCGGGGGCGGGAAAATCGACTATCGCTGCCTCCTTCGCTAGAGATCGCGCTGCGTCATACGACCACATCCTGTGGATCGACGCTCACGATCTGAGCACGATTCGACAGTCGGTCCGGCGAATCCTCGGCGAGTCAGAGCAGGCCGAGGGGATCGGCGACGAGAGAACGGACGGCGCTGAGCTCGCGGCATCCTTCCGAGACCTCTTCGCTGCCAGTTCGGACACTTGGCTGCTGGTGTTCGACAATGCGGCCTCGGCGAAGGAAGTTCAGCCGTGGCGTCCTCTGGTCGGACACGTGGATATCGTCGCGACGTCGACCAACGCCGTTGCGTGGTCCGGGTGGCGGGCGCATGGGGTACCACATCTCGCTCGTACCGATTCCATTGCCTTGTTAGAGATGCGAATGGGGGTTTCGGCGCCGAGCGCCGATTGGCGGAGGAAGGCGAGTCAGCTTTCGGCGGATCTGGATGATTGGCCCCTCACCCTCGATCTAGCTTGCGCGTACCTGAGCGCCTCCGGGCGGGGGATCGAGTTCGCCCCTCAGTACGTGAGTCTCTTGATGAGCAAGATCATCGATGAAGAGGTGCTGATGCCGGAGGGATACAAGACTCACAGCACGCTCCTCCGCGCCGTTGTGGTTGCCCTCGAGGGTCTGGAGTCGAGAGCGAAGTCATCGCCCGGTCCGGGAAGCCGGCGGCACGGCGTGGCGAGCGCGACCATGGAAACGATGGCCTATCTCCCAGGGCGAAGCGCCCATGCGAACCTCGCAGTGACCGCAGCTGTCGATCTGCTGGACGAGGAGCTTCAGGACGATCCAGACGCCGTGGTGGACGCGGTCGCCTTCGCTTTGGCCGAGTTCTCGCTTGCCTCTCGGAGGATGGATGCACAATCGCGATCTCTGCAGAGCACCTTCCGAGTCAACGAAGTCGTGCTCCATGTGGTCCGTGCGCGGCACTCGGTGCGCAGACGCGCTGAGGTGCTCCGCAGCGTCATCGAGTCTGCATACGGGCACGTCACTCGCGCGATCGACGAGCGGGCTCGGGCGGATGCAGAACTTGTCGCGCCTTCAGCGACATCTGCGCTGAGATGGCTCCTGGAATCGGGCTATGCGTCGATGTATGGCACGCTCCTCGCGGGAAATCTGGCGGTGCTGTGGAGCGCGCTGAATCAGCCCGAGATTAGCCTCGAGTACTTCGAGCTCGAGCTTCACGTGTTGAACACGCTGGGTCAGCACGCGCCCGTACTGCGAGCGAAGATTCACGCTGCCATTGCGTCTAACTTGGCGACGCTGGAACGACCGACTCCGGAGATTCTCGACGCCGTATCGAAATGCGTGCTGATGCTCGATCAGTGGCCCGTCGATGACGCCGAGTCGGATCGCACAGCGGTCTTGTATCAGCTCGAGACCGTGCTCAATCTCCTCAGGCGAAATCCGCGGGAGGATCCTTCGCACAGGACACTGATCGACGTCGCCTACAGCGCCTTAGAACGGCAGCTCTCCCGCGCCGGCCACCCTGCGTTCGAGGACATCAGGGCCGCGCGCGAGCTTCTCGATCTTGCTGAGCGGGACGGCGACGCGCTCGTGCGTATCGAGAGAGTCATCGCGGACTCGACGGCGCCCGACTTTCTCAGGCGTGCTGCGTTGGCGCTGCGTGTGGAAACCCTCGTCTATCTCGGACGCTTCGAAGCTGCGACGCGTGCGGTGGAAGAAACGAGGAGCGCTGCTGACGGCGCCTTCGGGATCGAGGAAGTCGCCGACGTCCTGATTAATGCCTGGTTGGCGGTACTGACACATCGGTTTCTCGGAGACGTGCCGTTTCACCATGACCTAGTCGGCAGCCTGTATCAGGCCTTTGCCGACATCGAGCTATCGCAGAGGCAGAGCCAGTCTCGCCTGGACGTCTGTCGCTTGGCTACCGCAGTTCATGAGGGCGACATCGACGACGAGATGTTGGCCGCGCTCGAAGGACTGAGTGGGAATCGTGTTTCCGGCGGCCGTGGTGTGCGATCCGACCGCCCACTATGGACACTCATCGAGGCTTGCGGCAGGTTAGTGGCCCTGCGCCGTAGGCATCGGAATGCTCGCGTCGTTCCGGGGCAAGGGTGGGCGCTCGTGCGGCTGCCTTTCCAACTTCGTGCGTTGCGCGTGTTCATCAGCAAAGAACAGGCGCAACAGTTCCGGGGAGCCTCGAAAAGGCTGGAAGGATCGTGGCTGCTCGAGGACGATGCTGTTCTTCTTCGCGTCGACTGCGAGCCTGCCGTGCTCGTAGTCTTTCCGCGCTTGGAATCGGGGTGGCTTGGCATCGACGAGGCGGTCGTCAAAAAATCGCCGGCTCCCGCAACCCGGCGACTTGAGCAAATACTCCACTCACCTCAGCATGCCGAGACAGTTCGCTTCGTCCTCGTCGCACCGGAGTCTGATGAGGATTCCCCAGTGATTGTGACGGTGAGCAGACCCGTGCAGTAGGGCTCTGCGGCCAGCGTAGCCCGCAGCCCTCAGTCCCCCCAGACCCCGGACTCCAGGAACGTATCGAGGCGCGCGCGGTGCGGGGCGAGGTCCCAGCCTTGGGCGGCGACCCACTCGTCGGAGTAGTAGGTGCCGGCGTAGCGGACGCCGCTGTCGCAGATCAGGGTCACGACACTGCCGGTCTCGCCCTCGGCCCGCATCCGGGCGATGAGCTGGAACGCACCGTAGAGGTTGGTGCCGGTCGAGCCGCCGGCCCAGTGCAGGGTGCGCTCGCGCAGCAGGCGGATTGCGGCGATCGACCCGGCATCCGGCACCTGGATCATCTCGTCGATCACGGTCGGCACGAACGAGGCCTCGACCCGGGGGCGGCCGATGCCCTCGATGCGGCTCGGGCGCCCGGCCGGCGGATCCACGGTCCCTGCCCAGCCGTCGTAGAAGGCCGAGCCCTCGGGGTCGACGACCGCGACCTTCGTGTCATGTCGGCGATACTTCACGTACCGGCCGAACGTGGCACTCGTGCCGCCGGTTCCGGCACCCGTGACGATCCAGGTGGGGATCGGATGCCGCTCCTGAGCGAGCTGGCTGAACACGCTCTCGGCGATGTTGTTGTTGCCGCGCCAGTCGGTCGCGCGCTCGGCGAACGTGAACTGGTCGAGGTAGTGGCCGGTGCAGTCGGAGGCCAGACGTTGGGCCTCGGGCGACATGTCCTCCGCACGGTCGACGAAGTGGCACGTGCCGCCGTAGAACTCGATGAGGTCGATCTTCTCCTGCACGGTCGAACGGGGCACGACCGTGATGAACGGCAACCCGAGCATGCGGGCGAAGTACGCCTCGGACACGGCGGTCGATCCGCTCGACGACTCGACGAGCGTGGTGTCTTCGCGGATGCGTCCGTTGACCAGGCCGTAGAGGATCAGCGAACGCGCGAGGCGGTGTTTGAGGGAGCCCGTCGGGTGCACGGACTCGTCCTTGAGGTACAGGTCGATGCCCCACTCGGGCGGCAGCGGGAAGAGGTGCAGGTGCGTGTCGGCGCTGCGGTTGGCATCGGCTTCCAGCAGGGCGATCGCGGTGCTGGTCCAGTCGCTCATGCCCTCGACACTACCTGCCACTCGGCCGGGCGCCCTGGTCGATCACGCGGCGGCGGGACGCTCGGGGCCGAGGTGGGTGGAGGTCGGCTCGCCTGCCGCATCGCCCTTGAGCTCGATGAGGATGGTGTGCGTCGGCGTCGTTCCGGTGTTCTCGCCGGAATGACGCTGCGCGGGCAACCACACGGCCTGTCCCGCGGCGAGGACGGTGTCGAAGGAGCGGTCGCCCAGGCTGAGGCGGCGGGAGAAGCCGCTGAGGGTGACCAGAACACTGTTCGGATGATCGTGCGGCGTCGTCTTGTCGCCGGGCTCATCGGTGTAGTCGAGCACGCGGACGTGCTCGTTCTCCCAGAGCGTGCGGTAGTGGTCGGGGTCGGTGAGGGTGGGATCGTCGGTGATCATGCGGTGAAGGTACACCCGGCGCGGTACCGTCGACAGGGTCTCCTCAGCCGACCGTTCCGGCCGGGGAGGCCCCGCCGTCGCCGTCGACGTGCAGGAGCGATGCCTGAGACTGCTCCTGCTGCAACTGGAACTCGAAACGCGAACGGTCGCCGCGGTGATACGCGATGAAGTACTCGATGGGCGTGCCGTCGGCGCTGCGGCTGACGCTGCGTAGACGCAGCAGTGCCGAACCGGCGCTCACGCCCAGGTGCTGAGCCTGCTCGTGCGTGGCCACGGTCGCCTCCGCCGAGCGCACACCGTGCGTCGCGACGATGTCGTTGTCGGCGAGCAGTCGATAGAGCGATCCCTCGGAGAGGTCGGCGCCGAGGGTGACGGATCCGACGGCCTCCGGCATCCAGGTCGTCGAGAGCGACCACGGTTCGCCGTCGACGTGGCGCAGACGCTCGAGCACGACGACCGGGGATCCGACCGGCATCTCCAGGGCGAGTGCGACCTCCTCGTCAGCCGTCGTCTGCTCGTGCCGCAGTACGTCGCTGTGCACATGTCCGCCGCGGCGCTCGACGTCGTCGTACAGACCGACGAGCGTGTGCACCAGGCTCTCGCTGGTGCGGGGGCGGGAGACGAACGTGCCCTTGCCCTTCACCCGTTCGACGAGCCCCTCGTGCTCCAGCTGGGCGAGCGCCTGGCGCACGACGGTGCGCGAGATGCCGTAGCGCTCGCACAGGCGGTGCTCGCCGGGCAGCGGGTCGCCGGGCTGCAGACCGTCGCGGGCGATGCCGTCGATGATCAGCTGGCGCAGCTGGTCGTACATGGGCGCGGCGGAGTGCCGGTCGATCGCGTCGTCGACGATGGCCATCAGTACGCCACCCCCGCGTGCAGGATCACGTTCGCGTAGGGGGTGAACTCGCCGGACCGCACGAACGCCCGTGCGCCGTGACTGAGCTTCTTGAACTCCACATGCGGCACGAGGTCGATCTCGAACCCCATGCCGGCGAACCGCTCGCGCAGTGCGGCCAGCACCTTCGGGCTCTTCTCGGCGACCTCGGTCGAGACCGTCGCCCCCTCGACCACCAGCTCGGCGAGCACGGTGTCGAGCACGTCGAGGAAGGCCGGAGCCCCCGGGCGATACGCCAGGTCGATGCGCTCGGATCCCGGGGGGATGGGCAGGCCTGCGTCGGTGACGACGATCAGATCGGTGTGCCCGGTCTCGCTGATCACGCGGGACAGCGCGGGATTGATCGTGGTGGCCGTCTTGCGCATGTGTCTCCTCGGTTCTCCGGATGCTCGGTTCGCAGGTTCAGCTCGCGACGGGTGCGGGGGCGTGCGCTGAGCTGCGCTCCGCCAGGAACGCGTCGACATCGGCGCGGTGGGGGAGGCTCGGCGATGCCCCCTGCTTCGTGACCGCCAGCGCGCCGGCCGCGGTGGCCAGGCGCACGGCATCCGCCAGGGTGCTGCCGCTCGCGAGCGCCGCGCCGAGATAGCCGGCGTAGGCGTCGCCCGCGGCGGTCGTGTCGACCGCATCCACGGGGAACGGCGGGATCACGGATGCGCCCTCGGCCGTCACGACGCACGAGCCCTGGCCCGCGAGGGTGATCACGGCGGCGCCGACCCCCTGGGCGAGGAACCAGCGTCCGGCCTGCTCGGCCGACGCGGCATCCGTCACCTCGATACCGCTGATCAGCGTCGCCTCGGTCTCGTTGGGGGTGACGATGTCGATGCTCCGCCAGATCTCGGCGTCGAGCTCGGCGGCCGGGGCGGGATCGAGGATCACGGTCATGCCGTGCTCGCGACCGCGCGCGGTGATGTGGGCGGTGAGCGCGGAGGGCGTCTCGAGCTGGGTGAGCAGCACCGAGGTCGTGGGGGCGAGGGCTGCGAGCGCCTCGTCGATCTGCGCGGCGCTGAGGGCGGCATTGGCGAGCGGAACCATGACGATGTCGTTCTGCGCCGACGAGTCGACGCGGATGTGCGCCACGCCTGTCGGGCCGGGGACCGTGCGCAGGTGCGCGAGGTCGACTCCGGCCGCGGTCAGCCCGTCGACGACCAGGTCGTGGAACAGGTCGTCTCCGACGCAGCCGACGAAGCTCGTGCGCGCACCGGAGCGCCCGGCGGCGACAGCCTGGTTCGCGCCCTTGCCGCCCAGCATGAGCGTGAACTCGTCCCCGAGAATCGTCTCGCCCCTGGCGGGCAGACGCCCGGAGAAGGTGGTCACATCGGCCGTGACGCTGCCGACGATGACGACGCCGGTACGGTCCTCGGGGTGTGCGGGGGTCATCTCGCTCCTGATCTTCCTCGACGGCAGGCGTAGCCGACGCTTTGACAGACCGCGGTGGCTGTCATTACATTAGCCGAAACCGCACCTGTAACGACAGGTTGTCCGCGAGGAGACCCTGATGAACCCGATCGCGCCACGCCTGTACGTCGACAGCGCCGACGTCGACTGTGTCTCCCGACTGCTCGCCGCCGGCGTGGTGCACGGTGTCACCACCAACCCGACCATCCTCGAACGGGGAGGCCGCACCGCCGCCGAGATCCCCGAGCTCTACGCCCGGTGGGAGTCGGAGGGGGCGCGCGAGATCTTCTTCCAGACCTGGGGCGGCGACGCCGCGTCCTTCCTCCGCAATGCCGAGGGCATCCGCGCACTGGGCGACCGCGTGGCCGTGAAGGTCCCGGCCACGGCGGCGGGCTTCGCCGCCGCATCCGCTCTCGTGCGCGACGGCGCCACCGTGCTGGTCACCGCCGTGTACTCGGTCGCGCAGGCCCTCGCGTGCGCCTCGATCGGTGCGCAGTACATCGCTCCATACCTCGGACGGATGCGCGACGCGGGCCTCGACGGCGACGCGACGATCGCCCGCATGCAGGAGGTGTGCGCGGGGAGCGACTCGAACGTGCTCGCCGCATCGCTGCGCTCGCCGGACGACATCACCGGTCTGCGCCTTGCAGGAGTGCCGTACTTCACCGCTGCGCCGGACGTGCTCGACCGGGTGCTCTTCCATGAGGTGAGCGACAGCTCGGCCGCCGAGTTCGACGCCGCGATGGTGCGCCTGGGGGCGTGAGCGCGGTCTGCTGAAGTCCGCAGGCGGGTCAGCTCGCCGCGGCCTGGCGCAGCCAGCGCTCCACGCCCGCGATATGCGCGGTGGCGAGCGAGGTCGCGAGGGCGGAGTCGTGCTGGGCGATCGCGTCGGCGATGGCCCGGTGCTCGGACAGGGTGCGCTCGACCGCGCCGCCCTCGGTGAGGCCGCGCCACACGCGGGCGCGCACGGTCTGGCTGCTCAGATGCTCGATCAGACTCGCGAGGTACGCGTTGCCGGACATCGCGACGATCTCGCGATGGAACCGGATGTCGTGGTCGACCAGAGACTCGATGGTCACGGCCGCGTCGACCGAATCGACCTCGTCCTGCAGCTCGGCGATCTGCTCCTCCGTGCCGAGGGTGGCCGCCAGCCCTGTCGCCTGCGACTCCAGCATGCGGCGCACCGCGAAGATCTCGAGCATCGAGTCGTCGTCGTGCATGTCGACGACGAACGCGATCGCCTCCAGCAGCAGATGCGGTTCGAGGCTCGTCACGTAGGTGCCGTCGCCGCGTCGCACGTCGAGGACCCGGATGACCTCCAGCGCCTTGACCGCCTCGCGCATCGAGCTGCGGGAGAGGCCGAGCCGCTCGGACAGCTCCTTCTCGGGGGGAAGGCGATCGCCGGGGGCGAGCTCGCCCGCCACGATCATCGCCTTGATCTTCTCGATCGCCTCGTCGGTGACTGCCATGGCGTCATCCTAGCGATTGATCGGATGTCTCCGGCAGGATGGAGCCATGCGCGTTCTCGATTCACACCTGCACCTCTGGGATCCGGAGGTGCTGACCTACACCTGGCTCGAGGGGCCGCTGGCGTACCGGTTCGCCGACCGGGAGCTGGGGCTCGCCCGCCTGTCCGCCGCGCACCCGGAGAAATCGGTGTTCGTGCAGGCGGAGACCATCGAAGACGACTTCCTCGACGAGGTACAGTGGGTCGCGGGGCTGGCGCCTGCGCTCGGCATCGTCGGGATCGTCGCCGGCATCCGTCTCGACCGGGGAACCGACACGGTCGCGCACCTGGAGGGGCTCATGGCCGAGCCCCTCGTCGTCGGAGTGCGGCACAACCTGCAGGGCGAGCCGGACGGACTGGCCGTCTCGGCCGCGTTCGTGACCGGCGCGCGTGAGGTCGCCGCGCGCGATCTGACCTTCGACGCGTGCGTGCGCGCCGATCAGCTCCCGGAGATCGCCCGTTTCGCCGGTGCGATCCCGGAGCTGCGGATCGTGCTCGACCATCTCGGCAAGCCCGCCGTCGGCACGGCGGCCTCGCCGCTCCCGCCGTCGGCGGAGTGGGCTCGCGACCTCGCCGAACTAGCCCGTCATCCGCACACCTTCTGCAAGCTCTCCGGCCTGCCGGGAGAGGCAGGCGGAGACTGGAACGCCGAGCAGCTGGAGCCGTTCCTCGACGTGGCGGCGGATGCCTTCGGGATCGAGCGCCTGATGTGGGGGAGTGACTGGCCGGTCTCGGCCATCGGCCCCGCCGAGCCCGGCGACCCGCACACGCCGGAGGACGGCTCCGCGACGTACCAGCCCACCGCGCGGTCGCGCTGGGCCGACACCGTCGTGGCGTGGGCGGAGTCGCGGGGCCACGACCTCGACGCCCTCCTGTGGGGCAACGCCGAGCGGTTCTATCGCACCGCTCAGCCGCGGCAGAACCCGTCTGATGCTGCTCCGCGATCGGGCCTCCGGGGTTGGCTCCGCGGTCACCGCGGGTGAGCGTCGGTCTCGGTGGTTCCGGTCGCGGCTGCTGCCGTCCGGCGTCGGTCTCTGCGGTTCCGGTCGCAGGCGTCGTTCTCTGCGCTTCCGGTCGCAATTGTTGCCGCCCTCGCGCGACGGAGGCGGCGTCAACTGCGACCGGAACGCAGGCGGATGCTACTCCGCGCGCAGGCGCAGCTGGGCCATACCGCCGTCGACCTCGATGAAGGTGCCTGTGGTCGATCCCGCTGCGGGGCTCACGAGGTAGGCGACCGCAGCGGCGACCTCGTCGGGGCTGACCAGGCGTCCGTGCGGCTGGCGTGCTTCGAGGGCGGCGCGCTCGGCGGCGGGGTCGGCTGCCGAATCGAGCAGTCGGCCCACCCACGGGGTGTCGGCCGTGCCGGGGTTGACCGCGTTCACACGGATGCCCTCGCGCAGGTGGTCGGCGGCCATCGCGCGGGTGAGGGCTGCGACGGCTCCCTTCGACGCGCTGTAGAGCGCCCGTTGCGGCAACCCTGTCGTCGAGGCGATGGATGCCGTGTTGCAGACCGCGGCGGACGGAGACTTCCGCAGCCAGGGGAGGGCTGCCGAGGTGACACGGGCGATGCCCGTGACGTTGACCGAGAGCACGCGCGCCCACTCGTCGTCGTCGTTCGCGGTGATGTCGCCCTGGGCGCCGATGCCGGCGTTGTTGACGACGATGTCGATGCGCCCGAACCGCTCGGCCACGGCGCTCACCGCCGCGTCGACACTCTTGCGGTCGGAGACATCGGCTGTGAAGGCGGCGAAGGCGGGGTCGGCCGCCGTGGTGTCCCGGTCGAGGAGCGCGATGCTCGCTCCGTCGGCGTGCAGACGCTGGGCGATCGCCGCGCCGATCCCTGATGCTCCACCGGTGACGATCGCCACCAGTCCGTTCAATGCGCTCACTTCCGGGCCTCCCATGCCACGAACTCCTGCCGTTGACGGCCGAGGCCGTCGATCTCGATCTCGACCACGTCGCCCGCGGCGAGATAGGGGTACTTGCCCGACAGGGCGACGCCCTGCGGCGTGCCGGTGAGGATGAGGTCACCGGGCTCCAGCGTCACGTACTGCGAGAGGTGGTGCACGATGTGCTCGACGGTGAAGATCATGTCGCTCGTGTTCGAGTCCTGCCGCGGCTCGCCGTTCACGAAGCTGCGAAGACCGAGCGCGTGGTGATCCACCTCGTCGGGGGTGACGAGCCAGGGCCCGGTGGGGTTGAAGCCGGCCGCGATCTTGCCTTTCGACCACTGCCCGCCCGAGACGGCCATCTGGAAGTCGCGCTCGGAGACGTCGTTCGCGGCGACGAAGCCGGCCACGTGCGCCATCGACTCGTCGGGGGAGTCGAGGTAGGCGGTGCGGGTGCCGATCACGATGCCGAGCTCGACCTCCCAGTCGGTCTTCTCGCTGCCGCGCGGGATCGTGACCGCATCGTTCGGGCCCACGACCGTGTTCGGCGTCTTGAGGAAGAGGATCGGGATGGTGGGCGGCTCCGACCCCGACTCGGCGGCGTGAGCCGCGTAGTTCATGCCGATGCAGATCACGGCGCTCGGGCGGGCGATCGGGGCGCCGACGCGCAGCGATGCGGCGCCCGCGAGTTCGGGGAGGTCTCCGGCATCGCGGGCGGCAACGACGCGGGCGACGAAGTCACCCTCGAGGAAATCGCCGTTCACATCGGATGTTACGGGGCGGAGGTCGAGGTATCGGTCGCCCTCCACGAGGACGGGGATCTCATTCCCGGGGGTGCCGAGCCGCGCGAACTTCATGTTTCTCCTGATCGGTCGGGAGGCCGCGATGAGGCGGCCGGTCTCGTTGACAGTATAGACATCCGATGTTTACACTCCAAGAGATCCGCGCGGAAGAAATCAGCCGCGCATCGAGAGGAATCCCGTGAGCCGTATCGTCGCCCTCGACACCACCGACATCCGCTTTCCCACGTCCCTGAGCCTGGACGGGTCGGACGCGATGAACCCCGACCCCGACTACTCGGCCGCGTACGTCATCGTGCGCACCGACGCCGACGACGACATCGATGGCCACGCGTTCGTCTTCACGATCGGCCGCGGCAACGACGTGCAGGTCGCGGCCATCGACGCGCTGGCAGGTCACCTGGTGGGTCGCGAGATCGAGCCCCTCCTCGACGACATGGGCGGCACGTTCCGCGACATCATCGGCGACTCGCAACTGCGCTGGCTCGGGCCGGAGAAGGGCGTCATGCACATGGCCATCGGCGCGGTCATCAACGCGCTGTGGGACATCAAGGCCAAGCGCGCCGGCCTTCCGCTCTGGCAGCTGCTCGCCCGTATGACGCCGGAGGAGCTCGTCGACCTCGTCGACTTCCGGTACCTCACCAACGCCCTCACCCGCGACGACGCCCTCGAGATCCTGCGTGCCGCCGAGCCCGGTCGGGCCGAGAGGGAACAGCAACTGCTCGCCTCCGGATATCCCGGCTACACCACGAGCCCCGGATGGCTCGGCTACTCCGACGAGAAGCTCGAGCGCCTCGCCCGCGAAGCGATGGCCGACGGCTTCACCCAGATCAAGCTCAAGGTCGGCGCCGACCTCGACGACGACATCCGCCGCTTCCGGAAGGCGCGTGAGGTGTGCGGGCCCGACTTCCCGATCGCGATCGACGCGAACCAGCGCTGGGAGGTGTCGGAAGCGATCGAGTGGGTCAACGCGCTCGCCGAGTTCCACCCCGCCTGGATCGAGGAGCCCACCAGCCCCGACGACGTGCTCGGCCACGCCGAGATCGCTCGCGGCGTCGCACCGATCCGCGTCGCGACGGGCGAGCACGCCCAGAACCGCGTCATCTTCAAGCAGCTGCTGCAGGCCGAGGCGATCTCCGTCATGCAGATCGACGCCGTGCGCGTCGCCGGCGTGAACGAGAACATCGCCAACCTGCTGCTCGCCGCGAAGTTCGACGTGCCGGTCTGCCCGCACGCCGGCGGTGTGGGCCTGTGCGAGGCTGTGCAGCACCTGTCCATGTTCGACTTCGTCGCCGTCACCGGCACGCGCGAGGGCCGCATGATCGAGTTCGTCGACCACCTGCACGAGCACTTCGTCGTGCCCACCGACATCCAGGGCGGTTCGTACATGGCACCCACCGCGCCGGGAACGGGCATGGAGATGAAGGCCGACAGCATCGCGACCTACGCCTGGAAGGGTGCGCATGTCGGTGCCTGATCGCGCGGGAGTGCCTGACCGCCTGACCGTCCCGACGCTCGGCTACGGTGCCGCGAACGTGGGCAACCTGTTTCGGCCGCTGACCGATGACGAGGCCTGGGCCGTGCTGGATGCCGCGTGGGAGAGCGGCATCCGCTTCTACGACACGGCGCCGCATTACGGGCTCGGACTCTCCGAGCGTCGGCTCGGGGCCTTCCTGCAGACCAAGCCGCGTGACGAGTACGTGCTCTCGACCAAGGCCGGGCGCCTGCTGCGGCCGAACCCCGACCACGTCGGCGGCGGTCTCGACACCGCGAACGACTTCCACGTTCCCGATGACCTGCAGCGCGTGTGGGACTTCTCGGAAGCGGGTATCCGCACGAGCGTCGACGAGTCGCGCGAGCGCCTCGGCATCGAGCGCATCGACCTTCTCTACCTGCATGACCCTGAGCGGCACGACCTCGACCTCGCGCTCGCCGAGGCTCTGCCCGCGATGGAGGGGTTGCGCGCCGATGGCGAGGTGACCGCGATCGGCATCGGCTCGATGGTGTCGGATGCGCTCGCGGCGGCCGTGCGCGCGGCCGACCTCGACCTCGTCATGGTGGCCGGTCGCTACACGCTCCTCGAACAGCCGGCTGCGGTCGATGTGCTGCCCGCATGCCGCGAGACCGGGACCGGGATCGTGGCGGCATCCGTCTTCAACTCGGGTCTGCTCGCGTCGAGCGAACCGCGTCGCGACGGACGCTACGAGTACGGGCAGCTGCCGGACGAGCTGTGGGACCGGCTCGTGCGCATCGCCGCCGTGTGCGCCGACCACGGCGTGCCGCTCCCCGCGGCGGCGATCCAGTTCCCGCTGCAGTCCGACGTCGTGCGATCGGTCGTGGTGGGCGGCAGCCGCCCGGCGCAGCTGCGGCAGAATGCGGAGTACGCAGCGATCGAGATCCCGACGGCCCTGTGGGAGAACCTGGCGGCGGAAGAGCTCATCCCCGCCTGATCGACCCGTCCCCGGAATCACCCGACGTCTCACCGAGAGGAGCACTCGTGCTCGAAGGAATCCATCCCCTGCTCACCGGAGAGCTGCTGCTGCACCTCGATCGCATGGGACACTCCGATGCCGTGGTCGTCGCCGACGCGCATTTCCCGGCATGGGGTCTGGGCGCACGGGTGATCGACCTCCCCGGCACGACGACGCCCGAGGTCGTGGCGGCCATCCGCACGGTGCTCCCTCTGGATGATGCGCCCGGGATCGACCTGATGACCTCGGCTGACGGCGAGGTGCTCGACGTGCAGCACGAGCTGATGGCCGCGGCGGGGACGGCCGTGGATACGACGGCTTTCGTCGAGCGGTTCGCCTACTACGAGGTCGCGAAGGCCGCGTACCTGCTCGTGCGCACGGGCGAGACCCGCAAGTACGGCAACGCGCTGCTGCGCAAGGGTGTCGTCGGGCACGCGTCGGCGTGACGCCGTTCACCACCCGGGAACGGCGTCGGCGGAGGCGGCCGGATCGGCCTTTTCGACTCTGAGCTGCTCTCTTCTCCGGAGTTGCGAACACCGGGAGTTGTGAACGCCGAGTTCAGCGACCGACGGTCGATTCCCGCACGATGAGCTCGGCAGGGAACGGCGTCGTCGCAGGCGGGGGAGCCGAGGGATCGGCGAGCTGCTGCAGCAGGGCGGCCCCGGCGGCACGGCCGATCTCGTAGCCGGGCTGCCGCACGCTCGTGAGCGGTACGACGCTCTGATGGGCCTGCGCCACGTCGTCGAAGCCGACCAGCGCGATCTCCTCGGGCACGCGGATGCCGTGGCGCAGCAGCGTGGTGAGCACACCGAGCGCCACCATGTCGTTCGCCGCGAACACGGCGTCGGGTCGTTCGGAGGCGGGCATCGCGATGATCTGCGCGCCGGCCTGCAGGCCGTCCTCTGTCGCCAGGTGCGGTACCTCGCTCGTGGATACCGTCACGTCGGTGCCGGCCACCGCTTCGCATAGCCCGGCCAGGCGGTCGTTCGACTGACTCACGGCCGGATTGCCGAGGAACAGGATGTGCTCTCGCCCGAGTCCGACGAGATGCTCGCCGGCGAGCCGCCCCCCGGCGCGGTCGTCGAACAGCACGGAGGCGACCTTCGACGAGTCGGGGATCGGGCCCACGACGACCGAACGGATGCCGCGATCGGCGAGCCCCTCCAGGCGCGGCACCACGTCGCCGAGCGGATAGATGACGATGCCCTGCACCCGGTGCGCCTCGAACATGTCGAGGTTGCGCCGCTCCTGCGCGTCGTCGCGATTGCTGTTGCTGAAGAACAGCGACCAGCCGCCCTCTCGCGCCACGTCTTCGACCCCACGCGAGAGGTCGTGGAAATAGGGCAGCCAGGCGTCGAGCAGGATGAGCGCGAGAGCCTTGCTCGATCCTGCACGCAGCTGCCGGGCGGATTCGTTCGGCACGAAGCCGAGTTGTTCGACCGCCGCGCGCACCCGCTCCCGCGTCGCGGCTCCGAGCACGTGCGGATGGTTGAGGTAGTTGGAGACAGTGGAAGAGGAGACTCCGGCGAGGGCGGCGACGTCCTTGACGCTCGCGGGCATGGGGCTCCTTCGTCCGGCCGCGCGGTCGGGGCTCCTGACCACGTCGGCGGCCTCAGGATATCGGAGGAGTTGCAACGTGCCAAGAAAGTTCTTGACAGGCCTCGTCCGCCCGACGTAGCGTGACTCGCACACCGGGGTTGGCACGTGCCAACCCCGGACGGCGACGGTGCCGCACACCCGCTGGGAGAGGTCTCATGAACATCGGCTGCCACGGGCTCGTCTGGACGGGGAACTTCGATGCCGAGGGCATCCGTCTGGCGGTGCGCAAGACCAAGGAGGCGGGTTTCGACCTCATCGAGTTCCCGCTGATGGACCCGTTCTCGTTCGACGTCTCGGTCGCGAAGGATGCGTTGGAGGAATACGACCTCGCCGTCAGCGCCTCGCTCGGACTCTCCGAGGCGACCGACGTCACCAGCTCCGACCCCGCGATCGTCGCGGCCGGCGAAGCCCTGCTCCTGAAAGCCGTCGACGTGCTCGCGGATCTGGGGGGTCAGCACTTCTGCGGGGTGATCTACAGCGCCATGAAGAAGTACATGGCGCCGGTGACGGCCGAAGGGCTCGCGAGCAGCAAGGCCGCGATCGCGCGGGTCGCCGACCATGCCGCCGAACGGGGGGTCTCCGTCGCGCTCGAGGTCGTGAACCGCTACGAGACCAACGTGCTGAACACGGCGAGGCAGGCTCTGGAGTACGTCGCCGAGGTCGATCGGCCGAACCTCGGGATCCACATCGACACGTACCACATGAACATCGAGGAGTCGGATATGTTCGCGCCGGTCCTCGATGCCGCCCCTGCCCTGCGCTACGTGCATATCGGTGAGAGCCACCGTGGCTATCTCGGGACCGGGACGGTCGACTTCGACACGTTCTTCAAGGCGCTCAGCCGCATCGGCTACGACGGTCCGATCGTCTTCGAGTCGTTCTCGTCGGCGGTCGTCGCCCCCGACCTCAGCCGCATGCTCGGCATCTGGCGCAACCTCTGGAACGACAACGTCGAACTCGGCGCCCACGCGAACGCGTACATCCGCGACAAGCTCGTCGCGGTCGAGTCGATCCGCCTCCACTGAGTGGAATCCGGCCGGGGGAGCATCGGAAGATCAAGATGTCATTACAGGTCTTCCCCATCCGGCCGTCATTAGATACATTTAGATACAACTTGCGCTGCCCGTAGCGTAGGACGCAGAATTGATCCGATGTTTGCGACGGAATGATCCGTCGACGTCGAAGCAGAACCTTCAAGGAAGCAGGTGAGCGCATGAGTGGACCCATCCTCCGGGTCGAGGGGATCAGCAAAGGATTCCCCGGCGTGCAGGCGCTGAAAGACGTGCACCTCGAGGTGCACGCCGGCGAGGTGCTCGTGCTCGTGGGCGAGAACGGCGCGGGAAAGTCGACCCTGATGAAGATCCTCTCCGGGATCTACACCAAGGACGAGGGCACGATCACGTTCGAGGGTCAGGAGGTCGAG
Organism: Microbacterium sp. SY138; assembly: GCF_039729145.1. Taxonomy (NCBI): domain Bacteria; kingdom Bacillati; phylum Actinomycetota; class Actinomycetes; order Micrococcales; family Microbacteriaceae; genus Microbacterium; species Microbacterium sp. SY138. Next base: position 3,394,761 of record NZ_CP155793.1, on the reverse strand, counting down.
CTCACGAGCCCCCTCCAGGCGCAGGAGCTCGGCATCACGATCATCCATCAGGAGCTCAACCTGATGCCCGATCTGACCGTCGCGCAGAACATCTACGTGGGGCGAGAGCCCACCACGGGGCCGTTCCTGTCGGAGCGCAAGCTCAACGCGCAGACCGCCGACCTGCTGCAGCGCCTCGACATCCACCTGAACCCCCGTCAGCTCGTCGGCGAGCTCACGGTGGCCGAGCAGCAGATGGTCGAGATCGCCAAGGCGCTGTCCTTCAACGCCAAGGTCCTCATCATGGACGAGCCCACCTCGGCCCTCACCGACACCGAGGTCGAGACGCTCTTCGTGCTGATCGAGCAGCTCAAGGCGCGCGGCACCGGGATCGTCTACATCTCGCACCGCATGGACGAGCTGCGCCGTCTGGCCGACCGCGTGACCGTCCTGCGTGACGGCACATACATCGGATCACTCGACAAGTCCGAGATCACCATCCCGACGATCATCGAGATGATGGTCGGACGTGTGATCGACGAGGGGACCCGCCCCCAGGCCCGCGAGCACGCGAACGACCCCGTGGTCCTCGAAGTGCAAGGTCTGTCGACCAAGAGCCTCTTGAAAGACGTCTCGTTCCAGTTGCACAAGGGCGAGATCCTCGGCTTCGCCGGGCTCATGGGCGCCGGTCGCACCGAGACCGCCCGTGCGGTCATCGGTGCCGACCACCGCGACAGCGGCACGATCGCCATCGACGGTCGCGCGGTGCGCATCGCCCAGCCGGCGGATGCCGTGCACCACGGTGTCGGATACCTCTCGGAGGACCGCAAGCTCCTCGGACTCATGCTCGAGCAGGACGTGACGTTCAACACCGTGCTCGCCTCGCTCGGCTCCTACGCCAATGCGATCGGCTGGATGGGCGACAGCAAGGCGAAGAACCGTACCAAGGAGTACGTGCAGCAACTGCGCGTGAAGACGCCATCGGTCAACCAGGTCGTCAAGCTCCTCTCCGGAGGGAACCAGCAGAAGGTCGTCATCGCCCGGTGGCTGATGCGCGACTGCGACATCCTCATCTTCGACGAGCCGACCAGAGGGATCGACGTCGGCGCGAAGGAGGAGATCTACCGCCTCATGCAGCAGCTCGCTGACGCAGGCAAATCCATCATCGTCATCTCATCCGAGCTCCCGGAGATCCTCCGTGTGGCGAACCGCATCGCGGTCTTCGCCAACGGTCGCATCACCGGGACGCTCCGCAACGAGGAAGCAAGCCAGGAGAAGATCATGCAACTCGCAGCCCACGGGGAGGAAGACTGATGAGCGCTCCGCAGCAGCCCGGATCGTCGACGACGACGATCATCCAGACCGCCGTGAACGAGAACACGGACAAGAGGGACGTCGGGGCGTTCCTGAAGCGTCAGTTCCAGCAGTCGCTGGCGTTCGGCACGCTCATCGTGCTGATCATCTTCTTCTCGATCGCCAGCCCCAACTTCTTCACCTTCAGCAACATCGCCACCGTGCTGCTGTCGACGGCCGTCATCGGCATCCTCGCCCTCGGCACCACCTTCGTCATCATCACCGGCGGCATCGACCTGTCGATCGGCACCGGGATGGCGCTCTGCGCCGTGATGACGGGTGTGTTCGTGACGAACATGGGGCTCCCGGTGTGGGTCGGCGTCATCGGCGGCATCCTGACCGGTGTGCTGATGGGACTCGTCAACGGCGTGAACATCACGTTCCTCCGGCTTCCTCCGTTCATCGCCACCCTCGCGATGATGATGATCGCCGGCGGCCTCGCCCTCGTGATCTCGGGGGTCGCACCGATCTACTTCTCCACCTCGGCCCCCGACTTCAAGAAGATCGCCCTCGGCGTGATCATCCCCGGCATCCCGAACGCCGTGCTCGTCACCGCCGTGCTCGCGATCATCGCCTACCTGGTGCTGTCGAAGACGCTGCTCGGCCGCTACACGTTCGCGATCGGATCGAACGAAGAGGCCACGCGCCTCTCGGGTGTCAACACGCGTCGCTGGACGATCCTGATCTACATGTTCGCCGGGGCGTTCACCGGCGTCGCGGGCATCGTCATCGCCTCCCGCCTCGACTCGGCCCAGCCGCAGATCGGCACCGGATACGAACTGCAGGCGATCGCCGCAGTCATCATCGGCGGCACCTCGCTGCTGGGCGGACGCGGATCGATCCTCGGCACCGTGATCGGCGCGCTCATCATGAGCGTGCTCGTGAACGGCCTGCGCATCATGTCGATCCAGCCCGAGTGGCAGAACATCGTCGTCGGCGTGGTCGTGCTGCTCGCGGTGTTCCTCGACTCGCTCCGCAACCGACAGCGCACCTGAGACCTGGGCGGCGGCGAAACCCGTGCCCGTCGTCGTCCTCCGGCTCCGGCCGGCTCCGCGGAGACATCCGCACAGGCACCTGGAATGTCCACAGCGCCGGCCCGTCCGGCATCCACACAGAACAAACCGAGCCGTACCCAAACAATGGAGTTTTCATGAAATTCGGGAAGAAGACCGCACTCGTGGCCCTCGTGGCCGCATCCGCACTGGTGTTCGCCGGCTGTGCCGGCGGTGGCGGCGACGTGATCGAGGAAGGCTCGAGCAGCGGCGGCAGCAACGACGGCGAGATGTACATCGCCATGGTCTCGAAGGGCTTCCAGCACCAGTTCTGGCAGGCCGTGAAGAAGGGTGCAGAGGACAAGGCGAAGGAGCTCGGCGTGAAGATCACGTTCGAGGGCCCCGCAGCCGAGACCGAGATCGCCGGCCAGCTCGAGATGCTGACCGCTGCGATCGACAAGAACCCGGACGCCATCGCCTACGCCGCCCTCGACCCCGAGGCGTGCGTCGCTCCGCTCGAGCAGGCCAAGGCGAAGGACATCCCCGTCGTCTACTTCGACGCCCCCTGCAACGGTGACGTCGGGCTCAGCCTGTCGGCCACCGACAGCAAGGTCGCCGGTGCGCTCGCTGCCGAGCACATGGCCGACCTGATCGGCGGCGAAGGACAGGTCGCGATCGTCGGCCACTCGCAGATCAACTCGACCGGTGTCGAGCGTCGCGACGGCTTCGTCGACAAGATCAAGGCGGACTACCCCGACATCGAGATCGTCGACATCCAGTACGGCGACGGCGACCACCTCAAGTCGGCTGACATCGCCAAGACCCTGATCGCGGCACACCCCGACCTCAAGGGCATCTACGGCACCAACGAGGGCTCGGCCATCGGCGTCGTGAACGCCGTGAACGAGCTGGGCCTCGAGAAGGGCAAGATCACCATCGTCGGCTTCGACTCCGGTGCCGCACAGATCAACGCCATCAAGGACGGCACCATGGCCGGTGCCATCACGCAGGACCCGATCGGCATCGGCGCCCAGGTCGTGCAGGCGGCCTACGACGCCGCCAACGGCAAGGACGTCGAGAAGTTCTACGACACCGGTTCGTACTGGTACGACAAGAGCAACATCGACGACCCGAAGATCGCCGCTGTGCTCTACGAGTGACACCCCGCTGACGCGAAGAAGCCCCTCGCCTTCGGGTGGGGGGCTTCTTCGCGTTCGGGGCCGGCATGGGGCGGCGTTCGACGATCGAGGACAGAATCTGTCCGGGGTGGCTGTCAGAGTGATCGCGACGAAAGGACACACACCATGAGCAGCACTCCCGCCCTCCCGGCAGGATCGAACACCATCAACCCCTTCCTCATGACCGACGACGCGGCCCGCATCATCGACTTCGTGATCGAGGTCTTCGGGGCGACCGACGTTCCCGAGGCCCGCACCGTCGACACCGACGGACTGATCCTGCACTCAGAGTTGCGCATCGGCGATTCCGTCATCACTGTCGCCGACCGCAAGCCCGACTGGCCCTTCACTCCCGGATTCCTCCAGGTGTACGTCGACGACGTCGAGGGAACGCTCGCACGAGCCGTCGAACTCGGCGCCCGTATCGTGACCCGGCCGACCGACTTCTTCGGAGATACGTTCTCGCGCTTCGCCGACCCCTCGGAAAATCTCTGGTGGGTCTACGCCCATGTTCCGCAGGATCAGACGTGGGATGCCGACGGAGCGGACGTTGCCACGTGGAACGGATCTACGGACGGTGGAGAGGCCGAAGGGCACGATGCCGCCGAAGACGACTGGTCGAGTTTCATCTCGCCAGAGCTCGAGTACATCCACGAGAGCCTTGTGGAGGCGATGGCAGCCCTGCGGGATCCCCGGCTCGATCGCTGAACGGCGTCGCAGCCGTCAGAGGCGGCGGAGGAAGGTGAGCTGCGACGTCGGTTCGACGATGAGCTCCTGCAACGCCACGTTGAAGGGGACTCCGGCGGGGGCGGCGATGTGCGCCTGGAAGGCCGCCTCGTCGCGGTAGACCTCGTAGACGAAGAAGCGGTCGGGGTCGTCGACGAGCCGGGTCGCATCGAAGACGACGTTGCCCTCCTCGGCGCGCACGACCTCGGCGAAGTCACGCACCAGGGCGGCCACGCGATCGCCGGCTCCGGGCTGGGCGGTGAACGTGGCGTGCAGGATGGTCGGCTCGGACACGGTGTCTCCTCGGGGGTGTCGGGGGTGGAAGCGGATGCTCATGGCCATGCTCGTGCTCAGGGCGCGGATCAGGGCGGCAGGGTCAGGGCGAGAGGGTCAGCAACCGCGCCGGGGTGGACACGAGCATTCGATGCACGGCCTCGTCTCCCACGGCCGCGCGGAGGCGCGGGAGGTAGCGGTCGCCGAGGTAGGCGAGTCCGGGCATGCCGCCGTACGCGATGTACCTCGTGCGCCGGGCGACGTCGCCGCCGAGCACGATCCGGTCGCCGGCACCACGCTCGACCACCGCGACGGTCAGGGCGAGCAGTTCGGCGTCGGAGCGGGTGCGCGGACGCGCGAAGCCGTCGTACCCGAGGTGGGCACCGCGTTCGGCGAGCGACGCGTGCAGCCCGGGGTCGGGGTCGCGGTCGGCGTGCGCCAGCACGACACGGTCGGCGGACACGCCCTCGGCCCCGAGCAGGTCGAGCACCTCGTGGGCTGCCGTGCCGAACTCCAGATGCACCATGACCGGGGCGCCCGTCGCGCGGTGCGCCTCGGCCACGGCGATCAGGGTGGTGCGCTCGAACGGGCTGATGCGCCAGTAGTCGGCGCCGCCCTTGAGGAGACCTGCGCGCACGGGGCTGCCATCGGGTGCCGCGGCGAGGGGCGCCTCGGGTGTCTCGAAGATCTCCCCGTCGTCGGCGGGCATGCCGCGCATGATGTCGGCGATGAAGAGGGCGGCCAGACGGTCGGCGGTCCACACCTGCATCGGATGGTCCGCGCCGTAGTGGGCCTCCCGGTGTCGTCCGGTCGTCGCGACGATGTGCAGCCCGGTCGAGGCGCTGATCCGGGCGAGGGCTGCGGGGTCGCGCGCGAGACCGAACGGCGTGGCATCCACCATCGTCTCGAACCCGCTCGCCTGCAGCAGGGCGGCTTCTTCGCCCGAGGCCTTCTCGTCGTCGAGTTCGTCGCCCGGCAGCAGCGGAGTCACCTGGAACAGGTGCTCGTGATAGTCCACCCGCCCGAGGAGCGCAGGGGCGATGTCGCCGAGCACGGTCCGGACGACGGCGGGCATCAGCGCACCGACTCCGCGGCCTCGGCGAGCCGTTCGACGACGTCGGGCGTGAGGTCGAGCTCGAACACGTCGGCCACCACCTGCGACCAGCCATGGATGAAGTAGCGCCACCCGTCGACCACGTGCAGCCCGCGGGCGGATGCCTGAGCCTCGGCCTGGTGCAGGAACTCGAGCGAGCCGCGGTAGTTGAACTCCCATGCGTACGCCCCCTCGGGGAACACCACGGCGTCGGTCAGGGGCGATCCGGGGCGGTCCTTGCCGAGTCCGGTCGCGTTCGCGATGACCGATCCTGCGGGGGCCGCAGCCACCAGGGCATCCGCGTCTGCGGGGGTCGCCGTCACGACGTAGTCGATCAGGCCCTCGCGGGTGCCGTGCTGACGGTGCACCTCGCGCAGGTGGTCGAGCTTGTCCTGTGTGCGGGCGGTCACCGTGATCTTCGACGGGGCGTCGTCGCGTTCGGCCAGCGCCCAGCTCAGCGCGGTGCCCGATCCACCGGCTCCGAGGATCACGACCGCACCGCCCGTGCGCGCGAAGTGGTCGGCGGGAAGGAAGTCGTTCAGCGCCAGGTCGACCGTGATCGGATCCTTCGCCCGCCCCGACAGGACAGTGCCGCGCTTCGAGATGCTGGAGATCTCGGAGCACGACACCGCGAACGGGTCGAGCTCGTCGAACAGGTCGGATGCCGCGGCGTACACGTTCATCTTGTGCGTGGTGACGAGCGCGCCGCGGTGATGGGGGTCGTCGCGGATCTGCTCGACCATGGCGCGGTACTGCGCGGGCTCGGCATCCATCGGCAGGTCGTGGCCGACCAGGGTGCGCGTCGGCAGCTCCAGGATGTCGGCCCACAGGGGGAAGACCTTCATGATCGACGACGACGCGGTGGTCACCCCGACGAAGCCCATGTAGTCGGCGGATGCCGGAGCGTGTGCGGTGGCGACGACGTCGGCGGTGGTGGTCATCGGGTCTCCTCGGGGACGGCGACGGGGACGGGGCTGGGGACGGGGTGGGCGGGCTCGGCGCCGGAGAGGACCGCGATCACGTCGGCGAGCGACAGGGACCCCATGTTGTCGACAGCCTGCGTGGTCTGCGCTCCCAGGTGCGGGGTGACGATCACGCGGTCGGCGAGTTCCGGCTCGAGCAGCGGGCTGTCGTGCGCCGCGGTATCGCCGTCGAGGGTGTCGGCCGCGTAGCCGGCGAGGATGCGGTCGTGCAGCGCCTGCGCCACGGCGGCCTCGTCGATCAGGTCGCCGCGGGCGGTGTTGACCAGCACGGTTCCCGGTCGCATGCCGGCGAGGCGCTCGGCGTCGACGAGCCGCTGCCCACCCGGAGCGTGCAGCGTGATCACGTCGGCGGCGCGGAACAACTCGTCGAGCGAGACGGGGTCCGCACCGCATTCCCGGACGACATCGTCGGGAAGGAACGGATCGGCCGCCAGCACGCGCGGCCCGAAGCCGCTCAGCCGTGCCGCGACACCCTGACCGATGCGCCCGAAGCCGACGATGCCGACCGTGGCGGCGCCGAGCTCGCGACCACGCCGCACACCCCAGTCGCCCGCGCGCACGCGGCGGTCGCCGTCGGGCACGAAGCGGAGGGCCGCGAGCATCAGTCCGACCGCATGGTCGGCGACCGCGTCGGCGTTGGCACCGGGGGTGTTGGTCACCGGGATGCCGCGGTCGCGCGCGGCGTCGAGATCGACGGACTCGGTGCCGACACCATAGCGGGCGACGACCTTGAGCTTCGGGGCCGCGGCGAGATGCGCGTCGGTGACGGACCCGGTGCCGGCTATCCAGGCGTCGGCACCGTGCAGCAGCGACCGCAGCTCGTCGAGGTCGTGGTGGGCAGGCCCGCGCAGGATGCGGTGACCCGCCTGCGCCGCGCGCTCGACCAGGTCGAGGTCGCCATCGGAGAACGAGCGGCTGGTGACGAGGATGACGCCCATCAGCGCGGCCGTCCGGCGAACCACGGCGCGAGAGCCGTGTAGGCGTCGGCGAAGCGGGCGTGCCGCTCGGCATAGACGGCGTGACGTGCCGCATCCGGAATGAACTCGGCCGTGACCTCGCTCAGGGCGCGGGCGGCCGAGAAGTCGGTGAGGCCGAGCCCGACCGCGGCGGTCACCGCGGCGCCGAGGCTGTTCGCCTCTTCGACGATCGTCCGGCGGCGCACGGGCACACCCCACACGTCGGCGAGCACCGAGAGGTACACGTCGCTCTGGGCTCCGCCGCCGACCGCGTCGATGCGGTCGATCACGGCGCCGGCTTCGCGGAACGCCTGGATGCAGCTGAGCAGGTTGAACGCGGTGCCCTCCAGCACGGCCCGCACGAGGTGCGCCCTGGCGTGGTGGCGGGCGAGACCGACGAATGCGCCCCGCGCCTCCGGATCCCACATCGGAGAGCGCTCGCCGAGCAGATAAGGGAGGAAGTAGAGATCGTCGGTGTCGACGTCGGCGGAGGCCTCGGCCGTCAGTCGTCCGGTCTCGGGGTGCGCCGGATCGGGGGAGAGGGCCTCGGCGATCCACTGCACCGAGGCGCCGCCGGCCTGCATGGTGGCGGTCGGCACGAACGAGCCTGGCACGACGTTGTCGAATGTGAAGGTACGCATCGCGGGGTCGTGCAGCGGGGCGTCGGCCGCGAACGAGATCCACGACGATGTGCCCAGGCAGACGTAGGGGCCGTCCTCCGGCGCGACGACACCCGAGCCGACGGCGGCCATCGGGCCGTCGCCGCCGCCCATCACCACACGCACGCTCGCGGGGAGGCCGAGGACGTCGGCTGCGGCATCCGTCAACGTGCCGGCGATCTGCGTGGATTCCAGGATCTCGGGGAACAACGCCGGGTCGAGGCGCGCAGCCTGCAGCACCTCGTCCGACCACGTGCCCGCGGCCTGGTCGTAGGCGTTCGTGCCCGACGCGTCGGAGCGATCGGTCGCGAGGCGCCCGGTCAGGCGCAGCACGATGAAGTCCTTCGCGACGCAGACGCGTCGCACGCGCGCCCAGGTGTCGGGCTCGTTGTCGCGCACCCACATGACCTTCTCGACGGAGTATGTGGGGTTGAGTCGGTGGCCCAGGATGTCGTAGGCGCGTTCGGCGCCGATCGCGGCCTCGAGCTCGCGCTGCTGCGCGCCGGCCCTGGTGTCGGCCCAGATGATCGCCGGGCGTGCGGGTTCACCATGGGCATCGAGCAGCACGGCACCCATCATCTGGCCGCTCACCACGAGTCCGGCGATGTCGGTCGGGGCCGTGCCGGTGCGGGCGATCAGATCGCGCGTGGCGGCGACGACCGCATCCCACCAGTCGGCGGGATCCTGCTCGGCGACCCCGCCCGCGGCGAAGTGCGCGGGGTAGGGGACGGTGACCGAGGCGACGAGACGGCCGTCGTCGTGGTGCAGCGACGCCTTGTTCCCGGTGGTGCCCAGGTCGTGCGCGATGATCATGGCCGGAGCCTATTCCGCGTAGGAACGCAGGTCGACGCCGGAGGCTCCGCGGTAGGCGCGCGAGCCCATGCCGTGCTCCAGCACCCAGCCGTAGTCGTGCCCCGCTCCACCCGGGTACACCGCGAGGAAGGCGTAGGGCTCGTCGCCGGTGTTGACGGAACGGTGAGCCCAGCCCGGGGGGATGTAGCCGATCGTGCCGGGGAGCATGTCGAGCCACTCGGTGCGCTCGCCGTCGAACATCAGCAGTCCGCCCCTGCCCTTCAACGCCAGGTAGATCTCGCCCTGGTGGTCCGGGTGCTGGTGGCCCTTGGTCATCCACAGCTCGCCCGAGGTGTCGCCGGGCATGATCGTGGTGATCGACTGCGGCAGCTCGCGGTCGATTTCGGGCACGGGGGAGCTGACGACCGTGTAGACCACGGGGTTCTCGCCAGCCGATGCTGCAGCCCAGGCATCTGCGTCGAGGAAGAGCCCCTCGAGGTCGGACATCCGCCGGGTGAGGGTCGGGCCTTCGGGGGAGAGCGTGAGCTTCTCGGCGTCGAAGGCGATCGCCATCGGAGAGATCGGCGGGGTGTGGAACTCGGGCATCGGTGCTCCTCGTAACGGTGCTGCGGCGCTGCGCAACCTGTAATGACAGGTTCACTGTACCTGTTATGACAGGTGGCGTCCAGAGCGGATCGCTCCCGCGCGCGATCCGCGGCGCGCATCTGCGCGCGGTGCGGCGGTCGGCGGCGGTCCTCCGGTCGCAGTTGGTGCCGGCTGCTGGTCCTCCGGGCGCAGGTGGTGCCGGTTGCTGCTGCTCCGGGCGCAGGTGGCGCTGGTTGCTGCTGCTGCGGTCGCAGTTGGTGCCGCCTGATCGGGAAGAACCCGGCAGGAAGTGCGACCGGAACGCGGGGGCCAGCCGGACCGGAACGCGGGGTCAGCCGGGGCCGGAGCGCGCAGCCGGGGGGAAGGCGTCGGAGTCAGTGCCGGGTCACTCGGCCGCGAGCCTCGCTCGGTAGGCGGCGACGGCGTTGCGGTTCGCGCACGTCGTCGAGCAGTACCGCTTCGAGCGGTTGCGCGAGAGGTCGAGGGCGATCGACCGGCAGGTGTCGTCCTCGCACACGGTGAGACGCGACCCCTCGTCGGCGCGGATGACGTCGATCAGGGCCATCGCGGTCTCGATCAGGATGCGCTCGGCGAACGGCTGCTCGTCGGCGACGGCGTGCAGGTGCCAGTCCACGCCGTCATGCCGGCGCAGAGCCGGGGTGAGGCGTGATTCCGCGAGGGCGTCGTTGACGTGGGCGGCCATCTCGTCGCGCGGTGCCAGCAGCATGGTGCGCAGGCGTGGACGCAGCTCGCGCAGCGACGCCACCTCGAGCTCGTCGCGGTCGAGGCGCCCGGTGTACGGGAACTCGCGGAGGAACGTGTCTTCATCGTCGAGGTCGGTCAGTGTGTCCGGCTGTTCGGCGGAGTTCACCAGCCAGACGGCGGACCGCAGCGCCTCCTCCGTGTCATCGGTGAAGATCATGTTGACATCTTACAGCGCGCGCGAGTAGCGTCATCGATCATGAGCACGGTGAGCAGTGACACGGCGGTCGCTTCCGCCCGCGGGGTGCGCCTCGGGCTGCCGCTGGCGATCGCCGCGGCTTTCGCCTTCGGAATGTCGGGTGGATGGGCGCGCGGGCTCATCGATGCGGGATGGACGCCCGGTGCCGCGGTCACCGCGCGCATCTGGGTCGCCGCGCTCGTACTGCTGATCCCCGCGATCCTGTCCCTGCGCGGACGGTGGGGGCTGCTGCGGCGCAACGCGGGCATGATCCTCGCCTATGGACTGCTGGCAGTCGCCGCGACCCAGCTCTTCTACTTCCAGGCCGTCGCGGTCATGGATGTCGGACTGGCGCTGCTCATCGAGTACACCGCTCCGATCGCGGTGCTGCTGTGGCTCTGGTTGCGGCGGGGGGAGCGTCCGACACGACGGAGCATCATCGGTGCGGCCATCGCCTTCGTCGGACTGGTGCTCATGCTCGACATCCTCACCGGCGCCGACGTCAACGTGGCCGGTATCCTGTGGGCGCTCGGGGCCATGGTGGGGGCGGCGACGTACTTCGTGCTCTCGGCCAAAGCCGACACGGGGCTGCCGCCGATCGCTCTCGCCGGCAGCGGTCTGCTGCTCGGCGCGCTCGGGCTCACCGTGGCCGGCGCGATCGGTGTGCTGCCGATCCGGTGGACGACCGACGACATCGCCTACCGGTTCGGCAGTGTGCCCTGGTTCGTGCCGGTGCTGGCGATGGGCGTCGTCGCGACCGCGCTCGCGTACCTGCTCGGCATCGCCTCGACGCGGATGCTGGGGTCGCGACTCGCCTCGTTCGTGGCGCTCGCCGAGGTGGTCGCCGCGCTCCTGTTCGGCTGGCTGCTGCTCGGACAGCTCCCCGACCTGCTGCAGGCTCTCGGTGGCGTGCTGGTGCTCGTGGGTGTGGTGGTCGTCAAGCTGGGCGAACCCGCGGCGCCGGAGTTCGTGGAGCCGGTGCCTGTGGGGCCGGTGCCTGTGGAGCCGATGTCCGCGGCCGATAATGTATACGGGAAGCGGGCTGAGGAAGAGTTCTGAACCCGCAGCCTGGCTTTATGTATACACTGAGGGCATGACCATCGCCGTCGAACGCACCTCCGCGAGTGATCGTGCGTACGCGGCCCTGCTCGACGACATCCAGTCCGGCACGCTGGCAGCCGGCGTCGTGCTCGGCGAGGTCGAGCAGGCCGAGCGGCTGGGCGTCAGCCGCACGCCGATGCGCGAAGCGCTCCGGCGCCTCATCGCCGACGGGCTCGTCGTGCAGCAGTCGCCGCGGGTCACTGTGGTGGCGGGTCTCGATGCCGACGACATTCGTTCCCTCTTCGAGATCCGCCGCGCCCTCGAGGAGAGCTCCGCCCGTCTCGCCGCCGCCAGAGGAGACGCGCAGCTCTTCGCGGCACTCGCGGACGAGTTCGCACACGTCGATCTCGACGCCGTCGAGGGACGCGACGCGTACTACGCCCTGATCGCCCGCTTCGATGCCGCGCTCGATGCGGCCGTCGCCAACGACTACATCGCCTCGGCGCTGCGCACCGTGCGCACGCACCTCGTGCGCGTGCGTCGGATGGCCCGCGACAAGCCCGCCCGCCTCGCCGCCTCCGCCGCAGAGCACCGCACCATCGCCGAGGCGCTCGCCGCGCGCGACGGCGACCTCGCCGCCCACGCCACGCACGTGCACCTGCACAACGCGCTCGCCGGCATCCTCGATTCGCTCGACCCCCGCACCACCGTCGACCCCCGCACCACCGTCGACCCCCGCACCAGTGAAGGATAAGAAATGACTGTCACCCACCACGTCCGCGTGCACCGCAGCGACGAGAACCTCGCCAGGGAAGACCAGCTCGCCTGGAAGATCGCCCAGGTCGCCGCCGATCAGGTCGAGGTCGAGCAGGACGTCGTCGACATGATCATCAACCGCATCATCGACAACGCCTCGGTGGCGGCGGCCTCCCTCACCCGCGGCCCGATCAACGCGGCCCGCGCGCAGGCGTTCAGCCATCCTGTCTCCACCGGCGGCGTCGGAGCGAACCTCTTCGGTGCCGCCCTCGACCACCGCACCAGCCCCGAGTGGGCGGCCTGGGCCAACGGTGTGGCCGTGCGCGAGCTCGACTATCACGACACCTTCCTCGCGGCGGAGTACTCGCACCCCGGCGACAACATTCCGCCGATCCTCGCGGTCGCACAGCACACCGGCAAGGACGGCCGGGCGCTCGTGCGCGGCATCGCCACCGGCTACGAGATCCAGATGGACCTGGTACGCGCGATCTGCCTGCACAAGCACAAGATCGATCACGTCGCCCACCTCGGCCCGTCTGCCGCGGCCGGCATCGGCACCCTCCTCGGACTCGACGTCGAGACCATCTACCAGGCCGTCGGCCAGGCGCTGCACACCACGACCGCGACGCGTCAGAGCCGCAAGGGCGAGATCTCGACCTGGAAGGCGCACGCTCCGGCCTTCGCCGGCAAGATGGCCGTCGAAGCCGTCGACCGTGCGATGCGCGGACAGACCAGTCCCGCGCCGATCTATGAGGGCGAAGACGGTGTGATCGCCTGGATGCTCGACGGCAAGGACGCGGCGTACGACGTGCCGCTGCCCGCCGCCGGCGAGCCCAAGCGCGCGATCCTCGACTCGTACACGAAGGAGCACTCGGCCGAGTACCAGGCGCAGGCGCTCATCGACCTCGCCCGCAAGCTCGGCATCGAGAACCCGGCGCTGCGCGACCCCGCGAACATCGATCAGATCGTGATCCACACCAGCCACCACACCCACAACGTGATCGGCTCCGGCGCGAACGACCCGCAGAAGTACGACCCGACCGCTTCGCGCGAGACGCTCGACCACTCGGTGCCGTACATCTTCGCGGTGGCGCTGCAGGATGGCGGGTGGCACCACGTCGACTCCTACGCCCCCGAGCGCGCGGGCCGCGCCGACACCGTCGCGCTGTGGCACAAGATCACCACGGCCGAAGACGCCGAGTGGACCCGCCGCTACCACTCGGAGGACCCGGCAGAGAAGGCGTTCGGCGGTCGCGTCGAGATCCGCCTGACCGACGGCTCGACAGTGGTCGACGAGATCGCCGTGGCCGACGCGCACCCGCTGGGAGCACGCCCGTTCGCCCGCGAGAACTACATCGCGAAGTTCCGTCTGCTGGCAGAGCCCGTGCTCGAGCCGGCCGAGATCGAGCGGTTCCTCGCCCTCGTGCAGCGTCTGCCCGAGCTGACGGCTGCCGAGGTCGGTGAGCTGTCGATCGTCGCGAAGCCCGGCCTGCTCGAGGCCGCACCCACGCCGGCAGGACTGTTCTGATGCTGTATTCCACCGTCACCCCCGCCGAGAAGCGGCGGCTGTTCCGTGAGCGGCTCGCGAGCGGTGAACTGCTGCGCTTCCCCGGCGCGTTCAACCCCCTGAGCGCCCGTCTGATCGAGCAGAAGGGCTTCGACGGCGTCTACATCTCCGGCGCCGTGCTCTCCGCCGACCTGGGGCTGCCCGACATCGGCCTGACCACGCTGACCGAGGTCGCCGGACGCGCGAAGCAGATCGCCCGCATGACCGACCTCCCCGCGATCGTCGACGCCGACACCGGCTTCGGCGAGCCGATGAACGTCGCCCGCACGATCCAGGAGCTCGAGGACGCGGGCCTGGCCGGCACGCACATCGAGGACCAGATCAACCCGAAGCGCTGCGGCCACCTCGACGGCAAGGCCGTGGTCGACGAGAACACCGCGATCAAGCGCATCCGTGCCGCCGCCGACGCCCGTCGTGACGAGAACTTCCTCATCATGGCGCGCACCGACATCCGGGCGGTCGAGGGGCTGGACGCGGCGATCGACCGCGCGAAGGCCCTGGTGGATGCCGGTGCCGACGCGGTGTTCCCCGAGGCGATGCGCACGCTCGCCGAGTTCGAGGCCATGGCCGAGGCGCTCGACGTGCCGATCCTGGCGAACATGACCGAGTTCGGCAAGAGCGAGCTCTTCTCGGTCGACCAGCTGCGCGACGCGGGAGTGAACCTGGTCATCTGGCCGGTGTCGCTGCTGCGCATCTCGATGGGGGCTGCGGGCCGCGCACTGGATACTCTGAACGAGGAGGGGCATCTGACCTCGAAGCTCGGCGAGATGCAGCATCGCGCCGATCTCTACGATCTGATCGACTACGAGTCGTACAACCACTTCGACTCCGGCGTCTTCAACTTCACCATCACGAAGGAGTGACCATGACCGAGCCGGACATCAAGAAGGGCCTCGCGGGAGTCGTCGTCGACACGACCGCGATCTCGAAGGTCAACCCCGAGACGAACAGCCTGCTGTACCGCGGCTACCCGGTGCAGGAGCTGGCCGACACGCAGCCGTTCGAAGCCGTCGCGTACCTGTTGTGGAACGGTGAGCTGCCCACGCCCGAGGAGCTCGCGGCGTTCCGGTTGGAGGAGCGGAAGCACCGTGCGCTGGCCGACAACGTCAAGACCGCGATCGATCTGGTGCCGTTGGACGCGCACCCGATGGACGAAGTGCGCACCGCGGTCAGCCTGATCGGCGCCTCCGATCCCGGTGCCGGCGGCTCGGTGCTCGATGCAGGCGGCAGTCCGGAGCAGAACCTCGAGCGCAGCATCCGCCTGTTCGCCGCCCTCCCGGCGATCGTCGCCTACGGTCAGCGGCGCCGTCGTGGCCAGGAGCTCATCGCGCCGCGCGACGACCTCGACTACTCGGCGAACTTCCTCTGGATGACCTTCGGCGAAGAGGCGGGCGACGTGGTGGTCGACGCGTTCAACCGCTCGATGATCCTGTACGCCGAGCACTCCTTCAACGCCTCGACGTTCACGGCGCGCGTGATCACCTCGACCCTGAGCGACATCTACTCGGCGGTGGTCGGTGCGATCGGCGCTCTCAAGGGCCCGCTGCACGGTGGCGCCAACGAAGCCGTGCTGCACATCTTCGATGACATCGGCACGGCCGACAACGTGGTGCCGTGGCTCGACAAAGCGCTCGCCGAGAAGCGCAAGATCATGGGCTTCGGGCACCGCGTCTACAAGAAGGGCGACTCTCGGGTGCCGACCATGAAGGCCGCGCTCGACACCCTCGTGGAGCACTACGACCGCCCCGAGGTCGCCGCTCTCTACGATGCGCTCGAGTCGGAGTTCGTCGCGCGCAAGGGCATCTACCCGAACCTCGACTACCCCTCAGGGCCCGCGTACAACCTGATCGGCTTCGACACCCTGACCTTCACGCCGCTGTTCGTCGCGGCGCGGGTGACGGGGTGGACGGCTCACGTGATCGAGCAGGCCGGGGCGAACGCGTTGATCCGTCCGCTGTCCTTCTACGACGGTCCCGACGAGCGGCACGTCCCCGCCTGACCTCCGCGTTCCCATCGCCTGAATGGCTCCGTCTCCGCCCGGGATGGAGCCATTCGCGCGATTCGGGGCTGTAGCGTGCCGGCAGCCCGGGGTCAAGCGGATGCGCCGGGGAGCGCGACCGGAGTAAGACCGTATCCGGGACGAACGCGCGTCCCGGACGAAGGAGGGTCCATGTCCGCATCCGACACCACCGTCAAGGAGGTCCGCTCGCTCGTTCCCGCACGCATGGACCGGCTGCCCTGGTCGCGATTCCACTGGCTGATCGTCGTGGGACTCGGATTCTCGTGGATCCTCGACGGCCTCGAAGTGCAGATCGTCGCCGCTAACGGCTACGCCGCGACGCTCGGGATGGGACCGGCCGAGGTGGGACTCGCCGGTACGTGCTACCTGCTCGGGCAGGTGTTCGGAGCGCTCTTCTTCGGACGCCTCACCGATCGCCTCGGACGCAAGAAGCTGTTCCTCGTCTCGCTCGCGGTGTACCTCGTCGGATCCGCGGTGGCCGGTCTCGCCTTCGCGCCCTGGTTCTTCTACATCTGGCGGTTCGTCGCGGGTGCTGGCATCGGCGGCGAGTATGCGGCGATCAACTCGGCGATCGACGAGATCATCCCGGCGAAGTACCGGGGCCGCGTCGACATCGCGATCAACGGCACCTATTGGGGCGGCGCGGCGCTCGGCGCCGTGGCGAACGTGTTCTTCCTGAACACCGACATCCTCCCTGAGGACATCGGCTGGCGACTCAGCTTCTTCCTCGGTCCGGTTCTCGGGATTCTGCTCATCTGGATGCGCCGACACATCCCGGAGAGCCCGAGATGGCAGATGACCCACGGGCGCGAGGAAGCGGCGGAGCGCAACGTCGACGAGATCGAGGAGCGCATCCGCAAGGAGGGGAAGACGATCCCTCCGGTCGACGAGAGCAAGGCGATCACGGTCAAGGAGTACGGCCGTGTCCCGTTCCTCGTCATCGCGAAGGTGCTGTTCCGCAAGTATCCCCGGCGCACGCTGGTGGGCATCACGATGATGGTGACGCAGTCGTTCCTGTACAACGCGATCTTCTTCACGTACGCGCTGGTGCTCGAGAACTTCTACGACACCCCGCCGGCGTCGGCATCGCAGTACTTCATCGTGTTCGCGGTCGGAAACCTCGCCGGTGCGCTCATCCTCGGGCACTTCTTCGACACCTGGGGTCGGCGGCGGATGCTGTTCGGCACGTACATGCTCGCCGGCCTCATCCTTCTCGTGAGCGCCTTCCTGTTCAACGCCGGAGTGCTCAACGCCGCGACGCACACGGCATTCTGGTGCGCCTCGTTCTTCTTCGCCTCGGCCGGCGCCTCCGCGGCCTACCTGACGGTCAGCGAGATCTTCCCGCTGGAGCTCCGGAGCCAGGTCATCTCGTACATCTTCTCGATCGGGCAGCTGGTCGGAGCGATCGCGCCGGTGCTCTACGGCGCCCTGATCGGTCAGAGCGCCGAGAGCGGGGACCGGGGTCCGCTGTTCTGGGGCTACGTGCTCGGCGCGGCGATCATGATGTTCGGAGGTATCGTCTGCGGGGTCTTCGGGGTCAGCGCCGCGGGGAAGTCGCTGGAAGACATCGCGGATCCGCTCTCGCTGGTGGAGTCCGGAGGGAAGGCGAAGACGAGCGGCAGGGAATCGGGGGCCTGAGCAGAACCGGCGCCGCGATGATCGCGGCGCCGGCGACGGCTCAGGAGAGCGCCGCGATGAGCGCGCGGGCGGCGGATGCCGATGACTGCGGGTTCTGACCGGTGATGAGCAGGCCGTCGATCACGGTGTTGTCGCTCCACGGGGCGGCGATGTCGAGCTCGGCGCCCCGTGCCCGCAGTTCGCTCTCGAGCAGGAAGGGTGCGCGGTCGGCGAGGCCGCCGATGCGCTCCTCCTCATCGGTGAACCCGGTGATGCGGCGTCCGGCCACGACCGATTCTCCGGCTGCGGTGCGGGCAGGAAGCAGGGCGGCCAGTCCGTGGCAGACGGCCGCGAGCGGGCGGCCGGCGGCGAGCGTCGCCGTGATCAGCGCGGCCGAGTCCTCGTCGACCGCGAGGTCCTGCATCGGACCGTGCCCGCCGGGGTAGTAGACGGCGTCGTAGTCCGCGGGGTCGACGTCGGCCAGGATCAGCGGGGCGGCGAGCTGATGGATCGCGGCGATCGCTTCGGCGTCGCCCTCGGAGAGGCTGGACGCATCGGCGACGGGGGCGACGCCGCCCGGGGTCGCGAACGACACCGAGTGACCCGCGTCGCGCAGCGCGCGATAGGGAGTGAGCAGCTCCTCGGCCCAGTAACCGGTCGGGTGCGCGGTGCCGTCGGTGAGGGTCCAGGTGCGGGCGGCGGTGACGACGAAGAGAACAGAGGACATGCGTGCTCCAGAGGGGTCGGACGGCAGACGCCGTGCAGGATGCGATATCGAGGACAACGGACAGCTCTCGCATCCGATTCCGATAGATTTCCGATATGAGTGATCGGAATGGCGATGGGTTGCGTGACCTCGCACTGTGGCGCACCTTCCTCGCCGCGCACCGCTCCGGGTCCGTGTCGGCGGCGGCGCGCACGCTGGGAGTCGCCCAGTCCTCGGTGACGACGCAGTTGCAGGCTCTGGAGCGGAGCATCGGGGAGCCTCTCTTCGTCCGTCACGCGCGGGGGATCCTCCCGACCCCTCGCGCCGATGACCTGGCTGCGCGCCTGTCCGGTCCGCTCGACGCGCTCGCCCTCGCCCTCGGAAGCCCGTCGCCGACCGAGGCGCCCCCGATGCGAATCGGCGGCGCAGCGGAGTTCGTCGAGCGGGTGCTGATGCCCGCGCTGGCGTCGATGATCGCGGAGGGGCAACGGATCACGGTCGCCGCGGGGCTCGCGGAAGACCTGCTCGATCAGCTCCGTGCCGGAAGCCTCGACCTCGTGATCTCCGCCGTCCGACCGAAGGGCCGCGCCCTTCCTTCTGCGGCCCTCGTCGATGAGGACTTCGTGCTCGTCGCGGCCCCTTCCCTCGGTCTCGCTCCTTCGTCCGCGCTCGCACCGGGCGACCTCGACGCCGTCCCCCTTCTCGCCTACGCCCACGACGTACCGATCCTGCGGCGGTACTGGCGGCATGCGTTCGGCATTCGACTCGAGCGCGAGCCCGCGCTGATCGTGTCCGACCTCCGGGCGCTCGCCGCCGCAGCCGTCGCCGGAGCGGGAATCACGGTGCTGCCGACCTATCTGATCGCCGAGGAGCTCGCCGACGGTCGGCTGGTCGTGCTGCGCGAGACCGACGATCCGCCGATCAACACCCTCTACCTGGTGCGCCGGCCAGGTCCGCTCACGGCTGCGGTGGCCGAGATCGATCGGGCGCTGCGGGCAGCCGTCGCGTGACGGATGCGGAAGAGGTGCGGCGCCTCAGCGGGTGAGCCAGCTCCGCAGCGAACGGGTCACGAACGGCAGCACCCAGTAGGCCATGATCGGCGTGAGCACGAGAGTGGTGACGAGCACGCGCAGCCAGATCGGCAGCTCGTTCCAGCCCGGCACAGGGCTCATCGCGTAGGTGAAGGCCAGGTTCACGGGGAAGAAACCGAGCCAGATCGAGGTGGCCTGCTTCCAGCGCGGCGGAGCGGGCGCGACCGTGACGGTCTCGGTGCTGCCGTCGGACGCGGGGAGCGTGATCGTCCCGGTCGTCGGCTCGTCGAACCACCCCTCGATTCCGGTGCGACGCTTGGAGCGCTCGCTGCGCACGAAGCCCTCGCCCATCGACAACCACCATGCCCGCTCGGCCGACTGCTCCCAGGCGGTGAGCGAATCCTCGCTCGCGAAGCGGTAGAGCATGTGCCAGACCTGCGAGTCCTCGCCGGCGCGCACCCAGCCCGAGCCGAGGAAGCCCGGATACTTCGTCGCGAGGTTCACCCCCGTCTGCACCCAGGCGGTCGCCTCGACGATGCGCTCGGGGTCGACTTCGCGGCGGATGGACACGGTGAGGGGTTCGGACATGGTGCGGTCCTCGGGGGAACGGGCGTCCGGGGTGAGGACGCCGAAGCGGATGCGCCAGGGGTGGCAGCGCACCGTCGATTCTAATTCGGATGCGGCGTGGTCCAGGCCGTCGCCGCCCGAACGAGGAGGACCCCCGCCGACCCGATTCGGCGGGGGTCTCGCGGCGTGGGAGCCGCGACGGGAGCGAGAGCGCTCACCGTGCGCGCGGTAGACGTGACACCCGATCCGGTCTGAGTCTCTGTCCGCGCACCTGCAGTTGTACCCGGGCGAGATGACGCGATGGTGAACGAGACGCGAACAACCTCGATCACGAGTCGAGCGGCGGGCGCGGGGCGATACAAGGATATCCTAGTAAATATCCGGTACTCCGAGTAAACTCCCCAATGTGCCAACGACGGCACGGAGGGATGTCACACAATGACTCGTACTATCCCGCACTTCGTGGGCGGATCGCTTCTCACTCCCGACTCGGGTCGCTTCGCCGACGTGTTCGATCCGAGCACCGGAGCGGTGCAGGCCCGTGTGCCCCTGGCCTCGGCCGACGAGGTGCGTCGCGTTATCGCGAACGCCGAAGAGGCGCAGGTCGCATGGGCGGCGACCAATCCGCAGAAGCGCGCTCGTGTGCTGTTGCGGTTCCTCGACCTGGTGCAGCAGGAGATGACGTCGCTGGCCGAGCTGCTCGCGAGCGAGCACGGCAAGACGGTCGACGACGCGAAGGGCGACATCCAGCGGGGTCTCGAGGTCATCGAATTCTCCGCCGGCGCTCCGCACCTGCTCAAGGGCGAGTACTCCACCGGCGCCGGAACCGGCATCGACGTCTATTCGATGCGCCAGCCGCTCGGGGTCGTCGCCGCGATCACCCCCTTCAACTTCCCCGCGATGATCCCGCTGTGGAAGGCGGGGCCCGCTCTCGCCGCCGGCAATGCGGTGGTGCTCAAGCCCAGCGAGCGCGATCCCTCGGTGCCGGTGCGCATCGCCGAGCTGTTCCTCGAGGCGGGCCTCCCCGCCGGCGTCCTCAATGTGGTCCACGGCGACAAGGAGGCCGTCGACACCCTGCTCACGGACGACCGCATCCGCGCGGTCGGCTTCGTCGGTTCGACCCCGATCGCCGAGTACATCTACGCGACGGCCGCGGCTCACGGCAAGCGGGCGCAGTGCTTCGGCGGAGCGAAGAACCACATGATCGTGATGCCCGATGCCGACCTCGACCAGGCCGTCGACGCACTGATCGGCTCCGGCTACGGCTCGGCGGGTGAGCGCTGCATGGCCATCTCGGTCGCGGTGCCGGTGGGGCAGGAGACGGCGGACGCCCTCGCGGCCAAGCTCACCGAACGTGTCGCCCAGCTCCGGGTCGGCCCCTCTCTCGCACCCGACGTCGACTACGGGCCCCTGGTCACGCGAGCCGCCGTCGAACGGGTCGAAGGCTACATCCAGC
This sequence comes from Microbacterium sp. SY138, assembly GCF_039729145.1. NCBI lineage: Bacteria > Bacillati > Actinomycetota > Actinomycetes > Micrococcales > Microbacteriaceae > Microbacterium > Microbacterium sp. SY138. The sequence goes on along the minus strand of NZ_CP155793.1, from coordinate 3,373,470 downwards.
AGGGGGTCGACGAGGGGGCGACGCTCCTCGCCGACGGCCGGGGCTTCACGGTCGACGGGCACGAGGAGGGCTTCTACCTCGGCCCGACCCTGTTCGACCACGTCACCACCGACATGGCGATCTACCGCGAGGAGATCTTCGGCCCTGTCCTGGTGATCGCCCGCGCCGCCGACTACGAGGAGGCGCTGCGGATGGCCTCGGAGCACGAGTACGGCAACGGCGTCGCGATCTTCACGCGCGACGGTGACGCCGCCCGCGACTTCGCGGCCCGTGTCGAGGTCGGGATGGTCGGCGTGAACGTGCCGATCCCGGTCCCGATCGCGTACTACACGTTCGGCGGCTGGAAGCGCAGCGGATTCGGCGACCTCAACCAGCACGGAACCGACGCCTTCCGGTTCTACACGAAGACCAAGACGGTGACGAGCCGGTGGCCCGCGGCAGGCATCCGCGATGGAGCCAGCTTCGTCATCCCGACCATGCACTAGCCCCGGACACCTCCCACAAGGAATCACGATGACCATGACCACCGTCACCACCACCGCCGAGGAGCGCGAGGCGATCATCGGCGCCGTGCGCGAGTTCGCCGAGACCGAGCTCGCCCCCTACGCCGCCGAGCGCGATGAGAAGCACCTGTTCCCGAGGGAGTCGCTGAACCGTGCCGGCGAGCTCGGCCTCGGCGGCATCTACGTCGACGAGGAGTTCGGTGGCAGCGGCCTCAGCCGCCTCGACACCGTGGCGATCTTCGAGGAGCTCGCGAAGGGCGACCCCGCCGTCGCGGCCTACATCTCCATCCACAACATGGTGGTCTGGATGATCGACACCTACGGCGACGACACACAGCGCGGCGAATGGCTGCCGAAGCTCACCGCCATGTCCGAGTTCGGCGGCTACTGCCTCACCGAGCCGGGCGCGGGGTCGGATGCCGCGAACATCGCGACCAGCGCGGTGCGCGACGGCGACCATTTCGTGCTCACCGGGGTGAAGCAGTTCATCTCCGGAGCCGGGGAGGCCGCCGTCTACGTCGTGATGGCGCGCACGGGGGAGCCGGGAGCACGCGGCATCAGCGCGTTCCTCGTCCCGGGCGATTCCGAAGCGCTGAGCTTCGGCGCACCGGAGAAGAAGATGGGCTGGCACGCTCAGCCCACCCGTCAGGTGATCCTCGACGGTGTCCGGGTTCCGGCGTCCGCCATGCTCGGTGATGAGGGCCGCGGCTTCGCGATCGCGATGTCGGCGCTCAACGGCGGACGGCTCAACATCGCCGCCTGCTCGCTGGGCGGCGCGCAGTGGGCGCTCGACAAGGCCGTGCAGTACGTGCACGAGCGGATGGCGTTCGGAGAGCCGTTGGCCGAGAAGCAGTCGATCCTGTTCGCGATCGCCGACATGCGCACCGACCTGCACGCCGCACGCCTCATGGTGCGTGACGGCGCGCAGGCGGTCGACGAGCACGCTCCCGATGCGACGATGCGCTGCGCCATGGCCAAGCGCTTCGCGACCGATGCCGGGTTCGACGTCGCCAACCGCGCCCTCCAGCTGCACGGCGGCTACGGCTACCTGCAGGACTACGGGATCGAGAAGGTGGTCCGCGATCTGCGCGTGCACCAGATCCTGGAAGGGACGAACGAGATCATGCGACTGATCGTCGGACGCGAGATGCTGCGACCTGCGGGTTCCGCGTCGGTCCAGCGCAGCGGCGGGGATCAGACGCGGAGCGCATCATGAACGCCTCCTCGTCGACGGCGGTCGTCGCGTTCCTCGGCCTGGGCCATATGGGACTGCCGATGGCGAAGAACCTCGTCGAAGCCGGTCACGAGGTGCACGGCTTCGACCTCGTCCCCGCCGCCGTCGAGGCGGCGCGGGTGGCCGGCATCCGCGTGGCCCCGAGCGGCGCGGACGCGGTGTCCGAGGCCGACGTCGTCATCACGATGTTCCCCGCCGGAAAGCACGTCATCGAGGCCTATCGCACGGAACTGCTGGCGGCGGCCCGACCCGGCACCCTCTTCATCGAATCCTCCACGATCGCCGTCGACGAGGCGCGCGCTGCACACGCTCTCGCGCTCGCCGCCGGTCACCGCAACGTCGATGCTCCGGTGTCGGGCGGAGTGGTCGGTGCGGAGAACGGCACGCTCGCGTTCATGGTCGGCGGCTCGGACGAGGACTTCGCCGCGGCGTTGCCGCTGCTCGAGATCATGGGAAAGCGCATCGTGCACTGCGGCGGTCCCGGACTCGGACAGGCGGCCAAGGTCTGCAACAACATGGTGCTCGCGGTCTCGCAGATCGCGGTCGCCGAAGCGTTCGTGCTGGGGGAGCGGCTCGGACTCGAGCATCAGGCGCTCTTCGACGTCGTCTCGCAGGCCTCGGGCCAGTGCTGGTCGATCACCACGAACTGCCCCGTGCCGGGCACGGTGCCCACGAGCCCGGCCAATCGCGACTACCAGCCGGGCTTCGCCGGCGCGCTGATGGCCAAGGATCTCGGGCTCGCGTTGCAGGCGATCGAGCAGACCTCGACCGATGCGCGCATGGGCCGGCTCGCCCAGGAGATCTACGCCGTCTTCGCGGCCGGCGACGGCGCGACGCGAGACTTCTCCGGCATCATCACCGACATCCGCGACGACCGCGTGTGATGATCGGTACTTCGACGGAGAGGGCGACATGACCGAGTACGAGACGATCCTGGTCGAGCAGCGCGGACGGGTGGGGTGGATCACCCTGAACCGCCCGGAAGCGCTGAACGCGTTGAATAGTCGGCTCGCGGAGGAGGTCACCGCAGCGGCGCTCGCCTTCGATGCGGACGAGGGCGTCGGTGCGATCGTCGTCACCGGCTCCGAGAAGGCCTTCGCCGCCGGTGCCGACATCAAGGAGATGGAGGGCATGTCCGCGGCGCAGATGCTGGAGACCGATCACTTCGGTGTCTGGCACGACTTCGCGGCCGTGCGCACTCCCGTGATCGCCGCGGTCTCCGGCTTCGCCCTGGGCGGGGGATGCGAGCTGGCGATGATGTGCGACATCATCCTCGCGGCCGACAACGCCAAGTTCGGGCAGCCCGAGATCAACCTCGGAGTGATCCCCGGGATGGGCGGTACGCAGCGCCTGATCCGTGCGGTCGGATACTACAAGGCGGCCGAGTTGGTGCTGTCCGGGCGCTTCATGGGCGCAGAGGAGGCGGAGCGTTCCGGGCTCGTGTCGCGCGTGGTGCCGGCATCCGATCTCCTCGCCGAGGCGACGAAGCTCGCCGACACCATCGCTTCCAAGTCGTTGCCGTCGGTGTACGCCGCGAAGGCCGCGCTAGATACCGCGATGGAGACGACCCTCGCCGAGGGGCTGGCTCACGAGAAGCAGGCGTTCGCCGCGCTGTTCGACACCGCGGACCAGAAGGAGGGCATGTCGGCCTTCCGGGAGAAGCGGGCGCCCGACTTCCAGAACCGCTGAGCGTGTGACGAGACGAGTGCCTGATGAGACGAGTGCCTGACGAGACGAGTGCCTGACGAGATGTCTGCCGGAATCGGGGAGCAGTCAGCCGCGGAGCGCGTCGACGATCTTCGTGATGCGACGTTCGCGAGTCGCCTCCTGCTTCGCTTCGGCCACGCTCCTCGCGTGCTCTTTGCGTGCGGTGTACGACAGGGCGTCGAAGGCGGTGCGCAGCGCGGGGTCGGCGTCCAGGGCCGCGGCGAGCTCGGCCGGAACGTCGACCGTGCGCTCGGCGGAGTCCACCCGGATCACGGCGTCGATCTCCTGGTCGATCTCGAGTCCGAGGTCGGCGCGCACGGCCTTGCTGAAACCGATCATGTTCTCGCTGCCCATCCGCGCCAGACGCAGGCGGGCGGTGCGTCCGCCGATCGTGACGGCGACCGGGAACGCCTTGCCGGCGCCGAGAGAGGCCACCTGCTCGTCGCTGAGGAGGATCGCCGCAGCGGGGCCGCGGCCGGTGAGGACGGTGTGCAGGCGCAGTTCGCTCATGCCGAAAGGGTACGCCCGGGCTCCTCGAATTCCGCGGCGAGAATCGCGTTGCGCTCCATGATGAGGCGGCGCATGTACCCGCCGAGGAACATCGCGTCGACGATTCGGCCGAGCGGGCCGAACGGCGAGCGGAAGGTCACGGTGTCGTGCATGAGCGTGCCGGCCGGATGCTCCTCGAAACGGTGCTCGTGCAGGAATGCCGCGAACGGACCGGAGATCTGCCGATCCGAGAACGCGTGGGGAGGATCGATGTCGAAGACGATCGAGCGCAGGCGGAAGGGGATGCCGAAGTGGCGTGCCCGCCAGGTCGCGGTGGTCCCCTCGGTGAACACGCCGCCGGCCGGCGCCTCGACCATGGTCTCGCTGAACCGGGCCATGCTCTTCACGTGCAGTGCCGGGTCGAGCGATGCGGCGAACACCTCGGCAGGAGGCGCGCTGATGATCGTCTCGAGCGCGAACCGGGGCATGTCAGAGGGCTTCGGGCTGCGGACGCGGATCGGCGAAGTCGCCGGCGTCCTTGCGCAGCCGGGCGACGATCGCGACGAGCTCGGCGGCGTCGTCGCGGCTCAGACCGGGCTCGGCGAACACGTCGGCGTTGAGAGCCTGTGTGGCGCGCTCGACCAGTTCCCGGCCGGACTCCGTCAGCACGAGCAGCGCCGCGCGTCCGTCATGGGGGTGCGGCTCGCGCGCGACCAGACCGTCGCGCACCAGGCGCTCCGCCGTGCTCGTCACGGTGGTCGGGTGCACCTGGAGGCGGGCGACCACGCTCGACAGGGGCAGGCTGCCGGCGCGGCTGAAAGCCAGAAGACGCAGCACCTCGTAGCGGGCGAAGCTCAGAGCGAAGGGCTTCAGGGCCGCGTCGACACGGGCGAGCAGCAGCTGCTGGGCCCGCATGACCGAAGTGACCAGGGCCATGCCGTCCGCGGCATCCGTCCAGCCGTGCGCGAGCCACTGCCGCTTCGCCTCGGCGAGCGGATCGATGGGGAGCGGACGGGGTCGGGCCATTTCTCTACGGTAGTGGCGCGAGCGCGGGGGGCGGCGACGGCGCGCGACGCATCCGCCGTGGACATCCATGAGTCTCAGTCGCAGGTGAGCTGGAACTCAGTATCGCGGTCTAGAATTACAGCAGTCGTGAGGAGCAATCGATGAAGATCTTCGTCCTGGTCAAAGAAGTGCCGGACACCTATGGCGATCGCAAGCTGAATCTCGAGACCGGCCTCGCCGATCGTGCGGCGGGTGACGTGGTCCTCGACGAGATCACGGAGCGGGCGCTCGAAGTGGCGCTCAGCTACGCCGACAAGAACGACGGCACCGAGGTGGTGGCGGTCTCGATGGCTCCGGAGGGCTCGACCGCGTCCGTGCGCCGGGCGCTCGCGATCGGTGCGGGCTCGGCCGTGCACATCGCCGACGAGCAGCTCGCCGGCGCCGACCTCGGTCTCACCGCCGAGGTCCTCGCCGCCGCGATCCGCCGCGGCGCCCCCGACCTCGTGATCACGGGCAACCTGTCGACCGACGGTTCCGGCGGCGTCATTCCCGCGATGTTGGCCGAACACCTCGGATTCGCGCAGGCCACCGCGCTCACGTCGGTCGAGATCACCGCCGACGGCGTCTCGGGCGTCCGTGGCTCGGATGCCGGCAGCCAGCCGGTCTCGGCGCCGCTGCCCGCCGTGATCTCGATCACCGAGGCGCTTCCCGACGCGCGGTTCCCCAACTTCAAGGGCATCATGGCGGCCAAGAAGAAGCCGCTCGAGGTGCTCGCGCTCGCCGACCTCGACGTTTCGGCGGATCCGTCCGTCGCTCCGCGCACCATCATGACCACTGTGTCGGAGAAGCCCCCGCGGGCGGCCGGCGTGAAGATCACCGATGAGGGTGACGCGGCCGACAAGCTCGTCGACTACCTCGTGCAGAACAGGCTGGTGTGAGATGACATCCTCCGAGAACCCGATCCTCGTCCTCGTCGACGTCGACCCCTCCGGCTACGTCGCGAGCAGCACGGCGGCGCTCATCGGCGCGGCTTCGACGATCGGCACGCCGGTCGCGCTGATCGTGGGCGGCAGTCCGGCCGCGGTGGATCAGGCCGCCGCGGCGGGTGCATCGGTGGTGCTGACCGCCGACGGTGAGCCGACGGCATTGACCGTGCCGATCGTGGACGCCCTGCAGGCGGCCGCCGCCCAGGTGCGCCCCGACGCCGTGCTGATCTCGAACTCGATCTCCGGACGCGACGTGGCCGGACGATTCGCGGTGCGCACGAAGAGCGCACTGTCGGTCGACGCGGTCGGAGTGTCGCGCGATGACGAGGGTGTCGTCGCCCACCACTCGGTCTACGGCGGGGCCTACCTCGTCGATTCGGCACCCACGTTCGGCACTCCGGTGATCACGGTGCGCCAGGGCGCGGTGGACGCGCGCGCCGAGGCCGTGCCGTCGCACTCGGTCGAGGTGCTCGACGTCACCCCGTCCGGTGCGGTCGCGGCGACGGCCGGTCCGGTCGAGGCGGTCGAGGTCGCCTCGTCCCGTCCCGACCTGCGCGGAGCCACGCGTGTGGTCTCCGGCGGTCGAGGTCTCGCCTCGAAGGAGAAGTTCGTACTCGTCGAAGAGCTCGCCGATGCGCTCGGTGCCGCGGTGGGTGCCTCCAGGGCCGCCGTCGACGCGGGGTACATCCCGCAGTCGCATCAGGTCGGCCAGACCGGTGTCTCGGTGTCGCCGCAGCTGTATGTCGCCCTCGGCATATCCGGCGCCATCCAGCATCGTGCCGGCATGCAGACGTCGAAGAACATCGTCGCGATCAATAAGGACCCCGAGGCGCCGATCTTCGACGTGGCGGACTTCGGGATCGTCGGCGACGTGTTCGCGGTGGTGCCGCAGGTGATCGCCGCCCTCGAGGCGCGGAAGAAGTAGCCATGGCGACGCGGATGCTGCGACGCGGTCTGCCGCGTGTACCGGGCGGGGAGCCCTGGCCCCCCGCTGATGCGGCGGCTGTGGAGGAGCCGACGGTTGTCGTGGCAACCGAGGCTCCGACGTCGACCGAGGCTGAGCCTGCGGCGACGCCGGATGTCGCCGATTCCGCCGTTGAGCTGGAGTCGGCAGCCGTGGCCACCGCAGCGCCGACCGGGAGCCCTGCTCCCGTGACGACCGCCGGAGCTGCGCGAATCCGTCGCGGCCTGCCACGTGTGTCGGGCGGGGAGCCCTGGCCGCCATCGGCCGCCGCCGTTCCCGCCGCCGCCGCGGCGACCCCCGCTCCGCAGGCGACGCAGCCGGTATCGGGCGTCGCGGCAGCAGTTCCCGCATCTTCGGCGACCGGCAGTACGGCGGCGACGGCTCGTGCCTCGACCGCTGCCGCGACCGCACCCTCGCCCGCCGTCAGCGCACGCGAAGCGCCGATCGCTGCCGCAGGCGGTGTCCGTCGTGGCCTGCCCCGCGTGGTCGGCGGCGAGCCGTGGCCCCCCGCAGACACCGTCCCGCTCGCACCTGCTGTCGCGGCATCCGTCGAGCCCGTTGCTCCGGCGCCGGTCGCTCCTGAGAGCACCGGGCCGAGGAGCACCCCCGTCGTCGCGGCGCCCGTGACCGCGGTGGCCGTGGCCGAGACTGCACCTGCCATCGCCGACGTCGCGACCCCGCTGCCGTGGACGCGCACGGTCTGGAACGGGCGCGCGCCACGTCGCATCGCCGAGGCACCCGCCGCTGCGACCGGTCGACGCCGTCCGACGTGGCCCCAGGCCATCGCCGTGCTGTTCGGCGCCGCCGCGCTCGGAGTCCTCGCGGGCGCCGCCATCGCGTTCGTGCGCGCACTCCTGAGCTTCCCGTTCATGCAGGACTTCCTCGCAGCCTTCCCGGGCGAGTACGAGCCGGGGATCGCGGTCGAACCCGGATTCTCGCCCTGGGTCGGCTGGCAGCACTTCTTCAACATGTTCCTGATGGTGCTGATCATCCGTTCCGGGCTCCAGGTGCGTACCGAGAAGCGGCCGACCGTCTTCTGGACGCCCCGCGGCAACGCCAAGGGCAAGATCAGCCTGAACCTCTGGTTCCACCAGTCGCTCGACATCCTGTGGCTCGTGAACGGCGTGATCTTCGTGGTGCTGCTGTTCGTGACCGGTCACTGGGTGCGCATCGTGCCGACGAGCTGGGAGGTCTTCCCGAACGCGCTGTCGGCGGCCCTCCAGTACGTCTCGTTCGACTGGCCGCACGAGAACGGCTGGAACAACTACAACAGCCTGCAGCAGCTCGCCTACTTCGCGACCGTGTTCATCGCCGCACCGCTGGCGGCGATCACCGGATTCCGCATGTCGGGGCTCTGGCCGAAGAAGGCCGAGAAGCTGTCGAAGGCCTACCCGGTCGAGTGGGCGCGCGCGCTGCACTTCCCGATCATGCTCTACTTCGTGGCGTTCATCATCGCCCACGTCGCTCTCGTGATGCTCACCGGCTTCCTGCGCAACCTGAACCACATGTTCGCTTCGCAGGACGCGGTCACCTGGACCGGATTCTGGGTGTTCATCCTCTCGCTCGTGGTGATCGCGATCGGCTGGGTGGCCGCCCGGCCCCTCGTGCTCGCGCCCATCGCGAAGGCGTTCGGCAAGGTCTCGGGCCGCTGACGTCACCGCGTCTCCCGCGACGGAAGGAAGATCATGGTCGAGGCATACATCATCGACGCGGTCCGTTCCCCGGTGGGGCGGCGTGGGGGATCGCTCTCCGGCATCCATCCCGCTGATCTCGGGGCGCACAGTCTGCGGGCGCTGGTCGACCGCGTCGGTGTCGATCCCGCCGCGATCGACGACGTCGTGCTCGGCGCGATCGACGCGATCGGCGGGCAGTCGGGCAATGTCGCACGCACCGCCGCTCTGGTCGCCGGATTCCCCGAGCACGTGCCCGGCGTCACGATCGACCGTCAGTGCGGATCGAGCCAGCAGGCCGTGCACTTCGCGGCGCAGGCCGTGATGAGCGGTGTGAACGACCTCGTCATCGCGGGCGGTCTGCAGAACATGTCCCAGGTGCCTTTGACCGCGGCCGCGACCGTCGGGGAGCAGTACGGTTTCACGACCCCGTACGCGGAGTCTCCCGGCTGGCGCGAGCGCTACGGCGATCAGGAGATCTCGCAGTTCGCCGGTGCGGAGATGATCGCCGAGAAATGGGACATCTCCCGTGCGGAGATGGAGCAGTTCGCCCTGGAGAGCCACCGTCGTGCGGCCGTCGCTCAGGACGAGGGGCGTTTCGCGAACGAGATCGCGCCCCTGAACGGCCTCGCCAACGACGAGGGGGTGCGGCGGGACACGTCCCTGGAGCGGATGGCCGGACTCGCACCGCTGCGGGAGGGGGGACGGATCACCGCTGCCGTGTCGTCGCAGATCAGCGATGCCTCCAGCGCCGTGCTCGTCGCCAGCGAACGGGCGGTGCGCGAGCACGGGTTCACGCCCCGCGCGCGCATCCATCGGATGACCGTTCGCGGTGCCAGTCCGGTGCTCATGCTCACCGCGCCCATCCCGGCGACCCGGCATGCTCTGGAGCGCGCGGGACTCAGTGTCGCCGACATCGATCTGTTCGAGGTGAACGAGGCCTTCGCGCCCGTCGTGCTCGCCTGGATGCGCGAACTCGATGCCCCGCACGAGAAGGTCAACGTCAACGGCGGGGCCATCGCCCTCGGGCACCCCATCGGTGCGACCGGCACCAGACTGCTCACGACCATGCTGAACGAACTCGAGCGCACCGGCGGCAGGTACGGCCTGCAGGCGATGTGCGAGGGTGGCGGCATCGCGAACGTGACCATCATCGAGCGCCTCTGAGCCGGAGCGACCGGAACCGACAGCGAGAACGGGCCGCCTCCGAGGGGAGACGGCCCGTTCTGCGTGCGTGCGCGGCGGTGTGTCAGGGGCGGACGAAGCGCACTTCGGTCAGCGTCTCGCCGAGGAACGGCTCCGTGTGCGATGCTCCGTCGAGGTGGAATCCGTTGCGCGTGTAGAAACGGTGCGCGCGGGGGTTGTCCTCGGCCACCCACAGGTACAGCGGCTCGTCCTTCTCGACGGCCGCGTCGAACAGCTTCTGACCGATGCCGGTCGAGTGCCACGCGTCGAGCAGGTAGATGAAGTACAGCTCGCGGAACGCGGGGGCATCCTTGTCGCGGGCAGGACCGGAGCCGACGAAGCCGACGATCTCGCCGTCGACGAGCGCGGCGTTCATCTTGAACTCGGGGCCCTGCGAGGCCCAGTGCGTCCACAGCTCGGCCATGCGGCGGGGCGAGACCTTCTCCAGTGCCGCCTTGCTGATCAGGTGGTCGTAGGTCTCGTGCCAGCACTGCGCATGCACGCGACCGAGGGCTTCCGCATCCACATCACGGACCGGACGGACGATGACTTCAGGCTGGGCTTCGGCGCTCATGTTCGTGACTCTACGCGCGGCGTCCACGAAGAGGAAATCGAGGGGATGTTCGATGACGCCCGATACGCGGGCATGGAGGGTTCGCACAATGATGTTCGCGAATCGTGCACGCCTGGCTACGATCATTCTTCGTGAACGTGATCTGGCGGACCCTCCTGGTGATCCTCGGCGCTCGCCGCCGCGTGCGACGGGGGAGGACTCTCGATGCGTCGTCGGTCAGCAGCATCCACCTGACCACGCTGCCGACCGACATCGACATCCTGCGCCACATGAACAACGGGCGCTATCTGTCGCTCTTCGACCTCGGACGCTGGGATCTGCTGATACGCACCGGGCTGTTCGACGCGATGAAGGACCGCGGCTGGTACGCGGTCGTCTCCAGCGAGACGGTCACGTTCCGCAAGTCGCTCCAGCTCTGGCAGCGGTTCGAGGTGCAGTCGCGCTTCATCGGGCACGACGACAAGGCGGTGTTCCTCGAGCACAGGGCCGTCGTCGACGGAGAGATCTACGCGCGGGTGATCGTGCGCTCGCGCATGTTGCGCCGTACCGGCGGCACCGTCAGCAACGAAGAGCTGTTCGCCGCCGTCGGCAAGCCCGAGGGCGTGCCGGAGATCGATGCGTGGGTGCACGACTGGGCCGCGGCATCCGCCCTCCCTCCCGTGCGGGTGAAGGCCCCGAGCGTCTGGGGCTGAGCAGCGGTTCTCGACACCCCGGGCGGGCGGACCTTAGGGTGGTGGGTGTCGCGCGAGACGAGCACGGTTGAGCGCGATGACGTCGGGAGGATCCATGCCGCAGGAGCGCCCGCGAGCAGATCGGGAATGGATGCCCGTGACGATCGTCCTCCCGATGCTGCTCTCGGCGACTCTCGTCGCGGCGTGGATCGCGGCCGGGTTCATCCTGGTCTGGCTCTTCCGCGCCTTCCCCACGCCGGCGAACGGGACATCGTCGATTCTCTGGGGCGTCGTGGTGCTGCTCGGCCTTCTGGTGAACATGACGATCCTCATCGGGCTCGCCCGACGCACCGCGTGGATGCGGTGGGTCGTCGTGGTGCAGGCGCTGGCGATGATGGCGCTGCTGATCGCGACGCCGTTCGGACTCTGGGCGGTGCTGGTCTGCGGCGGTCAATCGGTGCTGCTGTTCCTTCCGCCATCGCGGAGGTGGTTTCGCGGCCGACCGATTCCGCAGGCCGCGCTCGTCGAAACCTCCTGATCCGAACACGATCGCTTCGCCGCCGGGGGAGCGCCCCGAGATCTTCCTCCTCCGCTTTCCGTAAGAACCCCGCTTCTTTCCCTGTCACAGAGCCGAAGGAGGGGCGCTTCCGGAGCGCTCCTCAGTACTCTGAGCGGGAAGTCAGGGGCGCAGACGCCCCGGTGATCCCGTCGACGCAGACGGGCGGAGGAGGAAGTAGTGGCAGTCATCGGCATCGTGCGGGAGCCTGCGGGCGAAGCGCGGGTCTCGGCCACCCCGGCGACGATCGCGTCGCTCGGGAAGCTGGGCCACACGGTCAGAGTCGAGCGGGGAGCGGGCGCTGCGGCCTCGTACCCCGACGCCGAGTACGCGGCGGCGGGTGCGGCGCTGGTGGATCGCGCGGAGGCCTGGGGGAGCGAGATCGTCCTCGCGATCACAGCTCCCGGGGCGGAGGAGATCGCCCTCCTCTCCGATGACGCCACCCTCATCGCCCTGCTCTCACCGGCACTGCGCCCCGATCTCGTCCAGTCGCTCGCGCAGCGCGGCATCACGGCGCTCGCGCTCGATGCGGTGCCGCGCATCTCGCGGGCGCAGTCGATGGACGTGCTCAGCTCGATGGCGAACATCGCCGGGTACCGGGCCGTCGTCGAGGCCGCGCACGAGTTCGGCCGCTTCTTCACGGGGCAGGTGACCGCCGCGGGCAAGGTGCCGCCGGCGAAGGTGCTGGTCGCGGGAGCCGGAGTCGCGGGGCTTGCGGCCATCGGCGCGGCATCGAGTCTCGGTGCGATCGTCCGCGCCACGGATCCGCGCCCCGAGGTCGCCGACCAGGTCACCTCGATCGGTGGCAGCTACCTCCCGGTCGACGTCGAGGTCGCGGCCTCCACCGACGGCTATGCCAAGGCGACCAGCGCGGACTATGACCGCAGGGCCGCCGAGATCTACACCGAGCAGGCCGCCGACGTGGACATCATCATCACCACTGCGCTGATCCCCGGACGCGCGGCGCCGCGCCTGATCACGGCATCCGATGTCGCACAGATGAAGCCGGGCAGCGTGATCGTCGACATGGCCGCGGGCCAGGGCGGCAACGTCGAGGGCTCGGTCGCGGGCGAGCGCGTCGTCACGGACAACGGTGTGATCATCCTGGGCTACACCGACCTGGCCTCGCGTCTGGCCGCACAGGCCTCCCAGCTCTACGGCACGAACCTCGCCAACCTCGTGGCGCTGCTGACGCCTGCGAAGGACGGGCGGTTGGTGATCGACTTCGACGATGTCGTGCAGCGCTCGGTCACGGTCGTGCGCGACGGCGAGGTCACCTGGCCCCCGCCTGCCGTGCAGGTCGCCGCCGCTCCCGCCCCGAAGGCCGCGGCGGCGCCGGTCGAGGTCGCACCGCCGAAGAAGATGTCCGCCGCCCGCAAGGTCACGCTGATCATGGTGGGCGTCGCCGCGCTGTTCGCCGTGAACGCGTTCGCCCCGGCCCCGCTGCCGCAGCACTTCACGGTGCTCGTGCTGTCGGTGGTGATCGGCTTCTACGTGATCGGCAAGGTGCATCACGCGCTGCACACCCCGCTCATGTCGGTGACCAACGCCATCTCGGGAGTGATCGTGGTCGGCGCGATGCTGCAGATCACGTCGCCGCTGCCGGTGGTTCAGGTGCTCGCCGCGATCGCGGTGCTGCTGGCCTCCATCAACATCTTCGGAGGGTTCGCGGTGACCCGACGAATGCTCGCGATGTTCACACTCGGGACATCGGCGAAGGGCGGCCGGAAATGACCGTCGACGCGCTCGCCGGGGCGGCCTACATCGTCGCCGCCCTGCTGTTCATCCTCAGCCTCGCCGGCCTCAGTCGCCATGAATCCGCCCGCTCCGGTGTGGTCTACGGCATCGCGGGCATGGCGATCGCGCTGGTCGCGACGGTCGCCCTCACCATGGCCGACGCATGGAGCACCGGTGCCTTCCTCGGGCTGGGCCTGCTCGTGGCCGCGGTGCTGATCGGGGCGGCCATCGGGCTCTGGCGAGCGCGGGTCGTGGAGATGACCGGCATGCCCGAGCTCATCGCGCTCCTGCACAGCTTCGTCGGCCTCGCCGCGGTGCTCGTCGGCTGGAACGGCTACCTCGCGCACCCGGAGATCGCCCCCGAGCTCGTCGGCATCCACAACGCCGAGGTGTTCATCGGGATCTTCATCGGCGGCGTCACCTTCACCGGGTCGATCGTGGCGTACCTCAAGCTCTCGGCGAAGATGTCGTCGAAGCCGCTCATGCTCCCGGGCAAGAACGGGCTCAACATCGGGGCTCTCATCGCGTTCGTCGCCCTGACCGTGTGGTTCGTGAACGACCAGCAGCTGTGGCTCCTGATCGCGGTCACCGTGCTCGCCTTCGCCCTGGGCTGGCACCTGGTCGCCTCGATCGGCGGCGGAGACATGCCGGTCGTCGTCTCGATGCTCAACAGCTATTCGGGTTGGGCCGCCGCCGCGGCGGGGTTCCTCCTGAACAACGACCTGCTGATCGTCACGGGCGCGCTCGTCGGATCGTCGGGTGCGTACCTCTCGTACGTGATGTGCAAGGCCATGAACCGCTCGTTCCTCTCCGTCATCGCCGGGGGATTCGGGGTCGCGGCGCCGACCTCCGACGACACCGAATACGGCGAGCACCGCGAGATCACCGCCGAGGGCGCGGCGGAGATGCTCGTCGCCGCCGACAGCGTCGTCATCACCCCTGGCTACGGCATGGCCGTCGCACAGGCGCAGTACCCCGTCGCCGATCTGGTCCGGCGGCTCCGCGAGCGGGGCGTCGATGTGCGGTTCGGCATCCATCCGGTCGCGGGACGGCTGCCCGGTCACATGAACGTGCTGCTGGCCGAAGCCAAGGTGCCGTACGACATCGTCCTGAGCATGGACGAGATCAACGACGACCTCGCCTCCACCTCGGTGGTGCTGGTCATCGGCGCGAACGACACCGTGAACCCGGCCGCCGCCGAGGACCCGGGGAGCCCGATCGCCGGGATGCCGGTGCTGAAGGTGTGGGAGGCCGAGAGCGTCATCGTGTTCAAGCGCTCGATGGCCGCCGGGTACGCAGGGGTGCAGAACCCGCTGTTCTTCCGCGACAACGCGTCGATGCTGTTCGGAGATGCGAAACAGCGGGTGGAGGACATCATCGCGGCGCTCTGAATCCGTTTCGAATCGCGCAGATGACTGCATCCGAGCGGGAAAAGCGACCATTTGCGCGATTCGAACGGCGGGAGGATCCTGCTCCAGACCTAGGCTGAAATCCATGGCAGACCTCCCGCCGGATGCCGTGGCATCCGCACCCCTCGCAGACCGTGCCGTCGAGCTGGCTCGGCGGTGGGCGATCGAGGCCGCGGCGATCGAACCCGACCCCGCGGCCGCACGGCTCGCGGGCGTGCTGCAGGACGCGAACGGGCTGCCGTTCACGCTCGGCTTCGTCGACGGCGTCATGCGCCCGGAGAGCCTGACCGCCGCAGCCTCGCAGCTGCACCGGATCGCCCCGATCGTGCCGGAGTTCCTGCCCTGGTACCTGCGCTCGGCCGTGCGTCTCGGCGGCGGTGTCGCGCAGGTTCTGCCGTCACCCGTCGTGCCGATCGCCCGTCGGGTGCTCCGTGACATGGTCGGGCATCTCGTGGTGGATGCGCGACCTGCGAAGCTCGGGGCGGCGATCGAGCGGATCCGGGAGAGCGGCTCCCGTCTCAACCTGAACCTGCTCGGCGAGGCCGTGCTCGGGGAGGCGGAGGCGCGGCGACGGCTCGACGGCATCCACGGGCTCATCCGGCGTCCCGATGTCGACTACGTCTCCGTCAAGGTCTCGGCGATCATCAGCCACCTCTCGATGTGGGCGTTCGACGAGGTCGTCGACGAGGTGGTCGAAAGGCTCCTCCCGCTGTACTTGACGGCGGCGGCCGACGGCACCTTCCTGAACCTCGACATGGAGGAGTACCGCGACCTCGACCTCACGATCGCGGTCTTCACGCGCATCCTCGAGGACCCGCGCCTGGCCGGGCTCGAAGCGGGCATCGTGCTGCAGGCCTACCTGCCCGACGCCCTGCCCGCCCTGCAGGAGCTCACCGCCTGGTCGCAGGACCGCGTCGCGCACGGCGGCGCCCGCATCAAGGTACGCCTCGTGAAGGGGGCGAACCTCGCGATGGAGAACGTCGAGGCCCGGATGCACGGGTGGACGCCTGCGACTTACGACACCAAGCTCGACACCGATGCGAACTACCTGCGCTGTCTGGATTGGGCTCTGCAGCCCGAGCACACCGCGGCCGTGAAGCTCGGCATCGCAGGGCACAACCTCTTCGGCATCGCGTATGCCTGGCTGCTCGCCGGAGAACGGGGGGTGCGCGAGGCCGTCGAGTTCGAGATGCTCCTGGGCATGGCGCAGGGGCAGGTGCAGGCGGTGTCGCGCGAGGTCGGCCCTGTGCTGCTTTACGTGCCGGTGGTCGAGCCCGCCGAGTTCGATGTGGCGATCAGCTATCTGGTGCGCCGGCTCGAGGAGAACGCCTCGTCGGACAACTTCCTCTCCGCCGCGTTCCGGCTCGGAGAGGACGAGGCGCTGTTCGTGCGCGAGCAGGATCGCTTCCTCGATGCGCTCGACAGGTCGGCCGACGCCACGCTCCGCATCGGCCCGCGTCGCACGCAGGACCGCAGCGCGCCCGTGCACGAGTCCGTGCGGACGGCACCCGCAGCCCCGGTGCCCGAGACCGACCTCACCAAGGCGGTGCTCGGCATCTCGCGCGGATCCGACGACGGCGGGCGCGAGGCGTTCCTCGAGACCGCCGTGTACTCGGCGCGCGAGCTGGACCAGGATGCCGGTGGCGCTCCGGGCTTCTCGAACACGGTCGACACCGATCCTGCTCTCCCCGCGAACCGGGAGTGGGCACGCGAGGTGCGCGAGCGCATCGCCGCCTCCGATCTGGGAGACGCCACGATCGCATCTGCCCGGGTGTCCGATCCCGAGGATCTCGAGCGGATCGTGCAGGGCGTGCGCCGGGCCGCTCCATCATGGGGTGGACGGCCGGCTGCCGAGCGGGCCGAGGTGCTGCTGCGTGCGGCGGCCGCACTCGAGTCGCGGCGAGGGGACCTCATCGAGGTCGCGGCCTCCGAGACGGGCAAGGTCTTGGCGGAAGCCGACGTCGAGGTCAGCGAAGCCGTCGACTTCGCCCGCTACTACGCCGCCAAGGCGCGCGAGCTCGACGCGATCGCCGGCGCCGTGTTCGTTCCGGCATCCGTCACCGTCGTCACGCCGCCCTGGAACTTCCCCCTCGCGATCCCCGCGGGTGGGGTGCTCGCCGCGCTCGCCGCAGGTTCGGGTGTCGTCTTCAAGCCCGCTCCGCAGGCCCGCCGCTGCGCCGCCGTCATCGCCGAGACCCTGTGGCAGGCGGGGGTGCCGCGCGACCTGCTCGCGCTCGTCGACATAGAGGAGGGGGAGCTCGGCCGCGAGCTCATCACGCACGACGCCGTCGACCGGGTGATCCTCACCGGCGCGTGGGACACGGCGGCGCTGTTCCGCTCCTGGCGCTCCGATCTGCCGCTTCTCGCGGAGACCAGCGGCAAGAACGCGATCATCATCACCCCCTCGGCGGATCTCGATCTCGCGGTCGCCGACCTCGTCAAGAGCGCTTTCGGACACGCCGGGCAGAAGTGCTCGGCGGCCTCGCTCGCCATCCTCGTGGGACCGGTCGGACGCTCCGCCCGGTTCGCGCGTCAGCTGGCCGACGCCGTGCGGTCGCTGCACGTCGGGCAGCCCACCGATCCGCTGGCCGAGGTGGGCCCGGTGATCGACCAGCCGACCGGAAAGCTCGCGTGGGCGCTGAGCGAGCTGGAGGGCGACGAGCAATGGCTGATCGAACCGTCGCTCGCGGCGGGGGACGACGGCAGCCGACGCCTGTGGCGGCCCGGGGTGCGGGTCGGGGTCCAGCCGGGGTCGCGTTTCCATACCGAGGAGTTCTTCGGGCCGGTGCTCGGCGTGATGCATGCGCCGACGCTCGCGCGCGCCGTCGAGATGCAGAACGCCGTCGCCTACGGCCTCACCGCAGGACTCCACACCCAGGACCCGGAGGAGCTCGCGTTCTGGCTCGGCCGTGTGCAGGCGGGCAACCTCTACGTGAACCGTGGCATCACCGGAGCCATCGTGCAGCGCCAGCCGTTCGGAGGGTGGAAGCGCTCCTCCGTCGGCCCCGGTGCCAAGGCGGGCGGCCCGAACTACCTCATCGGTCTGGGATCCTGGCGTTCCCTGCCGGGTGGGCCGGCCTCCAGCACGCTGCATCTGCGGGGGCTCGACTCCCGCATCACCGCCCTCATCGAGGCGGCCCAGTCGTCGCTCGCCTACGAGTCGTTCGAGTGGTTGCGGCGCTCGGCCTTGTCGGATGCGCTGGCCTGGGACCGCGAGTTCGGGCAGGTCCGTGATGTCTCGCGTCTCGGCGTCGAGCGCAACCTGTTCCGCTATCGCCCGGTGCCGGTCGAGGTCCGCGCGACCGACGATGCGGCACTGCAGGATCTGCTGCGCGTCGTGATCGCAGGTGTGCGGTCAGGGGCGAAGTTCGTCATCTCGACCCCGGTCGGGGTGCCCGGCGAGGTGCGTCGCGCTCTCGGTGACCTGGATGCCCCGGTGTTCCTGGAGAGCGACGACGAGTGGCTGCAGCGGCTGCTGCGACAGGACGATGCACCCGAGGGCGTCGCGCTGCCGGTGAGCGATCGGGTGCGGCTGGTCGGCGGGCGGGACGGTGTCGCCGCCCTTCGCGCGAAGCTCGCCACGGCTTCCGCCGGCGACCCCGACCTGGCGGTGTACGACGGCGAGGTGACGGCCGCCGCCCGCATCGAGTTGCTGCCGTTCGTGCACGAGCAGTCGATCTCGATCACCGCCCACCGCTACGGCAACCTCGACCCGTGGAGCAGCGACGTGATCTGAGCCTGGTGTAAAGAATTCTTGACACACCTCACCGACGGACGTACGCTGAGCGTGTCAATAATCTTTTACATCGGAGTCGTCATGGTCTACGAAGAGCGCAATGCCTGGGCGGGACTCATCGTCAGCCCGATCGTGATGGTCGTCTACGTCGTGCTGGTGCTCCAGCAGGCCGGGGGAGGGCCGCTCACCGCTGTCGACTGGTTCCCGCTCATGCTGTGGGTGATCGGCGGCGGCATCGTCGCGACGATCATCCTCAGCGTCGGGTGGGGCATCATCGCGGGGCTGAGAGACCCCGACGGTGTCGGCCGTTCCGACATCCGCGACCGCGACATCAGCCGCATGGGCGGCCGAGTGGAGCAGGCTTTCGTCGTGATCTCCGGTCTCGGGGTCATCGCGCTGTGCGCCGTCGGCGCCGATGTCTTCTGGATCGCGAACACCATGTTCGCGGGCTTCGCGGTGTCGGCGTTCATCGGCGGCATCGCCCGGGTGGTCGCCTACCGGCGGGGCCTCGTCTGATGGTCAAGCCCACCCGCGTCTCGAACACCATCCGCGCGCATCGCGAACAGGCCGGACTCACCCAGGCCGAGCTCGCGCGCACGGTCGGCGTGACGCGCCAGACCCTCATCGCGATCGAGCAGCAGAAGTACTCGCCGACACTCGAACTCGCCTTCCAGATCGCCCGCGCGTTCGGCGTGGGGCTCGACGACATCTTCGAATACCCCGACACGTCAGGAGCATCATCATGAGCCGTTCGATGAAGGCGTGGCGTCGGGAGACGTACGGTCCGGCCGACGGCGTCGCCCTCGAGCGCATCCCGGTTCCGACGCCCGGCCGCGGCGAGGTGCTGCTGCGGGTGCGCGCCACGGCGTTGAACGCGGGCGATGTGCGCCTCCTGCTCGGCGATCCGCTGCTCGTGCGTCCGGTGTTCGGCATGACCCGCCCGAAGCACCCGGTGCGCGGGATGGAGGTCGCGGGCACCGTGGTCGCCGTCGGACCCGACGTCGTGGGCGCGGAGATCGGCGAAGACGTGGTGGGTGAGCTCGTCGGCGGCGGAGGTCTCGGCGAGTACGTGAGCGTTCCCGCCGCGCGGCTCGTTCCCGTCCCGATCGATATCGTCCCGGAGACCGCCGCGTGCCTCCCGGTGGCCGGGGGAACCGCCTGGCAGGCGCTCGACCTCGCGGGCGTCGGCCTCACGCAACGTGCTCGCGCCGATGGCGCGCCGAGAGTGCTGATCATCGGTGCCTCCGGAGGGGTGGGCACGTTCGCGGTGCAGCTCGCAGCTCTTCGCGGCGCCGAGGTCTGGGCGTCCTGCCGTGACCGCAACGCACCGCTGATCGAGCAGCTGGGTGCCGTGCGCACCTTCGACCACCGGACGTCGCCCCTGAGTGCGCTGCCGGACGGCCGATTCGATGCGATCGTCGACATCGCCGGAGGGATGCCGTTGCGGGAGCTGAAGCGCCTCGTGGTGCCCGGCGGCACGGTCGTGCTCGTCACGGGCGACGGGGGACACGTGCTCGGCCCGATCCCGCGGATGCTCCGCGCGGTGTTCCTGTCGATCGGCTCGCGGAGCATCCGACCACTCGCCGCGACGCCGCGTCCCGAGGTGCTGGCGAAGCTCCTCGAACTCGTCGCCGATGGCCGCGTGGTTCCCGTGATCGAGCGGGAGTACCCCTTCGCCGAGGCATCCGCCGCTCTCGCCCGTCTGGAAGCGGGCCACACCGTCGGCAAGCTGGTGGTCACCGGCTCCGCCCTCTGATCCTCCGGTCGCACCCTCTGCGTGTTCCGGTCGCACCCTCTGCATTGTTCCGGTCGCACCCTCTGCGTTGTTCCGGTCGCACTTCCTGCCGCCTTCAGACGCTTTCGGCGGCAGAAAGTGCGACCGGAGCGATCGGGGGCCGGGGATCGGGGGCCGGGGGATCGGGGGGCCGGCGGTCGGGGGACGGGGTCGGGAGATGGGACGGGGACGGAGATGGGACGGAGATGGGACGGAGATGGGGCAGGGGCGGGGGTGGAGGGGAACGGGCGGCGCTCTGGCGGCGTACAGGGGGCGGGTGACAGAATGGACCTCGGCGTGCCCGAGTCGCATCTTCCCCGACGCCCGCTCGATCGAGCGAAGGGTCGAAGGACCGCCGGGCCCCTGGACAGCGTCCGCCGCGCCCGTCCCACGAGGAGAGCACCCATGTCGACGCCTGAAGCCGCCGTCTCCACCGCCCCCGCCCGCACCGCGCACCACCGTCGCTATCTCATGTGCAAGCCGGAGCACTTCACGGTCAACTACTCCATCAACCCGTGGATGGAGCCGACCAAGCCCACCGACACCGCCAACGCGGTCGCGCAGTGGCAGAAGCTCCACGACCTGTACATCGAGCTGGGCCACGAGGTCGAGCTCATCGAGCCGCTTCCCGGCTACCCCGACATGGTCTACACGGCCAACGGCGGATTCCTCATCGACGGTCGCGCCTACGTGCCCGAGTTCCGTTTCGTCGAGCGTCAGGGCGAGTCGCCGGCCTTCGCCGACTGGTTCCGTGCTGCGGGCTACGACACGGTGATGCCGAAGGAGGTCAACGAGGGCGAGGGTGACTTCCTTCTCGTCGGCGACGTGATCCTGGCAGGAACCGGCTTCCGCTCCACGGGCGACAGCCACCGCGAGGTCGGCGAGGTCTTCGGGCGCGAGGTCGTGTCGCTCAACCTGGTCGACCCGCGTTTCTACCACCTCGACACCGCGATCGCCGTGCTCGATCCGGTGCAGGGTGTCGAGAACGGCGGCCCGGAGCGCGCGAACATCGCCTACCTCCCCGGTGCCTTCGACGACGCCAGCCGTGCGATCCTCGAGGAGCGCTTCCCCGACGCGATCCTGGTCTCTGACGAGGACGGTTCGGTGTTCGGCCTGAACTCGGCGAGCGACGGCTACAACGTGGTCATCTCGCCGCGGGCGAAGGGCTTCGAGAAGCAGCTGCGCGAGCGCGGCTACAACCCGATCATGGTGGACCTGTCCGAGCTGCTGCTCGGCGGCGGCGGCATCAAGTGCTGCACGCTCGAGCTGCGGGGTGCGAAGTGACCGCGGTCGACGAGACCACGGGAACAGCGACCCCGGGTACAGCGGCCACGGCGGGAGAGGCGGGCACCGAGCCGCACGTCGCCCACAACTACCACCCGCTGCCGGTGAACATCGCCCGCGCGGAGGGTGCGTGGGTGACCGACGTCGAGGGCAAGCGTTACCTCGACCTGCTCGCGGCGTACTCGGCCGTGAACTTCGGCCACCGGCATCCGGCCCTCGTCGCCGCGCTCACCGAGCAGCTCGGCCGGGTCACGCTCGTCAGCCGTGCGTTCCAGAGCGACCGGCTGGAGCCGTTCGCCGCGGCGCTCGCGGAGCTGGCGGGCAAGGATCTCGTGCTGCCGATGAACACCGGCGCCGAGGCCGTCGAGACCGGCATCAAGGTCGCCCGCGCCTGGGGCTATCGCGTCAAGGGCATCCCCGAGGGCAAGGCGCGCATCATCGTCGCGGCCGGCAACTTCCACGGCCGCACGACGACGATCGTCAGCTTCAGCGACGACGACACGGCGCGTGACGACTTCGGCCCCTACACGCCGGGCTTCGATGTGGTGCCGTACGGAGATGCGGATGCCATCGCCGCGGCCATCACCGACGACACGGCGGCCGTGCTGGTCGAGCCGATCCAGGGTGAGGCCGGTGTCGTGATCCCGCCGGAGGGCTACCTCCGCCGCATCCGCGAGATCTGCGACGAGAAGAACGTGCTGTTCATCGCCGACGAGATCCAGGCGGGGCTCGGCCGCGTGGGCGAGACCTTCGCGTGCGATCGTGAAGGCGTCGTGCCCGACCTGTACCTCCTGGGCAAGGCGCTCGGCGGCGGCATCCTCCCGGTATCCGCCGTGGTCGGCGACGCCGACGTGCTGGGCGTCATCCGACCGGGCGAGCACGGGTCGACGTTCGGCGGCAACCCGCTGGCCGCGGCCGTGGGCCTGCGCGTGGTCGAGATGCTGCAGACCGGTGAGTTCCAGGAGCGGGCGCGCGCACTCGGCGCCCACCTGGAGCAGGCGCTGCAGCCGCTGATCGGGCACGGCGTCACGGCCGTGCGCATCGCCGGGCTCTGGGCCGGCGTCGACATCGATCCCGCGAAGGGCACCGGGCGTCAGATCGCCGAGAAGCTGCTCGAACGGGGCGTGCTCGTCAAGGACACGCACGGACAGACGGTGCGCATCGCTCCGCCGCTCGTGATCCGCGCGACCGAGCTCGACTGGGCGGTGGAGCAGCTCAAGCTCGTGCTGGGCGCCTAGGCCCGATGCGCAGAACCCTACCCGCGCGGCTCGACGCGACACGAGCAACGCCACCGCAGGGGAGGGCCGTCTCTGGGGATGGACGGCTGGCGGTGGCGTTGCCCTCGTGCACGCTCAGGCGGGCGGGGAATCCGGATCGAGCGTCTTGAGGGTGTCCTCTTCGGCGGCGTTGTCCGCGTCGAGCTGATCCTCGGTGTGCTCGTCGCCACCGAGCGCTGCGCGATGGCCCTGGCCGGCGTCGCCCTGGATGGCGCCGCCCGTGGATTCGCCGCGCGAGCTGTCGCCCTGGATGGCGCCGCCGGTGCCGTCGCCCTGGCCGGAGTCTTCGTCCGGTGCTCCGACGCCGGGCGCGCCCTCTGCCGGATCCTGCGGATGGGGGGTGCGTTCCGTGTTCTCGTCCATGCACAGACGGTACGACCGGTCGCCCCGGGTCGTGCAGGGCGTTGACAAATCCCGCGACGAGGGTCAGTCTCCGAGGTCGCGCTTCTCGGCGGTGCGGATCGGCGTGGTCACGGCGGCCTCGTCGCTGAACTCGATCGGGTCGACCTCGATCACGCGAAGCGGGCGGGTCTCGTCGAGCGTGAGCAGGAACCGGCGGTTCTCGTCCCGGCGGAGTCGGCCGGAGGTCGCGACCCAGATCACCCCGATCGCGCAGGCCACGAACCCGGCCGTGCCACCGAGCATGATCGCGGCCCGCGGGCCGAACGTGTCGGCGACCCATCCCGCGATGGGGGCCCCGATGGGGGTCGAACCCATGATGACGGCCATATACAGGGCGAGCACGCGTCCGCGCAGAGCGGGGTCGGTCGTGATCTGCACGTAGCCGTTGGCGGTGGTGAGCAGCGTCACGATCATGAAGCCGGTGAAGGTCAAAGTGACGGCGTAGGAGGCATACGTGGGCATGGCCGACGACACGAACGCGGCGATGCCGAAACCTCCGGCAGCGAGGATCACCACGCGCACTCTGGCGCGATCGCGCCGGGCGGCGAGGAGCGCCCCGATGAGGGATCCGATCGCGAGCACCGAGCTGAGCACGCCGTAGCCGTCGGCGCCCGCGCCGAACTCGAGCGCCATGGTCGAGGCGAAGATCGGGAAGTTCATGCCGAAGGCGCCGATCAGGAAGACCGTCACGAACACCACGCGCAGGTCGCTGCGCCCCCACACATACCGGAACCCGTCGGCGAGCCCGCCGCGATTGCGGTTCTTCAGACGCGGGGCGAGCAGGCTGCGGCGCATGAGCAGCAGGGCGAGCAGCATCGCCAGGAACGTCGCCGCGTTCACGATGAACACCCAGCCCGAGCCGATCGCCACGATCAGCAGGCCGCCGACGGCGGGTCCGACCATACGGGCGAGGTTGAACGACGCGGAGTTGAGGGCCACCGCGTTGGAGGTGTCGCCGGTGGAGACCATGTCGGAGACGAACGCCTGTCGAGCCGGAGCGTCGAACGCGTTCACGATGCCGAATCCGAGGGCGAAGCCGAACATCATCGGCAGGGTCATGAGGCCGCCGAGCAGCAGCGCGCCGACCGCGATCGCGAGGGCGAGCAGCGCCGACTGGGTGGCGAACAGGATGTGCCGCCGGTCGAAGCGGTCGGCCACCCACCCGGTCAGGCTCACGAGCACGAGCGGGGGCCCGAACTGCAGGGCCATCGTGACGCCCATCGCGGTGGCGTCGTTGTCGGTGAGCTCGGTGAGCACCACCCAGTCCTGCGCCGTGGCCTGCATCCACCCGCCGACGTTGGAGATCAGGGCGCCCGCGAACCAGATCCGGTAGTTGATGTTCGCGAAGGAGCGGAACATGGCGCTCATCGCTCCACCACCCGCCTCATCAGGGCGCTGGCTTCACGCAGCGTGGTCAGCTCGGCCTCGGAGTAGTCGACCTCGCGCAGCATGTCGGCGAGCAGCTCGTCGCGACGGCGGATGGTCTCGACGACGATCTCGCTCCCGGCCTCGGTGATGTCGACCTGCACGCGGCGGCGATCGTCCTCATCGGGGGTGCGCACGACGAAGCCCTGCTCTTCGAGGCCGTTGATCGTGCTGGTCATCGACGGTGCGGTGACGCGCTCGCGCTGGGCGAGGGTCGAGATCGTACGGCGTCCGTTCATGCGCAGGTCGGCGAGCACCGCCAGCTGCGCGTCGCTCATCGAGTCGGCGGCGCGGGCGCAGCGAAGGCGGCGGGCCAGCCGGAACGTGGCCATGCGAAGGTCTGTGGCGGTGAGGTCGAGGGATTCATCAGACGCAGACATTACTTAGATAGCCTATCTAATTTTCCGGATGCCGGCAGGGGAGCGGGCACAATGGAGGGGTGACCCGATCGCTCGCCTTGGAAATCGCCGTGCAGGACCCCGCCGGAGTGCGGATCGCCAAGGAGGTCGGCGCTGCACGCGTCGAACTCGCCACCGCCCTCGCCCTCGGCGGACTGACCCCGTCGCCGGCGACGCTCGAACTCGCCGTCGAGGCGGCAGGAGCCGACGGCCCCGAGGTGCACGTGCTGATCCGCCCACGCGCGGGTGGATTCCACTACGACGACGACGAGCTGGCGGTCGCCGAGCTCGACGTGCGCCGTGCGATCGCCTCCGGTGCCTCCGGTGTGGTCATCGGTGCCCTGGATGCCGACGGGCGTCTCGACCTGTTCGCGATGGCGCGTCTGCGTGATGCGGCCGGGGGAGCGCCCGCCACGCTGCACCGTGCGATCGATGTGACGGCCGACCCTGTCGCGACACTGCAGAGCGCCCGCGAGCTGGGCCTGCGTCGTGTGCTCACGTCCGGGGGAGCGTCCGCGGCGATCGACGGCATCGACACGCTGCGTGCCCTCGTCGCCGCAGCCGAGGGCGAGATCGAGATCATGGCGGGCAGCGGCGTCGACGTGGCCAGCGCCCCGGTTCTGGCGGCGGCGGGGGTCGATGCGATCCACTTCTCCGCCAAGCGCGCCGTGACCCAGGACGGCGGCGTGCGCATGGGCTCCGCCTCCGACGGGGTCGGCGGATACGAGGTCACCGATCGCGACATCGCCTTCGCGATCCGGGATGCCCTCGCGCGGTAGCCGCCCGCCTCGCCCGGTAGCCGCCCTCTCGCGTGATGGGTAGGCTCGCACCGTGATGGATACCCGTGAGTTCACCGATGCCTATGGCGTCGACATCGTCTACGACGTCCATCCCGCCGAGGGGACTCCCCGCGGCGTGGTGCAGCTGCTGCACGGCGTCGGCGAGCATGCGGGGAGGTACGGCGCGCTGATCGCGGCGCTCACCGCTGCCGGTTTCCACGTCTACGCCGATGACCATCGTGGACACGGTCGCACCGGCATCCGTCAGCACGGCGGCCCGGAGAAGCTCGGCCGTCTGGGCAAGGGCGGGCTGCGCGCGGCCGAGGAGGCCGTCTGGCAGCTGACGGGCATCATCCGCGACGAGAACCCCGATCTGCCCCTCGTGCTGCTCGGTCATTCCTGGGGTTCGTTCCTGGCGCAGATGCTCGTCAACGACCACCCGGAAGCCTGGGACGCCGTCATCCTCTCCGGCTCGGCACTGCGGATGCCGGGGTCGCTCAACGCCGCGCCCCTGAACGCGCGCTGGGCAGGCGAGGGCGCGACCGGCCTCGAATGGCTCAGCCGCGACCCCGCCGTCTGGGCCGCGTTCGATGAGGATCCGCTGACCACCGACGTGCCGCTGCTCAAGCTCTTCGGCCCGATCGAGGCCGCGAAGCTCTACGGTCGTCCGGCCAAGGACCTGGGACACGACATCCCGATGCTGCTGCTCGTGGGTCGCGACGACCCGGTGGGTGGACCCCGCAGCGTGCACAAGCTCGCCGACGAGTACCGCAGCCGTTCCGGTCTCACCGACGTCACGACGCTCGTCTACCCGGATGCGCGGCACGAGATCTTCGCCGAGCTGCAGCAGGAAGAGGTGCGCGCCGACGTGCTCGCCTGGCTCGACACGCACATCCCCGCGCGCTGAGACTCACGTCGCCATCGGCGAGACCCACGGCCCGCGCCCATACCCACCGTGGCGCGCGTACGTGAACATGGGTGTCGGCGGAGAGCGTGGGTCTCGGTGTGAGATCTTTCCGACGATGCCGGTATGACGCGGCGTTACGCGCGGTGAAGGCGTGTGACACGACCGCCTCGCCGGCCGCGGAGCCCCCGTAGATTCGGGGCAATATTCCGCGCATGAGCGAGGAGAGCCCCCGCTGTGCGGTTCCCTCGCCGGGAGGGAGCGCTCCGTTGAGCTTCGTGAAGGACTGGCAGGACTGGCACGCGTCACGCGAACGCTATGCGGGCTCGGAGTACGGTCCGTCGGCGCTCGAGTCGACGAACTGGCTCATCACCGAAGCGGCGGCCGTCGACGGCATCCCCGGGCTCTGGGCGCTCACCGGCGACGGGGGTATCCGTGGCAGCGAGCTTGGCCAGGCGGGATCCACCGTCGTGCTGCGCGGAGGCGAGAGCATCCGTCTCGGCCGGCGTGAGCTGCGGGTGTTCGAGCGCCACGGCACGCTCGCCCTGCGTGTGCTGAATCCGGCGCGCCCGCAGCGCGAGTGGTTCACGGCGATCGACGCCTACGCCCCCGATGAGCGCTGGCGGCTGCCGGCCGTGTTCGAGGAGACCCCGGACGAGCGGATCGTGATCACCTCGGTCGACGGCGATGCGCGCGAGACTCCCGTCGCCGGGCGGCTGCGGTTCGAGCTGGCGGGGGCGCCGCAGACGCTCACCGTGACCAGGAGTGCTCAGGGCGCGTTGAGCGCCGTGTTCGCCGACGGGACGAACGGGCTCGAGACCTACCGCTTCCGCTTCCTCCCTGTCGACGAACCCGCCGCCGACGGCACGGCCGTGATCGACTTCAACCGCGCCTATCTGCCACCGTGCGCGTTCTCGGATCAGTTCGTGTGCCCGCTGCCGCCTGCCGGCAACAGGTATTCGACGCCGATCAGGGCGGGAGAGCGCGTGGTGGTGCTCGGAGGCTGACCGCCGGAACGAGGGCTGCGCGCCTTAAGCTGGAACCGTGCACGGTGAATACAAGGTCCCAGGGGGAAAGCTCGTCGTCGTCGACCTCGAGATCGAAGACGACCGGATCTCGCGCTTCCGCCTCGCCGGAGACTTCTTCCTCGAACCCGACTCGGCGCTCGACGACATCAACGCCGCGGTCGACGGGCTGCCCGTGGAGTCCGATGCGACCGCGATCGCGACCGCAGTGCGCGAAGCCCTCCCCGACGGGGCTCAGCTGCTCGGCTTCACGCCCGAAGCCGTGGGCACCGCGGTGCGCCGCGCACTCGTGACCGCCCCGGGGTGGCGTGACTTCGACTGGGAGATCGTGCACGAGAAGGCGGTCTCGCCGCGCATGAACCTGGCCCTCGACGAGGTGCTCACCTCCCGCGTGGGCGAAGGGCGCCGCCGACCCACCCTGCGCATCTGGGAGTGGGACGAGTCGGCCGTGGTGATCGGCTCGTTCCAGTCGTACCGCAACGAGGTCGACCCCGAGGGTGCCGCGAAGCACGGATTCGACGTCGTCCGCCGCATCTCCGGCGGGGGTGCGATGCTCATGGCCGCCGGGCAGATCATCACGTACTCGCTCTATGTGCCGGCATCCCTGGTCGCGGGGATGACCTTCGCCGACTCCTACGCCTTCCTCGACGACTGGGTGCTGCAGGCGCTGCGCTCGCTCGGCATCGACGCGGTCTACCAGCCGCTCAACGACATCGCGAGCCCGACCGGCAAGATCGGCGGTGCCGCCCAGAAGCGCCTCGCCAACGGCGGCGTCCTGCACCACGCCACCCTCTCGTACGACATCGACGGGCAGATGATGACCGAGGTGCTGCGCATCGGCCGCGAGAAGCTCAGCGACAAGGGCACTGCATCCGCCGCCAAGCGCGTCGATCCGCTGCGCAGCCAGACCGGACTCGAGCGCGCCGAGATTATCGAGCGCTTCAAGGACACCTTCCGCTCGCTGACCCATGCCGAGACCGGTTCGATCTCTGCGGACGAGTACGCCGACGCCGAGGCGCTCGTCGAGTCGAAGTTCGCCACCGAGGCGTGGCTGCATCGGGTGCCGTGACGGCGCCGGACCCGGTTGTTCCCGCCGCGGCGGACCCGCAGGGCGCGGCGCCTGACGTCATGCCGGTGATCGCGCCGGTCGTGCCGGGGGCGGTGACGATCGTCGAGGGCGACAACCTCGCCGTCGCGGCGACCCTGCCCTCCGGGTCCTTCAGCCTGGTGTACCTCGATCCGCCGTTCAACACCGGCCGCACGCAGGAGCGGCAGGTGGTCACTGCGCGGCGGACGTTCATGACTCAGGAGGAGAGCGCGGATTCAGGCACGGCAGCCGTCCGAACCGGGAACGCGGAGCCGGTCGTCCTGAGTTCTGCCCCGGGTGCCGGCGAGTCCGAGCCGGGGACCGAGGTGCGGCACGGCTTCCACGGCCATGCGTACGAGCGCGTACGCGGGATGCTGCGTGCCTATGACGACCGCTTCGACGACTACGGCGCCTTCCTGATGCCGCGGCTCGAGGAGGCCTGGCGGCTGCTCGCCGACGACGGCACTCTGTACCTGCACCTCGACTATCGCGAGGCGCACTACGCGAAGGTCATGCTCGACGCGGTCTTCGGACGGGACTGCTTCCTCAACGAGCTGATCTGGGCCTACGACTACGGTGCCAAGTCGCGCAGCCGCTGGCCGACCAAGCACGACACGATCCTGGTCTACGTGAAGAACCCACGGGAGTATGTCTTCAACTCCGACGAGGTCGACCGCGAGCCCTACATGGCGCCCGGGCTGGTCACGGCCGAGAAGGCCGCGCGCGGCAAACTCCCCACCGACGTCTGGTGGCACACCATCGTGCCGACGACCGGACGGGAGAAGACCGGCTACCCCACGCAGAAGCCTGAGGGGATCCTGCGGCGTATCATCACGGCGTCGAGTCGCCCCGGCGACCGGGTGCTCGATCTGTTCGCGGGGAGTGGCACGACGGGAGCTGTCGCCTCGGCGCTCGGCCGCGACGCCGTGCTCGTCGACGACAACCCCGAGGCGGTCCGAATCATGAGGGCCAGAATGCCGCACGCCGTCGCGACGACGCTCGACTGAGGCGGGTCGTCAGGCCGGACGCAGCAGCACCAGGAACTGCTCGATCTCGGCGGCCATGTCGAGGGACGGATCGAGCATCCACGCGGCCTGGAGCCCGTCGGCCAGGGCGTGCAGAGTGCGCACCACCCAGGCGGGGTCGAGGTCGTCGCGCATCCGTCCGGCCTTCTGGTCTTCGGCGACCTGGGCGCGGGTGAAGGCCTCGACCCGCTCGGTGCGCTCGCGGAAATAGGCGTGGGCGGGGTGGGAGGGGTCTCCGGCCTCGGCGGCCAGCTGTGCGTACAGCTGCACGAGACCGGGTACCGAGGTGTTGTGGCGCATGACCGCGAGGAACGCGGAGGAGGCGTCTTCGCCCGCGTATTCCTGCTCGTCGCGGTCGTCTCTGGCGCGGAGGATCGCGACGAAGAGCTCTTCCTTGCTGCCGAAGTAGTGCAGGAGTCCCGCGGGGCTGAGTCCGGCGGCATCCGCGATCTCGCGTACGGAAGCCTTGCGGTATCCGTGCTCCGCGACGACGGCGAGGGCGGCCTCGAGGATCTCCTCGCGTTTGGCGACACCCTTCGCATACGCCCCTCGTGTCGCCATGGCTCCAGGGTAACCGTCACGACCAGATCACAAAAACCAAACAACGTTCGTGAATGACTTGCGAAGGGTGGAGACGATCTGTCAGCATGTCGGGTGAATACCGAATGCCGTTTGGTATTGATCAGATCCGCTCAACATTCCGCTCAACATTCCGCTCAACGAGGAGCCGACATGTCCGTGTCCCCGCTCGACCCCGCCGCCGAACTGGCGCCGACCGGCACCATCCGCGCCGTCCCGCCCGAAGCGGGGGAGCCGGCGGCGAGTCCGCCGGCGAACCGGCGGCTGCTGCCCAGCCTGCTGATCGCCTCCCTCACGCTGTTCGCCACTTACGGCGGACTCATCGCGATCCTTCTTCCCAGCCAGATCCTGATGATCGACGAGGCGAACAAGGTCGGCAACCTCGCCGTCGTGACCACGATCTCCTTCGTGTTCACGCTGTTCGCGCAGCCGATCGTGGGGGCGTTGAGCGACCGCACGCGCTCGCGCTTCGGACGCCGCGTGCCGTGGATGGTGCTCGGCGCGATCATCGGCGGCATCTTTCTGTTCGGGCTGGGCTCGCTGACCGACATCCTCTGGATCACGGTGTTCTGGGTGATCATCCAGGTGGCGCTGAACTTCTTCCAGGCGCCCCTGACCGCGATCACCGCCGATCGGTTCCCGCGTTCGAAGCGCGGCGGGGCGAGCGCGATGATCGGACTCGGCACGCAGGTCGGCATGACCGTCGGCATCATGCTCGCCGGTGCCTTCGCCGCGCAGATCGGCATCGGCTACGCGGTGTTCGGCGGTGCCGTGATCGTGGCGGCACTGCTGTTCGCACTCGTGAACCGCGACTGGTCGTCGAAGCACGCGGCCGTGGATGCGTTCCGCTGGGGTGCATTCTTCCGAGGATTCTGGATCGACCCGCGCCGTCACCCGGACTTCGCCTGGGCGTTCGCCGCGCGGTTCCTGCTGATCCTCGGTTACTTCGTCGTCAGCGCGTATCAGCTGTACATGCTCACCGACTACATCGGCCTGCCACTCGCGGATGCCCAGGGGGCCGTCGTCACCCTCACACTCGTGGCCTTCATCCCGACGCTCATCGCGATCGCCCTCTCCGGGTGGTGGAGCGACAGGGTCGGGCGCCGTAAGGTGTTCATCTACGCCGCCTCCGCCGTGATGGTCGCGGGCCTCGCGATGCCGCTGCTGCAGCCGAACATGACCGGCATGGTCCTGATGAGCATCATCAACGGCGTCGGTTTCGGCCTGTACATGTCGGTGGATGCGGCGCTCATGACCGAGGTGCTGCCGAACGAGGGCGTCTCGGCGGGCAAGGATCTCGGCATCCTCAACGTCGCGACCAACGTGCCGCAGGCGTTGAGTCCCGCCATCGGCGGTGTCATCATCACGTCCGTCGGCGGCTACGCGATGCTCTTCGTCTTCGCGATCGTGTTCGTGATCCTCGCCGCCGTCGCGACCGCGCCGATCAAGGGAGTGCGCTGATGACCGGGAATGAGCAGGAGAATGCTGTGATGACGGATACCGACTTCGAGACGACCGCCGACTTCGTCGAGGTGGCCACGGCCGCCGGACGGGTGCGGGGCCGCTGGCGCCCGACCACGGGCGGGCGCGGGAATCCGCGGTCGGCGGCGTTCCTGGGCATCCCGTTCGCGGAGGCGCCGACAGGCGCGCTGCGTTTT
Source organism: Microbacterium sp. SY138 (assembly GCF_039729145.1). Lineage (NCBI taxonomy): Bacteria > Bacillati > Actinomycetota > Actinomycetes > Micrococcales > Microbacteriaceae > Microbacterium > Microbacterium sp. SY138. The sequence goes on along the minus strand of NZ_CP155793.1, from coordinate 3,341,427 downwards.
CAGGCGCCCGTGCCGAAAGCGCCGTGGGAGGGAGTGCGCGATGCGCTCGAGTTCGCCGCCACGGCCCAGCGCGGCGACCCCGGTGTGACGCTCATCCCCGAACCGAGCGTCGAGGGCGACTCGACGCTCAACGTGAACGTCTTCACGCCGGACCCGGCCCCTGCCGCGCAGGGCGCCGGTCTTCCCGTTCTCGTCTGGATCCACGGCGGCGGATACTTCGCCGGCTCACCCGCGAGCCCCTGGTATGACGGCCGCAACTTCAACCGTGACGGCGTCGTGACCGTGTCGCTCTCCTACCGCCTGGGCTTCGACGGCTTCGGCTGGATCGAGGATGCCCCCTCGAACCGGGGCGTGCGCGACTGGCTGCTCGCCCTCGAATGGGTGCAGCAGAACATCGCCGAGTTCGGCGGGGATCCGTCGCGCGTCACGATCGCCGGGCAATCCGCCGGCGGAGGAGCCGTGCTGACCCTGCTCGGCATGGAGAAGGCGCAGCATCTGTTCCACGGCGTGTACGCGATCTCCGGTGCGCTCGCCGACGTGGCTCCGGCCCGCGCCGAGGCCTTCGGGCGCGGACTCGCCGCAGCGGCCCGGGTCGCGCCCACCGTGGCCGGGTTCTCGACGCTGTCCGAGGACCGCATCCTCGAACTGCAGAAGAAGGCGACCGAGCTCGGTCCTGATTCGCTCGGGAGTGTGGTCGAAGAGGGCCTTCCGCTCGGTCCGGCCGTCGACGGCGACCTGCTGCCACGCCCGACGCGTGAGGCCCTCCGCGCCGGTGTCGGTGCCGACAAGCCGCTCGTGATCGGTGCGACCGACGACGAGTTCACGATGGTCTTCGCAGGCTCCGAGAAGAAGCTGCGCTGGGTGCCGAGGTCGCTGCTGTTGAACAAGCTCGGCTTGCCGAAGAGTGCGCGTCGGCAGTACCTCGCCGCCAACGCCGACATCACCGGACTCGGCAACGCCCGGGTGGGCGGTCGGCTGCTGACGGACCGGATGTTCCGCTCGGCGCTGCTGAAGATCGTCGCCGACCGCGGTGCCGCTCCCACCTGGCTGTACCGCTTCTCGTGGCCGTCCGGACACTTCGGCTTCGCCGAGCACTGCCTCGATGTGCCGTTCTTCTTCGACTGCCTCGACGGTCCGGCGATGGAGCCGCTCGCGGGTCCGAACCCGCCGCAGGAGCTGGCTGACGAGGTGCACGGCGCCGCTGTCGCGTTCATCGTCGGAGGAGACCCCGGTTGGCCGCGTCACCAGGGATCGAAGGGCATCGCGCGGGTCTACGACGTGCCGACCCGCGACATGTCCGATGCCTACGCCTCCGTGCGGCCGCTGCTGGGAACGCCGTCGTGACCACGGCTGTCGCGGTCGGGGATGCCACCAGACCGGTGGCCTCGCCGCGCCCTCGGTGGATGCTGTGGACCGCTCTCGGGCTGCTCGCGGTGTTCGTGGCTCTCGCGGTCGGCGTGCTCGCAGCGCCCGATGCGCCGTGGACGCAGGGCCTCGACGACCTGTGGCGCAGAGGTGTCGGGGTCGGGCCGGAATCGACGCTGCCCGGCTTCGTGCTGGCGCAGATGTTCCAGCATCTCGGTCAGCTCCCTGGGGCGGTGCTCATGATGATCCTCCTCCCGCTGGTGCTGTCGCTGATGGGGCGTTGGCGTTCCGCGCTGTTCGTGATCGCGGTGCAGCTCGCCGGCCCAGGGCTGCTGTCGCAGCTCACGAAGAACCTCGTCGACAGGCCGCGCCCGGCCGAAGACGTGGCCGGTGGACTCTTCGGCCCGCTCGTGCAGGTCGACCACGGTTCGTTCCCGTCCGGACATTCCGTGAGCATGGCCGCGATCATCATCACGGTGCTCGCACTGATCCCGGCATCCGCGGTCTGGGCGCGCCGCGTCTGGATCGTGCTCGGAGTGCTCCTGGCCGTCGGCATGGTGTGGCAGCGCACGCTCATCAATGCGCACTGGTTCACCGACACGTGCGCCGGACTGATCGGCGGGGCGGCGGTCGCGTTCCTGCTCTGGTGGGCGTTCCTGCCCTGGCTGCGGCGCGATCAGGAGCGCCGCGTCTGGTTCCTTCGGAAAGGCTGATCTCTCGCCTTCGAATCGCGCGAACGGCTCCATCGCGCCCGGGGATGCAGCCCTTCGCGCGATTCGAAGAGCGTCAGGTGATGTAGATCTTGCGGAGGGTCTCGGTGACGGTCCAGGTGGTGCGCATGCCCTCGGCGAGGCGCACGACCGAGCCGGGACCGACCTCGAGGTCGGGCAGTCCGGACGAGGCGAACGCGATCGTGGCGCGGCCTGACAGCACGACGAACACCTCGTCGGCCTCGGTGTCGGTCGCGGTGCCGGGGGTCATCTCCCAGACGCCGATCTCGGTCCCGCCGAGTGTCGCGAGTTCCTGCGCGGCGGTCGTGGGCGCGCCGGCGAGCACCTCATCCGCAGGCAGTGACTCGTGTGCCAGAGGCAGGGTTGCGGCATCCAGTCCCGCCCCGGCGGCGAGACCGTTCACGAGTCGAAGCCCATGCCGACGGCGTCGAGCGTCTTGAGGAACAGGTTGCGCCTGCCCTCGTTGTGATCGGCCTGGTTCATCGCGGCGCGGACGAGGTTGACGCCGATCGAGGCGGCAGGCTCGGGCGGGAACGGGATGGGCTTCTCACGCACCATCCGCAGCGCGGTGCGCTCGGTCTCCTCACCGGACAGCTTGTCGAGCATGACGTCGGCCGCGAAGCGTGCGGCCCCGACGCCGAGCCCGGTGAAGCCGGTCGCGTAGGCCACGCGGCCCTTGCGGGCGGTGCCGAAGAACGCGCAGAAGCGGCTCGACGAGTCGATCGCTCCGGCCCAGCGGTGGGTGAAGCGCAGGCCCTCCAGCTGCGGGAAGGTCGTGAAGAAGTGCGAGGCGAGCTTGCGGTGGCTCTCCATGCGGTCCTCGTACTCCGCGCGCACTTTGCCGCCGAAGTGGTAGATGGCGTCGTAGCCGCCGAACAGGATGCGGTTGTCGCCCGTGAGCCGGTAGTAGTGGAACTGGTTCGCGCTGTCGGCGAGCCCCTGTCGGTTCGACCAGCCGATCGAGGCCAGTTGCTCGGAGGAGAGCGGCTCGGTCATCAGCACGTAGTCGTACACGGGCACGGTCATCAGGCGGTTGCGTTTGAGGAGCGAGGGGAAGACGTTCGTCCCGAGCGCCACGGCATCCGCGATCACGCGGCCGTTCGCAGTGACCAGCGTGATCGGTCCCGATCCGTCGCCCTCGATGGCGCGGACCAGACTGTGCTCGTAGATCTCGACGCCCAGGTCGGCGGCCACGCGGGCCAGCTCCACAGCCAGCTTGGCCGGATGCACCATCGCGCAGCCGTCGCGGTCCCAGTCGCCGGCGAGGAACGTCTCGGAGTGCACCTCGGCCTGCACCGCTGCGCGGTCGAGGAAGCCCGGCTCATCGCGGTACCACTCCACCTGGTGGGGCTCGATGGCGACGGCCAGCTGTCCGGTGCGCTCGAACTCCGCATCCATCCGGTAGCGCTCGACGGTCTCGCCGATGGCGTCGAGGTTCGCGTGTCCCAGCTCTTCGAGGCGGTCGATCTCCTCCGGCCAGCGGTTCACGCCGTTCTCGTGTCCGTGTGTGAGGCTCGACTCGCAGAAGCCGCCGTTGCGGCCGGAGGCCGCCCAGGCGATGCGCGAGGCCTCGAGCAGCATGACGCGGCGTTCGGGGTCGCGCTCCTTGGCGCGCACCGCCGTCCACAGTCCGGCGTACCCGCCGCCGACGATGGCGAGGTCGGCGCGGACCGTGCCGTTCAGCCGCGGATGTGTCGGCCGGTCGACATCGTCGAGCCAGAACACCCGCAGGGCGGTGTCCCGGAGGGAGTCGTCGATGACGGACGGCGACGGCTGCTGACGTTCGAAGACGGTGGTGCCCATGGTTTCTCTCCGTGGTGTGCGGGTGCGAGGTACGGGAGCGGGGTGCGCGTCAGCGCGTGCCCCAGTTGTAGAGGTCTTTGTAGAGACCGGCGTAGAGCATGCTCTCGGTGTGGGTGATGCCGGGGATGGTGCGGATGCGGGTCGCGATGAGGTCGATCAGGTGCTCGTCGTTCTCACACACGGCCTCCACGAGGATGTCGAACGTGCCGAGCGTGACGACGACGTACGCCAGCTCGGGGATCCGGGTGAGTTCTTCGGCGATCTCCCGCGGATCGCCCGAGACGCGGATTCCGATCATCGACATACGGTGGAAGCCGAGCTGCATCGGGTCGGTGACCGCGACGATCTGGATGATCCCGGCTTCAGTCATCCGCTGCACCCGCTGGCGCGCCGCAGCCTCGCTGAGGCCGACCTCGCGGGCGATCTCGGCGTAGGGGCGTCGCCCGTCCTCCTGCAGCAGCTCGACGATGCGCTTCGAGATGTCATCAAGGGCAGGCTGGGAAGACTTCGTACTCATGTGTCGATATTGTCAGTCATTCCCACCCTCTGCAACTGATTCAGTTGTTTCATATTGCTGGATCTTCAGATTCCGTACTGATGTCGGTACGATGGTGCCATGCCCAGTCATCTTCTGAAGAACTCCGCGCCGCTGCAGAACTTCATCGGCGGCCGTTTCGTCGACGCGCGTGGTGCCGAGCGGATGCCGCTCCTCGATCCTGTCACCGAAGAGACGTACGGGGAACTCCCGGTGTCGGACGCCGTCGACGTCGATGCCGCCTACGCCGCCGCATCCGCCGCCTTCCCGATCTGGCGCGACACGACGCCCGCCGACCGCCAGCTGGCGCTGTTCCGCATCGCCGATGAGATGGAGGCGCGGGCGGAGGAGTTCGCCGACCTGGAATCGCAGGACACGGGTAAGCCGCGCGCGAGCCTGGTGGCCGACGAGATCATGCAGTCGGTCGACCAGTTGCGCTTCTTCGCGGGTGCGGCGCGCAGCCTCGAGGGTCGGGCGGCGGGGGAGTACCTCGCCGGGCATACCTCGTTCGTGCGGCGCGAGCCCGTCGGCGTGATCGGTCAGGTCACGCCGTGGAACTACCCGCTGAACATGGCCGTGTGGAAGATCGCCCCCGCGCTGGCCGCCGGCAACACCGTCGTGCTGAAGCCCGCGGAGTCCACGCCACTGACCACGCTGTTGCTCGCGGAGATCGTCGCGCTGCATACGCCGGCCGGGACGCTCAACGTCGTGCTCGGCGACCGTGACACCGGTGTCGCGCTGGTCGAGCACCCGACGCCGCAGATGGTGGCGATCACCGGTTCCGTGCGGGCCGGTATGGCCGTGGCTCGTTCGGCGGCGAACGACGTCAAGCGGGTGCACCTCGAGCTCGGCGGCAAGGCTCCGGCGATCGTGTTCTCGGATGCGTCGATCGAGAAGGCCGTCGAGGGCATCATCACCGGTGCCTTCTTCAACGGCGGACAGGACTGCACCGCCGCCACCAGGGTGCTGGTGCACGGATCGAAGCACGACGAGCTGGTCGCCGCTCTGGTCGCCCGGGCGAAGACGCACGCTCGCACCGGCGGCCCGCACGAGGAGGGGGTGCTGTACGGGCCCCTGAGCAGTGCGGCGCAGCTCTCGCAGGTGCAGGGATTCATCGACCGGCTCCCCGCGCACGCGACGATCGAGACCGGCGGACGCCGCCAGGGCGATCGAGGGTACTTCTGGGAGCCCACGATCGTGTCGGGAGTACGACAGGACGACGAGGTCGTGCAGGGGGAGATCTTCGGACCCGTGCTCACGGTGCAGGCGTTCTCGGAGGACGACGAGGCTCTGCGGATGGCGAACGACGTGCCCTACGCGCTCGCCGCCTCGGTGTGGACCACGGATCATGCCCGGGCGATGCGGTTCTCTCGTGACCTCGACTTCGGCTGCGTGTGGATCAACACCCACATCCCGTTCGTGTCGGACATGCCCCACGGCGGGTTCAAGCACTCCGGTTACGGCAAGGACCTGTCGCAATACGGGTTCGACGACTACACCCGCATCAAGCACGTCATGAGCGCTCTCGACTGAGGGGCGCCCGAGGTTCCGGAAGGCGGGAAGTTCCGGAAGGCGCGAGGTCAGGCAGGACGGAGGTGCCGGAAGGTGCGAGGTCAGGTGCCGAGCAGCTTCACGCGACGATGCTCGCGCAGTGTGAGCTGGGGGCGTTCCTCGATCTTGATCGCGCCGTCTTCGATCCAGCCGTGGCGGGCGTAGAACGAATCGGCGCGTTCGTTGCCGTCGAGCACCCAGAGGTAGGCGCGGTTGTGGCCGGCCTCGGCGATCCGCTGTTCGGCGGCTTCCAACAGGGCGTGACCCGCGCCCGTAGACCAGGCGGCGGGATCGGCGTAGATGCCGTACACCTCGCCGTCGGCGACCCCGTCGGGGTCGCGTCCGGAGCCGAGTGAAGCCCATCCGACGATACGGTCGTCGCGCAGGGCGACGACGGTCCCGAGGCTCGTCGGCAACGGTTCGGCGAGGGTGCGACGCCAGCCCGCAGCTCTCTCGTCGATGGAGAGGCCGTCGAGCACGGCTTGGTCGATGAGCCCGCGATAGGCGACCTGCCACGAGCGGACATGCACCCCGGCGATGTCGTCGGCGTCCTCCGCGCGGGCGTTGCGGATCTCCAGGGAGCTCATCCATCCACCCTACGGTGAACCGCAGACGGGAGAAGGGGGCGGTCGACGCCGATCAGCTCACGTTCTTCTTGAGCCACGGCAGCGGGTCGACGGGCGCGGTGTTGATGTGCACCTCGAAGTGCAGGCAGGAGCCGAACACGTAGCCGGTCGATCCGACGTCGCCGATGTACTGCCCCTCGTCGACGCAATCACCGACCTCGACCGCACGGCTTCCGTACGTCATGTGCGAGTAGACCGTACTCACGGCCTGCCCGTCGACGATGCTCTCGATCTGGATCGTCACGCCGTAGCCCTGGTAGCTCTCCGTGGACCGTGAGACGCAGCCCTTCATGGCGGCATTGATCGGTGTGCCGACCGGGGCGGCGAAGTCCTGCCCGAGGTGCGAACGTCCCGGCCGCGAGGCGCCGAAGCCATCGGTGAACGAGTAGGTCCCATCGGCCATCGGCATCACGATGCGTCCGGCGAGGGGGATGTCCATCGCGCTCGAGAGCGGCATGCCGGCGGCGACTGCTGCGGCGGCGGCGCGCGAACGGGTCTCCTTGATCTCCTCGGGCGTGGTCGCGGAGAAGTTGCCCCGTGGGTCGATCACAGCGCGGATCTCGGACTTCGCCGTGTAGGACTGCGCGGTGCCGTCGGCGAGGGTCGAGACGCTGGAGCTGGCGGCGGCGGCAGGGCCACCCGCGGGGTTGAGGGCGGGAAGCGCTGCCCCGGTGATCATCACGCCGATCGCCAGCGTGGCGCCGAGTGCCTTGGTCTTCGCCCACTGGCGCTTCTGTCGCCGGGCTTCGCCGCGAGAGGTCGGGGCCGTCTTCGGCGTCGACTTCGGTGCCATGTGGTGGGGGCGCAGGCGAGGATCCCAGGCGCGAGGGGTGTGGGGAGCCTGTGGCTGTGGCTGTGGCTGTGGCTGTGCGCGAGGGGGAGCCGCGTCGGGTGCGGCCTGGACTGTCTCCGGCGCGGGGGATGTGGGGGTTGCAGAGGATGCGGGTTCCGTGTCTGCTGCGTGCGTGGGCCCTGTGACTGCTGCGGAGGCGGCGGCCGGATCGGGTTCCGGGGTCGTCTCCGGTACCGCAGCAGCATGGGCGGTGTTCGCCGGGCGGCGACTCTGCGAGTCCGCGGAAACGGAGCGTCGCAGGTCACGCCGCAAAAGCGGTCGGGATGAGTCAGGGACTTCGGTGGGAGCTTCCGAGGCGTCGTGATCGCGCTCGGGTGGCAGGGAATTCGTGACGGGATCCTTCCGGGAGGCTGGCGTGCGCGGCGGTCGATCCCCCCGGATGCCACCGTTACCGATCTGTAATTTAATTCGCGAAACCGCGAGCGTCAAATCGAGGGTGGATGATTCGACTCGCCCCTCGGTCATCGGTGCTCTTGCTCATGGGCTTCTGTGTGTGGGTCGTGTCGATGCGCATGTACAGATTCTGCTTCCGGCGTCGGACCTTCGGGGGTGGCGGCATCACGCCTCTACCTGAGATGTGGAAAGACGGATTCGGGGCGAGTTCGTGGAGGACGCATGAGCTCTACGCGTGTTCCGGAATATTGTCCTGATCGGGGTTTATCCGGGAAGGAATGTCGGTACCCCCGAGTTGACTCGACCCATGAACAACCCCGTGGAAGTGCTCGAACAGGTGGTGACCGACTTGGATGCCGTGTTGCACTCTGACGCGATGGCGGTGATGTCCGATGCGGTGAAGATGGACCTGTTGCGTGTGGCGGGCGAGGTGCAGCGGCGGGCGGAGGCAGTCGTCGTGGAGGCGGTCGCGTCGGTCGATGGGCGTCCCGCCGGGTCGGGAGAGGCCGGATTCTGCGGGAAGTTCGGGTGCCGGACGATGAGCGAGTTGCTGCAGCGGGTCCTGCGGACGGACGGGCCCGGTGCAGGGCGGATGCTGAAGGCGGCGCGGGCGGTGCGCCGGGAGGTGGAGTTGTCATCCGGGTTCCGCTCGCCCGCGCGATGGCCCGAACTGCGGGCGGCGCTACTCGACGGGGCCGTCGGGGTGGCCGGGTTGTTGGCCGCGATCGGGCCGGTGGAACAGGCCGGGATCCGTGTCGGGACAGCAGACCGGTTGCTCGTGGACGGGGAGTTGGCGGCATACTCGCGGGGGATCCCGGCCGCGGGTGCGGGAACGCAAGACGTTCTAGGGGCGGATTCGGGTGCGGGCGTCGAAGGAGACTCCGCGCCGGCGGCGACGCCGGAGGACTTGAGGATTCTGGCGCAGGTCATCGTGCAGTACCTCGATCCTGATGGAGCCGAACCCGCGGACGACATCGCGATGCGCGCCCGGGGGATCGTCCTCGGGCGGGCGAAAGACGGGGTCATCCCGGTCCGAGGCGGGCTCCTGCCCGAAGTCGCGGGACAACTGCAACGCATCTTCGACGCCTACCTGAATCCGAACGTCGACGGGCCTCCCCTCCCCGGAGTGGTGTTCCGACCCTCGGAAGAATCACACTGTCGAGATACCGAGCCCACGGGGATGGACGACGGTGACCTTCCATCCGGTGATCCGGGCCGAATGGTCGACGCCCGATCTCGGGCGCAGAAGCAGCACGACATCCTCGCCGCCGCGCTCGGGATCGCCGCCCGCCATGACGACATGCCTCGCCTCGGAGGCGCCGCCCCGACCCTGGTCGTGACCGTCGCTGCCGACGACTACGCCACGGGAAACGGATGGGCCCACATCGACGGCATCGACACCCCCGTTCCCATCCGGGTCGCCGCGCACACCGCCTGCGCCGGCGGAATACAGCGCGTGATGTTCGACTCCGGCGGGCGCATCATCGGGATCGGCGCCACCGACCGGATCTTCACCGCCCATCAACGCCGCGCGATCGCCATCCGCGACGGGGAATGCCTCATTCCCGGCTGTCATGTCCCCGCCACGTGGTGCGAGATCCACCACGTCCAAGAGCATGCGCGCGGCGGGCCCACCCACACCGACAACGGCGTCGCTCTCTGCTGGCACCACCACCGCACCCTCGGCACCAGCGGATGGGAGATCCGCATGCGCCACGGCATCCCGCACATCCGTGGCCCCGCCTGGTGGGACCCGACCCGGCAGTGGCGAACGCGGCGATCCCGAGGTGGCGAGCGCAGAGAGCCGGCCATCAGCCGCGCGGCACCACTCAGAGTGTGACGCCACCACTCAGGGTGTGAATTGTTGCCACCGAGCCGACTCGAGCCGAGCTGAGCCGAGCCGTGCCGTGCCGTGCCGTTTCGAGCCGAGCCGCGCCGACTCGAGGCTCTGATCGTGACCGTGACCGTGACTTGCCCCACGGCATTCACCGGCACCGGAATCGGCGCGAAGTCTCGACTGGTGCGACGCGATGTGGCATGCTGGCGGGCACTGCGCCCGCCTCAGAAGCCGGGTGAAGTACGCGAAACGAGAGGCGCCTCCGGAACACCTATGTCCAGACCACTCGCGGGACCGCAGGGCCTGCTACGCACGCTCAACGGCCGCGCGATCCTGGAGGCCCTCGCCCGCAGCGGCCCGCAGACCCGCTCGGAGTTGATGTCCGCCACGGGGTTGTCGCGTACCGCTGTGACTCAGGTGCTGCGGATGCTCGAGAACGCCGGAGCAGTCGCGCCTGCGGGAGTGGACCGGGACACGAGGGGTCCCGCCGCCGGACGTGTGGCCCTGCATCCGCGCCTCGGATTCGCCGCGGCCGTGCACGTCGATCACCACGCGGCGCACGTCGTGCTGGTCGACGCGACCGGGATCGTGCGGGCGGAGGCGCACTCGCCCTTCCCCGACGCCGAGAACCGTGTCGCCCACATCGTCGGGCTCGTCGATGAGTGCCGCCGTTCGTTGAAGGCGGCGAAGGGCGCCGTGCACCTCGCGGTCGTCGGGGTGCCCGGCATCGTCACCGCTGACGGAGGCATCCGTGACGACCTCGGTCCCGACGGCGGCGCCTTCCGTGCGGCACTGGCCGCGGCCCTCGACTGTCCTGTCCGCATCGAGAACGACGTCAACCTCGCGGCCCTCGCCGAACTCACCGGCGGCGGAGGAGGAAGCCTCACCAGCTTCGCGCTGTTGCTCCTCGACGACGGACTCGGAGCGGGCATCGTGATCGACGGCGCGCTGCACCGTGGATTCTCCGGCGTCGCCGGTGAGGTCATGTACCTGCCGCAGACCCCCATCCCGATCGGTGCTCCCCTCGTGGGCGATGCGGTCGTCAGCGACCTCGCGCTCGGCGTCGGTCGCGATCCCGCCGCGTCTCTCCGCGATCATCTGGAGGCCGCAGCTCTCGGAGACGATGGGGCGCTCCAGATCATCTCCGAGGTCGCCCGCCGCATCGTTCTCGTGGCCGGAAGCGTGGGGCTGGTGCTCGACCCTGAGGCGTTCGTCCTCGGCGGCAAGGCGGCTCATCCCGTGCTCGTCGCTGCCATCGAGCGCATCGCCGGCGAGTATGACGCGCAGCTCCCGCTGCGTTTCCTCGTCTCCTCCTTCGGGCCTGAGGCTCCGCTCATCGGCGCCGTCGACCAGGCCGCGGCCGCACTCCGAGGCGACCTCTTCACCCGGATCCTCACCCCCGCCCCCAAAAGCGCCCGCTGAACACCCCGCCCCCCAACGCCTGCTGAACACCACCCGCCGAACATCGCCCGCCCGAGCAGTGTCGCTCGAACCACCCGACAGGACTCCCGATGACCGCACCGTCCGATCTCGCCGACCGACTCGGCCTCCCGCCCGGCGCACGGGCGATCATCCTCAATGCGGACGACTTCGGCATGTGCCACGCGGCCAACACCGCGATCGTGGATCTGCTCACATCCGGGAGCATCGACTCGTCGACCGTGATGGTCCCGTGCTCGTGGTCGCCGGAAGCGCTCGCCTTCGCCGCATCCCGCACCGATCTCGATATCGGCGTGCATCTCGTGCTCACCAGCGAATGGGCGCGCTACCGGTGGCGCCCGCTCACCGGCACCGCCACGACCCTTGTCGATGATGCGGGCTTCTTCCCGACCGAAGTGCTCTCCGTCGAGCAGAACGCCGCCGACGACGACGTCGCTGCCGAACTCGCCGCTCAGGTGCAGGCCGCGCTCGATGCCGGCGTCGATGTGACGCATCTCGACAATCACATGGGTTCGGTCTACGGACTCGTGACCGGACGCGGCTTCCTCCAGCCGGTGTTCGAGCTCGCTGCACGCCACGGCCTCCCGTTCCGGCTGCCCCGCAGCATGGACGGCGTGGGCGAGGACTCCGCGCTCCAGTCTCAACTCGATGCCGCGGCAGCGGCCGCCGATGCTTCCGGCGTCGAGATCATCGACCGGCTCTGGTCGCACCCGTTCGAGCTGCTGCGTGAAGGCACGCCGGACGAGGAGACGTACGCGCAGATGCGTGACGGCTTCATCGCGCTGTTGCGCGCGGTGCCGGCAGGGGTCACGGAGATCTACCTCCATCCGATGGTCGACGACGATGAGCTCCGCGCCGCCGTGGACTTCAGCGCGACGAAGCGCGGATATGAGCTTCGTCTGCTGAAGGACCCCGCGGTCCGGCAGGCCATCGACGATGAGGGGCTCGTGCGCATCGGCTGGCGCGACCTGCGCGACCTGCAGCGGGGACGCGACCTGCAACGGGGAGACGCGCGGTGACCTCCCTGGGCGATCGGGTGCGCGACCGACGCCTCGACGCGGCCCCGAGCAGGTCGCAGGCGATCGCCTTCGGAGCCTCGGGCTTCCCGACGCAGCTGATGGCGCAGACGTTCTCGGCCTTCGTCGTCTACTTCTACGTCTCGCACCTCGCCGTACCGGCCACGTGGGTGGCGGTCGCGATGATCGCTCACGGCATCCTGAACGCCGTGCTCAACCCCGTCGTCGGCACGATCTCCGACCGACTGCGCACTCCGTGGGGCCGGCGCATCCCGTGGATCGGCCTGGGCATCGTGCCGCTGGTCGTCGCATTCGCGCTGGTCTGGATGCCGCCGGAGCTCCCCGTCGCCGGCCTCATCACCTGGTTCCTGGTCGTCGTGGCGGTGTACGACATCGCGTTCGTCGTGGTGGTGCTGAACATCTCGGCACTGTTCCCCGAGATGTTCCGCACCACGGAGGAACGCGCCCGCGGCAACGTGCCGCGACAGATCTTCGCGATCTTCGGCATGGTCCTGGGCACCGCGGGCGCCCCTGCGCTGTACAGCGCGATCGGGTGGCCAGGAATGGCCTTGGTTCTCGGCGCCGTCTGCCTGGTGCTGCTCGTCTGGTCGTTCTTCGGCGGGATGATCGAGCGCCGGCTTCCGGATGCGGAGTCGACGGCATCGTCGGAAGCGATGCGCTGGGCAGACCAGCTGAAGTACACGTTCCGCAACCGGGCGTTCGTTCCGTATGTGCTCGGTTCGCTGTTCGTGCAGACCTCGATCGCGGTGATCCTCGCCGCGATCCCCTTCTACGTGCGCTACTCCCTGCATGCGCCGGAGGGGCAGGGCAGCCTGCTGCTCGGTGCCATCTTCGCCACCGCGATCCCGTCGATCATGCTGTGGAGCGCGGTCGTCCGCCGCACCTCCCCCCGCACCGCTGTGCTGTGGAGCGTCGCGGTGTTCGGGGTCTCCGTGCTCGGCTACCTCGCGCCGTCGAACGTGATCGGCGCGGCTCTGGTCGGTGTCGCGGTCGGCGTGGGGGTCGGGGGCCTGCTGCAGTTGCTCGAGGTCATGCTCGCGCAGATCATCGACGACGATGCCGTGCGCACTGGTCACCGTCGCGAAGGCGCCTACTTCGGGGTGAACGGGTTCGTGGTGCGCGGCTCGGTGGTGCTGCAGGCGATCGTCGCTGCCGTGGTGCTCACGGCCTCCGGCTTCGACGCCGCCCTCGGTGACACGCAGCCCGACAGCGTCGACGGCGGCATCCGGCTGATGCTCGCAGTGATCCCGCTCGGGTTCACCGCCCTCGCCTGGCTCTGCTTCTGGGCGTACCCGATCCGCTCCCGCGACCTCTGACCGTCAGGGGCGGGCGGCCTGCCGCGCTTCCCACCCCGTGCGCACCATCTCGTCGACCGAGTACCGCATGGTCCAGTCGAGGTCGCGGGCTGCGAGCTCACCGGTCGCGACGATGCGGTCGGGGTCACCGGGGCGGCGCGGGCCGATCTCGGGCGTGAAGTCGATGCCGGTCACGCGGGCGACGGCATCCATGATCTGCTTCACACTCAGTCCGTCACCGGAGCCGAGGTTGTAGGCGGCTTCGATCGGGCGTCCGTCGGACAGACGCTGCGCGGCCGCGACGTGGGCGGCCGCGATGTCGCCGACGTGCACGTAGTCGCGCACGTTCGTCCCGTCTTCCGTCGCGTAGTCGTCGCCGTTGATGCGGGGCGTCTTCCCGGCCAGCAGCGCCTCGAACACGATCGGGAAGAGGTTGTGCGGGCTGACGTCGTAGACCGTCGGATCGGCGGAACCCACCACGTTGAAGTACCGCAGAGAGGTGTGTCGCAGGGGCCGCTCGGATTCCGCCGTCGCGATCGCCTGGTCGCGCAGCAGCCATTCGCCGATGAGCTTCGATTCGCCGTAAGGGCTGGCCGGCTTCTTGGCGGTGTCTTCCACGACGAGGGCCACATCGGGCGTGCCGAACACGGCGGCGGAGGAGGAGAACACGATGTTCGAGACTCCCGCGGCCTCCATGGCCTCGAGGATCACCCGCGTGCCCTCGACGTTCTGCGCGTAGGTGTGCAGGGGGCGGTGCATCGAGACGCCGGCGTACTTGAAGCCCGCGACGTGGATCACACCCTCGGCACCGTGGTCGCGCAGCGTCTTCTCGACCAGCTCACGGTCCAGGATGCTGCCCCGCACGAATGCCACGCCCTCGGGCACGAAGGACTCGACGCCGCTGGACAGGTCATCGAGCACGACCGGGGTGAGCCCGGCATCCGCGAGAGCGCGGACGACGTGGGCGCCGATGTAGCCGGCGCCTCCGGTGACTATCCAGGACATTGCATTCCTCTCCTGCCGCGGAGTCGTCGCGGCCCGATGGATCATTCTGTCAGGCGTCGCGGCGGGGGCCGGCCGACGGGGTGACCGTGAACAGGAGGGGCGGCGCGAACCGCGACTTCGCGAAGTCGGCGTTCACGGCATCCGACACCGATGCGACGGCAGCCTGCTCGACGAGGGCGATCGCGGCACCTCCGAACCCACCGCCGGTCATCCGTGCACCGAGGGCGCCGGCGCTCAGAGCGGTGTCGACAGCGGTGTCCAGTTCGGCGGTCGAGATCTCGAAGTCGTCGCGCATCGATGCGTGCGAGGCGACCAGGAGGTCGCCGATCGCTCGGACGCCCTGCTCGCGCAACACCCGCACGGTGTCGAGGACCCGCTGGTTCTCGGTCACGATGTGACGCACGCGCCGGAAGGTGACCTCGTCCATCAGCTTCTGAGCGCGCGGCAGGTCGTCGATCGAGATGTCGCGCAGCGCAGGCACTCCCATGATCGAGGCGCCGAGTTCGCACGAGGCCCGGCGTTCGCGGTAGCCGCCGGTGGAGTGGGCGTGCTTCACACGGGTGTCGATCACGAGGATCGCGAGGCCTGCCTCGGCGACGCCGAGAGGCACGAGCCGGGTTTCCAGTGTGCGGCAGTCGAGGAATATCGCGGTGTCGGGCCGGCCGAGCATCGACGCCATCTGGTCCATGATCCCTGTGGGGGCGCCGACGGCTTCGTTCTCGGCCCGTCGTCCGATGCGGGCGAGGGCCGTTCCGTCGAACCCGGTGCCCCACAGGTCGTTCAAGGCGGAGGATGTCGCCCCCTCGATCGCGGCCGAGGACGAGAGCCCGGCGCCCACGGGCACGTCGGAGGCGATGGCGATGTCCATCCCGCCGAACGGTCCGCGCTCGGCGGCCGCCTGACCGAGCGCCCAGGCGACCCCGAGCGGGTAGGCGGCCCACTCCGGGACGGCCGGATGCGAGCCGGGTGCAGTGGGGAAGAGCCGGTCGAGCTCGTCGAGGGCGACCTCGACCGGTTCTTCGGCGAATGTGGAGCCGACCAGGACGCGACCGCGGGCGTCATCGCGCCGACCGACCGCGGCCACCGTGCGCTGCGGGATGGCGAACGGCAGCACGAACCCGTCGTTGTAGTCGGTGTGCTCGCCGATGAGGTTCACGCGCCCGGGCGCCGACCAGACTCCGTCGGGTTCACGCCCGGTCAGGCGGGTGAAGAGGGCGAGGGCATCGTCGTGTGCGGCGGTCATGCAGAATCTCCGGTGTCGGGCTGGTCGTGCGAGGCGCGCTCGATCGCTTCGCGGAGGCGTGCGGCACCGACTTCCGGAGGCACTTCGGCGGCCCAGGCCCACATCGCCGCTTCCGAGCCGGCGAGGAATTTCAGCTTGTCGGCGGCACGGCGCGGGCTCGTGAGTTGAAGGTGCAGGCGCACGGTGTCGCGCCCGACGTGCACGGGGGCCTGGTGCCACGCGGCGATGTAGGGCGTCGGGGAGTCGTAGAGGGCATCGACGCCGCGCAGCAGCCGCAGGTAGAGCGGGGCGAGCTCGTCACGCTCGGCTTCAGTGGTCTCGGCGAAGTCGGGCACATGGCGGTGCGGCATCAGGTGCACCTCGAGTGGCCAGCGTGCGGCGAACGGCACGAAGGCGGTCCAGTGCTCGCCGCGGAACACCACGCGCTCGGACGCCTGCTCGGACTCGAGGATGTGCTGGAACAGGTCGGGGGCGGTGCGGCCGATCGTCTCCAGCACGCGGGTGGTGCGCGGGGTCACATACGGGTAGGCGTAGATCTGCCCGTGCGGGTGCGGCAGGGTCACGCCGATCGCCTCGCCCCGGTTCTCGAACGGGAAGATCTGCTCGATGCCGGGCAGCTGTGAGAGTGCGGCGGTGCGGTCGGCCCATGCTTCGATCACGGTGCGCGCCCGGGTGACGGTCTGTGTACCGAAGGATCCGGCATGCTCGGGGCTGAAGCAGACGACCTCGCAGCGGCCGACGGCGGTGCGCGTGCGGCCGAGGCCGAGGGCCGCGAGGTCGTCGAGCCCGCGAGGAGCGTTCGACGCCCGGGGTGCGGCGCCCGTCGCTGCGGCCAGGGCAGGTCCGAACGCGGGCGAGCGGTTCTCGAACACGGCGACGTCGTACCGCGAGGGCACCTCGGAGGGGTTTCCGGGTGTCTGCGGGGCCAGCGGGTCGGCGTCGGCGCCGGGCATCATCACGCGGTTCTGTCGGTTCGCGGCGACCGTGATCCAGTCGCCGGTGAGCACGTCGAGACGCATCGTCGCGGTCTCCGGGCGGGGGTCGAGGGCGCGCGCGTCGACGGCTCGGTCGGCGCCCAGCGCGGTGCCGGGGTCGTCGTAGTAGATGAGGTCGCGGCCGTCGGCGAGGGTGGTGGCGCGTCTGACCACGCCGGCGCCGAGAGTCTCGGTACGCAACTCAGGAAGATCGTCCGTGTTCACGTCAACATGGTACGCATAGCGCCGTGGTAACGTCAACATGACGGAGTTGCGCGCACGCCTCTGAGGCAGATCGCACGCTTCTGAGATAGAAGGCGGGGCCCGCGCGACGTCGTAGCGGATGGAGGATGAGGTGGGGCAGAGCAGACGCGACCGCGTCGACGGATCGGGTTCGAACCGTCGGAATCCCCCGTCCGGACGTGTGTCCATGGCCATGGTCGCTGCCCGGGCCGGTGTCTCGGGACAGACTGTCTCGCGGGTCGTCAACGGCAGCCCCCGCGTCGACCCCGACACCCGTGTCCGCGTCGAGCACGCGATGGCGGAGCTCGGTTATCGCCCCCACCGCGCGGCCCGAGCCCTGCGCACCGGGCGCTCGCAGACGATCGGACTCGTCGTCACCACCCTCGCCACCGTCGGCAACTCCCGGATGTTGCAGGCCACGGCCGAAGCTGCGGCGGAACGGGGGTACGCGGTGACCCTCGTGACCGCCACCCGCGGCGTCGCTGACGCGTTCGATCGGCTCGCGGAGCAGGAGGTCGACGGTGCGATCGTCCTGAACGAGGCATCGGCCCTGGTCTCCGGCGCGCAGCGGCCTGCCGGGCTGCACCTCGTGGTCGTCGACGCCCCGAGCGAGGACGGGTTCACGTCGGTGCACAGCGATCACGCGGGCGGCGCCGCCGCAGCCACACGCCGGCTTCTCGCCCTCGGGGGAGGCGGGGTGCATCATCTCGCCGGTCCAGCCGACTCCTTCGCGTCGGCCGAGAGGGAACGCGGATGGCGGGAGACGCTCGTCTCCGCCGGCGTCCGTCCGCCCGCCGTCGTCCGGGGTGACTGGAGCGCTGACTCGGGGTACGCCGCCGGCGCGGAACTGCGCACGGCATCCGCCGTCTTCTGCGCCAACGATCAGATGGCGCTCGGGCTGCTGCGGGCGCTGTCCGACTACGGCCGTCGGGTGCCGGAAGACGTCGGCGTGATCGGTTTCGATGATGTGCCGGACGCCGCGAACTACCGCCCGCCGCTGACCACCATCCGGCAGGACTTCGCCGCGCTCGCCCAGTGTGCGGTGTCAGCGCTGGTGGACGCGATCGAAGGCGCTGCGCCCGCAGAGGGATCCGGAGTCATCCCGACGGCACTCGTCGAGCGCGCCAGTACCGCGTCGCGCTGATTCCCGTGCGGGCCGGCCGCCCCGCGCAGCGAACCGGTCGGCGGCCCTGCGCGTCGAATCGGTCCTCCCTCCTGTGCGTCGAATCGTACGACGCAGCTGCCGCGCACGCTGCAGCGTCCGCCGCGCGCGATCGTCTGCCTGCCAGCGGGCCGATCGTGGGATCCCCACCCATAGTTGCGATCGTCGCTCGTCTCATGCCATGATCTCGGAAAGCGCTTTCCCATCCGAGACTGAGGTGAGCATGAGCACCCTGCGCCTCCTCCGCGCGAACGGCGATGTCGCTGACGTCGCCCTCAACGACTCCGGCACCTACACGCGCCCGACCGGCCCGCTGCAGAGCCGCGTCGCGTATGCCGCCGCACACGTCGTGCCGAAGGTGCACGCCGACAACACTCCCGGGCAGGCGGCCGACATCGACTGGGACGCCACGCTCGCGTTCCGCCGCAACGTGTACTCGTGGGGTCTCGGCGTCGCCGATGCCATGGACACCGCGCAGCGGAACATGGGGTTGGACGCCGCTGCCACCCGCGAGCTGATCGCCCGCAGCGCCGAGGTCGCCCGTGAGGAGGGCGGATCCGTCGTGGTGGGTGTCAACACCGACCACATCGCCGAACCGCACATCTCGCTCGACCAGCTCATCTCCGCCTACCTCGAGCAACTGCACTTCACCGAGGAGCAGGGCGCCGGCCCCGTGCTCATGGCCTCCCGTCACCTGGCCCGTGCCGCGACGGACGCGGACGACTACCGGCGTGTGTATCGAGAGGTCCTCTCGCGTGCGACCACTCCGGTCGTGCTGCATTGGCTCGGTGCGGCGTTCGATCCCGAGCTCGCGGGCTACTTCGGCGCCGACGACTGGCAGGCGGCGTCGGACGTGCTCCTGGAGATCATCGCCGAGAATCCGGACAAGGTGGCGGGAGTCAAGATGAGCCTGTTGAACGCCGAGTCCGAGGTCTCGGTACGCGATCGTCTCCCCGAGGGCGTCCGGATGTTCACGGGCGACGACTTCAACTACGTGAGCCTGATCGGAGGTGCCGCGGCGGGCTCGTCGACTGCACGCGATCTCGCCGAGCGGACGGCTCCCTCGCGTGAACAGGCCGTGCACTCGGCGACAGGTCGTGCACTCGGGGAAGACACGGGGGACGCAACGGGCGTGCGCACGCACTCCGACGCCCTGCTCGGCGCCTTCGCTGCGATCACCCCGGTCGCGTCGGCGGCGATCCAGGCACTCGACGCCGGCGACCCGGAACGGTATCGACGCATCCTCGGACCGACCGAGGAACTGAGCAGGCAGGTCTTCGCGACTCCCACGTTCTACTACAAGACGGGCGTCGCCTTCCTTTCGTGGATGAACGGCCATCAGCCCGGTTTTCAGATGGTGGGCGGGCTGCACTCCGCGCGCAGCCTGCCGCACCTGAGCCGGATCATCGAGCTCGCCAACGCCTCCCTGGCGCTGGAGCAGCCCGACCTCGCCCGCGAGCGGTGGCACGGCATGCTGCGTCTGAACGGCGTGGACGCATGAGCCTCCCCTCCCAGGCCCAGGCCCAGGGCCAGGCGCCGGTGCAGGCCCAGGCCCAGGCCCAGGCGCCGGCCCCGGACCCGCGCCTGTCGATCAATCAGGCGACCATCAAGCATGCCGACCTCGCGACGGCCCTGCGGGTCACGACGGCCGCGGGTGTGGAGGCGATCGGACTGTGGCGTGAGCCGGTGAACGACGTCGGCCTCGACGTCGCGGCCCGCATGCTCGGCGACTCGGGCCTGCGCTTCTCGACGTACTGCCGTGGTGGGTTCTTCACGCTGCCGGACGGGGCGGAGCGGGCGGCGGCGCTGGACGACAACCGCCGGGCGATCGAGGAGACCGCGACGCTGGCCGCGGCCGGTGCCGAGGGCTCGACCGCTGTGCTCGTCCTGGTCGTGGGCGGCCTGCCCGCGGGATCGCGCGACCTGATCGGGGCTCGGCAGCGCGTGCGCGATGCGATCGGTGTGCTGGCTCCCGAGGCGAAGGCGGCTGGTGTGACGCTCGCGATCGAACCGCTGCACCCGATGTACGCGTCCGATCGCGCCGTCGTCTCGACGCTCGGCCAGGCGCTCGACATCGCAGCGGACTTCGATCCGGAGGTGGTCGGCGCCGCCGTCGACACCTTCCACATCTGGTGGGACCCGCAGGTGCTCGAGCAGATCGCGAGGGCCGGTCGTGAAGGACGCATCGCCACGTACCAGGTGTGCGACTGGAAGACGCCTCTCGCATCCGACGTGCTGCTCTCACGGCACTACACCGGCGAGGGCGTGATCGATTTCGGCACCCTCACCCGCGCGGTGGTCGCGACCGGGTACGACCGCGACATCGAGGTCGAGATCTTCAACGCCGAGATCTGGGCCGATGATCCCGAGAGCGTGGTGCGCCGCACTGCCGAGACGTTCGCCGCCGCGGTCTCTCCGCATCTCGCGTGAAGGTGTTCGGACACCGGTCTCGTACCGCCTCTCGGGAGGATGCACGGATGCAGGGAGAAGACCGCGGATCCGGGCCGACTGCCGTGCATCCACCCGACGTCCGTACCGGCGGGCGCATGTGTCGGGAAGTAGGATCTGGGTCATGACCAAGCCCGCAACGTCCGCGGAGCGGCCGTCGCCGACGCGGTCTCCGCGCCACGCCCGGGGGCCGGCGCCCACACTGCACGACGTCGCCCGAGAAGCCGGGGTCTCCCTGGCGACAGCTTCCCGGGTGCTCAACGGTTCCGAGCGCCGAGTCGCCGAGTCGTTCCGGGAACGCGTCGAATCAGCGGCGGAGAAGCTCGGATACACCGCGAACGTCTCGGCCCAGTCGATCGCCCGCGGCACATCACCGGTCGTCGCCCTCCTCGTCGCCGATATCGCCGACCCCTACTTCGGGTTGATCGCGTCGGGTGTGGCCCGCGGCGCCGACGAGGAGGGCCTGGTCGTGACGATCGCGATCACCGAGCGCGACCAGGCGCGTGAGGCACGGATCGTGCGTGCGCTTCGCGGGCAGCGGCCGCGAGGTCTGATCCTCGCCGCCTCGCGCACACAGGAGCCCACGGAGACCGAGACCGCGCAGGAACTCGCGGAGTTCGTCCGCCTGGGCGGCCGGGTCGTGGCGTTCGGGCCGGACGGCGAGGGCGAGCGTCGAATCGAGATCGACAACCGCGCCGGGGCGGAGGCGCTCGGCCGACGGATGGCCGAGCTCGGGTACCGTTCGGCGATCGCGCTCGGGGCGGCGGCCGGAGTCCGGACCTCGGATGATCGTCTGGCCGGCTTCCACGCCGGGTTCGAGGCGGCAGGCGGTGCGGTCGAGAGCGTGCGACGGGGTGACTTCCGCCGGGAGTCGGGGGCGGCCCAGATGAGAGAAGCTCTCGTCGACGGCATCGAACCCGGCACCCTGATCTTCGCGATCAGTGACGTGGTGGCCCTCGGTGCGATGTCCGCGATCCGTGAATCCGGGCGCGAGGTCGGCAGCGACATCGCGGTCTGCGGGTTCGACGACGTGCCGGCGAGCAGTGACGCCACCCCGCGGTTGACGACCGTGCGCGTGCCGTTGAGCGAGGTCGGATATCAGGCTTTCCGCGCGACGGTCGATGCGGAATGGGAGCAGGCGCCCCTGCCGCTCGAGATCATCGTGCGCGACAGCACCCCGGGGATCACCCGGTGACGCGGGTCGTGCTGGCCCCGGACAGCTTCAAGGGCACGATCACGGCGGCGGATGCCGCGACGGCCCTCGCCGACGGCTGGGCGACGGTCGATCCCACCGCCGAGTTCGTGCACCGGCCGATGGCGGACGGAGGCGAGGGCACGGTGGCTGCGTTCGAGGCGGCGGTGCCCGGCGCCGTGCGGATGCCGATCACGGTCGACGGACCGGCCGGCGAGAAGATCGACACCTCCTGGTTGCTGCTCCCGCCGACGCGCGATGCCCCGGCGGGCACGGCCGTGATCGATCTCGGGTCGACCTCCGGGATCGAATTGCTGCGCGAGCTGCGTCCGTGGGATGCCGACACGACCGGTCTGGGGCAGGCACTGGCCGCGGCTCTCGACCATGGCGTCTCGCGACTCGTCGTCGGCATCGGCTCCAGCGCCTCCACCGACGGTGGCACCGGGATGCTCTCGGCGCTCGGTGCAGTGTTCCTCGATGCCGCAGGGGCGCCGGTTCCCCGCGGCGCGCGGGGACTCGACTCCATCGCATCCGCGGATCTGACCGCCCTGCGCCCGGCACCCGAGGTGCGCGTGCTCACCGACGTCACCAATCCGCTCACCGGTCCGCGCGGTGCCGCCGCGGTGTTCGGCCCGCAGAAGGGCCTGCGATCGCCGGACGACATCGCTCGCGTCGACGACGGGCTTCGTCGTCTCGCCGCGCTGCTCGGCGTCGATCCCGCGGGCGAGGGCAACGGTGCGGCCGGGGGCACGGGCGCTGCGCTCGTGGTCTGGGGAGGCGTGCTCGCTCCCGGTGCCGCCGAGGTGGCCGACCTCATCGGCCTCGACGCCGCGATCTCCGGCGCCGACGTGGTCATCACGGGGGAGGGTTCGTACGATGGGCAGTCGGGTGACGGCAAGGTCCCCTCGTTCCTCGCCGGACTCGCCGCCGTCGCGGGGACCGACGCGATGCTCGCGGCCGGTCGGATCACCCCGGACGCCGACACCGCGCTGTTCGCGGCCACCGCCTCCCTCACCGGTCTGGCCGGATCGTCAGAGGCTGCGCGCGCCGAACCCGTGCGCTGGCTGCGCGTCGCAGGTGCCGATCTGGCACGGGCCGCGCAGGATCGAGCGCGCAGGAGCGTGCGGGGCTGAGCCGAGAAGCGTCCCGACCGTCGGCCCTCCGGACCGCCGGCCCGCCGACCGTCGGCCCTCCCTCCGACGGTCGGAGCCCGCTCAGCCTTCGAGGGCGGCGGAGACCACGGCGCGCGCCTCGGCCTGCACCTCGGCGAGGTGCTCCGGGCCGCGCAGGCTCTCGGCGTAGAGCTTGTAGACGTCTTCGGTGCCCGACGGGCGGGCGGCGAACCAGGCATGCTCGGTCTGCACCTTGAGGCCCCCGATCGCCGCGCCGTTGCCGGGCGCATGCGAGAGCTTCGCGGTGATGTCCTCGCCCGCGAGCGTGGTCGCCGTGACGGCCTCGGGGGCGAGCTGGCCGAGCGTGGCCTTCTGCTCGGGCGTCGCCGGGGCGTCCACCCGCTGGTACGCGGAGGCACCGAAGGCGGTCTCCAGCTCGCGGTACCGCTCCGACGGGGTCTTGCCGGTGACGGCGATGATCTCGGCAGCCAGCAGACACAGCAGGATGCCGTCCTTGTCGGTGGACCAGACCGAGCCGTCCTTGCGGAGGAACGAGGCCCCGGCCGACTCCTCGCCACCGAAGGCGACCGAGCCGTCGAGGAGTCCGGGCACGAACCACTTGAACCCGACCGGAACCTCCAGCAGACGCCGTCCGAGCGACTCGGCGACCCGGTCGATGATCATCGACGAGACCAGGGTCTTGCCGATCGCGGCGTCGCGCGGCCAGCCGTCGCGGTGCGAGAACAGATAGTCGATGGCGACCGCGAGATAGTGGTTCGGGTTCATCAGTCCGGCGTCGGGGGTCACGATTCCGTGCCTGTCGGCGTCGGCGTCGTTCCCGGTGAGCACGTCGTACGACCCCTTCTTCGCGACCAGGGAGGCCATTGCCGACGGTGAGGACGGATCCATCCGGATCTTCTCGTCCCAGTCCAGCGTCATGAAGCGCCACGTCGGATCGACCTCAGGGTTCACGACGGTCAGGTCGAGGTCGTGCATCTCGGCGATGAGTGCCCAGTACTCGACGGAGGCTCCGCCGAGCGGGTCGGCGCCGATGCTCACCCCGGCGCTGCGGATGGCGTCGATGTCGATGATCGACGGCAGGTCGCGCACGTAGGCGTCTCGGAAGTCGTAGCCGGTGAGGGCATCCCAGTCGATGTCGGCGAAGCGCTCGAGCTTCACGCCGTCGAGTCCGGCGGCGATGAGGGCGTTCGCGCGGTCGGCGATCCAGCCCGTGGCGTCGGTGTCGGCGGGGCCGCCGTGCGGCGGGTTGTACTTGAAGCCGCCGTCGCGCGGAGGGTTGTGCGAGGGGGTGACGACGATGCCGTCCGCGCGGCTCGGGTCGTCGGCCGCCTTGCCGCGGTTGTAGGTGAGGATGGCGTGACTGAGCGCCGGAGTGGGCACCCACGAGTCGCGGGAGTCGACCCGCACGTCGATGCCGTTCGCCAGCAGCACCTCGATCGCGCTGCGCTCGGCGGGCAGCGACAACGCGTGCGTGTCGCGGCCGAGGAAGAGCGGGCCGGTGATGCCCTGCGCGTCGCGGTAGTCCACGATCGCCTGCGTCGTGGCGAGGATGTGATTCTCGTTGAAGCTGTTCGACAGCGAGGAACCGCGATGACCGCTGGTGCCGAACACGACGCGTTCCGCGGGAACCTCGGGGTTCGGCGTGCGGTCGTAGTAGGCGGCGATCAGTTCGTCGACATCGATCAGGTCACTTTCCTCCGCGGGGAGGCCGGCACGGCTGGTCATCCTCTCAGTCTGCCCCCTGTTCGGCGGGACCGCATCCGAGAAGTCGCCCGGACGAGCCGTCGGCCCGCCGAGGGCTAAGGTGAAACCCGTGACTGAACGCCGTACCTACAGCTATCTCGGCCCTGCCGGAACCTTCACGGAGGCGGCGCTCGATCAGGTGGCCGAGGCCCGCGGCCAGAACTGGCGCCCCGTGCACAACGTGGGCGAGGCTCTGGCCGACGTGCTCGAGGGTCGGAGCGACGCCGCGATGATCGCAATCGAGAACTCGATCGAGGGCGGGGTGTCCACCACGCAGGATGCTCTGGCCACGCTTCCGGGGCTGCGCATCATCGGCGAATATCTCGTGCGGGTGAACTTCGTGCTGGTCGCTCCGCGGGGGACGACGCTCGACCAGGTCGAGGTGATCGCGGCGCATCCGGTCGCCTACGCCCAGTGTCATGGGTGGCTCGGCGCGCACCTGCCGTCGCACTCGCACGTTCCCGCGTCGAGCAACGTCGCCTCCGCGATCGGCGTCCTCGACGGCACGCTGCCCGCGCAGGCGGCCATCGCGGCACCCGGCATCGTCAACCACTACGACGTCGAGGTGCTGGCAGACGGCATCGGCGACAACGCGCAGGCCGTGACCCGCTTCGTGCTGGTCACCCGCACGACCCGTTCGCCCGAGCCGACCGGTGCCGACAAGACCTCGCTGATCGTGGAGCTCCCGCACGACCACCCCGGTTCGCTCCTGGAGATGCTCGAGCAGTTCTCGACCCGCGGCATCAACCTGTCGCTCATCGAGTCGCGGCCGATCGGCGACGAACTCGGGCGCTACCGATTCGTGATCGACGCCGACGGACACATCGAGCACGAGCGCATGGCCGACGCGCTGCTCGGCATCCGTCGATTCAGCCCTCGTGTGGTCTTCCTCGGGTCGTATCCGCGCGCGGACCGGCAGATCGTGCAGTACCCCGACCGCTACTCCGATGACGTGTTCGTCGAGGCGCGCGACTGGCTGCGCGGCATCCTCTCCGGCGAGCCGGAAGCCTGACGTCACCCGCCCGCTGCGCGCCATCCCCGTGCGGGACCCGGGCGGATGCCGTGGTCCAGTGCGGGTGGTTCAGTGCGGGTGGTTCAGTGCTCCTGGAAGCGCGGCCAGTCGCTGCCCGGAGCCATATGGGAGTGCAGAGCACCCTTCGCGGAGGCCAGGCTCGGGTAGGTTCCGGTCGTCGCATCCGATCCGACCATCGTGACCGTGTAGCCGTCCTCGTCGTGGCGGATGCTGCCGACGACACCGTTGCGTCCGTAGGCGACCCAGAGGGCGAGAGTCTTGGTCGTGCTCATCGTCGAACTCCTTCTGCTGCTGCCGACAGTGCGTTCGCCGAAGGGGCCGCGCCCCTGTCGTCGGCACTGGTCGTGACGCTACGCCTGTGCCGCCGGGAAAGCCAGGGGTTGACAGGCGCGCGACGTCAGCTGCGAAGTGCGGCGGAGATCAGTTCCAGTGTCTGTGCGCGACCAATCGGTGCATCGTTCGCCTCGGCGTCGTAGGCGCCGGCGACGGGGGAGAGCATGACCTCGTCGACGCCGTAGCGCTCGGCGAAGGAATGCAGCTCGGCGGCGACGCTCTCGCCGGTGCCGACGAACCAGCGCGAACGGGCGGCCCGCACGACCTCGTCGGTGGCGGCATCCGTCACGGCCGCCGCCGCCTGCTCGACGGTCTCGAGAGCGGCGAGCGGCTGGTTCAGCCGCAGCCGTGCCATCATCCGCAGCTGGGGGAGTGCACGGGCCTCCGCTTCCTCCTGCGTGGGCGCGGCGACCGCGTTCACGGTGAGGAACGTGCGCGGCTCCGGGTGCTCCTCACTCGGACGGTAGCCGGTGCGGTACAGGTCGAGCGCGCGCTCGAGGCCCTGCCCCGAGAAATGGTTGGCGAAGACATAGGGCAGCCCGTGCGAGGCGGCGAGCTGCGCGGAATAGTCGCTCGACCCGAGCAGCCACACCTCGGGGGTGCCGGTCGCGGCCGGCGTCGCACGCACCGTGTACTCCCCACCGGAGGTGAAACGCAGCTCAGCCCCGTCTGCCGACAGCAGGGCCGCGATGTCCTGCACGTGGCGGGGGAACTGCTCGACGTCGCTGGTGGTCCCCGAGCCGCGCAACAGCTGCGTGATCACCGGGTCGCTTCCCGGTGCCCGGCCGAGGCCCAGGTCGATGCGTCCCGGCGCGATCGCTTCGAGTGCCGCGAACTGCTCGGCGACGATGAGCGGTGCGTGGTTGGGCAGCATCACGCCGCCAGAGCCCAGACGCAGGCGCGAGGTGCGGGTGGCCGCAGCGGCGATCAGCACCGGGGGAGTGGTCGATGCCACCGACGGCATGTTGTGGTGCTCGGCGAACCAGTAGCGGCGATAGCCGAGACGGTCGGCAGTCTCCGCGAGCGCGAGGGAGGCGGCGATGGCCTCCGCGCTGGTCTGGCCGGTGCGCACCGGGACGAGGTCGAGGACGGAGAGAGCTGTATCGGACATCCCCAACCACAACGCGCACCTGAGCGCCTCCATTCCCCCGATACCGTGGGGGCATGGAAGCAGGCATCTTCTACGTCCTCGTCGGGTCCGTCGCGATCGCCGCGTTCGCACGCTGGCGAGGCTGGCCGGCCCCGCTGCTGGTGACGATCGTGGCGCTCGCCGCATCCTTCCTGCCCTTCGTGCCCGACCTCGACATCGATGGGTATGTGCTCCTGAGCCTCGTGCTGCCGCCGCTGCTGTACTCGGCCGCGCTCGATGTGTCGTTCGTCGGATTCAAGCGCAGCCTGCCGCAGATCCGCCGGCTCGGGATCTGGCTGGTGCTTCTCACCGCCGTGGCCGTCGGCTTCGTCGCATGGTGGATCCTGCCGTCCCTCACCCTCCCCGGCGCGCTGCTCCTGGGCGCGATCGTGGCTCCGCCGGACGCGGTCTCCGCGGCGGCGATCGGTCGTCGGCTCGGGCTGCCGCGACGCATCATGACCGTGCTCTCGGGCGAGAGCCTCATCAACGATGCGACCTCGCTCACGCTGTACCGCGTCTTCGCCGCGATCCTCGCGGGCGCCACCGTCTCGATCTGGGGCGGCATCTGGCAGTTCCTGGTGGCGGTCGGAGTGGGTGTGGCCGTCGGTCTGGTGTTCGGGATCGTCCTGCACCAGCTGCGCATGCGCATCAGCGATCCCGTGGTGATCGGCACGTTCGGACTCCTCGCGCCGTTCGGGGCTTATGCGATCGCCGAGCATCTGCTCGGATCGGGCGTCCTGGCGGTCGTGGCGATGGGGCTGTACGTCGGCTACAACTCGCCGCGCACCGACTACACCACCCGCCAGCAGGAGAAGCCGCTGTGGCTTTCGGCCGACCTGCTGCTGGAGAGCTTCGTGTTCGCCTACATCGGGCTGCAGTTCCCCCGTGTGCTCAGCGACCTGGGCAGCGAGTCGGTCGGGCAGATCCTGCTGCTCTCCGGGGCGGTGCTGCTCGTGGTCGTCATCGTGCGGCCGCTCTACATCTATCCGACCAGTGCGTGGGCGAACTTCCAGGACCGCCGCAAGCTCGAGCGCTGGGATCGTGGTGTCGAGTCCGGCGAGTTCGAGAAACGGCATCAGAAGTCGCGGCGCTGGGGCAATTACACCGCCGACGAGCTGCGCAGTCAGATCGTGCGCGACCGGATGGCCGGACTCACGCTCACGTGGAAGGACAGTGCCGTCATCTCGTGGGCCGGCATGCGCGGCGTCGTGACGCTGGCGATCGCGGTGGCCGCCGCCGACCTCGCGACCCTCGACGCGCAGGCATCGCACGCCATCGTCGTGGTGGCCTTCATCGTCACCGTCGGAACGCTGCTGATCCAGGGTCTGACCCTGCCTCTTCTCATTCGCAGCCTCGGCATCGCCAGCGATGTCGACGAGGAGGAGGATGAGGCGGCGCTCGCCGAAGTGCGCGCGAAGAGCCGAGAGGCCGGCAAGAAGTTCCTCGCCGAGAAGCGGGTCGAGTGGGAGGCGAAGTACGGCGAGGTCGACCTCCGGGTGTTCGATGCCTTCACCAAGCGGATGACACGGGTCGAGAAGGACACCGACGAGGCGCAGAAGGTGGAGGATGCCGCGAGCCGACCCTCCTACGAAGACCTCGTTGCCCTGTCGAAGGGGTGGCTGCAGGTGCGTCGCGACATCCTCCTCGCGGAACGCGACGCGGGCAACCTCGATGAGGAGGTCATGCGCGAGCTGATCGCCGCGATGGACGCCGAGGAACTCGCTCTCGACACCCGCGGCGCCACGCGCCAGGAGGGCCGCGCCTGATCCCCTGACCGCTTCGATGCTCGAACGGCAGAGCGCCTCGCCCCACGAGGGGACGAGGCGCTCTGCCGTTCCGCGGCGAGGTCAGCGGGCGCTGACCGGTTCCTTGTCGGCGGAGGCATCCGCTTCGGGAGCGTCGTCGTCTCCGGAGTCGTCGGCGAAGGGCAGGCCCTCACGCGGCGCGTTGTAGAGCTCCTCGTTCAGGATGCCCTCGCGCTTGGCGACGATCGTCGGGATCAGCGCCTGACCGGCGACGTTGACCGCCGTGCGGCCCATGTCGAGGATCGGGTCGATCGCGAGCAGCAGCCCGACGCCCTCGAGCGGCAGCCCCAGGGTCGACAGCGTCAGCGTGAGCATCACCACAGCACCCGTGGTGCCGGCGGTGGCGGCCGAGCCGACGACCGAGACGATGACGATCAGCAGGTACTGCACGAAGTTCAGCTCGATGCCGAAGAACTGCGCGACGAAGATCGCGGCGATGGCCGGGTAGATCGCGGCGCAGCCGTCCATCTTGGTCGTCGCGCCCAGCGGCACGGCGAACGAGGCGTACGAGCGGGGCACACCGAGGTTGCGCTCGGTCACGCGCTCGGTGAGCGGCAGGGTGCCGATCGAGGAGCGGCTGACGAAGGCCAGCTGCACGGCGGGCCAGACGCCCGAGAAGTACTGCTTGATCGAGAGGCCGTGCGTGCGCACGAGGATCGGGTAGACCACGAACAGCACGAGGGCCAGACCGATGTAGACGGCGGCGGCGAACCAGCCGAGGGAGGCGAGCTTCTCCCAGCCGTACTTGATGACCGCAGAGCCGATGAGGCCGAACGTGCCGAGCGGGGCGATGCGGATGATCCACCACAGCACGCGCTGGATGACCTTCAGCAGCGACTCGGTGAAGACGAGGAACGGCTCCGCCTTCTTGCCGGCCTTGAGTGCGGCGATGCCGACGACGGCCGCGACCACGATGACCTGCAGGATGTTGAAGCCGACGCTCGACGAGAAGGTGCCCTCAGCCGCTCCGGGGTTGGTGCTCACGGTGAGGCCGAGGAAGTTCTGCGGGATGAGCCCGAGCAGGAAGTTCCACCAGGTGCCCACGGTGTACGGGTCGCCCGGTTCGAGGCCCTCACCGGCGCGGTTGCCGGGCTGGATCACGAGGCCGAGGACGATGCCGATGATCACGGCGATGAACGCGGTGATCGCGAACCACAGGATCGTCTGGCCCGCCAGGCGTGCGGCGTTCTGCACGCGACGCAGGTTCGAGATGCTGGCGACGATCGCTGTGAAGATCAGGGGGACCACGGCGGCGCGCAGCAGCGTCACATACGAGTTGCCGATGGTGTCGAGTGTCGCGGACAGCCCGGTCGGGTTCTCGGCGGTCGCGCCGAGCTGGCGGCCGATCAGACCGGCGGCGATGCCGAGGACGAGAGCGGCGAGGATCTGGAAGCCGAACGAGGTCAGCAGCTTCCGGACCGGTCCGCGGGTATCAGGCGCCTTCTGGGCGCGTGCGGTGGTGCTCATGAGGGTGGGGACTCCAGAATCGCGGCGCACCGTGTGCGCGCCATGAGGCCCAACGCTATGACTCCCTGAGAATTCCCTGGGTGGATATGACGAAGGATGACGTTGTGAGCCGGAATCCGTTCGGTGCGGCGGGGAGGCCCGGTTCCGGTCGCACTTCCTGCCGCCTGAACGCGCCACGGGCGGCAGGAACTGCGACCGGCGGGAGCGTTCCCCGTCAGCGCGGGGCGAGCACCAGCAGCTCGCCGACCTCGCAGTCGAGGGCCTCGCAGATCGCGCGCAGCGTGGAGTAGCGGATGGCACGGGCGCGGTCGTTCTTCAGCACCGACAGGTTCACGATGCTCACCCCGACCGCGGCGCTCAGCTCGGTGAGCGTCATGCCGCGTTCGGCGAGCAGCTCGTCGAGTCGGCAGTGGATGCCGGTGAACTCGTCGTCGCTCTCCGCCGGGCTCACACCAGTCCCTCCGTGTCCTTCTCGAGAACCGCCTTCTCCTGCTGCAGTTGCGCCCTTTCCTGCTCGAGACGTGTGCCCTGACGGAACACGGCGGCGAGAGCGAGCAGCCCGAGCGCGCCGACGAAGGGGAGCGGCGTGACGGTCAGTTGGTAGAACGATGGGTACCACTCGCTGTCCGGTGAGAAGACCTCGCGAAGGCCGGCTGTGGCTGCGATACCGCTCAGGAGGTCGGCCGCCACGCCGAACACGAGCACGGCGATCGCGCCGCCGGTGAGGCCACGCGTCACGGAGCGTGAGAACGCGCGGCCCCGCAACGTCTGGAAGCAGATGACCGCCACGATGACCGCGGGCATGGTGGCCAGAGCAAGGCTGCTCAGTTGTGCGGACGCCGCGAGCAGCCGGAGCTCCAGCGACGCCTGGCCGACAGTGAACTCGGAGAGCTGCTCGCTGCCACAGGTCAGCATCGTCGTTGCGCTGTCACCGAACTCCGAGCACGCCAGACCGGCCGGCCAATCCAGATACACGTGGGTCTGACCGTCGAACTCCGCCCAGGGGACGGTGAACGCCTTGAAGATGTAGATCACAGCGCCCACCGCCGACATCAGGATCCACCACCCGGAGAGCGTGAGTGCCGCGTCGAGCGCGATCGTGCGGCTGCCCCTCCGGCGCCCTCTCCACACGACGACACCGAGGATGACCGCGATCACCGCGAGCGCGATCCCGATGTTGAGCAGGGACGGCCACACCTCGTCCGAACCGAAGCTGAGCATCAGACGAGTCCTTCCGTTTCCTTCTCGAGCGCGAGCTTCTCGTTCTGTAACCGGATGCCGCGGCGGAATGCCACCGCGATCAGACCCACCGTCACCCCGGTGGCGAAGATCGGCGCGACGCTCCAGAACTCGATCGGATGCACCGGTTCCCCGTCGCCGATGCCGAGAGCGGAGGTGACGCCGTTGCGGCCCATCGTCTCCAACATCACGATCAGGATCGGAGCGCCGACGAGCGTCCAACCGATCACGTCGAAGGCTCGCGCGTTCGGACGGACGAAGAAGCGTCCGCGGAGGAAGTTCCAGGCGACCAGCGTCACCGCCGCGATGACCGCGACGGCCGCGAGAGCCCACAGCGCGATGGCGGCGATGATGGCCGTGACCGAGGCCGCGTTCACCCCGTCGGCGATGACCATCGCCTCGTCCGCGAACCCCTCGATCGAGATGGCACCGGAGTCGGTCGTGGCGGAGATCGGCTGCTGGTCGATCGGGACCGTCCAAGCGATCCCGGTCTCGCGGAAGGTGCTGCCGACGCGCAGAACGGTGGCGAGCCCGACCGTGACCAGCGCCACGGCGGCGTACAGGATCACGGTGATCGCATCCGCCTTCTCGGAGCGCGCGTTGGTGGTGCTGGTCATCAGACGAGGCCTTCCGTGTCGCGCTGCAGACGCTGACCGATCTCGAAGGCGCCGGCGACCACCGCGAGCGCGAATGCCCAACCGAGTGGAGCGAGGTCGATCGACATCTCGAATGTGGGGACTCCCGCGGATGCGAGGTCCAGCTCGTAGGCGATCTCGCTGAACGCGTTGGCGCGCACGGCCTGGCTCAGCAGACCACCCGCCATGACGGTGATGGCTGCGACGCCGATCCCCCAGGTGGCCGCCGTGCCGAAGGGGCGGCCGATGAAGAGACGGACGCACAGCCACGCGACCGCGATGCACAGCACGATCGGTCCCAGGACCGCCAGTCCGTCGGCGATCGCGAGCAGCAGGCGGGGAGACAGGCTCAGGCCCACGGTCGTGAGCGTGACGGTGTCGTACTGCGCTTCGGAGATGTTGGAGGATGCCGCGAGCACCGCGGGTGCGTCGACCGACCGCAGCCGCATCGATGGAATCGTGATCGCCGGGCTCGTCACGAGGACGGCGGAGCGGATGCTGACGCCGACCAGATCGACCACGGCTATGGCCCCCGCTACTCCGGCGATGACGCCAAGGACGGTCTTCTCCACCAGGCTCGCAGCTCTGGTCGCCGTCGGTGCCTCGGTCATTTCGTCCCCCTCCTGCACGGTCCGCTCCGGACTCGTTGTTATCGACAGTCGTTAACATAACGACTGTCGATAACTCGGTCAACCCCCGGTATGCCCACGGCGAACACGGGCATACGTGCCCCGCACGGTGGTTACTCTCGATGTACAGGCGCAGAGAACGCCACAGGTGTCAGCGCTTCGCCCCGTGCGAATAAGGAGTCACAGCATGTTCGAGAGATTCACGGACCGAGCCCGTCGAGTGGTCGTCCTCGCCCAAGAAGAGGCGAAGATGCTCAACCACAACTACATCGGGACCGAGCACATCCTGCTCGGCCTCATCCACGAGGGTGAAGGCGTCGCTGCCAAGGCCCTCGAGAGCCTCGGCATCTCCCTCGACGCCGTGCGCGAGCAGGTGCAGGACATCATCGGCCAGGGTCAGCAGCAGCCGACCGGGCACATCCCGTTCACCCCGCGCGCCAAGAAGGTGCTCGAGCTCAGCCTCCGCGAGGCTCTGCAGCTCGGCCACAACTACATCGGCACCGAGCACATCCTGCTCGGCCTCATCCGCGAGGGTGAGGGCGTCGCCGCCCAGGTGCTCGTCAAGCTCGGCGCCGACCTCAACAAGGTTCGCCAGCAGGTCATCCAGCTGCTCTCCGGAGCTCCCGGTCGCGAGCCGGCTTCCGTCGGTGCGCAGACCAACGACTCGCCGGCCGGCACCCAGGGTGGTTCCGCGGTGCTCGACCAGTTCGGCCGCAACCTCACCCAGGCCGCGCGCGACAACAAGCTCGACCCGGTGATCGGGCGCGAGAAGGAGGCGGAGCGGGTCATGCAGATCCTCTCCCGCCGTTCCAAGAACAACCCCGTCCTGATCGGTGAGCCCGGTGTCGGCAAGACCGCCGTCGTCGAGGGGCTGGCCCAGGCGATCGTCAAGGGCGATGTGCCCGAGACGCTGAAGGACAAGCAGCTCTACTCGCTCGACCTCGGCTCGCTCATCGCCGGTTCCCGCTACCGCGGTGACTTCGAGGAGCGCCTGAAGAAGGTCACCAAGGAGATCCGCACGCGCGGCGACATCATCGTCTTCATCGACGAGATCCACACCCTCGTGGGTGCGGGTGCCGCCGAGGGCGCGATCGACGCGGCCAGCATCCTGAAGCCGCTCCTCGCCCGTGGCGAGCTGCAGACGATCGGTGCGACCACGCTCGACGAGTACCGCAAGCACTTCGAGAAGGATGCCGCGCTCGAGCGCCGCTTCCAGCCGGTGCAGGTCAACGAGCCCACGCTGCCGCACGCGATCAACATCCTCAAGGGACTCCGCGACCGTTACGAGGCGCACCACAAGGTGCAGATCACCGACGGCGCCATCGTGGCCGCGGCGAACCTCGCCGACCGCTACGTCTCCGACCGGTTCCTCCCGGACAAGGCCATCGACCTGATCGACGAGGCCGGCGCACGCCTGCGTCTGTCGATCCTGTCGAGCCCGCCCGAGCTGCGCGAATTCGACGAGAAGATCGCCGCCGTGCGCGAGCAGAAGGAGATCGCCTCCGAGGAGCAGGACTTCGAGAAGGCCGCCGCCCTCCGCGATGAGGAGAAGAGCCTCCTCGCCGAGCGTCTGCGTCTCGAGAAGCAGTGGCGTGCGGGCGACGTCGCGACCTCCGCGGTCGTCGACGAGGGTCTGATCGCCGAGGTGCTCGCACAGGCCACCGGCATCCCGGTCTTCAAGCTCACGGAAGAGGAGTCCAGCCGACTCGTCTTCATGGAGAAGGCCCTGCACCAGCGCGTCATCGGTCAGGAAGAGGCGATCGCCGCCCTCTCCAAGACGATCCGTCGCCAGCGTGCCGGCCTCAAGGACCCGAAGCGTCCCTCGGGCTCGTTCATCTTCGCCGGTCCCACGGGCGTCGGAAAGACCGAACTCGCCAAGGCTCTCGCCGAGTTCCTGTTCGACGACGAGGCTGCGCTGATCTCGCTCGACATGAGCGAGTTCGGTGAGAAGCACACCGTCTCGCGTCTGTTCGGTGCCCCTCCCGGATTCGTCGGATTCGAAGAGGGAGGCCAGCTCACCGAGAAGGTGCGGCGCAAGCCGTTCAGCGTGGTCCTCTTCGACGAGATCGAGAAGGCCCACCCGGACATCTTCAACTCGCTGCTGCAGATCCTCGAAGAGGGTCGACTCACCGACGGTCAGGGTCGGATCGTGGACTTCAAGAACACGGTCATCATCATGACCACCAACCTCGGTGCACGCGACATCGCGGGCGGTCCTGTCGGCTTCCAGATCGAGGGCAACGACTCGACCAGCTACGACCGCATGAAGGGCAAGGTGAACGAAGAGCTCAAGCGGCACTTCAAGCCCGAGTTCCTGAACCGTGTCGACGACATCATCGTGTTCCCGCAGCTCTCGAAGGAGGAGCTGGTGCAGATCGTGGATCTGTTCACCAAGCGCCTCGGCGAGCGTCTGCTGGACCGCGACATGACGATCGAGCTGTCGCAGGCCGCCAAGGAGCGCCTCATCGAGATCGGGTTCGACCCCGCGCTCGGTGCCCGACCGCTGCGTCGCGCGATGCAGCACGAGGTCGAGGACCGTCTCTCGGAGAAGATCCTGCACGGTGAGCTCAACTCCGGTGACCACGTGAAGGTCGACGCGAAGGACGGGCAGTTCCTCTTCGAGCACGGCCCGCGCGACGGCGGCCCCGTCGCGGTCGGCGTCAACACCGGCGGCGGCGCGATCGCCGGCACCCCCGACCTGGCGGTCGCCAGCGGGGAGTGACCTCCGGTCGATTCATGAGAAGGGGCGGATGCTGCGGCATCCGCCCCTTTCCTGTGTCCGGTACAGGTGCCGCCGGGTCTCGGGTTCTAGGCTTGTGGTGTGAGCGAGTACATCGTCCGACCGGCGCGCAGCGCTGACATCGTCGGCATCCGCACCCTGCTGCAGCCGCTCGTCGAGCAGCGCATCCTGCTCGGCAAGGATCTGGCGGTGCTGTACGGCGCCGTGCAGGAGTTCGTCGTGGCAGAGGCCGACGGGGTGCTGATCGGGTGCGGTGCCCTGCACGTGATCTGGGAAGACCTCGGCGAGGTGCGCACCCTGCTCGTGCGCGACGACTGGCTGCACCACGGCGTCGGACGTGCGATCGTCGACCGCCTCGAGGAGAACGCCAGGATGCTCGGCCTGACCCGCCTGTTCTGCCTCACCTTCGAGGTGGAGTTCTTCGGACGACGCGGCTACACGCCGATCGGTGAGCAGGTCGTCGACCCCGACGTGTACTCGCAGCTGTTGCGCAGCGGTGACGCGGGTGTCGAGGAGTTCCTCGATCTCGCGCACGTGAAGCCGAACACCCTCGGCAACACCCGCATGCTCAAGGTGCTCTGACACTCCTTCGCCGGTCCGTGCCGAGGGGCCTCCCCGGGTCGTGGCAGAGGATCGCTTAGCCTGGAGACATGCCTCGTCCTTCCGCCGCCGTGTACCGTCGTCGGCGACTGGTCGTCCTGATCGCGCTCGTGCTGGCCGTCGCCGCCATCGGCATCGGAGCGTGGCTTCTGATCGCGCGACCGTGGGCTGCCGCAGGCACGGCGTCCACCCCGTCTCCGACGCCGTCGACATCTCCCTCGCCCTCCTCCAGCTCCACCGCTGACGGAGAGTCGCCGACCCCCGATCCGTCCGCCGAGCAGACTCCGGCGGTCGCGCCCTGCGAGGCGGCCGACATCGAGGTCGCGGCCGTGACCGACGCCGAGACGTACGCAGCCGGCGTGCTGCCGAAGCTCTCGATCTCGCTCACGAACAAGGGCACGAAGGACTGCACGATCGACGTGGGATCGACGACCCAGTCCTTCACCATCTCCAGCGGTGCCGACGTGTGGTGGCGTTCGACCGACTGCCAGGAGAACCCGAGCAGCATGATCGCCACGCTCACGGCCGGCACGACCGTCACGAGCAAGGACCCGGTCACCTGGGATCGCACGCGTTCGAGCGTCGAGACCTGCGCGCAGGAGAACCGACAGCGGGCACCGGGCGGGGGAGCCTCGTACCACGTCGAGGTCTCGATCGGCGGGTTCACGAGCCCGTCGAGCGCGCAGATCCTGCTCTACTGAGTCGTGCCGGATCGCGCTCCGCTGAGTTCGAAGGGATCCCGGTGAACCTCGTCGGAAATCGTTGCGAATCGGCGGATCTCGCACGAAACGGAGCGACATCGGCGGTCATCCCCCCGCGATGCTGACATCCGTGGGTCTTTGGGATACCATAGAAGCGACTCTCCGCATTAGCGGCACCAAGCCATCCCCAGTGGCGTCGAACTACAGCGTCCCCAGCGCTTCGACACCGCCGCCCGAGAGTCCGAGGGCCCTCTCGAGTACCCCAGTCCCCAATGTGGGACTCGAGAGGGCCCCAATCGTATCCACGGCCGAATCGGTGCTCTGCGCGTTGCGCCGTGAATAAGCTGGACACATGGCAGCGAAGAAGGCGAAGTCCGCGAAGAACAAGCCCGCACCCGAGGACTTCCGGTCGGATGCTCTGGCACAGGCCCTGGAGAAGCAGGACGTCGCCGCGGTCGCTCTCGCTCTCCGTCACGGCACCACCGTCGTGCCGCTGATCAAGCCCGGGGCGCGTGACAACCCGCTCGACAGCGGCGAGGTGTGGACATACCGTGACCCGAAGACCGGTGACCTCGCGCTGCTGCTGTTCAGCGACGCGAAGAACAAGCCGGCCAATCTGCCGCCGGGCGTGGGCATCTACAGCGCGGAGTGGCTGCGGAAGTTCCTGGCGGCGCATCCGATCACCACGGTCTTCCTCGACATCGCAGGGCCCCACCCGATGCAGGCGGACCCCGCCGAACTGCTCAAGGCGCTCGACGCCTGAGACCAGCCTCCCGTCGGCGCGGTACCGGTCAGAACGGCGGGATGTCGCGGTCGGCGCGGCGTGAGGTGTTGCGCGCCCGCACATCGCCGAGCGCGGCGCGGAGCGTCTTCGAGCGATCGTCGACCACCTGCTCGTAGCCGAGACGCGCAGCCTCGGACCGCCGCTGTGCCGCCTGGGTCACCGGACGGATCTCGCCCGCGAGACTGAGCTCGCCCACCGCCGCGACGGTGCGCGGCACCGATATCTGTTGGATGGAACCGGCCACGGCGATGGCGATCGCAAGGTCGGCTGCCGGTTCGGTGAAGCGCACGCCGCCGACCGTCGACACGTACACGTCGAGGCTGCCGGTGGGCACGCCTGCGCGCCGTTCGAGGATCGCCAGCACCATCGCCACCCGTGAGGAGTCGAGGCCGTGCACGATGCGGCGAGGATTCGGTGCGTTGCTGGGAACCGTCAGCGCCTGCACCTCGACAGGGAGCGCACGTCGTCCTTCGAGCGAGATCGCGACGCAGGTACCCGGCTCGGTGGCCCCTTGCGAGAGGAACAGCCCCGAGGGGTCGGGCACCTCGGCGATGCCGTCTCCGGTCATCTCGAAGCAGCCGACCTCGTCGGTGGGGCCGAAGCGGTTCTTGAGCGCGCGGATGAAGCGCAGCGAGGTCTGTCGGTCGCCCTCGAAGTGGCAGACGACGTCGACCAGGTGCTCGAGCACGCGGGGACCGGCGACCTGACCGTCTTTCGTGACGTGGCCGACGATGATGATCGGCAGATCGCGGTCCTTGGCGATGCGGATCAGGGTGGCCGCGACCTCGCGCACCTGGCTCGGCTGCCCGGCGGCACCGTCGATCAGTGACGACGAGACGGTCTGCACCGAGTCGACGATCACCAGCTGAGGCTTGACCTCGTCGATGTGGCCGAGGATCGTCGCCAGATCGGTCTCGCTGGCGAGGTAGAGCTCGTCGTGCAGGGCGCCGGTGCGTTCGGCGCGCAGGCGCACCTGGCCAGGGGACTCCTCGGCGCTCGCGTAGAGCACGCGCCGCCCGCCGCGCGCGGCCTGGGCGGCGACCTCGAGCAGCAGCGTCGACTTGCCGACGCCCGGCTCTCCGCTGAGCAGGATGGCGGCGCCGGGCACGATGCCGCCGCCGAGCACACGGTCGAACTCGCCGACGCCGCTCGAGCGCCGCGGAGCATCCTGCGTCGTGATCTGCGTGATGGGCCGAGCGGCACGGTCGGCCGTCGGGGCGACGGGGCCGACGCGACGGAGGATGCCGGTCTGCGCCGCCTGTTCCTGCACCGTTCCCCACTGCTGACACTCGCCGCAGCGGCCGACCCACTTCGCGGTCGTCCACCCGCATTCCGTGCACACGTACGCGGGAGGAGCGGGTTTCCGGGTGGCCATGCCCCCAGGCTATCGCCGGCATCAGACATCCCTATCGGCCAGGTGTTTATTCACGGCCATACCTCTCGGCAAACTCGCAGCGTCGCGGGATACTGGGTTCATGGCCAACGGCGGGCCCGTGTGCGGGCCGATCTCGAGCTACTCCCGGGTGCAGATCCTGCACTTGCTCTTCGAAGCGGGAAGTTCGCAGACCCGAGGAGAGCTCTCGATCACCGAACTGTGCGACGCCACAGGGCTCCACGCCAACACGGTCCGCGAGCACCTGCAGCGCCTGATCGAGGGCGGCTACGTGATCCCCACGATCGAGCACCGCACCACGAGAGGGCGGCCGCGCACGCTGTACAGCGCCGCCACCGGGGCGCCGGGAGCTTCCAGTCCGGTGGCGCGGGACAAGGCCAAGGCCGCTGCGCGCCGTGGGGACCTGATGCGGAGCATGCTCCCGGATGCCGTGGCGTCCGGACTCGGCCGAGAAGCCACCTATCAGCTCGACGCGCTCGTGGAGCACCTCGAGGAGAGCGGCTTCGAGCCCGTCCTCGACGACCGTCGCCTCACCGTCGACCTCAGCCCGTGCCCGCATGCCGCCGGACGATCGGAAGACCGCCCGATGCTGTGCCGCGTGCACCTCGAACTCATGCAAGGCGTCCTGAACGAGGCAGGCGGACCACTCGAAGCCGAGTGCGTACGCGATGCTGTCCTCCCGTCGGACTGCACCGTGCAGCTGCGCGACACCACCGCGCCGCTGGTCGAGGGAACGGAGCCGCCGCGTCACCGCACGACGCAGCGGCACCACAGAACAGGAGTCGTGCATGGAATGGCTTGATCCGCTCGCTCTGGCCCGATGGCAATTCGGGCTGACGACCGTCTACCACTACCTCTTCGTGCCGCTGACGATCGGCATGGCGCTGGTCGCCGCGATCTTCCAGACGGCGTGGGTGCGCACCGCGAAGGTGCAGTACCTGCACCTGACCCGCTTCTTCGGCAAGATCTTCCTGATCAACTTCGCCATGGGCGTGGTCACCGGCATCGTGCAGGAGTTCCAGTTCGGCATGAACTGGTCGGACTACTCCCGCTTCGTCGGCGACGTCTTCGGTGCTCCGCTCGCATTCGAGGGACTATTGGCCTTCTTCTTCGAGGCGACCTTCATCGGGTTGTGGATCTTCGGCTGGGACAAGCTCCCGCAGAAACTGCACCTCGCCACGATCTGGTGCGTCTCGATCGGCAGCATCCTTTCGGCGT
Source organism: Microbacterium sp. SY138 (assembly GCF_039729145.1). Classification (NCBI taxonomy): domain Bacteria; kingdom Bacillati; phylum Actinomycetota; class Actinomycetes; order Micrococcales; family Microbacteriaceae; genus Microbacterium; species Microbacterium sp. SY138. The sequence goes on along the minus strand of NZ_CP155793.1, from coordinate 3,301,112 downwards.
ACTTCATCATCGCCGCCAACGCCTTCATGCAGAACCCGGTGGGCTACACGTTCAACGAGGCGACCAACCGCGCGGAGCTGACCGACTTCTGGGCGCTGCTGACCAACCCGGTCGCGCTCGCCGCGTTCCCGCACACGATCTTCGGCGCGTTCATGTTCGCCGCCGGTGTCGTCATCTCGGTCTCGGCCTGGCACCTGTCCCGCGGTCAGCACTTCGACACCATGCGCATCTCGCTGAAGTTCGGGCTGTGGGCCATGATCGTCTCCACCGCGGGCGTCGTGCTCACGGGCGACCAGCTCGGCCTCGCGATGTACGCCGCGCAGCCGATGAAGATGGCCGCCGCCGAGGCGACCTTCAACACCGTGTGCGGGCCGGATGCCTCGTTCAGCATCTTCACGCTCGGCACACCGGACGGCAGCTCGGAGCTGTTCTCGATCCGCGTGCCGTATCTGCTCTCGCTGCTGTCGACGCACACGCTCGACGCGTGCGTGCACGGCATCAACGACCTCAACGCCGAGTACGCACAGACGTACGCCTCCACCGGTCTGACCGACTTCGCCCCGATCCTGTGGATCACGTACTGGGCCTTCCGCTGGATGATCGGCCTGGGCATCGCCGCAGCGCTCGTCGCCGTCGCGGGCCTCTGGGTCACCCGCAAGGGCGCCAAGAAGCCGGTCGCACCGTGGATGTGGAAGGTCGCGATCTGGTCGTTCCCGCTCGCGCTGGCCGCCAACATCATGGGCTGGGTCTTCACCGAGATGGGAAGACAACCCTGGATCGTGTTCGGGCTGATGACCACGCAGGACGGCGTCTCGCCGGGCGTCAGCGGCCTCGAAGTGCTGATATCGCTCATCGCGTTCACGGCGATCTACGCGGCGCTCGCCGTCGTCGAGATCCGCCTCATCATCCGGGCCGCCCAGAAGGGGCCCGACACCGAAGAGAAGCCGCATGACGAGACGGCCCAGCTGCCGTCGGTCGTCTACTGAGAGGGAGGAGCATCATGGATCTCGCAACACTCTGGTTCTTCATCGTCGCCTTCTTCTTCGTGGGCTACTTCGTGCTCGACGGCTTCGACTTCGGCGTCGGCATGTCCCTGCCATTCCTCGGCAAGAACGACGTCTCGCGCCGACAGGTCATCAACACGATCGGCCCGGTCTGGGATCTCAACGAGACCTGGGTCATCGTGGCCGGCGCCGTGCTGTTCGCGTCGTTCCCCGAGTGGTACGCCACGCTGTTCAGCGGCTTCTACCTGCCGCTGCTGCTGATCCTGCTCGCGCTGATCCTGCGCGGTGTCTCGTTCGAGTACCGACACCAGCGTGACAGCGCGAAGTGGAAGGCCGGCTTCGACCGGATGATCGTCATCGGCTCGGTCGTTCCCGCACTGCTGTGGGGCGTCGCGTTCGGCAACATCGTGCAGGGCGTGGCCATCGATGAGAACCACATCTACGTCGGCGGGTTCTTCGCCCTGCTGAACCCGTACGCACTGCTGGTCGGCGTCACCACGCTGCTGCTCTTCTTCCTGCACGGCGTGCTGTTCGTGGCGCTCAAGACCGATGGTCAGGTGCACGAGGACGCGCAGAAGCTCGCGAAGAAGGCCGCCATCCCGACGATCCTCGTCGCAGCCGCGACGGTGATCTGGACGGTCGCGATCGCGATGGGCCGTGAGGCTCCGCTGCTCTGGCTGGTCATCGGCGCCGGCGCGCTCGCGGCGGTCAGTCTGATCGCGGCTGTCGGGCTCTCCATGGTCCGTCGCGACGGGTGGGCGTTCTTCTCCGGGATGCTCACGGTGCTGTTCGCCGTGGTCATGCTCTTCTCCGCGCTGTTCCCGTACGTGATGCCGTCGACGATCGACCCGGCGTACAGCCTCACGATCGCCAACGCGTCGAGCACCCCGTACACACTGCAGATCATGAGCTGGACGGCCTTGATCGCGATGCCGCTCGTGCTCGCATACCAGGCGTGGACCTACTGGGTCTTCCGCAAGCGGGTCACCCGGAAGTCGATCGAGGGGGCTCCGGCACACGCGTGAAACCCGTCGATCCGAGACTGCTGAGATACGCGGGTGCCGCGAGGGGTTTCCTCGCGGCATCCGCGTTGATCGGCGTCGTCCAGACCGCGGTCACGATCGCCTTCGCGTGGCTGTTGACCGAAGCGATCACGGGGGCGCTCGCGGGGCGGGACGTCACCTCGTCGCTGCTCTGGCTGCTGCTCACGGCTCTGCTGCGAGGCCTGCTCATCGCGGCCTCTGATGCGGCGGGGACACGGGCGGCCGCCAAGACGGGGATGCAGCTGCGCACGGCGCTCGTGGCTGCGGTCGGGAAACTCGGGCCAGGGTGGCTCGCGCAACGCAACCAGACCGCGCTCGCGGTGACCGCGGGCCACGGACTCGAAGCGCTCGACGCCTACTTCGCGCGTTACATCCCGCAGCTCGTGCTGACCGTGATCGCGACGCCGGTGCTCGTCGCGGTCATGTGGTGGCAGGACTGGCCGAGCGGACTCACCGCGGTGATCACGCTGCCGCTGATCCCGCTGTTCCTCATCCTGATCGGCATGGCGACCCGCACCGTCCAGACGCGGCAGTGGCAGACGCTGCAGCGCCTCGCGGCACGCTTCGCCGACACGGTGCAGGGGCTGTCGACGCTGCGACTGTTCGGGCGCGATCGTCGCGCTGTCGACCGCATCGAGGTCACCGCGGACGAGTACCGCCGCGAGACCATGAAGGTGCTGCGGTTCTCGTTCCTGTCCGGCTTCGCGATGGAGCTGCTGGCCTCGATCGCGGTGGCCCTGATCGCGGTGTCGGTCGGGTTCCGGCTGCTGTCGGGTGATCTGACTCTCGAGGTCGGGCTGTTCGTGCTGCTGCTCGCTCCCGAGGCGTTCCTGCCCATCCGGCAGGTGGGGGTGCAGTTCCACGCTGCCGCCGAAGGGGTTGCGGCAACGGAGGACGTGTTCGAGGTGCTGGATGCGGCGGGGGAGCGCGCACGGCTGCAGGAGCTTTCGACGGATGCCGGAGGAATCGCCGTCGAAGCCCCCGGCATCCGGGAATCGGTCATGCAGGGGGAACCGGCGAAGGGCGGAAACCTCGTGGTCGAGGGTCTGCGGGTGCGCGACCTGCCGCCCGTGTCGTTCGCTGCCGGGCCGGGGACCATCACGGTCCTCGAAGGGCCGAGCGGGTCGGGGAAGTCGTCGCTGCTGGCCGCGCTCCGGGGCGCGGTCGAGTTCGAGGGGACAGCGTCCTACGGCGGCGCGGACGTGAGGGGGATCGCGCCGTCGGTGTGGCTCGCCTGGGCGGGACAGGCACCTGGCCTCACGCGCGGGACCGTGGCGGCGAACGTCACCCTCGGTGATCCTGAGCCGGACGCCGACCGGGTGCGCGATGCGCTCGACGATGCCTGCGCCGAGGGCATCGACCCCGCGCTGGAGCTCGGCGTGCAGGGAGCGGGGCTGTCGGGTGGGCAGGCGCAGCGAGTGGCTGTCGCTCGAGCCCTGTATCGCCAGGCATCGGCGTCCGGACGCGTGCTCGCACTCGATGAGCCGTCGAGTGCACTCGACCCCGAGACCGAGGACCGGCTGTGGCGATCGCTGCGCGAGAAGGCGGATGCCGGTGCGACGATCCTCCTCGTCTCCCACCGTCGGACCGCACGGGAGATCGCGGATCAGATCGTGGAGCTGGGGGTGAACGCATGACTGCACCCCGCACAACCGACACAGTGCATTCCCGCGGTCACCGGGTCGGCGCCATCCTGCGACTCGCGCAACCGCCGCTCGGCCGCTTCGTGCCGGGTCTGATCTGGGGTCTGCTCTCGGCCGCCGCCGCCGTGAGCCTGCTCGCCGTCAGCGGGTGGCTGATCGTGAGCGCATCGATCGTCGACTCGCTGGTGCCGCTGTCCATCGCCGTCGTCGGTGTGCGCTTCTTCGCCGTCTCGCGCGCGGTCACCCGCTATCTGGAGCGCCTGAGCGGACACGATGCCGCGCTGCGTCAGCTTGCCTCGACCCGCGCCGACATGGTGCGCCGACTCATCCCGCTGTCGCCAGCGGGACTCGGCGCGACGGATCGCGGACAGGTGCTCGCAGCTCTCGTCGACGACGTCGAGAACCTGCAGAACCTGCCGCTGCGGGTGGTGCAGCCGCTCGGGGTCGCCGCTCTGGTCGCTGTCGGGGCCGTCGGGTTCATCGCGTTCGTATCGCCCGCCGCCGCGCTCACGCTGGCCGTGTGCCTGCTCGTCGCTGCGGCAGCCGCGATCGGTTTGGGGTGGGTGTTCGGCTCACGCGCCGAAGCGCAGGTCTCGGAACGTCGCGCCGAGCTCTCGGCGGCCCTCGTCGACTACTTCGGCAGCCTCGACGTGCTCATCGCCTATGGCGCGGAGGAGCAGGCCCGTGCACGGATCACCGCAGCGGATGCCGCGCTGCGACGCGTTGTCGACCGGGCCTCGCTCGCGCAGGCCGTAGCCGCCGGCGTGGTCTCCGCGGTCGCCGGAGTCGCTTCGGTCTGGGCACTCGCCGCGGCGGCTCCCGGCCTCTCGGACGGCTCGATCGACGGGCCGTGGCTGGCCGTGGCCGTGCTCGTGCCGATGGTGGTGTTCGAGATCTTCGGCGCGGTGCCGATCGCCGCCGCATCGTGGCGGAGCGTGCGTTCCAGCGCGGAGCGCATCGTCGACGTGCTGCCCGAGCGGATGCCGGCCGAGCTGCGCGCCGACGCGGGTGAAGACGTCGAGTTCGAAGGCACCCCGGCTGTAAGCCTGCGCGACGCGCGTGCGACCTGGCCTGGCGGGACGCCCGCTCTGAAGGGGGTCGACCTCGACCTCCGCGCCGGTGAGCGCGTGCTGGTCGCGGGGCCGAGCGGGGCGGGCAAGAGTTCGCTCGCGGCGACCCTGGTCGGCTTCCTGCGCGTGGAGGGCGAGTATCTGGTCGGTGGTCGCGATGCCGCGGAGCTCTCGGGTCCGGCGCTGCGACGCGTGATCGGGTTGTGCGAGCAGAGCCCTCAGCTGTTCGACGAGGACATCCGCCAGAACCTGCTCTTCGCGCGGGACTCCGCCTCGGACGAAGACCTGCAGGCGGTGCTCGAGCGGGTCGGCCTCGGTGACTGGGTACGGGAGCGTGGGGGCCTCGATGCGCGGGTCGGCGACCGCGGCGCGCTGGTGTCCGGTGGCCAGGCGCAGCGGATCGCGCTCGCCAGGGCGCTGCTGCGCGGCTTCCCCGTGCTGGTCCTCGACGAGCCGACGGCGGGGGTCGATCCGGAAGCATCGAATGCCCTGCTGCGTGATCTGCTGCAGGCCGCGGGGGAGCAGTCGGTGCTGCTGATCTCGCACGTGGCGCCTCCCGAGGGGACGGTCGACCGCGTGGTGCGGATTCACGACGGCCGCACGATCTGAGGGGCAGCGAGAAGGAACCTGTGGGGAGACCCGCGGGCCGTCGCCTCAGACGTTCATGTCGACGGGCGGTTCCATCACGATGCCCTGAGCCTCGAACGCGCGACGGCGCTCCTCGATGCGGCGGTGCAGCTCGACCTGCGCATCGTCGACGAACTGCGGGTCGAGGTCGACGGTCTTCGGGTGCGGGTCGCCGTGGTTGGCGGCGATGTAGGCGTCGAGCTCGGGGCCGCTGGTCCATGACGTGATGAGCGCGTACCGCGGGGCGGTGCCGCGGTGCCAGACCGCGTGCCAGAAGCGCTGGGTGTCGACGATGATGCGCGAGCCGGCGCGCAGCGGCAGGCGGATCTCGGTCGCCGGATCGAAACGGTCGGCGCGCAGGATCAGCATCGACTCGGTGTCGTCGGAGAGGTTGAAGAACCCGCGGACGACCCAGCCGGTGCCCTCTTCGTTGAGGCGGTTGTTGTCGTCCTGGTGCAGGTTGTAGATCGCGTCGGCGTACTCGTTCGGCTGCAGCTCGATCACGCGGCAGCGGCCGATGCCGGCGCCCGGCTCCTGTGCCCGGCGTTGGAGCGTCGGGGCGACCGCGACCTGCGAGGCGACCCACACGCCATCCTTGTCGGTGCGCGGCGGGGTGTGGTTCCAGAAGCCGTTGCAGTCGACGTCGCCGGCATAGCTGGTGAGCGGGGCGAAGCGCGTGATGCCGGAGGAGCGCCAGCCGACGTACTCCAGGCCCAACCATTCGGCGGGATCCGTGGCGGAGGTGTGGTCGTCGAGGACCACGTAGCCGGTCTCGGACAGCGCCTCGGACGTGATGAAGCCCATGATGAATACCTTCCCGTCATCGCTGCCCCCACAGGCGGCGGGTTCTTAGGCCATCCTAACTCGAATGCCCATCGCAGCGTGGGGGTCTCGCCGGGGAAAAGGCCCGACGGGAGCGTCGATATCCTGAGGGGTATGACTCAGCCGCAGGGTGCCCTCCTCGTGGGCAGCGTGAATTACGACGATGCCGAGACCACGATCCGCACCGCTGCGGAACTGCTCGGCACCCGGCTCCGTCGCATTCCGGACGGCGAGGTCGGCAAGCGGTTCCACTGGATCATGTTCCAGCCCGACGTGATCGGTGAGGCCGAGGGCATCGAGCGCACAGGCGACGAACCCATCCCGTTCCCCGCCGGCATCGACGCCCGCGGCCTGCGCATCGCCGAGGGAGTGGATGCTGCGAGCATCAAGATGCCGCCGCTGGGGTATGCCGCCGCCGCGATCGAGTCGTATGCGGTGTTCGAGCGGCTGCGGGCCGAGGGCGCGGTGCCCGCCGGCGTGCGGTTCCAGGTGTCGCTGCCGACGCCCCTCGCCGTGATCTCCTCGTTCTTCCACGGCGATGACCGCGCGGCCATCGAGCCCGTCTACACCGCCGCGATCCTGCGCGAGCTCGACGAGATCCTCGAGGCCATCCCGCACGAGGACCTCGCGGTGCAGTGGGACGTCGCGAGCGAGATGGGCATCATCGAGCGCGCCGCCGGCTACGGAGCGGTCATGGAGGCGTGGTGGCCCGGCGACCCGTTCGACGGTCTGGTCTCGCGCCTGGCCGCACTGGTCGATGCGGTGCCCGCCGACGTCGAGGTGGGTGTGCACCTCTGCTACGGCGACGCGGGGGAGAAGCACTTCTTCGAGCCGCGCGACGCCGCGAACCTGGTCCGCTACGCGAACGCCGTGGTGGCGGCATCCGCCCGTCCGCTCACGTGGCTGCACCTGCCGGTGCCGATCGACCACGACGACGAGGCCTACTTCGCCCCGCTCACAGGCCTCGCCCCGGTCGGCGAGCTCTACCTGGGCCTCGTGCACCGCGAGGACGGGGTGGAGGGCGCCGCCCGTCGCGTCGCCGCCGCGACTCCGTTCGCCACCGAGTTCGGGGTCGCGACCGAGTGCGGCATCGGGCGCGCGCCCGCAGGATCGACCGAGGGCATCCTGCGCACGCACGCCGACGTCGCCGCCGCCTGGTGACGTGCGCGGCGGCGTGCGGGTCTCGATTCGCGTGCGGGCCCCGCGTCGCGTAAGCTATTCCGCGGTGACGTGTCCGAGCGGCCGAAGGTGCAACTCTCGAAAAGTTGTGTAGGGTAACCCCCTACCGTGGGTTCAAATCCCACCGTCACCGCCATGGAAGCCCCCTCCGAGTGAGGGGGTTTTTCCGTATCATCACGGGGCTCTCCGAGAGCGAGCGCTCTTGCCTGGAAGTTCGATGGCGCCGCACGCTCACATGTGTCTGACCTCAGGCCGCGACGTACTCCTGGCGGACTCGTCCCTCAGTCGCCATCTCTATGTACCCGAAATCCTGGTCCGAGTTCAGGATCACTGCGTCGTTGGCGACCGCGTATGCGGCGATGAGGCAGTCGAAGGCTGCGGCTGCTCTCATGAGCCCTGTGTCCCACAGCGCCTGCTGAAGGTCGAGGGCGTCGCGCTCGTCGGGGTGTTCCCACGCGGGGAGCAGCCCCTCCATGTCCGCACGCAACTCTGCGTACTCCTTCGCATTGCGCGCGGAGTGGCAGTACTCGAGGACCTGCGGCGGGCACGTGATGATCAGGTGATTCGGCGACAGGGCCCGGAGCCTCTCGCCGATCGCCGTGCTCCTGCCTGCCTTCTGCCAGATGCTGTTGTCGACGAGGTAAGTGGTCACCGAACGGTGCTCTTCTCCCGGGGAGCGCTCTTGTCGGGATCCGGACCCGTGTCCGGAGCGATCGTCGGCGCGTCGATCTGGTCAGTGTCGAAGTGGCGAGCGATGATGCGCTCCACGGTGGCGGGCTGGCGGCGCACCGCGATGAGCGTGCGCAGCGCGAGATCCACCGTCTCGCGGTTGGAGGTCGTGCCGGCAAGCTTCTTGGCCTGCTGAAGCTCGTCGGGGTCGATGTCAATCGATGTGACGGCCATGGCTCCTCCTTCGCGGAAGCTCTGTATAAGCCATTGTATAAAGATCTTTGGCGGGGTGCACGATCTTTCGGTGCCCTGTGGAGGCGGAGCTCCTCTCCCCCCGGAGGCGTACCCCTCACCCGAGCAACTCCACCCCGAACTCGGAGACCACCGTGCGCAGTTCGGCGAGGTAGCGCTGTGCCTGCTCGGTGAGGGGGATCGCCGCATGCCCGATCCAGCCGATCTCGATGTTCTCGTCGACGTCGAGCGGGATGGCGACGATCTCGGGGTCGAGGTCGTCGCTGATGATGCCCGTCGAGATGGTGTAGCCGTCGAGGCCGATCATCAGGTTGAAGATGGTCGCGCGGTCGGAGACGCGGATGTCCTGGGGGCTGGAGAGGGTGGAGAGGATCTCCTCGGCGAAGTAGAAGGAGTTGTTCGCACCCTGGTCGAAGGTGAGCCTCGGCACGTCGGCGAGATCGTCGAGGGTCACGCGATCTCGGGTGGCAAGGGGGTTCTTGCGGGAGATGAAGATGTGCGGCTGTGCGACGAAGAGCGGGTGGAAGGTGAGCCCGGAGTCGCGGAGCAGCTTGTCGATCACGTTGCGGTTGAAGTCGTTCCGGTAGAGGATCCCCAGCTCGCTGCGGAGCGTGCGGACGTCTTCGATGATGTCCCACGTCCGCGTCTCCCGCAGAGAGAACTCGTACTCGGCAGCCGAGGTCGCCTTCACCATCCGCACTAACGCGTCGACAGCGAACGAGTAGTGCTGGGTCGACACTCCGAGCAGGCGTCGCGACGGCGGACGACCGAGGTAGCGCTGTTCGAGGAGCGCGACCTGCTCGACGACCTGCCGGGCGTATCCGAGGAACTCCACACCGTCGGTCGTGAGCGTCACGCCGCGGGCGGAGCGGAGGAGGAGCACGCGCCCCACTCTGCTCTCCAGATCCTTCATCGCCGCCGACATGGTGGGCTGGGCGACGTAGAGCAGGTCGGCGGCGGCGCTGATCGATCCCTCCGCAGCGACCTCGATGTAGTAGGTGAGCTGTTGCAGGGTGATGCCGCTCGAACGCTTGGCCATAGATTCAGCCTATGTCACGGCATAGTTCGCGCGCATTACCCGATGGGCGCCCGCACTCGTCATCATGGAGAAACCCCCGATCGAGGCCGAGCCCGGCCGATCATCCCACCGATTGGCCGCTCATGGCATCCGAATTCACGTTCCGCATCACGACGACCCGTTTCGACGAGGACTACTCGCCCTCCGACGATTCCCGCATCACCACGAACTTCGCCAATCTGGCGCGCGGCGAGCACCGTCAGCAGAACCTCCGCAATGCACTGACGATGATCGACCGGCGGTTCAACGATCTGGCGCACTGGGACAACCCGAGCCGTGACCGCTACACCCTCGAACTCGAGATCGTCTCGGTCGCGATCCAGTTCGCCACGGAGGGGGAGGATCGGGAGTTCCCTCTTCTCGAGGTGCTGGAGGTGACCATCGTCGACCGGTCGACGGGCACGCGCACCCAGGGGATCGTGGGCAACAACTTCTCGTCGTACATCCGCGACTTCGACTTCAGTGTGCGGTTGCCGGCGGCCAGCGAGGCCGCGGGGGGTTTCACCGTCCCCGACGACTTCGGCGACCTGCACGGCAAGCTCTTCCAGCACTTCCTCGATTCCGAGGCCTACCGGGAGCGCTTCTCGCTGTCGCCCGTCATCTGCATCAGCGTCTCGACGAGCAAGACATACCGCCGCACCGAGAACCACCACCCCATCCTCGGTGTCGAGTACGAGCAGAAGGACGGCTCGCTGACCGACGAGTACTTCGGCAAGATGGGCCTCTCGGTCCGGTACTTCATGCCGCGAGGCAGCGTGGCCCCGCTGGCCTTCTACTTCCGCGGGGACCTGCTGAGCGACTACACCAACCTCCAGCTCATCGGCACGATCAGCACGATGGAGACGTTCCAGAAGATCTACCGTCCGGAGATCTACAATGCGAACTCCGAGGCCGCGAGCATCTACCGGCCGACTCTGGAACAGCAGGACTACTCGGTGACCAAGATCGCCTACGACCGCGAGGAGCGCAGCCGGCTCGCGGCCGAGCAGGGGCAGTACGCCGATGCGCACCTCATGACCCCGCACGGTGAGCTGCTCGAGCAGTGGGCCGCCGGCACCTCCGCCGCATCCCTGGTGGCCGTCGGATGACGAACCAGAGATCGTCGATCGTGCGCGAGCTGCTCCCCACCTCGATCGTCGGCAGTCTGCCGAAGCCCTCCTGGCTGGCCGAGCCGGAGACGCTCTGGTCTCCGTGGAAACTGCAGGGCGACGCCTTGATCGAGGGTACGCAGGATGCTCTGCGCATCGCCGTCCAAGAGCAGCGCGAGGCCGGCATCGACATCATCAGCGACGGGGAGCAGACCCGACAGCACTTCGTCACCACGTTCATCGAGCACCTCTCCGGCGTCGACTTCGACCAGCGCGAGACCGTGCGGATCCGCGACCGATACGACGCCAGCGTGCCGACGGTGGTCGGGGCCGTGAGCCGCGAGAAGTCCGTGTTCGTGGAGGATGCGAAGTTCCTGCGTCAGCAGACCGATCAGCCGATCAAGTGGGCGCTGCCCGGCCCGATGACGATGATCGACACTCTCTACGATCGTCACTACAAGAGCCGCGAGAAGCTGGCGTGGGAGTTCGCGACCATCCTCAACCAGGAGGCGAAGGAGCTCGAAGCAGCCGGGGTCGACATCATCCAGTTCGACGAGCCGGCATTCAACGTCTTCTTCGACGATGTGCAGGACTGGGGCGTGGCGGTGCTCGAGCGAGCGGCGGAAGGACTGCGCGCGGAGACCGTGGTGCACATCTGCTACGGATACGGGATCAAGGCGAACACCGACTGGAAGGCGACCCTCGGCGCGGAATGGCGGCAGTACGAGAAGTCCTTCCCGCTTCTGCAGCGCTCGATCATCGACACCGTCTCACTGGAGAGCCACCACTCGCACGTTCCTCTGGACCTCATCGAGCTCATTCGCGGAAAGAACGTCATGCTCGGGGCCATCGACGTGGCCAGCCCGACCATCGAGACCCCGGACGAGGTCGCCGACACCCTCCGCAACGCCCTCCGATTCGTCGACGCCGACAAGCTCATCCCGAGCACGAACTGCGGCATGGCTCCGGTGTCGCGTGACGTCGCGCGTGGCAAGCTCCGAGCACTCAGCGCGGGAGCCGCCATCCTTCGCGACGAGCTCGTGCCCGCAAGGGTCTGAGGCTCCGGCGAGGAGGCGGCTCCGGCCTGATCGGTCACCCCCGGACGGGTTCTCGAGCGGCTTCCCGTTCTCGTCGGTCGTCTCCGCCTCGAGCACCTCTTCGGTGTCGGGCCCGTCGCCGGGAGCGCCGCCCGATGCGGTGTCAGCTTCTTCGTCGGGGCCCGGTGTGCCCTGCGTGTTCTTCGGGTCGCTCATCTCCGTCTCCTTCGTTCGGTCTCGCGAAGCTACTCCTGACGGAGGGGGAGCGTCAGGGGGTTGACCGCGGCGATGAATCGCTCTCGGATCGGTGAATCGTGATGGCGGACTCACCGTGTGAGTGCGATCGAGTTCCGGGATGAGGCGCGGTTGAACGCGTAGGGACGTCCACGAGCCCGTGGCACCGACGAGCGGGCGGTAAGCGTCGCCCCGTCAGAAGCTCGACGCGACCGCTTCTTCGCGGATGATGTCGACGCCGCGACGGTAGCTCGTGACCTCGAACTCCGGGAATCGCCCGACGAACTTCGATGAGTCGAACCTGTTGTCGTGCTCGTACCGCGGCAGGAGCTCTCTGATCTCACGCGCCTGGCGAGACGCGAGACCGGCCGCGCTCAGCGCCCACTTCGGGACGACGGTGTACCCGGACCCGGCTGGTCGACCGAAGGCGGACTCTGCCATGGCGACGAACTGCCGATAGGTGGGACGGTCGGAGTCTGTGGGGAGGTGCCACGTCTGGTGAAAGGTATCGGCGGCGTTGCCCAGCGTCGCGAGGGCACGACTCGCGTCCGGCGTCCAGATCAGAGTGCGCTGCCGGTCGTCGCGCACCGGTACGAGCGGACGTTTGCCGCTCTTGATCCTGTCGATGACGAGCGCGTTCGTGAAGCTCTGCGTTCGCCCGGGGCCGTAGAACTCCGGCGCGCGGGCGATCAGCACGGGGATGTCGCCGCGCGCCATCTCGTCGAGCACCATCGACGCCATCGCTGCACGCACCCTGCCCTTCGGGCCGACCGGTTCGAAGGGCGTGTCCTCGGTCTGCAGCCGGTCATCCTGCGGGTACATGTAGGTGTTGTCGAAGTAGGCGAAACTCGCGCCGGCGGCGCGGGCCGCGTCGAGGGCGTTCCTCACCATCGTCGGGAACTGCCGTTCCCACAGCTCGGTGTCTGCGGGCAGGCCGGCGGTGAAGTAGACGACGTCGCTGCCGTCGACCGCGGCGGCGGTCTGTACGGCGTCGAGAAGATCGGCTCGTACGAGGGTGTCGGTGGCGTTGACCTTGCGGGGGTTGCGGCTGACGAGTCTGAGGTCGGACGTGTGGTTCCGGTTCAGCTCGCGTGCGAGTTCCACGGCGATCTGTCCGTTCGCGCCCAGTATGGTCTGCATTCCTCGACTCGACTTTCGATTGCGATATCCGACACGGTATGTTTACACTGCTTACATGATCGTACGAGGGGATGTTATCGGTGTCAACTTCTGAGAAGACCTACCATCACGGCGATCTCCGTGCAGCTCTTCTGGATGCGGCGATACAGGCTCTCGAGGCCGGGGAGCCGTTTTCGCTTCGCGCCGTCGCGCGTCGGGCGGGGGTCTCGCCGGCCGCCCCGTATCGGCACTTCGCCGACCGGGAGGCCTTGGACTCCGCCGTCGCGGTCGAAGGTTTCAAGGACCTGCAGGCCGACCTCGCCGCCGCTCTGGACCGAGTCCCCGCCGCCTCGCCGGCGCCCGCCGTCATCACGCAGCTCGGAATCGCCTATGTGACCTTCGCCTTGCGTCGTCCCGCGGTCTTCCGGCTGATGTTCGGCAACGAATGCGACGAATCCGACAGCGACCGTGTGCGGGCGTCCCATGGGTTGCACGCCGTGTTGAACGACGCGATCGAAGAGCTGTTCCCCGGGGCTGACGCACCGAGCCTGTCCACGGCGCTGTGGAGCATGGCCCACGGCCTCGCCTTCCTGCACCTCGACGGCAAGTTCCGTCCCGAACCCGCCGAAGCGGTGGCTGAGCGGGTGCGGTCGTCCGTTGCGGCGATCTTCGCGATCTCCACCCGTGCGGCACCGCCATCGGCGGCCGATTCGATCCCCGGGAGACTCGCATGACCAGACGCATCCTGCACGTCGTCACCAACATCGGACACTACGACGACCCCGACCACCCCACCGGGCTCTGGTTGTCGGAACTCACCCATGCATGGGAGGTTTTCGAGGAGCGAGGTTTCGAGCAGCGGATCGTCAGTCCGGCTGGCGGGCTCTCGCCGCTGGAGCCCCGGTCGCTGAAGTTCCCCAGCTACGACAAGACAGCGAAGGCATGGCGCGCCGACCCCGCACGCATGGCGTTGCTGGAGACCACTCTGCGGCCCGACCAAGTCGATTCCGCCGACTACGACGCGATCTTCTTCACCGGTGGTCACGCGGTGATGTACGACTTCCCGGAGAGTGAAGGCCTGCAGCGGATCACACGGGAGATCTGGGAGCGGGGAGGGATCGTGTCCTCGGTCTGCCATGGCTACTGCGGTCTGCTCAACACGCGACTCTCGGACGGCTCTCTCCTGGTCGACGGTCGCAAGGTCACCGGCTTCGCCTGGCAAGAGGAGGTGCTGGCCCGTGTGGACAAGCTCGTGCCGTACAACGCGGAGGAGGAGATGAAGAAGCGCGGCGCCCTGTACGAGAAGGCGCTGCTGCCGTTCGTCTCCTATGCCGTCGTCGATGGGAATCTCGTCACGGGCCAGAACCCCGGCTCCGCGAAGGAGACGGCCGAGAAGGTCGCCGCACTGCTCTGAACGCGTCGGCGAGCGAGAGGGCGGCGAGAGGGAAGACCGTACCGACGTCTCGCTAGTGTGACGGCATGACCGACGAAAACGGCCCCGCAGTGATCGCCGATCTCTGCCGCCTCCCGAATCCCGAATCGATCGATCGCACGACCTTCGTCGAGCTCGGCGGCGTCGAGCAGTTCGTCTCGATTCGAGGGCGCGACACCCGCAACCCTGTGCTCATCGTCTGCCATGGCGGCCCGGCCCTCCCTTCGCTGCCGTCATCGTGGATCTGGCAACGCGCGGTCGAGGACTACTTCACCGTCGTGAACTACGACCAGCGCGCCAGTGGGAGGTCTGCGGCGGGGGCGCACGACGGGATGGATCTGAGCGTCGAGCGGTACGTCGAAGACCTCGAGGAACTGATCGCCTGGCTCCGGCATGAACTCGGGGTGAGCACGGTCGGCGTGCTCGGGCACAGCTGGGGAACGATCGTCGGCCTCACCCTGGCGGAGCGGCGGCCCGACCTGCTCTGGGCCTACATCGGGGTCGGGCAGGTGATCTCCGGTCCGGAGAACGAGGCCGAGAGCTTCGGTTTCGCGATGCGCAGCGCACTCACGGACGGGAATGAGCAGGCCATCGCCGAACTGCAGTCGCTCGGCGAGTATCCCGGCACGCAGCCTCTCACGATCGAGCGCATCGTGACGTGCCGGAGATGGGCGCAGCACTACGGCGGACTCTCCGCCTACCGCTCAGACTTCGCCTACTTCACGGACGCGGCCGGACTGTCGCCGTATTACACGACTGATGAGCGGGCATTGATCGGCGTCGGACAACAGGTGACCATGCCCCACGTGCTTCCGGCGCTGCTGTCCTTCGACGCTCGTGCGAAGACCTCGTTCGCGGTGCCGATGCTGCAGTTCCTCGGACGCCATGACTGGACCACGCCGACGGCTCCGGTGGAGCGCTGGATCGACGAGGTGTCGGCGCCGTCGGTGGACGTCGTCTGGTTCGAGAACTCCGCACACCTGTGCATGTTCGAGGAGCCGGGGAAGTTCGTCGTGAGCCTCGTGGATCTGGCACTGCCCCATGCGCCTTCCGCCTGAACGGGCGGCGGGGTTCACGCGTGACGTCGACTCACAGGTCGGGCGTCTGCACCTCGGGGCTGTCGATGCCGTCGAACGTCGGAAGCAGGTAGCGCTCCGCGTCCTCCCGGCTCATCGGGTGCAGCGACGGGATCAGAGCGGCGATGTCCTCCGCGGTCGCAGCGTTCGATCCGCCGACACGTTCGGCGTCGTACCCGCCGAACGCCATGATCCACATCGTGGTGCCGGTGCCCGCGTCGTAGCTGTAGACGGCAGTACCGTCTGACCGCGACCACTGGTCGCCTGTGCGCACGCACCACGACGGCAGCTGGTCGGGACCCCGATCCCACTCCCGCCCAGGTCCGCCGATGAAGTTGCACGGCGCGAGGGGGTCGGGTTCGACCGCGTTCCACTGGATGATGATGCGTGCGACGGAGCCGGTGTCACTGCGCACCCAGGTGGCGGCATCCGTCCCGGTCGCTCTGACTTCGACGTTCGACCACCCGGCGAGGTCGGTCACGAGCGGGAACTTCCCCGACCTGATCCAGCTCGCCTTCACCTCGGCCGAACGGTCGGCCTCGGCATTCGCGCGATCGACGGCCGCGGTCTCGGTCGGTGTCGGGACGAGGGCCAGCACGGCCACCAGCGCCGCGGCGGACACCGCGCCCGCGACCCGCAGCGGCATCGGCCCGAGGAAGATTCCCAACGTGAGAGCCGCGAGAGCACACACCGCGACATGCAGCAGGGCATCGGTCTGAAGAGCCAGGGGACCGAGGATGCCGTGCACGAGGCCGAACGCCCCCGCGCACGTGAGCACCCCGGCAGCGACCACTCCGCCGAAGATCGCCGGCCGTCCCGTGAACGCCGTGCTCAGGAGAGCGATACCGCCTGCGAGCACGGCGAACGCGACGAGGATCGCCGCTATCAGGACGAACGGCAGACCGCCGAAGAGCGCGACGACCGTTGCGTAGGACACCGCGTAGTCGATCAGAAGCATGAGCGGGATCGTCAGTCCGATCACCGCCAGCGAACGTCCGGCCGTGGTCTGCCGAGCAGACCGGGCTTCGACGACCGCGCTGTCGCTGGGGCTCACCATGCGTCGAGGCTACGACATTCGACATGGGCCCGCGGGGGATGGCTGATAATCTGCGGCGCATGCAGTTTTCCGACGACGGGCGCACCCACGACGAGGAGGTGGGGGTGGACACCGCGTCGATCAAGGAGCGGGTCTATGCCACGTTCACGGGGCTCGCCATCGTGCTCGTCCAGAACTCGAACGTCGCCCACACCGACGCCGGTCGCGCGACCATCACGCTCCTCGTCGGAATCGTCGCGATCGCCATCGCCGGATTCGTCGCGGAGCTGCTGGCGCACCTGGCCGTGCATGCGACCTTCCCTGACCGCCGCGAGTTCGGCCGACTCCTTCGTCTGACCGGGACGGCGATGGCTTCAGCGGCGGTGCCTCTCCTCGTCCTTCTCCTCGCTGTACTGGGGTGGATCGATCTGGGAACCGCTCTCACGGTCGCATCGATCGCCTACGTCGCGATCCTCGGACTGATCGGCTACGTGGCCGTACGCCGGACCGACGCTCCATGGTGGAAACAGGCCATCGCACTCGGAATCCTCGTTGCGCTCGGCAGCGTTGTCGTTCTGATCCAACAGCTTGCGCACGGACACTGAGAGGCGGCTGCCTGGTGGTGGCCGTCCGGCCTCGATCACGCGTCGACATCGGGCTCGGAGACGCGCAGAGGCGCGTATTCTCGGAGCATGGGAACTCTCGAGTACAACAGTTCACGCCCTCCGATCGTGATCGACGATGCGACGTTGGCGCACCTGAAGATCGTGATCGGCACGAAGCTCCGTCGACACGAGAGCTTCATGATGACGTGGCTGCCGGAGGAGAAGAACCCTGCCGGTCGGCTCACCATCTGGATGCACCCCGCGATTCCGCTGGCGCTCGCTTTCGACGGCTCCAAGATGCCCGAGATCGACACCAAGCGCATCGAGCGGATGATGGAGAACCTCAACGCCCGCGGAGAACTCGTCCTCGATCAGCTCGGCTAAAAGTGATCGGCGAACAGTCGGAGATCGTTCCCGTCCCCGCCGTCCGCCATTCACTTCTCCGAGCCCGGCACCCATTTCCCCGAGCCCGAAGCCCGCGTCACCGTCCCTGGAGCGGGAGCATGCAACGGCGCTCCACTCCGGTCAGTCGCGTCGAGCATCCTCGGCGTGAACACCCTCGGAGCCACCGCCCGTGGGCGGCACCGTGGGAGGGGTGCCCTTGCCCTTCTCCGCACCGAGGTTGTCGTTCTCGTCCTCGTTCTCGTCGTCGTCCTCGTCTGTCTCGGGGCCGTCGTCGGTCGAGGGCATGTCGGGATCGATGCCTTGGGCTTCGACTGCGGGTGTGTCGTCCGTGTGGTCCTGCGGGTCTGACATCATGTTCTCCGTTCACCGAGGTGGATTGATCGCCCAGTCTTGCCTCTGTGAGGCGTGCACGTCTGCCCGTTGACAGGGGTGCGCGAGCGAGCGGAGAATCCCGCCTGCGTGAGCGTGATCGCCCGGTCAGGCGGTCGCGAGGGGCGGATGATGCGGGATCGGGATCGGTCGGCCGGCGCGGCGCGGCGCATGGAACCGCTGGACGTCTTCCCACACGTCGGCGGCAGTCATGTACGAACTCGCGAGCGGGAGGTCTCGCAGCCAGACGACCTCCACCTCCGCGGCATCGACCTCATAGATGCACGCGACCGTGCGTCGCGAGTCATTCTGGGCATAGCGGTGATCGAGGATCAGCCACTCGGTATCGGTGATCTTCCTCAGCTCGAATCGGGGATCGGGCATTGTGAACAACTCAACACTCCCATCGGTGGACCGGTATCGGCTGCCGAGGAGCGCACCACCCCGCGCGGCGCGGTGCATGCGTCCGCGCGGTCAACGGGCGCTCTTCAGCCCGCCAGAATTCACTGGAATTGTAATCCGAACCGATATATTGCTCAACTCGCGGTGCTCGCGGTGCACGCGGTGCACCGAGTGCACGGCGTGCGCGCGAGTGCACGGGCTGTCGACGCGAACACCCCGTGCACTCGGCGAGATCCCGTGCACTCGACGAGCAGGTAACACCGTGGGCGCCGATCAGCGGCGGACGCGGGCCCGCGTCTTCGCCACGCTCGCGAGAGTCGCCCGCACCGGGGTACCGAGATAGAGGCCGAGGGAGGCGCCGGAGGCCAGGCCGATGCCGATGACCGCCGCATCGATGAGCGATCCGCCCGCGAGCAGCATGCCCGTGGAGGTGCCGGCTGCGTGGACCATCTCGAGCAGCCCCTGGAACACCGCGACTCCGGGGACGAGCGGCACGATCGCGGCGGTGGTCACCGCGACCGAGGGCACGTGCAGGTTGCGTGCGATCAGCATCCCGAGGAAGCTCGCCAGCAGGGCACCGACCGCGCTCGCCGCCGCGGGGTGCAGGTTCAGCGCCACCGATGTCGAGTAGCCGGCGAGGGTGACAGCGCTGAGCAGTGCGCTGACGAGGATGATCCGGATGCCGGCACCGTTGAACACGGCTACGGCGACCGCGATGATGATCGCTCCGGCGAACTGGTTCACGAGCGGTCCGAACGGCGCGGGGTCGTCGGGGAGGTCCATGGTGAAGCCCAGGACGCCGCCGAGTTCCAGGCCGACGAGGATGCCGATCACCACGCCGAGGGTCTGCATGGTGAGATCGAGGATGCGTCCGCCGGCCGTGAGGGCGAAGCCGTCGATCGCGTCCTGCGCGGCGCCGACCACGGTCAGGCCGGCGAGCATCAGCACGATGCCGGAGGCGACGATGATCGACGGGCGGATGCCGACGAACGGTTCGATCCCGGCGGTACCGAGCGCGGAGACCACGACAGCCACGACCGTGGTCACGAATCCTCCGGCGATCTGGCTGAAGAACAGCGGCACCCGGAGTCGCGCGAGCCCCGCCTGTGTCAGTGCCGCGCACAGCGCCGCGACGAACGTGAGACCGACGATGATCGGGGCGGCGCCGAGCATGATGCTGACGCCGACGGCGAGCAGGGCGCGCGCGACGATCACGACCGGCTGCTGGTAGCGGAACGGCACCCGCCGGATGGCGCGGAACGTGGTGCGCGCGGATTCGAGGTCGAGGCCGCCGTCGATGTCGGCGACCAGGGCCTGCACGCGCTGCAGCTTCGCGTGATCGGGAGCGGTGACACGCACGACGCGCACGAGGGTCTCGGGCCAGACCTCGCCGCTCAGATGGAACGACACCGTGATCGAGTTGTAGGTGACGTCGACCTGCACGCCCCGCATCCCGTAGGCATCGCACACGCGGGTGATCGCGAGCGTGACCTCGTGCGCTGAGGCGCCGACGGCGAACATCGATTCACCGATGCGGGTCGCGAGATCGAGCACCCGGGGGACCGTGCGCTCGTCGATGACGGGCATCGCCTCGGTGTGCGCGACGGCCGAGGGATCGGTGTGCAGCAGACGGCGCACGGAGGAGAGCAGCGGCCGGCGGGATCTCGCGGACATATGCTCCATTCTCCCGCCCGGGCGCGTGATCGGGGGAAGGCTGTCCGGTCGTGGGCGCACTCGCTCGCGGTTAGCGCGTCGGACGTGGTCCGCACAACCCCCTTGGGGCCTGCCCCGCGTGATGGCACCGTCGAAGACATGAAACTCGTATCGTACGCAGGCCAACAGGTGGTCACGACGGACGACGTCGCCGAGGCGCTCGTCGCTCTCGCCGCCGCCCTCGCGAGTGAAGGGGAGTCGGCGGCTCTGCGGCTTCCCATCGTGGTGGACGGGAAGAAGGACTCCGCTGACCTGATCGTCGGCGTCGGCAACGATCTGCTCGTCGGTCCGCAGACCTCCGACGGCGATGACCCCGACTTCTCCGAAGACGCCGCCCAGATCCGCATGCACCCCCTGTTCCCGCAGCGGACCCCCGGCGACGACGAGGACGACGGCGGATTCGGGATTCCCGCGGTCGACATCGACATCGAGCACGGTACCCGCGCTTAGCGCACCCGCGGGGCCGCTGTAAAGGGGAGCGCGGTGAGCGCGCCGCACGCATATTCTGCTGGGGTGCCGCACTCTGCCCCACCTGATCATGACGTCCTCTGGGCGTGCGTCGAGGAGGGCTTCCACGTCGGGAGCCGCCGCGGCGACTTCCTCGGATATGTCGACAGGCAGGCGGGCGGCGCGTATCGCGCGTTCGACGCCCGGTCCCGTATGCTCGGCGACTTCGCGACGCTGGCAGCAGCCACGAACGCGGTGGAGCAGCTGACGGGGGAGCCCTCGCCGACGGTCCACGACGGTGAGCAGGGGGTGGCGCTGTGAACGGCGGCACGGCACCCGGGTTGATCTCCTTGGTGTACACGAGCACCGCGTCTCAGCCGCTTCGCGCGACGGCTCTCGAGCATCTGCTGACCGTGTGTCGACGTCTCAATCTTCGACGGGGCATCACCGGGATGCTCCTTCACCGGGAGGGGCGGTTCATTCAGGTGCTGGAAGGGAATCCGGACACCGTGGCGCGCGTGCTCGAGAGCATCCGAGGGGATTCCCGACACCATGATCTGCGGGTGCTCCTGGAGGAACCGATCCGCGAGCGTCGGTTCGCGGACTGGACCATGGGGTATCGGCCACTGCAGCGCCGCGCGAGTGCTCCCACCGGGTACCGGGACTCCTTCGCAGATCTGGATACGGGATCGGATGTCGGCACAGCGGTGAGAGCGTTGACCGAGCTCACGCTCTGGTTCCGTGTGCGCGCGGATGATCGGTCCTCATCGTCGGTGGAGACGGACCCGGATGAGGTCCTGGATGAGGACGGGGTGCCGCGGCACGACGACGCGATCGTCTGAGCGGTCTCGCGTCCGGGCCGGCCGGGCCGGGAACAGTACGGAACGGTCCCCTCGGCCCTGCTCCAGAGCCCCGCACTGCGCGCAGATCTCGGTGTCGCAGATCTCGGTGTCGCAGATCTCGGTGTCGCAGATCTCGGTGTGGGACGCAGGGTTCAGTCCTGCGCGAAGACCTCGGGGTGCGCGGCGATGAGCTCGGCCTGCTCGGTCCATGAGAGGCCCACGATGCTCAGCACCACGCGGACGACGGTCGAGTCTGCGTCGGTCGTGGTGAGCCGCAGTTCGCGCAGCGTTGCTCTGGCGGTCTCCTCGATGAGGAAGGCGAGCAGATCGGCCGGCATGTCTCCCCGGAACGCCCCCGAGTCCACTCCGACGCTGGTCAGATCGCGGATGCGGCGACGCAGCGGCGCCAGGGCGAGCACGGTATCGGCCAGATGCGCATCGTCGAGGGCGATGTTGGCCGAGGCGCGCACGGCGGAGGCCTCCCGCCACAGCCGCGTCGCCATCCGTGCCAGGGTCACCCGGGGGTCGGACTCGTCGGTCGTCTCGGCGATCGCGTTGAACCGCTGCGCACCGACCGCGATCACCTCGCGGAGCAGGCTGTCGCGGTCGGCGAAGTGGCCGTAGACGGCGCGACGGGTGAGACCTGCCGCCTGCGCGATGACATCGAGCGACGCCGTGGGGTTGGTCGCGAGCACCGACTGCGCCGCGCGCAGCAGGGCTTCCCGGTTGGCCAGGGCGTCGCGTCGACGCGGCGGGTTCGGTGCGGTCACTTCGGGTCCTTCGGGGGCGCGGGGATCAGGACATCAGCTTGGTCGACGCGAGCGCCTCGACCAGTTTGCGGTTGTAGGTCATCAACGGACGCCGCAGCACGAGTCCGAGGAGCAGCGCCGGAACGATGAACAGCGCGAGTGCGCCGAGCGCCCACCAGAAGTCGGCCTGGTAGACGCCGGCGATCGCCGATCTCACCATGTTCACGGCATAGGTCGCGGGGAGGAAGGGACTGACGCTCTGGAACCAGTCCGGAAGCAGCTGCAGGGGGTACGCACCGCCCGACCCGGAGATCTGGATCACGAGCAGCAGCACGGCGAGCGCCTTGCCCGCGTTGCCGAACGCGACCACCGCCGTGTACACGATGAGCGTGAACACGGTCGAGATCGCCCACCCGGCCAGGATCAGCAGAAGCGGATGCGCGGGTTCGATCTGGACGAAGAGGATCAGGCCGAGCGTCAGCAACGTGCTCTGCGCGAGACCGACCAGACCGAAGATGCCGTAGCGGCCGAGGTACTTCTGCGTCGGCGTGAGTTCGGGGCGGTCGGGGAGCGTCTCGGCGTTCACATCGACGCGGATCGTCACCGTCATCAGAAGGGCACCGACCCACAGGGCGAGGATCATGTACAGCGGGGCCATGGCCGCACCGAACCCGGCCACGGGGAAGACCGCGGTGCGATCGAGGCGCACGGGCTCGGCGAGCGACGTGGCCAGCACACCCGGATCGGCGCCGATCAGCGCGCTGAGATCGCCGGTGTCCGCGGCCTTCGCGATCGACTGCTGCACGGTGTCGAACCTGTCGGCCAGGGCGTTCAACGATGCGGACAGCTGCGTCGTGGCCTCCTGCGCTCGCGACAGCGTCGACAGCACGGAGTCGGATGCTCCGGACAGCCCGGAGGTGATGCCGGACAGGTCGGAGCGGATCGCCGACACGTCGGACCCGATCTGCGTGAGCGTGGACGACAGGGCGTTCAGCTGCGCCTTCAGCCCGTCGTCGTAGGTGCTCCGGGCGTCGGCGATCGCCTTCTTGGCCTCGGCGATCGCCGCCGTGATCTCCTGGTGCGAGCTCTGTGCCGAGTCGTTGCCGGCCGCGATCTCGGTCGCCGCAGTCTGCAGGCGCTGCTGCAGCGCCTGCTGCCGCGCGATCGCCTCGTCGAGTCGGCTGATCACGGCGTCGAAGTCGGGCTGGGCGGATTCGGGAAGGTTCGGTCCGACCTGCGTCACCAGCGTGTTCTTCACCGCGGCATACTGATCGATCTGCTGCTGCACGCGCTCCGCGAGTGTGGTGATCGCCTGCACCTGGCTGCCGCTGAGCGAGGCGGCACCTGCGTAGAGCTCGTCGATGCGCTGGCCCACCGCGTCGTAGCTGTTCGATGTGGCCGCGAGGGCGTCCGCCAGCGACTGCGCCGCCGTCTGCAGGGTCGATTTCAGCGTGCTCGCCGCATCCACTCCGCTGCCGAGAGCGCCCGAGGTGTCCGAGAACGCGTCGCCGGCCTCGTCGACCAGGGCCGACGCGCTGTCCAGCAGCGGTCGGCTCGTCTCGAGCAGGGCCGTGAACGTGTCGGCCGTGCGCGCGCCCGAGCGCAGCTGAGCGCCCACGCTTCCCAGTCGAGTCTCGATGCGCGTGAGCGTCGCCTGCGTGTCTTCATCGGTGAGGTAGTCCGACATCGACGAGACGAGGCCGAGCGCCACGTCGCCGAGTGTCTCGGCGAACGTGTCGCTGATCGCGGACGACACCCCCTCCGCGCCCTGGCCGGTGATCTTCGGCGCCAGGGCGTTCTTCTTCTCGTTCGTGTAGAGCGCGATGTGCGTGCGGTCGCCGCCGTCGGCGTAGAACGTCAGCATGTCGGCGCTGAACGTCTCGGGCAGCACGATGGCGGCGTAGTACTCGCCCGACTTGGTCCCATCGATCGCGTCGTGCTCATCGGTGATCACCCAGTCGAGCTGCTCGTTCCCGCGGAGCTGGGAGAGGACCTGCTCGCCGACGTTCACCCGGATCGGGACCAGGTCGCTCTCGTACCCGGCGTCGGTGCTGGCGACGGCGATCTTCAGGTCTTTCGTGTTCGCGAACGGGTCCCAGCTGGCGATGACGTTGAACCAGGTGAACAGGGAGGGGATGACGACCAGGCCGAACAGAACGATGCACGCCATCACGTTCTGGGTCGCGTGACGTATGTCGCGGGCCGTCAGGTGCAGGATGTCCTTCACGCGCGGTCCTCCCCTTCGGCGGGCTCGTCGTCTGCGGTGGGTGCTTCTTCCTCCGGGGGGAGCGGGTCGTCTGCCGCCTTGGTGGCGGTCGCTTCCTCCGTCGGCTCGGAAGCCGCGGGATCGGCCTCCGGTTCCGCTTCCGTGTCGCCGGTCGTCTCCGACTGTGCTTCCGGATCGAACCACTCCGTGAGCAGTGCGTCGGCCTCGGCGCCGGCGATCGGCGCCTCGGAGGTGTCCCGGTCATCCGCCTCAGCGGGTGCGACCGGGGCGACCGGTACGTGCGGGACGGTGGCGAACGACTCATCAGCCGTGGGTGGCAGAACCGCTGCAGGGCCGGCGGGGCCGGCGAGAGCGAGCTGGCGCAGTTCGGCGTCGTCGAGAGCAGCGACCTCTGCGCCGTGCTCGAAGCTGTGCTTGATGTACTCGATGGCCACGAGGAACCCGATCACGAGCAGTATCCAGAGGGTCCACAGTCCCAGCAGCAGCGCTTTCGATCCGGGGAGCGCCCAGGTGAGGACGCCGAGAACGACGAGCCCCGCGACCCCCGTGAGCACTGTCGCCTTCAGCAGCGTCGGGTAGCGGCGTGTGAACGGCTCGGCCCGCCGAGCGAGGTCGTCGCGGTACTCGGCGCGGTTCGACAGCGCCCGGATGACGTCGGTGAGCCGGTATCCGCTGCCGACGACCTGCACTTTCTCGCCGATGAGGAGGTCGGTCGAGAGCACCTGCCGGTTGAAGAGCAGGGTGAAGTTCGCGAGGCGGCGACGCAGGACGAGTCCGAGGAGGAAGGCGAGGGCGACGAACACGGCGAGGGCGCCGAGGAAGCGCCAGTAGTGGCCGTCGTAGAAGCCCCCGATCGTCTCCCGCATGGCGTCGATGCCGTAGGAGAAGGGGAGGAGGGGATAGATCGCACGGAAGAATCCGGGCATCAGCTCGATCGGGTACAGGCCGGACGCACCGGGGATCTGCATGATCACCAGCAGGATGCACAGACCGCGGCCGACGTGCCCGAACGCGACGCAGAGGGCGTAGATGATGCTCACGTACGCGAGGGCGATGAGCACACCGGTGCCGACGAACGCGGCGGCGCTCACGGTCTGCACGCCGATGATGAGGTTTCCGATGCACACGATCAGCGCCTGGCCCACGGCGAGCGTCGCGAAGAGGAAGAAGCGGCCGAAGTAGGCCTCGCGCACCGTGACGCCCTCGACGCCCTCCGTGTCGACCTCGACGCGGAAGATCACCATCAGCACGAAGGAGCCGATCCACAGCGAGAGGTTCGTGAAGAGCGCGGCCATCGCCGACCCGTAGGTGTCGACCGGGAACACCAGGTGCTCGTCGACCTCGACCGGAGAGGAGATGAACTGGGCGATCTGCTCGGGTTCCAGATCGGTCAGGGTACCGAGCAGGCCCCATTCGGATGCAGCGTTGAGCGCGACGACGTCGGTGCGCGACGTCTGCAGACCCTGCTCGATGCCCGCGAGGTCGTTGTCGAAGCTCTCCAGTGCCGACGAGGTGGCGACGAGTTGCGAGTCCAACCCTGCCAGCAGCTGATCGGCCTGTGCGAGGACGCCCTTCTGCGCGTCCAGCGCCCCTGAGAACGATCCGACGCTCGCCGACAGCTGCGACATGGCGCTGTTCAGTGAGGGGACGGTGCGGGTGAGGATGTCGCGCATCGCCGATGAGGCGTCGCGGGTGTCCTGCATCGCCTGGTCGACCGCGTCGGCTGTCGCCTGAACGGAGCGCACCGTGTCGGAGGCGGCGGTCTTGAGGTCCTTGAGGTCGGCGAGCAGCTGCTGGTCGGTGGCGTTGCGCTGCTGCAGCGAGGCGATGACCTCGGTCAGGCGCTGCTTCGTGTCCTCGCTGAGGTCGGTGTCGTCCAGGAGCGCCTGCAGCCGGGCGACCGCCGCCTCGTTCGCCTTCAGCACGTTCGAGACGTCGTCGATCCCGGCGTCGATGCGCACCCCCGCCTGCTCGAGGCTCTGGGTGAGACGGGTGATCGAGACGTTCGCCTTCGATGAGACGTCGGCGAGCAGCGTCGTGCCCCGCAGGAACGCGGTGGTGGCACTGTCGCTGAACGCGATCACCTCCTTCTGCGTCTCCGCGATGATCGACTGCGTCTGGGCGAGCGACTTCTGCACATCGCCGAGCGTCTTGTCGACGTCGCCGAGCGTGTTCCGTGCGGACGAGAGCGTGCCGCGCGAGGAGGCGAGCCCGTCCTGGGTCTCGGCGAGGTTCTCGCGGGCCGAGGCGAGTGTCTGTGTCGCCTGGTCGAACGCATCGAGGGTGTTGTCCCTCGCGTTCAGCAGCCGCAGCTCGGTGGAGTCGCCGACGTCCTTGAGTGCGTTCGTCGCCGCGAGTGCCACCTGCTCCTTGAAGGCGCTCGTGACCTGCTTGTCGAGCTCGGAGGCGCCGACGTCGGTGATCTTCGGCGCGATCGCCCCGGCCTTCTCGTTGACGTAATACTGCAGCGACGGCTGCGTGAAGTCGCCGCTGGTGATGCTGAGCAGGTCTTCGCTGAATGCGGCGGGGATGACGATGGCCGCATAGACGTCGCCCTTCTTCACGGCCTCCTGGGCCTCGTCTTCGCCCATGAAGGTCCAGCCGAGCTGGTCGTTGTCCTCGAGCTGCTCCGTCACCTGCGCGCCGATGTCGATGTGGCCGGTGAGGTCGGAGGTGGCGCCCTCGTCGAGGTCGACGACCGCCACGCGGATGTTCGCGGTGTGGGCGTAGGGGTCCCAGAACGCGTTGATGTTGAACCATGCGTACAGGGCAGGGGTGATGAGCACCCCGATGATGATGATCCACGCTTTGGGGACGCGGGAGAGTCTCTTGACGTCGCGCTTGTAGACCCGCCAGCTCTGTTTCACAGGACGAGTTTACACATTACGTGCACATCAACGTGCAAGTTAGCTGGAAGCGGGTGCATGCGTCAGTCCAGGGTCGTGACCGTCAGGGGATTCCGGACCGCGGGTCGTAGAGTCGCCTGATGAACGACATCGCACTGATCACCGGCACCTCGTCCGGAATGGGACTCCACGCCGCCGTCGAACTGGCACGACGAGGCCTGCACGTCGTCGCGACCATGCGCGACACCCGGAAGGCCGGGGCGTTGCGGGACGCTGCGGCCGAGGCGGGCGTCGAGGTCGACGTGCGCGCCCTCGATGTCGTGGATCATGCGGCCGCGGCCCGGCTGGTGGCCGAGATCGAGGCGGAGCTCGGCGGCATCCGCGTCCTGGTGAACAACGCCGGACAGGGGAACGTCGCCACCGCCGAGCAGCTGACGATGGAGCAGATCCAGGCGCAGCTCGACATCAACTACCTGGCGCCGGTCAACCTCGCCAAGCTCGTGCTGCCGGGGATGCGCGAGCGTGGCAACGGCCGCATCCTCACGGTGACGAGTGTCGGCGGGGCGGTCGGCCAGCCGTTCGCCGACGCCTACTGCGGGGCGAAGTTCGCCGTGGAGGGCTTCATGCAGTCGCTCGCGGTGGTCGCCGAGCGCTTCGGTGTCGGGGTCAGCGTGATCGAGCCAGCCGCGGTCGCCAGCGCCTTCGTCGAGAACGCGATCCGGCCGGAGAGCGGTGGTCCCTACGGTTCGCTCCTGGATGCGTACATCGCGCGCAGCACCGGGGCCTTCGCGAACGCGCAGTCCGCCGAATCCGCGGGGGCGGCGATCGCGGCGGCAGTCCTCTCCGACGAATACCGCTTTCGCTGGCAGACCTCGGAGGGTGCGACGCGGTTCGTGGGTGTCTCCCTCGCCGACACCGACGGCAGCGGCGTGCTCGGCTTCACGCGATCGTGGATCGCGGCGGGTTGATCACTCCGCCCGCACGCGCTCGTCGATCGCGCGCGGTCGCCGGTCGGGCCTCGTCTTGACCGCAGCCCGGCGCCGGCACCTCCGACCCGGCTCCGACGGCACTTCCGAAGAACCCGCGTCGGAGCAGCGACGATCAGCGGTCGCTCTCCAGGGCGAACGTGTTGCCATCGGGGTCTGCGAACCACACGATCCGACCTCCGCCGGCCCTCGCCGTGATGCCCCGAGCGTCGTGGCTGAGTCCGTCGTAGCGCAGGAAATCGAGGTCGTTCGCCGCGAGTGCGTCGACGACCTGATCCAGGTCGTCGACGTGCCAGGTCGCGACGGTCGCCTGCGAGGTGCCTGCGGTCGTCGACTGATAGACGTGCAATGCCTCGTCGCCGCCTGAGCGATAGACGCGACTGCCACCCGAGATCCGCGCGCTCGGACCCGACCGTGCCAGGGGGAGCCGCAGAGTGCCCTCATAGAAGGTGACGGCGCGGTCGATGTCCGACACGGCGACGGAAGCGTGCAATGGGAAGTCGCTCAGGTGCCTCGGAACCGCGGTTCTCTCGGGGCGATCCGCGATGTCAGCGGCTTCGGGAGCGGCGGGCCGCTCGTCGGTGCTCAAGACCGACATGAGGATCGAGTCGACCCACTCGCCGTCCCAGAACAGCGTGTCGCGTTGGCGGCCCTCGTACCGGAACCCTGCCTTTTCGTAGGAGCGCTGCGCGCGGGGGTTGAACGAGAAGACGTCGAGACTCACGCGGTGAAGCCCGATGCGGTCGAACGCGTGATCGAGAACGGCGCGGGTCGCCTCGGTGCCGAAGCCGCGCCCGAGCCGGCCGGGATTCAGCGCGATGCGGAAGTTCATCGACGCATCGTCCGGCTCCAGCTCGTTGAGGACGATCTCGCCGACGTACTCCTCGGAGCCGAGCTCGATGATCGCCCAGTCGGCGCGGTCGTCGCGGTCGGCGAGGGAATCGAGGTGTCGCACCACCGCCTCGCGGGTGAACACCTGACGCGTGCCCGTGAGCCGCATGCTCTCGTCGTCGAGCAACCCTTCCCACACGCCGTCGAGGTGGGCGACGCCCAGGGGTTCGAGGCGAAGTCGCGGGGTCGACAGCGTGGCGACGTCCGTGAGCGCCGAGACGTCGACGGCCGGTGGGTTCATGCCTACGCCCCCTCGAAGACCGGACTGAGGAAGCGGCGCTCATAGCGGCGGATGCACCGCGTCCTGCGAGCGAAGTCGAACGCCTCGACGCACTCCGGGTCGGTCTTCGAGGCCGTCCGGTAGACCTCGTACTCCGTGAGGGAAGGGAAGGTGAACAGGGCGAAGGCCTCGTCGCTGTCGCCTTCGCTCGGCAGGAAGTAGCCGTGGTGGGTGCCGCCGTGCTTCTCCACGAGCCGGATCCAGGTGCGCCCGTACTCGGTGAAGTCGTCCAGCTTGTCGGGGTCGATCTCGTAGCGCAGATGAACGGTGATCATGCGGATGATCTTTCCAGATCGGTCCGGATGTCGCAGAGCCCGGACACTACGCTGAGCACGTGACGAACGCGCGCGATATGGTCCACATCCCGGGCGGGACCTTCCTGATGGGGTCAGACGACTTCTATCCCGACGAGCGCCCGGCGCACCGGCGTGAGGTCGCGTCGTTCTTCATCGACCGCTACCAGGTGACGAACGCACAGTACGCCGAGTTCGTCGACGCCACCGGGTACGTCACCGTCGCCGAGCGCGAGCTCGATCCTGCCGCGTTCCCCGGCGCCGATCCCGCCGATCTCGTGCCGGGCGCGATGGTGTTCACACCGACCTCCGGGCCGACGAACCTGGGCGATTGGCGCAATTGGTGGCGCTGGCAGCCCGGCGCGTACTGGCGTCGTCCGTTCGGACCCGACTCGACGATCGACGATCGCCTGCAGCATCCGGTCGTGCATGTCGCGTTCGAAGACGCGGTCGCCTACGCCGACTGGGTGGGGATGCGGCTGCCCACCGAAGCCGAGCACGAGTACGCGGCACGCGGGGGAGTGGACGGCGCCCCCTTCGCCTGGGGCGACGAGGCCTACCCGGGCGGCATCGCCCAGGCGAACTCGTGGCTCGGACGTTTCCCCTACGACAACCAGGGCGTAGGAGGTACGGCGCCGGTCGGCTCGTACCCCCCGAACGGCTACGGCCTCTACGACATGATCGCGAACGTCTGGGAGTGGACGACCGACTTCTACACCCCTCGGCACATCCGCCTCTCCGACACCCCCGTCGACGCCGGCAAGCGCACCAACCTGCTCGCCGTCGCCAGCGCGCAGGAGGGTTTCCCCGACATCCCGCGCCGCGTGCTCAAGGGTGGGTCGCACCTCTGCTCACCGGACTACTGCCTGCGCTTCCGCCCGGCTGCGCGCTCGCCGCAGGCCGAGGACACCGGTATGTCGCACATCGGATTCCGTCTCACCCGCTCCGAGTGAGGCGCCCTGGGCGCAGCCGCGAGAAGGTGCTTGGCTTCGAGCGAGGGCGATCGCCCCGTCTCACGCGTCGAAGCAAGGAGTCGTCATGGCTGACAAGCCCAACATCCTCATCATCTGGGGCGATGACATCGGCATCAGCAACCTGAGCACGTACTCAGACGGCCTCATGGGCTATCGGACGCCGAACATCGACCGTATTGCCGACGAGGGTGTGAAATTCACCGACTACTACGGCGAGCAGAGCTGCACCGCGGGGCGCGCGGCCTTCATCACCGGCCAGAACCCGTATCGCACCGGACTCACCAAGGTCGGGATGCCGGGGGCGAAGCTGGGTCTGCAGCCCGAAGACCCCACGATCGCCGACGCGCTCAAGCACCACGGCTACGCCACCGGTCAGTTCGGCAAGAACCACCTCGGTGACCGTGACG
The DNA here is from genome assembly GCF_039729145.1 of Microbacterium sp. SY138. Classification (NCBI taxonomy): domain Bacteria; kingdom Bacillati; phylum Actinomycetota; class Actinomycetes; order Micrococcales; family Microbacteriaceae; genus Microbacterium; species Microbacterium sp. SY138. The sequence goes on along the minus strand of NZ_CP155793.1, from coordinate 3,270,267 downwards.
AGCATCTGCCGACCGCGCACGGCTTCGACGAGTTCTTCGGCAACCTGTACCACCTCAATGCCGAGGAGGAGCCGGAGCACCCCGACTATCCGACCGACGAGGAATTCCCGGGCTTCAGTGAGAAGTTCCGCCCGCGGGGTGTGCTCCACTCGTGGGCGAACGAGGACGGCACCCAGCGGATCGAGGACACCGGTCCGTTGACGAAGAAGCGCATGGAGACCGTCGACGAGGAGTTCCGCGATGCGGCCGCCGACTTCATCCGCGCCCAGGCCGAGGATGATACGCCCTTCTTCGTCTGGTTCAACTCGACGCACATGCACTTCCGCACCCACACCAAGGAGGAGAGCAAGGGGCGGGCCGGGCGTTGGCAGTCCAACTATCACGACACGATGCTCGACCATGATGACGTCGTGGGGAGTCTGCTCGACCTGCTCGACGAGCTCGGGCTCGCCGAGAACACGATCGTCATGTACTCCACCGACAACGGCCCGCACATGAACAGCTGGCCGGATGCGGGTATGACCCCGTTCCGCAATGAGAAGAACTCCAACTGGGAGGGCGCGTACCGCGTGCCCGCGATGGTCCGCTGGCCCGGACACATTCCCGCCGGTACGACGCTCAACGGCATCGTGAGCCACAACGACTGGTTCGTCACGCTGTTGGCCGCCGTCGGAGACACCGATATCGCCGAGCGGTTGAAGGCGGGAACAGAGCTGCACGGCACGGACTTCACGGTGCACCTGGACGGGAACAACCAACTGGACTACATAACGGGTGCCGTCGAGCACAGCCCACGTCGACACTTCTTCTACGTCTCGGACGACGGCGACCTCACGGCGCTGCGCTTCGAGAACTGGAAGCTCGTGTTCCTCGAGCAGCGTGCCGTGGGGACGCTGCAGGTGTGGCAGGAGCCCTACATCGAACTGCGCTTCCCGAAGCTGTTCAACCTCCGCACCGATCCATACGAGCGTGCCGACATCACATCGAACACCTATTGGGATTGGGTGCTCGACCACGTCTTCCTGTTCGTCCCGGCACAGGCGTACGTCGCGCGGATGCTGCAGACGCTCGTCGAGTTCCCGGCACGGCAGGAATCGGCGTCGTTCACGATCAACCAGGTGATGGCGAAGCTGGAGTCGACGGCCGGCAACTCCTGACCGTCTTCCGCCCGCGTCCCCCCTCGATAGCATTGCCGTTTCCCCCTTTCGTACGGCAATGAGGATGGTTCCGCGTGGCGGCTCGGCAATCAGGAACCGCGGACCCATCGGGCAGCCCCGTTTCCGCCGCGCGCTACATCCTCCGCTCGAGGTTGTTGCGCGGCGTGTTCGTCAGCCTCGTCATCTCCGGAATCGGGATCTCGGTCACGATCCCGCAGATCACCCTGTTCCTCGTGGGGGAACTCCATCTCTCGACGGCGCAGGCCGGCCTCTACTTCCTGACCAACCTCACCGCTCCGATCGCCGGGTATCTCGTGGGCTCGCTGTCGGACCGCGCCGGCTCGCGACTGCTGGTCTTCCGCCTGTCCGCGCTCGCCGGATTCGTCGGCTGGGTCCTGATGGCGGTCGCGATGCAGGCATGGATGCCGTTCGCCATCAACATGCTCCTGTTGAGCACGGCGGGTGCCGGTGCGGCGCAACTGCAGGCCGCGGTGAGAGACGAACTGAATCGGAGACCGACTCCGGCGGACAACGAGGTCGTCGCGGTGATGCGGATGGCCATGGCGTTCGGGTGGATCGTCGGCCCGGTCATCGGCGCCGTGCTCGGCGCGGTCATCGGCTTGCGTCCCCTGCTGCTGGTCACAGGACTCTGCGTGCTGCTCTCGCTGGTGCCGCTGATCGGGGTGAAGACCGACTCGGCGGCCGCGCGCAGGGCGCTGTCGACGCCCATCCGCGAGCCCGGTGGCGCCGCTCCGGTCTCGGTCGCGCCGCCCGTGCCGCATCCGCGTTCGATGCTCCCGCTGCTCGTCTTCACCGCGATCTACGTGCTCATCATGTGCGGTGAGACGGTCAAGCTCGCCTACCTGCCGCTGTACATGGACGGTGAGCTCGCCGTCGATGCCGGGGTGCGCGGTGCGATCATCGGCTTCCAGCCCCTCGTCGAGCTGCTCCTGATGCCGTTCGCCGCGAGACTCGCGACTCGGTACGGGACCACACGCGTCCTCTTCGTCGGCGCCCTGATGGCGGTCGCCGCCCACATCTCCTACGCGTCCGCCGGTCTGATCGCGCCGCACATCGTCCCTCTCATCGTCGGACAGGTGCTCATGGCCGGTGTGATCGCGACGTTCGGCGTGCTGGGCATCACGGTGGCTCAGCGACTGGTTCCGGCACGTGTGGGCATGGCGACCAGCGTCTTCATGAGCTCCTATGCGATAAACGCCGCGGTCGGCGGCTTCGTGGGGAGCATCGGCTCGCTGTGGCTGGGCTTGCCGCAGCTGTTCTGGATCCCCGCAGCGATCTCCGCGATCGGGGGAGTGGCGCTGATCATCCTCAACATGCGGGTGCCGCTGGATCCGCCTGACCGCACCCGCTGAGCCGCAGTCGCGACGCTATCCGGAGTACGGGCGCACGCAGGTGTCCTGCGCCGCACTCTGCCCGTCGATGTTCCCGGGCAGGTTCTCGGGCTGCGTCTCGGTGTCCGGCGGGGTCGTCGGCTCGTCGGGATCAGCGGACGGCGGGGCGCTCGGAGCCGACAGCTCGCTGCCACGGCCGGTGTGGTCGGCGCTGATGTTCACCGTCTCGCCGGCCTTCACCCGTTCCATCAGCACAGCGGCGGCCTGCTCGTCGGGGACCACGCGGTCGCCCGCGGGAAGGTGCGGGTACGACACGAATGCGATGTTCTCGAGGGGGAGGTCGCTGAAGACCTTCGCCATCGACGCGAGCGTTCCCAGGTCGGCGAGCGGCGTGGAGAGGGTCATGTTCCGCGTCGCGGCATCGGCGATCCCGTACAGCTTCACCGGGTCCGTCAGGGTCGACTGATCGCGCAGCGTGCGCACGAGGGACGACAGGAACACCTGCTGGGTCGAGATGCGGGCGAGATCACTCCCGTCGCCGACGCCGTATCGGGAGCGCAGGAGCGCCAGGGCCTGTTCTCCGCTGAGGTCGTAGGTCCCCGCTGCGGGGATCTCCAGCCCGGAATGCCGATCATGGATCGGGCCGGCGAAGCAGATGGGCACGCCGCCGACGGCGTTGGAGGCGTCGATGACCCCGGTGAAGGTGATCTCCGCGGCATAGGCGAGGTCGATCCCGGTCAGCGCCGTGACCGCGGAGGCGACGCACCCCAGTCCGCCGCGGGCGAGGGACTCGTTGAACTGCACCCGGTGACCGGCATCCCAGGTCTTCCCGGAGTCGGGGTCGGTGCATGCGGGCATGTCGACGAGCAGATCGCGCGGGAAGGAGATCACGGTGGCCGCGTCGTGCGACTCGTTCACGTGCAGCAGCAGCGTCACGTCGTTCCTGCTGCCTTCGACGTCGCCGCCCTCACCGTACTGTGCCCCCTGCCCTGCGCGACCGTCGGAACCGACGAGCAGCACGTCGAACTCGCCGTCGAAATCCGCGACGACGGGTGGCTCGTCCGTGCGTGCGGGGTGCAGGTCGACCGTGGTGACGTTCTGCGACAACCGGATCGCCGCGACGGCCACGGTCCCTCCGCTGACCACCAGGATCGCGACCGCGGTCAGGGTGAGGAAACGCCGGAGGCGTCTCCGGCGTCGTGTGCGCGGAGATGCCGGGCTGTTCGGAGAAGGGGACGGGGGAAGACTCATCGGAAGACCTCTCGACATCGGCGAACGGCCAGTGTCGATGACGAATGTCACACGAGTGTCACACGCGCGGAAGAGTCACGCGGAAGGTCGCACCGGGGGATCGGGGGAGCAGCGTGAGATCGCCGCCGAGGAGTCGCGCACTGTCGCGGGCGATCGCGAGCCCGAGCCCGGTTCCCGCACCGTCGGAGCGCGAACGGTCGGTGGTGACGAAGCGGTCGAACACCCGCTCGGCGTCGGCCGCGGGGATGCCGGGGCCCTGATCGCCGACATCGATGTGCAGTGCGTCGCCGTCTTCGTGCACGCGGACGGTGACGGGCGGGCGACCGTGCCGGGATGCGTTGGTGAGCAGGTTCGCCACCACCGTATGCAGCCGTGACGGGTCGGTGCGGATCTGCAGGCCGGGCGAGGCCCGCAGTTCGACGACATCGACGCCCGTCGCATCGATCACGTCGGCGAGCAGATCGGGGAGCACGAGGGTCGTGCGGTGGACGCGTGCGACCCCGGCATCGAGGCGGGAGAGCTCGAGCAGGTGCTCGATCAGGGTATGCAGACGGCGCGTTCCGGTGCGCACGACCGCAGCAGCGACCGCCCGCTCCTCGGCGGTCGTGTGCTCGTCTTCGTCGAGGAGCTCGTCGACCGCCATCATCGAGGTGAGCGGTGTGCGCAGTTCGTGGGCGACGTCGCTGACCAGCTGTCGGGACTCCGCTTCCCGGCGCTGCAGCTGCGCGATGGTGGACCCCAACTGTTCGGAGGAGAGACGAAGAGCGTCGGCCACCCGGTCGACGTCGTCGAACGACGGTTTCCACGCCGGTGGCCCCTCGCCGGACCCGACCGCCTGCGCGGTGTCGACCAGACGGCGGAGCGGGCGTGTCAACGCTCCGCCGAGCAGGCGTTCGAGCAGCACGACGAGCACCACCACGCCGCCGCTCAGGAGCGCCCCGGAGATGACGAGCTCCCGCACCTGCTCCCGCTGCGGCTCCATCGAGTACGCGGTGACCACGGCGAGTCGGGCGCTCGGGTCCTGGGGGAGATCGTCCCGCACCACGGAGACGAAGAAGACGTCGCGCCCTTCGAGCGTGGTCATCAGCGACGTCAGGTCTCCGGAGCGACGGGTGTCGTCGTCGATGGCGAGCGCATCGGGCACCTGGTCCGGCCGGAGCTCGCCCGCGCTCCGGCCGCTGTCGAGGTCGATGATGACCGTCTCGCCGGGAAGGATCTCGGCGTAGTACTTCCAGGTGTCCTCGGGGGACCCGGTGGAGATGGAGGTGAACAGGGCGTCCGCGGTGGTCGAGAACTCGTCGAGCAGACCCTGTTGGCGCGACTCGTAGACGATGCGCCCCGCGGTGAACACGACGACTCCGGTGACGATGACCGAGACCGCGATCGTGCTGCCGACGAGAACGAGCGCGATGGCCGTGCGGAGGGTGGGACGACGAAGACGACGTGCGGTCATCGCAGCCGGTATCCGATCCCGCGCATCGTCTCCAGCTGCGGTGTCGAGACCTTCGCCGCAGTCAGCTTCGCGCGCAGCCGCTGGATCGCGGTGTCCACGACCCGCGGGGTCTCGGGCGGGGACTGCGCCCAGACCGCGTCGATCAGGTGCGAGCGACTCAGGGTATGTCCGTCGTTCAGTGCGAGCTCGTGCAGGAGCCGGAACTCGGTGGCGCTCAGCGGCAGGGCCTCGCCGTCGGCCAGCGCTTCCGCGGAATCCTCGTGCAGCACGAGGGAGCCGACCCGCAGCGGCTCGGCGGTGAGACGGGAGCTGCGGCGCAGGACCGTCCGCAGGCGCGCTTCGAGCACGGCCACGCTGACCGGCTTCGCGATGTAGTCGTCGGCTCCGGCGTCGAGGCCGACCACGACGTCCGCATCCTCATCACGCGCGGTCAACAACACGGTCGGGAAGCCCCATCGGGTGCGGATCTCGCGACACAGCGAGAACCCGTCTCCGTCCGGGAGCATGACGTCGACGATCGCGACATCCGGGGCCGTGCGTTCGGCGAGCAGGCGTGCCGAGGCGACGTCCTCGGCGGTGTCGACGGTGTGTCGCGGCTCATCGAGGCGTCGAACATCCGGGAGGTGACGCTCTTCCCACGCGATCTGCACCGGCTCACCCCGTGAGCGGTCGGCGTCGGCATCCGTCGTGACTCCTTACGGAGGGAGGCGTATAGACTTCCGAATACGTTCCGAATATCATGAGGATATGACCCTGATCCATGATCCTCACATCACGTCTCGTCGTTCGTCCGACCTGAGTAAGCATTCGGCAGATGTGTTCGCAGAGGCCGAAGATCACACGGTTCGGATCACGCGTCGCGACGGCGAGCCGCTCGTGCTGATGTCGCAGCGCGCGGCGGATGCTCGCGCAATGCTGCTGCAGTTCGCTGCTGATCTCATCACGGTCACCCTCGATGACGAGGGCACTCTTGCCGCGCGCATGTCTGATCGATTCCCCTGGATGCTTGCCTTGTCGGAGGCTGATCGAGCCGCGTGCGCGCAGAACCTCGTCGATGCTGCTCGGGCATCATTTGCCACGGGGCAGCCCCACCTCGCTATCGCAGAGCTCACCTCCTGGCGGGAGACGGCGACGGCTATCGCGGCAGGGCTCTCTGCTCAGCCTGTCGAATGGCTGGATGACGACGAGCTGATCGAGCGTCCCTGAACGTGGCGAAGGACGACCTGGTCCCCAGACCCATGAAGAAGACCGAGTACACCGTCCGGTTTGCTACCTCGGGAGCACGGAAAGGCTGGCGAGACCTGGTCGCGACCATCCGGAACCCGATGGCGGATGCCTGGGACTTCCTCACTCGCACTCCCGCGGAGCGCACACCGACGAACTACCCGATGAGAGGTGAGCTGCAGTTCGTCCAGCGCGGCGCGGCGCGTCACGAGCGCTGGCAGCACAAGCCGACAGCACAGGGCGATGCGCGGATCTGGTTCTACATCGACGGTGACGCTGTGTTGATCGAGCAGGTGCACACGCATCACCCGAACGCGACCAAGTAGCTCCCTTCGACGTCGACGGCGACGGCGACGGCGCGCTCGCTAGGGGCGGCGCGCTTCGATGAGGTGACGGGTCGAGTGCGCGATGAACGGCCCGTCCTGCTGGATCAGGTCGTGGAGGTCGCGCAGTCGGTCGCGGCTGTTCTCCACGGTGAATCCCGGCACCCACCAGATCACCTTGCGCAGGAGATAGACAGCGGCGGCGACGTCGTGGATCTCGATGCGCAGGCGCGCAGGTCGACGATCTCGAGCCCGGCAGCCTCCGCGGCGGCGACCTCATCATCCTGGTGGCGTCCGCGGCGTGCCTGAGGCTGCGGGCCCAGGAAGAACTCGATCAGCTCGAACGCGCTCGCCGGCCCCACGTGCTGCGCGAAATAGGTGCCGTCGTGCGCCAGCACCCGTGCGATCTCCGACCACCAGATCGTCGCGGGGTGTCTGCTGGTGACCAGGTCGAAGGCCTCGTCGGCGAAGGGCAGTGGAGGCTCGTCGGGGTCGGCGACGACCACCACTCCCCGAGGGTGCAGCAGCTGCGTCGCGCGACGCACGTTCGGCGGCCACGACTCGGTCGCCACGGCCGTTGGCGGGAAAGACGCCGCTTCGGCGAGCACCTCACCGCCCCCGGTCTGGATGTCGAGCGACGCCGAAGCGGTGCCGAGGCGGTCGGACAGCAAGCGGGCATAGCCCCAGGGCGGCCTCTCCTCGGTCGCTCGGCCATCCAGCCAGGCGAAGTCCCACCCGGTGACGTCAGCGGTGTCGCCGGCCTCGATCAGCGCCTCGAAGGAATCCGTCATGGGTCGATTCTCCCAGCCCGGTCTACTACGGGTGAGATGCCCCGGCCCGCCTTCCGTTCCTCGCGCTCCTGCGGTCTACTGGACGCGAATCGACCGATGGGCGGGAAGGAAGATCGACATGTATCGGAGCAACGGAAACTACGAGGCCTTCGCGCGGCCCCGCAAACCCGAAGGGGTGGACGACAAGACCGTGTGGCTGGTCGGGGGCGGCCTCGCCGCGATGGCGGCGGCGATCTTCATGATCCGCGATGGCCAGATCGCCGGCGAGCGGATCACGATCCTCGAGGAGCTGGGTCTTCCCGGTGGAGCGCTCGACGGCATCAAGTATCCGGAGAAGGGATTCGTGATCCGCGGCGGGCGCGAGCTCGAGGACCACATGGAGTGTCTGTGGGATCTGTTCCGCTCGGTGCCATCGCTCGAGATCGACGGCGCCAGCGTGCTCGACGAGTTCTACTGGCTGAACAAGGACGACCCGAACTCGTCCCTGTGCCGGGTGACGGAGAAGCAGGGGCAGGACGCCCACACCAACAAGCTGTTCACGCTCTCCGACAAGGCGCAGAAGGACATCATCGATGTGATCCTCGCCACGCGGGAGCAGATGGAGGGCAAGCGCATCGATGAGGTGTTCGGCGAGGAGTTCCTCGCGAGCAACTTCTGGCTCTATTGGCGCACGATGTTCGCCTTCGAGGAGTGGCACTCCGCCCTGGAGATGAAGCTGTACCTCCACCGTTTCATGCACCACATCGGCGGTCTCCCCGACTTGTCGGCGCTCAAGTTCACGAAGTACAACCAGTACGAATCGCTCGTGCTGCCGATGCGGAAGTACCTCGACGACCACGGGGTGCGGTTCCGCTTCCATCACACCGTCACCGACGTGCACTTCGACCTCACGAACGGGCGCAAGCAGGCGACGCGCATCGACTGGATCGTGGATGGCGAGCCCGGTGGCGTGGACCTCGGACCGGACGATCTGTGCCTCATGACGATCGGGTCGCTGACGGAGAACTCCGACAACGGCGATCAGAACACGGCGCCCCGGCTCCTCGACGGTCCCGCCCCCGCGTGGGACTTCTGGAAGAAGGTCGCCGCGAAGTCGCCCGACTTCGGGCGCCCCGAGGTGTTCTGCAACGACATCGACAAGACGAAGTGGGAGTCGGCGACGGTCACCACGATCGACGAGCGCATCCCCGCGTACATCGAGAAGATCGCGCAGCGCGACCCCTTCTCGGGGAAGGTCGTCACCGGTGGCATCGTCACGGCGAAGGACTCGTCGTGGCTGATGAGCTGGACCGTGAACCGGCAGCCGCATTTCAAGGCGCAGAAGCCCAACGAGATCGTGGTGTGGGTGTACGGGCTGTTCGTCGAGACGCCGGGCGACTTCATCAAGAAGCCGATGCAGGACTGCACGGGCGAGGAGATCGCGCAGGAGTGGCTGTATCACCTCGGCGTTCCCGTCGCGGACATTCCCGAGCTCGCCGCATCCGCCGCGAAGACGGTGCCGGTGATGATGCCGTACGTCACGTCGTTCTTCCTGCCGCGCAAGGCCGGCGACCGCCCGCAGGTGGTGCCGGACGGCAGCGTGAACTTCGCCTTCCTCGGTCAGTTCGCCGAGACCACCCGCGACACCATCTTCACGACCGAGTATTCGGTGCGCACCGCGATGGAGGCGACCTATCAGCTGCTCGACATCGAGCGCGGCGTGCCGGAGGTGTTCAACTCCACCTACGACATCCGCTACCTGCTGAAGGCGACCGCGCGGTTGCGCGACGGCGAGGCCGTGCACATCCCCGGGCCGAACTTCGTGAAGGGCAAGCTTCTCGACAAGCTCGACAACACCCAGATGGGCGAGCTCCTCACCGACTTCGGTCTGATCCCGGCGCACGGAAGCACGACCAGGCGCGAGCGAGCGGACGACGCCATCGAGTGACCGGCTGCGGGGGAGTGGGACGCGACCTCACTTCCCCGCCGCGGAGTAGCTTCTGCACGACGCAGTTTCGGGTGAGGGCGGGGCACACGGCCGAAACGGTCGGCTACGCGCACAATGGGGGGACGATGACGACCGCCTTCTCTCGTTCCGTGTCCGTGGTCATACCGGTACGGAACGACGCCCGCCTGCTGGAGGTGTGTCTGCGGGCACTCGAGCATCAGACCCGGATCGCCGATGAGATCGTCATCGTCGACAACGGCAGCAGCGACGACACGGCCGCCGTCGCCGAGGGGTTCGGGGCACGGGTCGTCACCGAGCCGGTCCCGGGCATCCCGCGCGCATCGGCGGCCGGTTACGACGCAGCGACGAGCGACATCATCGCCCGGCTCGACGCCGATTCCCGCCCGGGGCCGGATTGGGTGGAGCGGATCGAGCGCACCTTCCGCGACCGCCCCGACGTCGACTTCGTCACCGGCGAACCGCGCTTCTACGGTTCGACACCTCTGGTGCATTGGATGGGGACGCATCTGTACATCGGCGGCATGTACGCCTCGATGGCTCCGGTCCTCGGGCACGCACCCCTCTATGGATCGAACATGGCCATGCGCGCCACCGTCTGGCGGATGCTGAGCGCCGAGGTGCACCGAGAGCAGACGAACATCCACGACGACTTCGACCTGTCGTTCCACATCCGCCCGGGGATGACCGTGCTGCGCGATCGGGGCCTCGTGGTCGCGGTGTCGGCGCGACCGTTCCAGGACTGGGCGTCTCTCCGACGGCGGTTGAGCTACGTGCTGCCCACGGTGCGGTTGCACCTGTCGGAGGAGCCCCTGCATCGGCGGCGGCAGGCGCGGCGCGAGGCCGACCGGTCCGCAGCCGGTCGGTGACGCCGGAGGCGGGTCAGTCGCGAGCCCGCGCGTAGAGATCGAGCAGGTCGGCGGTCAGCTGGTGCGGGGTGGTCTCGCTCGGGCTGTGTCCCGTCGGGTACGCCCGGAACTCCGCGCCGATCTCGCGCGCATACCGTTCGTGGGCGGCCAGCGGCCACAGGTCGTGCGATCCCGCGACGACGAGCTTGGGCATCGGCAATCCCCGCACGCGGCTGCGCAGATCGGGAGCGACCGTCATCAGGCCGACGATCTCATCGACGCTGCGTCTGCTCGTAAGTGCGAACCGCGAGCGGACGAACTCGAGCCGCCGTGGGGGCACCCGGTTCTTGTTCGTCACGATCCCCCAGATCATGAGGCCGGCGCCGCGACGAGGGCTCGCGATCGGGGCGAGGGGTCCCAGCCACTTCATGCTCGCGAACACGTTGCCGGAACCGGGAGGAGTGGTCAGGAGCGTGAGGGAGAGCACGAGGTCGGGGCGACGGACGGCGACCAGCTGTGCGACGGTGCCGGCGAACGAGTACCCGAGCAGATGCGCCGGCGCGCCAGCGTCGAGGAATGCGACCAGGTCGGCGATGAACAGCTCGTACGTGTAGGCGGAGTCCGCGCCGGCCGCGTGCGACTCGTACTGCCCGGCGAGGTCGAACGACTGCACGAAGTACCCCGCCTCGGCCAGCAGCGGCAGCATCAGGGCGAAGTCCTCCTTGGAACCGGTGGCCCCGGGCACCAGGACCACGCGCGGACGCTCGGGTGCGCCCAGCGAGATCACGGACAACTCGCCGCTGGGGGCACGGAACCACGATCTCGTCGATCCGGCGGGAGGCACGGTCCAGTCGACGTCCCCGATGGCCGCGTCGAGAGAGGCCGGGGCGCCGGGCGCCCGTCCGCTCCTGGAATCAGTCGACACGCTGACACGGTACCGCTCGGTTCCGCCGAGCAGAAGCACGACGCGAGCACATACGCCTTTAGTTGCGCTTTGGCAACTAAAGGCGTATGGTTGACCTCGATCAACTTTCTACGCAGGAGCGTTACCCCGTGACACACACCCCATCCGCACCCCCCGAGACGACCCGGTCGGCTCGCGAGGTCTTCACCGCGATCTCCGGACTCGTCGTCGGCATGTTCGTCGCCGTGCTCTCGGGCACCGTGGTGTCGACCTCGATGCCGGTCATCATCGCCGACCTCGGCGGCACGCAGTCCCAGTACACCTGGGTCATCACCGCGAGCCTTCTGGCCACCGCCGTCTCGACCCCGATCTGGGGCAAGCTCGCCGACCTCGTCGACCGCAAGGTGCTCGTCCAGATCTCCCTCATCCTCTTCACGGTCGGCACCGTGATCGCCGGCTTCTCGACCGACACGAACATGCTCATCGCGGTCCGCGTCATCCAGGGCGTCGGCGTCGGCGGCCTGATGTCGCTGGTCATGATCGCCGTGGCCCTCATCATCTCCCCGCGTGAGCGCGGCAAGTACATGGGCGTCGTCGGCGGCATCATGGCCCTCGGCACCATCGGCGGCCCGCTGCTCGGCGGACTCCTCACCGACGTGTGGGGCTGGCGCTCCAACTTCTTCGTCGGCGTGCCGTTCGCGATCCTCGCCCTGGTGCTCCTGCAGTTCACCCTGCACCTGCCGAAGCCCCAGCGCGACACCAAGGTCTCGATCGACTACTTCGGCATCGTGCTCCTCGCGGTCGGCGTCTCGACCCTCCTGATCTGGGTCTCGATGGGCGGCAACCAGTTCGACTGGGACTCCTCGACGAGCATCATGCTGATCGTCACCGCCGCGGTCGCGATCGCCGCGTTCATCACGGTCGAGTTCTTCGTCAAGGAACCGATCGTCCCGATGTCGCTGTTCCGCAACCGCACCTTCACCCTGTCGGTCATCGCCTCGATCGCGATCGGCGTCTCGATGTTCGCGACGTCGGTGTTCCTCGCGCAGTACTTCCAGCTCGCCCGTGGCGCCACGCCCACCGAGTCCGGCCTCATGACCATCCCGATGATCATCGGCCAGATGGGGGCGTCGATCATCATCGGCCAGCTCGTGAGCCGCTTCGGCAAGTGGAAGGGCTGGATGCTGACCGGGTCGGTCCTCGCGACCGCCGGCGTCAGCCTGATGGCCACGCTCCGCTACGACACCCCGTTCCCGCTCGTCGCCGTCTACATGTTCGTGCTCGGCGCGGGCCTCGGCATGGTCATGCAGAACCTCACGCTGATCGTGCAGAACGACACTGCTCCGCAGCAGCTGGGCGCCGCCTCGTCGAACGTGAACTTCTTCCGCACGATCGCCGGCACCATCGGCGTCACCGTGATGGGTTCGCTGCTGTCCACCAGCGTCGCGAACTACATCACCGATGCGCTCGACGGCTTCGTCCCGTCGACACCCGCCGAGATCGACGCGCTCAAGCACCTCGCCTCGGGTGACGTCCCCAAGGTCGGTCAGCTGCCCGACACGATCCGCACGATCGTCGAAGGAGCATACGGTCACGGCATCGCCGATTCCTTCATCATCGCGATCCCGCTCGCGGTGATCGCGATCATCGCGATCGCGTTCATCAAGAACAAGCCGCTGTCGACCAAGAACGCCGCCGAGCAGATGCTCGAGCAGGCTGAGGAATCGGTGATCGAGGTCTCCGAGGCGGAGGTCGGAGCCTCGCTCTCCACCGGAACCATCCGGATCGAGGGTGCCGGCAGCGCCCCCGCGACCGGTGCGGTCCGCGTTCTCGAGCGCGACGATCGTGCCCGTGATGACGTTGCCCGCGAAGACCGGGACGGGGAGCGCTGAGGTCATGGCCTCGGCAGCGGTCGCGGCGTCGGATGTCGACAGTGCGCTCGGTGACCTCCAGGCGCATCTGAACCTCATCTTCGCGAGGACCCGGTCGCTGTGGAAGGAATCCGCAGCCCGGGTCCACCCGGAGCTGCAGGTGGCCGGCTACAAACTGCTGACCTTCATCGACAGGGCGGGAACGGCCAACGCGCACGAGATCGCCGAGCGGTTCGAGATGGACAAGTCGGTCATCAGTCGTCAGGTGCGGATGCTGGAAGAGCTCGGTCTCCTCGAGTCCCGCCCCGACGAGCGCGACGGTCGGCTGCGGGTGCTGAGCGTGACCGCCACGGCCTGTGATGCGCTCGCCGCGGTCCGCCGCGACTACGGCACCCGTCTCCAGGCCGTGATCGATGAGCTGACTCCCGAAGAGATCCGGGCGGCGTCCAAGGCCTTCCGGCTGCTGGCCGAGGTCTGACCCGAAGCCCCGCCGTCACGATCGACGGCGGGGCTTCGCCGTACACTGGCGAGCATGAGCGCCTCCTCCGACGCCCCTGCCGATGATGCCGCCGATGATGCCGCGGGGGCCCCTGGCGAGACCCGTGCATCCGCTGCCGCGACCGACCTGCTGGGCGACGCCGACCTCGACCAGGCCGTCACCAGGGTCGAGCAGGAACTGGGTCGACTCTTCGCGCGGATCCGCATCGGCTGGCGTGAGGCCGCAGCGACCGTGCATCCCGATCTGCAGCCCCTCGGCTATCAGGTGCTGACCTCCATAGCGACGGGAAAGGCGACTTCGGCCGGAGCGATCATCGAACGGCTGCAGACCGACAAGTCGGCGGTGAGCCGCCAGGTGCGACAGCTCGAACAGCTCGGACTCGTGGAGAGCGTGCCGGACCCGGAAGACCGCAGGGCCCGTGTGCTCGTGGCGACCGACCTGGCGCAGGAGCGGGTGGCGCTCGCCCGTTCGCGCTATGAGGGGCGCATCGGCGAGCGGCTGCGCAACTGGACCGCGGCCGATCTCGACCACTTCGCCGATCTGCTCGCCGGCCTCGGCGGCTGAGGGAGACGACCGACCTCGTCCGGCGGAGCGAAACGCCGACCGGGAATACGCTGATCCCCTCGCGCCTTACCTCCCACTGTGAATCTCTACGAGCCCGCCGTCTTCGGCGCCCTGCAGCTGTCCAACCGCGTCGTCATGGCGCCGCTCACCCGCACCCGTGCGGATGACGACGGTGTCCCGACCGCGACGATGGAGGAGTACTACCGGCAGCGTGCGGGGCAGGGGCTCATCATCTCCGAGGGCACATGGCCGGTCGCCGAAGGCAAGTCGTACCCCGGGCAGCCGGGCATCGTGACGCCCGGGCAGATCGAGGGGTGGAAGCCGATCACCGCAGCCGTCCATGACGCGGGGGGAACGATCGTCATGCAGCTCATGCACGGCGGCCGTGTGGGGCACCCCGCCATCTCAGGCGAGGTGCGGGTCGTCGGTCCGAGTGCGCTCGCCGCACCCGGACAGACGCGCACGCCCGAGGGCAAGGCCGATCTGCCGGTGGCTCATGCGCTCACCCTCGACGAGATCCCCGAGGTCGTCGAGCAGTTCGCGCAGGCCGCCCGCAACGCGATCGCCGCCGGCTTCGACGGCGTCGAGGTGCACGGCGCGAACGGGTATCTCGTGCACGAGTTCCTCTCGCCGGTGTCGAACATCCGCGAGGACTCGTACGGCGGATCGCCCGAGAACCGCGCGCGCTTCGCGATCGAGGTCACCGCGGCCGTCGCCGCCGCGGTCGGAGCCGACCGCACCGGCATCCGCCTGTCGCCGCAGCACAACATCCAGGGTGTGCTGGAGGAGGACGATGCGGATGTCCGCGCGACGTACACGGCCCTCGCCGAGGGTCTCGCGCCGCTCGGCCTCGCGTTCATCGACGTGCTCAACGCCGACCCCGCCGGAGAGCTCGTGCAGCACATCCGTCGCACGGCGGGTGCGCCCCTGATCGTCAACACCGGCTTCGCGGCGGAGACGACCAAGGATGAGGCCGAGTCGCTCGTCGCCGACGGGCGGGCGGACGCCGTCGCCGCCGGCCGTCCCGTGATCGCGAATCCCGACCTGGTCGAGCGCTGGATCCAGGGAGCCGAGCTGAACGACCCGCGTCCCGAACTGTTCTACGGCCGGACCGCCGAGGGATACAGCGACTACCCGTCGCTGGAGTCGGTGCGCGCCGGGGTCTGAGGCGGCGTCGACAAGCGCGTGACGGCGAGGTCGACGAGGGCGAGAGCGTCCCGCGGGATCACCGCGGTGCACACGACGTGCTCGTCGACCCGGAAGCCGATGCTGTAGACGAACGGGTCGGTGTCGACGCACAGCGCGGGATGCTCCTCACCGTCGACCTCGACCGAGGCGTCCGATGCCGAGGCGGCCGTGGTCTTCCCGGTCCCGTCGGCGTCGGCACGGGGGTCGGTCGAGAGGCCGAGCTCGCCGCGGAAGCGGTTGCGCAGGATGTGGTCGGTGTGCGCGGCGAGCTGCTCGGCGAGAGAGGCCCCCTCCCGGCCGGGCGATGCATGCCAGGTCGTTCGCACCGCCTCCCACAGCATCGGGTACCGGAAGGCCTGCACCTGCGCGATCAGCCAGGCCGGACGACCCCAGGGCGGCTCTTCCGTGAGGGAGCGCCGTGTGGGTTCGTCCAGCTCGATCTCGTTGCGGGGATCGGCATGGTCGTCGGGGTGCCGCCACAGCGTGTAGCTGAACGATGCCGAAACCTCGTCGCGGCCCGCTGCGCCGGAGATCTCCATGAAGCCGGCCACGGGGAGTCGCGTGAGAGCGCGCTGCGGCTTCAGCTCGAATACCGGGAAGGGGAGGCTCTGCAATCGGGCATCGGACTCGATGCTCGGGTCGGGGGCATCGGTCGGGACCACTCCGCTGTACTCCATCGGTCCAGTGTGGCGCGATCGCTCCCGGATCACAGCACGATGTCGCCCGCGGTGTCGAGCGTCCGCCATCCGGACTCCCGCGCTCCCTGTCGCGGGAGCGTGTCCGCCTCGACCAGTGCTCCGAGGTCGATGCCGGTGAGTGCGACGATGTCGGCGATCGGCACCTGGAACGTACGGAAGGCGCCGAGCGGGGGGACGGCGAGCGTCTCATCCCGCATGTCGACGAGGTCGGACTGATCGAGCACGAAGCCCGCGGCGGCGAGGCCATCCGGTCCCTGCCACGCGGCGACCTTCCAGAAGCGGAGGGGCACGCGGATGCCTCGGTAGGGAGGATCGCTCTCGGCCAGTACCGGGGCGGTGAACACCGACAGGCGCTGATCGGTGCTCTCGGCATAAGCGAGCACGTGGTCTTCGAGGCCGAGCCACAGCTCCTTCGACTGGTTGAATCCCGCAGCCTGCGGCGCAGCGTTGGGATAGAAGAAGGTCGCCTCGCTGGCGGCGCGCGCGGTCTGCGTCGGTCCCCATCCCGGGTCTCGTCGCCGCACGAGGTGCCCGCGGTCGAGGTCGTTCCGCGTGTACACCTCGGGTCCCGTCTGCTCGTCGGCCGGGAGGCGGTCGTCGAGTCGCCAGTCGCCGGTGCGCGGCAGGTCCTGCAGCGTGGCGCCGTCGATGTTCACCGCCGTGACCGCCGCGAGACGCCGCTCGGGGTCGAGCAGCACCGTGAATCGCGGATACGGGAGCGAACGCATCTCGCGTTCGGGACAGGGGAGGGGGAGCCGGTTCCCGAGGAAGTCCGATTCGTAGCCGTCGGTCATGCACCCATCGTGCCCGGTGCCTCCGACGTGCGCACCCCGAAGCCGAAGCAGACCCTGCAGATCTTTTGACATAGGTCAAAAGATCGCCTACGGTCGAACCATGGCCCAGGCACCCGATCGCGAAGACCTCGAAGATGGCATCGTCGGGTCGACCGCGGCGGAGATCTCCGAGAGCGTGCGCGACCTCGTCGAGCGGGGTGCATACGCTCCGGGAGACCAGCTGCCGTCGGTCAGATCCCTCGCCGCTCGCCTCGGCGTGAACAGGAACACGGTGCTGGCGGCCTATCGTTCGCTGGTCACCGCGCGCATCGCCGCCACGGGTGGCCGCACCGGAACCACGGTGCTCGGGCCGGCGCAGAACCCCGACGAGGGATTCACCCCCGGCTCGGTGCTGCGTGATCTCGGCAGCGGCAATCCCGATCCCGCCCACCTTCCCGACCTCGCAGCCGCCTTCGCCGCTGTCACGCCCGGCCACGTGCTCTACGGCGAGTCCGTCATCGACGCCGACCTCGCCGAATGGGCGACCGAGTGGATCGCGGCCGACCATCCGCGTCCGTTCCGCCTGTCGATCACCGCCGGGGCGGTCGATGCCGTCGAGCGCCTCTTGGCCCAGACCCTGGTGCAGGGCGACCGCGTCGGGCTCGAAGACCCGTGCTTCCTCTCCAGCATCCACACCGCGCGTCTCGCCGGATACGTGCCGGTCGCCATCCCCGTCGATCGCGAAGGGATGACCGTCGCCGGCCTGCGTGCGGCCCTCGAGAGCGGCGCGCGCGCGATCGTCTGCACGCCGCGTGCCCACAACCCGACCGGTGTCGGCACCAGTCCTGCACGCGCACGAGAGCTCCGCGAGGTCCTCGCCGATCATCCGCACGTGCTCGTCATCGAAGACGACCATTTCTCGATGCTCGCACCCACGCCCTACGAGAGCATCATCGCCCCCACGCAGCAGCGGTGGGCGCTGGTCCGCTCGGTGTCGAAGTTCCTCGGGCCCGACATGCGCCTCGCGGTGACGGCATCCGATCGGGTGACCGCTCAGCGTCTGGCGCTGCGCCTGAGCCCCGGAACCATGTGGGTGAGCCATGTGATGCAGCGGCTCGCCGCCACGATGCTGCGCGATGACGAGACCCGGGAGCTCATCATCGAGGCGGGCGCGCACTATGCGGGGCGCAACCGCCTCTTCGTGTCGATGCTCGTCGAACAGGGGATGCACGCGCAGGCGGACAGCGGGCTCAACGTGTGGGTCGACGTCCGCGACGATGCGACGGAGATCAGCCGTCGCCTCGCTTCGCGCGGCTGGCTCGTGCGCCCCGGCTCCGAGTTCGCGCTCGATCCCGGCAGCTCGCAGGGCTCCACCCAGCTTCGCCTGACCGTGCACACGCTCGACGACGCGGAGATGCAGCGCCTCGTCGACGACCTCGTCGGGGTCGCCGGGGGCTCGAGCGCGGCGGGGGTGGAGGCATGACCCCGTCCCGGCCGGAGAGGGTCGATCATCGGATCGGACGCTCCTCGCGGTTGGAAGGCGTCCTGTACGACCTGCGCGGACCGGTTGCCGAGCGCGCGGCCGAACTGGAGAAGCGCGGAGAGTCCATCCTCCGTCTCAACATCGGCAACCCCGCCCCGTTCGGCTTCGACGCCCCGCCGGCCATCGTCGAGGCTCTCCGCTCGGCGTTGCCTCAGGCGCACGGCTACTCCGAGTCGGCCGGTCTTCCCGAGACCCGCGAAGCGATCGGAGCGCATTACGCGCTGCGCCCCGGATTTCCCGCACTGGGGATCGACGACATCACCGTAGGGAACGGCGTCTCGGAGCTCGTGGGGCTGACGCTGCAGGCGCTGCTCGAGCCGGGCGACGAAGTGCTCATCCCGAGCCCTGACTACCCCTTATGGACGGCGTCGACCGTGCTGGCCGGAGGGCGAGCGGTGCACTATCCGTGCCTCGAGGCCGAAGGATGGACGCCCGACCTCGCCGCGATGGAGGCGTCGATCGGTCCGCGAACCGCGGCCATCGTGGTGATCAACCCGAACAATCCGACCGGTGCGGTCTACACGCGTACGGTCCTCGAGCGGATCGCCGAGCTCGCGCGGCGCCACGGCCTCCTGCTGCTCTCGGACGAGATCTACGACCGGGTCGTCTTTCCGGGATACGCGCATGTGTCCATGGCGCAGGTCGCCCCCGACGTTCCGTGCGTCACGTTCGCCGGGCTGTCCAAGACCCACCGTGTCGCGGGCTACCGTGCGGCATGGATGACGACGACAGGGTTCCACCGCGACGATCCCTTCCTCTCCGGAGTGCGTCTGCTCGCCTCGATGCGCATGTGCGCGTCGGTGCCGGCGCAGCACGCGATCACCGCGGCCCTGACCCACGACGACTCGCTCGACGCTCTGGTGGCGCCCGGCGGCCGGCTGACGCGGCAACGGGATGCGGCCCTCGAAGCGCTCGAGGCGATTCCCGGGGTCGATACGCAGCCGGCGGGTGGGGGGCTCTACCTCTTCCCGCGACTGGATCCCGAGGTGCACGGCATCGAAGACGACGAGCAGCTGGTGCTCGACTTCCTCGACGCCGAGCGGATCCTCCTCGTACACGGCAGGGCCTTCAACCTGCAGACGCCCGACCACCTCCGGATCGCTTTCCTTCCGGAGGCCGAAGTGCTCACCGACGCGCTCCGTCGGCTCGGAACGTTCCTGAACGGGTACTCGCCGCCCGGACGCTGAGCACATCCGACCCGGTGGAGTGACCGAGTGGCCAGGTCGCGGTCCGCAAGACCGTGCACGCAGGTTCGATTCCTGCCTCCACCTCAACCGGGCTCATGCGAGCCGCCGCCGACGAAGGGCTTCCACGATGGACAGCGCATTCATTCCCGCCGCCAAGCCGATCATCGGCGATGACGAGGTCGCCGCCGTCGAACGCGTGCTCCGCAGCGGCATGCTCGCCCAGGGAGCGGAAGTCGCAGCCTTCGAAGCCGAGTTCTCCGCGCAGTTCCTCGACGGACGGACGGCGGTCGCCGTCAACTCCGGCACGAGCGGTCAGCTGCTCGGGCTCATCGCCGCAGGCGTGGGTCCGGGGGATGAGGTGATCGTCCCCTCCTTCACCTTCGCGGCCGTCGCCAACTCCGTCGTCCTCGCTGGGGCGACTCCGGTCTTCGCCGACATCGAGCCGGCGCACTTCACCCTCGACCCCGAACGGGTGCGGGCGGCGATCACCCCGAGGACGAAGGGGATCATGCCCGTGCACCTGTACGGGCACCCCTTCCTCGTCGATGGCATCGAAGCGCTGGCGGGAGAGCACGGACTCGCCATCTACGAGGATGCCGCGCAGGCGCACGGAGCCGCCTGGCGCGGACGTCCGGCGGGAACCATCGGTGCGTTCGGGATGTTCAGCCTGTACCCCACCAAGAACATGACCGCCATCGAGGGCGGCATCGTCTCGTGTGCTCGGGACGATCTCGCCAGGACCGTCCGCCTGCTGCGCAATCAGGGGATGGAGACGCAGTACGCGAACGAGATCGTCGGGTACAACAACCGCATGAGCGAGGTACTTGCGGCGGTGGGGCGTGTGCAGTTGCGCAAGGTGGGAGAGTGGACGCGGCAGCGACAGCGGAACGCCGCCCTGCTGGATGCCGAGCTCGCCGGCCTCCCCGGTCTCACCCTGCCTCCGGTCGCTCCCGAAGCCGAGCACGTCTACCACCAGTACACCGTCCGCATCGCCGACGGCGAGCGGGATCGTGTGCGTGATGCCTTGCGGGACGAGCATGGGGTCGGCGCAGGCGTCTACTACCCGATCCCGAACCATCGGCTGCCGTCCCTGCAGAGGTTCGCCCCGGAAGCGGAGTTGCCGGAGACCGAGCGGGCAGCGCAGGAAGTGCTCTCCATCCCGGTTCATCCCTCACTCTCGTCCGCCGATCTCGAACGGGTGATCGATGGGCTCCGAGCGGTGCTCGCGGCCGGTCGCTGATCGGTTCCGTCACACGGACCTGTCACGGTCGATCATCACGCGGCGAGCGTCAGCCACGCTCGAGGCGAGTGCCCGATGCGCTGAGCGAACACCCGCGAGAACGCCGATGAGCTGGCGTAGCCCAGTTCCGCCGCCACGGTGCTCACGGACACGCCCGCGCGCAGTTGCTCCTGGGCGATCGTGAGCCGCCACTCCGTGAGATAGTCGCCGGGGGAGCGCCCGAGCACCTCTTTGAAGCGGGCGGCGAATGCGCTTCGCGACATCGTGGCGGTGCGGGCGAGGGCCTCCAGGCTCCAGGACTCTCCTGGGGCCTCGTGCATCGCGACCAGTGCGGGGGCTAGCCGCTCGTCGGCGAGGCCGGGTATCAAGCCTGGCGGGAGGTCGAGTCGTTCGGCGTGATCGAGCATCCACCGCAACAACTGGATGAGCACGACCTCGAACATGCGATCCGCCACCAGGGGGCGACCGCACCGCACGTTGTCGACCTCGGAGAACATCAGGTCGAGTGCGGGGCTGAGCGTCTCGACCTCGTCGAGCGGCAGGACGATCGACGACGGCAGAGTGCGCACCAGCGGGTGCGTGGCGCCGCCGTCGAAGTCGAGCGTCGCGCAGGCGAAGTCGGATTCATCGGTCGGTGCGTTGAGGAAGGAGTGGTCGATCGGGCGGGGGAAGAACAGCAGGCTCGGTCGGGTGATGACCTCGCGCTCTGAGCTGCCGTCCGCACGGCGGTGCGTCACCTCCATCTCGCCGCGGCGCAGGACGTGCAGGAAGCCGTGGCCGCCGCTCGCCGGAAAGACCGTCGTTCCGCAGAGGGGGCCGTTGTGGAACAGCCGGGTCCGCACGCGGAAGCGTTCGAGCAGGGGAGAGAGGCGGTCGACGGCGGGCATACCTTCAGTATCGTGGACGATATGTCATGAAAGCAAGACTCTTTGGTGCGTATCGTCCGATATCTTTCGAAAGACTGAAGTGAGCCCGGATCCGGGCCCATCCCGTCATCGAAGGAGCATCCCGTGCCCAACGTCCCTCTCATCGACCGCGACAACGCCACCGGAAACGTCAAGGAGCAGCTCGACCAGATCGCCGGCGCCTTCGGAGCCGTGCCGGCCATGTTCCGCGCCGTCGCCAATTCTCCTGCTGCTCTCACGAGCATGTGGAGCGCATTCGGTGCCTTCGGCGGAGGATCCCTCGGTGCGGCGCTCGGCGAGCAGATCGCCGTCGCCGTCGCCGACCGGAACTCGTGCCAGTACTGCCTCGCAGCGCACACCGCCCTCGGCAAGAAGGCCGGTCTCAGCCGCGAGACGCTCACTGCCGCGCAGAGCGGCGAGTCCGACGACCCGCGCACGGCGGCACTGCTCGCCTTCGCGCTGAAGCTCGTCGAGGAACGCGGCCAGGTGTCCTCGGCGGACGTCGACGCCGTGCGCGCGCAGGGCTGGACCGACGAGCAGATCGTCGAGACGATCGCACAGGTCGCGCTGAATCTGTTCACGAACTACGTGAACATCGCTCTGGATGTCCCGATCGACTTCCCGAGCGTGGCGCTGCGTCGCGCGAGCTGAACGCCGCCACGCAGAAGGGGCCGGGTCCGTGGGGACCCGGCCCCTTCTGCGTGCACGGTCGGCTTCTGCGTGTGCTGCGCGCCTCGTAGGCGGCGGCGTCAGGCGGGGGAAGTCGGCTTCTCCACCGCATCCAACCAGGCGGCGATGGTGGAACGAGCCGCCTTTTCGAGCTTCGGTCCGTAGGCTCTGGCATCCTCGCGGATGATGCGCGGATCGATGCCGTTGTGGTGCAGCTCGTGCGCGTGGCCGATCAGCCAGCGTCCGATCGTGCGGTGGTCGGCCTCGAGGTGGAACTGCAGGGCGAGCACGGCGTCAGTGCTGAAAGCCTGGTTCGGGAACTCGGGCGTAGAGGCGAGATGGCGGGCGTTCGGGGGAATCGTGAAGGCGTCGCCGTGCCAGTGCAGCACCGGCATGCCGTCGAGCGGACGCAACGGCGAATCGAGGCCCTCCGTGGTGAGGTCGAGCGGTGCATAGCCGATCTCGACCGCACCTGTCGGGCGCACCTCGGCACCCAGCGCCTCGGCGATCAGCTGCGCGCCGAGACAGATCCCCAGCAGAGGCCGCCCGGAGCGGAGTCGATGGGAGACGGCCTCCTTCGACGCATGCAGCATCGGATAGCCGTCGGCGTCGTGCACGCCGATCGGACCCCCCAAGACGACCAGGAGATCGGCGTCATCCACCCGCTCGATGTCGATGGCCTCGATCCCGAGGTCGACGTACTGCACGCGATACCCGCGTTCGCGCAGGAGCGGTTCGATGTTTCCCAGGTCTTCGAAGTGCACGTGCCGGAAGGCGAGCGCGGTGCGCTCCCACGGGGTGGCGTTCGTCATGCGGGCAGCCTTTCTGCGACGTATTCGGCGAGCTCGGTGAGACGGTGCGAGTACCCCCACTCGTCGTCGTACCAGGCGGAGATCTTCACCTGCGACCCGATCACCCGGATCAGCCCGGCATCGAGGATCGACGAATGCGGATCGATGACGGTGTCGGCGATGGCGATCTCGTCGTCGGCGCAGCGCAGGATGCCCTTCAGCGGGCCGTCGGCGGCGGTCTCATAAGCGGCTCTGACCTCGTCGACCGTGACCGGACGGGAAGCGGTGACCGTGAGATGCGTGATGGAACCGCTGATCGCCGGGACGCGCAGGGCGAAGCCGTCGAGACGGCCCTCGAGTTCGGGGATCACGCGTCCGATGGCCAGCGCCGCCCCGGTGTCGCCGGCGGAGATCTTCGTGCCCTTCCCTCCGGCGGATCGTGGATCGGAGTGCGGGATGTCCTGCAGGAGAAGGTCTGTCGAGTCGGCGTGGATCGTCGTCATGAGGCCGGCGTCGATGCCGAAAGCCTCATGGAAGACCTTCGCCACGGGGGCGAGGCAGTTCGTCGTGCAGGAGGCGCTGGAGATGACGTGGTGCCGGGTCGGGTCGTAGGTGTGCTCGTTGACCCCGCGCATGAACGTGCCGTCGTCGCCCGCGGTGGGAGCGGTCATGATCACCTTCCTGGCCCCTGCGGTCAGATGCTTCCTCGCGTCGTCGGACCGGGTCTCGGCCCCCGTGGACTCGATCACGATGTCGATCCCCAGTGCCGCCCACGGAAGCCGCAGCGGATCGCGTTCCGTGAACATGCGGATCGCGTGGCCGTTGAGGAAGAGGTGCTTGTCGTCGAACCGCACGCCGCGGGTCGACGGACCGCTGTGACCGTCTCGCTGCAGCAGCTCGGCGAGAGCACGGGGCCCGCGCGGATCGTTCACCGCGACGAGCTCGAGCTCCGAGCGGCGGGCGGGCAGCAGGCGGAGCTGGTTGCGGCCGATCCGGCCGAGCCCGTTGACGGCGATCCTCGTTGGCATGGTGGTCCCCTCCGTGGCGCGGTCCCCCCGTGCCGATGATAGTTTTGGCCTATGCCAAAATTATCACATGTGCGAAGCGGAGATTCCTGGGAGTTCGAACGCGCCGGCGTGCTGTTCGACTGCGATGGCGTCCTGGTGGACTCGGTCGCGTCGGCGGCTCCCGCCTGGGAGGCCTGGGCGCGTCGGCACGCCCCGTCGTTCGACTTCCTCCGGGATGCGCCGCATGGCATGAGGCCGAGTGAAGTCGTCGCGGGTCTGGTGGGCCCCGATGCCGCGGCCGCCGCGACTGCAGAACTGGTCGCCCTCGAGATCGAGGCGGCCGTGCATACGAGAGCGATCCCCGGTGCCGCACGCCTCGTGGGGTCGTTGCCGCGTGATGTCTGGGCGGTCGTGACGAGCAGCAATCGCGCCGTGGCGCTGGCCCGGTTGCAGAGCTCCCACGTGCCACGGCCTCCGACCCTGGTTGCGGCGGAGGACGTGCCTCGCGGCAAGCCGGAACCCGACCCGTACCTCCTCGGCGCCTACCGGCTGGCGCGTGCTGCCGAGGACTGCATCGTGTTCGAGGACTCGGTCCCGGGGATCCGCTCGGCTCGCGCGGCGGGTGCCGGATTCGTCGTCGGCGTCGGAGCAGGATCGGCCGACGGCGATCCCGACGTGGTGGTCGCAGACCTCCGCGCGGTTCGGTGGCGGGACGGCGTCCTCGTGGTCGACACCGCCGGCGGGGTCGACTGACGTGCCGGTAGAGCGTCAGCCGAGCGTCGTCAGGGCGCGGTCGATCACGTCCATGGCGATGTCGATCTGATCGTCGGTGGTCGTGAGCGTCGGCAGGAATCGGATGACGTTCGAGTCGCTGCCCGCGGTCAGCAGCAGGATGCCGTGCTGGGCCGCGTAGGCCGCGATCGCCGACGCGGCCCCGGCTGCCGGCAGCGACGTGTCGGGGTCGCTCAGCTCGAACGCGTACATCGCGCCGATCCCGCGGACGTCTCCGATCAACGGGTGGCGGGAGGCCAGGGCGGCGAGATGGTCCTGGAGGCGTGCGCCGATGCGCAGAGCCTCCGCGAAGAAGTCGCCGCGGTCGAGCTCGTCGAAGACCGAGAGGGCGGCGGCGATGGAGACCGGGTTGCCGCCGAAGGTGCCCCCGAGCCCACCCGGGTCGGGCGCATCCATGATCTCGGCGCGACCGGTGACGCCGGCGAGCGGGAGTCCGGCCGCGATGCCCTTCGCCGTGAGCACGAGATCGGGGATCACGCCGAAGTGCTCGCTCGCGAACCAGGTGCCTGTGCGGCCGAGCCCCGTCTGGATCTCATCGGCGATGAACACCACGCCGTTGCGCGTGCACCATTCCTGCAAGGCGGGGAGATATCCGTCTGCAGGAACCACGAATCCGCCCTCGCCCTGGATGGGTTCGGCGATCAGAGCGGCGAGGTCGGCGGTGCCGATGCGCTGTTCGAGGTGGGCGATCGTCCGCTGCGCCGCCTGCGCGCCGGTGAGTCCATCGCGGTAGGGGTACGAGTTGGGCACGCGGTGGATGTCGGGGGCGAAGGGCCCGAACCCGGTGCCGTACGCGGCCTTGTGGTTCATCGCGAGTGTGAGGTTGGTGCGCCCGTGGAAGGCGTGGTCGAGGGCGGCGACCGCGCGGCGACCGGTGTATCGACGAGCGATCTTGACCGCGTTCTCGACGGCCTCCGCGCCGGAGTTCACGAACACCGAGCGCTTCTCATGGTCGCCCGGCGTCTTCTCGGCGAGGCGCTCCGCCAGTCGCACGTAGCCCTCATAGGGGGTCACCGTGAAGAGGGTGTGCGTCACCTGCTCGAGCTGTGCGGCGGCGGCGGCGATCGCGGCCGGATTGCCGTGCCCGATGGTGGTGACGCCGATGCCACTGCCCAGGTCGAGGAAGCGGTTGCCGTCGACATCGGTCACCCAGGGACCCTCGGCGTGCGCGATGTACACCGGCAGAATGCTCCCGACACCGCGCGCGACCGTTCTCGTGCGACGTTCGTGGATCGACCGGCTGCGCGGGCCGGGCACCTCGGTCAGGAGGGAAGGCGCGGCGGACGCGTCGGGGAGGACGAGAGACGAGGGCATGGCGGCTCCTTGGGTGAGCGGTGCCGAGCGAAGGACCTCGCCCGGTCGAATCGGCCTAAGACTATGTTACAGTTTGACCTATGTCAAAAATGGAAGCACCGGTCGGCTCCGATGACCGCTATCCCACGGCGTTCACCGTCGAGGACTTCCGGCGCAACCTCGCGGGCGTGGAAGCACGCATCGCCGCGGCGGCGCACCGAGCGGGCCGTGACCCGGACGAGGTGACGCTGCTGCCGGTGAGCAAGACCGTTCCGACCGATCGCGTCCGGGTCGCGATCCAGTCGGGTATGCGCCTGCTGGGCGAGAACAAGGTGCAGGAGGCGGTGCGCAAGAACGGCGAGACCGCCGACCTCGATGTGTCGTGGTCGATCATCGGACACCTGCAGACCAACAAGGCGAGAGACGTCGCCGCATTCGCTGCGGAGTTCCAGGCTCTCGACCGGCTGCGCGTCGCCGAGGCGCTCGATCGGCGTCTCCAGGCCGCGGGTCGCAGCCTCGACGTCTTCGTGCAGGTGAACACCTCGGCCGAGGACTCGAAGTTCGGGATGCCCCCCGAAGAGCTCCCGGCATTCCTGGAGGCGCTTCCCTCCTACGGGACGCTGCGGGTGCGGGGCCTGATGACGCTCGCCATCCTCACCCCCGACGACACCCGCGTACGTGAGTGCTTCTCCCTGCTGCGCACGCTGCGAGATCAGGCCAGAGAAGACGCCCCCGACCTGATCGGTGCGGGCGAGCTGTCGATGGGCATGTCGGGCGACTACGAGATCGCCGTCGAAGAGGGGGCGACCTGCGTGCGCGTGGGGCAGGCGATCTTCGGAGCCCGCGCGCTCCCGGACAGCTACTACTGGCCCGAGGGCTGAACGCGCGTGCTGCAGACCCTGCGCGCGTACGTCGAACTCACCAAGCCCCGCATCCTCGAGCTCCTCCTCGTCACCACGATCCCGGTCATGGTGTTCGCTGCCGATGGCCTGCCCGATCTGGGTCTGATGGCGGCGGTGCTCATCGGCGGGGCGCTGAGTGCCGGGTCCGCCGGTGCGTTCAACATGTACATCGAGCGGGAGAGCGACGCGCTGATGGAACGGACGGCTCAGCGCCCGCTGGTCACCGGCATCGTCTCACCGCGGGCTGGGCTGACCTTCGCGTGGGTGCTCGCCGCAGGCTCCGTCGTGTGGATGCTGACTCTGGTCGGTCCGTTGCCCGCTGCGCTCTCGACAGCGGGACTCGTGCTCTACGTGGCGTTCTACACGGTACTGCTGAAGCGTCGCACCGAGCAGAACGTGGTCTGGGGCGGTGTCGCGGGGTGCGTTCCCGTGCTCGTCGGCTGGAGCGCGGTGCGAGGCGGCATCGAATGGCCGGCCGTCGTGCTGTTCCTCGTGGTCTTCTTCTGGACTCCGGCGCACTACTGGCCGCTCTCGATCCGGTACCGGGACGACTACCGGCGTGCGGGCGTGCCGATGCTCGGTGCGACGCGCCCCCCGGCCTATGTCGCCGTCAGGGTGATCGGGTTCGCCGTGGCGACGGTCGTGTGCTCGCTGGCACTCCCGTTCGTCGCCGAGGTCAGTGGACTGTACGTGGTGACGGCACTCGCCGCGGGCGCGGGTTTCCTCATCTCTGCGTACCGCATGCGCGTGCGCGACCGGCGCGGTGCGGAGCTGCGCCCCATGCTCGTCTTCCGCGCGTCGATCGTCTATCTCGCGGTGCTGTTCCTGGCGGTGGGCATCGATCCGCTCTTGACGCGATGACGCGATGACGCGCTGGCGCCGAGCCGCGGAGGCAGCCTCAGTCGTCGGTGCGGAAGCCCGCCGCCTTGTGGGTGCCGTCGCAGAAGGGCTTGAGCGCCGAGAGGCCGCAGCGGCACAGTGCGACCGTGCGGCGGTGCGGTGCGATCCGCTCGCCGTCGGCCGTGCGCAGATCGATCTCACCCCGCACGAGCAGCGGGCCGTCGGGGTAAGGCGTGATCGTCGCGCGCTCCTCGCCGCTCACGACGGTGTCCGTTCGCGGAGGGATGAGGCACCCGCGGACCAGGACTCCAGGATGTGCGCCCCGCCCCACCCGTCCATCGTGAGGCCGGCGGCGGCACCGAACATGATGTCGGGCAGGAGCTCCGGGCGGTCCTCGGCGAGGCTGCCGGCGAGGTCTCGGGCGGCGATCTGCTCGTGCACCGCGTCGGCCTCGACGTGCTCGTCGAAGTACTCGGTGACATCGGGGGCGAACCCCAGCCGGCGCAGACCGTCGGCGTACAGGCGGCAGGGAATCGACGAGGTCATCTCGTAGGCGGCCAGGTGTCCGACGATCGAACCGACCAGGCGGCGATTGAGTCCGAACATCGACATCATGTTGAGTGACGCGAGCGTGACGGCGGGCAGATCGTCGATGTATGCGCCGTAGGTGTCATCGAGACCGGCCGCACGCATCGCTCGCGCGAAGAGGGTGGCATGCACGCGATGCGGGCGTCCGCCGCCGTACTCGTCGGACTGGATCTCGACGAGCGCCGCCTTGGCGCGTCCGTCCAATCGAGGAATCGCCCAGGAGTGCGGGTCCGCCTCGCGCAGTGTGTAGGCCGAACGCTGGATGAGCATCTCCTGCGCCTGCGCCTCGGTGGCCTTCTTCGCGAAGTACCGCGAGAGACTCGGTCCGGAATCGGCGCCCGCGAGCGCGAAGAGCGCTCGACCGACGGCATCGACCGTCGGCTCCGGGAGGTCAGGCATCGGCACCTTCCCGCGCAACTCGCCCTCGAAGGCCGCTTCGAGCAGGCGCCGGGTCGCGAGGAGCGCGGGATCCCACTCCCGATCGGGATCGAGCTGCGGGAGCGATCCGTAGGCGGAGGCGTAGAGCACGAACAGGGCGAGCTGGACGTCGTCGTCGCGGACGACGTCGGCGCTCGCCGCGACGACCTCCTCGGCGATGGTGGTGTGGTCGCCGGCGTCTTCCGCGCCGGTGAGATGCGCGATCACGGCGCGGCTCACCGGCCCTCTGTCGGAGAATGCCAGGGCTGGTGCGGATGCCGGGGCGGATGAGGTCATGTGTCGAGCTCCCAATCGATGCGGACACTCCGTATCCTGCGCGGAACGGTGGGATCCGGCCAGGGACTTGACGTGGGCTCTTCCGTGAGCCACGCGCGGGAGCTGCCGGAGCGATGCGCGGGGTGGACGGCGGGCGCGGCAGTAGGCTGACGTCGATGACGCCGACGGCCTCCTGGTCCCACTACGCCTCACCGCGCCATGCGATGCGACGATTCCTGATCTCGTGCCATGGAGCCGGGGAACAGGCGGGCCTGCAGCCGCCTTTCCGTCAGCGGGCACTCCCGACCCGCGGCCTCGTCTACATCTCCGAAGGGCGCGGCAGCTACGAGGAGTACGAGCCGCGCGGCCTGCAGGTGCCGGTGGCGGGCCCGGCGGTGATCTGGCTCACGCCCGGAGTCCGTCACGGATACGGCTCCGACGCCCGGGGGTGGTCGGAGCACTGGGTGCTGTTCGAGGGCGAGCCCTTCGCGGCATTCGAGACGACCGGACTGGGAGGGCGCCACCGGCCGGTGCAGAAACTCCTCCGTCCGGTCGAAGACGCGGATGCGATCTTCCGTGAGCTCTGCGTGGCTGTCGCCGCGGTGGGGGCGCGGGCGGAGATCGCCGCATCGGTCGCGACGCAACGGCTCTTGCTCGCCATCCTCGATGCCGCGGATCCGGCGGAAGGGGCGGCGGCCGGTGCCACCATCGTCGACCTCGTCACTCGTGGTGCGACCCGGACCCTCTCGGTCGCCGAGCGGGCAGCCGCCGTCGGGCTCACCGCGCGCGAGCTGGGGGATGCCGTGCGTTCCGCGACCGGGCTCACAGTGAACGATCTGGTCATCGAGGTGCGCATCGCGCAGGCCCAGTCGCTCCTGGCGGAGACCAGGCTCGATGTGGGCCAGATCGCCGCGCAGGTCGGCTACGACGACGCGGCCTATTTCTCCCGACTCTTCCGGCGGCGCACGGGGGCCGCGCCATCGGCGTTCCGCCGGCAGCAGGCCCGATCGCGCTTCGACTGAATACTCCAAGTCGCGGTCGGTTCATCCCGGATAATCCAATGATCCGGCGGAAAAGTCCATGGACGGAAGTCCAAGTGTCGCCGACGCTGGAGTCATGCTCACCTCCAACGGATACACCCTCGACGATTCTCCGTCCCGCCTGGGCAGGATGGAGCCCGTGCCGGACGCCATCCGCAGCGACAAGGATGCGCTGTGGGATCGGTTGCGTCGCGACGGCTATCTCTATCTGCCGCAGCAGCTCGATCCGCAGCTGGTCGCCTCGTTCCGCGAGTACTACTTCACGGCGATGGCGGACACCGGGATCACGGAGTCCGGTTCCGATCCCGCCGTCGGCATCGGCGCGCAGGGAGAGATCGACAGGGCGAAGATCCGCGCCGCCCTGTTCGACGAGATCGTTCCGGGGGAGCGATACGCGGCGCTGACCGGACACCCCGACATCCGCGGGTGGTTCGAATGGTTCCTCGGCGATGACGTGCACCTGCACCGGCGCAAGATCATCCGCCACATCCGTCCGGGCGAATCGGGCATCGGCACCGCCACACAGGCACACTACGACCTCGTCTATCTGCGCGAGGGAAGCGAGCGCGTGCTCTCGATGTGGATCCCCCTGGGAGACTGTCCCGTCGAGCAGGGCGGTCTCACCTATCTCGAAGGCAGCCACCACTGGGCCCTCGCCGCCGAGCGGGATCGCGGTGACAGGCCCCCGGCTGCGTCGATCACGGCCGACCTCCCCGCTCTCGCCGAGGCGCACGATGCGCGGTGGCTGCTCGCCGACTACCGGGCCGGCGACGTGATGGTCCATTCGTCGTACGTGGTGCACGCCAGCACCGACAACGTCGACCCGCAGGGGCGTATCCGTCTCTCCACCGACATCCGCTATCAGCGGGCATCCGAGCCGATCGACTGGCGCTGGCAGGAGCACTGGCACGAGGACGACGGTCTTTGAGCAGCCGGATCGCTCAGCCGCAGGTCTCGAACACGTAGGCGCCGTCGTCCGGGGTGACGAGGTCGCGGTCGCGGAGCACCATCGCGGCGGGAGAGGCGTCGTCGGCGCACATCTCGGCGAAGGACCGCGGGAGCTCGTCGGCGTACTCGATGTCGATGACGTGGTCGCCGTAAACCGACGTGTAGGCCTCGCACTCCTCGTACGCGGCGCATTCCTCGGTGACGGCGAAGTCGAAATCGGCCCGCGCGCGGAGCGGAGCCGCGTCCTCGGCGGCGTTCTTCTGCCCGGCGGCGAGCCCCGCGGTGTGGGCGGCATCGACGAGGAGCGAGGCCAGTGCCCGGTTGTCGTCGAACGAGAGGGAACCATCGGACCGTGAGTACGAGTCGAGGTTGTCGAATTCCACCGCGTCGAAGCCGGCATCCGCGCATTCGTCGATCCAGGGCTTCACCGTCTCGGAGATCCTGTCTCGATGCTCCGCGGTCGACGTGTCGAGCAGCGCCTCGTCCGGCCAGTCCGGATCGAACACGACCTCGCCCCCGCGCTGGAGCAGCAGATCGCGCGGCCAGTCTGCGAGTTCGCCCGGCTGCGTCTGGAAGCCGTTCACGTAGCAGATCGAGTACACGCCGGGTACGGGCTCGGCGCTCCGGTCCCGCCCGACGATGCCGACCTCGGGGCCCGGTGCGTAGGCTCCGCCCAGCTGGTAGTCGGGCACCGCGCCGGAGGGCGGAAGGGTGACGCTCGACGAAGGCGAATGCGCGGGCGCGGGGGAGCAGGCCGTCAGCGCGAGCGCTCCGACGACGATCAGACCGCCCCATCGGCCTCGCGCGAGTGCGGCCACGGTCATCGCGGAACGGGTCCGGTCGCGGCCGCGTCGGCCGGTGCCGGTTCGGCCGGATTGCGGCGGATGCCGATCCACGACACCACGCCGCCGATCACGAGCAGCGTCGCCGTGACCCATGCCGCGCTGTGGAACCCGTCGAGGTCGAGCGCACCGCCGACGATCGTCGACAGCATCGCCACCACGAGCAGCCCGGCGACACGCGAGACGGCGTTGTTGACGGCCGAGGCGATACCCGAGTGGTTCTCGTCGATCGCTCCGAGGATCGCGGCCGTGAGCGGAGCGACCGTGAGCGAGAGCCCGAGGCCCATCACGATCATCGCCGGCAGCACCTGCCACCAGTAGTCGAAGTCGGCCGAGACGAGGAGCAGCATGAGGGCGCCGACGGCCATGAGCAGCGGTCCGATCGTCATGAAGATGCGCGGTCCCCACCGACCGGCCCACTGGCCCGCGCGCGAGCTGACGAGGATCATCAGGATGGTCATGGGCAGGCTGGCCAATCCCGCGGCGGTCGCGCTGAGGCCCGCCCCCTGCTGCAGGTAGACGCCGACCACGAAGCCGTTGAGCGACAGGGCCGCATACACGAAGAAGGTGGCGAGGTTGCCCCAGCCGAAGTCGCGCACCCGGAACAGCCACAGGGGCATGAGGGGCGACGCCGAATGCTGCTGACGCCACAGGAACAGGGCGAACAGGGCGGCGCCGGCCACGGCCGGAATCCAGATCGCGGGCGACTGCCACCCCAGATTCGGCTGTTCGATGAGTGCGAAGACCACGGCGCCGAGTCCGACCGCGCACAGCGCCCCGCTCCACCAGTCGACCGTGATGCCACGGGGATGCTCGGGCAGACGAAGACGGGAGAGCAGGAGGAGAGTGATGCCGATCGGGATCACGTTGATGAGGAAGACGAAGCGCCAGGACAGGTAGTCGACGAACAATCCGCCCAGCAGTGGACCGACCAGCTGTGCTCCCGTGGTGAACGCCGTCCAGACGCCGATCGCCCTCGACTGCACATCGGAGCGCATGGTCGCGGTGATCAGTGCGAGCGAGCTCGGCACCAGCAGCGCACCCGCGGCCCCCTGCGCGGCCCTGGCGATGATCAGGACGAGTGGATCGAATGCCGCGGCCACGGCGATGGATGCCACGCCGAAGGCGATCAGCCCGATACGCATCACCAGCACCCGGCCGTAGGCGTCCGACACCGATCCGGCCAGCAGGATCAGGGCACTCAGAGTGATCAGATAGGCGTCGACGACCCACTGCTGGGTGGTGATGCCGCCTCCGAGTTCGCGACTGATCGCGGGCAGCGCCACGTTGACGACCGTGCCGTCGAGGAACGTCACGAACGACGCGAGCACCGCGATCGAGATCACGAGGCGCTGGAGCGGGGCGAAGGAGGCCACAGGCCGACCATACCGCCGTCATCGGACGTCGGGGCCGGCGAAGATCGGGGCCGGCGAAGATCGGGGCGGGTGAAGATCAGGTCGGCGAAGATCAGGTGGTCGGTGCGGAGGCCGGCTGCTCTGCGGGGGCGGGAAGCGGTGCGGCTGTCCCTGCGCGGAGAAGATCGCCGAGGGCACGCGTCCCGCCCTCGGCGACGGCGCGGCGCTGGCGCTGCGCACCGGACCCGTCGGTGCGCAGCCGATCGATGCCATCGCGGACCCGATCCTCGTCGCCGAGTTCGCGGAGCGTGGGAGCGATCGCGGACAGCATGCGGTCGGCGAGCTTCCAGGCGTCTTCGGCCTCGCCGGTCGTCGGATCGAGCAGGCGTGCGTCCATCCCTCGACGGGCCGCCGTCCACAGAGAGGCGTCGATGCCGTCGACACCGATGTCGGCGAGCGGCAGATCGGTGGTGAGCACGAGTGCGCGGGAGAGGAGCGCGGCGGACACCGAGTCCTCGGCCGTCAGTTGGGCGTCGAAGACCCGGACCTCGACGGTCGGGTACCGCTCCGATATCCGGGCCGACCATGAAAGCGACGCCGCATCGGTGAGCGCGCCGACGTCGATGAGACGCTGCACACCTGAGCGATAGTCGTCGTAGTCGCGGAAGCATGGCGGGGCCCATGACGACGGCAGCCGACGGATCAGGATGCTGCGCCAACTGGCGAAGTCGGAATCCCGTCCGTTCACGAACGGGCTGTTCCCGGTGAGCGCCAGCAGCACGGGGAGCCAGCCGCGCACCCGGTTCAGGGCGCGGACCCGCTCCTCGTCGTCGGTGACCTCGACGTGCACGTGCAGCCCGTTGACCTCGTGGTCGCGCGTGAGATGTCCGAGCTGCGACGCGACGTCGTCGTAGTGCGGCGAGGGCGATACGGCGGAGGACCGGGTCGAGGCGAACGGGGTGCCGGTGCCGGCGGCGATGGCATGCTGATCCTGGGCGTGCCATCCGATGAGGCCGCGCAGATGGGCCAGCTGCGCTTCAGCGTCCGTCGCGGTCGTGACCGGCTCGGTGAGGCACTCGATCTGCGAGGTCAGGTACTCTCTCGTCACTTCTCCGCCCGTCCTGAGGCGCGTGATGCGCTCGCGAGTGCCGGCGGTGAGCGTCACGGGCACCAGCGAGTGCGCATCCAGGAAGAGGAACTCCTCCTCGATGCCGAAGCGCGCCATCCGCGGCCTCAGTGATTCCTGAGCGCGGAGATCAACTCGGATTTCCGCTTGCCGCTGTAGCCGGTCAGACCGAGTTCCTTCGCACGCGCGCGCAGCTCCGGCACGGTCCAATCCTCGTAGTCTCCGTGTTCGCCGCCGCGGCGCCCCACGGCACTGCGCCCCTCTTTCGCCGCGGCGTTCGAGATGCGCGCGGCCTTCTCCTTCGAGGCGCCGTCTTTCCTCAGCTCTTCGTACAGCTCGGGATCCTTCAGCGAGTTGTCGCGTCTTCCTGGCATGTGCTCGTCTCCTTCGCGCACTCGGAGGGGGTAAGTCAACCCCCTCGGGCATAACGCTTCCCACGGCTAGCGTGGAGGCACCACAGTCGGGCGTTCGCGCCTGCCGAAAGAAGGGAAAGACCGATGAACATCCTCCTGATCATCGTCATCGTCGTCGCAGTGATCCTTGCGATCACCGGAGGACTGGTGCAGTCGCTCCAGTTCCTCCTGTGGGTCGGGCTCGTCCTCCTCGCGATCGCTGTGATCGCCTGGTTGATCCGAGCGATCAGCGGCAGCCGCAAGGTCTGACGACTCCACACGTCTGCCCCATCGAGGTGAGGCCCGCCGTTCGGCGGGCCTCACCTCTTCGGTGTGTGGGGCGTCTTACTTCTCGAACGCGTCCCGGACGCTGTCGCCGGCCTTGCCCGCGGCGTCCTTCACGTTCTCGCCGGCCTGCTTGGCGGAGGCCTTGACCTGATCCGCCTTGCCCTCGGCTTCGAGCTTCTCGTTGTCGGTGAGCTTTCCGACGCCTTCCTTGACCTTTCCGGCGGCCTTCTCGGCGGCGTTCTTGATGTCGTCTGCGGCACTCATGTGCGGCTCCTCTCGTAGGCGGATCGATTGCTTCCGACACTCTCACTCCTGCGGAGAAGCGGCCACGGGATTGACAATCGGCTCGCACCATGACAACGTTCGGCGCCCATCGACTCATGCACCGGGAAGGACTAGCCTGGCGCCAGGCGGGTGGTCCTGCCCGCGGACCTCGACCAAGGAAGCGGTGTGCGATGGACTCGATGATGATGGGCGCCATGTCGAAGAACATGGAGTCGATGCCCGACATGCAGATGATGGACATGGCCGTCATGCAGGCGTGCATGGATGCGTGCGCCGCCTGCGAGCAGGCCTGCACGGTGTGCTCGACGCAGATGATGGACTGTTCACCGGCGTGCATGAACTGCGCCGACATGTGCAACACCATGATGCGGTCGATGATGCGGATGCAGGGCATGACCCCGGCGTCGATGATGGCGATGCTGAACGCCTGCATCGCGATGTGCAGGACGTGCATGGACGCGTGCGCGCGGCATGCCGACGAGAGCGACGTCTGCCGGATGTGCGCTCAGGCGTGCCAGGCCTGCATGGATGCCTGCACCGCCATGAAGGAAATGCTGATGGCGAGCGCCTGAACCGGAACGCCTGAACCTGAACGCCTGAACCGGGGGCGGGCTCAGGGCGCGATCAGACGGCTGCGACGTTGAACTGCGTGCCGCCGACGGCCAGCACGCCGTAGCGCGCGTGGAGTGCGACGGGGGTGCCCGGGGCGGCTTCGAGCGCAGCGCCGGAGCCGTTCCACAGAACGTGCGCTTCGCCGTCGAGCGTGCGCACCACGAGGTCTCCCGATACCGCGTCGGCAGACTCGACCAGGGCGTCGATCCACTCCGTGGGCGTCGCCGAGGCGATGCGTGCCTGGATGAGGTGCAGAGCATGGCCGGGGGCGAAGGAGGAGCACCGGCCGCCGTGGCTGCACATGCACGCCGCACGCTCACGCACCGGGAGGGGCGAAAGGCGGTTCAGCGGCGTGGACACGGTGGTCTCCTTCTGCTCGGACGTTCCGGAAAGACTAAGACGCCCGTCGCGCTGTGCCCAGGCGGGCCGACACGGAGTGAAACAAACGGGTGTAAGCTCGCCGGGTGCTGTCGTCGATGAGCGCCCACGGGGCGCAGAACGGAGCTGCAGGCGCCTTCCGCGCCGCAGACAGAGGCTGAGGACCCACCGGAGGCGGAACCCCCGTCCCCGGTGTCGTGACGTACCCGGCATCCGCGTCCGGGACCTTCCTCCCATCGACTCGCCCTCGCGGCGACCACCCCGAAAGCACTCATTCTCATGCGTCCCATCGACGAGCGCGCCATCCGCGCCTCCTTCCTCAACGCCTCCCGCAAGGAGGTCTCCGACCTGACCCTGCCGCACGGCTTCGCCGAGATCGACTTCGATCGCCTCGACTTCCTCGGCTGGGCTGACCCGAGGATGCCCCGCCGGGCCTACGTCGTCAGCTGGGTCGACGACGCCCCGGTCGGCGTCTTCCTGCAGCGCGCCGAACAGCGCGTGATCGCGCGGGCGCAATGCTCATGGTGCGAAGACGTCACGCTCCGCAACGACGTGCAGCTGTACGTGGCGCGCAAGGCCGGGCCGGCCGGACGCAAGGGCGACAGCGTGGGCGTGCTCACCTGCGCCGAGTTCGGCTGCAACCACAATGTCCGCATCCTGCCGCCCCTGGCCTACCAGGGGTTCGACCGCGAGTTCGCGCGCGACCTGCGCATCCTGCGACTGCAGGAGCACGTGGCCGGCTTCCTCGCCGAGGTCGCGGGGCAGACGGGCTAGGCGATCCCGGCTTCGGATTGCTCCGGTCGCACTTCCTGTCGCCCGCGAGGCGCGCAGGCGACAGAAAGTGCGACCGGAACGGCGGGGTGGATGACGGAACTAGGTGATCCGGGCGCGCACATGCGCCCAGGCGGGTGCGGCCAGCTCCGCCGACCGACGGGCGAACTCGTCGAAGCTGCGACGACCGGGCCAATCGGTCGGCAGCATCGAGGGGGGAAGCCCCGGGTCGGTGTACGGCAGCACCCGCCAACGGTCGATCAGCTGCACGTACGCGGCGAACGGCTCGGCGGGCAGCGTCGCGAGCGCGCCCTGGAAAGCGAGGTGCTCGCGGCG
Source organism: Microbacterium sp. SY138 (assembly GCF_039729145.1). NCBI lineage: Bacteria > Bacillati > Actinomycetota > Actinomycetes > Micrococcales > Microbacteriaceae > Microbacterium > Microbacterium sp. SY138. The sequence goes on along the minus strand of NZ_CP155793.1, from coordinate 3,232,603 downwards.
CAGCGCCTCCAGGTCCCACCACTGCGCCGCGGCCTCGATCAGCGTGCCGGCGGGCACGGGCACGGATGTCGGGAACAGCGTCGCCCAGCCGCGCACGTCGAGTTCATGGAGGATCTGCTCCACCTCCGCCTGAAGGTGGCCGGGACAGATCCACAGCGCCGGCGATACGACACCCGCGCCGATCCACTGCAGCCGTCGACGCAACTGGTGGCGTACGCTCCGTGCGCTCTCGGGGATCGAGAACGACACCAGGCACCAGGTGTCGGCATCCGTCATCTCCCGCATCTCGAAGATGCGTCGATCCCCACGTTCCAGCATCCCGGTGGCTGCGGGATTGAGGCGATAGCCGATCTGCTCTTCGCGCGAGGCGAGCAGCAGGCCCTTCTGCTTGAGGCGGGCGACACCCGTGCGTGCCTGTGCCGCTTCGATGCCCAGGTCGCCGGCGAAAGCGACCAGGTCGGCCGTCGAGATCCATCCGCCGAGCGGGCGCAGGAAGACGCCGATGAACGTCCGCAGCAGCGAGGCGGTGCTGCCGGGGCGCGCATCGATGTCGTCGAGCACGGGGGCGACGGCGGGGTCAGAGGTCACCGGACTCCAACGCGTCACGCACCGCGAGAACGCCGGTGACCGTCTCGACGTGCGAAGTGCTGAGCGGGGAGAGGCCGAGGCGGATGCCATCCGGGAACCGGAAGTCGGGGATGATGCCGTCCGCCCACAGGCGCCGCGTGACCTCACGGAAGTCGGGGTGGCCGATCGTCACGTGACCGCCGCGCACCCCGGCGTCGCGGGGGCTGAGCAGTCGTACGCCGAGAGGGGCGAGCAGCTCGTCGTAGGCCTGCACCGCAAGATCGGTCAGCGACTGCGACTTCGCCCGCACTCCCTCGACCGTCGACTGCTCGATGAGGTCGAGCATGCCTTGCATCGCGAGCATCGATGTCACCGGCGGCGTGCCGCTGAGCAGTTGGCGGATGTCGCCCGCTGGTACGTACTCCGGCCCCATCGCGAAGATGTCGGCGGCGCTCCACCAGCCCTGGATCGGCTGGCGCAGCACACCCTGCAGTCCGTGGCGGAGGTAGGCGAAGGCGGGGGAGCCCGGTCCGCCGTTCAAGTACTTGTAGGTGCAGCCGACGGCCATGTCGACACCCCACTCGTCGAGCTGCATCGGGACCACGCCGGCGGAGTGGCACAGATCCCACATCATCAGTGCTCCGGCCTCATGCGCGGCAGCCGTGATGCCCGGCATGTCGGCCAGGGCGCCCGAGCGGTAGTCGACATGGCTCAGCGACACCAGCGCGGTGCGTGCGGAGACGACGGCCTCGACGTCGGCGACGGTCACCCCGTGCACCGGGTCGGGTTCGAGCCAGCGCAGAGTCATCCCGGTCTCGACGGCCACCCCCTCGGCGAGGAACCGGTCGGTGGGGAAGTTGCCGGCCTCGATCACGAGTTCGGTGCGGGTGGGATCGGCGCTCGCGGCGGCGCGCATGAGCTTGTAGATGAGCACGCTGGTCGAATCGGCGACGACCGTCTGCCCGGCAGCGGCACCGAGCGCCACCCGCCCGATGCGGTCACCGAGCTCCATCGGCAGCGCCATCCACTGCTCGTCCCAGGAGCGGATCAGCCGTGTTCCCCAGTCGTCGCGCACGAACGCGGCGAGCTTGTCGGGCATGTCGCGCAGCGGTCGGCCGAGGGAGTTGCCGTCGAGGTAGGCCGTGACGCCCGGGGCTTCGGCGAACGCGTCGAGGTGGGCGCGCAGCGGATCGGCGGCGTCGAGAGCGCGGGCGTGCGCGAGGAGCGAGGGGTCGGATGTCGTGGTCATGTCACACCTTCAGATCTGCGGGGGTGAGGGGGCGGGCGTCGAGCGGATCGGCCGTCGAGGCTGTTCCGCCCGAGAGGAGGAGCACGGAGGTGGGGTCGAACGGATCCCCGGGCGCGAGTGCGCGCAGGAGGGCGGCGTCGTCGAGCCCGGCTTCGCGGAGGGCGGCGATCTCGCGCGGGTTCAGGTCGACCGGCATCGGCCCGTTGCCCAGATCGGTGCCGTAGAGCACGGTCCCGCCTGCGGCGTGGAAGCGGCGCACGTTGTCGATCGCGATCGCGCGCTCGGGGTCTTCGTGGATCGCGAGCGTCGAGATCCACGAGGCCGAGGCCGCCTGGCGCACGATCTCCGCGTCGTCGAGGCGCTCCGTGAACGGGGCATGGGCCAGGTGGGAGGCTCCGAGACGCACGACGCGCTGCGCTTCGCCCGCCCCTTCGGCATGCGCGACGACCGCAAGGCCGTGCTCGTCGGCCGCCCGCACGATCGCGCGGAAGAGGTCGTCGGAGAGCACCGGTCCTGCGGCGCTGTTGCTGGTGACCTTGAGGCGGGTGGCTCCGGCCGCCGCCATCCCGGCGACCGCGGCGGCGGCGGAATCCGCGTCGGTGATCTCGCGGACGGAGCCCTCCGGTGCCCAGTCGCGGTCGGAGGGGTAACCGCCCGGAGCGGTCAGGAAAGCGCCGGCATAGTCGATCGCGACCGCCTGCACGGCGAGCCGGCGCAATACCTGGGGGTTGCCGCCGAGGTCGATCACGCGGCCGAGGCGCGACCCTGCCAGCAGGCCGTGCGCGACGAGCTGCAGGTGCACGTGGTGGTCGGTGAATCCGCCGGTGATGGCGCCGGGGATGCGGGGGAGGTCGGGGGTGGGGCGCTCATCGCGCAGCCGCACGCGCCCGTCGGCGAGCTCGACGACGCCCTCGCGCCATGCGGTCCCGTCGAAGAACGTCGCGGCCTTCATCAGCTGCCGATCTCGGTGCGCACGGTGTAGAGCTCGGGGAAGAACGTCAGGTCCAGCGCGCGCTGCAGGAATCCGACCCCGCTGGAGCCACCGGTGCCGACCTTCATTCCGATGGTCCGGGCGACGGTCTTGAGGTGCCGGAAGCGCCAGAACTGGAAGTTGTCCTCGAGGTCGACCAGGTCTTCGCACGCCTCGTACAGGTCCCAGTACCGGCTCGGATCCTGGTAGATCTCGCGGATCGCCGGCACCAGCTCCGGGGTCTCCCGGTAGGGCTCGCGCACGTCGCGCTCGAGGATCGAGCTCGGGATCGGCAGCCCACGGCGGGCGGCGAAACGCAGGAATTCGTCGTACAGGGTCGGCTTCTCCCACTCGGCGGTGAGCAGAGCGAGGTTGGCGGGGTGGTCGGCGAAGACGCTCAGCATCTTCGCGTTCTTGTTGCCGAGGGCGAACTCCACCGCCCGGTACTGCACGGACTGGAAGCCCGACGAGTTGCCCAGTGCCCCGCGGAACTGTGCGTACTCGGTGGGGGTGAGCGTGGCGAGCACCGACCACTGCTGCGTCATCACGTCTTGGATGCGCTTGACCCTGGCGATGCGCTTCAGGGCCTCGCGCAGGTCGTCGTGGGCGAGCAGCTCGCGAGCGGAGGACAGCTCATGCAGCAGCTGCTTGAGCCACAGCTCGGTGGTCTGGTGCTGGATGATGAACAGCATCTCGTCGTGGTGCTGCGGTGCGCTCACCGGGTGCTGCGCGGTGAGCAGCTGGTCGAGCGCCAGGTACGAGCCGTAGGTCATCCGCCCCGAGAGGTCGGTGACGATACCGGATTCGAGGGCGCGTTCGTTCTCGCTGTGCATGCGCCGAACATATCACTATCGTGGCGAGCGTCACAGGAGTGTTATGTCACGCTGGCGGCTCTTTCAGAGCGCGGGGGTGCGCGTCGGCGGCGTGCGACGCGTGCCAGGGCCGCCTGCCGCTTCGAATGCCGAGGCGAAACGCAGCAGTCGCGTGTCGTCGTACGCCCGTCCCGCGAATGTCAGCCCGATCGGCATGTCGATGTCGCTCATCAGTCCCATCGGCACGGTGACGGTCGGGATGCCGAGGTGACGTATCGCGAGGTTGCCGTTCGCGATCCACACGCCGTTGCGCCAGCCGAGGTCGGCGGATTCCGGGTTCACGTCCATGTCGGCCGGCCCCACGTCGGCGACCGCGGGGAAGACCACGGCGTCGAGCCGCAGCACATCCATCCACACCTCGAGGTCCCGGCGGCGGGTCTCCTCCAGGCCGCGCAGCCCGTCTTCGAGCTCGGGCATGTCCCTGTACGAGACGTCGGGATGGCGGCGCACCCAGTCCGGATACTCGGCGATATCGTCGTCGAACCCGGTGTAACGGTCGGGAAGCGCGCCCTCCGGATGCGGGAAGATCCTGGCGCCGTCGACCTCGGCGAGCGAGCGCAGGCCCGGGTCGCCGTTCGCCTGCAGGAAGTCCTCCCACGCCCACGCCGAGAGGTCGACGATCTCGCGGTGCAGGTACTCGGGTGACACCAGGCCGCGAGTCGCGATGGTGTGCGCCCCCGGACGGTCTCTCTCGTAGTTCGACACCGCGGGGAAGTCGACCTCGATCACGGTCGCTCCGGCAGCGGTGAGGTCGCGGCGGGCGGCCTCCCAGCGCGCGATGATGCTCGCCCGTGTGTCGATGCGCCGGCCGGTGGGGCCGCCGATGCCCGGGCTCTCGGTGCTGCCGGCATCCGGGTCCGCATTGATGTACATGCGGGGGATGCCGATGCGTGCACCGACGAGCGTGCGCGCCGTGTCCGCGGCGAGGGCGCGATACGACTCCGGGCGGACGGCGGATGCGGCGGGCAGCTCGACCCACGGCTGCGCCCGCCAGAAGTCGCCGCGGGTCTCGGCGTCGTCGGCGACGATCACGTCGAGCACCTCGAGCAGATCGGCCATCGAGCGGGTGTGCGGCACAACGACGTCCATGGTCGGCACGAGAGGCCAGTTCCCGCGGGTCGAGATCACGCCGCGTGAGGGGGTGTAGGCGCACAGCGCGTTGTTGGTCGCGGGGCCCCGGCCGCTCGACCAGGTCTCCTCACCGAGGCCGAAAGCGGCGAAACTCGCCGCCGTCGCCGTGCCGGAGCCGTTCGACGAGCCGGAGGCGAAGGGCGCTGTGAGGAAGGCCGCGTTGTACGGACTCTCCGCGCGACCGTAGGCACCACGCTGCATGCCGCCGTTCGCCATCGGAGGCATGTTCGTGAGCCCGAGGCAGATGGCTCCGCCCGCACGCAGCCGCTCGATCGTGAAGGCATCGCGCTGGGCCACGAGCTCCGCGAAAGCGGGACTTCCCGCGGCGGCGGTGAGGCCGCGCACGAGGTAGCTGTCCTTCGCTGTGTAGGGGATGCCGTCGAGGGGCCCGAGGGCCTCGCCGCGGGCGCGACGAGCATCCGATGCCGCCGCCTCGGCACGGGCCTCCGGGTTGGCGACGACGACGGCGTTCAGCGCCGTAGCCGTGCCGGGGGCGTCGAAGGCGGCGATGCGCGCGAGGTAGGCGTCGATGAGTTCGACCGCGGTCGTCTCGCCGGTCTCGAGGGCGCGCCGCAGCTCGGCGATGGATGCCTCCACCACGTCGAACATCAGTGGCTTCCGTCGAGGGCGGGCTGCTGCTGAGTGATGCAGTGGATCCCTCCGCCGCGGTCGAACAGCGGGCGCGCATCCACCGTGACGACCCGGCGTCCGGGGTAGGCGTCGGCGAGGATCTCGCGCGCCGCGGCATCCGCCTTCTCGTCGCCGAAGCCGCACGCCACCACGCCGTCGTTCGTGACCAGGTGGTTGACGTAGCTCCAGTCGACGGGCCCCTCCTGGTCCGTCAGCGTGGAGGGTGCGGGCAGGTCGATCACCTCGAAGCGGCGTCCGGCGGCATCGGTCTGCTCCGAGAGCAGGGCGCGCAGCTCACGGGTGACGGCGTGGTCGGGGTGCTCGGGGTTCTGCTGATCGTGCAGCAGCAGCCGCCCGGGCGAGACGATGGTGGCGACGATGTCGACGTGGCCGTTCGTGCCGAAGTCGTCGTAGTCGCGAGTGAGCCCACGGGGCAGCCACACGGCCTTGGTCGCGCCGATAGTGCGGGCCATCTCGGCCTCGATCCGCTGCTTGTCGGCGAAGGGGTTGCGCCGAGGGTCGAGCTGCACGGTCTCGGTGAGCAGCACGGTGCCCTCGCCGTCGACGTGGATGCCGCCGCCCTCGTTCACGAGTGTGGAGCTCACGAGCTCCGCCCCGACGGCGCCGGCGACGATGCGCGCGTGCTGCGCGGCCTTGCGCCACTCGGCCCATTCCGGCGCACCCCAGCCGTTGAAGATCCAGTCGACCGCACCGAGCACTCCCGGCCGGTCGTCGTCGACCACGAACGTCGGCCCGGAATCGCGCATCCAGAACTCGTCGACCGGCGCTTCGACGATCTCGATGCTGCTGCTGAGCATGCGCCGGGCCCTGTCGACCTCGCTCGGGTCGACCAGCATCGACACGGGCTCGAATTCTGCGACCGCATGGGCGACGGCGGTCCAGGTGGCGTAGCCCTCTTCGCGCGCCGTGTCGGTGTCGCCGAGGGTCTCGCCCTCTGCAGGGAACGCCATCCAGGTGCGCTCGTGACGTGCGGTCTCGGTGGGCATGCGCCAGCTCATCGTGATCTCCTCGCTGCTGCCGGTTCTTCTATTGAACATGCGATCAACAGGTGTTACGGTAACCCCTGATGAAGACCACGTCAACAGGTGCGGGCGCTCGCCGGATGTCGCCGGAGGAGCGCGATCACTCGATCCTCGACGGCGCGATCGGCCTTGCGCGCGAGAGTGGTCTCGAGAGCCTCACCGTGCGGGCGGTCGCCGCTCGCGTCGGGGTGACTCCGGCGCTCGTGGCGCACTACCGGCCGGGGATGGACGCGTTCGTCGCCGATGTGTTCGGGCTGATCGTGGCGGCTGAGCGCGACGAGGTGATCGCCGCGTTCGATGGCGCCGACGGCCCCGCCGCGCTGCGGGCCGGTCTGCTGCGCCTGATCGAGACACTCCTCGACGCCGACCGCGACGACGTCACCCTGATCTGGGTGCAGGCGTGGGCGCTCGGTGCTCGCAACGAGGCGCTCGCCGCCCGCGTGCGGCAGGAGATGGACGGGTGGCAGAGCGCGCTGGAGCAGATCTTCGCCCGGGCCGCGGCGACCGGTGCGATCGCGGCCGGCCGCGCCGACATGGCCGCGTGGCTGCTGCTCGCGATGGTCGACGGAATGAACGCGCACTCCCTCGTGAAGTGGGCGCCCCGCGACCGCGCCGACCTGGCCAGGCGTGCACTGTCGGCCGTGCTCGACACCGCACCGCTCGACATCGCACCGCTCGACACCGCACCCGCCGACTCTCTATCTGCCGACTCCCGATCTGATGACAAGTAAAGGAACGCCCATGGATGCTGTGCGCATGCACGCGGCCTCGCCCGAATCGACGGCGATCGTCGACGCCGTGCTCGACTACTCGCGTCGTCGCATGCTCGCCGCCGACGTGCCGCTCGACAAGCCCCAGTCCGAGGCCGAGCTGAACCGCCTCGTCGGGCCCACGATCACCGATGCGGGACTCGGGGCCGCGCGTGCCCTCAGCGTGTTCGAGCACGTCCTCGCCCCGGCGTGCCTGACCACGAGCCACCCGTTGTATCTGTCGTTCATCCCGACAGCGCCGACCATGGCGGCGATCGCGTTCGACCTCGTCGTGTCGGCATCCGGACTCTACGGCGGCAGCTGGCTCGAGGGCGCGGGGGCCGTGCACGCCGAGAACGAGGTGCTGTCGTGGCTCGCGAGCGAGTTCGGGCTGCCCGAGACCGCGGGCGGAGTGTTCGTGCAGGGCGGCACGATCGGCAACCTCTCGGCACTGGTCGCCGCGCGCGAGGCGGCGAAGGCGCGGCTGATCGCGGCCGGCAAGGAGCTGCCGAGCCGATGGAAGATCCTGTGCAGCGTCGAGGCGCACTCCTCGAACAAGTCGGCCGCGAAGGTGATGGATGCCGACGTGCTGCTGGTTCCTGCGGGCGACGACGGCGTGCTGCGTGCGGAGGGCGTGCGCGAAGCCCTCCTCGCGCACGGTGACGAGATCTGTGCGGTCGTCGCGACCGGCGGCTCGACCAACTTCGGCATCGTCGACGACATCGAGGGGATCGCGGCGCTCAAGGACGAGTTCGATTTCTGGCTGCATATCGACGGTGCCTACGGTCTCACCGCGATGCTGGCGCCGGAAGCGCGGCACATCTTCGCCGGCGTCGAGCGCGCCGACTCGGTCATCGTCGATCCGCACAAATGGCTGTTCGCACCGTTCGACTGCTGCGCGCTGATCTACCGCGACCCCGACAGCGGGCGCCGGGCGCACACGCAGCATGCCGAATACCTCGACATCCTCACCGACGTCGACGAGTTCAGCCCCTCGGACTACTCCATCCAGTTGACGCGTCGCCCGCGCGGCCTGCCCATGTGGTTCTCGGTCGCGACCTATGGGGTCACGGCCTACCGTGAGGCGGTGAGTGCCGGACTCGCGCTGACGCGACGGATCGCCGCGGAGATCGCCCGACGTCCGGAGCTGCGTCTGGTGCGAGACCCGCAGCTGTCGATCGTGGTGTTCGAGCGCGACGGCTGGGAGCGTGCCGACTACGACCGATGGTCGGCGGCCCTGCTCGACTCGCAGCGGGCGTTCGTGGTCCCCAGCTCCCATGCCGGGCGTCCGAACACACGCTTCGCCATCCTGAATCCCCTCACCACGTTCGAAGACCTCGTCGGCATCCTCGACACGATGAAGTAGCCCGGCGGCCCGCGGTGCGCGACTCCGGATGTGGATGCCGGTGCGCGACAGTGATCGAACCCGTGGCGGTTCAGCCGGCCATCCCGGCGATGAGTCGACGCAGGCCGTACTCGAAAGCGCGGTCGACGTCGCCGCCGAGTCGGAACGCTCCGGACAGCTCCATCTGCAGGAAGCCGGTCGCCCAGGCGGTGAACAGACGGGCGGCGTCGAGCGCGTCGTCGTCACCGACCAGGGAGGCGGCGGCGCGCATGAGGGGTGCCGCCGAACGTTCCAGCGCGTCATGCGGAGCCGCGATCGTGAACATGATCCGGAAGCCCTCCGGATGCGCGTGCGCGAAGTCGCGGTAGGCATGAGCGAGCGCACCGATGTCGTCACCCGCGGCTTCGAGCCGCGCCGTGAGCGCATCGATCGACGCGGTGGCGACGGCGGCGTGCAGAGCATCCCGGTCCCGCACCCGCTTGTAGAGCGAGGGGGCGCGGACGCCCACCCTGTTCGCGACCGCCTGCATCGTGAGGCCCGAAGGTCCCGCGACCTCGAGGATCTCCCGTCCGGCCGCGACGATCTCGTCGGTGGACGTGCGTTCCGGTGTCGGCATCGGATCCTCCCTGGATGGCTATTGACAATAGCCATGATAGCTACGTAACGTAGCCATCGCAATCATCCCGAGAGGATCCGCCATGAAGCTCGCACCGCACCTGCACCGCCTCGGCAACGACATCGTCGCCTCGTACCTGATCGACCTGCCCGAGGGCATCACCCTGATCGACGCGGGGCTGCCAGGGCACTGGCACGATCTGCAGCGCGAACTCGCCGCGCTCGGTCGCCCGCTGTCCGACATCCGCGGACTCGTCCTCACCCACGGCGACGGCGATCACATCGGCTTCGCCGAGCGGCTGCGCACAGAGGCGGGAGTGCCGGTGTTCATCCATGCGGCCGACAGCCATCGTGTGCGCACCGGGGAGAAGCCGAAGACCGCGATGGGACCGGCGAAGATCGGGCCCACGCTCGGCTTCTTCGCCTACGGCCTGCGCAAGAACGCCCTGCGCGCACATCACGTGTCGGTCGTCACGGAAGTCGGCGACGGCGACGTGCTGGATCTGCCCGGTGCTCCGGTCGTCATCGGGATGCCCGGCCACTCGCCGGGGAGCATCGCGGTGCACGTGCCGGCCGTCGACGCGGTGTTCGTCGGCGACGCGCTGACCACTCGGCACGTGCTCACGGGACGGACCGGGGCGCAGCGCGCGCCCTTCACGGACGAGCCCGACGAGGCGCTCGCCTCGCTCGACCGCCTGGCCGCGGTCTCGGCCTCCTGGGTGCTGCCGGGTCACGGCGCGCCCTGGCACGGCTCCCCGACCGACATCGCCGCCGCCGTGCGAGCCTCGGACTGAGGCCCACGCCCGCCGTCAGCGGTTGCCGAGCACGGTGGCGGTGTCGCTCACGGTGATCTGCGGGGGATACAGTCCCATGACGTGCAGCGCAGTCGCGTGGTTCTCCGCAGTCGAGCCGGCGCAGGCATCCGCGGCGATCGTGACGTGCGCACCCGCGTCGGCCGCGGCCAGAGCCGTCGAGATCACGCAGCAGTCCGTCGAGACCCCGGCGAGCACCAGGCGCCCTCCGCGACCGACCACCGCTTCGAGCTCGGGGCCCCACTTGCCGAACGTCGGCAGGTCGAAGCTCGGATGCGGGGAGAGGTCGATCGCTTCGGGCACCAGGGCGAACAGCGGGTCGCCCGGCGGCTGGTCGGCGAACGGCCAGGCTGCGAAGTAGTCGCCCCAGGAGGTGGACCGATCGGCGGTCGGCACCCAGCGCGTCACGAGCACGCGGTCGCCGAACGCCTCCGCCAGGGCGCGGATGCTCGGCATCGCCTCGGCGAAGAAAGGTGAACCCCACGCAGACTCCGGCGAGGCGAAGATCGCCTGCGGATCGATCACCACGAGCCAGGTGTCCCCGGCAGCCGGAGCGCTCACACGGCCTCCTGGCGTCGGATCTTCGCGGCCCTGGCGGCGTAGGTCACGAGGAACGACAGCACCAGCGCGAAGAACACCCCGAGGTTCGCGTATGCCCACTCGCCGTCCCTGCCGCCGATGAGGAACAGCAGGTAGCCCTGCCAGTTGTTCCACGCGGCATCCTCGGCGAAGTTGTTCACGACCAGGCCCCAACCGATCACGCTCGTGACGACCAGGGTGCCGATCGATGTCCAGTCCCACGCGCCGTAACGACCGTTCTGATCGAACAGGGCCTCCTCGTCGTAGTCCTTCTTCCGACGCAGGATGTCGGCGATCAGGATGCCGGCCCACGAGGCGAGCGGCACACCGAGCGTGATCAGGAAGCTCTGGAACGGCCCCAGGAAGTCGGTCGCGAAGAACACCACGAAGATCGTGCCGAGTGTGAGGATCACGCCGTCGATCGCGGCCGCCGACGGGCGCGGGATGCGGATGCCGAGGCTGAGCAGGGTGAGCCCGGAGGAGTAGATGCCCAGCACCGCGCCCGAGACGAGCGCGAGCACGGCCGTCAGCAGGAACGGCACGAGTACCCAGGGAGGAAGGATCGAGGCGAGCGCGCCGATCGGGTCGGCGGCGATCGCGTTCATGAGGTCTTCGTCGGAGCCGCCGAGCAGCAGGCCGAACACCACGAGGATCACGGGTGCCACGGAGCCGCCGATCGTGTTCCAGGCGACGATCGCTCCGTCGGACGCCGTGCGCTTCTGGTACCTCGACCAGTCGGCGGCGATGTTGATCCAGCCGAGCCCGAATCCGGTCATCACCATCACGAGCGCGCCGATCACCTGACCGACACCGCCGTCGGGGCGGGCCAGCACGGCGGCGAAGTCGATCGCCGGCGCCGCGAGGACGATGTAGACCACGGTCACCACGCCGGTGATCCACGTGAGCACCGACTGCAGCTTCATGATCGTGTGATAGCCGAGCACGGAGGCGGTCACGATCAGCGCTGCGACGATGACGGTCGCGACGATGCGCAGCCAGATGCTGTCGCCGTCACCTCCGAGTTGCGTGATGACGGTCGCGGTGGCGAGTACCGCCATGATCGCGAGGAACGTCTCCCAGCCGATCGAGGTCAGCCACGAGACGATACCCGGAACCTTCTGGCCCTGCACGCCGAACGCCGCGCGGGAGAGCACCATGGTGGGCGCCGAGCCGCGCTTGCCGGCGATCGCGATGAGCCCGCACAGCAGGAACGACACCACGATGCCGATGATCGAGACGAGCGTCGCCTGCCAGAACGAGATGCCGAAGCCCAACACGAACGAGCCGTACGACATGCCGAACACCGAGACGTTCGCCGCGAACCACGGCCAGAACAGGTCACGAGGCTTCGCGGTGCGCTCGGATTCGGGGATGATCTCGATGCCCGCACGCTCGATGAGGGCCGGCTTGATGTCCGTCATGCTCACATCCTGGCACTGCGGGGGCGCGGCCGGGCGGACTTCGCGTGGGCCGGATCCGCCCGCGTGCTCAGCCAGCGAAGAACGACTGCGCGGTGCGGGCCAGATCGTGCAGGTCGGAGACCCCGGCGAGCTCTCGTGCGGAGTGCATCGAGAGGATGGGGATGCCCACGTCGACCGTGCGGATGCCGAGGCGGGTCGCCGTGATCGGGCCGATCGTCGAGCCGCACGGCACGCTGTTGTTCGACACGAACTCCTGCGTCGCGACGCCTGCGCGCTCGCACCAGCTCCGCCATGACGCCGTGCCGATCGCGTCCGTCGCATAGCGCTGGTTGGCGTTGATCTTCAGGATCGGTCCCGAGCCGAGCACCGGTTGCACCACGGGGTCGTGCTTGGCGGCGTAGTTCGGGTGCACCGAGTGTCCGACGTCGCTCGACAGGCACCACGACGAGGCATACGCCTGACGGCGCGCGGATCCATCGGCGCCCAGCCTCGCGTACACGCGCTCGAGCACGTCTTCGAGGAAGGGGCCGGCGGCCCCGGAACGGGACTCCGAGCCGAGCTCCTCGTGGTCGAACGCGGCGAGCACCGCGATCGGTGCGCCCGCGGACGGTTCGTGCGTCGCGAGTGCGACCACGCCGGCGTGCACCGAGGCGAGGTCGTCGAGACGGCCGGAGGCGAAGAACGCGTCGTCCTTGCCGAACACCGCGCCGCGTGCGGAGTCGGCGACGACCACGTCGTATCCGCGGATCTCGGACGCTGCCACGTCGGCCGATGCGGCGAGTTCGGCGAGGATGTCGGCCTCGGTCGGGTCGCCCAGCCCCCACACGGGCTGCGTCTCGGTCTGCTTGTCGAGGGCCAACCCGTTGTTGACGCCGCGATCGAGGTGGATTGCGAGCTGTGGCAGGCGCAGCAGGGCGCCGGTGTCCGCCAGCACGACATGGCCGTCGGCCAGCGCCAGTCGCCCGGCGAGGCGCAGCTCGCGGTCGAGCCAGGAGTTCAACAGCGGTCCGCCGTACACCTCGACTGCAGCCTGCAGCCAGCCCCGCGAACCGGTGGTCGGCTGCGGCTTGAGCTTGAACCCGGGGGAGTCGGTGTGCGCGCCGAAGATCTGCACCGGCGTGGTGGTCGCGGCGTCCGACGGCACGACCCAGGCGATCGCCGCGCCGTCGCGCACGACCACGAAGCGCCCACCGGGCTGAAGAGGCCATTCGTCTTCCTCGTGCAGCCGCGTGAACCCGGACTCCTCCAGTCGTCGAGCGACCTCGGCTGCCGCGTGGTAGCTCGAGGGCGAGGCGGCGACGAAGTCGGCGAGGTCCTCGGCGTGGGCGAGGGCTGCGGGGGTGACGGGCATGTCGTGACCTTCCTGGAGAACGCGGTGCTTCGAGCGTAGTCGGGGACTTCGTCCGAAGGCCGGTCTACCACTTTCGGCTACACCCGGGTTAGCCTTCCAGCGGGGGAGATGCCGGTTCGGGCTCTTCCGTGAACCGGGGAGAACTTCACATGCGTGCACACCCACGTCTGTCCATTCGTCGCGCCATCGCGGGGGCGACTTCGGTACTGCTGCTGGCTGCTGGCCTCACCGTCGTCACCGAAGCGGTCGCTCCGACATCGGCATCGGCGGCGCAGACCCCGACCAGCTGTCAGGGAACGGTCGCCCTCGTCAACGGCGGGTTCGAGGCGCCGGTGATCCCGAACGCCTCGGTGTCGCTCCCCGACGAGAATCAGGTCCCCGGGTGGTTCACGAACGACAGCCTGAACCAGATCGAGCTGTGGAGCAGCGGATTCAACGGCGTCACCGCCGCCGCGGGGCGGCAGTTCGCCGAGCTCAACGCGAACAGCCCCAGCCGGCTCTATCAGGACGTGGCGACGACGCCGGGCCAGACGCTGTCGTGGTCGCTCAAGCACCGCGGGCGCACCGGGACCGACGTCATGCGCGTCGTGATCGGCACCCCGACCGGAGCCCTCGTGCAGAGCGGCCCCAACCTCTCCGACGGGAACACGGCCTGGGGCGCGCACACCGGCACGTACACCGTTCCCGCGGGTCAGACGGTGACGCGCTTCGGCTTCGAGGCGGTCAGCTCGGCTGGTGGCAGCGCTTCCGTCGGCAACTTCCTCGACGACATCACCTTCGGAACCGGCCCCTGTCTCATCACGAACAAGTCGGTGACCAATCTGACGCGCGGAGGCACGACCGCTGAGGTGGGCGACACGCTGCGCTACACGGTCACCACGAACAACGGCGGCGGGAACCCGGCGCTGCAGTCGGTGTCGTCCGACGTGCTCGCCGCAGGGATCGACTTCGTCCCGGGCTCGCTCAAGATCATCAGCGGAGCGGGCACGGGTGCCCTCACCGACGCCGCCGGCGATGACCGCGGCTCGTACACCTCGGGGAGCCGCACGGTGCAGGTGCGCCTCGGTGACGGGGGTACGGCCACTGCAGGCGGGTCGATCGGCGTGGGAGCGAGCACGAGCTACACCTTCGACGCCAAGGTCAATGTCTCGGCCGCGGCGACCACGATCGTCAATGAGGCACGGGTCGCCTTCCGCGACAACGTCGTCGGCCAGGACCGCACCTCGGTCAGCCAGGAGACCCAGACCCCTGTGAACGCCGCCGCCGACCTGGCGATCACCAAGAGCATCGACACGGATCCGCTGGTCGCCGGCCAGCCGGTGACGTTCACGATCGGTGTGACGAACAACGGCCCGCAGACTGCGACAGGGGTGACGGTCACCGACCCCATCCCTGCAGGCATCACGAACGTCAGGGTCGACTCGGGTGACGTGACGTGCACCGTCACCGCGACGGTGAGCTGCGCGGTACCGGACATGGCGGTCGGGCAGAGCACCGAGATCAAGATCACCGGAACGCTCTCCCCGTCGGGCGACCCCGGGGCCTCGTTGTCGAACACCGCCACGGTCTCGGGCACCCGCACCGATCCGAATCTCGCGAACAACACCGCGAGCGTCGTCAGCACGATATCCGCCCAGACCGACGTGTCGATCGTCAAGACGTTCTCCCCGTCCACGCCGGTCGCCGGCGAGCAGGTGACCTACACCCTCTCGGTCTTCAACGCCGGGCCGTCCGAGGCGCGCAACGTCGTGGTCACCGACCCGCTGGACCCGGACACGACCTTCATCAGCGCCGATCCCGGCCAGGGCACGTGCACGGCTCAGGGGTCGATGCTCACCTGCCAGGTGGGTACGCTCGCCCCCGGCGCGAGCTCCGTCGAAACCTTCGTCGTGGTGGAGATCAACCCCGGCGCCACCGCTGTGCTGCAGAACACCGCGACGGTGACGACCAGCACGACCGACACGAACCCGGCGAACAACGTCTCGTCGACCAGCTTCCAGCCCGATGTGATCGCCGACATGGCCGTCGTGAAGACGGCCTCCGCTGCGCAGGTCTCGGCCGGCGACACGATCGACTTCACTCTCGCTGTACGCAACCTCGGTGCGTCGGACGCCGTGAACGTGGCGCTCGTCGACACCGTGCCCGAAGGGTTCTCGGTGACGGGTGTCGACGCCCCGCCCGGCGCGACGTGCACATCCACCGCGAGTTCGATCATGTGCACCTGGGCGTCGTTCCTCGTCGGGGGACCGTCGAACGTGGTCGTGCACGCTCTGGTCGACGCCGATGCACCCGTCGGCACCGTGACGAACACCGCGTCCGTCGCGGCCCCCGCGGCCGACCGGGACACCACGAACAACTCCAGCTCGGTCGACGTCGAGGTCGTCCAGAGCGCTGACCTGAGCATCGTCAAGACGGCGCCGACGACGGGCGAGCCGGGGAGCTCTTTCACGTACACGCTCCGGGTTGCGAACGCGGGGCCCTCCGTCGCCCGCGGCGCCTCGGTCTCGGACACGCTCCCGGCGGGATTCCTCGACGTCGTCGTCAACGGACCGGGCTGCTCGATCGTCGGAGGGACGCTCGGGTGCGAGCTCGGCGACATCGCTCCCGGGGGATCGGTGGCGATCGAGGTCACGGGCACGTGGAGCACGACCGCGACGGGCGTGGTGTCGAACACCGCGACGACCACCTCCGGGACTCCGGATCCGAACACCGACAACAACACCTCGACGGTCGACGTCACGCTCGCGCCGAACGCCGACGTGAGCGTCGTCAAGACGACCTCGACCCCGACGGTTCCGCTCGGCGGGACCGCGACGTTCGAGGTCACGGTCACCAACGAAGGTCCGTCGGCGGCCGCCGGCGTGGTGCTCGACGAGCTGCTCCCCGTCGGGTTCATGCTCACCGGAGCCACGCCGTCGACAGGCACGTGGTCGATGGAGGACGCGCGCTGGACGGTGGGCACCCTGCTGCCGGGCGACTCCGAGACGATCACCGTCACCGCGACCGTCAACACGGAAGGACAGCTGACCAACACCGCGACGGCGAGTTCGCGCACGCCGGATCCTGACACGTCGAACAACACCGGCACCGCGTCGGTGACCGTCACGCCCTCCGCCGACCTCGCGATCGTCAAGACGATCTCGGCGAACCCGGCTCCTCTCAACGGCGCCGTGACCTACACGCTCGTCGTGACCAACAACGGGCCGAGCATCGCCTCCGCCGTCGCGGTCTCCGATGCCCTTCCCGCCGGCCTGCTGAATCCGTCGACCGCCACCCCCGGGTGCACGGTCACCGGATCGCAGCTCGCGTGCACGCAGCCGACCCTCGCGGTCGGCGCCACCTTCACCGCGACGGTGAGCGGCACGGTCGACCCGTCGATCGCGGGTGCGACGCTGTCGAACACGGCGACGGTGACCTCGAACACTCCTGACCCCGACCCGAGCGACAACACCTCGACGGTGACCGTTCCGGTCTCGGGAACGCCGCAGGTCGAACTCGTCAAGAGCGTCAGCGCTCCGACCGACACCGACGGCGACGGACGCATCGGTGCGGGTGACACGGTCGCCTATACCTTCACGGTCCGCAACACCGGCGACGTCACGCTCACCAGTGCCGCGATCACCGACCCGCTGCTCGGCGGTGCGGTGGCGTGCGCGGCCTTCGCCGCACCCTTGGCACCGGGCGGCACGGTGACCTGCGCGCCGGTCTCGTACACGCTCACGCAGGCGGACGTGGATGCCGGGACGGTGCGCAACACCGCCGCGGTGACGGCCCAGTCGGCCCAGGGCCCCGCGACCGACGATGCCGAGGCGAACGTCACGATCGCGGCGACCAACGGCATCAGTCTCGCCAAGAACCCGTCGACCGTGGTCGACGTGGACGGCGACTCCGCCGTCGGAGCCGGTGACACGATCGACTACACGTTCACCGTCACGAACAACGGCACGACGACGCTGCGCGACGCGGTGATCACCGACCCGATGCTCGGCGGAACCGTGACGTGCCCCGAGCTCGATGGAATCGCGCTCGCACCGGGGCAGTCGGTCTCCTGCACACCGATCACCTACACGCTCACCCAGGCCGACATCGACGGCGGGCTCGTGCACAACGAGGCCGCGGTCACGGCGAACGCACCGATCGGCACGGTGACCGACACCGCGCAGGCGGACGTGGACATCACCGGTACCGCGGCGATCGAACTGCTCAAGAACGTCGGGCGCGTGCTCGACGCCGACGGCGACGGCTTCATCGGTGCCGGTGACACGGTCGACTACACCTTCTCGGTGCGCAACCTCGGCACCACCACCCTCACGGGTGTGGTGATCACCGACCCGATGCTCGGTGCGGGAACCCTCTGCGCAGTCGGTGCTCTCGCGCCGGGCGGCACCTCGGACTGCGGCTCGTTCACGTACACGCTGACCCAGGCCGACATCGAGGCCGAGATCGTCCGCAACACCGCCACGACGACCGGCACCAGCCCGCTCGGTCCGGTCAGCGACGACGCATCGGCCGACGTCGTGATCACGGGCACGAGCGCGATCGAGCTGACCAAGACCCCGGGAGCGATCGCGCTCGGCGAAGACGGTCGGGCAGGAGCCGGTGACACGGTCGGCTACACGTTCACGATCCGCAATAGCGGCACGACGGTGCTGCGCGACATCGTCCTCGACGACCCACTGCTGGGTGGCAGGGTCGACTGCGCCGCTCTTGACGGTCTCGAGCTGAGTCCGGGTGACGAGGTCACCTGCGGGCCGGTCGACTATGTGCTCACGCAGCAGAACGTCGACGACGGGACCGTGCACAACGTGGCCACCGTCGAGGGGCAGTCGCGCAACGGCAGCGCCGACGCCCAGGACGAGGCCGACGTGCGCGTCGCGGGCACCGACGACATCACGCTGCTGAAGTCCGCGGCAGCCGTTGTCGATGCCAACGGCAACGGACGCACGGATGCCGGTGACACCATCGCGTACACGTTCACCGTGACGAACGCGGGCACGACGACCCTCACAGGCGTCACGGTCAGCGACCCGCGCCTCGGGGCGGCGGTCACGTGCGATGCGACCGAGCTCGCCCCGGGTGAGTCGACCGTCTGCGCGGCCGGCGCCCCTGCCGTGCTCACGCAGGCCGAGATCGATGCGGGCGAGATCGAGAACACGGCCACCGCCACGGGAACCGGCACCTCGGAGATCCCGCCGGTCGCGACCGACACCGTGGTGACCCCGCTCGTGGCACAGCCGGCCATCGCCCTGACGAAGACCGGCGGCGACTACGTCCATGCCGACCGCAACGGGAAGATGAACGCGGGCGACACCATCGCCTTCCGGTTCACCGTCACCAACACGGGAGCGGTGACGCTGACGAACGTGAAGATCGACGACCCGAAGCTGGGTGGCGTCGTCGACTGCGCGATCCCCGCCCTCGCTCCCGGCGCCACGGCGAGCTGCGGTCCGGTGACCTACGCCCTCACCACGGCGGACATCGCGGCGAGCACGGTCGTCAACGTGGCCACGGCGAGTGGCGTCGGCGGGGCCGTGACGGTCACGGCTGCCGCCACCGCGACGGTCGACCTGAACGGGCTCGCCGCCACGGGTGGCGTGATCACCGGAATCGGCTGGGCGCTCGCGTTGCTCGCGGTCGGGGCCCTGGTGCTGCTGATCGCCCGCGTGCGTCGCCGCGACGTCGAGGTCTGACGCCGCTCCATCCGCACGACGCGCCCCGCCCGATGATCGAGCGGGGCGCGTCGTCGTTTCCCCGCCGTTCATCCGATCGCGTTAGGCTCGTCCCGATAGCGCCTAGGGTTCCGGGGTTCGCGCCCGTCTGGTCCGAGCGGCGCCACGGCCCTCCTCCACAGGAGAGCCGTCATCTGACAGGACAAAAGCCCGGAGGACCCTGTTCGTCGCGCCGCGCGTCGGACGGAAGGGTCTCGTCGTGTCTCCACTCGCCTTCGTCCTGGTCTTCGGCGCCGCCATTGCCCACGCGGCGTGGAACATCATCGCGCACGGCATCAGCCGGGCCGGAGCGCCGTTCCTGTGGTGGGGATCGGTCGGCAGCACGGTCGTGTGGATCGGCGCGGTGCCGTTCACCGGCGGTCTCGGGGCCGACGACCTGGGATCGTTCGCCCTCGGCGTCGCCGTCTCGTCGGTGCTGCACGTCGGTTACATGGCGGTGCTCCAGCGCGGGTACCGGGAGGGCAACCTCTCCACCGTCTACGCGACGGCGCGGGGCACGGGCCCCTTCCTCTCGGTGATCGTGGCCGTGCTGCTGCTCGGCGAGCGTCCTTCGGCGGTCGCGCTCGTGGGCGTCGCCGCCGTGATCGTCGGCGTCGTCGCCATCGGACTCGTCGACCGGGGGAGAGGGGCGGGTTCTCGGCGGCTCGATCCCGGCATCGTCTTCGGGCTCCTCACCGGTGTCGCGATAGCCGTCTACACGATCTGGGACGCGCACGCGGTACGCACCTGGGGCCTCTCGCCGGTCGCGTTCATGGT
This sequence comes from Microbacterium sp. SY138, assembly GCF_039729145.1. NCBI lineage: Bacteria > Bacillati > Actinomycetota > Actinomycetes > Micrococcales > Microbacteriaceae > Microbacterium > Microbacterium sp. SY138. The sequence continues at coordinate 3,212,784 of NZ_CP155793.1, read as the reverse complement.
CGGAACCACGCTGCTGCAGGTGCCGTTCTACTCGATCGCGGTGCGTCGGCGCTGGGGTGCGGTGTGGGCGCTCGGGCGCACGCAATGGCGCCGCATCCTGGCCTTCGGCATCCTGTCGCCGCTGTCGTACATCCTGGTGCTGACCGCGATCCAGATCGCACCGGTCGCGCTGGTGGCCCCCCTGCGCGAGGTCAGCGTGGTGCTGGTGAGCCTGTTCGGGGTGTTCGTGCTGCGGGAGTCGCGTCCTGCCTGGCGGATCGCGGCGTCGCTCGTCGTGGTCGCGGGGATCGTCCTGCTCGCGTGGTGATCAGCGGAAGCTGACGAGACCAGCGTGCGCGGCCGTCACGAGGATCTGCACGCGGTCGCGCAGGTGCCACTTGGACATCATGCGGCCGAGATGCGCCTTCACCGTACCCTCGGAGACGATCAGCGCCTTGGCGATCTCTGCGTTCGACATGCCCTGGGCGAGGCAGTGGAGCACCTCGACCTCGCGCTCGGTGAGCGGCTCGAGGGCGTCGGCGTCGGCCGCCACGGGCGTAGATTCGCGGACGTGCTTGATCAGCATCGAGGCGATCCGGGGAGAGAGGGAGCTGGCGCCGCTGTGCACTTCGCGGACGCCCGTGACGATGTCGTCGGCGCTGGAGTCCTTGAGCAGGTAGCCGGAGGCGCCGGCGCTGAGCATCGGAAGCACCGTGTCGCTGCCGTCGAGCGTCGTCACCGCGAGGACGCGGACGTGCGGCCAGCGCTCGGCGATCACGCCGGTGGCCTCGATGCCGTCCATCTCGGGCATCTGCACGTCCATCATCACCACATCGGGCTGCTCGCGTTCCACCGTGGCGATCGCCTCGAGGCCGTCCTCCGCCTGCGCGATCACGGTGATCTCCGGGTCACGCGACACGAAGTGCGACAGCGCCGAACGGACCAGTGGATCATCGTCGACGATCACGACACGGATTTCCTGCATAGGGGGAAGCCTAACGGCGGGAGCGCTTCGATGACGTCATGTAGACCTTTGGCCAAAAACCTCTAGACGTGAGACAGATGTGCGCCGCGTTGTTCGCCGAGAAGATGAATACAGACATCGACAAACGACTACATAATGGAGGTGAACGTAATGACTTTCTGGCAGCAGGTTGGCAAGTTTTTTGGTCTCGTCCGCTAGCGTACCTGGCGAATAGGAGATAGTGAACCATGGCCTTCGACCAGTCCACCCGACGATCTGCGGATTCGTTCCGGTTGGGTCGGGGCGAGAAGCTCAGCGCGATCGAGCGGATCGTCGTCCTGGTCATCGTCTCCATCACCATCGCCACGGACGTCATAGGTTTTTTCACCACGCCGGGTGTGAACCCGGTCGCACTTTTGGTGAGCGTCGCATGTACCGCAGCGTTCGCCCTCTATCTCTGGAATCCACTCATCGCGACATGCGCCCTCGGCGTCGTGTTCGCGACATCATTCCTCGTGGGAACCGAGTCCCAGGTTCTGACCGCAGCCGCTGTCGCGGCCGGGCTGGTCATGAGGCTGGGATGGACCTCCCTGATCCTGTCGTACACCGGTGCGTTCCTCATCGCTGCAGCACTCGTCGCCAACGGCGATGCCGACACCGATGTGAACGTCGGTCTGTTCCTCATCTTCGCCACGGTGGCCGGAGCTGTCGGGTTCGCCCTGCGGCTCGCCTTCGCTCGGGGCAGTCGCCTCGAGCGCGAACTCGAGGAGCGCGCGGAACAAGAACGTCAAGCAGTGCTCGCCGAGCGACGATGGATCGCCGGTGAGCTGCACGACAGCATCGCGCACCACCTCACGGTGGTGGCGCTGCACGTGCAGATGCTCGAAGACCCCGAGACCAGCACCGATTCGCAGGAAGCGATCCGTGTCGCCGCGCGCAAGGCGATGACCGATCTTCGCTTCGTGATCGAATTGGCGGACGACGGTCCGCAGTCGTCCAGTGTGCAGACGGGCGACCTCGCAGCAGCGATCGACGAGGCGCAGAGCGAGTTCGAATCCGCGGGTCACTCCGTGGCCCGCGACGGAGACCCCCGCGACGAGCGCATCCCGCGTGCCGTCGAGATCGTCCTCGCGCGCATCGTGCGCGAGTCCGCCACGAACATCCTCAAATACGCAGGACCCGGTGAGGTGCAGATCGACCTCGCCGTGGACGACGACGTCGCCCACCTCACGCTGCGCAGCCCGCTCCCGACGACGCCGCGCCGCGAGCTCTCCTCCAGTCGCACCGGCCTGGGAAGGATGGCGGAGCGCGTCATGGGCGCGAGCGGCGAGTTCAGCGCCGGCGAAGTCGAGGGATTCTGGGTCGTGTCGGCCCGACTTCCGGTCGTCTGATGCTCTAGAGTGTGTGAGCACCCCTTCCACGATCCGCGAGAACCTAGACGAAAGTCTAAGGAAGTCTCGACGTTCGACCCTGTGGAACGCGTTGCAGCCTCCCGTAATCTGAAGGCTCCCCAGATAAAGCGTCCCCAGCGCTGCGATCGCGGGCGCGGTCTTTCTGGCTTCTGAAACACCTTGCGCGCTCGCGATCGCCTTCTGCGTTAACGGCCGATTCTCCGGCCTCCCGACCGGTGCTCATGCACGTCCTGCTAGGCGCCGACGGCACGCATGAAATGGCCGTCGGTGGAGATCCCCGACGCGGCGACCGTGAAGCGCACGACCTCGCTCAGGTAGCGGTCCTCCGAGGCCTCGAAGATCCGCCCCTCCGCATCGCGCGACGTGCGTGTGAGGCGCAGGATGGGCGTGCCACGGGGCACGCGCAGCAGCGCGGCATCCTGGTCGTCGGCGGCCACCGCATCGATGACGTGCTGCAGCGTGACGATCGGGTGTCCGACGGAGCCCAGGTACTCCGTGATCGAGACCTCGTCGAGGTTCACCTCGAACAGTCGTCGTCCCGCGACCTCCGTGTAGTGGAGGCGCTCCAGCATGGTCGGGCGGCCGTCGAGCAGGCGCAGCCTGACCACGCTCACGATGGTGTCGCTCGCGTCGACGCCGAGTGCTGCTCCCAGATCGCCGGCGCGCCGCAGGCTCAGCTCCTGCGTCTGCGCCCCCGGGGTGACGCCCAGCTCCCGAGCCCAGCGCGTGAACGGCACCGACACGTCGACGGCCTGATTGGCCTTGCGGGCGACCACGCGCGCCGGCCGCCCGCGGCTCGTCTCGATCAGACCTTCGCCGCGCAGGGCGGCCAGGGCATTGCGGATCGGACCGCGAGATGTGCGCCACTTCTCGGCGAGGTCCGCCTCGGTCGGGACGTCGTCGCCCGGGCGCAGGGTGCCCGCCGCGATCTGCGCGCGAAGGTCGTCGGCGATCTGGGTGTACACAGCTTCGGCCACATAGGTACATTACTTCGCCATCTCGGTGGGCGCGATCACGTTCGAGGAGTGTTCATCCAGGCGAATGCTCGGTAAACGAGCCCTGAACTCTTCCGAGTTAGGTACATATCTCGGCGTGGCACCTGAGAGAGTCTTCCGTGGATCACCCCTCACACCCTGAAAGGTCCTCATGAAGCTTCGCGCTCTTCCCGCCCTCGCCGGCGTCGCGCTCCTCGCCCTCGGCCTCGCCGCCTGTTCCGGCTCGGCCGACGCAGCCGGCACACCCGGTGCCGACGAGTCGTCCTCCGCCAGCGGATTCGCGGTCGACGAGAACACGCTCGTCTTCGGCGTCGTGCCCGACTCGGTCGACACCGAGACGAACTACCAGCCGCTCATGGACTACATCGCCGAGATCACCGGCAAGACGGTCGAGTACCACGAGTCGACCGACTACGCCGCACTCATCGAGGCCGCGGTCGCCGGCAAGGTCGACGTCGCGTCCTTCTCCGGATTCACCTACGTCACCGCCACCAACAACGGTGCCAAGCTCACCCCGATCTCCTCGATCGTGACCGAAGAGGGCCAGGAGCCGGGTTACTTCTCGCAGGCGATCGTCCCGGTCGGCAGCGACATCACGAGCATCGACGACTTCAAGGGCAAGAAGGTCTGCTTCGTGGACCCGTCGTCGACCTCGGGCTACCTGTTCCCGTCGTACAACCTGCTCAAGGCCGGCATCGACCCCAAGACCGACATCACCCCGGTGTTCGCCGGCAAGCACGATGTCAGCGTCACCAAGGTCGGCGAGGGTGTGGAGTGCGAGGCGGGCTTCGCCGAGGACTCCGAGGTCGAGAAGTCGGACAAGGTGAAGGTCGTCGACGAGACGATGGTGCCCGGTGCGCCGCTGGTCTACTCCTCCACGCTCCCGGACGAGGTCTCGAAGAAGCTCATCGACGGCCTCGCCGAGATCACGATCGACGACATCATCGCCGCGGGCATCGACGGTGCCGACACCGACGCCTTCCGCAGCGTGTTCTACGCCACGAAGCCGGTCGACGACGCGTACTACGACCTGATCCGCGACATCTGCAAGGAGACCGAAGCGGACCAGTGCAAGGCCTGAGCCCGGCCTGACCGCTTCCCCTCACCCGGCGCCCTCCGTCCCTTCCGTCGCGCACGGACGGGACGGAGGGCACCACCGCACGACTCACGACACCACAGGAGCTACGACATGACCGCCTCGGCATCCGACGCCCTCATCCGCCTCGACGGCGTGACGAAGACCTTCGGGACGACCACTGCACTGAAGGATGCCTCGCTCGAGGTGTCCCGCGGCGAGATCGTCGTGCTCCTCGGCCTCTCCGGCTCGGGGAAGTCGACCCTGCTGCGCCACCTCGACGGTCTCGAGACCCCCACCGCGGGCTCGGTCGAGGTGCTGGGCTCCCAGGTCCCGGCGCTGAAGGGCAGGGCGCTGCGCGACCTCCGCAGCCGCGTGGGCTTCATCTTCCAGCAGTTCGAGCTGGTGCCCTCGCTCACCGTGCTCGAGAACGTGCTCACCGGCTCGCTGTCCGGCGTGCGCGGACCGCGCCTCGGCCTCTGGGGATACTCGCGTGCCGCCAAGCTCACCGCACTCGAGCACCTCGATCGCGTCGGTCTGCTCGACCGCGCCTACCAGCGCAGCGACACCCTCTCGGGTGGGCAGCAGCAGCGCGTGGCCATCGCCAGGGCCCTGATGCAGAAGCCCGACATCCTGCTCGCCGACGAGCCGGTCGCCTCGCTCGATCCGGAGTCGAGCGAGCAGGTCATGGCGCTGATCCGGGAGATCGCCGCCGACGAGGGACTCACCGTCGTCTGCAGCCTGCACCAGGTCGACCTCGCGATCTCGTGGGCCGACCGCATCGTCGGTCTGCGTCACGGCGAAGTGGTGCTGGACACCCCGACCGACGATCTCACCAAGGCCGAGGTCATGGAGATCTACGGCCGCGTCGCCACCACGACCGCCGAGATCCGTGCCGTGGCCGAGGAGCTGGTCGAGGCGGCTGCGCAGGTGGCCGCATCATGACGGCCCTCGATTCCGCGACGGATGCCGCCACACGCGGCGGAGGCCCCGTGGCTCAGGGCGGCGGGCGCAGCGTCGCCGAGCGCGCCCCGAAGCGTCCGATCTCGCCGGAGCGGATCGCGGCATCCCTCACCCTGGTCGCCCTCGTGGTGCTCGGCATCCTCGCCGTCCGCGATGTCGACATCTCCCTCCCGGCGATGGTGCAGAGCTGGGGGAATGCCGAGAACTTCATGGCGCGCGTCGGCGGTCTCACCTTCCCCGCCCCTGGCGACCTCGCCTGGCTGATCGCCCTCACCGTGGGACTCGTGCTCGTGGGCACGCTGCTCGCCGCCGTGCTGTCGGTGCCGATCGCCTACCTCGCCGCCGCCAACACCACGCCGGGCAACGGATGGCGCGCAGCCGCGCGGTTCATCGGCGTGCTCACCCGTGCGCTTCCCGACGTGGTGCTCGCGATGGCGTTCGTGCTGATGTTCTCGCTCGGCACCCTTCCCGGGATCCTCGCCATCGGCATCCACTCGATCGGCATGATCTCGAAGATGTTCGCCGATGCGATCGAGCAGATCGATGAAGGCCCCCGCCTCGCCATCCGTGCGGCGGGCGGCTCGAAGATGCAGGAGTTCACGTCGGGCATCCTGCCGCAGGTGCTGCCCAGCTGGGTGGCCACCGTGCTGCACCGCAACGACATCAACCTGCGCGGCAGCGTGGTTCTCGGCTACGTCGGCGTCGCCGGTCTGGGCCTGGAGATGTCGTATGCGTTCAAGTCGCTCAACTACGGCAAGGGCCTCGGCATCGCCCTCGTGATCTTCATCCTGTGCGTCGCGATGGAGATCGTCTCGAGCATGGTCCGCGGCGCGATGCTCGGCGAGCAGAAGCACACCCGATCCTGGATCGACAGGATCCTGCATCCGCGTCTCGGCGCGAATGCCGCATCGGCACCCGACGCCCGCCCCGCCTGGGCGGCCAGCCCGGAGACCGCGGTGCGGCGGCCCTGGACCGCGCAGCGCGTGCGCCACACGATCGCCGGCGTCATCGCGGTGCTCGTGGTGATCGGCAGCGTGGTGGTCAGCCAGATCAACTGGATGGACCTCATCACGTTCTGGGCCAAGCTGCCCGAGGTGGCGGCGAAGTTCTGGCCGCCGTCGTTCGGCAACTACGACGCGAGCGCGATGTTCCAGGCGATGCGCGAGACCGTCGCGATCGCCCTCGCGGCCACCGTGCTCACCCTGCTCCCGTCGTTGCTGCTGGGTTCGCTCGCGGCACGCAACGTCGCCCCGAGCTCCGGTGCCCGTGGCACCGCACGTCTGCTGCTCGTCGGCATCCGGGGCATCCCGGAGCTGATCCTCGCGATCGTGCTCGTGGTCATCACCGGACTCGGCGCGCAGGCCGGCGTCATCGCTCTCGCCATCGGCGGCATCGGACTGCTCGGCAAGCTCATCGCCGACTCCTTCGAAGAAGTGGACCGCGGACCGGAACGCGCACTTCGCGCGGTGGGCGCGACGCGTCTGCAGACCTATACCTCGGCGACAGTGCCGCAGGGCATGCAGGCGCTCATCGGCCACAGCTTCTACATGCTCGACACGAACATCCGCGCGGCGACGATCCTCGGCATCGTCGGCGGCGGCGGCGTCGGCTATTACCTGCTCAACGCCAGCCAGGGCTCTCGCTACGAGACCGTGACGGCGATCGTGCTGATGATCCTCGCCACCGTGCTGGTGGTCGAAGGGCTCGCGATGTGGATGCGGAAGGTGTTCCGATGAATCGTCCTCTCGACACGGCCGACGTGGTCGTCGTCGGCTCCGGGATCGTCGGTCTGGGTGCGGCGTACGCGGCGGTCCGGCGCGGTCTGCGCGTGATCGTGGTCGACCGCACCGACGCACCGGTCGGCGCCACGATCCGCAACTTCGGGCACCTCTGCATCGGGGCTCAGGGCGGGGAGGCCCGGCGGTACGCCGACATCTCGCGCGACCTGTGGCTGCGCCTCTCCCACGATGCGGGCTTCTGGCTGCGCGAGTCGGGCACGCTGGTCGCCGCCCGGCACGACGATGAGCTCGCCGTGCTGGAGGCCGCCTCCCGCGAGGGCGGGATCCGGATGCTGGATTCCACGGAGCTCCTGCGTCTCGCCCCGCTCCGTGCCGAGGGACTCATCGGCGGCGCGCACATCGAGACCGACCTGCAGACGGATCCGCGCACCGCGGCGGATGCCATCGTGCGTCACCTGGCTCGTCTGGGTGTCGAGTTCCGCTTCCGTACCGCCGTCACCGCGGTCGGAGACGGACGTGTCGAGACCACCCGCGGTCCGATCGCCTGCGGGAGCGTCGTCGTCGCCGTGAACCACGACATCGATCAGCTGCTCCCCGAGGTCGCCGAACGGCACGGGGTGGTCCGCTGCGCTCTGGACATGATGCGGGCGGCCGTGTCGTTCCGGCATCCGCTGGCGGCGCCGCTGCTCACCGGCTGGTCGCTCGTCCGCTACGGTCGGTTCTCCGACGGACCCGAGGCCGCCGTGCTGCGGGAGCGCCTGCACACCGAGCGGCCCGACCTCGCCGCGATCGACCTCAACCAGATGTATACGCAGCTCCCCGACGGCACGCTCATCATCGGCGACTCGCACGCGACGGCCGTGGCCCCGGCGCCGTTCCAGCCCGAGGCCGCCTTCACCGCCTTCCTCAGCGAGGCGGAAACGCTGTTCGATGCGCCGGCGCCCCGCGTGATCGAGCGGTGGCAGGGCGTATACGCGAAGGGGCGGCAGGAGTTCCTGATCGACCGGACCGACGACGGCGTCCTGGTGCTGGCCGCGACGACCGGCATCGGGATGACCACAGGGCTGGGGCTCGCCGAAGAGAATCTCACCGCCGCCTTCGGGTGGGCGGCAGCAATGGAAGGAACATCATGACCACTCCTCTCGAACTCGTCGTCCTCGACATGGCGGGAACCACAGTGCTCGACGACGGCGTCGTGGAGCAGGCGTTCCAGCGCGCCGCCGAGCGCACCGGCGTCGCGGACCGGATGCCGTGGGGCGAGGCGCTCGACTACGTGCGCGTGACCATGGGGCAGTCGAAGATCGATGTCTTCACGCACCTCTCCGGTGGCGACGCCGAGTCGGCCGCACGGGCGACCGCCGCGTTCGAGGGCGCGTACGCCGAGATCGTCTCCGAGCAGGGAGTCTCCGAGGTGCCTGGCGCCGCCGACGCGATCCAGGGGCTGAAGGATGCCGGGTTGACGGTCGTGCTCACCACCGGCTTCGCCCCGGTGACCCGCGACGCCCTGATCGACGGTCTGGGGTGGGGCGATCTCGTCGACCTCGTCCTGTCGCCGATCGATGCCGGACGCGGGCGTCCCGCCCCGGACCTGGTGCTCACCGCGCTGCTGCGCACGCAGACCGCCTCTGTCCAGGCCGTCGCTGTCGCCGGCGACACCGTCAGCGACGTCGAGTCGGGCCGCCGAGCCGGTGCCGGATTCGTCGCGGGCGTGCTGACCGGTGCACACGATCGTCCGGCGCTGAGCGCCGCAGGGGCGGATGCCGTGCTGAGCGATGTGACCGCCTTGCGCGGCGTGCTCGTCCAGCGCGAACTGCTCCCGCTCGTCGCCACCTCCTGAGAGGCCCGACATGGGAACGCTGCTGATCCGTCCTCCCGGGCACCGGAGAGACGTCGCCCTGCGCCCGGCGGCGACCGCGATGGTCTGGATCGGCGAGGGCCATCCGCACGAGACGATCGCCGTGCCCGGGGTCGCGCTCGCCGACGGCGATGTGCTCGTGGCGGTCGAGATGTCGACGATCTGCGGCTCGGATGTGCACACCGTGCAGGGCCGTCGATCCGCGCCGACGCCGCTCGTGCTCGGACACGAGAGCGTCGGGCGGGTGATCGCGACCGGCGACGCCGGAGCGCTCACCGTCGACGGCACTCCGCTGCGGATCGGCGACCGGGTGGTCTGGTCGGTCACGGTGTCGTGCGGGTGCTGCGACCGCTGCCTGCAGGGCATGCCGCAGAAATGCCGCGACCTGGGGAAGTACGGACACGACCGCGTCGGCGCGCACGGCGATCTCACCGGAGCCTTCGCGAGTCATGTGCAGCTGCGGGAGGGGACGGCCATCGTGCGCGTGCCGGAGGCGCTCCCCGCCTCGGTGCTCGCCCCCGCTTCGTGCGCCACGGCGACCGCCTGGGCGGCGGTGGCGAGGGCCGCCAAGGACCGCGACCTCGACGGGGCCGCCGTGCGGATTCACGGGGCCGGACTGGTCGGGCTGTCGGCTGCGGCCATCGCGGCCGAGCAGGGCGCGACCGTCGAGGTGCTCGACCCCAATCCGGATCGACGTGCGCTCGCCGCACGCTTCGGCGCGACGGGTCTCGCCCGTGAACCCGACGTGGTGATCGAGGCCTCGGGGCATGCCGTGGCCGAGGCACTCGCGGGTGTCGCGGTCGGGGGAACGGTCGTGCTCGTCGGGAGCGTGTTCCCCGCCGACCCGGTGCCGTTCGATGCCGAGAGCATCGTGCGACGGCTGGTCACGGTCGCCGGTGTCCACAACTACACCGGTGCCGAGCTGGCCGATGCCGTGGCCTTCCTCGCCGGACGGGGGCGGGCCTACCCGTTCGCGGATGCGGTCGGCGCGGTGCGCGGGCTGTTCGAGATCGACGCGGCTCTGGCGGCAGCCGCTAGCCCGGGCGCGCCCCTGCGGATCGGGCTCATCCCGGGGCAGTGACGCCCGGATCGCCGACGCTACTCGTCGGCGTCCTGACCGCGCAGGGGCCCGAGCGGGCGGAGCCCCTCGGAATGGAAGGCGAGCAGGCGGACGGCGGCGGCGACGGTCGCGGCCAGGACCTCTTCCGGGTCGCCGACCAGAGCGAGCCTCCGATGACCCGTATCGTCAGCGGTGGCCCAGCCCAGGTAGACGGTCCCCGCGGGGTGACCCCCCTGCGGCTCGGGGCCTCCGACGCCCGTGGTCGACACGGCGATGTCGGCGTCGAAGAGGTGCCGTGCCCCCGCGGCGAGCTGTTCTGCGCACGAGGAGGAGCAGGGATCGGTCCCCGGCGTCAGCCCGAGCACTCGCTCCTTGACGTCCGTCCGGTAGGCGACGACGCCGCCGGCGAACCAGTCCGAGGCCGCGTCGCCGGAGCCGATGGTGTGCGCGAGCAGGCCGGCCGTGAGCGACTCCGCCACCCCGACCCGCAGCGGTCGCTCGGCGGCGAGCTCACTCAGTCGCGCGATGTGGCTGCGCATGCCGGGGTCGCCGCTCGTGCCGTCCGCCTCGGTGTCCGGATCGGCTGTGGGGTCGTCGTGCAGGGTCACCGTGAGATGCTCTCCACCGTCTTGCCGGTCGTCGCCGCGGAGAGCGAACGGGCGATGTCCGCCTGACTGACGATCCCGACCAGCCGACGATCGGCGATCACCGGCAGGCGTCGCACCTGGTTCTCCTGCATCCGATCGAGGGCCACACGGATGTCGTCGTCGGCGTCGACCGTGACCGGCCTGCCCTTCGCGAGAGCGGACGCCGGCGTCGTCTCCGGGTCCATCCCGAGGGCGATCGCTCCGACGACGATGTCGCGGTCGGTGAGCATGCCCTTCAGCTTGCTGTCCTCGCCGCAGATCGGCAGGGCGCCGACATCCAGATCCGCCATCACGGACGCGGCGATGCGCAGCGAATCGTTCACCCCGATGCACCGCGGACTCGGCGTCATCAGATCGCGGGTGGTGGTCATCGCTCTTCGCTCTCGTCATAGTCGGGGCGAGGAGGCTGGAGCGGCTGGTCGGAGTACTCGCCGCCCGCGCGGCCTCCGTACGGGCGACCGTGATCGGCGAACTCATCCCGCGCGAACACGAGAGTCCACGGACCGGCCGTGAAGTGCGCTCCCGTGCGCAGTGTCTCGGAGTCTTCATCGACATGGGTCGCGTCCACACCCAGGCTCGCGTTCGTCTCGCCCTCGCCGTGCATCGTCAGCACATACTCGTCGCGGTCGTCGTGCGTGATCGTGGCATGCACGGGGTCGGTGTCGGCGAGGCGCAGCTCGTTGCCGTCGGCCGAGCCGATGCGCACCACGTCGTCTTCCAGGGCGAATTCGGTGCGTTCGTCGTCCCGCGTGATGCGCAGCCGCGGGTTTCCCGCGCCCCACTGGGCGTGGGTGGTCGTCGGCGTGTAGCCGTCGTCGGGACGGTCGTCGATGTGTCGGTCGTTCATGGCATTGCCCTTCTCGAGTTCGAGTGACCCCGAGGCTAGGCTCCGGTCGATGTCTCGCCGAGGGGGTTGACTTCGGTGTATCGAGTCGGCATCGGGCACACCTGCCCGTGAGGGCGGCATCCGGCGGAGGAGTGCGCGACAATGGATCGAAGCCGTCGTCTCGGCCAGGCAGCGACCAAGGAGCACCACCAATGGGAAAGTTCGTCTACGAAGGCGGCGTGAAGACCGAGATCGAGGACCGCGCCCTCACCCACCTGCAACTCGTCATCACCGCGAAGCTGCGGCGCGGCGAGCCGTTCCCGTTCAGCTGGCGCGAAGATGCGAGCGTGGGCGGCGGGCGCACGACCGTCTGGATCCAGCCCGGGAGCTCGCTCGTCTTCAAGTACTTCGGCAGCCGTCAGCCTTCGATCAACCGCGCGTGGATCGAGGCGCTGGCGTTCACGGCGAACGCTCCGAGCGGTCTGTACCTGGTGCCAGAACCCGCCGAGGCCGGCGACGAGCCCGGTGCCGGAGAGGTTCCGGTCACGCCCCCGCTCTGACCTCCGGGGCTCTCCTCGAGCCCACGCACCTCATCGAGACCCACCGGCGCGGAGCATCCGTCGGTGGGTCTCGGCGTTGCGCCCCGGACATCGACGGCACCCCGGCGAACGGCGAGATCTGTCAACCCCCTGACGAAGGACGGGACGATCGGGGAGGGTTGCTCCGACGACGACACGTCCGACGAGACGAGGAGGATCGGCCATGACCGACGACACCACCGACCCACGGCACGCGCACCGCGAGGAGGGTTTCCCCGCACAGCACCAGGACCAGCCGGGACTGACCGAGGAGACCAGGCCCGAACCGGACCACGGTGAGCGGACCTACGTCGGCCACGGTCGCCTGGACGGACGCCGCGCCCTCATCACCGGCGGAGACTCGGGCATCGGGCGGGCCGTGGCGATCGCCTTCGCACGCGAGGGCGCGGACATCGCGATCGCGCACATGCCCGAGGAGCAGGACGACGCGGAGGACACCCTCGCCCTGGTCCGCGAGGCGGGACGCACCGGAGTGGGCTTCGCCGGTGACCTGCGGGACGAGGCGTTCGCGACCGAGATCGTGGCGGGGACGCGGAGTGCGCTCGGCGGACTCGATGTGCTCGTGCTCAATGCCGGCTACCAGCACGACATCGACGGCTTCGAGAACCTGGAGACGGAGCGGATGCGCCGGGTGTTCGACACCAACCTCGCGGGAATGCTGTTCTCGGCACGGGCGGCCTACCCCCAGCTCGAGCCTGGAGCGAGCATCATCGTGACCGCGTCCGTCCAGGCCTACAACCCGTCGCCGGGATTGATCGACTACGCCATGACGAAGGCGGCGCAGGTGGCGTTCGTGAAGGCGCTCGCGGAGGAGGCAGGAACCAGGGGCATCCGGGTCAACGCCGTCGCGCCCGGGCCGATCTGGACGCCGCTGATCCCGGCGACCGGGTGGGACGCCGAGCGGCTGGCGACCTTCGGAGACGACACCCCGCTGGGCCGGGCGGGACAGCCGGCAGAACTGGCCGGGGCGTACGTGTACCTGGCATCGTCCGAGTCGTCGTACACCTCCGGATCGGTCATCGCGGTCACGGGCGGCAAGGCTCTCTGATCTGCGTCGAGGCGGCGGTCCGGCCGGGGGCCGCCGCCTAAGCTTGTCTGGTGCAGAAGCCCGCCGCGTCCAGTCCCCTCGTGGGGGTCGCGCTCGTCATCGGCTCCTGCCTCTCGCTCCCTTTCGGGGCCGCGGTCGCGGCCCAGCTCTTCCCCGTGCTCGGGCCGTGGGGCGTGACCTCGCTGCGCGTCGCGATCGCCGCGATCCTGCTCGTCGTCATCGTGCGCCCGCGACCGCGGAAGTGGACCCGCCCGCAGTGGCTCGCCGCGGTGCTCTTCGGTGTCTCGCTCGCCGCGATGAACGGCTTCTTCTACGCCGCGATCGATCGCATCCCGCTGGGCCCCGCCGTCGCGATCGAGTTCCTCGGTCCGCTCGTGCTCGCCGCCGTGCTCACCCGCAAGCTCGCGGACTTCGCCTGGGTCGGGGTCGCCCTGCTCGGCATGGTCGTCCTGGGCATCGACGGCATGATCGGCGCCGAGCCGCTCGATCCGCTCGGGGTCGTGTTCATCCTCATCGCCGCCGGCTTCTGGGTGATGTACATCCGGATGAGCGCCCGTGTCGGCGCGCTGATCCCCGGGAGCAGCGGACTGGCGATGGGCCTCGTGGTCGCGGCCGTGCTCCTCATCCCGGTCGGTATCCCCGCCGCATCGACGGTCGCGATGGACCCGCAGCTCCTGCTGCTCGCGGCGATCACCGCGGTGCTGTCGTCGGTGATCCCCTACAGCTTCGAACTCGCGGCGTTGCGCCGTCTGCCGCAGCGGGTGTTCGGGGTGCTGCTGAGCCTCGAACCCGCGTTCGCGACCCTCGCCGGGTGGCTCATCCTCGGGCAGGACGCGACACCGCTGCGGATGCTCGCCGTCGGGCTCGTGATCGCCGCGAGCGTCGGCACCACGCTCGGCGTACGGAGGGACCGTCGCGACGGCGGCCCCTCCGGCCCCTTCACCGCGCCGATACCGCTGCCCGACTGACCGCGGGCGTCGGCAGCGGGAACCGCCGCCGCAGGATGACACGCTGCACGAGCGTCCACACCACGGTGACCGTGAGATACAGCGCGGCAGCGAGCGGGACGAACGCGGCGAAGACGGCGGTGAGGTAGTGCATCGCCGAGACGACGCGCAGCATGGCGGGGGAGTTCAGCGGAGAATCGTCGCCCTCCACCGGTGCCGGACGGAAGACGCGACGGGTGATCTCGGCGGTGATGATCATCACCGCCAGCAGCGCGCCGAAGACGAGGAACGTGGCAGGGGTCGCGGTGCCGCCGAAGAGCGCCGACACCAGGCTCGTCCCGAGCGGCGCACCGAACAGGTCGTGTGCGAGCAGTTCGTTCGGGTGCCCCGCGATCTCCGGTCGGAGGAACAGCGTGTAGAGGATGCCGACGACCGGGGCCTGTGCCAGCACGGGAAGCATCCCGGCGAACGGCGACGTGTTCTCGGCCTTGTACAGCGCCAGCGTCTCCTTCTGCAGGCGCTCGGGGTTCTTCTTGTGGCGGCGCTGCAGCTCACGCAGCTTCGGGGCGAGGCGCGCCCTGGTCTGCTCGGCCTTGGCCTGGGAGATGCCGACGGGAATGAGGAGCGCCCGCACCAGCAGAGTGACGAGGACCACCGCGAGGGCGGCCGCCGAGGCACCGGCGAGGGGTGTGAGGAGGTCGGAGAGCCCGGTCAGGGCGCCGTAGGCGGCGTCGAGGAGGGCGGCGAGAGGGGGGAAGGCGAAGATGTCCATGCGGGTGTCCGTTCGTGGCGTCGGGAAGGGTCGGCGAAAGCCGCGTGATCCCATCGTGTGAACGGACTACGCGGCGGTCGCGACTCCCGGCGCCCGAGGGCGCGGATGCCCCGCGGCATCGGGATCGCTCTGCGTGAGGAGGGTGCCGACGTCGATCGCGCGCAGCGGATGCGGGGCGTCGGCTGTGGCTCCGGGGCGCACGCTCAGCACGATGGCGAGCGTGAGGGCGGTCACGGCGAGCAGCGCGATCGCGAGGCCGAGAGCCGCCGCGTCGGGCATCGAGACGAGACCGAGCGCGGTCGCGACGAAGCTCAGCATCTGCCCGAACCACTCGCTCATGTGCGCGCTCCTCCCTGCGACGAGGGTATCACCGGGGTCGGCGCTTCGCCCCGGCTTCGAATCGCGCGAAGCGTCGCATCGGCGGCTCGAATGCAACCGTTCGCGCGATCCGAACGGGGACGATACCTGCGCCGCGGGCGTAACGTCGAAGCATGAGTGACCTGCGCGCCCTGCTCGGCATCGATCATCCGATCATCCTCGGCCCCTTCGGCGGGCTCTCCTCGACGGCGCTCACCGCGGCCGTGAGCGATGCGGGCGGACTGGGATCGTTCGGCTTGTACGGCTACGACGGCGATCGCATCCGCGCGACCGGGGCCGAGCTGCGTTCCCTGACCGATCGACCGTTCGCGGTGAACATCTGGCTGCCCAGAGGCGATGAGGTCGAACCGAACCCGCAGCACACGGTGTTCGCGCAGGCACTTGAGCCCTTCTACGAAGCCGTGGGGGTCGAGGTTCCCGGAAGACCCGAGCGCTATACGCCCTCCCTCGATGAGCAGCTCGACGCCATCTGGGAGATCGACCCCGCGGTGCTGAGCGTGGTGTTCGGGGTGCCCTCCGACGCGCTGGTGGAGGGGCCCGACGTCGCGGCGTCCGGATCGTCGGCACGGCGACAACGGTGGCGGAGGCGGTCGCGCTCGCCGCAGCAGGAGTGGATGCCGTGGTCGCCACCGGCGCGGAGGCCGCCGGTCATCGGGTGTCGTTCCTGCGCCCTGCCGAGGAGTCGCTCGTCGGGACGTTCGCCCTGATCCCGCAGGTCGTCGATGCGGTCGACGTGCCCGCGATCGCCGCGGGAGGCATCGCCGACCGGCGCGGCGCGGCCGCGGCGTTCGCTCTGGGCGCCGCCGGTGTGCAGGTCGGTACGGCCTTCCTCGCGACGGCGGAGTCGGCGGCGAACCAGGCGCACCGTGACGCGATCCGCTCGACCGCCGCCGACGAGACCGTGCTCACGCGCGCGATGAGCGGACGCCTCGCCCGGGGCGCGCGCAACCGCGTGGTGCGGGCGATCGAGGCGAGCGGCACGATCGCGCCGTTCCCGATGCAGAACTGGCTCACCGGACGTTTTCGCACGGCGGCCGGCGAGCAGAACCTGGGCGCGTTGCAGTCGCTGTGGATGGGGCAGGCCGCGCCGCTCGTGCACCACGAAACCGCCGGTGAGGTGTTCGCCGAACTCCTCGCCGGGGTTCCGGCCGCTCCCTGACGCTCGCTGACGCTCGCTGACGCTCGCTGACGCTCGCTGACGCTCGCTGACGCTCGCTCTGCGGCGTTCCGGTCGCAGTTCCTGCCGCGCTGACGGCCTCGGAGCGACAGGAAGTGCGACCGGAACCCTCGCGAGCCAGACGCTGCTCTACGAGCCAGACGCTGCTCTACGAGCCAGACGCTGCTCTAGAGGATGACGGTGGACTTTCCGTGCACGATCACGCGGTCCTCGGCGTGCCACTGCACGGCGCGGGCGAGCACCAGGCGCTCGACATCGGCACCGCGGCTCTGCAGCTCGGCCGCCGACTCGGAGTGGGTCACGCGCGTGACATCCTGCTCGATGATCGGTCCTTCGTCGAGATCGGCGGTCGCGTAGTGCGCGGTCGCGCCGATGAGCTTGACGCCGCGATCCTTGGCGCGCGCATACGGGTTCGCCCCGATGAACGCGGGCAGGAACGAGTGATGGATGTTGATCACCGGGGCTTCGAGACGGGTGATGAAGTCGTCGGTGAGGATCTGCATGTAGCGGGCGAGCACGACCAGGTCGACGTTGCCGCGCAGCAGTTCGAGCTGTCGCTCCTCCATCGCGGACTTGTCGCCGGAGGGGATGTGCACGAACGGCACCCCGAACGAGCGGACGGCCTCCGCCAGGTCGGGGTGGTTGGAGACGACCATCGTGATGTCGATGTCGAGCTGTCCCCGCTGGGTGCGCCAGAGCAGCTCCATCAGGCAGTGATCGTACTTCGAGACGAAGATCGCGACGCGCTTGCGACGGGCCACGTCATGCAGCGACCACTCCATGCGGAAGCGCTCGGCGACGACCGCGATGTCGGCCTCCAGCGCGGGACGCGCGGCCGCCAGCCCGTCGAGGTGGATGACCGTGCGCTGGAAGAAGCGGCCCCCCTCGGAGTCGGTCGAGTGCTGATCGAGCGAGATGATGTTCGCCCCGTGCTGCGCGAGTACGCCGGCCACGGCGGCGACGATGCCGGGCTGGTCGTCGCAGGCGATGAGCAGGCGGGCGGTATCGGGCTGAGACATGGGGGCTCCTCGAGGGTGTGCATCGATTCTGCCGTGGATGCGCCGAGCGGGCGAATCGCGAAAGATCACCCGCAGCGCGTCACCCGCGAGGCGGCGGGCTCACCTACCCTGAGAGCATGGAAGCGAGCGACCTCGGCCTGGTGCTGATCCCCCTGCTGGCGGTGGCCGCGCCGTTGCTCGCGCGTGGTGTGCGACCCGTGGTGCGGGTGCCCATCGTCGTGTTCGAGCTCGTGCTTGGCATCCTCGTCGGCCCGGCCGTGCTCGGCTGGGTCGAGCCGGGACCGCTGCTCGAGAAGCTCAGCGACTTCGGCCTGGCGCTGCTGTTCTTCGTCGCCGGAACCGAGATCGACTTCAAGATGGTCGCGGGCAAGCCGCTGGCGCGCGCATCGCTCGGGTGGCTGCTCAGCGTCCTGCTGGGCATCGGGCTGGGGTTCTTCTTCGCGCCGGGGGAGGGCATGGTGGTGATCGGCATCGCGCTGAGCTCGACCGCGTTGGGCACGCTGATGCCCATCCTGCGCGATGCCCGCGAGCTCGACACCCCCTTCGGCCGTGCGATCAGCGCGATCGGCGCGGTCGGCGAGTTCCTGCCGCTCATCGCGATCTCGATCTTCCTGAGCACGCGGACGACGCCGATCGCCACCGTGATCCTCTTGACCTTCGTCGTGCTCGCCGGTCTCGCCGTGCTTCTCGCCAATCGTGTGCCGCATGGACGGCTGCACCGTATCGTGCGCGCCACGCTGCACACCTCCGACCAGTTCGGCGTACGCTTCGTGATCCTCCTCATCGCCGCGCTCGTCGGCCTCAGCGTCATGCTCGACCTCGACATGCTGCTCGGCGCCTTCGTGGCAGGCGCGATCTGGCGCATCATCATGGCGCGCGCCCCGAAGAAGGACGCGGAAGAGGTCGAGAGCAAGATCGAGGCGATCGCCTTCGGTTTCCTCGTGCCGATCTTCTTCCTCTACACCGGCGTCACCTTCGACCTGCAGGCGCTGCTCACCTCGTCGTCCGCGCTCGCAATGGTGCCGATCTTCCTGGTCGCCCTGCTGGTGATCCGTGGATCGGCGGCGCAGCTCTCTGTTCCGCACGGTGCGAGCGTGCGCGATCGGGCGGCCCTCGGGCTCCTCGCCGCGACTGGCCTGCCGATCATCGTCGCGGTGACGGCCATCGGTGTCGACCAGAAGATGCTCGATACCGGCACGGCCGCGGCGCTGGTCGGGGCCGGCATGCTGTCGGTGCTGCTGTATCCGCTCATCGGCATGACGCTCCGCGGCGATCGCGCCGAGGTCGTCGGGCCGACGCACGCCGCCGAATCCACGCAGGGAGAACTGTGACCACCGCATCCGCCCTCCTGACCCAGGCCGTGATGGACCTGAAGGACGCTCCGAAGGAGGGCCTCGGCGAGCAGCGCGACTCCCGGTGGCGCGGGCGTCGCATCGTGCGGGTCGGCGCGGCCTGGCACCTGGGCGTGCTGCTGCTGACCGATACGCATGCGCTGGCCACGAATGAAGTGTTGCGCGCCGCCGACCCCGGTCGCCGCGGCTACACGGCCGAGTCGGCGAGGGAGCGCGCCGAGCGCCGTGCCGAGGCCCTGCGCGGCGGCTTCGACGAGGGCGACGTGGTGCACGTGGGGTGGAGCGTGATCGACGTCGATGCGGTGGATGCCGGCGGTTCCTCGGGTCCGCTCGCCCTCATCGATGCGGTGCCCTCCGTGCGGTGGAGCACCGCCGGTGGATTCATGCCGCTGGAGGCATACCTGCGCGAGCGCGTGGCGCTGCTGCGCGACTCCGCGTCGAGCTGACGCCGGCGAAGAGACTCCGGCGGACCGACTCAGGCGAAGGTCTCGGCGAAGCGGCGCAGGAGTGCTGCGCCCTCGGTGACGGATGCGGCGAGCACCTGCTGCTGCACCGCGTCGAACTCGTCGGGGTCGAAGTAGCCGGTGGTGCGGTAGAAGGTCATCCGGTCGGCGAAGTCGCGAGGGGTGGGCTCGGGGTGGAACTGCGCCGCATACAGGTGCGTGCCCACGCGGTAGGCCTGCACAGGGCAGACCTCGTTCGTCGCCAGCAGCACCGCACCGGGAGGCACGTTCGCTGCGCTCTCCTTATGCGCGGTGAACACGGTGAGGGCGGAGCCGCTGGGACCGAAAACCGGGTCGAGCGCGCCCTCGGGGGTCGTCTCGATCACGGTGGCGCTCGCGGGCTCGGGGGTGTCGGTCACGACGTCTCCACCGAGCATGCGGGTGACGACTCCGATGCTGAAACAGGTGAAGAACACCGCGATCTCCGCCGCCATCGCCGCATCGGCGAGAGTCCGCAGATCGGCTTCGACGCGCATCTGCTCCGGAGTCTTCACGGCGTCGGAGACGTTGAAGGGCGAGCCGCCGACCACGACGCCGCGGTAGCCGCGCAGGCGCTCGATGTGCAACGGCGTCTGCAGCAGGTCGAGCCGGTCGACCACGTCCACGCCCAGCGCCCGCCGGAACGAAGCGTGCTCGGCATCCGCCGCCCCGATCTCGGGACGCACGCAGATGTAGAGAAGCGAGGCCATCAGGAGATTCTAACGAGCGTGCGGCGGTCGGCCGTCGCGGTCGTCAGCGCGAGGAGTTCGCCGTGCGGCCGCGGACGATGCCCACGAACGTCTCGACATCGGGTGTGGTGCGCTCGCGGGGCCAGGCCAGGGCCACGGTCGAGGTCGGTCCGTCCGTGAGGATGCGGTGGTCGGCGTCCTTGCGGTGGTGCTTGCGGGCGAGCGACATCGGGACGATCACGATGCCGACTCCGGATGCTGCGGTCGCGATCGCGTCATCGGTGGGGAGCGCCGCGAACGTCGCCGGGAGTGCGCCCGGGAGATCGAGGGGACCGAGCACATCGTCGGTCAGCGCGATCACGATCTCGCCCTCCAGGTCTGCCGCCGTGAGGTCATCGGCCGCCATCAGATGTGAGTCCGCCGCGGCGACCACGACGGGGAGCTCGTCGTAGAGCGGGATGACGTGCAACGACTCGTCCAGGAGGGGCAGGCGCACCAGGGCGGCATCGAGATCGTCCAGCGCTGCCCGCGAGGACGCCGCCTCGATCTCCACGAGTTCGAGCGGAACGTGCGGCATCCGCTGCTTCCACGCATCGACCCACTTGCCCGGCGTCGCGCCGGGCACCGCGCCCAGACGGAAGGTGCGGGGTGCCTCGGGTTCGGGCTGCGGAGAGTCGAAGACCACCTTGGTGGTCTTCTTCTTCGGCTTCTGCGGGGGGAAGCGCTCGGCAGGAGCGGCTTTGTTCCGGCGAACCGGTGTGCCGCGGCTTGCGCCCTTCGCGGGCCGTCTTCCCTGATTCGCCATGGGGACCAGGCTACTCGGCGAGCGGCCCCGGCACCTCCGGTGACGCAGCGGGGGTCGCGGCCGCGAGCTTGCGCTGCGCCCGGCGGATGAGTCCCGTGGCGCCGCCGACGAGCAGCAGCACGCCCGCGGTCAGCAGGAGGATCGTGATGATCGTGGGTGGAGTCAGAGCCAGGAGCGCGTCCGCGACCGCTTCGCGTCGGGTTTCGTCGGCGAGCGCCCAGAGGGCACCTCCCGCGATGGCGGCGAACAGGAGCCCCCAGATGATGGCGGCCCAGCGGGTGCGGGGCGGGGTGGTCGTCTCGGTGATCGTTGGCGTGCTCATCACTGGTCTTCCTTCGCGGGCTCGATGACGATGACGGCGATCTCGCCGCTCGACTGATGGATGGTGACCGGCTGGGCCGTGGTCGTCGAGGCGTTCTCCGCGGCGATCTTCACCGACACGGATGAGCGTCCGTCGCGTTCCTCGACGGGCCAGACGCCGCTGTCGACGATCCCGCCTCTCTCCTCGTCCTGCCGCGTCCAGGAGACAGTGGCCGTATCGACGGTGGCGCGCAGATCGAGCTCCACTCCCGGCTGCACGTAGATGAAGGTGTTCCCGGAACCCTTGTCCACGACGATCGACCGGGGGCCGTCGTCGTGCGGGTTCAGCGTGACGTACACATCTCCGAAGGGCTGGCGCACATGAGCGGGCGCGTTGTTGCCGATCGAGGCATAGCCGAGCGTGACGCCGGGGAAGGCCGAGAATGCACCGGCCACCAGTCCGCCCACCAGCGTGAGCACTGTCGCGAAGGCCAGGAAGCCGCTCCGCCGACGGAACGCTCCGGCGACGATCATCCCGAGGGCGAGGATGAGGGCGGCGGCGAGCAGGCCCAGTGCCCCGCCGAGGGCTTCCCCACCGGCGACGAGACCGACGGCGGCGCCCGTGATGATGGCGAGGCCGATCATGGTCGCGGCGAAGGCGAAGCCCGCTCGCGGGTTCGATGCGCGGCGGATGCGGCGGCGCTCGGCCGCCTCCGCGGCGAACACGGCGGCCTCAGCCTGGCGCTCCCGGCGCAGCTGGTCGCGGGCGGCCCGTTCGACATCCTGCTGCTGGCGCCGCCACGCTTGATCCTGTTCCTTCCAGGCGGCATGCTGGGCGCGCCACGCCTCGAGGGCGAGAGGGTCCTGGGATCCGGGCGGCAGCGGGGCCGGCGGCGCCGGCGGGGTCAGCCCGAGCCCGGCATCCGGTGCGGCGGGCTCCGTCACGGTGTCGGCAGCGGGGAGCGCCTGCGTGGAGAGAGTGGCGTCCGCCCCCTCGGCGGTACCCGAACCGTCGAGGGGAGCGGACGCGGCCGGGGCCGTCTGATCTGCGGACGCCGTCGGCAGATCGGACGCGGAAGCACCCGGGGTGCGGCTGGCCGCGCGCACGATCAGGAAGAGCAGACCGGCGACCAGCACCAGCCCGAGGATCCAGCTGAGGAGGGACAGAGCGGACCAGCCGTCGTATCCGAGCCCGAACAGGCGGCCGGCGAGGGGCGCGGTCGGGAACAGGCCGATGACGGCCATCGCCAGGATGCCCCACTGCACGGGCTGGTAATCGCGGCGCAGGAGGTCGCGCACGTGCACACGTCCGTCGATGTCGGGCAGCAGTGCCCAGGCGGCGGCGTAGAGGAAGATCGTCGGCAGTCCGAACAGGGCCGCGACCACGAGCACACCCCGCACGATCAGCGGGTCGATGCGGAGGCGGGCGGCGATGCCGGCGGCGACACCGCCGAGCCAGCCCTCGGAACGGGCGACGCCGAGACCGGCGACCCAGAGCAGGAAGCGATCGGCACCGCGCGGGATGTCGGTGCCCGGAGCGCCGACGGCCGGAGCGGCGGGGTCGGCGGGGGGTGGGGGCGCAGTCGGAATCGTCATGCTTCGATCCTGGCGGCGACAGCGGGATTGCTGCCATGGGGGGAACCCCTGAACGGACCCTGATTCCGGGCAGGGGAGCCCCCGGAGTACACGTGCGGATGATTGGATTGCCACATGTCCTCTTCGGCGCACGTTCCCGCGCGACCCCCGCGTGCCGCGGCACCGCCGCGCCCGCCGTTGAGCCGCGATCGCGACTGCCTGGTCGCCGGCGTCAGCACCGGGCTCGCGCGTCATCTCGGCGTGCGGGTGTGGACCGTGCGGGCACTGTTCATCGCCCTCACCCTGTGCGGCGGCGCAGGAGTGCTCCTCTACGCCTGGTGCTGGATGTTCACGCCGTGGGAGCAGGGGGAGGGTGCGCCGACGAGGCGGATGCCGGTGGCCTGGCTGCTGCTCGCTCCCGCGGCCGTGGGAATGCTCGTCGTGCTGGTCTGGCGCGGGGGCAGCGACTGGTTGAGCGGATCGATCCCGCCGGACCTCGCCGCGTTGGTCGTGGGCGGTACGGCGGCGCTCGCGACGGGTGCCGGGCTCTGGGCCACGCTGATCGACCGCACGGACACGGCGCGAGGACCCCGGCACACCATGAGCATCCGGATCCTCTCGATCCTGCTGCTGGCTCTGCTGTTCACGATCCTGCTGTCCTGGCCCGTCGCCCGATCCGGCGTGGCACTCGTGCTCCTTCCTCTGGCCGGACTCGCGGCCGTGGTGTCGTCGACGTTGATCCCTCGATGGCGTGAGCTCTCGGGTGAGCGCGTGCGCCGCATCCGCGAGGAGCAGCGCAGCCAGATGGCCGCGCACCTGCACGACTCGGTGCTGCAGACGCTGGCGCTGATCCAGAACAGGGCGGGGGCCTCCAGTGAGGCCGCACGCCTCGCCAGGGCGCAGGAGCGCGAGCTGCGCGCGTGGCTGTACGACGGGGACGCCCCGGCCGACAGCGACCTTCCGACAGACCTGCGCGACTATGCGGGAGCGCTCGAGCTCGACTATCCGGTGCGCATCGACGTGGTCTCGGCCGGACTGTCGACCGAACGTGCGAGCGGGGAGCTCGCGGCGGCCGCCAGGGAGGCGATCCTGAACGCAGCCCGTCATGCGGGTGGCGAGATCTCGGTGTACATCGAGGGGAGCGCTTCGGGCGTCGACGTGTTCATCCGTGACCGAGGTGCAGGGTTCCGCCTCGACGACGTGCCCAGCGATCGGCTGGGCGTGCGGGAGTCGATCATCGGGCGCATGCGGCGTGCGGGTGGCAGCGGAGCGGTCCGCAGCGACGAGAACGGCACCGAGGTGCACCTGCGGATCATGACGGGCCCGCTCCAGGATCGCCCGGCCGCGCGGCCGGCACCCGCTCGGGAGGAACAACGTGGCTGACAGCATCCGGGTCGTGATCGTCGACGACCACTCGATCTTCCGCTCCGGCCTGCGTGCCGATCTCGACGCGGGCGTCGACGTGGTCGGCGAAGCGGCCGACGTGCCCTCCGCCATCACCGTGATCGGCGCGACACAGCCGGATGTCGTGCTTCTCGACGTGCATCTCCCGGGCGGAAGCGGCGACGATGCGGCCGGCGGCGAAGCCGTGATCCGCGGTTCGGCACCCACTGGCGCACGGTTCCTCGCGCTGAGCGTCTCGGATGCAGCGGCCGACGTGGTGCGGGTGATCCGTGCGGGGGCCAGGGGCTACATCACCAAGGGCTCGTCCGGCATCGAGGTCAGCAGCGCGGTGCGGGCGGTGGCCGAGGGAGACGCCGTGTTCTCGCCGCGACTCGCCGGCTTCGTGCTGGACGCGTTCGGGGCGGTCTCCGGAGAGACCGCCACCGCGACCGACGAGCTCGACCGGCTCTCGGCGCGCGAGCAGGAGGTCATGCGCCTCATCGCCCGCGGGTACGCCTACAAGGAGGTGGCGTCGGAGCTGTTCATCTCGATCAAGACGGTCGAGACGCACGTGTCATCGGTGCTGCGGAAGCTGCAGCTGTCGTCGCGGCACGAACTCACCGCATGGGCGTCGGAGCGGCGCCTGCTGTGAGCCGGCTCAGGGCTCGGCCGGTCAGGCCGCGAGCCACAGGCCCTTCTGGTCCGTCGCGATGGTGAGTCCCGCGGCGACCGTCTCGTCGTCGCCGATCCTGGCGCCGCGGACGATGCGCGCTCCGGCGCCGATGTCGGTGCGGACACCCACGTAGGCGTGATCGCCGATCGCCGCACCGTGGCCGACGTGCGCGTGCGCGTCGACGAACGCGCCTTCGCCGATCACGGCATCCTCGTCGATCCAGGCGCCGCGGGCGATGGTGGCCCCGGCGCCGACGCGCGCCCCCGGTTCGATATACGCACCGGCCTCGATGTGCGCTTTCGGGTGCACTTTCGCGCCGTGCGCGACGAGACCCCGGCCGTTCGCGTGCTTGCGATACCGCAGCGTCGCGCCCTGGTCGTTCTCGATGTCGACGTAGTTCTTGCCCACGATTCCTCCCGTGCTCCGGAGTTCTCCGGATATATCAACAACCACGGCAGGGGCGGATTCATTCCCGCGGATGGATGTGGTCAGCGCTGGCAGGAGGGACACCAGAAGGTGACGCGCTCGCGGGTCGGATCGGCACCCTGCTCACCGCGTCGGATGAGGGTTCCGCAGCGTCGGCACGGGCGTCCGGCGCGACCGTATACCCAGGTGCCCTGACCCGGGCGATCGATGCCGGTGAAGGTGCGGTGGCGGCGGTCGCGATTGGCGCGGATGGTGCGGACGCCGAGATCGATGAGGGCGGACACATCGACGTCCGGCGTCGGCGTGGTCGGCAGGATTCCGCGCAGGAACAAGAGTTCCGCGGCGTACTCATTGCCGAACCCCGCGACGTTGCGCTGATCGAGGAGCGCGACATGGATGCTGCGCGTATCGGCCCGGAGACGCCTGACCGCTTCGGCCGCGTCCCAGCTGTCGGCGAGGGGATCCGGCCCCAGGTACCCCACGAGCTGGTCCTCGTCGCGCGTGGCGACGACCTCGATCTCGGCGATGTCGACGCCCACGGCTTCACTCCGCGGTGTGCCGACGACGGCGCGCACCTTGAACGCCGGGTGCCGCCACTTCTCTCCCGGGCGGTACGTGAACCAGGCGCCGTCCATGCGCAGATGCGAATGCAGTGTGCTGTCGCCGATGCGCATGAGCAGATGCTTGCCGCGGGGAACCACGCCGTGCACGGGCTGCCCGGTCAGATCGAGCGTGGCGAACCGGGGGACGCGGAGGTCGAAGCGGGTGACCTCCGCACCGGCCAGCGCTTCGTCGAGGCGTCGGGCCGTGCGGAAGACCGTGTCGCCCTCGGGCATCAGGAAGCCCCGAGGGGCGCGGGCGGGGGCGGCGTCGGGGTCGTCGTCGTGGGCAGCGCAGCGGTTCCCGTGCGGGTGAGCATGTCCCGCGCGAGCATGGTGCTGCCGGCGACGGCGGCGGGCATGATCGCGACGGCGCCGCCGGGGATGAGGAAGCAGAGCTGGGTCGCGACACCGAAGCCGAGCACCCGTGCGCGGCTGCCGGAGAACAGCACGGCTCGGTCGGCGGGGTTGAGGTCGCGGGCGTCGAAGGCGCGGCCCGTCAGTTCGCGTGCGAGCAGTCGACCGGTGAGCACGACACCGGCGATGGGGCCGAGGAATCCACCGACGGCCGGGATGAGGCCGATCAGCAGCACGAGGACCGCGATCAGGATGCCGAGCAGGACCAGTCGGAGCCCTTCGCCGAGGGCGCTCCAGAAGCCGCCGCCGTCGGCAAGGGGAGCGTCACCGAGATCGACCTCGACCGCGTGCCAGATGCGCTGATAGAACGGGTCGCCGATCGTCAGGGTCAGAGCGCTGAACACGACGCTGGCCAGGGCGAGCGCCGCCGCGACGATCACGAAGCTCACTGCGGACCGCAGCAGTCCGCGCCACGGTTCGAGCCACCCCTCGGCGAACGGCGTCAGCCAGGTGGAGACCGACGGCAGCGAGATGATCAGCGGCACGAGTGCGGCAGCGAGCAGGATCAGCGCGATGATCGCGGGGATCAGTCCGAGCACCATGAGGCCCGGCCGCGTGCGCCACAGGCCGAATCCCCGCAGCAGCGTACGGATGCCGGCGGCGAACTCTCGGATCATGGCTTCCAGCGTAGAGGCATCGCTCAGACGACCTTGCGGAGGGTGTATCCGCGCGGCGTCGCCACGAAGCCGGCCTCCTGCAGGGCGAGCGCGAGTGCGGTGCCGTAGACCCCCTCGCCGTTGATCTTCTCGACGGTGAGGGTATCCAGGCGTCGGCTGCGCGCGGTGGCAGCGAGGTCGGCGGTGGCGGCACGCAGCACGTCGACGTCATCGCTGAACGACAGCACCGTGCGGCCACCGCGTTCCAGGGAGAGCACCAGGGTGCCGTCGACCAGGACGACCAGACCTCCCGCCTTGCGCCCGGGGCGGTGCGACACCCCGTCGAGCTTGGGCCAGCCGAGCGCCGCACCGTAGGGGTTCGCGGGGTCGGTCGCGGCGAGGGTGACGGCCGTGCGGGGTGGTGGATCGGCGAGGCCCGCGTAGGTGCGCAGTCGGTCGACGGTGCCTGAGGCGGCGAATTGCGCGGCGCCGAGCTTCTCGATCACGTAGCCGCGGCGACAGTGCCCCGCCTCTTCGAAACCGGCGAGCACTCGATAGGCCTGCGCGAAGCCGCCGGGCACGCCTTCGGCCTGCACGGCCCCGCGGGTCACGACGCCGTAGCGGTCGAGCAGGAGGCCGGCGGTGACGGTCGCCCGACGGGAGGGATCGGTCTCGAGTGCGGGCAGCAGCGACCAGCGTCCGCCGATCGACGCGGGCCGCGGTGCGGCGGATCCGGTGAAGGACACGCCGCGGTAGGTGCGGGCACGGGGGGCGCGGCGCTTCACCTTGTGTGCCTGCGAGCCGCCGGCGAGAAGAGAGCGGATCGGGGCGAAGGTGTCGTTGGTGACGTAGCCCGACCACGTCAGCGACCACAGCGCCTCGAGCACGGACTGCTCGTTCTCGGCCGCGGCCATCTCTTTCAGCTGGCCGGCGAAGTAGGCGCCGCCGACGTCGAGGGCGATGAGGATACGTGATTCCAGGGAGTCGGAGGCGATCTCGGTGTCGCGTTCCGGGAGGGTGAAGGGCGCGATGTCGGCGGGATGCAGCGACACCCAGCCGTCGCGCCCCGGAAGCGTGCCGTGCCCCGACCAGATGACCTCGCCGGCGGCCGTCAGCTCATCCAGCATCCCGGGGGAGTAGTCGCGCACGCGGGAGGGGAGGACCAACGATTCCCAGGCGCTCGCGGGAATCGGAACACCGGCGAACTGCTCGATCACGCTGAGCACGCCGTCGACGCCGTCGAGGGGGCGACCGATGTGCTGCCAGTCGGGCAGGAATCGGGCGTACGCCTCGGGGGAGACCGGTTCGACCGATCCACGGATCGCGGCGAGCGAGCGCATCCGCAGGCGGCGCAGCACCTCGGTGTCGCACCATTCGATCGCATCGCCGCTGCCCGCCGCCTCCGGCAGGAAGTAGCCGCTCGTGATCCGCCCCGCGGTCTCGAGGCGCTGCAGGGTGTGCCGGGCCACCGCGGCGCCGAGTCCGAACCGGGCGGCGATGGCATCCGTCGTGAACGGGCCGTGCGTGCGGGCATGGCGGGCGACGAGGTCGCCGAGCGGGTCGGCGACGGGTTCGAGGAAGGCGACAGGGACACCGGTCGGGAGCGCAGCGCCCAGGGCATCGCGCAGGCGTCCTGCATCTTCGATCGCCGCGACCCGGCTCGTGCCGGCGATGGTCACGGGGATCGCCCGGCGCGCGGTGATCAGCTCGTCGAGCAGGGCGGCTGCCGAGGTGTCGACGATCGAGTCGGGGTCGAGGCGGGCCGTCGCCTCGTCGGCGTCGAGGGGGCCGAGCATCCGCAGCAGGTCGGCGACGCCCTCGAGTCCGCGCGCTCGGCGATCGGGGTCGAGACGCTGCGCCTCGCGCTCGAACTGGGCGATCACGTCGGGGTCGAGCAGTTCGCGCAGCTCGACCGTGCCCAGCAGCTCGCCGAGCAGTGCGGGGTCGACCGAGAGAGCGGCCGCTCTGCGCTCGGCGAGAGGGGAGTCGCCCTCGTACATGAAGGCGCCCACGTAGCCGAACAGCAGGTCACGGGCATACGGCGAGGGCTGGCCGGGCTCGGTCTCGACGAGGCGGATGCGGCGGTCGGCGATCGACGTCGCGAGGGTGCGCAACGAGGGGAGGTCGTAGACGTCCTGCAGCACTTCGCGCAGGGTCTCGAGGATCACCGGGAAGGTCGGATGGCGCCTGGCCACCTCGAGCAGCTGAGCCGACCGCTGTCGCTGCTGCCACAGCGGGGTGCGCTTGTTGGGATTCATGCGGGGCATGAGCAGTGCCCGCGCCGCGCACTCGCGGAAGCGGGACGCGAACAGGGCGGAGCCGCCCACCTCTTCGGTGACCAGGTGTTCCAGCTCGTCGGGCTCGAACACGAACAGCTCTGCGCCGGGCGGCTCGGCCTCGGCATCGGGGATGCGCACGATGATGCCGTCATCGCTCGCGACCGCCGACCCCTCGACGCCGAGGCGCTCACGCACCCGGGCGTTGATCGCCAGCGCCCAGGGTGCGTGCACCTTCATGCCGTAGGGGGAATGCAGGATGACACGCCAGTCGCCGACCTCGTCGCGACCGCGTTCGACGGTGAGCGTGCGGTCGGTCGGGAGCGTGCCCGTCGCTTCGCGCTGCTCCGTCAGGTGCGCCATGAGGTTCGCGCGCGCCTGCTCGTCGAGTCCGGCGTCGATCAGTCTCTGCGCCGCCTTCTCGGGAGTGGCCGCCGACACCTCACGGGAGAACGCGCCCAGAGCCTCGCCGAGCTCGAACGGGCGGCCGATCCCGTCGCCGTGCCAGAACGGCACCTTGCCCGGCTGCCCGTAGGCCGGGATCACGTTGACGCGGTCGTGGGTGATCTCCGCGATCCGCCAGCTCGTCGTACCGAGCGTGAACACGTCTCCCACCCGCGACTCGTAGACCATCTCCTCGTCGAGCTCGCCGACCCGCGCGCCCGTCGATTCGCCGGCGACGAAGACGCCGAACAGGCCGCGGTCCGGGATCGTGCCGCCACTGGTCACCGCGATGCGCTGCGCTCCCGGTCGCCCGGTCAGCGTGCCGGCATCGCGATCCCACACCAGTCGGGGGCGCAGCTCGGCGAACTCGTCGGACGGGAATCGACCGGCCAGCAGATCGAGCGTCGCCTCGTAGGCCGAACGCGGAAGAGCCTGGAAGGGCGCCGACCGGCGAACAGTCTCGAACCACTCCTCGACCCCGATGGCTCCGAGGGCGCTCGCGGCGACGGTCTGCTGCGCGAGGATGTCGAGCGGGTTGCGCGGCACCTGGATCGCCTCGATCTTGCCCGCGAGCATCCGCTCGGTCACGATCGCGGTGTGCAGCACGTCGCCGCGGTGCTTCGGGAAGAGCGCGGCGCGACTGATCTCGCCCACCTGGTGACCGGCGCGGCCCACCCGCTGCAGACCGGAGGCCGCCGAGGGCGGTGCCTCGACCTGGATCACGAGGTCGACCGCTCCCATGTCGATGCCGAGCTCGAGGCTGCTCGTCGCGACGACGCAGCGCAGCACGCCGGACTTGAGCTCTTCCTCGACCTGCGCGCGCTGCTCCTTCGAGACCGAACCGTGGTGCGCCTTCGCGAGCACGGGATCGGCACCTGCGGTCGCTCCGGCCTGCGCCATCATGGCGGCGGGTACGGTCGCCGCCGGAAGTTCGACGCCGATCCGCTCGGAGTAGATCTCGTTCAGACGCCCGGTGAGGCGCTCGGCGAGGCGACGGGAGTTGGCGAACACGATCGTCGAGTTGTTCTGCAGGATGCGGTCGACGATCGCCTCCTCCACATGGGGCCAGACCGAGCCGGTGACCTCGGAGTACTCGGCATCGGCCGCATCCCCCGGCACGCCGGGAGGGGGCGGCGGGTTGGTCATGTCATCCATCGGCACGACCACGCCGAGCTCGAAGGTCTTGGATGCGGGGGGCGCGACGATCTCGACCGGAGCCGAGCCGCCGAGGAACCGGGCGACCTCGTCGATCGGGCGGACGGTGGCCGAGAGTCCGATGCGCTGCGCGGGAGTCTCGATGCCGTTCGCGCGGCGCAGCGCGTCGAGGCGCTCCAGGCTCACGGCGAGGTGCGCGCCGCGCTTGGTGGCGGCGACCGCGTGCACCTCGTCGATGATCACGGTGTGCACGCCGCGCAGCGTCTCACCTGCGCGGCTCGTCAGCATGAGGTACAGAGACTCGGGGGTCGTGATGAGGATGTCGGGCGGGTCGGACACGAGCTTGCGTCGGTCGCTCGAGGTCGTGTCGCCCGAGCGCACGCCGACCGTCACCGCCGGCGCCGGAACTCCGAGCCGTCTGGCCGACTGTCCGATGCCGATCAGGGGCGAGCGGAGGTTGCGCTCGACGTCGACGCCGAGCGCTTTCAACGGAGAGATGTAGAGGATGCGCGTGCGTGGCTCGCCCTTCGCCGGAGGGGCGGTCTCCGCCATGCGCTCCCGGAAGACGCTGTCGATCGCCCACAGGAACGCCGACAGTGTCTTGCCCGACCCGGTCGGTGCCACCACGAGTGCGTGCTTGCCCGCGGAGATCGCATTCCAGGCGCCTGCCTGCGCCGGCGTGGGCGCGGCGAAGGCCCCCCGGAACCAGTCCTGCGTCGCGGAGGTGAAACGGTCGAGCACGTCGCTCATCACTCCATCTTCGTCGAGGCCGGGGACATCGGGGTCGTGACGATGTCGGCGGAAGGCGGGATGTTCGCATGCGCACACCTCCCGCGACCGCGAAGGGACGGCTTTCGGCAGAGGTCGTTCCCCCGCATCGCGGCGACGACGAGGCGTCGTACCTCGGTACGACGCCCCTCGACAGTGGGCACTCCGGGCCGACGCGACCGGGTTCCCTCCGCTCATACCGTCTCCCTATGCCCACCGAAAACACCGCCTCTCACCCTGCCGGGACCACTCTCCGCATCATCGCCTCGATCGTCGGAAGCCTGCTCGTCGCCGTCGCGCTGACCATCATCTGGGTCGCCCGTCTGAGCATCGACCGCGTCCTGTATGTGAGCGGACTCGGAGCCGACGGCGAGCCGACCGCGGGATGGTTCGAGCTCGCACTGCTGCTCCTCGTCACTGGTGGCTTCGCTGTGGCCTGGGCCTCGCGCGGGCTGCGTTCGACGGTGCCGTGGTTGAGCATCTGGTCGCCGTCGTTCTCGGTGGCGATGGCATCATCGCTGTTCCTGGTGGCCTCGCAGGTCACGTGCACGACCGGGTGCCCGCTGCCGGTGGGGCCCGCGTTCACCTGGCAGGATCTGGTGCACACCACGGTCGCCGTGCTCGCCTTCGCCCTGGCCGCGTTCGCGATGCTGCAGGTCTCCTTCGTCGAAGGTCGGCGCACGCTCCGGGTGCTCTCGCTCGGCGCGGGCATCTCGACGGCCGTGATCGCCGCGGCGGGAGGCATCCTCTCCCTGCTGCAGTTCCGCACGGACATCGGCAGCATCTTCGAGCTCGTCGCGACCACCATCGGCATGGGGTGGCTCGCGATCCTCGGAATGGACACGGCGGTCGCGCAGCGGCGTCGACGGGTGCGGCGCGAGACGTGGAAACCGGTGGCGCCGACCCTCGACCCGCATCAGAGCACCGCGCGTCGCACCGCGACGGGTGCGCTCGTCGCCGTCTCCCGCTGAGGAACCCGACGTGCGATGCGTAGAGTCGTCATATGCGAGAGTCAGCATCCGTCGGCGAGAGCGGGGTCCGGTCGGTGGACCTGCCGCGGCCGCCGGGGATCGTCCGGCGGTTCTGGGGAAACCACCCCTGGCTCTTCGACGGTCTGCTCGCCTTCGCCTACCTCGTCGTGAGCGTGTTCTGGGCGGTCGTCGCTCCCCTCTCCTCGGGCGACTGGTCCCCGCTCGCTCCGATCGTCGTCCCTATCGTGCTGGGCGTGCTCGCGGCGATCGGACTCCTCTTCCGCAGGTATCGACCGTGGCTCACGTTCGGGGTCTTCGCGGTCGTCGCGGTCGTGGCGCTCATCGCCGACACGCCTGCCGAGCCGATCGGCGTCGGCTTCGCCCTCTACGCGCTCTTCGTCTACCGCTCGAACCGCAGCGGATGGGTCGCCTTCGGGGTGACGGTGCTGGCCGGGGTCGTGGTGCTCCCCGCTCTCGACTGGCTGCGCCGCGGTGCCCCCGATGGCGGCTTCACGTATGTGCCGGGCAGCCTGCTGTTCCTCGTCGTGATGCTGATCGCCGCGCTCCTCGGAGTCACCGTGGGTGACCGGCGGCGCTACATCGGGGCGATCCTCGACCGCGCCAACCAGCTCGCACGCGAACGTGACCAGCAGGCGCGGATCGCGACGCTGGCCGAGCGCGCGAGGATCACCCGCGAGATCCACGACGTCGTCGCGCACAGCGTATCGGTCATGGTGTCGCTCGCCGACGGCGCCGGCGCGCTCGCGGAGAAGGATCCGCAGCGTTCGCGCAGCGCCATCCAGGAGATCGGCGAGGTCGGACGGCAATCGCTCGTCGAGATGCGCCAGCTGCTGGGCGCGCTCGGCGACGACGCGGACGACGGCGAGGAGCAGAGCCCGCTGCGCCCCAACCCCGGACTGGCGGAACTCACGGCCCTGGTCGAGACCTTCCGCTCCGCGGGTCTGCCGGTGACGGTGCATATGCAAGGGGCGGCGCCCGGGTCACCGGCGCTGCAGAACACGATCCACCGCATCGTGCAGGAGGCGCTCACGAATGCGCTGCGCTATGCCAAGGACCCGCGTGAGGTGCTCGTGAGTCTCGATTTCCGTGGAGAGGTCCTCGTGATCGAGGTCACCGATGACGGCCGGCAGGGCCCGCCGGCGGTCTCGGTCGGATCGGGCCGCGGCCTCGTGGGCGTGCGGGAACGCGCGCGGCTGGCCGGCGGGACGGTCGACGCCGGTCCGCTCCCCGAGGGCGGATGGCGCGTGCGGGTGGAACTTCCCGAACAGGAGGAACAGGGATGACCGAGGAGAAGATCCGGCTGCTCATCGTGGACGACCACGAGTTGATCCGTCGCGGCATGCGGATGGTGCTCGATGCCGAAGATGACATGCAGGTGGTCGGGGAGGCCGTCTCAGGAGCGGAGGCCGTGCACCTCGCGGCCGATCTGCGACCCGATGTGATCCTGATGGACATCCGGATGCCGGAGATGGACGGTATCGAGGCGACCAGGCGCATCGTGCGGAGCACGCCGTCGAGCCGGGTGCTGGTGCTCACGACCTTCGACCTCGACGAGTACGCGTTCGGCAGCCTCCGCGCAGGAGCGAGCGGGTTCCTGCTGAAGAACACCCCGCCCGCGCAGCTGACCGCCGCGATCCGCGCGATCGCCGCCGGTGACGCCCTCGTCTCGCCGCGCGTCACACGGTCGATGCTCGACCTGTTCGCCACCCGTCTTCCCCGACAGGCCGAGGCGGTCGATTCACGGCTGGACGTGTTGACCGAACGCGAGCGGGATGTCTTCCTCGCGATCGCCAAGGGATACAACAACACCGAGATCGGCGAGAGCCTGTTCGTGTCGGAGTCGACGGTGAAGACCCACGTCGGCCGCATCCTGCTCAAGCTCGATCTGCGCGACCGCGTGCAGGCCGTCATCCTCGCCTACGAGGTCGGCCTCGTCTGACGGTTCCGGTGCGACGACGGCGCGCGCCGAGGAAACGGAGTCCCGGCGCGCGTCGTCGTCTTCCGCGCGTTGTCGTCCTCCCGCGCGTCACTGCTCCAGCGAGACCTCCTGGAGCGCGCCGTCGGCGTCGATCTGGAGTGTCAGATCGAGGTCGAGCCGCCGCAGGAACGCATCGTCGTGACTCACGATGAGCACGGCCCCGCGATAGGCGCGGAGGGCGTCGACGAGCTGGTCGACCGTGTCGAGGTCGAGGTTGTTCGTCGGCTCGTCCAGCACCACGAGGTGGGGTGCCGGGTCGGCGAGCAGCAGCTTCGCCAGCGCGACGCGGAAGCGTTCGCCACCGGAGAGGGCGGCGACCGGTCGCTCGGCGGTGGCCCCTCGGATGAGGAACCGCGCGAGGCGGTTGCGCAGCTCCTTCTCCGGGACGTGCGGCGCCGCGGCCGCGATGTTCTCGAACACCGACCGCGCCTCGTCGAGGCCGTCGACCCGCTGCGGCAGGTAGCCGATCAGGTCGGTATGGGCTTCGGCATGCAGGGCTGGCCGTACGGAACTCAGGACCTCCGTCTCGGATCCGCTTCCTTCCCGCCCCTGCGGCCCGACGGGAGTTATTGTTCCTGAGCTGTGAACGCCGGTGGCGACCAACCGCTCCAGCAGCGTGGTCTTCCCCGCGCCGTTGCGTCCGATCAGCGCGACCCGCTCCGGCCCCTGGATCACCCACGCGCGTTCGTGATCGCCGACCGTCGCGATGCGGCGGCTGCGCGACACCTGCGGGTCGGGCAGCTCGATCTTCATCGACGAATCGGAGCGTACCCGTCGCCCGGCCTCGTCGAGAACCGAGCGCGCGGCATCCTCCTTCGCTCCCACCTCGGTGCGGAGCCTGCCGGCCGATACCTCGGCGGCCATCTTCCGGCCGTGCGCGACGATCTTCGGGACCCGCTTCTCGATCTCCGCCTTCTTCGCCGTGCGCGCGCGGTGGGCGAGCTTCACCTCGGCTTCGATCCGCTGCCGTTTCTCCTTGCGGAGCACCTGGGCGGCGGTGACCTCGGCCTGCTTCGCGGCATCCTGCTCGGCGTCCAGCCACGCACGCCATTCCGAATACGGACCGCCGAACACGCTCAAGGTCTGGGCGTAGAGCTCGGCGGTATCGTCCATCAGCTCGAGCAGCGACAGGTCGTGGCTGACGACGATGAGCGTGCCTTTCCAGGCGCGCACCATCGCCGCGAGCTTCGCCCTGGAGTCACGGTCGAGGTTGTTGGTCGGCTCGTCGAGGAGCGTGATCGGTGCGCGGCGCAGGCGGATGCCGGCGATCGCCGCGAGCACGGCCTCCCCGCCGGAGAGCTCTCCGACCCTGCGGTCGAGGAAGTCCGGCGCGAGACCGGCCTCCGCCAGGGACGCCTCGGCGCGCGCCTCGATGTCCCAGTCGTCGCCGACCGCGTCGAAGTGGGCGGGATCGACGTCGCCGGCGCTGATCGCCCGCACGGCGTCGAGCGCCTCCGACACTCCGAGAAGCTCGGCGACGCGGCGGTCGACATCGAGAGTCAGCTGCTGCGGAAGGTACGCGACCTCGCCGGATGCCGTGACCATGCCCGAGGTCGGTTCGAGCTCGCCGGCCATCAGCCGCAGCAACGTCGACTTGCCCGCGCCGTTGCGACCGACCAGGCCGGTGCGTCCCGAGCCGAATGCGCCCGAGACGCCGTCGAGCGCGACCGAGCCGTCGGGCCAGGTGAAGGTGAGCCGGTCGAGGATGACCGACGCGTGAAGAGTGGTGGGAGTTGACATGAGTGTCTCCTGTCGAGTGCGAGGGTGCACTGACACCGAGCCTCTGCCGGGCCGTGACACGCGTCACAGGATGCGAGAGGAGAGGGTCTGCCGTGGAGTCGGCGATCGTCGGGTCAGCGCGCGGAAAGAAGAGCGCGGAGGCGACGGATCAGATCAAAGGACTTCCAGACACGGCGGACAGGACTCCCCGACGATACCCGGGGCTGTCAGGATCGCGCAACCCCCGGGCGTGTCGGACATCCGTCGTGCGGGGGATGCCGTCGAGCCGGCGGATCCGTACCGTGGAGTCATGGCAGATCAGGATCCGAGTCCGCAGGAGTCGCGTTCGCGCATGGGCCTGGGCGTGGGGCTCGCGCTCGGGGTGGCGATCGGAGCGTCGATGGGTGCCGCCCTGCAGAACTGGGCGCTCGGTATCGGGATCGGAGTGGCGATCGGTGTCGCGCTCTCCGTCGCCATCGCGTCGGGCGGGGGTTCCCGCCCGGGAAGCCAGCCTGAGGGCGACCCTGACGACGGCCCTGACAGCGACGGCCCTGACGGCGACGACACCGACGACGGCCCCGACGGCGATCCCGGCGCTTCCGCGGAGAAGCCAGAGGAGAAGCCCGAGCTCTGATCAGCCGGTGGTGATCCCCTCCAGCCACTTCGTGAGGAACCGGTGCACGTCGGTCAGCTCCTCCTCGGAGATGCTGTGCGTGAGGCCGGTGTACACCCGTCCGGAAAGCTCGGAGTGCGCAGGCAGCCACTGCGCGGTGTGATCGATCAACGCGGGCGGGATGACGTCGTCGTGCGTGCCCCGACCCCAGAACACGTGCGGGCGCAGTTCTGCCAGCGACTCGTCGTTCGGCAGCTCGCCCGGTGCCGCGTAGCCGCTCAGGACCGCGACGGCTCCGAAGCGCTCCGGTGCCAGGCGCAGAGCCTGCAGCGACACCGCCGCACCCTGGGAGAAGCCGAGCAGGGCGACCGAGGAAGCATCGGCCGCCGCGGAGTCGAGCCAGCGCAGGAAGGCCTCCGCCGCGGCGGTCACGGCCTCGGAGCTGCGCCCGTCGAGTCCCTCGATCGGGTACCAGGAGCGCCCGGGCATCGGCCACGGGGGCGCGAGGGGCGCGGCGACGGATGCGACGGCGATGCCCTCGGGAAGGTAGGGGACGAGTCCGAACAGGTCGTGCTCGTCGGCGCCGTAGCCGTGCAGCAGGACCAGCAGAGGCATGCCTCCGCGGTCGGGGGATGACCATCTGGTCGCGGTGTCGTCGATCGTCAGGTTCTCGCTCACACCGTCATCCTGCCAGGGGCGACCGACGTGCGCGCGGTGTCGGTTCGCAGAAGCGGCTGGTAGAAAGGACACATGGCCGTCCGCACACCTGATCCCGATCCGGAGCCCGATGACGACGGTCTCGGTGACTTCCCGGATTCGAACCGGCTCGCGCCCGACGCGAATCCCGGCTGGCTGAGCGAGTTCGAGCTCGAAGAGGCTCGGCGCCGTCTGCCGATGCTCTACGTCGAGGCGATCCCGGTGCGCACCGACGGCTCCGGCCAGGTGATCGAGATCGGCATCCTGCTGCGCTCCACTCCGATGGGCGAGATGACCCGCACGATCGTGTCCGGTCGCGTCCGCTTCGGTGAGACGATCCGCGACGCCCTCTTCCGCCACGTCGAGAACGACCTGGGCCCGATGGCCTTCCCGCTGCTGCCGCCGCAGCCGCTGCCGTTCACGGTGGCCGAGTACTTCCCGATCCCCGGGGTGAGTGCGTTCCACGATGATCGGCAGCACGCCGTGTCGCTGGCGTTCGTGGTGCCGGTGACGGGAACGTGCGAGCCGCGTCAGGACGCTCTCGAGGTCACCTGGTTCTCGCCGGAGGCCGCCGGTTCCGACGCGGTCGCCGCCGAGATGGAGAACGGCCGGGGCACGCTCATCCGACAGGCTCTCGCGAGCCTCGGTCTGCTGCGCTGACGTCCGTTGCGCTGACGTCTTCTGCGCTGACGTCTGCTCTGCTGGCCTTCGCGGCGCTCAGGCCGTGGTGAGCCGGGCGAGTTCGGCGACGAAGGCGTCGACGTCGGCTTGCTCGGTGTCGAAGCCGCACATCCACCGCACCTCCTTGCGCGCCGCGTCCCAGTCGTAGAAGCGGAACGAGTCGCGGAGCTGGTCGGCGACTCCGTCGGGGAGCGTGGCGAACACGCCGTTGGACTGGGTCGGCTGGGTGAATCCGACGCCCCGGATGGAGCCGTCGGCGATGCCGGCCTCGATCTCGGAACGCAGACGGGCCGCCATGGCGTTGGCGTGCTGGGCGTTGCGCAACCAGAGGTCGCTCTCGAGCAGGGCGATCAGCTGCGCCGACACGAACCGCATCTTCGACGACAGCTGCATGTTGAACTTGCGCGAGTACTTCAGTCCGTGGGAGGCCTCGGGGTTCAGCACGACGATCGCCTCGCCGAGCATGGCACCGTTCTTCGTCCCGCCGAAGGTGAGCACGTCGACACCCGCGTCACGGGTGAACGCGCGCAGCGGCAGGTCGAGGGCGGCAGCGGCGTTCGAGAGGCGTGCGCCGTCGAGGTGCAGCTTCATGCCGCGCTCATGCACGTGGTCGGCGATCGTGCGGATCTCGTCGGCCGTGTACAGCGTGCCGAGCTCGGTGGTCTGGGTGATCGAGACGACCAGCGGCTGCGCGCGGTGCTCGTCGCCCCAGCCCCAGGCCTCGCGGTCGATCAGCTCGGGGGTGAGCTTGCCGTCGTCGGTGGCGACCGTGAGCAGCTTGAAGCCGCCGATCTTCTCGGGCGCCGCAGCCTCGTCGACGTTGATGTGCGCGGTGGAGGCGGCGATCACCGCGCCCCAACGCGGCAGCATCGACTGCAGGCCGGTCACGTTCGCGCCGGTGCCGTTGAACACCGGGAACGCCTCCGCGCCCTCGCCGAAGTGCTCCTGGAAGACCTCCTGCAGGCGCGCGGTGTACGCGTCCTCGCCGTAGGCGCTCTGGTGGCCGCCGTTCGCCGCGACGATCGCCGCAAGGATCTCGGGGTGGATACCGGAGTAGTTGTCACTGGCGAAGCCCCGGATCGCGGGGTCATGCTGGATGCTCACCTCCCCAGCCTAATTGTCCGGCCGGTGCTCGCGGTGCGACGACGATGCTCTGTCCGGAGAGGGGCTTCCGGATGTCGGAGGCCGGTCCTACCCTCTTAGGCATGCAGCGCACCGCAGCGAAGAGGGCCTTCGCCAACGTCCTCGTCAACACGCTCATCGCGAACGTGACGACGAGCTTCCTGTGGTTCGCGCTCACGTTCTGGGTCTACATCGAGACGCAGTCGGTGCTGGCCACGGGCATCATCGGCGGTGCCTACATGCTGTTCGTCGCGTTCTTCGCGATGGCGTTCGGCACGATCGTCGATCGAAACCGCAAGCACACCGTCATGGTGATCTCGAGCGTCATCTCGGCTGTCGCTTTCCTGGTGGCCGGGGTGCTCTACCTCTGGCAGCCCGAGGCGGCCCTGCTCGACCTGGGAGGACCGTGGTTCTGGCTGTTCTCTGGCATCATCCTGTTCGGCGGAGTCATCGAGCAGCTGCGCAACATCGCGCTGTCCACGACGGTCACCCTGCTCATCCCCGAAGAGAGACGTGCGAACGCCAACGGCCTGGTCGGCACGGTGCAGGGCATCGCCTTCCTCGTCACGAGCGTGTTCTCGGGACTCTCGATCGGCTTCCTCGGCATGGGGTGGACGCTCGCGATCGCGATCGCCGCCATGGCGCTCACGTTCGTGCATCTGCTGTTCGTACGCATCCCCGAGGGCAATCCGGAGCCCGACCCGAACGCGTCGAGCGCGCTCGACTTCCGGGGGAGCGTGCGGGCCATCCGGCTGGCTCCCGGCCTCTTCGCACTGATCATCTTCTCCACGTTCAACAACCTCATCGGCGGCGTCTACATGGCGCTCATGGATCCTTACGGGCTGACGCTCTTCGACGCCCAGACCTGGGGATTCGCCCTGGCGTTCGCGTCGACCGGATTCCTGGTCGGCGGGGGACTCGTGGCCAAGTTCGGTCTCGGTCCGAAGCCGATGCGCACGATGCTGCTCGTGGTCATCGCGATGGGGCTGCTGGGCTCCGTGTTCATGCTGCGGGAGTGGTGGCCGCTGTATGTGGTCGGCATGTGGGTGTACATGGCGCTGGTGCCTCCGGTGGAGGCGGCCGAGCAGACCGTGATCCAGAAGGTCGTGCCGTTCGAGCGGCAGGGGCGCGTGTTCGGAGTGGCCGCCGCGATGGAGGCGGCAGCGGCCCCGATCACCGCATTCCTGATCGCACCGATCGCCGAGTTCCTGATCATCCCGTACATGGACACGGCGCAGGGGCAGCGGCAGTGGGGGTGGCTGCTCGGCGAGGGAGAGGCTCGAGGCATCGCGCTCATCTGCCTGTTCGCCGGACTGATCATGGTCGTCGCCGCCACCCTGGCCTTCTTCACCCGCTCGTATCGCAAGCTCACAGAGCTGTACGCAGAGGCTCCGGAGCAGGAGGTCGCGGGGGCGGAGGAGGAGATCTCGGACCGGACACCGGACGATGACGAGACCGAGCCCGTCGTGACCCGGCGTGCGGACGCACCGCCCGTCGTGCCGGGGATTCCCCCCGAATCCGGGGGACCGCGTCGGTGATCCCGGGCGGAATCAGGCCACGTCGAACACCCGGTCGTTGAGCTCGGCGGCGTCCGCATCCCACAGCGCGACGATCCGTGCAGCGAGCACCTCGGCGTCGAGCGCCTGGGCGCGGAACACGACGGATGCGGCCCGCAGTGGGTCCCCGGCCTCGCGCGACGCCTTGGCATACCCCTGCGCGACCGCTCGGGCCCAGGCTTCGCTCGCGGCCTTGACGGCGGCGTAGTTCGCCCCGCCGGCGAGGGGACGTGCGACGGCGGTCGAGGAGACGATCGCGAAGCGTCCGGCCGCGGAGGCGCGCAGGGCAGTGTCGAACGCCCGGCTTGTGGCGCGCACCGCTTCGAGTGCCGGCAGCAGGGCGGCGAAGTCAGCGTCGGATTGCCCGGCTAGCCCTCCACCACCGCGCCAGCCGCCGACCAGCGGGACCACCGCATCCACGGGGCCGATCCGCGAGGCCACGGCGGTCATCGCGTCGAGGGAGGTCGCATCGGCGACCTCGACCTGAGCCCCGGCATCTGCGAGTTCCCGCAGGCGCTCCGCGGAGCGGCCGGTGGCGATGACACGGGCATGCGCGGCGACCAGTGCGCGTGTGGCGGCGAGGCCGGCGGCGCTGGTCGCTCCGGCGAGGACGACGGTGCGTCCGGCGGCGTTCGAATCGGTGCGTTCAGCCATGTGTCCACTCTTCCGCGTCGTCGGGGCTTCTGCGGCCGGAACCCGCGGAGAGATCCGCAGAACAGGTTCCGGCCGCAGCGCGGTGCGCCCCAGC
Organism: Microbacterium sp. SY138; assembly: GCF_039729145.1. NCBI lineage: Bacteria > Bacillati > Actinomycetota > Actinomycetes > Micrococcales > Microbacteriaceae > Microbacterium > Microbacterium sp. SY138. The sequence continues at coordinate 3,171,284 of NZ_CP155793.1, read as the reverse complement.
GTCACACTCGGAACGCGCGCGGTGCGCGCGTGGTCTTCATCCTCAGTCGTCGGTACCGCGGATGCCGACAGTCGACTCGATGACCGGCTTCATCTTCTTGTCGAGGGTCTCGAAGAACATCGACAGCGGGAACTCGTCGTCCATCACGGCGTCCGTGTAGCCCTTCGGCGCACCGGCGAGGATCTCGTCCGAGAGCCCGCGAGCCCACTGCGATGCCGGGTGCGGGGTGAGCGTGCCGCGCACCAGTTCGTATGCGGCGAGCCAGTGCGCGACCTTCGGGCGGTCGATCGAGTGCCAGTACAGGTCGTCGATCGCATCGCCCAGAGCCACCACGGCATCGGGCACGTTGTCCCAGTCGAACGCCAGAGCGGTGTCGGTCCAGTGCAGCACGCCGCGCTGGTGCAGCCATGCGAACAGCAGCTGCCCGCCGACCGCGTCGTAGTTGCGGGTGCGGGTGCCCGTGATCGAGAAGCGGAAGATGCGGTCGAAGATCACCGCGTACTGCACGAGGTGCGCGTAGTCGTGCATCTCCTGCTCGGTCGCAGTGAGCTCCTCGCCGGCGTCGATGCGTGCCGCGAGGGCGCGCTCGATCTTCACGGACTCGCGGAACGCCGTCATGTCGCAGCGCATCTCCTCGAGCGAATAGAGGAAGAACGGCATCCGCTGCTTGATCATGAACGGGTCGAACGGCAGGTCTCCGCGCATGTGGGTGCGGTCGTGGATGATGTCCCACATCACGAACGTCTTCTCTGCCACCTGCTGATCGTCCAGCATCGCGGCCGCGCGCTCCGGCAGGTCGAGGTTGGTGATCTCGGCAGCGGCACGGGTGACGCGACGGTAGCGGGCCGCCTCGCGGTCCTGGAAGATCGCGCCCCACGTGAAGGACGGGATCTCGCGCATCGCGACGGTCTCGGGGAACAGCACGGCCGAGTTGGTGTCGTATCCGGGCGTGAAGTCGACCAGACGCAGCGAGACGAACAGCTTGTTGCCGTAGTCGCCCGCTTCGAGCGCCGCGATGAACTCCGGCCAGATCGTCTCGACGATCAGCGCTTCGACCAGGCGGTCGCTGGATCCGTTCTGCGTGTACATCGGGAACACGACGAGGTGACGGATGCCGTCGACGCGGTGCTGCTGCGGCTGGAAGGCCATGAGCGAGTCGAGGAAGTCCGGCACGCCGAAGTCCGAGGCGGACCAGCGGTCGAAGTCGACCACGGAGGCGGCGAGATACTCGGCGTCGTGCGGGAAGGCCGGGGCGAGCGCGCGGATCGCGGCGGTGATGGCGCCGACCAGCTCGCGGGCGGCGGCATGATGAGCGGCGTCCGGGATCGAGCCGTCCTTGATCTGCATCTCGCGGATCGCGATCGCCGCGTCCTTGAGCTGTGCCCAAGCGGTCGACTGCTCGGCGATCGATGCGTCCTCGACGACCTCGGGTTCGCCGACGATGGCCTGAACAGCGGAACTGTTGGCGGAAAGAAGGGACATCGGGACCTCCGATCGGAGCTTTTAACGGAAAGATTCCTGCACAAACGGAATCCTGACGATAATCTTACAGCCATGGATGACTCTGTCGACCGCGCGATCCTGACCGCGATCTCCCGTGACGGCCGTGCCACGCTCTCCCAGCTCTCGGATGCGGTGGGGCTGTCGGTCTCGGCGGTGCAGTCGCGCCTGCGTCGATTGGAGACGCGGGGAGTCATCTCCGGATACCAGGCGATCCTCGACCCCGAGCAGGTGGGCACGCCGCTCTCGGCGTTCATCGAGATCACCCCGCTCGACCCGGCGCAGCCCGACAACGCGCCCGAGCTGCTGGAGCACCTGGACGCGATCGAGGCATGTCACTCCATCGCCGGCGATGCCAGTTACATGCTCTTCGTGCGGGTTCCGTCACCGCGTGCGCTCGAAGAACTGGTGCGCGACGTGCGGCTCGCGGCGAACGTCAGCACCCGCACGACCGTGGTCCTGCAGACGTACTACGAGCACCGGCCGATCATCCCGGTGGGCTCCACCGAGTAGTCGGACGAGCGGGCGTCAGAGCATCGCGCCGACCATCGCCTCGCCCAGCGGCGTGCGCAGATGCAGCATCCTGGCGCCGTCGCGTTCGCTGGCGATGAGACCGCCGCCCCGCAGCACCGAGAGGTGGTGCGATGCCGTCGATATCGCGATGTCGGCATCGCGTGCCACCTGCGAGGTCGTGCGGGCCGTGCCGGCGCCGAGCAGGATGGCCGCTCGGGCCGGCCCCAACAGGGCGCCGAGGGCGTCGGCGATCTCGGTGGCGTCGCGGGCCCATCCGGCCGTGACTCCCCGGGCGGGATAGAACAGGGTGGGCTGTGCCGGCGGCTCGGTGAGCACCATGCATCCCCATGACGACATGACGGACGGGACCAGGACCAGGCCGCTTCCCCGGCAGTCGACCTGTTCGCTGTGGCGGCGCAGCGAGACGCGGACGGCACCGGACCCCCAGGTCACCTGTCGGTGCAGATCGCCGGCCATGCCGGCGATGCCCGCGCTCGCCATCGTGCGTGTGCGGACGGCGATGTCGGCGCGCAGCAGCCGGTCGAGCTGCGGCCACACCGGGGCGAGTGCGGCGTCCCACACGGCGCCCCACGCGTCGGCGATCAGGCTGCGGGCGCGGGCGGGGTGATCCCGCATCGCGCGGAGAGCCTCTCGCCGGGTTCCGCTCGACCGCGCCACCATCTTCCCGAAGTCGACGCGCATCGGGTCGAGGGGTGCGGCACGCAGTTCGTCGAGCTCGATCTCGGGCGTGAGGTCCCAGCGGGGTGTGGTCGTCAGGAAGTCGGGCAGGTAGCCGTCGTCGCCGATCACGGTGGCGAGCAGCGCGATGTCGTCGCGGGGGAGGCGGTCGCGCACGGAACGCAGCCACCCCCATTGCAGGGGGTGGGCGGTCGGTCGCCGTAGTACCCGTACCGCGTGCGCGAGCTCGTGTCCGGGCGAGATGCCGAACCGCACCGCCTCGACGTCACCCGGGCTCAGGTGGAACTCGACGCGGTGATCGGGGTGCTCGACGCCCTCGATCGGGCCGTAGTTTCGATCCACGTCGAAACTCTAGGGACTCTTCGCGAGTCTGTCGAGACTGGTGCCATGAACAGCACATCACCATCGAACGGGGTCGTCTCCGGGGCGGACATCCGCATCGGTACGGGCGGCAGCCGCAGGTTCGTGGGAGCCGAGCACGGCGCCGAGGTGTCGTACTTCTTCGTCGAGAACCAGCCGGGGGAAGGGCCGGGGCTGCACTGGCATCCCTATCCTGAGACCTGGGTCGTGATCGAGGGCATTGCCTCGATCGCGGTGGGCGAGGAGACTTTCGTGGCCGGGGCGGGAGACACGGCCACCGGGCCCGCCTTCATCCCGCACCGCTTCACCAATGTGGGGGACGGGGTGCTCCGTATCATCGGCATCCACGCCTCCGCCACCATCATCCAGACGTTCCTCGATGAGGACTGACCACAGGAGCACCGATGTCCTTCCAGGCATACCTCGACAACATCGAGACCAAGACCGGCCTCACCCCGCGGCAGTTCATCGCGCTCGCGACCGAGAAGGGGTTCGACCGCACCACCAAGGCGACGCCGATCGTCGCGTGGCTCAAAGAGGACTACCAACTCGGTCAGGGGCACGCCATGGCGCTCGTGCACGTGATCACCAAGGGCCCGCAGATCAGCGACAAGCACGTGGGCACGGGCGGTGCCCACGCAGACGCGTCCGACACTCTGTGGCTCGACGGCAAGGACAGCAACCCGAACTCCTGATGGGCCCTCACGCTGAGGTCGGGCATCGCCCCGGCCAGTAGGATTCCCTGCGTGGAAGCATCCTCCCAGCGCAAGAAGAAGACCCCGACCGCGAAGCGCACCCCGGTCCGCACGAGCGGCAACCCGGCGAAGCGTCCGGCGGTCGAAGCGGGCCCCGTGACGGCCTCCGACTGGGTCGGGGCCGCGCGTCTTCGCACCCTTCCTCTCGCGATCGCGCCGGTCGTGATCGGCACGGGAGCCGCGCGCAGCACCGGGCCCGAGTTCCACTGGGTCATCGCGCTCGCCTGTCTCGCCGTCGCGGTGCTGCTGCAGATCGGCGTGAACTTCACGAACGACTACAGCGACGGCGTGCGCGGCACCGATGCCCACCGGGTAGGGCCCGCGCGCCTGACCGCATCCGGGCGGGTCGCGCCGCGCACCGTCCTCATCATCGGGCTGGTGTTCTTCGCGCTCGCCGCGCTCGTCGGGCTGGCGATCGTCGTGCGCACCGGACAGTGGTGGATGCTCGCGGTGGGCGCCGCCTGCATCGTGGCCGCCTGGTTCTACACCGGCGGCAAGCGGCCCTACGGCTACTACGGCCTCGGCGAGGTCTTCGTGTTCGTGTTCTTCGGGCTCGTCGCCACCCTCGGCACGACCTGGGTACAGATCTTCGCGCTGCCGCAGCAGGCGTGGCTCGGTGCGATCGCGACCGGTCTTTTCGCCTGCGCCGTGCTCCTCGCGAACAACCTGCGGGACATCGATCAGGACCGCGAAGTGGGAAAGCGCACGCTGACGGTGCTGATCGGACGCCGGGCCACCCAGGTGCTGTTCACCCTCTTCGTGATCGCGCCGTTCGGGATCGCGGCCTTCCTGGCGTTGGCGTTCCCGATCGCATGGATCTCGCTGCTGGCGCTGCTCGCAGGGCTCCCGGCGATCGCGATCGTGTGGTCCTACCGGCAGCCCAAGGAACTCGTGACCGCTTTGGCGCTCACGTCGCTGACGTCGCTGCTCTACGCGGGCGCCCTCTTCTGGGCGTTCGTCGGCTGAGCGCAGCCGGGGCGCTCAGGCCCTGGCGTCGCCGTCGATCGGGTCGTTCGACTCGTCGATGACCTGGTCCTCGGCGTCCGCATCGGCCTGTCCGGCGGACGAGCGGCTCTCGCGGCGTTCCTGCAACCGGGCGGAGGCGTCGGTGAGGGGCGCACGCAGGAACAGCATCGAGATGCTCATGCCGATCAGCGCGGCGAAGATCGCGGCGAGCCACCAGAACTCTCGGAAGATCGGGAAGAACACCCAGAGGATGGCGAGCGGGACGAGGAACGCCAGCAGCCGCAGCACGGTGTAGACGAGGAAAGGCGCGGGCTTCTTCACCCCTCCAGTCTACGTTCGCTGCGGACGGCCTCCGTCGCGGGTGCTGTCGTCGGTCCCGTCGTCGGTGCTGCGGGGGATGCCGAGTCGGGGGAAGGGGATGCCGCGCACCACGCGCCGCCACGGATGCTCGCCGAGCGACCACAGCAGTCCCGCCTCGAGGTCGAGGGCGAGGTCTTCGCATCCGACCGGCAGCGGCACCGGAGTCGGCGCGAGCGCCTCGCGCCGGCCGCTCCAGAGCGTACCGGGGTGCATACGGTCGGATTGCGACACGAAGTGCCGATCGCCCCAGCGGACGGCCCCCTGCATCCGCGGGATGCCCGGGGTGAAGCGATCGACCTCGGTGAAGTCGTCCTCGGCGCTCGCGGGGACGATGAACTCGCCGATCCGGCCGCTGTCATCCGTGCGGTGCTCACCGATGAGCACTCGCGGCAACGACGCGCCAGCGTCGTCGAACACGCGGCCGAGGTACGAGCAGCGCAGCGCGATCGGATGCGCGCGGGTGCGTACCGCGATGAGCGCCGTCGTGCGTCCACTGCGACCGCGTGCCCCGGCCAGTCGCTGAGCGAGTGCGCCGTGCACCTGACGGATGTCGGACATGTCGAATTCCCAGACACCGCGTCCTGTGGCCGCGGCGAACAGGCGATCCCCGAACCAGGCGAGCCCGCCGGCGTGGATCCGCGCCGGTTGCAGCTCGCCCTCGTCATCGGTGACCGCGAGCAGGATGTCGATGTGGCGCGAGCGCTCCAGATCGACGAGCGTGACGCGGGAGGCGAGGTGCTCCCCGGAGAGCTCCTGACGGAACCAGCTCACGGCCAGGGTGCGTCGCCCGCGCCACTCGCCGACGTCGACGCCCTGCGGGTACCAGCGCCTGGTCCACGTCCTCGCGCTGAGCCATCGCAGATCGACGGTGTCGCGACGACGCTGTCGCACGGGACGCCAGGTCGATCCGAAGGGCCAGAGCATGCTCCCATCGTCGTCGATGCGTCGCGCGGGTGCGAACCGAACCTCGAAGAGCGCGGCATCGCGGCGCGCAGATTCCATCATGCTGGCATGTATTATGTTACCGGAGGTCGATTTCGTCTCTGGGAACGAATGCGACGACGAAGAACGTCTCGGGGGAGTCTGATGGGGGTCAGACGACCCCGTGGCCCGCGGGGTCGTATCTGCGATCCTGCATCCCGAACGTGTCACGTTCGGCAGTGCGATGCACTGGGAGGTGTGGTTCCGTTCGGGTGCGGGACCACACCTCAGTGCTCGTCTCCGTGGACACCCATCGTTCACCTCCGCGTCGCCATCCGGCAACGACCGCCTGGCACCATTCCCGGACACCGTCCGTCTCCGGGAGTCCTGTGCGCACACCCTTCGTCACCGTCATCCTGCCCGCGAAAGACGCCGGCGAGTACATCGGGACGACGCTCGAAACGCTCACCCGCCAGTTCGACGATGCCGGAGCGGTCAAGCTCGTGGCCATCGACGACGGGTCCCGCGACGACACCGGCGAGCTCATGCAGAAGTACGCGCAGTGCTTCGATCACGCCGAGGTGCTCCGGAATCCGACGGCGCGCGGGCTCGCGACGGCCCGCAACCAAGGCCTCGCGCATGTCGAGGGCGACGCCTTCTGCTTCCTGGACGGCGACGACTGGATGCAGCCGCGGCGGCTCGAGGTACTGCTGTCGCGTATGCGGGAGCTCGGCTGCGACTTCGTGCGCACCGACCACGTCACGGTGACCGACGGACAGCGGGCGCTCGTCCGCGCACCGCACCCGTGGCGGGAGCGGGTGACACCGCCGCGAGAGGCGATCCTGCCCGAGAACGAGTCGACGATGGTCGACTATCCCTACGCCTGGGCAGGGCTCTTCCACCGCCGGATCATCGACAGCGGTCTCGCGGCGTTCCCGGAGGGCCTGTTCACAGCGGAGGACCGTCCTTGGATCTGGCGACTGCACCTGCAGGCCCGATCGTTCGCTGTGGTCGATGCGCCTGCCCTGCTCTACCGCCGAGGCGTCGCCACATCGCTGACGCAGGTGCACGATCGGCGGCAACTCGACTTCGCCAGGGCCATGAATGAGGTCGTCTCAGTGGTCGAGCAGGACGCGGAGGCGGAGCGCTTCCTGCCCAAGGTCGTCTGGACCGCACTCGCCCTCAGCTCCCACCACCTCGTGCGCGCACGGCGGATGAGCCCACAGCTGCGCACGGAGATGCGATCCGGGATCCGCGACATGCTCCGCCGGCTCCCCACTGATGAGGTGACTGCGGTGCTGGGGCGCTTCGACGGGCCGCGCCGCCGCGTGCTCGCGCGCATCCTCCGACAGGCAGGGAGTGCGGCATGACGCAGATCTTCGCGCTCCACAGCGCCTATGGCCTGGTGACGGCCGTCGCCGGGATCGATTCCGGACTCCTCGACGCGTCCGTCGGCGAGCGCCTCCTGGTTCCCTTCACCTCGTCTCGAGTGCCCGAGACGGTGGTCGGGATCGCGCACGACCCGGCGCTCGGATCTCTGCGTGCGCGGTTCGACCGTATCGAGCCGTGGGAAGACCTGCTCGGGCCCATGCATCCGAGTTCGTGGGAGCCGGCCGATTCCGACCTGCCGATGCTGGAGCGGCTGTTCGCACGCGCGTGGGATCTGGATCCTCACGATCTCGAACTGTTCGTGCAGAGTCCGCAGGTCGCGCCGGCCCGCACACTGATGGCGTTGTTCCCGCAGGCGCGCATCACGATCATCGGCGATGGTCTGATGACGTACTCGCCGATGCGGGTGCGGATCCCCTACTCCGTCGCCGCACGCATCGAACAGGTCGTCTACGCCGATGTCGTACCGGGGGTCCGACCGCTCGTCGGGTCACCCGGTGCACAGGTCGTGCCGGTGCCGCCGCGGGTGTTCGCCGCCGCCCTGCGCGAGACGGATGCCGGTTCCCCCGAGCCTCGGGACGAGGCCGGTCCGACGGTGCTCGTGCTCGGACAGTATCTGTCGGCGCTCGGACTGATGACGGCGGCTGCCGAGATCGATCTGCAGACGCGCCTGGTCGACCGCGCGGCGCAGTGGGGACCGCAGTGCATCGTGTTCAAACCGCATCCGGCCGCTCCGCCGCTGGTGACCGCCGCCGTCGAAGGGGCAGCGGCCCGTCGCGGCATCGACTTCGAGGAGTATCGCGGCCCCCTCCCCGCGGAACTGCTCGCCGAGCGACTGGACGCGGTGGCGGTGGTCGCCGGGTTCTCCACCGCGCTGCCGACCGTGCATGCGCTCTTCGGCCGGGCGATCGGTTCGGCGGGAAACGACACCGTGCTGGCCGCCCTGACGCCTTTCGAGAACAGCAACCGGATTCCCGTCACCCTGGTCGACGCCCTCACGCGTGAGGACTCGCCCTATGCCGATCCTGCCCGACTGCAGCTGCTCATCGACGCGGTCGGCTATGCGATGCAGCCGGAGATCGCCGGCCACCTGCGGGGTCGGGCCGAGGAACTGCTGCGTGGCCTCGACGCCGACGAGCGTGCTCGGTACTTCACGCCCCGACGGCTCGCCGAGCTGCGGCTGCCCGGTGCGCCGGCGGAGAACGCCCTGCGTCGTGCGCTGCGTCCTGCCGGGGGAGTGGGCAGGATCGAGGAGTGGCGCCTTCACGCCCTCGGGGCCAGGAGGCGGGCAGGGCGTGCGTGGCGGGCGCTACGCGGACGATGACGATGGCGACGACGAGGATGTGGACGATGGACGAGCGGAAGCCCCTCACGGTGGCGATCATCCCGGCGCGCGGGGGATCGAAGCAGGTGCCACGCAAGAACCTTCAGCGCGTCGGCGGTGTGCCCCTGGTCGAGCGTGCGGTCCGCGCCGCGGCCGCCGCACCCGGCATCGATCTGGTCGTCGTCTCGACAGACGATGACGAGATCGCTGCGGTGGCGACGTCGGCCGGCGCGCGGGTGGTCCGTCGCCCCGCGGCGCTCTCCGGTGACACCGCGACCTCGGAGAGCGCGATCCTGCATGCATTGGACGACCTCGAGGTGAACGGAGCCGCCGTCGGCATCGTGGCGTTCCTGCAGGCGACCTCGCCGTTCATCCCGAGCGATGCGCTCGCTGACGCCGTGGAGGAGATCCGCGCCGACCGCGCCGACAGCGTCTTCTCGGCTCACGAGACCTATGCGTTCCTGTGGCGGGAAGGGGAGGGGAGCGAGGCGGTGGCGATCAACCACGAAGCCGCGCACCGCCCGCGCCGACAGGACCGCGAGCCGCACCACCTCGAGACCGGCGCGTTCTATGTGTTCCGTGCCGCGGGCTTCCGCGAGAACAGGCACCGCTTCTTCGGCAGGACCCGCATCGCGGCGGTGCCGGAGTGGACGGCGATCGAGATCGACGATGCGGATCAACTCCGCGTCGCCCGTGCGCTCGCCCGCCTGCACGAGGCCCCCACGCCCATCGTGGTCCGCGCGGTCGTCACCGACTTCGACGGCGTGCACACCGACGACACCGCGATCATCGACGCCGACGGCGGTGAACGGGTGCGGGTCAGCCGGGAGGACGGCATGGGCGTCGCCCTGCTGCGCCGAGCCGGCGTGCCGCTGCTGATCCTGTCGACCGAGGTGAATCCGGTGGTCCGCGCTCGCGCCGACAAGCTCAGGGTCCCCGTGCTGCACGGCATCGACGACAAGGAGACGGCGCTGCGCAACTGGGCGCGCGACAACGAGGTGCCTCTCGGCGACATCGCCTACCTCGGCAACGACGTCAACGACCTGCCGGCGATGCGGATCGTGGGGTGGCCGGTCGCGGTCGCGAACGCGCATCCGCTGGTGATCGAAGAGGCCCGTGTCGTGCTGCGTCGCAGAGGTGGAGAGGGTGCGGTGCGGGAGCTGATCGAGCGGGTGTTGTCGAGCTGACCGATGCCGGTAACCCGGCGGTCGCCCGGTGTTCATCCTCGGCCCGTATCCAGGAAGGAGGGGTAGCACCAACGCTCGAACACCGGAGGAATCATGACTGTCAGCATCGGCTCACGAGTGATCGGCGGAGGGCGTCCTGCCTACGTCATCGCAGAGATCGGCCTGAACCACAACGGCGACGTCGACATCGCGAAGAAGCTCATCGACGTCGCGGCCCGAGCCGGTGCCGATGCCGTGAAGTTCCAGAAGCGCACTCCGGAGATCTCGACGCCGGAGCACATGCGCGACGTTCCGCGCGAGACGCCCTGGGGTGTGATGAGCTACCTCGACTACCGCCGTCGTGTCGAGTTCGGGCGCGACGAGTACGTCGAGATCGGCGACCACGCCACGATGCTCGGCCTGGACTGGTTCGCCTCGCCGTGGGACGTTCCCAGCGTCGCGTTCCTCGAAGAGTTGAACGTGGTGGCCCACAAGGTCGCCTCGGCCAGCCTCACCGACACCGAACTGCTGATCGCGCTGCGGGAGACCGGCAAGCCCGTGATCCTCTCCACCGGCATGTCGACCATCGAGCAGATCGACCGGGCGCTCGACACGCTCGGCACCGATCGGGTGGTCCTCATGCATGCGACGTCGACCTACCCGCTGGAGCCGGAAGAGGCGAACCTGCGGGTGATCGCGACGCTGCGCGACCGCTATCCCGGCGTGCCCGTCGGCTACTCGGGTCATGAGCGCGGACTGCAGATCTCTCTCGCCGCCGTGGCCATCGGAGCCGTCGCTGTCGAGCGCCACATCACCCTGGACCGCACGATGTGGGGATCCGACCATGCGGCCTCGCTCGAGCCGACGGGCCTCGAGCACCTCGTACGCGACATCCGTGTGATCGAGCGTGCGACCGGCGACGGAGTCAAGCGGGTGTTCGACAGCGAGCGTGCGCCGATGGCGAAGCTGCGCCGCGTTCCGGCATGACGGCGGCCACCGGCATCCGCGTCGTCGCCATCGCGGATGCCGACTCGTTCGTGAAGTGGGCCGCCTCCCTTCTCGGTTCCGTGCCGGGTGTGCGCCCGCACCTGCTGCTCGTGCGCACACCGCTCACGGCCAGCGCCGAGCAGCAGCGCACGGCTCTCGCCGGCACGACGCTCAGACCGGATGACGTCACCCGCATCGGGTTCGCGCAGACGGAGGCCTGGCTGGCCGGACAGCGCCCCGACGTGGTCCTGCTCGCGGGGCGCGGACCGTTCGTGCGGCTGATGGGACGCGTGATCGACGCGTTGGAGCATCGACCGGTCACGGTCTCGGGACTGCCCGGCATGGCGATCCCCGCCCAGCGCGGGGCGCTGGATTATCGCCGCCACACCGATCTGCTGGTCGTGCATTCCCACAGGGAGGTGCGGGCCTTCGAAGAACTCGGCCGCCGCATCGGGGTGCAGACGCCGGCGGCGCTCGCCACCCTCCCGTTCGCCCGGCGGCGGCAGCGCATGCTGCGTCCGGAGCGCGTCGGCATCGATGCGGTGGCGGGTCGGCGAGCCGGTCTTGCCGCGCGGGGCGGTGGCGTCGCGGTCGCCGAGCGCCCTCCGCGGCCTGCCCCGGTCAAGCCACCGGCGACCGACGTCGTCTTCGCCGCGCAGGCCCTCGTTCCGCTCGCGAAAGACCAGCGGGCCGAGATCGCGGCCATGCTCGTGCGGGCGGCCGAGGCCGAGCCGGGTCGCCGTGTGGTGGTGAAGCTGCGTTCGCGGCCGGGGGAGTCGGAGACCCACCTCGAGCGCGAACCGTATGCGGGGCTGCTGCCGTCGCGCCTGCCGCCGAATCTCGTCTTCTCCTACGACTCGATGAGCACCGCGCTCGAGACGGCCGCGGGCCTCGTCACGGTGAGCTCCACCGCCGCCATCGAGGCCACGGCTCTCGGTGTGCCCGTGATCGCCCTCGACGCGTTCGGGGTGAGCAAGAACCTGCTGAACACGGTGTTCGTGGGAAGCGGGCTGCTCGGCGGTCGTAGCGAGGTCGTGGCGGGGCGCTTCCGGCATCCGCACCCTGACTGGCTGCGCGACAACTACTTCCACCCCGATGGCGAGTCGACGTGGTGGGAGCGGGTCGAGCAGCTCGTGGCGCTGCGGCGTTCCGGGGCACTGCCGGCGCGGCGGGTGCCGTCGGCCCGCGGCGGATCACTGCACGAGGCCTGGCATCGGGCGAGTGTGCTCGGCGCGGAGGATCGCACGATACGAGGGACGGTGGCGCTGGCCATGGGCGCGCCGGCGACCCGAGCGCTGGCCGCGGTGCGCGGACGCCGACTGCCCGCCGACGGGGGAACCTGGGCGGACGCGTTGACCGACTACACGTTGGAGCCGAACCCGTTCGACGACTCCCTCCGGCGCTGAGCGAGCGCGCTCCTCGGCGCTGCCGAAACCCAGACGCTTCGTTCCACCGTCGGGGTGTCGCCTCACGACGCGCGGATGATGCGCCACTGCGTCTGGGTTTCGGCATGCCCGCAGCGGCGCACCATCGGGCGCGGTCAGTTGCTGCGACGGATCGCGCGCACTCCGACGATCAGTCCGACGACCGCGACGGCGAGCGCCGAGACCCAGCCCCACAACACGGTGACATCGCCGAGGTCTCCCGCGAACAGGGCACGCTCGGCCTGGACGACCCAGTTGACCGGGTTGACCGAGGCGACGACCCGCATCCAGTCGGGTGCCGCGTCGAGGGGCAGCAGCATCCCCGACAGGATCAGCAGCGGGAAGATCAGCGACTGCTGCACACCCCAGAACAGCCACTCCCGATCCTTCGTCGCGAGAGCCAGCGAGTACGACAGCGAGCCGAGACCCACCCCGAACACGGCAAGCAGTGCCAGGCCGATGAGCAGACCGGGGATGTCGGCCGCGAATCCGAACGGCCAGGCGATCAGCACGATCACCAGAGCCTGCACGACGATCGGTGCGATCTCCTTGAGGGCGCGTCCGACCAGCAGCGAGGACCGGGCGAGCGGGGCGACCAGGGTGCGCTCGTGCGATCCGGTCATCATCTCGTACTGCAGGTTCGACCCGGTCGACCCGGTGCCGAACAGCACGATCATCACCAGCACGCCCGGCACGAACCACGCCAGCGTCTCACCGGCCGGCTGTCCGGAGTCGCCGATCAGCAGGGGCGCGAACAGCCCGAGGAAGATGAGCGGCTGCAGCAGGCTGAAGATCAGCGTGAAAGGGTCGCGGAGCACGGGCTTGAGTTCGCGCGTCAGCACGTTCCGGGTGTCGCGCGCGAGGTTCGGGCGCACGAGGGTGTCGTTGGTGATCATGACAGGACTCCTGTCGTGCGGTTCTCGGAGGCGGGGCTGTTCTCGGGGGTGCCGGGAGCGGATGCTTCGCCCGTGGCATCCGCTCCTTCTCCGGCATCGCGGAGGGTGCGGCCGGTGAGGGCGAGGAAGACGTCATCGAGCGTCGGCGGTACTCCTGTGGCCCGACGGACCAGGATCCCGGCGGCGTCGAGTTCGCGCACGATCACCGGGAGCAGCCGGTCGCCGTCCTGCACGGCGAGGGAGATCGATTGCCCGTCCGCGGTCACCGGCGCCGGGCTGAGACGGGCGACCACGGCGCGGGCGCTCGCCGCCTCGTCGGCATCCGCGAATCCGAAGGTCAGCACGTCGCCGGCAAGAGTCGCCTTGAGGGAGGCGGCGTCGTCGTCGGCGATGATCCGCCCCTTGTCCATCACCATCACCCGCTCGGCGTAGCGGTCGGCCTCTTCCAGATAGTGCGTGGTGAGGAAGACGGTCGTGCCGTGCTGCGTGCGCAGGTCGAGGATGTGCTCCCAGAGGTTGGCCCTGCTCTGCGGGTCGAGTCCGGTGGAGGGCTCGTCGAGGAAGATGAGGGGAGGTGCGTGCATGAGTCCGAGCGCGATGTCGAGTCGGCGCTTCTGTCCGCCGCTGAGCTGCTGCACACTGCGGGTCGCGAAGGACGTGAGATCGAGGGAGTCGATGAGCTCGTCCGCTCGCCGGGCGCTGTCCCGACGCGACATGCCGTAGAAGGCGCCCTGGCTGAGCAGCTCGTCGCGTACGCGCTGCGAGAAGCTGCCGCTCGTGAGCTGACCGACATACCCGATGCGTGCGCGTACCCCGGCCGCGTCGGAGCGGATGTCGTGGCCGACGACCCGCGCATGGCCGGAGGTGGGCGGGATCAGGGTGGTCAGCATCCGCAGAGTCGTCGATTTGCCGGCGCCGTTGGGACCGAGGAAGGCGACAAGCTCTCCGCGCACGGCGGTGAAGGAGACATCGGTCACGGCGTGGACCGGCGTCTTCTTGACGGTGAAGACCTTGGTCAGGCCTTCGGTCTCGATGAGGGATTCGTTCATGGGAGCGAGCGTAAGAACCAATGCGGACAGATCCTGTCCGCATATTCTGACAATCTGAGACGCATGACCGACACCACCTCCCGTGCTCTCGCTCTGCTCAACCTGCTGCAGACGCACCGGCACTGGCCGGGGACGGAACTCGCCGCCCGGCTGGGGGTGACCGAGCGCACCGTGCGCCGCGACGTCGATCGGCTGCGCGAACTCGGCTATCGGGTCGAGTCGACGCCCGGTGCCGCCGGCGGATACCGGTTGGAGGCGGGGAGCGCCGTGCCTCCGCTGCTGCTCAACGACGACGAGGCGGTGACCATGGCGATCGGACTCCGCATCGCCGCCACGCAGCAGCTGGTCGGCGGACCCGACGTGACGCTCACGGCTCTTGCGAAGCTGGAGCAGGTGCTTCCATCGGCGCTGCGGCAACGGGTGAACGCGCTCGCCGCATCGGTGCAGGCGCCGCGCATCGGAGAAGGGCCGGTGGTCTCACCCGAGGTGCTGGGGGAGATCGCGCTCGCCACCCGCGACACCGAGCGGCTGCGCCTGCGGTACCTCGACGGGGAAGGGCGCGAGAGCGTGCGCCGCGTCGAGCCGCATGCCCTGGCCCCGGCCGGTCGCAAGTGGTTCCTGTTGTGCTGGGACCTCGATCGGGACGACTGGCGCACGTTCCGCGTCGACCGCATCGCCGCGGTGGAACACACGCGTGTGCTGTTCACCCGTCGCGAGATCACGGAGGACGAGATCGAGGAGCGCGTGCTCGTCGCCTCGTCGTGGTCGCCGCAGAAGGTCGAGGCGGCCGCCGTGATGGAGCTGCCGCTCGCCGAGATGCAGGAGCGCTTCGGGCCGTGGTGGCAGGGCGCGACCGCTGTGGGCGACGACCGCACGCGGTGGCCGTTCGGAGGCTCGGACTGGCGCGAGGCCATGTACGCGCTGCTCTGGATCCCCGAGGGCGTCGAGTACGCGGTGGCGCTCGCCGAACCGCACCGGAGCGAGTTGCGCGAGGCGGTCGCACGGCTGATGCGTGCCCTCGACGCCCCGGAGCCGGATGACGCCGGGTGACGAAGAGGCGTCATCCGCAGACTCATAGGGTTATCCCAGGCAACCATCCTGGCGGGGAAGATCACGGCCGGGTAACGTCATTCCCATCGCGGCGATCCGGGCGGTCCCGGGCCTCAGTTCATACCTGAAGGCGTTGCGGGTTCGACTCCCGCCGTCGCGTCCACTTGAAGCCATCTCACCCGTTCCGGTCGCAGTTGCTGCCGCCTCGACGCACGCAGAACGGCAGGAACTGCGACCGGAACACGACGGGGTTCCCGGGGAGGATCCGCCTCACAGCCCCAACTGGTCCAGTCTCTCCTCGAAGCGCACCTGCACGTCTTCCGGCTCATCGCCCTCGGACTCGGCCCATATCGCATCCAGCTCCTTCTGCACCGACTCGGGCAGGGCGGCGAACTTCTCGTCCCACGCGACGACCGGCGTCCAGTAGCCGACGACCTTGAAGCGGGTCGCGGGCAGGGCGAGCTCCTTGCGCAGGTACTTGCGCACGTCGCGCAGCGCCACGGTCTCACCGGCCACCCAGACATAGCCTTCGTCGAGCGGAAGCCGGTCGTCGACGATGCCGCGCACGAGCGGACCGAGCGCACTGGGACCGCGGCCGTTGCCGCCGACCACCCAGGTGACCTCGACGTCGGCGCCCACCTCGAGAGCGACGCGGTCCGCCTCGCTCGGCACTTCGAGCACGACCCGCGTGCGCACGCCCTCCGGGGCCTCGGCGATGATGCGCGCCACGGCCGGAAGCCCGGTGAGGTCGGCGACGAGCACCTGCCACGTGATGCCCTCCGGCGGCGAGTACAGGCCCGTCGGGGAGTTGAACCCGAGCACGTGCCCCGGCTCCGCCCGCGCGGCCCAGGGGCCCGCGACACCTGCCTCGTGGATCACGAAGTCGATGTCGAGTTCGCCGGCGTCCGGGCGCACGCCGCTGATGGTGTACGTGCGCATCGGGGCCTCGGGCGCACCCTCGGGCGTCTCCCACCAGTCGCCCGCCGGCACCGGCAGCGACACCTCCTTCGGGTCGTCGCCGTGCGGGAAGAACACCCGCACGTATTCGTCGCCGATACCGGTGCTGAGGAAGTCGGCGACGCCCTCGCCGCCGAGCGTGACGCGGACCAGGGTCGGGGTGAGGGTGGTCGTGCTGCTGACGATGCCGCGGTGGATGCTCACGGAGTCTCCGTCTCTGTAGGGCGAATCTCTTCGGTGGGGGATGGGTCGGTGGGGGCCGGGTGGGATGTGCTGCGGGTCTGGGCGAGCCAGGAGTCGCGGTAGAGCCCTTCGGTCGCGAGGAGCTCTTCATGCGTGCCGCGCTGCGTCATCCGTCCGTCGGCGAAGACGACGATCTGCTCGGCGGTCACTGCCTGCTGCAGTCGGTGGGCGATGAGCACCGCCGTGCGTCCCTCCCGCAGTGCCGCGATCGCGTCTTCGACGGCTTCGCGGTGGTGGAGCCCCACGTCTGCGGTGGCCTCGTCGAGGATCACCACATCCGGGTCGGCGAGGAAGGCGCGGGCGACCGCGAGCTGCTGGATGCGCCCCTCGTCGAGCGGTACGACGGAATCGGCGGACGAACTCTCGCCCTCTGCGGACTCCTCACGACGCATCGCCTCGACCGCCCACTGCGCCCCGACCGCCCGCAGCGCCGCCGCCATCTCCTCGCCGCTCGCTTCGGGGGCGACGAGGCGCAGGTTGTCGGCGATCGTGCCTCGGAAGTGGTGCAGCTCCTGCGACAGGTAGTACGGGGCGTCTGTGCGGGACGCCAGGTGCACGCTTCCCGACGTCGGCGGGTGATGCCCGGCGATGACGCGCGCCAGCGTGCTCTTGCCCGACCCCGAGGTGCCCACCAGCGCCGCCGTGGTGCCGGGGTCGACCCGCAGGTTCACGCCGCTGATCCCCCGGCCGGTGGTGGGGTAGTGGAACGTCACGTCCCGCACCTCGATGCCCGCGGATGCCGGCGGTGCAGCTTCCGTCTCCGGGCTCTGGGCGGCCGGCGCGGGCGCGAGATCGATGACCCCGACAAGTCGCGCGAGACCGATGGCTGCCCGCTGGATGTCGTCGAGTCCGAAGATCAGCTGTCCGACCGGGCCGAACAGGCGATGGAACAGCAGCGCAGCAGTGGTGACCGCGCCTACCGTGACAGCGCCGGCGGACTGCAGAAGGAATCCGGCGCCGAGGATCGCGGCCAGCCCGACGAGCTCACCGCCGTTGATCCAGCGGAACAGACGATTCGTCACCCGCACGCCCTCGATCTGCATGTGGATCGACGCCACCGCGCGCTCGCGCACCCGCTCGAGAGCGGGCTCCTGCTCGTTGAACGCGGTGAGGGTCTCGATGCCGTCCACCGTGTCGAGCACGGCCTGGCTGCGGGCGGCCTCGCGCACCCGCACCTCGCGGAACACCACACGGGACTTCCGCAGAAAAGCGCGCGTACCGAGGATGTAGAACGGCACGGAGGCAAGCCCCGCGAGCGCCAGCCAGGGATCCAGAGCGGTCAGCGCGACCACCGAGACGCCGATCGCGAACCCCGCGGACAGCAGGGTCGGAGCGACGTTCCCTCCGGCTTCGGCAACGGCATCGACGTCGCCGGTCACGCGGGAGAGCAGATCGGCGCTCTCTCCGTCGTCGACCGCGCTGACGGGCAGCCGCATCGCCGAGGCGAACACGTCTTCACGCAGGCTCGCGAGCATGTCCTGCACCAAGCCGGTGAGCACGCGCACGGCCCACAGCATCACCACAGCTGCGCCGATGGCACCCAGACCGGCCGCGGCGACCCACCCGGCGATGGTCGCGAAGCCGGCGTCGGACGACACGGCATCGACGATGCGCCCCAGGCACGCGGGCATCACGATCCCGAGAGCGGATGCCGCGAGGAACAGCGCGGCGACAGCGGCGGTGCGACCGGGATGCTGCCGCAGCAGCCCACCCACGACGGCCCGCACCCGAGCGCCGGAGGCGATCGGGAGCAGCGCGCCGGTCGAGGTCGAGTCACTCATGGCGTGTATCCGATCCTTCGGAGGGAAGCTCGACGACCCGGTCGCAGGCTCCGAGCAGCACCGGCGAGGTGGTGATCACGATCACGGTCTCGGTGTGCTCTGCAAGGGCGCGGGCGATGTGCGCCTCGGTGATGGCGTCGACGGCCGAGGTGGGCTCGTCGAGCACGAGCACGTCGGCCTCCGCGTGCAGGGCTCGGGCGATGCCGATGCGCTGGCGCTGTCCGCCCGAGAGGCGTCGCCCGGCCTCTCCTACCTCTGACTCCCACCCTCCGACCTGCACCACGGTGTCGTGCAGCGCCGCCATCTCGATGAAGGGCGCGTGCGGCTGGTCCTCCACGCCGTGGCCGCGCACGGCCTCGCGCAGGGAGCCGCTCACGATCGTCTGCCTGTGCGGAGGGGCGACGACCCGACGCCGATACTCGACCGGGTCGAGGTCGGTCAGATCGTGCAATTCACCGTCGATCGCGAGCGCGACCCGGCCGCGGTCGGGTCGGGTGCGCAGACCGAGCAGGCGCGAGAGGGCACGGGCCGTGTCGCTGTCGGCGGGACGGATGCCGAGCAGTTCGCGCTCGCGCACCTCGACGGGCGCGGAGGCGGATCCCGCGCGGAAGGTCAGGACGACGTCCTCCGCCGGTCGTACCGGGGCGGCCGCCGCGACGGGCGCATCGAGCAGGTCGTCGGCGTCGATCACCTCGGCGAGTCGCTTGGCCGAGGCGAGCTTGTGGATCCAGTTCGAGGGGAAGGAGCCCGCATACGCGAGGTAGCCGCTGATGAACTGAGCGAGCCCGAGCACCGTGACCAGCTCGCCGATGCTGATGCGGCCCTCGGAGGCGAACCAGGCCGACATACCTGCCAGCGCGGTGGTCGCGATCGCCGCCAGCGTGCCGCTCACCGCCTCGTATGACGCGAGGGAGCGACCTGCCGCGGTCGCCGCCCGCCGAGAGGTGTCGCTCGCGGCGATGTAGCGGCGCACGGCCTCCTCGCGGGCGCCGATGCCCACGAGCACCCGGAATCCGCTCATGAAGTCGGCGGCGACCGCCCCGGCCTCGGTGGCCGCCTGCTGCTCGACGAGGCCACGGCGTTCCAGCGGGCGCGACACGACCTGCATCACGAGCATCATCGCGATGGTCGAGCCGAATACGACGAGCGTCGCGACGGGCGAGATCACCAGCATCGCGAGACCGGCTCCGATGATCGCGGCGATCGTGGAGCACTGCTGCGCGACCGACCAGGCGACGCCGGCGACCCGATAGGTGTCCGACGTGACGAAGGTGAGTGCCTCGCCGGGGGCCACTGTGCGGCGAGAGAGCCGGGGGCGCAGCATCCGAGAGAGCGTGAGGTGGCGCAGCGCCTGCTCGCCGTAGCCGTAGATCGACACCATGAGGTGGGACGCCGACTGGTAACTCGCCGTCAGCACGAGGAACGTGCCGACCAGGGCGCCGAGCCAGAGGGCGAGTGCTGCGGGGTCGGCGGGGAGCACGGCGCGGTCGATCGTCGCACCGATGATGACGGGGATCGTCGCCTCGGCGAGCGCATGCACGATGAGCAGCGCGGTCGCTCCGGCGAGGGCGATGCCACGCCCCTCCGACTTCAGCGCGATCCCGAAGAGCCTCCGCGGCGTGGGCGTCACGGTGTCCGCCGACCGAGCGGGAGCACCAGCGGCGTCCCGGAGACGGGGTCGGTGATCACTCGACACGGAAGGTCGTACACGGTGTGCACGAGCTCTGCGGTGATGATCTCGCGCGGATCGCCCTGCGCCACGATGGCCCCGTCGCGCATCGCCACGAGGTGCGTCGCGTAACGGGCCGCATGGTTGAGGTCGTGCAGCACGGCGACGAGCGTGGTGCCGCTGCGGTGCAGGTCGGCGAACAGCTCCATCAGGTCGATCTGGTGCGCGATGTCGAGGAATGTCGTCGGTTCGTCGAGCAGCAGATGCGTGGTCTGCTGGGCGAGGGCCATGGCCACCCAGACGCGCTGCCGCTGACCGCCGGAGAGCTCGTCGACCAGGCGCCGCGACAGATCGGTGACCCCGGTCGCGGCCATCGCCTCGGACACGGCGCGCTCGTCGGCGCTGCTCCACGTGCGCAGGGCGCTCTGGTGCGGGAAGCGTCCGCGCCCGACGAGATCGGCGACCGTGATGCCGTCGGGGGCGATGGACGACTGCGGAAGCAGTCCCAGCTTGCGGGCGACTTCTTTCGGCTTGAGCGAACGCAGTTCGTCGCCGTCGAGCAGCACGGCGCCGGTGGTCGGGCGCAGCAGCCGGGCGAATCCGCGCAGCAGGGTCGACTTGCCGCACGCGTTGGGTCCGATGATGATCGTGAACGAGTTGTCGGGAACCTCGAGAGTGAGGTCGGAGATGATCGGGGTGTCCCCGTAGCCCAGCGTGATGTCGCGGGCCTGCAGCGAAGCGGTCAAGGGTGTTCCTTTCAGGTGCGGCGCGCGTACTGGGCAGCGAGCAGCCAGGCGAGATAGAGGCCGCCGACCGACACCGTCACGACGCCGACCGGCACAGCGACGAGCTGGGCCACGGCGTCCGACACCACGACGAGGGCGGCGCCGGTCAGCATCACGGGCACCGTGCCCATCGGGGTGTTCGAGCGGGTGAGGCGCTGCGAGATCTGCGGGGCCGCGAGGGCGATGAAGGAGATGGGGCCGGCCGCGGCGGTCACCAGCGCGACCAGGGCGACGCCGAACACCATCGCTGCGAGACGGGTGCGACCGGGACTGATACCGAGAGCTGTCGCCGCGTCGTCGCCCATCTCGAGCACGGGAAGCGTGCGGGCGAGGGGGAGGGAGAGCAGGGTCACGATCGCGAACACGATCGCCGCCGGGATCAGCTGGTCGAAGCCGAGCGAGGCGATCGAGCCCGCGCCCCAGGTCGCCGCCATCATGGCCTTCTCGACGCTGACCGAGATCAGGATCCACGAGGTGAGGGATCCGAGTCCCGCCGAGACGCCGATGCCGACGATGATGAGCCGGAACGACGACATCGTGTTCTTGCTGGCGAGCACGTAGACGAGCAGCGCGGTGAACAGGCCTCCGACGAGCGCACCCGCCGCCTTGAACATGTAGGTGTTCAGCTCGAAGACGATCATGACCAGCGTCACACCGAACTGTGCGCCGATGCCGAAGCCGATGATGTCGGGGGAGCCGAGCGGATTGCGGGTGAGGGACTGGAAGATGCCGCCGGCGAGGGCGAGGGCTGCGCCGCACAGCACCGCGAACAGCACGCGCGGCAGGCGCCATTCGAACACCACCTGGCGGATGTCGGGGTCGGATGCGGGATCGAAGATCGCTCGGATGACGGCCGCGAAGTCGACCTCGTAGGCGCCGAGGGTCATGGAGAACAGGCCCGCGCCGATGATCACGACGACCAGCAGGAGGCTGACGATGACGGATCGCACCGGGATGAGCGTGGCGATCCGCGCGGTCTCGATCCGGAACAGGCGTCGACCGTGATCGACCGGGGTGAACGCGGCGGGCGATGCCTCAGTGTGGGGCGCGGTGCGGGTCTTCTGGTCGATGCTCACAGGCCGCTCACCCGCTTGCGACGCACGAGCATGATCAGGATCGGGGCTCCGAGGAGGGCCGTGACGATGCCGACGCGCATCTCCCCGTTCGGGAGCACGATGCGGCCGAGGACGTCGGCGAACAGCAGGAAGGCGGGGCCGATGATCATCGAGTACCCGAGCACCCAGCGCTGGTCGGGGCCGGTGAACCAGCGGACGATGTGCGGGATCATGAGCCCGACGAAGGCGATGGGTCCGGCGGCGGCGACGCTGGTTCCGGCCAGCAGGGTGACGGCGATGATGACGAGGATGCGAGTCACGCGCACGCGTGCACCGAGGGCCTGCGCCAGGTCGTCGCCGAGGGCCAGGGCGTTCAGGGAGCGCGCGCACAGGAGTCCGATCAGGAGACCGGCGACGATCAGGGGCACGGCCCAGGTGAGCTGGTCGAGGGTGCGTCCACCGATCGAGCCGACGCCCCAGAACCGCATCACCTGCAGGGTGCTGTGGTCGCGCAGCACGATCGCGGTGGTGAAGCCGGTGAAGGCCGCGCCGAGGGCGACGCCGGCGAGGGTGAGCTTCATGGGGGTCGCCCCCGAGGCTCCGAACGAGCCCAGTATGTAGACGAGCATGGTGAGGACGAAGGCTCCGCCGAGGGCGAAGGGCACGTAGGCGCCGGGGGCGGTGAGGCCGAGCACACCGACGGCGAACGTGACGGCGAAGGATGCACCGGCGTTCACACCGAGGATGCCGGGGTCGGCCAGCGGGTTGCGGGTGAAGGCCTGGATCAGGCCGCCGCACACCGCGAGAGCGGCACCCACGACGATGCCGAGCAGGGTGCGCGGCACACGCAGCTCCATGACCATGAGGTGCAGCGGGTTCTCGTCGTCGTAGGAGAAGAGGGACTGCAGCACGGTGATGGGGTCGATCGCGAGGGCGCCGACGGCGAGCGAGGCGATGGCGGCGATGGCCAGCACCACGACCGAGATGACCAGTCCCGCCACGAGCGTCCCGTTACGGTGCGGGGAGTCGACTGCACGACTCCCCGCACCCGTGTTCGAGACGTCCGTGCCGTCATCCGTCGCCAGGGACATCTCTCGGATCACTTGCCGGTGATGGTGGGCTCGCCCTGGAGCGCCCCGGCGAGGTCGTCGACGTACGTCGGCAGGATGTACTTCAGCGAGAGCACGGTGGGCGCGCTGATGGCCGAGGCCTCGGCGTCGTCGGCGTAGATCACGTACGAGCCGTTGGCGATCGGGTTCCAGCGCGACACGACCTTGTTCTCGACCGTGTACGTGCCCTCGTCGGCGCTGCCGCCCCAGGCCGCGAACAGATCGGCCTCCACGTCGTAGAGGTTCTCGAGGCTGACGCCGGTGTACCAGTTGTCGCCCTCCGCGGTCTGGAGGAAGCTGTCCATCGCCGGGGTCGAGGTGAATCCGAGGGCCTCGGTGATGCGCACGCGGGGGTCGTACTCGAGGTAGACGCCGAGGTCGGTGCCGCCCTCGTTCAGGGTCAGACCCCAGACGAAGGTCTTGTCCTCGAACTCGGGGTGCTCGCCGGCCAGGGTGGTGATCTGCTTCTCTGTCTCGGCGATCAGCTCATCGGCCTTGTCCTCTTCGGACAGTGCCTTGCCGACCGTGCGGGTCATGTCCTCCCAGGTCCCCGGGTTCCAGGGGCCTTCGATGTAGGGGACGGTCGGGGCGATCTCGGTCAGGCGCTCGTACTCGATGTCGGAGACGCCGGAGTAGAGGCTCAGGATCAGGTCGGGCTTGAGCTCCTTGATGGCCTCGTAGTTGGGGCCGTCCTCGAGGAAGGGGATGATCTCGGGGGTCTCGCCGTACTCCTCGGTGACATAGTCCTCGAACCAGGGCTGGTAGCCGCTCTCGCCTGCGCCCCAGACCTCCTCCATGCCGACGGGATTGGTGCCGAGGGCGGCGACGATGTCGGCCGTCATCCAGCCGAGGGTGACGATGCGCTGCGGCTTCTCGGGGATCACGGTCTTGCCGTGGCCGTGCTCGATGACCACGCCGTCTGTTGCGGTGGAGGCGGAACTCGATTCCTCGGGGGTGGACGAGCACCCGGCGAGGGTGAGGGCGGCGGCGACGGCCGCGGCGACGAGGGCCGAGCCTCGGCGGATCTTCGGGCGCGCAGAAGCGAGCGACATGGTTCTCCTTCGGGAAGGGGGGAGGGTGTTGCCGCGTCGACGCGGCGAGAAGTTAGGTAAGCATGCCCTAACAGAACGATGCTAGAACGCGGATCCTGCGCTCAGTGTCGCGGGAGCGACGACTTGTATCGCGGAACCGACAACGACGGTCGGATTCGCCGTCAGGGGATCAGGATCGCCCCGCCGTCACCGCCAGTACAGCTGGTGCGCCGCGTCGGCCTGCACGCGCGCCACGTGCTGCCGGGGAGTGAGCCCGAAGCGCTCCTTGAACGCGGCGGAGAAGGCGCTCGTCGTGGCGTAGCCGCAGCGGTGCGCGGCCGCACCGATCGGAGTGCCGTCGACGATCAGACGCGCCCCGAGGGTCATCCGCACGCCGGTGCGCCACCGCCCGAAGCTCATGCCGACGTCGTTCTGGAAGATGCGCAGGACCGTACGCTCGTGGAGCCCGTGCGCGAGGAACAGCTCGATCGCACTGCGGGGGTCGCCGGGGTCGGCGAGAACGGCCTGCACGAGCGGGGCGACCCGCTCATCCGCCGGCATCGGCACCTCGCCCCATTCGCTCGCGGCCTCGGGAAGCGGCTGCTGCAGCATCTCGATGAGCACCGACTGGATGCGCACGCGCAGGTCGGTGGGCATGTCGTTGATGCCGAGGTGGAGCAGCATCTCCTGCACCGCGCGCGGCACCAGCACCCGTGTGATGTCGTCGATCGGGGCGATCAGCGATGAGTCGGGGATGTACGTGTAGCAGCCGGTCGAGTCGGGTTCGTGATGGGCCGTGTGCGGGGTGCGTGCGGGGATCCACACGCCCTGACCGGGAGCGAGGCGCCACCTCGTGTCCTGCAGGTGCACCCACACCGTGCCGCGATAGCACCAGGCCAGCATCGGGTCGGCGTGGCTGTGCGGAGGGGAGAGCGGGCGGGTGCCGGTGTCCTCGGCGGTGACCACGCCGGTGCCCATCAGATACGGCTCGTTCACGGTCGACGGATACGACGGGCTCGCTGCCCAGTCGTCCTGCCGGTATGAGTTCATTCGTGCTCCGCATGAGGCGGCGCCGACTGCTCGGGAAAACAGGTCCTGCCGCCCTCGCCATGCTATCCGGGTGAGGCGCGATGGCCCCGCGAGGCCCGATGATGGACACATGCCTTCCGCCCATCGCCCCGGTTTGCGGGTCTCGTCGGGTCTCACGATCCCCGAGGCCGAGTTGTCGTGGCGCTTCTCGCGGTCATCCGGGCCGGGGGGACAGGGCGTCAACACCGCGGATTCCCGCGCTGAACTGGTCTGGGATGCGGCGAACTCCGCGGTGCTCTCACCGCATCAGCGCGAGAGGCTGCTCGACCGACTGAGCGCTCGCCTGGTCGATGGAGTGCTGACGATCGCCGCGTCCGAGCACCGTGCCCAGTTGCGCAACAGGGATGCGGCGCGGGAGCGGCTCGTCGCCCTCGTCGCAGAGGCTCTGCGCCCGCCGGCACCACCGCGACGGCCGACGAAGCCGAGTCGGGGGTCGAAGGAGCGCCGGCTGAAGGCCAAGCAGCGGCGCACCGACGTCAAGAGTCTTCGCCGGCGCCCTCGCGACGACTGACCCGGCGCCGGAGAATCACCTGGCGAGACGCTCTTCGACAGGGTCCCAGCCACTCGCGAGCACCCGGAATCCCGCGTCCACCGTCTCGAGTGGATCTTCGCTGTCGTTGATCAGCAGTTGCATCTGCAGGACGAATCGGGCGTAGACGCGGATCTCGGCGACCGGCTCGGCGAGCCCGAGCTCGTCGGCGATGGCCGCGGCGAGGGCATCCTCGTGTCGGAGCCACATCTTCGCGGCATAATCGCGCAGGGCGGGTGTCTCGTTGAGGAAGCGCATGAACACGCGGGTGACGTCATCACCGTGCTCGTCGAAGTTCGCCCTGATCTCGGCGGCGAAGAAGTCGTGGATCGCGCGGTTGATCGTGCGTCCGGCGGGCCGGTCGCGCACGGCCGAGACCAGACGGTCGCGCTGTTCGTCGTCCTCGTCGAAGACGAGAGCCTCCTTCTGCGGGAAGTGCGCGAACACGGTCGTAGGGGAGACGTCCGCCGCATCGGCGACCTCGCGGATGCTGACGTTGTCGAAGCCGCGCTCGAGGAACATCATCGTCGCGACGTCGGAGATCGCCTTGCGGGTCGCGGCCTTCTTGCGCTCGCGGCGTCCGAGGGGCTCTGGGTTCGTCATGACAGCAGTCTATCGTGGACCGACTACAAACCTGGCTTGACACCAAAACTGGTATCGGTACACTTTCGGTATGACTTCACCCAACGTCCTCACGCGACGGGATCAGAACCGCGCGTGGATCATGCTCATCGTGCTCACGATGCTCACCGTCATCGGTATGACGGTCGTCCTTCCCGTCCTGCCCTTCGCCGTGCTGCAATACGTCTCGCACGAGAGCGACCTCGCCATCTGGGTGGGCGTGCTCGAGGCTGTCAACGGCCTCTGCGCCTTCCTGGTCGCCCCCTTCCTCGGCCGGCTCTCCGACCGCTTCGGTCGTCGACCCGTCATCATCGTCGCCGCGTTCGGCGCCGCATTCTCGATGGCGCTGTTCGGCATCGGCGGTGCGATCTGGGTCCTCGTGCTCGCGCGCATGATCCAAGGCCTGACCGCGGGAGATCTCCCCGCCCTCTTCGCCTACCTCGCCGACATCACCCCGCCGGAACAGCGGGCGAAGCGCTTCGGTCTCCTCGGCGCTCTCACGGGAATCGGCACCATGGTCGGCCCGGGGATCGGCGGTCTGCTCGCCGCGGTGAGCATTCAGCTCCCCGTCTTCCTCACCTCCGCCGTCGCCCTCACGATCGCGATCCTCAGCATCTTCCTGCTTCCGGAGAGCCTCAAGCCCGGGAACCGCATCAGCGCCATCCGGCTGCGTGACGTGCAGCCGTTCGCGGTCTTCAAAGAGGCGTTCGGGCGCAAGGAGCTGCGCGGACTGATGATCGGCTTCGGTCTGCTCGCCCTGCCGTTCGGCTTCTTCGTGAACAACTTCAGCGTCCTCGCGCTGGACTCCATCCAGTGGGGGCCGACGCAGATCGGACTCCTGACCGCGGCCGTCGGCATCATCGACATCCTCATCCAGGGTGTGCTGCTCGGCATCCTGCTCCCGCGCATCGGTGAGCGCGGCGTGATCATCAGCGGCATCGTCGCGCAGATGGTCGGTCTCGCGGCGCTCGCCATCGTCGCGTCGATCTTCGCCCAGCCGTGGGTGTTCATCGTCGGTGCGCTCATGCTCGCTGCCGGCCAGGGAGCATCCCAGGCGGCGATGGACGGTGCCATGTCGAACGCGGTGGGCGACGACGAGCAGGGCTGGCTCGGCGGAGCGACGCAGTCACTGAACGCGGCCATGGGCACGGCCGCCCCGCTCATCGCGGGGGCGCTCTACGCGCTGGTCAGCCACGCCGCCCCGTACTGGCTCGGTGTCGCACTCATGATCGTCGCCGTGATCGTGGTCAGCCGTGCACACATCGCGAACACCGCGAAGCGCCCGGTCACCGATGGTGTGGGAGCGACTCCGGTCGAAGCCGTCGAGACCGTCGGCTGAGCATCAGGCTGCGGGAGCTGCCGGACGCGGCAGCTCCCGCAGCCGCGTGATCGAGGCGAGCAACTCCTCCGGCGTCGTGCCGAGATTCCCGAGTGCCAGTGCCGCCGACGCGCTGAATCCCGCCGAGTCGATCGGGAGGCGTGCCACGTTCGGCACCAGCCCCTTCTCGTTCGTCACCCAGTTCCCGGCCGCGGCGTGCCAGGCGTGCGCGGTCAGCATGGCCGTCGTGGTTCCGCAGAGGGAGACGTATGCGACGTCTCCCGCCTTCGCGCCCTTCACGGCCGCGTTCAGCAGGAAGTCGACCTGCCAGAGGCTCGTGAGGAACGCCTCGCGCAGCGCCGCGGGATAGGGGATGACGCTCCGTGCCAGACCGACCAGGAGTCCCTCCGGATCGCGAAGCGGCACGCTGGTGGCCACCTCGCCCGCATAGGCGACATCGAGGAAGCCGAGGGGGTGACCCGGTTGGGTGTGGAAGGCGAACTCGCCGCGGACGGCGCGAGCGCATTGCTCTCCGACGCGGGTGACGTCGCGGAGGATGAGGTCGACCGGGACGCCGTCGACGATCAGCCAGGCGCCGCCGTCGACCCAGGGTCCCCATCCGCCGCGCTCGGCGACCTCGACGGGTTCGCCCGTCCACCCGCTCGCCACGCGCGCGATACCGGCGCGGTCGACATCCGAGTCCACGTAGAGCCCCAGATCGATGTCGGAGTCGGGTCGGTGCGTCCCGCGGGCGCGGCTGCCGCCCAATGCGACGGCACGCACGCCGGGAACCCGGCTCAGTTCGTCGGCCATCGAGCGGAGGCGGTCTTCATCGAGCACGACACCGATCGTACTCACGTGGTCTCACGCCGTCGGAGAACAGACGCCATCCGGAGATCGACCCACCCGACGCGTTCTCGGACGGCGTGGGCTCCGTCAGTCCTTCCCGCCCCGTACGAGTTCGAGCCCGGCACCCGCGAACTGGCGCAGCGTCGCATCCGGCAGGAACGCCCGCGTGAGTGCTCCACCGATGCGGGTGAGGTCGCTCTCGTCGCGGAAGAGGAGATACATGGTCTCGTACCGGGGGTGGAACTTCTGCTTGAACCGATGCAGCGACCCGAAGCCGTACACCGGTTCCAGCGCATCGGCCAGCCGGTCGCTGAGAGCGGCGATCATCCCGGCATCCGGCGGATAGTCGTGGGCGAGGGGCGCGCCGGAGAGCGACATGATCTGCGCGCCCTCCTCGGCGAACTGCTTGGCCGAGGAACCGATCAGATACTCCATGACGGGCCCGAAACCGCCTTCGCGGCGACGCATGAGGTCGAGGGTCCAGCCCCGCACCGCACCGTCGTCGCCGTACACCGGCAGCCAGGAGAGGAAACCGTCGACGTCGCCGTTGGGAGCGAGCGCCAGGGCGAGCCGCACCTCCGGATCCTCGGCCTCGTCGAGGGTGCCGAGCGTGAAGCGCATCTCGGGCAGGTCCTTGTCTCCGACCCAGGCCTCCGAGATCGCTCTGAGCTGCTGCTGCACACCCCACGGCTCCGCTTTGAGGTGTGTCATCCGGAAGGTCATCTCCTCGCGACCGGCCTTGTTCAGTGAGGTGCGCACCGAGTTCCAGCGCTTGCCCGTGAACTCCAGCCCCGGCAGGTCGACGATCGTGTCGTCGGCCACGACGATGCTGCGCCAGGTCGAGGGGACGGCCGCCCGCGTGGCCTCATCCGCACTGAAGAAGCAGGGAACGAGGCCGGCGAGCTCCACGGCGTGGATGAAATCGTTCACGGCTTCTGCGCGTGTCTCCGCAGGGCCGATCGGGTCGGCCAGGGCCAGGGCGACGCCGTTGCGACGCTGGTACGCGACGATGCCGCCGGCCACCCGGGCATAGCTGTTGCCCTCCCAGGTGGTCATCCACGAGAGCGTTCCGCCGCCATGAGTGCGCAGCTCGCGCTTCATGTCATCGACGTTCGGAGCGGGCTGGATGCCCAGCTTGGCGCGGCGCTTGGCTCGGAACGCGCGTCGCACCCACACCAGGTATACGAGCATGATGAGCCACAGGAAGCCGTTGGCCATCGCGAGCTCGGTCTCACCGTCCCAGCGCAGATCGAGCTCCGCCTGGCTCGTGATGATGATGAGGGTGAGCACCAGCGCGGCGCCCGAGATGTTGAACAGGCCGAGCAGGATCGCGAGCACCCACGCGAAGCGCCGCCCGCGACGGAGCCCGTTCACGAGCACGAGGATCACGACGAGGTCGATCGCGAGGTCGATGAATCCTCCCGACGCGGGATCGGTCGGTCCGAAGGGTCCGTCCGTGGGCAGGAAGGTCGTGATGATCTCGACGGCGCCCAGGACGAGGATCGCCACCACGGCGATCAGCCGCTGCTCGCGGACCGTCGTGTGCCGCACCCGCAGCGATCGGTCGACGACGAGGATCAGCAGCACCGCGAGCAGGTGCTCGAGGTCGGCGACCTTGCCCCAGAAGAGCATCGCGATGAACACGAAGCCGAGCAGGATGAGCCAGCCGCGCACCCGCCACGGCGGACGGAACAGGCCGACCGCGGCGGCGATGCACGCCATGGTGCCGCCGGATGCTCCCACGTCGAGCGCCTGGGCCTGCTCCGCCGCCCACGCCCACGGGAACTGCGAGAGCACGTACAGCAGCAGGGCGGTGGCGAAGATCGCGAACAGCTGACCGAGCCAGTAGTAGGCGAGCGCCACGCGCGATCCGCGACGGAACTCCAGGTAACCCATACCCCAGAAGCCTGCGATCGTGAACAGGTACACCCAGGGCTGGTTCACGAAGAACGTGCCGGTCAGGGGCGTCCACCACTTGCCGTCGGCGAGGTTCGGGAGCCCGTAGGCGACTGTCTGGAAGAGTGCGGTGTCCTCGAACGGCGCCCAGAGGCCGCTCCAGACGACCCCCACCGCGATGATCAGCAGCACCATCGTCAGCGTCGCCGGAATGCGCCGGACGACGGCCATCACCGGATGGGGGGAGGGGGAGTGCTCCTCGGTCATGCGCTCAGCGTAGCGAGGGCTGCGTCCGCACGGGCACGGGCGCTCCTACTCCCCGCGAAGCACTCGACGAAGGTCGGCGATCTCGTCGTCGGTCAGACCGCCGCTTCGCAGATAGCCCGCGACGTCGCCGTGGTTGTCGTCGATCCAGTCCATCGCAGCCTCGATGGCGGATGCCGGAGCCTCGGTCGCGAGCGTCTTCAGGGCCGGCGTGAGGGGGACGCCGAGCGAGGTGATCAGTGCGGTGAGGGCTTCGGCGAAACCCCGCGCCAGATTCTTCTCCGTCTGCGTGTAGTCCTCGACGATCGCCTCGCGAGGTGCTTCGGCGACGAGCAGCAGGATCGCGGCGGCGAGCCCCGTGCGGTCCTTGCCCGCAGTGCAGTGGAACAGCACGCCGGGTCGTTCGGTGCGCGAGGCTTCGAGCACCGTCCGCGCGATGGTCGCGAACGGGGTGGCGCTGGCCGCCAGGATCGAGACGTACAGCTCCTCCAGCGTCGGCACCTGCTTCAGCACCTCGGCGACCTGGGTCACCGAGAGTCCCGCTCCGCCGGTTGCAGGGAGCAGCTGCTTCACCATCTCGTCCATCGCGCCGCCCTGCATGGGCAGAGTCAGGAGCGTCACGCTGCCGTCGTCGGGCAGGCGATCCGCGGCGCGTGCGCGTTCGCCCTCGGTGCGCAGATCGATCACGGTGCCGATGCGGAGGTCGGCCAGCGCCTGCATCCCCTCGTCGGTCAGCGCGGCGAGCGCGTCCGATCGGAAGAGCAGACCGGAGGCGAGCGTGCCGCCGCCCGAGGTCGGGATCCCGGCGAGTTCGCGGGCGTTGTGGGTCGTCTGCAAGGCGGTCGTGATGTCGATGGTCATTCTGGCCCTCTCCTGGGTAGGCGGCCAGAATATCGGTGCGGCGGGATCGCGCGGCTTCGACACGGAAGCCGCGCGATCCGCCTTTCCATGTCAGCCGTTCACGGCCTTCTCGATGGCCTGTTCGAGGTCATCCCACTCCTGCAACACGATCTTCTCGCCGTCGATGAAGAACGTCGGCGTGCTGTTCACCCCGAGCTTCTCGCCGTCGGCCTTGTCGGACTGCACGCGCTCCGCGGTGGCCGGGTCGGCGATCGCGGCATCGTACGCGCCCATGTCGAGCCCGAGATCCTGGGCGAACCCGCGGAACACCTCGGGGGTCTCCTCGGGCTGCTCGCCCCACTGCGCCTGCGTCTCGAACAGACGGCGGTACATGTCCTCGAAGCGGTCCTGCTGCCCGGCGGCCTCGGCGGCCAGCGCGGCCTGGGTGGAGTTGATGTGCCCGGGCAGGGGGAAGTATCGGACGACATACGTGATCTCGCCGTCGTACTTCTCCCTGAGGTCTTCGACGACGGGGTAGAACGCCCCGCACGCCTCGCACTCGAAGTCGAGGAACTCGACCACGGTCACGGCGCCCTCGCCCCCGTCGTCGAGCACATGGGAATCGGTGCGGACGGTCTGCTGCGGCTCTCCGCCCTCCGCGGGCGCGGCGGGTTGCTGTTGGCTGATCGCGAAGACAATTCCGGCGATCAGCAGGACGATGGCGACGGCGATGGCGATCAGGGTCGCTTTGACAGAGTTCTTCATGGGGTCTCCAGACACACGGGTACGACGAGGGAAGGGTGCCGCTTTCGGGCGGCTCGATGCGCGCGTCGGCGGGTCAGGTGCGGGAGATGGAGAGCTGCGTGAGAGTCAGGGCGGGGACGAAGGCGCGCGGACCCGCGCGACTCGGCGACACCGTGCGCGGGGCGCGGGTGCCGAGCGGCCGGGTGCCCCCGGCGAGCCGGCGGAACAGCAGGACCAGCGCGACGCCGCCGAGCACCGCGAGCAGGCAGATCCCGACACCGGAGCTGAGCACGTCGATCGTGGGCGCTGTCGCCGCGTCACCTGCCGTCGGGGCGGCAGCCGTCGACTCCGAGACGCCGGAGGCGAGACACAGCGTCGCGTGCACATCGGCCGAACCCCGCGAGGTCGACCAGGCGCCGACCACGAGCAGGAGCGCGAGGCCGACGGCGGTGATCACCCGGGCGATCAGCATCCGCTCGGCCCGCGCTCGCGGCATCGGATCCGGCGATGAGGGCAGCATTTCCCGCGCAGTCTAGCAACGGCGCCTCTGTCCTCCCCGGGGCCGGGGAAGCCGTGGCGCGCCTACACTGGAGGGGTGGCGAGACTACTGATCGTCGGCGGCTTCCTCGCCGCCGTGTTCTGGGTGTTCAGCATCGTCGACTGCGCAGTGCAGCCGGCGACGCGGCACCGCGGTGTGTCCAAGCCCGTCTGGATCCTGATCGTGGTGCTCCTTCCCGTGATCGGAGGCATCCTCTGGTTCGTGATCGGCCGTCGACGTGCGAACGATCCCGGGGTCCGTCCGGTCGTCGCGCCCGACGACGACCCGGCCTTCCTGCGCAGCATCAGCAAGACCGAGCAGGATGCGCGCATCCGCCGCCTCGAAGAGGAGCTCGCCCGTCTGGACGAGGAGACCGACGAGCCTCCCGCCACG
Organism: Microbacterium sp. SY138; assembly: GCF_039729145.1. Classification (NCBI taxonomy): domain Bacteria; kingdom Bacillati; phylum Actinomycetota; class Actinomycetes; order Micrococcales; family Microbacteriaceae; genus Microbacterium; species Microbacterium sp. SY138. The sequence goes on along the minus strand of NZ_CP155793.1, from coordinate 3,138,214 downwards.
GACCAGCGCCCGTGACCCCGTCGCCGGCCATGGATGCTGCGGCATCCCTGATCGCCGACCTCGTCGCCCAGGGCGTGCGCCACATCGTGGTGTCTCCGGGCTCACGCTCGCAGGCCCTCGCGCTCGCCGCGGTACGGGCCGCCGATGACGGACACGTCCGGGTGCACGTCCGGATCGACGAGCGGGTCGCCGGCTTCACGGCTCTCGGAATCGCCCGTGAGACGGGCGTGCCCGCCGCGGTGGTGTGCACCTCGGGAACGGCCGTCGCGAACCTGCTGCCCGCGGTGATGGAGGCTTTCCACTCCGGGGTGCCGCTGCTGCTGCTCACCGCCGACCGGCCGCCCGAGCTGCGCGGGGTCGGTGCCAACCAGGCGACGCTCCAGGACGGCCTCTTCCACCCCTGGGTGCGTGACCAGTTGGACGCTCCGGTGCCCGGGGATGGCGACTGGTCGGGACTCGCCGCGCAGGCCGTGGCCGCGGCGATGGGGGCTCGCGAGGTCGAGAGCGGCCTTCGCGGGATCTCCGGACCCGTGCATCTGAACCTCCCGTCCCGGGAACCGCTCTCGGGCGATCTGCCCTCGATCGCCATCACCCCGGGCGAGGCGCCGGAGGCTCTGAGAAGCACACCGTTCGAACTCGACCGCGGGCCGCGCACCGTCGTGGTCGCCGGGGCCGACGCCGGCCCCGATGCCGAGGAGATCGCGCACGCCGGCGGCTGGCCGCTGATCGCCGAGATCGTGAGCGGCGCGCGATTCGGACGCCAGATCGTACACGGCTACCGTCGACTGCTCGCGCGTGAGGATCTCGGCGGACGCGTCGAGCGGGTCGTCGTCCTCGGGCATCCGACACTCAGTCGCGAGGTCGCGGCACTCCTCTCGCGTCAGGATGTCGAGGTCGTGGCCGTGCACCGCGGCGGCGAGGAGCTGAACCTCAATCACCGTACGAGGGGGGTCGACGCCGTCGTCGTCGCTCCGGGCGTCGCGGATCGCAGCTGGCTCGGGGAGTGGATGCGAGCATCCGCGGCCGAGACTGTCGACCTGAGCGAGCGCGCCCCCGATCCGGAAGCGCTGGCGTCCTCCGATTTCGCGGCGCGCAGGCAAGCTGTGAAGGCCGAGCTCGACGCCGTCCGCCGTCCGCTCGATCGCGAGCTGCTCGTCGATGCCGTGTGGCGCGCCACCTGGCCGCACGACCGCCTGGTGTTCGGCTCCTCCCGGCTCGTCCGCGTCGCCGATCAGGTGCTCGGCGGCAAGAAGGTCCCCGTCCATGCCAACCGCGGTCTCGCCGGCATCGACGGCACGATCGCCACCGCGACCGGAGTCGCGATCGCGAGTCAGGCGGCCGGCGCCCCCGGCGTGACGCGGGTGCTGCTGGGCGACCTCGCCTTCCTGCACGACGTCGGCGCCCTGCTGCTGCCGCCTGACGAGACCGAGCCCCGGTTGCAGGTCGTCGTCGGCAACGACGGCGGGGGCACGATCTTCGACTCTCTCGAGGTCGCATCGTCAGCACGCCCCGGCGACCTCGATCGCGCCTTCTACACGCCGCACACGGTCCGCCTCGAGCACCTCGCTCTCGCGTACGGCTGGGAGTACCAGCGGGTCACCACCCGCACGGCACTGGATCAGGCCCTGACCTCGCCTCGTGGTGGACGTCAGATCATCGAGGTGCCACTGGCGCGTTGACTGGCAGGATGTGCGTATGAACGCGCACACCTGGACGCAGACGCTGCGAGTCGACGAGGGATTCCGTCTCGCCGACGTCGACCCCGACGCCAAGCCCGGATACGACCACGGCAAGTCCCGCGGGGTCTCCGACCTCGCAGCCGGGCTCACCGACCTCAATGTGCTGCAGGAACGGCTCTTCGCCGAGAGCCGGGTAGGGGTGGCGAAGGATGCGGTGCTGCTGGTGCTGCAGGCGATGGACTCGGCCGGCAAGGGCGGCATCGTGCGGCACGTCGTCGGCGGCGTCGACCCGCAGGGCGTCGCGCTCGCCGCGTTCAAGGCGCCGACGGCAGAGGAACGCGCGCACGACTTCCTCTGGCGCATCGAGAAGCGTCTGCCTGAACCGGGGTTCATCGGTGTGTTCGACCGCTCCCACTACGAGGATGTGCTGATCGGGCGTGTGCGCGAACTCGCCCCGCCGGACGAGATCGACCGCCGCTACGACGCCATCAACGAGTTCGAGTCCCGGGTCGCGGCATCCGGCACCCGCATCGTCAAGGTCATGCTGCACATCTCACCGGAAGAGCAGAAGTCGCGGCTGATGGAGCGACTCGAGCGTCCGGACAAGCACTGGAAGTACAACCCCGGCGACGTGGACGAGCGCATGCTGTGGCCGCAGTACATGGAGGCGTACCAGACGGTGTTCGAGCGCACCTCGACCGAGGTGGCCCCGTGGCACGTGATCCCGGCGAACGCCAAGTGGTACGCCCGGCTGGCCGTGCAGGAACTGCTGCTCGCGGCCCTGGAAGACATCGACCCGCAGTGGCCACGTGCCGACTTCGATGTCGAGGCCGAGAAGAAGCGTCTCGCCGCCAGCTGAGGGTCGGCCGCGGTCAGGCCAGCGCGTCGACCAGGGGGCGGAACTTCACGCGCGTCTCGAGCAGTTCGCTCTCCGGGTCGGAGCCCGCGACGATCCCGGCGCCCGCGTAGGCCGTCACCCCGATCTCTCCCTGGCGCACGGTGAACTGCGCGCAGCGCAGCGCGATCGCCCACTCGCCGTTGCCGGCGGCATCCACCCAGCCCACGGGGCCGGCGTAGCGCCCGCGGTCGAAGGGTTCGAGCTCGCGGATCGCGTCGATCGCCGCCGGTGTCGGCGTGCCGGCGACGGCGGCGGTCGGATGCAGTGCCCGCACCAGGTCGAGCGCGCTCTCCCCATCGGCCAGCTCGCCCTCGACGTCGGTGGCCAGATGGAACAGATTCGGCAGCTTCAACAGGAAGGGCTGCTCGCTCGCCGCCAGCGCCCGGGTGTGGGATCGGAGCGAGGCGAGCACGCTCTGCACGGCGTACTGGTGTTCGTCGAGGTCTTTGACGCTCGACGCGAGGTGAGCGGATGCGGCGGTGTCGGCGTCGGCGTCCGCGCCACGGCCGATCGTCCCCGCCAGCACCCGTGCGGTGACGGTTCCGTCGTGCACGGTGACGAGCGTCTCCGGGCTCGCACCGATCAGCCCGTCGACGGCGAACGCCCACGTGTCGGGGTAGCCGGTCGCAAGGGCGCGCACGAGCCGACGCAGGTCGGAGCCTGCCGGGATGCTCCCGGTGAGGTCGCGGGCCAGCACGACCTTGCTCAGGTCTCCGTCGGCGATGCGGGCGAGGGCGCGGCGCACCGAATCCTGGTATCCCTGCGGGCTCTGCGCTCCGGGGCCGACGGTGCCGGCCCAGTGCGGGCCGTAAGGCTGGGTGACGAGCTCGTCACGGTCGTCCGGAGCGCCGGCGAAGCGGAGCGTGGTGCGCCAGAACCGGTCGCCGTGTCGCCCCACCACCTGCGTGGGCACCACGAGCACGCTGTCCGCGGCCGAGTCCTCGTCGAACGCGAATGCCCCAAAGGCCACGAGCCCCGTGCCCGGGAGGCCCATCGGGTCGGAGATCTCGGACTGCGCCGCCATGGTGCGCCAGGCAGCCGCGAGGGTCTCGACGCGTGACGTTCCCGCTTCGACCGCGGGACGGATCTCCGTGAGCGGTCGGCCGACGGCGACGATCCCGTCTCCGCGGCGCAGCCAGGCAAGAGGGCGGGCGGGGTCCGCGTAGGCCAGGAGGTCTTCGACCGGGTCGATCTCGCGGGTCTCCACGACCAGGTGGGTGGTGTGCACGTCTCCAGCCTATGCCGCTCAGGGCGCATGGATCCGCGTGGTCGTAGGGTGAGCGGATGAGCGACGCACGTCCTGCACCCGGCACCGAGATGGTCTTCCAATGGCGCAAATGGGATGGCTCGCCGCACTGGCGGCACGAGTGCGTCTATCTCGGCGCCGACGAGTGGGGCGACTGGATCGGGCAGCCCGTCGGATGGCACAGTGTGCGCCCCGGCGCCGAGTTCCACGCGGGCGGTCCGAACGTCACCCTGGTCCCGGCGAGCGGTGACCATGCGCTCACCGTCAATCGCCGTCACCGCAAGGGCATGCGCATCTACATCGATCTGGGGTGGGACATCCGCTGGTCCGATGATCCGCTGCTGGCGACCGGGATCGACATGGACCTCGACGTGGTGCGCGTGGAAGGGGAACGGGGAACGTGGGTCGACGACCGCGACGAATGGGCCGACCACAGTGCCCGTTACGGCTACCCGACCGATGTCATGGCGCATCTGGAAGCCCTCGCGCTCGACCTCGAGGAGCGGGTGCGGGCCCGGGTCGCGCCGTTCGACGATGCGACCGCCGATCCCTGGCTCGACCGCCTCGAAGCGCTGGGCCTCGCGCCTAGACTGAACTCGTGACCTCGAACGAGAAGAACCGCGCCGATCTCGGCAAGGACCCCGCCCGCGTCAGCGGCATGTTCGACCAGGTCGCCGCAGGGTACGACCGGACGAACACCGCGATGACCTTCGGCAACGACGTGCTGTGGCGTGCGGCGACCACCCGAGCGGTCGCTCCGAAGCCGGGGGAGCGGATCCTCGACCTGGGGGCGGGCACGGCCTCGTCGTCGGCGTCCCTTGCGCGGAGCGGTGCCCAGGTGGTCGCGGCCGATTTCTCTCCCGGCATGCTCGCCGAGGGCGAGCGCCGGCACGGCGCCATGCGCAACCTGTCGTTCGTGCAGGCCGATGCCACGGATCTTCCGTTCCCGGATGCGACGTTCGACGCGGTCACGATGTCGTACGCGCTGCGCAACGTGAACGATCCGAAGAAGGCGCTGAGCGAGCTCTACCGCGTGACCAAGCCCGGAGGACGGCTCGTGATCAACGAGTTCTCGACCCCGCCGGGAAAGCTCTTCCGCAGTGCCTACCGCTTCTACAACGCCCAGGTGCTCCCGCGGGTGGCCCGCGTCGCCGGTACGAACGGCGAGGCCTACGACTACCTGAACGAGTCGATCCGCGAGTGGCCGGACCAGAAGCGGCTCTCCGCCTGGATCCGCGAGGCGGGCTGGAGCGACGTCGCCTACCGCAATCTCTCGTTCGGCATCGTGGCCCTGCACAGAGCGCGCAAGCCGGAGTGAGTCTCTCGGGCGAAACCTCGACATCCGACGAAGGTAGGCTGAGAACGTGACTTCGAGCCCCATCGCCCCGGGTTCGCGACTGGCGAGCCGTCTCGGCTTCAGCGATCGCGTCTTCATCGGCCCTGCCGCCCGACGTGTCGCGCGCGCCATCGAAGACGGGCTGGAGCTCGTCGAGACCGGCCTGGCCGACGACGTCCGCGTCGCCGACCCGCTGGCCGACGCCGCCAGCCGTTACCTGTACGAGGCGGGTGGGAAGCGCATCCGCCCCGTGCTCACGCTCCTCGCCGCGCAGCTCGGCGACGGCAACACCACCGAGGTCATCGACGTCGCGAAGGCCCTCGAGATCACGCATCTCGGCTCGCTGTACCACGACGACGTGATGGACGGTGCCGACCGCCGCCGAGGGGTTCCCGCCGCGCATGCCGTGTGGGGCAACAACATCGCGATCCTCACGGGCGACATCCTGTTCTCCCGCGCCAGCCAGCTGATGTCGCGGCTGGGGGAGCGTGCCATCCGTCTCCAGGCCGACACGTTCGAGCGTCTGGTGCTCGGTCAGATGCACGAGACCCTGGGACCGCAGGACGGCGACGACCCGATCGAGTTCTACATCCAGGTGCTCGCCGACAAGACGGGCTCCCTGATCGCCGCGGCCACGCAGGGCGGGGTGATCTTCTCGAACGCTCCCTCGGAGTACGAGGAGCCCCTGCGCGTGTACGGCGAGAAGATCGGAGTCGCGTTCCAGCTGCTCGACGACGTGATCGACCTCTCCGCGAAGCCCGAGGAGACCGGCAAGGTGCCGGGCACCGACCTGCGCGCCGGCGTTCCGACGATGCCGTATCTGCTGCTCAAGGCGGAGGGGGACGAGGCGTCGATCGACCTCGCGGCGCGCATCGATGACGGCGTCGCCCTCATCGCCGACGGAGCGGACCCGGCCATCCTCGACGGCCCGTTGGACGAGTTGCGCGACCATGTCGTGACGCAGAAGACCCTCGAGCTCGCCCACGCGTGGACGCGCGACGCCGTCGACGCTCTCCGGCCTCTCCCGCGCGGAACCGTGCGCGAGGCGCTGACCCGATTCGCTGAGACCCTCGCCGAACGCTCCAGCTGACTCCGCGCGGCGGCCCTTCGGGCCGCGGGCACCGGCTGCGACGGCATACGAAAGGACCTCCCATGACCAAGCTCAGACTGGCCATCGTCGGTGCGGGCCCCGCCGGCATCTACGCGGCAGACATCCTGCTGAAGGCGGAGCGCAAGTTCGACGTCTCGATCGACCTCTTCGAACAACTCCCCGCGCCGTACGGACTGGTGCGCTACGGCGTCGCCCCTGACCACCCCCGCATCAAGGGCATCATCACCGCCCTTCGCGACGTGCTGGACCGCGGTGACATCCGCCTGTTCGGCAACGTACGCTTCGGCGAGGACATCACCCTCGAAGACCTCAAGAAGCACTACAACGCGGTGATCTTCGCGACCGGTGCGATCCGTGACACCTCGCTCGACATCCCCGGCATCGATGCCGTCGCCTCGTACGGGGCGGCGGACTACGTCAGCTGGTTCGACGGCCACCCCGACGTGCCGCGTGAATGGCCGCTCGACGCCGCTTCCGTCGGCGTGCTCGGCAACGGCAACGTCGCGCTCGACGTGGCCCGCATGCTGGCCAAGCACGCGGAGGACCTGCTCGTCACCGAGGTGCCGGCCAACGTTTACGAGGGCCTCAAGGCCAGCGAGATCACGGATGTGCACGTGTTCGGGCGGCGGGGGCCGGCGCAGGTCAAGTTCACCCCGCTCGAACTGCGCGAGCTCGGCGAGCTGCGCGACGTCGACATGGTCGTCTACGACGAGGACTTCGACTACGACGATGCCGCCAAAGACGCCGTCGCCAGCAACAAGCAGGTCATGGTCATCGATCGCATCCTGCAGTCGTGGCGCAAACGGGGGTCGGTCAACAACGCCGGAGGCACGGCATCGCGCCGTCTGCATCTGCACTTCTGGGCGAAGCCGGTCGAGGTCCGCAAGGACGAGAACGGTCGCGTCGCGGCTCTCGTGTACGAGCGCACCCGGCCCGACGGCCAGGGTGGCGCGGTCGGCACCGGCGAGTTGCGCGAGGTGCCCCTGCAGGCTCTCTACCGTGCCATCGGCTACTTCGGATCCCCGCTTCCCGGCGTTCCGTTCGACAAGAAGCACGGGGTGATCCCGAACCGCGAGGGCCAGGTCCTCGCGAAGGACTCGAACGACCGCGTGCCCGGCATCTACGCGACCGGATGGATCAAGCGCGGCCCGGTCGGGCTGATCGGGCACACGAAGTCCGATGCGATGGAGACCGTGCGCCACATCATCAACGATCAGGGTTCCTGGTGGCACCCGGAGGACCCATCGGAGGAGGCGATCGTCGAACTCCTGCAGGAGCGCGGTGTGCGCTGGACCGACCTCGATGGCTGGCACCGCCTCGACGAGCACGAGATCGCTCTCGGCGCCCCGGAGGAGCGCGCCCGCGTGAAGGTGGTCCCGCGCGACGAGATGGTCCGCGTCTCGCGCGGCGAATAGCGCGGTCGCGGTCGGCCTTCCCCCGACCGGTCGCGCTCTCGGCTAGCCTGGCGACGACGGGGGAGGAACGCATGGCCGAGTGGATCCCTGATGTCCTGGGCGACGAGTTCGAGCAGCTGACGCTCGATCTCGGCACGGACGATCAGGGCCCCGTGGTGGCGACTCTGGTGCGTGCGCTGCCGAAGAGGCCCGGTCTGTGGGCGCGGGCGAGCGGCAATCGTCCGCCTCTCGACGGAGTCGATGTGCTGTACGTGCACGGCTGGTCCGACTACTTCTTCCAGAAGCGGCTCGCTCGATTCTGGACGTCTCGGGGGGCCCGCTTCTTCGCCCTCGACCTGCGCAAGTACGGTCGCAGCCTCCGCGACGGGCAGACCCCGGGCTACATCGCCGACCTCGCCATCTACGACGAGGACATCGGGGCGGCGCTGGATGGGATGGGTCGAGGTGAGGGCGGCCTCGAATCCGATCGACGACTCGTTCTTCTCGGGCATTCCACGGGCGGCCTGACGTTGAGCCTGTGGGCTTCCCGGCACCCGGGCGCGGCCGACGCGGTGATCCTCAACAGCCCCTGGCTGGAATTCCAGTTCGCGCCGGCGAGGGCCGCGATCGCGCCGATGGTCGAACTGCAGGCGCGGATCCGGCCGATGGAGGCCGCACCGCAGATCGACCTCGGCTTCTACACCCGCGCGCAGCAGGAGGTCGCCGATCCCGACGACCCGATGGAGGTCAACCCGGTGTGGCGCCCCGCGCAGACCATGGCGGTGTACGCGGGGTGGCTGCACGCCGTGCTCTCCGGGCACAAGACGGTGGCCGCGGGGCTGTCGATCACCGCACCGGTATGTGTGCTGCTCTCGGCACGATTCGTGCCGCCGACGCGCTGGTCGAACGATCTCACCTCCGCCGACTCGGTGCTGGTGGTCGACGACATCGCGCGTGCGGCACTCCGCCTCGGTCCCAGTGTGACCGTCGAGCGCATCGACGGCGCGCTCCACGACGTCTTCCTCTCCCGACACGACGCGCGGGAGGACGCCTACCGGCGCTTGGACAGATGGGTCACGGGTTGGCGCGCGGCGCTGTGACGGGGCTCACAGGTAGTACATCGCCCTGACCAGGCGTTCGGCTCCATCGCCGTCGGCATCGCGCACGGCGTCGCGGAAATCGTCGTAGACCTGCCCCATCCGCGCCCGATCGGACGCGGGAACCACCCAGTCCCGAAGGTTGCGGAAAAGCACCATGCTCGCATCGTCGATCAGTGTGCGATGCTGCTCGTTGCCGCTGTGCGAGCCCAGGTACGAGAACACGGCCCAACGGGCGCCGGAGGTCGTCGCCAGGTCGTCCAATGACGCATTCATCGCGGCGACGAGCGTGATGACATGCTCGCGCTGAGCCGCCGTGAGCCTCGGCACCGCCAGTCGCGCCGCGATTCCGGCCTGATACCCCGCGAACTCGAGCGACTGCGCCATCGTCTCGGGCGTCACCGCCGTGACCTCGGTGTACCGGCTCGGGTACATCGTGACCATTCCCAGTCGCTCCAGGCGCTGAAGCGCCTCTCGAACAGGTGTGCGCGACACATGCAGCTCTTCGGCGACGTCGACATCGCGGATGCGCTCACCCTCTGCCAACGTGCCGTCGATGATCTGCCTTCCGATGTGGTGGAAGACCTCCTCGGCCAAGAGCTGCTTGCTCTCTCCGATGTTCGTCGATCCGATACTCGCCATGGACCTGCCCCCAGTTGTCCTTCTGATCCCGAGCGCCCCATGATTCGCCCGGGAGGGCAACTACATCATGAAGTCGCATCGGATGCCAACAGCCCCACCCGAGTCCGCGAACCGCGTGGGGGCGCGCAGCGTGACTCAGGTGGGCTCTTCTTACTCGCGGTCTCCTTGCTCGCGGTTCCGTGGCCGGCGGATGCAGGGCATCCGCCGGCCACCGAAGACGCGAGCGCATGGAACTGCCGCGGCCTCGTCCCCACGAGGGCAAGCTCGCAATCCCGAGATCGCGTAGCCCTACGACGGCAGTGCGTCATGCGGCGTTCGCGTCATCGGTCGCATTGAGTCGACCACTCCCAGTCTTGGGCACCGCAACCCATATATCGGTATGCAATCCAACAATGACGAGAGAGGGGGCCGAGTGCGCTGCACCCGACCCCCTCCCCGCGACGTGTCGCGGCGGCTTACCGGTAGTTGATGAACTGCAGATCGAGATCGAGGTCGGCACCCTTGAGCAGTGCGATGACCGACTGCAGGTCGTCTCGGCTCTTGGATTGCACGCGCAGCTCGTCGCCCTGGATCTGGCTCTTCACTCCCTTGGGGCCCTCGTCGCGGATGATCTTGTTGATCTTCTTCGCGTTCTCCGAGGAGATGCCGTCCTTGAGTGTCGAGACGATGCGGAACTCCTTGCCGCTGGCGAACGGGTCGCCCGACTCGAGGCTCTTCAGGGAGATGCCCCGCTTGATGAGCTTGGACTGGAACACGTCGAGCACGGCCTTGGCCCGCTCCTCGGTGTTCGCGATGATGAGGATGCTCTCGCCGCTCCAGGCGATCGACGCACCGGTGCCCTTGAAGTCGTAGCGCTGCTCGATCTCCTTGCGGGCCTGGTTCAGGGCGTTCTCCGCCTCCTGGTGGTCGACCTTCGAGACGATGTCAAATGAACTGTCAGCCATGGTTTCATCCTACTCAGGGGCTCAGCGCGTACACATTGTCGGAGATCCGGGTGGCTCCGTCCGGGGCGGGGTAGTCGTCCGGAACGGTCACGAAATGGCCGGCGGGGCCGCTCATCTCGACGGGGCCGCCTTCGCTGCCGCACCCCATGATCCCTGCGGTCTCGTCCCGGTAGGCGAGTATGCAGACAGAGCCCTGATCCAGCCCGCGCAACAGCCAGAGCGAGCTGCCGGAATGCTCGCCGACGTACCGCGCCGACGAAAGGTCGGCGATGTCTGCGGGGTCCTGCTCGATGAACGCGTCCGGAAGGGCGTCTGCGCCTTCGGCTTCACGGTCCAGAACGGCGTAGCCGGTGGCGAACGCGGTGCACCCGCTGAGGACAGCAGCGGAGAACGCCAGGACGAACCCTGCCGTCATCCGCGCGCTGCGAAGCGAACCATCAGCCATGTCGGCAGTCTACGGGGCGACCTCTTCTCCGCAGGTGGAAGCGTTTTCACACCTGACGGCCACTCCTCTTCTCGGTCACGGGTTGATATCGACGCCCGGTCTCATTGCAAACAGCGTCGTTTTCGATGCATACTGTAAGCGCTTGCAGTCCTTGCAGGTGATCAGCACTGAGAGAGGCACACACCAATGAAGGTGAACAAGAGGGGCATCGTCGCCGCGGGCGCGATCGCCATCGTTTCGACTCTGACGCTTGCCGGCTGCTCCACGGGGACCAGCAGCGACGACACCTCGGGCTCCGACGACAGCGGGAAGCTGGTCGTCTGGGTCGATGCCGAGCGCGTCGATGCACTGCAGGGCGCGGCAGACGCCTACCAGGAGAAGACCGGCGTCAAGGTCGAGCTCACGGGCAAGTCGGTCGACGACATGAAGGACGACTTCATCCAGCAGGTCCCGACCGGCAAGGGCCCCGACATCGTCATGGGCGCGCACGACTGGCTGGGCGAGCTCTCCACGAACGGAGTGGTCGCGCCGATCGAGCTGGGTGACAGCTCCGAGGACTACCTCCCCGTCGCCCTGCAGGCCGCCACCTACGATGGCACCGTCTACATGCTTCCGTACGCCGTCGAGAACATCGCGGTGCTCCGCAACGCCGATCTCGTCCCCGCCGCGGCGACCAGCTTCGACGACATGGTCTCGAAGGGCACGTTCGTCGTGGAGCAGGGGACCGAGGGCAACCCGTACCACCTGTATCCGTTCCAGACCGCTTTCGGGGCCCCGGTGTTCGGCACCGATGACACCGGCAGCTACGACTCCACCGACCTCCAGCTGGGCAGTGCGGGCGGCTTCGCCTTCGCCGACTGGCTGGGCGCACAGGGCGCAGCGGGCGTGCTGAACACCGACGTCGACGGCGAGATCGCCAAGCAGCAGTTCCTCGACGGCACCGCGGCCTTCTGGCTGACCGGTCCGTGGAACGTGGGCGCGGCCACCGACGCGGGCATCAACGTCGCGATCGACCCGATCCCGAGCCCGACCGGTGAGACCGCCTCGCCGTTCGCCGGCGTCAAGGGCTTCTTCGTGAGCTCCGAGTCGAAGAACAAGGTCGCGGCCAACGACTTCCTCGTCAACTACATCGGCACCGAAGACGTGCAGCTCGAGCTGTTCAAGGCCGGCAACATCCTGCCCGCCCTGACCGCCGCAGCCGACACCGCCGCCGCCGATCCGATCATCGCCGGATTCCAGGCCGTCGGCGCCGACGCCGTCCCGATGCCCGCCATCCCGGCCATGGGCGCGGTCTGGCAGTACTGGGGCGTGGCCGAGGCCGCGATCATCAACGGCGAGGACCCGACGACGACGTGGCAGAAGCTCGTCGACGACGTGACCGCCGCGATCAAGTAACAGCCAGAACACTGACTCTGCCGGGGTGGGCGTCTTCGTCCGCCCCGGCAGGATCATGACGAGGACGACATGACAGACACCGACGAGCGCACAGCGCCTCCGACCAGACGCCAGCGCCAGGCCGCGAAGATCGCGGAGGCCGCATCCGGACCCATCGGCTGGATGCTGCTGAAGATCCTCCTGCTGGCGGTGGTCGACGCGATCGCGCTGTATGCGGCCTTCGTGCTCTTCGCCCATCAGGAATGGGTGATCCTCGGCGTCGTCGTCGTGGTCGCCGTCCTCGTCAACTACATCTACTTCTCCCGCAAGCGCATCGCGGCGAAGTACCTCACGCCTGGCATCATCTTCCTGGTCGTGTTCCAGGTCTTCACCCTGCTTTACACCGGGTACATCGGGTTCACGAACTACGGCACGGGTCACAACGGGACCAAGGACCAGGCGATCTCCTCGCTCCTCGCCTCGGCCCAGGAGCGGGTCGACGATTCGCCGACCTACCCCGTCACGGTGGTCGAGCAGTTCGGCACCTACGGGCTGCTCGCGACCGATCCGGAGTCCGGCGACGCGCTGCTCGGCACCGCGGAGCAGCCCCTGGAAGAGGTCGACGCCCGGTTCGAGGGCGGGAAGGCCGTCGCGGTCGACGGCTGGACCACGCTCCCGCTCGCGACCGTCTTCACCCTCTCCGAAGAGCTGGAGAAGCTCTCGGTCCCCTTCAGTGATGATCCGAACGACGGCAGCCTGCGGGCTCCCGACGGGCAGAAGGGCTATCTGTACGTCTCGACGCTCGAATACGACGAGGCCGCGGACACCATCACCGACACCACCACCGGCACCGTGTACGCGGACACCGGTGACGGAGCCTTCACGGCCGAAGGCGGAGAGCAGCTCCTCCCCGGATGGCAGACGACGGTCGGGTTCGACAACTTCGTTCGCGCGGTGACCGACTCGTCGATCCGCGGGCCGCTCATCTCGGTCACGCTGTGGACCTTCGCGTTCGCGCTGATCTCTGTCGCGACGACGTTCTTCCTCGGACTCCTGCTCGCGCTCGTCTTCAACAACACCCGCATGCGATTCCGCAACGGATACCGGATCATCCTCATCCTCCCGTACGCGTTCCCCGCGTTCCTCTCCGCGCTGGTCTGGGCCGGGATGATGAACGAGAGCTTCGGCTTCATCAACCAGGTGATCTTCGGCGGGGCCGCGATCCCGTGGCTCACCGACCCGGTGCTCGCGAAGGTGTCTGTGCTGCTGGTGAACCTGTGGCTCGGCTTCCCGTACATGTTCCTCGTCTGCATGGGCGCCCTGCAGGGCATCCCCGAGGATGTGAACGAAGCCGCGGTGATGGACGGCGCGAACCCGTGGCAGGTCTTCCGGCGGATCAAGCTGCCGCTGCTGCTGGTCACCGTCGCGCCGCTGCTGATCTCGTCGTTCGCGTTCAACTTCAACAACTTCAACCTGATCTACATGCTCACCAATGGCGGTCCGCGCTTCAGCGACGTGTCGATCCCCATCGGGCACACCGACATCCTGATCTCGATGGTCTACAAGGTCGCCTTCACGGGGCAGACGCGCGACTACGGTCTGGCGTCGGCCTTCACGATCCTGATCTTCATCGTGGTGGCCACGATCTCGATCATCAGCTTCCGCAAGACCAAGGCCCTCGAGGAGCTGAACTGACATGAGCACCCACAGCCCCACCGCCGGGCGGTCCGCCGCCACTCGCTCGACCGACGACCTGCAGAGCCTCGCTCCGCGGCGCCGCAGCTTCGGCGCGTGGTTCGCCGACACCGGATGGCGACACCTCGTCGCGATCGTCGTGAGCGCCTTCGCCCTGTTCCCGCTGCTCTACGTCGTCTCCGCTTCGCTGAACCCGAAGGGGACGCTGACGGGCTCGAACCAGCTCTTCTCCGCGATCGGTATCGACAGCTACGTGCGCATCCTGAGCGACCCGCAGAACCCGTACGGCACCTGGTTCCTCAACACGCTGCTGATCGCCGTCGTCACCGGCGCGGTCACCGTCTTCATCGGCGCCTGCGCCGCATATGCCTTCTCGCGCATGCGGTTCGCCGGGCGACGGGTCGGTCTCGTCACGATCGTCGTCGTGCAGATGTTCCCGCAGCTGCTCGCCGTGGTCGCGATCTTCCTGCTCATGTCGACGCTGGGGGACTGGTTCCCCGCCATCGGTCTCAACACGCACACCGGGCTGATCCTGGTGTACCTCGGTGGAGCGCTCGGCGTGAACACCTACCTGATGTACGGCTTCTTCAACACCATTCCGAAGGAGATCGACGAGGCGGCCCGGATCGACGGCGCCGGTCATGCGCGCATCTTCTTCACGATCATCCTGCGTCTGGTCGCCCCCATCCTCGCAGTGGTCGGCCTGCTGTCGTTCATCGGCACCGTGAACGAGTACGTGATCGCGAGTGTCATGCTCGTCGACGTGGATCAGCAGACGCTGGTCGTCGGACTCACCAAGCTCGTCGCCAACCCGCGGTATGCAGACTGGTCCGCGTTCTCGGCCGGCGCCGTGATGGCCGCGATCCCGGTGATGATCCTGTTCCTCTTCCTGCAGAAGTACATCGTGGGCGGGCTGACGGCAGGCGCGACGAAGGGCTGACGGCACGGGCGGTCGTCCCTTCGGTGGCGACCGCCGTCCCTCCCCGGGTCCTCCTCTCCCCGGCGCTTACCGCTCACTTGTCTCGCATGCTACCTTGTCATGCATGACAGCGGACGTCGGCGCCCAGATGCGCAGGGGCGTGGTCGAGTACTGCGTGCTCGGTCTGCTCGCGCGTGAGCCGATGTACGGCTGGCAGCTGGCCGACGCACTCACCGGCGCGGGATTGATCGCCAGTATCGGGACGCTGTACCCGCTGCTCGGGCGGCTGAAGGACAACGGCTGGGTCACCACCTTCGACCAGCCCTCCGGAAGCGGTCCGGTGCGCAAGTACTACCGGCTCACCGCCAGCGGGACCGATCAGCTCGAGCGGTTCCGTGCGCAGTGGACACCATTCGCCCGTGTCGTCACGGGCATCGTCGGAGAGGGACGACCATGACAGAGCTCACCGCAGACGACCTCCGTGCGGATTACCTCGCGCGGCTCGACGAGGCCATGCGCAACCTGCCGCACGGTGTCGCGAGCGACATCCGTGCCGGCATCCTCGAAGAGCTGCAGGGACTCGACGCCGAAGCGACGGCGGCGCGCATCGCGCATCTCGGCGATCCGGTCGTGATCGCGGATGAAGCCCAGGCGGAGGTGCCCTCGGCGACGATCGTCGGTGCTCCCACGATCGCCGCAGCGCCCACACCCCGTCCGCCCGCGACATCGACGAGAGGGTTCGCGATCGCTGCGGCGCTCACGTTGAGCTTCGGAGGGATCGTGGTGCCCGTGGTCGGCTGGTTCGTCGGCGCCGCGCTCGTGAGCGCGAGTGCACTCTGGAGGGCCTGGGAGAAGGCGATCGCTATCGTCGTGCCGTTCGTCGTCACCGGCATCTCGTTCCTCACGGTCTCGACGCTGACGGCCCTCGCCTCGTCGGAGACGGGAAGCAGCTCCTCGGGGACCGGGACGCCCCCGGAGGTTGCCGCCGTCAACCCCCTCGTCCCCGGCGTGGGGGAGTGGCACGTCCTCATCCTCCTCGGGTTCCTCCTCGTCCCCCTCTCGGGGCTGTGGCTGCTGTGGCGACTTCGCGGGCGCACCGCAGGATGAAAGGCGCTGCCGTTGCCGGATATCGGCGTTGCTCCGCAGCCTGTCGGGGCTTCGGCCGTAGCGTGGAGCCATGGCACGGGTGGGGGGACGCAACCTCGGGATGAGCTGGTTCGCCGGGATCGTGTGCGTCGGCATCATCGGGGCTCTCGTGTGGCTGTCCCTGCCGATGGTCCCCGTGCTCGCGCAGTTCGCGGGCGATGCGCTGCGCAGCGCGCTCCCCTGAACCCGCGTCACGACGACCGGTCCTCGCGGATGACGACGCGTCTCCGCGTATGACGACACGTCGGCACGCCTCCGCGAGCGGTCGTTCGCGCGGAGGTACCCTCGCAGTGCACGTATCCGATGAGAGGCGCACCCCATGAGTGACCCCAACGTTCCCCAGCCCGAGAAGCCGGCTGACGTTGACGACGTCGTCGGCAGTGCGAACGAAGGCCTGGACGCCGCTGCGGCTGCGGGTGCTGGCGTTCCCGGCAACAACGACGGCGTGAACGACGGCATCGATCAGAAGCCCGTCGCAACGCCGGTCGACCCCGACCTCGCCGCTTTCGAAGAGGCCGAGCGTGATCACCCCGGTACGTTCGCCTCCCCGCCGCCGGCCGTGACGCCTGCTCCGGTCGCTCCGTCGCGCGACTACGCCGACGAGGTCAGGGCTCAGGCCGACGCCGAGACCACCTCGTTCTACCCCGAGCCCGTCGTGGGCGAGCCCGTCCCGTTCGGCCACGAGCAGTCGGGGATGGCCGGTGCGGCGTACGCCCAGTACGGCGATGAGGTCGAGACGCGCGTCGTCCCGTCGGAGCCGCTCGTCGCCGCTGCCGCCGCACAGCCGCAGCCCATCTTCGTCCAGGCGCCTGAACCGCCCCGTGACCGCGGCAACCGCGGCACCGCGGGAGCCATCGGACTCCTGGCGACACTCGTCTTCGCGGTGCTCTACCTGGGGGCTGCGCTCGGACTCGGTGCCATCGCCGGAGATGTGACCGGCGAGAACATCGGCCAGACCGCGATCGCACCCCTGATGACATGGGGGTTCTGGACGCCCGTCGTCGTGTTCTTCCTCGGATTCTGGCTGCTGGGTGCGGTCATCAACCGTGGACGCTGGGGCCTCTGGGTCGTCTTCGGCCTCATCGTCGGCGTCATCGCGTATGGGGGCCACATCCTCGGGCAGCTCTTCGAAGCTCCGTTCTGGAAGCTCAGCGCCAGCCAGGGACTCGACCTCGTCGGGGAGCAGATGCTCGCCCCGCTCGCGATCGCGGCCTTCGTGTTCGCCCGCGAGCTGACCATCTGGTTCGGTGCCTGGGTCGCCCGAAGCGGTGCTCGCAAGACCGAGCTGAATGCCGAGGCGCAGCGCGAGTACGAGCGCACGCTCGAGGCCGGCCCGACGTTGTCGAGGTAATCACGAACTCCACCACGCCGAACCCCCGGGGACCCGAGTCCGCGGGGGTTTCGGCCATCCTGGCGGTGGTGCTCGCCACCATCAGCTTCTTCGCGCTCGCGGTGTTCGGGCTCGGCGCCGTGAGCATCGCCACCGACACGGACATCATCGCGGTCCCCGATCTCGGCCAGACCCCTGGCGTGCTCGGGATGATCGCGGCTGTCGTCTCGTTCGCGCTCGTGCTGTGGTCCACTCTGCGTCGACCGCATCCGTCGTATGTCGCCACGATCGCGATCGCGCTGGTCGCCGGCCTCGTCCATCTGATCGCGGTATGGGTCGCCGTCCTCGTCGGCGCCGGGAGCATCGTGCTCGCGACAGCGGTCGCCGGCGGTCTCGTGCGAGGCGGCGCGAGCGCCGTCCTCGTGCTGGCGGGCGTGATCGCCGGATGGGGTGGGATCGCGCTGCGTCGCACGCGCGCCGAGCATCCGCGTTGGCCGTGGGAGCGCGACGAAGAGGAATGACGTCCGAGCGATCCTCCCACGCCCCGCCGGGACCGGGAAATCGCGACGGTGACGGGCGACGCGCCGTACTCTGGTGGGGTGGAGCGCTCGTTGGAGACGCAGGTGGACCAGGCCGTGGAGGCATGGTTGCGCTGGGTGCCGCGCTGGGAGCCGGCAACCCATCGTGGTCGCGTCGCGCCATGCCGCCGGTGCCTCGGATCGCCGATCCTCTCCGCAGCCGGTATTGGTGCCAACGTGCCGCACGGCGTGCAGCACGGCCTCTCGACGCGTATCAAGACCATCGTCGATCACGCTGTCGCGGAGTACACGGCGCGGAATCTGCCGATGCTGCAGCGCGAGCTGGATCAGCAGGCTGCGCGGAACCGCGCCCGCAGCTACCGCCCGGCCGAGGACCTCGATCCCGAGTTCGACGGGCTGCCCCTCGATCCGGATCCGGTGCCCGGAGCACCGTTCCTGTTCACGATCGCGGGGCTCGCAGACGAATCCGCCGCCGCGCTGCCCGCGCTGCCCCCGCTCACGGAGGAGGCGAAGATCGCCCTCCGCCAGGAGGTCGCCCTCGCCGACGAGTACGCCAACATGGTCGGCCGCGAGATCTGCGGGATCCTGTTGCGTCATCGCATACATATCCAGGCCGCGATCTCTCAGCACGTCGAACCGCAGATCGAGGCACTGCTGGCTGAGCTGACCGAATCGCTGGACTCGCCGTTCGATCCCGATCTGCCCTGATCCTGCACTCGGGCCGCGCGGCCGGAGTTGCGCTCATTTGACCGCTACGTTACGCGGCATTACACTTGATCAGGTGTGTGCACGCCTCCGCGTGTGCGCTGGGCGCCGGCACCATGCCGGTCCGCCCCCACGGCATACCCATCACACCAAAAGCTCGTCGGTTCCGGCGTGCCGGTGGGTCATGATGTGAAACCCATCACGCTGTCACCGTGCAGCACTATGAGGAGAGAACGTGCCAACCATTCAGCAGTTGGTTCGCAAGGGTCGCTCGCCCAAGGTCACCAAGACCAAGGCGCCGGCGCTCAAGTCGAACCCGCAGCAGGCCGGGGTCTGCACCCGCGTCTACACCACCACCCCGAAGAAGCCGAACTCGGCGATGCGCAAGGTCGCTCGTGTGAAGCTCCGCAACGGCACCGAGGTCACCGCGTACATCCCCGGTGAGGGTCACAACCTGCAGGAGCACTCGCTCGTGCTCGTGCGTGGCGGTCGTGTCAAGGACCTCCCCGGTGTGCGTTACAAGATCGTCCGTGGCGCCCTGGACACCCAGGCAGTCAAGAACCGTAAGCAGGCTCGTTCCCGCTACGGCGCGAAGAAGGGTTGAGTTAGATGCCTCGTAAGGGACCCGCCCCGAAGCGCCCCGTCGTCAACGACCCGGTATACGGCGCACCCATCGTCACCTCGCTGGTGAACAAGATCCTCGTCGACGGCAAGAAGTCGCTGGCCGAGTCGATCGTCTACGGCGCCCTCCGCGGCGTCGAGGCGAAGAACGGTCAGGACGCCGTCGCCACGCTGAAGAAGGCGCTCGACAACGTGCGCCCGACCCTCGAGGTCCGCAGCCGCCGCGTCGGTGGCTCGACCTACCAGGTGCCGGTCGAGGTCAAGCCTCACCGCGCCAACACGCTCGCTCTGCGCTGGCTCGTGAGCTACGCAAAGGGCCGTCGTGAGAAGACGATGACCGAGCGTCTGCAGAACGAGATCCTCGACGCATCCAACGGCCTGGGTGCCGCGGTCAAGCGCCGCGAGGACACGCACAAGATGGCCGAGTCGAACCGCGCGTTCGCTCACTACCGCTGGTAAACAGCTTCGCCCGCCCCTCGGCCACTCGCCGCGGGGCGGGCACCCCCTCTTCGCAGTACGACTGCTCGAAAAGATAAGGACACTCCTGTGGCACAAGACGTGCTCACGGACCTGAGCAAGGTCCGCAACATCGGCATCATGGCGCACATCGATGCCGGCAAGACCACGACGACCGAGCGCATCCTGTTCTACACGGGCGTCAACCACAAGCTCGGTGAGACGCACGATGGCGCTTCGACCACCGACTGGATGGAGCAGGAGAAGGAGCGCGGCATCACGATCACGTCTGCCGCCGTGACCTGCTACTGGAACAAGAACCAGATCAACATCATCGACACCCCCGGCCACGTGGACTTCACGGTCGAGGTGGAGCGCTCGCTCCGCGTGCTCGACGGTGCGGTCGCCGTGTTCGACGGCAAGGAGGGCGTCGAGCCCCAGTCCGAGACCGTCTGGCGTCAGGCCGACAAGTACAACGTCCCGCGCATCTGCTTCGTCAACAAGATGGACAAGCTCGGCGCCGACTTCTACTTCACTGTCGACACCATCATCAACCGCCTCGGCGCCAAGCCGCTCGTGATCCAGCTGCCCATCGGCGCGGAGAGCGACTTCATCGGCGTCGTCGACCTGATCGAGATGCGTGCACTGGTCTGGGCCGGAGACGCCAAGGGTGATGTCACCATGGGCGCCTCCTACGAGATCCAGGAGATCCCGGAGGACCTCAAGGAGAAGGCAGCGGAGTACCGCCAGCAGCTCCTCGAGACCGTCGCCGAGACCGACGACGCGCTGCTCGAGAAGTTCTTCGGTGGCGAGGAGCTCACGGTCGCCGAGATCAAGGGTGCGATCCGCAAGCTGACCGTCGCCAGCGAGATCTACCCGGTGCTCTGCGGTTCCGCGTTCAAGAACCGTGGCGTCCAGCCGATGCTCGACGCGGTCGTCGACTACCTCCCGAACCCGCTCGACGTGGGCTCGATCGAGGCGCACGACCCGAAGGACTACGACACGATCATCGAGCGTCACCCCGACGCCAATGACCCGTTCGCCGCCCTCGCGTTCAAGGTCGCCGTGCACCCGTTCTTCGGTCGCCTCACCTACGTGCGCGTCTACTCGGGTCACCTGGACTCCGGTTCTGCGGTCGTCAACTCGACCAAGAACAAGAAGGAGCGCATCGGGAAGATCTTCCAGATGCACGCCAACAAGGAGATCCCGGTTCCCTCGGTCACCGCCGGAAACATCTACGCGGTCATCGGCCTCAAGGACACCACCACGGGTGACACCCTCACCGACCCGACGGCTCCGGTCGTCCTCGAGTCGATGACGTTCCCCGAGCCCGTCATCGAGGTCGCGATCGAGCCGAAGACCAAGGCCGACCAGGAGAAGCTGGGTGTCGCCATCCAGAAGCTCGCTGAAGAGGACCCGACCTTCCGCACGGAGCTCAACCCCGAGACCGGTCAGACGACCATCAAGGGCATGGGCGAGCTGCACCTCGACATCCTCGTGGACCGCATGAAGCGCGAGTTCAACGTCGAGGCCAACGTCGGCAAGCCGCAGGTGGCGTACCGCGAGACGATCCGCAAGACCGTCGAGAAGCACGACTACACGCACAAGAAGCAGACCGGTGGTTCTGGACAGTTCGCAAAGATCCAGTTCACCATCGAGCCGCTCGACCTCGACTCCGAGAAGACCTACGAGTTCGTGAACGCCGTCACCGGTGGTCGCATCCCTCGTGAGTACATCGGCTCGATCGACGCCGGTTTCCAGGACGCGATGAACGTCGGGGTGCTCGCGGGCTACCCGATGGTCGGCGTCAAGGCGACCATCGTCGATGGTGCAGCGCACGACGTCGACTCCTCGGAGATGGCGTTCAAGATCGCGGGCTCCATGGGCTTCAAGGAGGCCGCTCGTCGTGCCAACCCCGTGCTGCTCGAGCCGCTGATGGCCGTCGAGGTCCGTACTCCCGAGGAGTACATGGGCGACGTCATCGGCGACCTGAACTCGCGTCGTGGCCAGATCCAGTCGATGGAAGACGCCGCAGGCGTCAAGGTCGTCCGCGCTCAGGTCCCGCTGTCCGAGATGTTCGGCTACATCGGCGACCTGCGCTCGAAGACCTCGGGCCGCGCCGTCTACTCGATGGAGTTCCACAGCTACGCTGAGGTTCCCCGCGCAGTGGCCGACGAGATCGTCCAGAAGACCAAGGGCGAGTAATCGTCCTTCTGGGAGCCGGGCCCCGGTCCGGCTCCCAGGACACCTACAACTTCACATTCCCTCTCTACTAAACTGAGAACCTAACCCGTAGAGAACCGGTCGCAAACCAGTGCCCGGTCACCTCTACAACGACGTCCTGAGGAGGACCCAGTGGCTAAGGCCAAGTTCGAGCGGACCAAGCCGCACGTCAACATCGGAACGATCGGTCACGTCGACCACGGCAAGACCACGCTCTCCGCAGCGATCTCGAAGGTGCTTGCTGACAAGTACCCGTCCGACACCAACGTGCAGCGTGACTTCGCTTCCATCGACTCGGCGCCGGAAGAGCGCCAGCGTGGTATCACCATCAACATCTCGCACATCGAGTACGAGACCCCGAAGCGCCACTACGCGCACGTTGACGCTCCCGGCCACGCCGACTACGTCAAGAACATGATCACCGGTGCGGCTCAGATGGACGGCGCGATCCTCGTGGTCGCCGCCACCGACGGCCCCATGGCTCAGACGCGTGAGCACGTGCTGCTCGCCAAGCAGGTCGGCGTTCCCTACCTGCTGGTCGCGCTGAACAAGTCCGACATGGTCGACGACGAGGAGATCCTGGAGCTCGTCGAGCTCGAGGTCCGCGAGCTGCTCGCCGGCCAGGGCTTCGACGAGGACGCTCCTGTCGTCCGCGTCTCCGCTCTCAAGGCCCTCGAGGGCGACGAGAAGTGGACCCAGGCGATCCTGGACCTGATGCAGGCTGTCGACGACAGCGTTCCGGACCCGGAGCGTGACCGTGACAAGCCGTTCCTGATGCCCGTCGAGGACGTCTTCACGATCACCGGTCGTGGAACCGTCGTCACGGGTCGCGCCGAGCGTGGCACGCTGGCCATCAACTCCGAGGTCGAGATCGTCGGACTCCGTCCGACCGTCAAGACCACGGTCACGGGTATCGAGATGTTCCACAAGCAGCTCGACGAGGCCTGGGCCGGCGAGAACTGTGGTCTGCTGCTCCGCGGCACCAAGCGTGAGGACGTCGAGCGCGGTCAGGTCATCGTCAAGCCGGGTTCGGTCACGCCGCACACCGACTTCGAGGGCACCGCGTACATCCTGTCCAAGGACGAGGGTGGCCGTCACAACCCGTTCTACACGAACTACCGCCCGCAGTTCTACTTCCGCACCACCGACGTCACCGGCGTCATCTCGCTTCCCGAGGGCACCGAGATGGTCATGCCCGGCGACACCACCGACATGACGGTCGAGCTGATCCAGCCGATCGCCATGGAGGAGGGCCTCGGCTTCGCCATCCGTGAGGGTGGACGCACCGTCGGCGCCGGTACGGTCACGAAGATCATCAAGTAAGCATCTGCTTCCTCGCAAAGGGGTCGGACCTTCGGGTCCGGCCCCTTTGTCGTCGATGCCGACCTGTGGGGCGCGGTGCTGTCGTCGACCCGGGACGCGAGGGTTCCGTTTGCCGGGGTGGACATGCACAATGAGTGTGGTCGGCTCGATCGGTCGGCGGCACACCTTCAGAAGGGGAATCACATGGGCATCGAAGACGCCGTGAACAAGGGCAAGGATCTGTACGAGCAGAACAAGGACAAGATCGCCGAGGCCGTCAAGAGCGAGCAGGCCGAGGACATCAGCGACAAGGTGCTCGACGGCGTCGCGGACTTCGCCAAGAAGATCGCCCCCGGTGCCGCGGACAAGATCGATGAGATCCGCGACGGCGCTGACAAGGCCGTCGGCAACGAGTAAGAAAGACCGCAAGCCCTGAGCGGCGATCCACCACCTGTGGGTCGCCGCTCGTGCGTGCTGGAGGGGCAGCGTCCGTGCCGGAATGTCGTCGAATGTGGCGCATTCACGGTTGTATCCAGTAGGATCGTCTCGACCGCCTGGGGATCTTGCGGTCGGGGGAGCCGAAGGGGTTCGGTTTCCCGAAGCACGCGGAGTTCCGCGTACAAACTGGGGATATGCGATCTTGGGGATCATCGTGCGACGCGCGCACTCATTGCGCCTGAGCGTCACCCCGCCTGCGCGGCGGGTCTTCCGCCGCGCCCTCGGTCGAGGAGTTCGGCGTCCCTTCACGCCGGGCTACTCGCGTTCGGTGTGCCCCCTCGCACTGAACGCCCTCCCCAAGCGGGGCGAGGCATGGGGATGCCTCGCCCCGCTATCTCCCGCACTCTGACCTGTTCACACACCGTCTGGGTCGCGTTCGTCGGACCGCGACACGCCCGGGTTTGCACAAGTGAAATCAGCCGTGGCAGAATAGACAGGTTCGATATTCCGTCGCCGCTGTGCGTGCGTCGGATCACTGCCAGGGCAGTGCATAGACGGCGCCTCCTCCGGGACGGTGCAGGGTTCTAGGCCGCGGGTAGCAGAACACACCCCGACACCCTTCTTCACGAAGGCTTCCGCCGTGCGCGGCGGAAGGTCGGCATCCGGTCGCCTCACGGCTTCCGGCTGACAGAAGAACAGTGGTGCAGCAGATCGACTCGCGAGGGTCGTTCTCGTGCCGAGGCGCGAACAGCGCCGACGTGCGTCCAATGCCCCAGGGCCACCCGGTCCCGGTCGGTAAGACGCTTAAAGAGAGAGAGCAGACAATGGCGGGACAGAAGATCCGCATTCGCCTGAAGTCGTATGACCACGAGGTCATCGACACGTCCGCACGCAAGATCGTCGACACCGTGACCCGTGCGGGCGCAACCGTCGTCGGCCCCGTGCCCCTTCCGACCGAGAAGAACGTCGTGTGCGTCATCCGGTCGCCGCACAAGTACAAGGACAGCCGCGAGCACTTCGAGATGCGCACCCACAAGCGTCTGATCGACATCGTCGACCCGACGCCCAAGGCCGTCGACTCGCTGATGCGTCTCGACCTGCCGGCCGATGTCAACATCGAGATCAAGCTCTGAGGTTCGACATGGCTGACATCAACTCCAAGGTTTCCAAGGGCATGCTGGGCACGAAGCTCGGCATGACCCAGGTGTGGAACGAGAGCGGCAAGCTCGTTCCCGTCACCGTCATCGAGCTGGCACCCAACGTGGTCACCCAGGTCCGCACGCCCGAGAAGGACGGCTACAACGCCGTGCAGATCGCGTACGGCCAGATCGACCCCCGCAAGGTCAACAAGCCGCTCTCCGCTCACTTCGAGGCAGCCGGCGTCACGCCGCGTCGTCACGTCACCGAGATCCGCACCGCGGACGCCGGCGACTACAACCTGGGCCAGGAGCTCACGGTCGACGGCACCTTCGAAGCGGGCCAGCTCGTCGACGTCGTCGGCACGAGCAAGGGCAAGGGCTTCGCCGGTGTCATGAAGCGTCACAACTTCAAGGGCGTCTCGGCTTCGCACGGTTCGCACCGCAACCACCGCAAGCCCGGCTCGATCGGCGCATCGTCGACCCCGAGCCGCGTCTTCAAGGGCATGCGCATGGCCGGCCGTATGGGTGGCGAGCGCGTGACCGTCCTCAACCTCACGGTGCACTCCATCGACATCGAGAAGGGACTCATGCTCGTCAAGGGCGCCGTCCCCGGTGCTCGTGGCCGCATCGTCTATGTCCGCAACGCAGTGAAGGGTGCCTGATCATGGCTGACTCCACTCTCGCGCTCGACGTCCTCAAGGCAGACGGCAAGAAGGCAGGCTCGATCGAGCTTCCCGCCGCGCTGTTCGACGCCAAGACGAACATCCCGCTCATCCACCAGGTCGTCGTCGCGCAGCTCGCGGCGGCTCGCCAGGGCACGCACTCGACCAAGCGTCGTGGCGAGGTCTCGGGTGCCGGTCGCAAGCCCTTCAAGCAGAAGGGCACGGGTAACGCCCGTCAGGGTTCCATCCGCGCGCCGCACATGACCGGTGGTGGCATCGTGCACGGCCCCAAGCCGCGCGACTACTCGCAGCGCACCCCCAAGAAGATGATCGCCGCCGCCCTCCTGGGCGCGCTCAGCGACCGCTTCCGCGGTGACCGCATCCACGCCATCGAGTCCTTCGGGATCGACGGAACGCCTTCGACCAAGACCGCGGTGAACTTCCTCACCAACGTCGTCTCGTCGAAGAACGTGCTCGTCGTGATCGAGCGCAACGACGACGTGACGCTGAAGAGCATCCGCAACCTGTCGAACCTGCACGTGCTGACGTTCGACCAGCTCAACGCATACGACGTGCTCGTCTCCGACGACATCGTCTTCACCCAGGCCGCGCTCGAGGGCTTCATCGCCTCCAAGTCCGGCGCCAACCAGGAGGTCTCCGCATGAGCGAGCAGGCATCTGTTCTCCAGACGGCCCTGAACAAGGACCCGCGCGACATCATCCTGAAGCCGGTCGTGTCCGAGAAGAGCTACGGTCTCATCGATGAAGGCAAGTACACCTTCCTCGTCGACCCGCGCGCTTCGAAGACCGAGATCAAGCTCGCCATCGAGAAGATCTTCGGCGTCAAGGTCGCAGGGGTCAACACCCTCAACCGCGTCGGCAAGGCACGCCGCACCCGCTTCGGCACCGGCAAGCGCAAGGACACCAAGCGCGCCATCGTCACCCTGAAGTCGGGCACCATCGACATCTTCACGGCAATCGGCTGATCCGGGGGATAAGGACAATAATGGCTATTCGCAAGTACAAGCCCACGACCCCGGGCCGTCGCGGCTCGTCGGTGGCTGACTTCGCCGAGATCACTCGATCGACGCCGGAGAAGTCGCTGCTGCGCCCGCTCTCGAAGACCGGTGGTCGCAACAACCAGGGCCGCATCACGACCCGTCACATCGGTGGTGGCCACAAGCGCCAGTACCGTGTCATCGACTTCCGTCGTAACGACAAGGACGGCGTCAACGCCAAGGTCGCTCACATCGAGTACGACCCCAACCGCACCGCGCGCATCGCGCTGCTGCACTACTTCGACGGTGAGAAGCGCTACATCCTCGCTCCGGCGAAGCTGAAGCAGGGCGACATCGTCGAGTCGGGTGCCGGGGCTGACATCAAGCCGGGCAACAACCTCCCGCTGAAGAACATCCCCACGGGTACCGTCATCCACGCGATCGAGCTCCGCCCCGGCGGCGGCGCGAAGATGGCACGTTCGGCCGGTGCATCCGTCCGTCTCGTCGCCAAGGACGGCCCCTACGCCCAGCTGCGTCTGCCCTCGGGCGAGATCCGCAACGTCGATGCGCGCTGCCGCGCGACCATCGGCGAGGTCGGCAACGCCGAGCAGTCGAACATCAACTGGGGTAAGGCCGGCCGCATGCGCTGGAAGGGCGTCCGCCCGACCGTGCGTGGTGTCGCGATGAACCCGGTCGACCACCCGCACGGTGGTGGTGAGGGTAAGACCTCCGGTGGTCGTCACCCCGTCTCCCCGTGGGGCCAGGCTGAGGGTCGTACCCGTCACGCCAACAAGGAAAGCGACAAGTACATCGTGCGTCGTCGTAACGCCGGCAAGAAGCGTAAGTAGGAGTAAGAGAAGATGCCTCGCAGTCTTAAGAAGGGCCCCTTCGTCGACGATCACCTGCTTCGCAAGGTGGTCGTGCAGAACGAAGCCGGCACCAAGAACGTCATCAAGACCTGGTCCCGTCGGTCCATGATCATCCCGGCCATGCTGGGTCACACGATCGCGGTCCACGACGGACGCAAGCACATCCCTGTGTTCGTGTCCGAGACCATGGTCGGTCACAAGTTGGGCGAGTTCGCGCCCACCCGCACCTTCCGCGGCCACGAGAAGGACGACAAGAAGGGGCGGCGCCGCTAATGGTCGAATCGATCGCACGCGTGCGACACATCCGCGTGACCCCTCAGAAGGCTCGTCGTGTCGTCGCGCTCATCAAGGGCAAGCAGGCACAGGAAGCTCTCGCGATCCTCAAGTTCGCACAGCAGAGCGCCAGCGAACCGATCTACAAGCTTGTCGCGTCGGCCATGGCCAACGCGCAGGTGAAGGCGGATCGCGACGGCGAGTTCCTCGACGAGCAGGACCTGTACGTGGCCAACGCGTACGTCGACGAGGGCACCACGCTCAAGCGTTTCCAGCCCCGTGCTCAGGGTCGCGCTTTCCAGATCAAGAAGCGCACGAGCCACATCACGGTCGTGCTCTCGACGCCTGAGGCAGCTCCGGCCGCCACGGGCGACAGCAACAAGAAGGCGAGCAAGTAATGGGACAGAAGGTAAACCCGTACGGCTTCCGTCTCGGCATCACGACGGACCACGTCTCGCGTTGGTTCTCTGACTCGACGAAGCCGGGTCAGCGCTACGCCGACTACGTCGCCGAGGACATCAAGATCCGTAACCTGCTCAAGACGCAGCTCGACCGCGCCGGTGTCTCGAACATCGAGATCGAGCGCACCCGTGACCGCGTCCGCGTCGACATCCACACCGCCCGTCCGGGCATCGTGATCGGTCGTCGTGGGGCCGAGGCCGAGCGCATCCGCGGCGACCTCGAGAAGCTCTCGGGCAAGCAGATCCAGCTGAACATCCTCGAGGTCAAGAACCCCGAGGCCGACGCTCAGCTGGTCGCACAGGGCATCGCCGAGCAGCTCTCTGCTCGTGTGGCGTTCCGTCGTGCGATGCGCAAGGGTCTGCAGGGCGCGCAGCGCGCCGGCGCCAAGGGCATCCGCATCCAGGTCTCCGGCCGCCTCGGCGGCGCCGAGATGAGCCGTTCGGAGTTCTACCGCGAGGGTCGTGTGCCGCTGCACACGCTGCGCGCGAACATCGACTACGGCTTCTACGAGGCGAAGACCACCTTCGGCCGCATCGGCGTGAAGGTCTGGATCTACAAGGGCGACCTGACCGCGAAGGAGCTCGCTCGCGAGCAGGCCAACGCACCCAAGGCTCGTCGTGACGACCGTGGTGGCGACCGCCGCCGTGCCCCGCGCAACGAGGCACCTGTCGCAGAAGGAGCGTCGGCATAATGCTCATCCCCCGTAAGGTCAAGTTCCGCAAGCAGCACCACCCGGGTCGCTCGGGTCAGGCCACCGGCGGCACGAAGGTCTCCTTCGGCGAGTACGGTATCCAGGCCCTCACGCCCGCTTACGTGACGAACCGTCAGATCGAGTCCGCTCGTATCGCGATGACCCGTCACATCAAGCGTGGTGGAAAGGTGTGGATCAACATCTACCCCGACCGTCCGCTCACGAAGAAGCCTGCCGAAACCCGCATGGGTTCCGGTAAGGGTTCCCCCGAGTGGTGGGTCGCCAACGTCAAGCCGGGCCGTGTCCTCTTCGAGGTCGCGGGTGTCGACGAGGAGCTCGCACGCGAAGCTCTGACCCGTGCAATTCACAAGCTGCCGCTCAAGGCACGCATCATCAAGCGCGAGGAGGGCGACGCGTAATGGCGATCGGCACCAAGGAGCTCGCCCCGGCAGAGCTCGACACATTCGAAGACCAGCGCCTCGTCGAGGAGCTGCGCAAGGCCAAGGAGGAGCTGTTCAACCTCCGTTTCCAGTCGGCCACCGGCCAGCTGGAGAGCCACGGCCGCATCCGCGCCGTCAAGCGCGACATCGCGCGCCTCTACACCGTGATCCGCGAACGCGAGCTGGGCATCCGTGCGACGCCCGCTCCGGTCGAGGCTCCGGCCAAGAAGGCGACCAAGTCGAAGGCGAAGAAGGCGGACTCCGCCGACGACGCCGTGAAGGAAGAGGCTGAGTGATGGCCACCAAGAAGGAAGCGACTGTGGAGACGCAGGCCGCAGGACACGAGTCGTCCGAGCACGACGTCCGCGACTCCGCTGCCCGCGGTTACCGCAAGGCGCGTCGCGGCTACGTCGTCAGCGACAAGATGGACAAGACCATCGTGGTCGAGGTCGAGGACCGCGTGAAGCACCCGCTTTACGGCAAGGTCATCCGCCGCACCTCGAAGGTCAAGGCGCACGATGAGGCGAACTCCGCCGGCATCGGCGACCTGGTCCTGATCAACGAGACCCGCCCGCTGAGCGCCACGAAGCGCTGGCGCCTGGTGGAGATTCTGGAGAAGGCCAAGTGATCCAGCAGGAATCCCGACTCAAGGTCGCCGACAACACCGGCGCCAAGGAGCTGCTCACCATCCGCGTTCTCGGTGGCTCGAAGCGCCGTTACGCGGGACTCGGCGACACCATCGTCGCGACCGTCAAGGACGCGATCCCCGGTGGCAACGTCAAGAAGGGCGATGTCGTCAAGGCGGTCATCGTCCGCACCAAGAAGGAGGTCCGTCGCCCGGACGGCTCCTACATCAAGTTCGACGAGAACGCCGCAGTGATCCTGAAGAACGACGGGGAGCCCCGCGGCACCCGTATCTTCGGGCCGGTCGGTCGTGAGCTTCGCGACAAGAAGTTCATGAAGATCGTCTCGCTGGCGCCGGAGGTCATCTAATCATGGCGAAGATCAAGAAGGGTGACCTGGTTCAGGTCATCACCGGTGCCACGCAGGAGCGTGGCGGCGACCGCGGCAAGCAGGGCAAGGTCCTCGACGTCCTTTCCGACAAGAACCGCGTCATCGTCGAAGGCGTGAACTACGTCACCAAGCACACCCGCGTCGGCCAGACGCAGCGTGGCACCAAGACCGGAGGCATCGAGACCGTCGAAGCCTCCATCCACATCTCGAACGTCGCACTCGTCGACCCCTCGACCAAGAAGCCGACCAAGGTCGGCCACCGGGTCGAGGAGCAGACCAAGGACGGCGTCAAGCGCACCGTCCGCGTGCGCTACGCGAAGAAGAGCGGTAAGGACCTCTGATGAGCACCGACACTGCCGCGCCGGCTGGCAAGATCCAGCCGCGCCTGAAGCAGAAGTACAACACCGAGATCAAGAAGGCGATGCAGGACGAGTTCGGTTACGCGAACGTCATGCAGATCCCCGGACTGGTCAAGGTCGTCGTGAACACCGGTGTCGGCGAGGCAGCTCGCGACAGCAAGGTGATCGATGGAGCGGTCGACGATCTCACCAAGATCACCGGCCAGAAGCCGATCGTCACGAAGGCTCGCAAGTCCATCGCGCAGTTCAAGCTGCGCGAGGGTCAGGCCATCGGCGCGCACGTCACCCTCCGCGGTGACCGCGCGTGGGAGTTCGTGGATCGCCTCGTCTCGCTCGCACTGCCCCGTATCCGCGACTTCCGCGGTCTCTCGGGCAAGCAGTTCGACGGCAACGGCAACTACACCTTCGGTCTCCAGGAGCAGAGCGTGTTCCACGAGATCGATCAGGACAAGATCGACCGGGTTCGCGGTTTCGACATCACCGTCGTCACCACCGCGAAGACGGATGAAGAGGGCCGGGCACTGCTCCGTCACCTCGGATTCCCGTTCCGCTCGGAAGACGCACAGGCGTAACACCCTCGACGGGCTCAGTGGTCTCGTGTCACTGAGCCCGTCGATGTGCACGTACAATTGAAAATTGCGTGTCATCGCAGGCCGTCTGTCGTGTAACGGCAGCCGGAACCTCATGAACAAAGGAAATCAACAATGACAATGACAGACCCGGTCGCAGATCTGCTGACCCGTCTGCGCAACGCGAACTCGGCGCACCACGATTCCGTGACCCTGCCGTCGAGCAAGCTCAAGACGCACATCGCTCAGATCCTCCAGCAGGAGGGCTACATCGCCGGCTGGGAGACCTCTGACGCCCGCGTCGGACAGAACCTCACGCTGACGCTGAAGTACGGTCCCAACCGTGAGCGCTCCATCGCTGGCATCAAGCGCGTCTCGAAGCCCGGTCTCCGCGTCTACGCGAAGTCGACCGAGCTTCCCACGGTCCTCGGCGGCCTTGGCGTGGCGATCCTGTCCACCTCCTCCGGTCTTCTCACCGACCGTCAGGCAGAGCAGAAGGGCGTGGGCGGAGAAGTTCTCGCCTACGTGTGGTAATTCGAAATGTCGCGTATTGGACGACTT
Organism: Microbacterium sp. SY138; assembly: GCF_039729145.1. Lineage (NCBI taxonomy): Bacteria > Bacillati > Actinomycetota > Actinomycetes > Micrococcales > Microbacteriaceae > Microbacterium > Microbacterium sp. SY138. The sequence continues at coordinate 3,106,638 of NZ_CP155793.1, read as the reverse complement.
CCCATCGACGTTCCCGCGGGCGTGACCGTTTCGGTCGACGGCCGCGAGGTCGCGGTGAAGGGCCCCAAGGGTGAACTCACCCTCACAGTGGCCAGCCCCATCGAGGTCGCGGTCGAGGAGAACCAGGTTCTGGTCTCCCGTCCCGACGACGAGCGCGAGTCGCGGTCGCTTCACGGCCTGACCCGCACGCTCATCAACAACAACATCATCGGCGTGACCCAGGGCTACACCAAGGGTCTCGAGGTCGTCGGCACCGGTTACCGCGTGCAGCAGAAGGGCAGCTCGGTCGAGTTCGCCCTCGGCTTCTCGCACCCGGTCCTGATCGACCCGCCCGCCGGCATCACGCTCACGGTCGAGGGCACCACCAAGCTCACCGTCAGCGGGATCGACAAGCAGGCTGTCGGCGAGGCAGCTGCCAACATCCGCAAGATCCGCAAGCCCGAGCCGTACAAGGGCAAGGGTGTGCGCTACGCCGGCGAGAACGTGCGTCGCAAGGCCGGAAAGAGTGGTAAGTAACCATGGCTCTCAAGTCAAAGTCTGACGCCCGCGCGCGTCGTCACGCCCGCCTTCGCAAGAAGGTCGTCGGCACCGAGGCGCGTCCGCGTCTCGTCGTCAACCGCTCGGCCCGCCACGTCTTCGTGCAGCTGGTCGACGACAGCAAGGGTCACACCGTGGCGTCGGCTTCGACGCTCGAGACCGACCTGCGCTCGCTCGAGGGTGACAAGACCGCCAAGGCCCGCAAGGTCGGCGAGCTCCTCGCCGAGCGTGCGAAGGCTGCCGGCGTTTCCGAGGCAGTGTTCGACCGTGGCGGCAACCGCTACGCCGGTCGTGTCGCCGCCATCGCCGACGGCGCCCGCGAGGGGGGTCTGGCACTGTGAGTGACAACAAGGAGAACGAAGTGACCGAAGCGGCTGCTGCCACTTCCGAGACGGCTGCCGGCACCACGCAGGCTGAGCCGGCTCGCGATTCGCGTGATGGCCGCCGCGGCGGTCGTGACCGCAACCAGGGTGGCGGCCGTGACCGCAACTCTCGTGACCGTGGCGACAACCAGTTCCTGGAGCGCGTCGTCACCATCAACCGCGTCTCGAAGGTCGTGAAGGGTGGTCGTCGCTTCAGCTTCACCGCCCTCGTGGTCGTCGGTGACGGCAACGGTCTGGTCGGCGTCGGCTACGGCAAGGCCCGCGAGGTCCCTCTGGCGATCTCGAAGGGTGTCGAAGAGGCCAAGCGCAACTTCTTCCGCGTTCCGCGCGTCGGCAGCACCATCCCGCACCCCGTGCAGGGTGAGGCGGCCGCTGGTGTGGTCCTGCTCCGTCCGGCCGCTGCCGGTACCGGTGTCATCGCCGGTGGTCCGGTCCGCGCCGTGCTCGAGTGCGCCGGTATCCACGACGTGCTGTCGAAGTCGCTCGGCTCGTCGAACACGATCAACATCGTGCACGCGACGGTCACCGCCCTGAAGCAGCTCGAGGAGCCTCGTGCGGTCGCCGCGCGTCGTGGCCTCGAGTTCGACCAGGTCGCCCCTGCGCGCCTCGTGCGCGCCGAGGCCGAGGCCATCGCCGCACAGAAGGTAGGTGCCTGATGGCCGCGCGACTGAAGGTCACGCAGATCAAGTCCAAGGTGAGCGAGAAGCAGAACCAGCGTGACACGCTGCGCAGCCTCGGTCTGAAGCGGATCGGTGACACCACCGTCCGCCCCGACGACGCGCAGACGCGCGGTTACGTCAAGACCGTCGCCCACCTCGTCAAGGTTGAGGAGATCGACTAATGGCTGAGAAGAACGAGGCCGTCGAGGCTGAGAAGGCCACGAAGAAGGCTGCAGCTCCCAAGGCTGCCGCCGAGAAGAAGCCGGCCGCGAAGAAGGCTCCGGCCAAGACCGCTGCCGCTGACGCCAAGGCTGAGGGCGCTGCCAAGAAGCCGGCCGCCAAGAAGGCCGCGCCGAAGAAGGATGCTCCGGCGTCCCGCCCCGGCGTGCTGAAGGTGCACCACCTGCGTCCCGTCCCCGGATCCAACACCGCCAAGACTCGCGTCGGCCGTGGTGAGGGCTCCAAGGGTAAGACCGCTGGTCGTGGAACCAAGGGCACCAAGGCGCGCAACACCGTTCGCGTCGGCTTCGAGGGTGGGCAGATGCCGCTCCACATGCGCACCCCGAAGCTGCGCGGGTTCAAGAACCCGTTCCGCGTGGAGTACCAGGTCGTGAACCTGGAGAAGCTCGCGGAGCTGTACCCGAAGGGTGGCGATGTCACCATCGGCGACCTGGTCGCCAAGGGTGCCGTTCGCAAGAACGAGAAGGTCAAGGTTCTCGGAAACGGCGACATCGCCGTGAAGCTCACCGTTTCGGTCGACAAGGTCTCGGGTTCTGCCGAGCAGAAGATCGTCGCGGCTGGCGGATCCGTCAAGTAACCGCTTAGCAAGAGGGGTCGGAGATTCTCCGGCCCCTCTTGTGGTTTCACACTCCGAGACCTCGCTCTGGGGCCGCATCCGGCGGGCCTGGTATCGGTGGCGAATTCCGGGAAGCCCGGTTTGCGTTACCCTGGTCTTTCAGCCGTCCTTCGGGAATCGGCAACCTTTTCAGGAGGAACGTCCTTGTTTAGCGCCATCGCGCGGATCTTCCGCACCCCCGACCTGCGTCGGAAGATCGGTTTCACACTCGCCATCGTCGCGATCTACCGGCTCGGCTCCAACGTCCCGGCGCCGTTCGTGAACTTCCCGAACGTCGAAGAGTGTCTTGCCGCCAACGCGGGCACCGATGGGCTGCTCGGACTGGTCAACCTCTTCTCCGGCGGCGCGCTGCTGCAGCTGTCGATCTTCGCGCTCGGCGTCATGCCGTACATCACCGCGACGATCATCACGCAGCTCCTGCGCGTGGTCATCCCGCACTTCGAGGCGCTGCACAAGGAAGGACAGGCCGGCCAGGCCCGTCTGACCCAGTACACGCGTTACCTCACGATCGCCCTCGCGCTGCTCCAGTCGACGACTCTCGTCACGGTGGCCCGTAGCGGCCAGCTCTTCGGCACGACCGATCTCGCGGCCTGCCAGCAGCTTCTGACGAACGATGTGTGGTGGGCGCAGCTGCTCATCATCATGGCGATGACGGCCGGTACCGGCCTGATCATGTGGTTCGCCGAGCTCGTCACCGAGCGCGGCATCGGCAACGGCATGTCGCTGCTCATCTTCACCTCGATCGCCGCCACGTTCCCCGGTGCCATGAGCCTCATCTGGCAGACCAAGGGCTTCGAGGTCTTCCTGCTGGTGCTGCTGGTCGGAATCATCGTGATGGGGCTCGTCGTGTTCGTCGAGCAATCCCAGCGACGCATCCCGGTGCAGTACGCCAAGCGCATGGTGGGTCGACGCACCTACGGTGGCACGAACACCTACATCCCGATCAAGGTGAACATGGCGGGCGTGATCCCCGTGATCTTCGCCTCGTCGCTGCTGTACATCCCGGCACTCATCGCGCAGTTCAACACCCCGCAGGACGGATCGACTCCGGCCGCCTGGGTGACCTGGATCACGACGAACTTCACGTCGGGCAACAGCCCGGTCTACATGGCCGCGTACTTCCTGCTGATCATCGGGTTCACGTACTTCTACGTGGCGATCACGTTCAACCCGGTCGAGGTCGCGGACAACATGAAGAAGTACGGCGGTTTCATCCCCGGCATCCGCGCGGGCCGCCCGACGGCCGAGTACCTCGACTACGTGCTCACCCGCATCACGCTCCCCGGCTCCCTGTACCTCGGTCTGATCGCGCTCATCCCGCTCATCGCTCTGGCCACCGTCGGCGCCAACCAGAACTTCCCGTTCGGCGGCGCCTCGATCCTCATCATCGTCGGTGTGGGTCTCGAGACGGTCAAGCAGATCGACGCGCAGCTGCAGCAGCGACACTATGAAGGGCTCCTCCGATGACAGCATCCGCACGTCTTCTCATCGTCGGCCCGCAGGGCTCCGGCAAGGGCACGCAGGGCGTGCGCATCGCCGAGTCCTACGGCATCCCGGTCGTCTCGACCGGCGACATCTTCCGGGCGAACATCAAGGAGGGGACGCCCCTCGGGCAGCAGGTCACCGCGATCCTCGACAAGGGCGACCTCGTTCCGGACGAGCTGACGAGCGAGATCGTGCGCGACCGCCTGTCACAGGAGGATGCCGCTCACGGCTTCCTGCTCGACGGCTACCCGCGCAACACCGCGCAGGTCGCCCACCTCGAGTCGTTCCTCGCCGAACGGGGACAGGCGCTCGACGCCGTCATCCTCCTCGACGTGCCGCGCGAGGAGAGTCTGGAGCGTCTGACGCTCCGTGCGACCGAGCAGGGACGCTCCGACGACACCCCGGAGGCCATCGGCCACCGCCTCGACATCTACGAGCGCGAGACCGCCCCGATCCTCGAGGTCTACGGGGCCAAGGGCATCGTCGACCGTATCGACGGCGTCGGCTCCCTCGACGAGATCACCGAGCGCATCGCCGAGGCCCTGGCCGCGCGCGGTCTGCGTCTCGCGGCCTCCGCCTCCTGAGATGTTCCGCCGGTCGATCTACAAGACCCCGGCTCAGCTGCGAGCCATGGTGGAGCCCGGCCTCATCACGGCGGCGGCACTGGATGCCGTCCGCCCGCTGATCAAGGCCGGTGTGACGACGCTCGAGCTCGACACGGTGGCGAACCGCACGATCCTCGCCCGCGGCGCCGAGTCGAATTTCCAGCTGGTGCGCGGCTATCACCACACCACCTGCATCTCGGTGAACGAGCAGGTCGTGCACGGGATCCCGGGGGAGCGGGTGCTCCAGCCGGGTGACATCGTGTCGGTCGACTGCGGTGCGCAGTTCCAGGGGTGGAACGGCGACAGCGCCATCACCGTGGTCGTGCCCGACCCGGAGCGCCCCGAGGTGGTCGCCCGTCGCGAGGAGCTCTCCCGCGTGACCGAGGGGTCCATGTGGGCGGGAATCGCCGCCATGGCCTCGGTCTCGTCCATCGACGAGATCGGTGCGGCCATCCAGGACTACATCGAGGCTCAGGGACCGTCAGCGGTCTCCGGCGAGCCATACGGCATCCTGCGCGAATACGTCGGACACGGCATCGGTCGCAAGATGCACGAAGCCCCCAGCGTCTTCAACTACCGCACACCCGACCGCGGTGAAGACGTGAAGCCCGGCCTCGTGCTCGCGATCGAGCCGATGGTCACCGCCGGTGGGGAGGCGACCTTCATCGAGGAGGACGACTGGACCGTCACCACGGTGGACGGCACAGACGGCTCCCATTGGGAACATAGCGTCGCCCTGCATGATGGGGGTATCTGGGTGCTGACTGCGCCCGATGGTGGAAGAGCCGGACTCGCCCCGTTCGGGGTCGAGCCTCGAGAGATCGGAAAGTAATGGCAGCGGCGAAGAGCAACACCAACTGGTTCGCGATCGGCGTCTCCATCGCCGTCGTCGTGGTGCTGGTGGCGATCGGTGGACTCGTGGTGTTCCTCAACAACCAGGCGACCTCGCCCGGCGCGGCGCCGAAGGCCAACGACACCTTCAACTCCGAGACCGGTGCGGTCTCGTTCGGCGACGGTGAAGACACCATCGCGGTGTTCGTCGACTTCCAGTGCCCGGTCTGCAAGACCTTCGAGGACCAGTTCGGTGCTCAGCTCGAAGCCGCGGCTGCCGACGGCCGCATCACGCTCGAGTACCACCCGATCGCGATCCTCGACCGTTTCTCGCAGGGCACCGAGTACTCCTCGCGGTCGGCAGGTGCCGCGTTCTGCGTCGCCGAGTCGAACCCTGACCTGTACCTCGACTTCGCCAAGACGCTCTTCGAGAACCAGCCCGAGGAGAACTCGACCGGTCTGACGAACGACCAGCTGGCCGGCTTCGCGACACAGGTCGGTGCGGACGACGCGGTCTCGTGCATCACCGACGAGACGTACCGCAAGTTCGGTGCGGCGCAGGCGAAGTCCCACGAGATCGCCGGCACGCCGACGGTGGACATCAACGGCACGCGCCTCAACCTGCAGGACCAGGCCGACCTGAAGAAGTTCACCGACCTGATCAGCTGAACCGGCGGCTTCCCGGCCCTGGCCGTCAAGTTGCCGGATGGCTCCGGAGCGTCTAACATAGATCTTTGGTGCTTTGTGCCTTGATTCGGCGTGTCCGGCGGTGCAGCACCACAAACCAATCACCCACCGCAGATCGACCGATCTGCAGAAGCGTCAGCGAGGCTATGGCTAAGAAAGACGGTGTCATCGAGATCGAGGGCGTGATCTCCGAGGCTCTGCCCAACGCGATGTTCCGCGTTGAGCTCAGCAACGGACACAAGGTCCTTGCAACGATCTCCGGCAAGATGCGGCAGAACTACATCCGTATCATCCCCGAGGACCGTGTGGTCGTGGAGCTCAGCCCCTACGACCTGACCCGCGGCCGTATCGTCTACCGCTACCGCTGATCGGTCGAGAAGTAACGGCCTGCCCCTGCCTGGGGCGGTACGAAGACAGCGAACAGGAAACATCATGAAGGTCAACCCCAGCGTCAAGCCCATCTGCGATCACTGCAAGGTGATCCGCCGTCACGGCCGCGTCATGGTGATCTGCAAGAGCAACCCGCGTCACAAGCAGCGCCAAGGCTGAGTCCCTGGCGGGCCCGCCGGTCTGATCGACGGGCCCGCGCTGCGCGGCATCGCTCACGCACATCTCACAACTGAAAACACAACGGCAGGATCAGAACTCGCGGAAGCGGGGGACACCTCGGGGCGGAGGCCCGGGCACCGATCCTGTTCCATACCTCCACAACACCCAGGAGAACCGCATGGCACGTCTTGCCGGCGTTGACATCCCGCGCGACAAGCGCGTGGTGATCGCCCTTACCTACATCTACGGCGTCGGCCGTACCCGCTCGGTCGAGATCCTCAAGGCGACGGACATCGACGAGAGCATCCGCGTGAAGGACCTCAGCGACGACCAGCTGATCGCCCTCCGCGACCACATCGAAGGCAACTACAAGGTGGAGGGTGACCTGCGCCGCGAGGTTGCAGCAGACATCCGCCGCAAGGTCGAGATCGGCTCCTACGAGGGCATCCGCCACCGTCGTGGTCTCCCGGTCCGTGGTCAGCGCACCAAGACCAACGCCCGTACCCGCAAGGGCCCGAAGCGCACCGTCGCAGGCAAGAAGAAGGCCCGCTAAGCGCGGCCCCAGGGACTAGGAGAACACTTTCATGGCTGCACCCAAGGCCGCCGCGCGCAAGCCGCGCCGCAAGGAAAAGAAGAACATCGCGCTGGGCCAGGCCCACATCAAGTCGACGTTCAACAACACGATCGTCTCGATCACCGACCCGTCCGGCGCCGTCATCGCCTGGGCATCGTCGGGTGGCGTGGGCTTCAAGGGCTCCCGCAAGTCGACCCCGTACGCCGCAGGCATGGCCGCCGAGTCGGCTGCCCGCCAGGCTGCGGAGCACGGCGTCAAGAAGGTCGACGTCCTCGTGAAGGGTCCGGGCTCCGGCCGCGAGACCGCGATCCGCTCGCTGCAGGCCGCCGGCCTCGAGGTGGGTTCGATCCAGGACGTCACCCCGCAGGCGCACAACGGCTGCCGTCCGCCGAAGCGTCGCCGCGTCTGATTCGCGTGTCGAGCCGCTCGGTCCCTTCGTGGTCTGAGCGGCTCGACGCCCGCGTGCGGGCATCGACTTCCACAACTCAAAACCTCACCCCACCACATGTCATATAGCGGGCATGTGATCGAAAGGAACACAGAGTGCTTATTGCACAGCGTCCCACACTGACCGAGGAAAAGATCGTCGAGAACCGTAGCCGGTTCATCATCGAGCCTCTGGAGCCCGGCTTCGGTTACACGATCGGCAACGCGCTGCGTCGCAGCCTGCTGTCGTCGATCCCCGGTGCTGCTGTCACCAGCGTTCGCATCGACGGCGTGCTGCACGAGTTCAGCACCATCCCCGGCGTGAAGGAGGATGTCACCGAGATCATCCTCAACATCAAGCAGCTCGTCGTCTCGTCGGAGCGTGATGAGCCCATCACCGCGTACCTGCGCAAGACCGGTGCGGGCGAAGTCACCGCCGCTGACATCTCGGCTCCGGCCGGTGTCGAGGTGCAGAACCCCGAGCTCGTCATCGCGACGCTGAACGACACCGCGAAGTTCGAGCTCGAGCTCACCATCGAGCGTGGCCGTGGCTACGTCTCGGCGACGCAGAACCGCAACGAGTACGCCGAGGCCGGTCAGATCCCGATCGACTCGATCTACTCGCCGGTCCTCAAGGTCAGCTACCGCGTCGACGCGACCCGTGCCGGGGAGCGCACCGACTTCGACAAGCTCGTCCTCGACGTCGAGACCAAGTCGGCCATCAGCCCCCGCGACGCCGTCGCTTCGGCTGCGAAGACGCTCACCGAGCTGTTCGGTCTCGCCCGCGAGCTGAACGTCGAGGCCGAGGGCATCGAGATCGGCCCGGCGCCGGTGGAGGCAGTGAACTCCAGCGAGCTGTCGATGCCGATCGAGGACCTCGACCTGTCGGTCCGCTCGTACAACTGCCTGAAGCGTGAGGGCATCAACACCGTTTCTGAGCTCGTCGCCCTGTCGGAGACGCAGCTCATGAACATCCGCAATTTCGGCCAGAAGTCGGTCGACGAGGTGCGCGACAAGCTCATCTCGCTCGGTCTGTCGCTCAAGGATTCGGTGCCCGGTTTCGACGGCGCCCACTTCTACGGCGGCAGCGAAGACGAGTCCTTCTGATACCCGACCTTTCTGACCAGGAGTTAGACGATTATGCCCAAGCCCACTAAGGGTCCCCGCCTCGGAGGCGGCCCCGCACACGAGCGCCTGATGCTTGCCAACCTCGCGGCGGCGCTCTACACCCACAAGTCGATCAAGACGACCGAGACCAAGGCCAAGCGCCTTCGTCCGCTCGCCGAGCGTCTGATCACCTTCGCCAAGCGTGGCGACCTGCACGCGCGTCGTCGCGTGCTGTCGGTCATCGGTGACAAGGAAGTCGTGCACGTCCTGTTCTCCGAGATCGCGCCGCTCGTCGCTGACCGTGAGGGCGGCTACACCCGCATCACGAAGGTCGGCAACCGCAAGGGCGACAACGCGCCTATGGCCGTGATCGAGCTCGTCCTCGAGCCCGTCACCCCGAAGGCGAAGTCGACCAAGAAGGCTGCTGCTCCGAAGGCCGAGAAGGCCGAGAAGCCGGCTGAGGTCGTCGAGGAGGCTCCCGCTGAGGAGGCTCCCGCCGACGAGACCGTCGAGGCCGGCGCCGAGTCGCAGGCCGAGGGCGAAGCAGCCGAGGCTGCCGCCGAGGACGCTGTCGAGAAGAAGTCCGAGTAAGTACTTCGCTCACGAAGAAGCCCGCCACCCCGAAAGGGATGGCGGGCTTCTTCGTGTACCCGGTGACGTCGTCAGCGGGTACGCAGATCCTTGCGCAGGATCTTCCCCGAGCTCGACTTGGGGATCACATCGATGAACTCCACCTGACGTACCTTCTCGTGCGGCGCGACATGCGAGGCGACGTGGGCCATGACCGCCTCGGCATCGAGTTCGGCTTCCGGCTGGCGTACGACGAAGGCCTTGGGCACCTCCTGGCCGTCCTCATCGAGTGCGCCGATCACGGCGGCATCCGCGATGGAGGGATGCTCGAGCAGCACGGCTTCCAGCACGGCCGGAGCCACCTGGTAGCCCTTGTACTTGATGAGTTCCTTGAGCCGGTCGACGATACGGTAGATGCCCTCATCGGTGACGGTGGCGACATCACCGGTGTGCAGCCAGCCGTCGGCATCGAGCATCTCTGCCGTGGCGTCCGGGCGGTTGAGGTAGCCGACCATGACCTGCGGTCCCCGCACCCACAGTTCGCCGGGCTCGCTCGCGCCCTCTGCCGGCACTGTGACGTCTTCGCCCGAATCGGGATCGACGAGCCGTGCTTCGGTGTTCGGGACGAGCGGCCCGATGGTCGAGCGGTCGATGTCGGTGCGCGCCTCGGAGATGAGGTTGACCGCGGGGCTGGTCTCGGTCATGCCGTACCCCTGGGTCACGATGCACCCCAAGCGGTTGGCCACCGCCGAGGCCAGGGCGCCGTCGAGAGGCGCGGCGCCGGAGAAGATCACCTTCACGGCGGAGAGGTCGTACTGGTCGACGATCGGATGCTTCGCGAGCGCGACTGCGATCGGGGGAGCGACGAACACCCAGGTGGTGCGGTGATCGGCGATGATGCGCAGGAACTCGGGGAGGTCGAACTTCGGCATCGTGACGAGCCCGGCCCGTTGACGCAGCGCGAAGTTCAGCAGCACCGTCATGCCGTAGATGTGGAAGAAGGGCAGGACGGCGAGCACCCGGTCACTGGCATCGACGCCGAGGACCGGACGGCACTGCGACACGTTGGCCACCAGGTTGCGGTGCGTGAGCATGACGCCCTTCGGGCGGCCGGTCGTTCCCGAGGAGTAGGGGAGGACGGCGAGATGGGTCGCCGGGTCAAATGTCACGTCCGGTGCGGGGTGCCCTTCGCTGAGCAGCGCGGGGAGGGACGGGTGGCCCTCGGCGCCATCGAGAACGATCACGTGGTCGGCGTCGAACCCGAGCTTGTCCGCGGCGGCCTGTGCGCCGGGAAGCAGAGGGGAGACCGTCACGAGCCAGGTCGCTCCGGCGTCGGTGAGCTGGTTCGCGATCTCGTCGGCGGTGTAGAGGGAGTTGATGGTGGTGGCCGTCGCCCCCGCGCGGAGGATGCCGTGGAAAACGGTGGCGAAGGCCGGGATGTTCGGACAGAGGACGCCGACAGTGGTGCCCACCCCGACTCCGCGTGCCGCGAGGGCGCCGGCGAAAAGGTCGATCTGTCCGACGAGCTGCCGGTAGGTGGTGGTTGCCCCGCTCATCCCGTCGACGAGGGCGATGGTGTCGAGTTCGGCTTCGGAGAGATCGCCGAACAGGAACTCGTGGATGGAGACCTCGGGGATCTCCACATCGGGATAGGTACTGCGAACCATGAGATCTCCTTCGATCCGGGCAGGCTGACGACGACGTCGAATGCGATCCAGTGTCGCACACAATGGCACTGCGTCCCAGGGGTGACGGGCTTCAGACGGCGTCGTTCGACCGGTAGCGGGTACTCGGGCGGCCCTTGGTCGAGTAGTCGAGTGTGCGGGTCGCTCGGCCGGAGCCGGCGAGATGCTCGAGGTAGCGGCGGGCGCTGACGCGCGAGATCTCGAGGTCGTCGCCGATCTCGGTCGCCGAAGCGTCGGGGCGCGCAGCGAGAGCTGCGCAGACACGATCGAGCGTCTCGGCGCTCAGTCCCTTGGGGAGCCCGAGTCGCTGTCGGAACGCGATGATCGCATCCGCGGCCTCGACCCGTCGCACCACGTCATGCAACTCGGTGTGATCGCGCAACAGCAGCGTCGCTCCGATGCCTTCGCCGTCTGCCTCGCTTCCGGTGCTGCGGGCGACGAGCACGTGCGCCCCGACGATCACCGGCCGGCCGGCGGACTCGCCCTCCCGGAGCACCGTGGCGAGCTCTGTGCCCAGGACCTCGGCGGCGGGTTCGCCATCGAGATCGGCGGCATCCCTGTCGAGGAATCGGGCGGCGGCGTCGTTGACGAGCGTGATCCGCCCGGTGCCGTCGACCGTGATGACCCCTTCGCTCAGACCGTGCAGCGTGGTCTCCTGGTTCTTCACGAGAGCGGCGATCTGGTGGGGTTCGAGACGGTAGATGCGCCGCCGGATGATGGAGGTCACCCACGCCGAGCCGAACACCCCGAGAACAGCAGCCGCCAGCATCGCCGAGATCAGCCAGACGAGATTGGCCGAGAACTCCTCGTTGAGCTCCGACTCGAGAATCCCGACGGATGCGGTGCCGATAACGTCGCCCTCATCGTCACGGATGGGCACCTTGACCCGCCACGACGTGCCGAGCGTGCCGGTCTGCGTGCCGACGTAGATCTCGCCGGCGAGAGGGATCGACGGGTCGGTGGAGACCTTCTCGCCGATGCGCTCCGGATTCGGGTGCGAGTAGCGGATGCCGTCTTCGTTGGCGACGACGACGTAGGCGAGATCGGAGGCCTCGCGGATGACCTCGGCGATCGGCTGGATGGCTGCGGAGGGCTCGGCATCGTCGAACGCCGCGTGCACCGTCGGGAGCGCGGCGATCGACTGGGCCACGGCCTGCATCCGGTCCTTGTACGCCTCGCGGAGAGCCTGCTCCTGGAACGCGCCGGCCACGATGCCGGTCGCCAGGGTCACCAGGAACACGATCAGCGCCTGCAGCACGAGCAACTGCACGCGGAGCGTCATCTTCGAGGCCACCTGCTCATTCTGGCCCTTCGGCGAGTGCGGTGCGAGCGGGCGGGAGAGCCGCTCGTGACCAATAGTTCCGAAACTCCGACCAATGGTTTCCGAAGCTGGAGCAGGCGCAGCTCCCGCTCCAGGGTGGAGCCACAGCACCACGAACGCTCAAGGAGGAGCGCACATGAAGAACGCACGCATCGCAACCCTGGCCGGGCTGGCCGCGGTCGCAGCCCTCACACTCACCTCGTGCGCGGGAGGCAGCGCAGCGACCGACGACGGTGGAGGGGAAGCAGAGACCGCCACCGTCACCGACGTCTCGATCGTGGTCCCGGCGGATCCCGGTGGGGGATGGGATCAGACGGGCCGGGCGCTGTCGCAGGTGCTCACGCAGGACGACCTCGTGGCCTCCGCCCCGGTGACCAACGTGGGCGGTGCCGGTGGCACGGTCGGCCTCGCCCAGCTCGCCAACGAGAAGGACCCGAACACGCTGATGGTGATGGGCCTGGTCATGGTCGGAGCGGTCGAGACCAACGCCTCGGCCGTGCGGATCGAGGACACCACACCGATCGCCCGGCTCACCGACGAACCGCTCGTCGTGGTGGTGCCGGCCGACTCGAAGTACGACACGCTCGAAGACCTCGTCGAAGACGTCGTCGACAACGGCCAGGCGGTCACGATCACCGGCGGCTCGGCGGGCGGCGCCGACCACATCCTCGCCGGTCTCATGCTCGAGGAAGCAGGACTCGACGGGGCCGAGATCGCCGAGAAGCTGAACTACACGCCGAACTCCGGCGGCGGCGAGGCCGTTCCGCTGCTGATCGGCGGCAAGGTCGCCGCGGGCATCTCGGGCGTCGGCGAGTTCGCGCAGCACATCGAGAGCGGCGCGCTCAAGGCTCTGGCTGTCTCGAGCGAGGAGCCGGTGTCTCAGCTCCCGGATGTCCCGACCATCACCGAGGAGGGGTACGACGTGGTCCTGACCAACTGGCGCGGCGTGATCGCCCCCGGTGGCATCTCCGACGGCGAGAAGGACGAGCTGGTGCGCGTGATCACCGAGCTGCACGAATCCGAGGCGTGGACGGAGCAGCTGGAGACCAAGGGGTGGACCGACGCGTTCCTGGTCGGCGCGGAGTTCGATGACTTCCTCACCGGGAACATCGAAGAGGTCACGGCGACGCTGAAGAACATCGGTCTGGTGCAGTGACATGATGGTCCCCGCCTCATCGGGGACCGAGGAGCAGGGGGTGCGGGTCGACCACGATGGTCGACCCGCACGCCGCTCTCCCTCCGTCCCCCTCGGCGAGCTCGTGTTCGCCGGAATCATGGTCGCGCTCGGCGTCTTCGCCGTCGTCGGCATCTTCCTGATCCACGTCCCCGTCGGGATGAAGGCCGGTCCGACGGTCTTCCCGATCTTCGTCTCGGTCATCCTGCTCGCCTCGGCCGTCGCCGTTCTCATCGGCGTGCTGCGCGGGGAGCGCGGCGGTGCGGAGGAGGCGGAGGACATCGATGAGAGCCTGCCGACCGACTGGGTCACCCTCGCCAAGCTGGCCGGTCTCGTCGTCGCGCACCTGCTCCTGATCGAGCCGCTGGGGTGGGCGCCGGCGGCCGCTCTGCTGTTCGGCGGGGTCGCGTGGTCGCTCGCCGCCAAGCGGTGGTGGATGGCGTTCCTGATCGGCATCGTGGTCGCGCTCGTGATCCAGGTCGTCTTCGGCGGTCTGCTCGGCCTGTCGCTGCCCTGGGGCCCTGCTCTCGGCTGGCTCGGAAGGATGTTCTGATGGACAGTTGGACCCTGCTCCTGGAGGGCTTCGCGACCGCGCTGCAGCCGCAGTACCTCGCCTTCGCCTTCCTCGGCGTCTTCGTCGGCACCGCGGTCGGGGTGCTCCCGGGCATCGGCCCCGCGATGACGGTGGCGCTGCTGCTTCCCCTCACCTACACGCTCGACCCCGCAGCGGCGTTGATCACGTTCGCGGGCATCTACTACGGCGGCATGTACGGCGGCTCGACGACGAGCATCCTCCTGAACACACCGGGGGAGTCGGCCTCGATAGTCACAGCGATCGAGGGCAACAAGATGGCCAGGATGGGGCGGGGCGCTGCCGCGCTCGCCACCGCCGCCATCGGGTCCTTCATCGCCGGCACCCTGGCGACGCTGGGCCTCACGCTGCTCGCACCGCTGCTCGCGCAGTTCGCCGTGAACCTCGGGCCCGCCGACTACGTGGCCCTCATCGTCATCGCGTTCATCACGGTCGGCGCGCTGATCGGCAGCTCGATCTCGCGCGGCATGCTCTCGCTCGGCGTCGGCCTGTTCCTCGGGCTGGTCGGCACCGACTGGCTCTCCGGTCAGCAGCGCTACACGCTGGGGCTTCCCGCACTGTCGGACGGCGTCGACATCGTGCTGGTCGCCGTCGGCCTGTTCGCGGTCGGGGAGACGTTCTACATCGCCGCCCGGTTGCGGCACGGCGGGGTCGATGTGATCCCGGTCACCCGAGGATGGCGTTCATGGATGACGAGGTCCGATTGGCGGAGGTCCTGGAAGCCGTGGCTGCGCGGCACGGCGATCGGCTTCCCGATCGGCACGATCCCCGCCGGCGGCGCGGACGTCGCCACGTTCCTGTCGTATGCGACCGAGCGCAAGCTGTCGAAGCACCGCGACGAGTTCGGCCGCGGTGCGATCGAGGGCGTCGCCGGTCCGGAGTCGGCGAACAACGCCGCGGCCGCCGGAGTGCTGGTGCCCCTGCTCACGCTGGGCCTGCCGACGACGGCGACTGCGGCGATCATCCTCACGGCGTTCCAGTCGTACGGCATCCAACCGGGACCGCTGCTGTTCGAGAGCCAGTCGAACCTGGTGTGGGCGCTCATCGCGAGCCTCTACATCGGCAACGTGATCCTGATCGTGCTCAACCTGCCGCTCGTGGGCATGTGGGTGAAGCTGCTGCAGATCCCGCGGCCGTATCTGTACGCGGGCATCCTTCTGTTCGCAGTGTTCGGGGCCTACGCGCTGCACAGTTCGCCGTCGGACATCGTGATCCTGCTGATCGTCGGCATCCTCGGCTACTTCATGCGCCGGTACGGCTATCCGGTCGCGCCGCTCGTGGTCGGCATGATCCTGGGGCCGATGGCCGAGGAGCAGCTGCGCAAGGCGCTGCAGCTGAGCCAGGGGGATCTGAGCACGCTCGTCATGCAGCCGTTCGCGGCGATCGCCTACGGGGTGCTCGCCCTGCTGATCGTCGGCGGACTCTGGTTGCGGCGTCGCCAGCGCCGGTACGAGCAGGCGCTGACCGCGTCGATCGCGGTGCCGATCAAGGCGGACGCCGAGGTCTGATCCGCGACGCGGGTTCGAGAGGGGAGGAGGCCGCGAGTAGGCTGATCCGGTGAGTGACGTACAGGCCCCCGCACGAGGGCCTCGCGCCTATGCGGCGTTCATCGGCATCGGCCTTCTCGCCGGCCTCCTCTCCGGACTCTTCGGCGTGGGCGGTGGCACGGTCATCGTTCCGCTTCTCGTGCTCCTGCTGCACTTCGATCAGCGCCTCGCGGCAGGGACATCCCTCGCGGCGATCGTGCCGACGGCGAGCGTCGGCGTCATCTCCTACGCCACGACCGGGTCTGTCGCCTGGATCCCCGCGATCATCCTCGCCGCCGGCGCCGTGGTGGGTGCGCAGATCGGCACACGGCTGCTGCCGCGCATCTCGCAGACCGCCCTGCGCTGGGGCTTCGTCGGCTTCCTGCTGGTCGTGATCGTCAGCCTCTTCCTGGTCATCCCCTCGCGCGATGCCGCGTTCGAACTGTCCTGGCTGACAGGTATCGCCCTCGTCGGCGTGGGCATCGGCACCGGCATCCTCGCCGGGCTCATCGGCGTCGGCGGCGGCGTGATCGTCGTGCCCGTGCTGATGCTGGCGTTCGGCACCAGCGACCTGGTCGCCAAGGGCACGTCGCTGCTCATGATGATCCCGACGGCGATCTCGGGCACCGTGGGAAACCTCCGCAACCGCAACGTCGATCTGCTCGCCGCGCTGCTCATCGGCGTCTCCGCCTGCACGACGACGGCGCTCGGGGCATGGTTGGCGACGATCGTCGATCCGACTCTCGGCAACATGCTGTTCGCGGCATATCTGGTCGTGATCGCGGTGCAGATGGCGATCAAGGCGGTCAGAGGGCGCAAGCGGGCCTGAGCGTGTCCGGATGAAGGGATCTTCATCCACGGCTCATCTGCCCATCATGATCGACGGGCATCATGGGGTCATGCCCACTCCACGTCGCCTTCTCGTCACCGGCGCCCTGATCGCGATCCCGGTCGCCTTCGCGGTCGGAAGCGTCGTGCTGGCGCAGATGCCGCCCTCGCCGCGGATCCCTACCGAACCCGTGTCGGTGCAGCTCGCGCCGCCGGTGCCGAGCGAGGTGCCTGCGCCCGTGCCTGCGCCGGCACCTGCGCCTGCGCCGGGACCTGCGCCGGCCCCTGCCCCGGCACCGGTACCTGCGCCTGCGCCCGCCCCACCCGCCGGCGACGACGACGATGACGGTGGCGGCGATGATGACTGACGCCCCTACCCTGCCCCTGGATCTCGACGAGAGCGCCACGCCGCCTGCGCCGACGCGTGCGGCGGCGCAGGGCCTCGCGGCCACCGATGCGCCGCTGCGCACCTTGCGCCGACGCACTCTGCCCGCCCGCTGGCGTATCACGCTGTGGATCATCCTCAGCACCGCCATCACGCTCCTCGCCGTCGGCATGGTCGGCCGCAGCATCTTCCTCGCCGGTGTGGAGCAGTCGGCCAACGCCGAGATCGAGCAGGAGGCCTCCGAGTTCTCCCGATTCGCGGAGGATGCCGCGGCCAGCGGTCACACGACGGCCGAGGAACTGGTCAGCGAGTACGTCGCCCGCCAGTCCGTGCACGAGAACGAGGTCGTGATCGCCACCGTCGAGGGGGCGGTGATCGCGGTCGCGAACGGCCGGGTGCAAGCGACGGATGCCTCCGCGCTCGCCGCGGTGCCGGGCGGCGAGGCGCTCGTGAACCGGCTGCTCGATGAGACGTCGGCGTCCGGCGCGATGGATGCGCCCGACGTGGGCCCCCTGCGCTGGGGGCGGTTGGAATTCACCACCGGTGATCGCGGCGGTGCGGTGCTGATCGTGCAGTACACGCAGGAGGCGCGCTCGCAGGTCGACGCGGGATTCGCCACGATCGCGTGGGTGGCGCTGATCGGGATCCTGCTCAGCTCCGGCGTCGCCTGGCTCGTCGCCGGGCAGATCCTGGCTCCCGTGCGAGAGGTGTACCGGGTCGCCCGCGACATCGGAGAGCACGACCTCTCGGCGCGCGTGCCGGTCGAGGGCACCGACGACATCGCGGCCGTGGCCACGACCTTCAACCAGATGCTCGACCGCCTCGAGGCCGTGCACGCGACGCAGCAGCGCTTCGTCGACGATGCGGGGCACGAGCTGCGCACGCCGATCACCATCGTCCGCGGTCAGTTGGAACTGCTGAGCGAAGACCCGGAGGAGCGTGCGGCGACCCTGCGTCTCGTCAGCGACGAGCTCGACCGGATGAGCCGCATCGTCACCGACCTGCTCGTGCTCGCGAGGGCCGAGCAGCCCGACTTCGTGCGGGTCGCGAACTGCGACACCGCCGCCCTCACCCTCGACATCGAGGCCAAGGCGCAGAACCTCGGAGATCGTCGCTGGCAGCTCATGGAGGTGGCCGAGGGGACGGCGGCGCTCGATCCCCAGCGGGTGACCCAGGCCGTGCTGCAGCTCGCGGCGAACGCGGTGCAGGTGACCGAGACAGGTGACCGCATCCTCATCGGCTCGCGCTTCGACGGCGAGGGGAGCGAGCGGCGGCTGCGGCTGTGGGTGCGCGACTCCGGTCCCGGGGTCGCCGTGGCCGACGCCGAGCGCATCTTCGAGCGCTTCGCCCGCGGCGACAGCTCTGGTGCGCGACGAGGGTCGGGGCTCGGGCTCGCGATCGTGCGGGCGATCACCGATGGACACGGCGGTTCAGCCTGGGTCGACAGCGTGTTCGGAGAAGGTGCCACGTTCGGCATCGACCTTCCGGCACCCACCACCACGCGGTTCGACACCGCGGCAGAGAGGAGCGAGTGAGATGCGCAGCATCCTCATCGCGGAAGACGACCCGCACATCACCTCGTTCGTCCGCCGGGGCCTGCGCGCGGCCGGCTACGAGACCGCCGAGGCGGCCGACGGCCACACCGCGCTGCTGATGGCCCGCAGCGGCATGTTCGATCTGGTGCTGCTCGACATCGGGCTCGGCGGCATGGACGGTTTCGACGTGCTCGCCAACCTGCGTGGCGAGGGCGTCGCGACACCGGTCATCATCCTCACCGCCCGTGACTCGGTCATCGACACGGTGCGGGGCTTGGAGAGCGGGGCGAACGACTACGTCACCAAGCCGTTCCAGTTCGCCGAGCTCATCGCCAGGGTGCGGCTGCGGATCGGCGACGGCGAGGGACGCGCGGCCGGGCCCGTGCTCACCCACGGCGATGTGCGGGTGGATGTGCGCGCCCGCACGGTCACGGTCGACGGCGACATGCGCGAGCTCACCTCGCGGGAGTTCGCCCTGCTCGAGGTGTTCCTGCAGAACGCCGGCCAGGTGCTGTCGCGCGACCAGCTGATCGGGCACGTGTGGGGGATGGACTTCGATCCGGCCTCCAACGTGGTCGACGTGTACGTTCGGGCACTGCGCGGCAAGATCGGTGTCGATCGCATCGAGACGGTGCGCGGGGCGGGATACCGATTCCGATGAGTGATCCCACCCATACTCATGCCGAGAACGCGCGCCGGCTGGCCGAGCCGTCGGCGGTCGAGCGCACGCGATTCTCGACGATGCCGCCGCAGCGCCCGACTCCGTTCCCCGGTCGCAACCCGGCCGGAGGTGGCTTCGCGGTGCGCCGGCTCGGGCGTGGGCGCATCCTCAGCCTCCTCGCCCTCGGACTCGTGCTGATCGCGGGGCTCGCCATGGCGCTGTCGTCGCTGTCTCAGGGCGCCGGCCCCGGCCGGGTGACCATGCCGATCGCCGTGACTCTCACCGTGTTCCTGCTCGCGGTGTGGGCGTGGACATCCACCGGCCTCGATGACACGCTCGTCGCCTTCCTCGCCGCGATCGCCCTGATCGTCACCGGCGTGCTGCCGGCGAGCGACTTCTTCGCCTCCCTCGGCGACGAGACCATCTGGCTGCTCATCGGCGCGTTCGTGATCGCCTCCGCAGTGTCGTCCTCCGGCCTCGCTCTGCGCGGTGCCTCGCATCTGCTGCGGTTCGCACGCGGGCCGCGGAGCCTGTTCCACCTGACGACCGTAGCCCTCACGCTCACCGCCTTCGCCGTGCCCGCCACCTCCGGGCGCGCCGCGCTCGCCGTCCCGGTGCACACGGCGGTCGCGGCCGCGCTTCCCGGACGCGAGCGGGTGATCCGCGCCCTCGCCCTGCTGATGCCGACCGTGGTCCTGCTCTCGGCCGTCGGCTCGCTGCTCGGCGCGGGGGCGCACATCGTGACGGATCAGCTGCTGCGGGCCGCGGGCGAGCAGGGCTTCACGTTCCTGAGCTGGCTCTGGCTCGGGCTGCCTCTCGCCACGGTCTCGTCGCACCTGGCCTGCGAGCTCATCCTCTGGCGCTTCACCTGCCGCGACGACCGCAGCACGCCGCTGCGGATGAGCGCGACGGATATCGGTCGCTCCGCATCGACCGCCGTGACCGGACCTCTCAGCACCATGGAGCGACGCGCTGGCGTGCTGCTGGGCGGCGTGATCCTCCTCTGGGCCACGGAACCGCTGCACCATCTGTCGCCGGCATTGGTCGCCCTCATCGGAGCCGTCGCCGCCGTGACGCCCGGGATCGGCTGCCTGACCTTCCCCGCTGCGATCAAGCGCGTGCCGTGGTCGCTGCTGCTGTTCCTCGCCGCGACTCTCGCGCTGGCATCCGCGCTCACCAGCACGGGCGCCGCCGCCTGGTTGAGTTCGTCGGCGCTCGCCCCGCTCCGGGGGCTCGGCGCCGCGGGAGCCGTCGCGTTCGTGCTCGTGGTCATCGCGATCTCGACCGCCGCGCACCTGCTGATCCCGTCGCGGTCGGCCCGCTCCGCCGCGATCGTCCCGGTCGTGATCGCGCTCGCTCCCGCACTCGGCGTCTCCCCGATGGCGGCGGCGTTCGCCTCGACCGCCGCGGCCGGGTTCTGCCACACGCTCCCCAGTTCGGCGAAGCCGGTCGCCATGTTCGCCGACCCCGACATCGTGAGCGGGGGCTTCACCCCGCTGGACCTGCGCCGGCTCTCGGTGCTGCTGGCACCGGCGATGTTCGTGCTCGTGGCCGTCTTCGCCCTGTGGGTGTGGCCTCTGATGGGGCTGCCGCTGCTGCTCTGATCCGCGGCCCCGGCCCATCCCACACCCGCTTCACTCCGCGTGCACCGCCGGTGCACCGGTGCTCGTCGTGCCCGCACACCGGGCGCTCGTCGCCCGTCTCGGGCGCAGAAGGAGGAATCATGTCGATCCACACCCCGCAGCGCATCCTGGTCGCACCCAGTGGCTTCAAGGAGAGCCTGAGCGCCGAGGCCGTGGCCCAGGCGATCGCCGCCGGCGTTCGTCGGGTCATCCCCGGCGTGCAGGTGGACGAGTACCCGGTGCCGGACGGCGGAGAGGGCACGGCCGCCGCGCTCGCCGCGGCGACCGGAGGCGAGCTCATCCCGGCACGGGTGACGGGCCCCGTCGGCGACCCGGTGGACGCGCATTGGGCGCGGCTCGGTGGGCACGCCATCGGGACCGCCATGGTCGAGATGGCCTCGGCAGCGGGTCTGCGGCTCGTGCCGCGCGATCGCCGCGACCCGGGGGAGACGACGACGCGTGGCGTGGGCGAGCTGATCGCCTCTGCGCTGGACGCCGGTGCGGAGCGGATCGTGGTCGGCTGCGGCGACTCCGGCACGAGCGACGGCGGTGCCGGAGCGCTCGAAGCGCTCGGCGTGCGCATCCTCGACCGCGACGGTGTGCCGATCACCGCGGGCGGGCGGCATCTCCGCGATGCGGTGCGCCTCGATCTCGCGGGTCTTCATCCCCGCATCGGCGAGGTCGAGATCGTGCTCGCCTGCAACATCCACAACGTCCTGTGCGGACCGCGCGGCGTGGCCAGGGTGTTCGGTCCGCAGAAGGGAGCGACGTCCGAGCAGGTCGAGGAGCTCGCGGACGCCCTCGACGTCTGGGCCGGTCTGCTTGAGGAGCAGAGCCCGTTCGGAGCGGCGATGGATGTGCGCACCGGCGGCGGCACCGGCGCCTCTGGCGGGCTCGGGGCGGGTCTCGCCGCCGTGCTCGGTGCGCGTCTCGCCCCGCGTTTCGAGGTGCTCCTCGACAGCGGGCTGCTGCCCGAGCCCCTCGATGAGCTGATGGCGGTGGCCGATCTCGTCATCACCGCCGAAGGGGCGATCGACTTCCAGACGCCTCGGGGCAAGGTGCCGGCCGAGATCGCGATGCGCGCCCGAGTCGCCGGCGTCCCGGTGCTCGGCATCACCGGATCGCTGGGTGTCGGCGCGCCGACCGTGCATGACATCGGCATCGACGCGATCGCCTCGATCATCACCGTGCCGATGCCCCTCGAACAGGCGGTGGAACACGGCGAGGCACTGCTGCGCGACGCCGCGGAGCGCAGCATGAGGATGGTGCTGCTCGGATCGGCGATGTCCGCGCGTGCGGCCTGAACTCCCGGGAGCCGACCCGCGGCCTGGGTCGCCGCCACCCCTCGGTAGGATCGAAGGGTGGCAGTGAACCAAGATCTGGTCGGCCGGGAGTTCCCGCCGACGGCCCCGTACCTCGTCGGCCGCGAGAAGGTGCGCGAGTTCGCTCGTGCCGTCTTCGCCGACGCCCCGCAGCACACCGACCTGAAGGCGGCCCGCGCGGCGGGCTTCTCCGACGTCGTGGCGCCGCCGACCTTCGCGATGGTCATCCAGGACCTCTCGCTCCAGCAGCTCCTGGGGCAGGAGGATTCCGGCATCGTGCTCGCGCGCACCGTCCACGCCGAGCAGCGCTTCACCTACACGCGCCCCATCGTCGCGGGCGACGAGCTCACCGCGCAACTGCGCGTCACCGGCATCCGGATGATGGGCGGCAACGCGATGATCACCAGCGAGGCCGAGATCACCGACCCCGCGGGTGCCCACGTCGTCACCGCCACCAGCGTGCTGCTGGTCGGTGCCGAGCCGAGCGCGGATGAAGGAGAGGCCGCCTGATGGGCTACACCGTCGGAGACGTGCTCGCCGAGCGCACCGTACACCTGACCCGCGAGTCGCTGGTGCGGTACGCGGGAGCGTCCGGAGACTTCAACCCGATCCACTACCGCGATGATGTCGCCGCGTCCGTCGGGCTTCCCGGCGTGCTCGCGCACGGCATGCTCACGATGGGCATCGCCTCGTCGGTGGTCGTCGCGGCTCTCGACCCGGCCACGCGCATCCTCGACTACGGCGTGCGCTTCACCAAGCCGGTCGTGGTCGACCCCGACGAGGGCGCTGATATCACCGTCGTCGCCACGGTCGGCGCCGTCGACGACGAGTCCGCGCGCATCGACCTCAAGGTCACGTTCGGCGACACCACCGTGCTCGTCAAGGCGCAGCTGCGCGTCGCTGTCTGATGAGGGCGAGCTGATGCGGGAGATCGAGCCGGTCCGTCTGGCGGAGCTGACCACGCTGCGCACAGGAGCAGCACCGGAGCGGATGTTCGAGGCGACGACGACGGCGGGTCTCGTCGATGCTCTGCGTGAGACGTGGGCGCGCGGCGACGAGTGGTTCGTCCTCGGTGGCGGCTCCAACCTCTTCGTGGGCGACGAGCCGTTCGAGGGCACGGTCATCCGCGTGCGCACCGAGGGCATCGAGGAGCTGCCGTCCCCGCACGCCGGCCGCATCCGTCTGCGCGCGCAGGCCGGCCACGGGTGGGACGACCTCGTCGCCTATGCCGTCGCCCACGGGTATGCGGGCCTCGAGGCCATGAGCGGGATCCCCGGCACGGTCGGCGCCGCCCCCGTGCAGAACATCGGGGCGTACGGGCAGGAGATCCAGGAGACGCTGGTCGAGGTCGAGCTGATCGACGAGTCGACCGGCGAGATCTCGACGGTTCCCGCTGCCGAGCTCGGGCTGGGTTTCCGCACCTCGGTGCTCAAGCATCACCATGGCAGTGTGCCGCTGCGCCGTGCCGTGATCCTCTCCGTGACCGTCGACCTGCTGATCGCGGGCGAGCGTGTGGTGCGCGGTGAGCAGCTGCGTCGGGCACTGGGTCTGACCGATGAGACACCGGTTCCGCTCGGCTGGGTGCGCGAGCGCATTCTCTCGACTCGCGCGTCGAAGGGCATGCTGCTCGACGCGGATGACCCCGACACCCACGGCGTCGGCTCCTTCTTCCAGAACGCGATCGTGACGGCGGCGGTCGCCGGCTCGTTGCCCCCGGAGTGCCCGCGCTGGCCGGTCGCCCCCGATCTGGACGCCGTGACCGTGATCCCGTTGGCGTCTTATGACGGACAGGTGCCGCTGTCGAAGCCCGCGGCGGTCTCCGACGTGAAGGTGAGCGCGGCGTGGCTGATCGAGCAGGCGGGCATCCGCAAGGGGTTCAAGCTCCCGCGCTCCCGCGCATCCGTGTCGACGAAGCATGCGCTCGCGCTGACCAACCGTGGCGGGGCGACCGCGGGTGAGGTCGCCGAGCTCGCCCGGTTCATCCAGAGCAGGGTGCACGCCGAGTTCGGTCTCGTGCTGCAGCCGGAGCCGGTTCTCGTCGGCGTCGAACTCTAAGGCGTCGAACGCCAAGGCGTCGAACCGCAAGGCGTCGAACCGCAGGACACGTCGGCTGTCGCGGCTACACTCGCGGCATGAGCGGATTGATCCCGTACCTGCTGTTCCCCGGCAACGCCGCGGAGGCGCTGCGTCATTATCGATCGGTGTTCGGCGGTGAGCTCCAGCTGCTCGACTACGCCACCGCGGGGAGGCACGACGGCCCCGGCGATGCGATCGCGCACGGGCAGCTGAGCGGACTGGTCGAGATCGCCGGAGCGGATGCCGGAGCCGATGACGATGCCGTGCAGATGGGCGGCATGTTCCTCTCGCTCCTCGGCACGGCCGACGCCCTCACTCTGACCGACTGGTACGACGAGCTCGCCGTCGGAGGCCGCGTGATCGACGCACTGCAGAAGCGACCCTGGGGTGACTTCGACGGCACGCTCGTCGACCGTTACGGCGTGCGCTGGCTGATCGGCTTCCGTCCCGAGGACTGAGGTGTCCCGCTGCCGAAGTAGGAACGAGACGACGGCAGGAGGATCAACACGACCGCCGCCGTGGTGACGGCGAGGGCCGCGATGGCGACCCAGAACTCCCAGATCGGGGCTGCTACCGCCGGAACATAGAGCGCGAGCGGGAGCGGGAACAGCAGGGTCGCGTATCGGGCCCATGACTTTCGTCTGATCACGAGCACCGTGATGGTCGCGTAGACGACCACCGGTACGAAGGCGAGCGCACTGAGCCACTGACGCGACTCTCCTCCCCAGTACCAGAGGAAGGGAGCGACCGCGAGGGAGAGGAAGAAGACCAGCACGGTCACCGTGATCAGGATGGGGAATGCCACCCGCAGAGTCAGTGGCATCCGCTCATACTCCTGCTCGCCGTTCGTCATGCCTCCAGTATCGCTGACCCCCGCCTGAGGGCAGGAGACGTCGTGGCGAAGGCCCCTCCCATCTGCAGACGGGAGGGGCCTTCGTCGGGTTCCGCGGGTCAGGCGAACAGACGCTGCAGGCGCTGCACGCCCTCGAGCAGCTGCTCGTCGCCCAGTGCGTATGACATGCGGATGTAGCCGGAGGGACCGAAGGCCTCGCCGGGGACGACCGCGACCTCGGCCTGGTCGAGGATGAGATCGGCGAGTTCGAGCGAGGTGGTCGGGGTCACGCCGCCCCAGGTGCGGCCCAGCAGGCCCTGCACGTCGGGGTACACGTAGAACGCGCCCAGCGGGTTCGGCACGACGAGGCCGTCGATCTTCGACAGCTCCGAGACGATCAGCTGGCGGCGACGGTCGAAGGCCTGGCGCATCTGCTCGGCCTCGTCCTGCGGGCCGGTGAGCGCGGCGATCGCGGCCTTCTGGGCGACGTTGTTCACGTTGCTGGTGAGGTGCGACTGCAGGTTGCCGGCGATCTTGATGGCATCGGCCGGCCCGACCATCCAGCCCACGCGCCAGCCGGTCATGGCGTAGGTCTTCGCGACGCCGTTGACGAGGATCGTCTGGCCGGCGACCTCGGGCACGGCGTCGACGATCGAGGTGGCCTTGACGCCCTCGTAGGTGAGGTTCTGGTAGATCTCGTCGCTGATGATCCAGATGCCGTGCTCGAGCGCCCACTCGCCGATGGCCTTGGTCTCCTCGGCGGTGTAGACGGAGCCGGTGGGGTTCGACGGGGAGACGAACACGAGGGCGGTGGTGCGGGCGGTGCGTGCGGCTTCGAGCTGCGCGACCGTGACCTTGTACTCCTGGTCGGCCCCGGCGAAGACCTCGACGGGGGTGCCGTCGGCGAGGCGGATGGCCTCGGGGTACGTGGTCCAGTACGGGGCGGGCAGCAGCACCTCGTCGCCGGGGTTCACCACGGCCTGGAAGGCCTGGTAGACCGACTGCTTGCCGCCGTTGGTGACGATGACCTGGCTCGGAGACACCTCGAGTCCGGAGTCGCGGAGGGTCTTCGCCGCGATCGCCTCGCGCAGCGCCGGGAGGCCGGGAGCGGGCGTGTACCGGTAGCTCGCCGGGTCGGCCAGAGCCTCGGCCGCCGCATCCACGATGAACTGCGGCGTCGCGAAGTCGGGCTCGCCGGCAGCGTACGAGATGACGTCCTTGCCTTCGGCCTTGAGGGCCTTGGCCTTGGCATCGACCTTGAGGGTCGCGGACTCGGCGATGGCGGACAGCTTGCGGGAGAGGGGAGCGCGTTCGGTCACGATTACGAGCGTACTCGGGTCGGCGCGGCAGGAGAGGTGTGGGATGCCGCCAAGATCCGGAGTTCTTTCGGGTTCGGAAGGTCAGTCGGTCGTGAGTCCGTGCGCCTGTGCGACGGCCGGAAGCGTGATGCGTCCGCCCTGCACGTTCAGACCCGCGGCCAGCGCGGCGTCGTCGGCCGCCGCCCGCTCCCAGCCCTTGCCGGCGATCGCCGAGACATAGGGGAGGGTCGCGTTCGTCAGTGCACGGGTCGCGGTCTCGGGAACCGCGCCCGGCATGTTCGCCACGCAGTAGTAGATCGAGTCGTGCACCGCGAATGTGGGGTCGTCGTGGGTGGTCGGGCGCGAGCCCTCGAAGCACCCGCCCTGGTCGATCGCGATGTCGACGAGCACGGACCCCGGCTTCATCGCGGCGACCATGTCGTCGGTCACGAGCTTGGGGGCCGCGGCACCGGGGATGAGCACGGATCCGATCACGAGGTCGGCGGTCTTGAGCTCTTCGGCGATGTCGTAGCGGCTTGACGCACGGGTCTCGAGGGCGCCGCCGTAGCGGTGCTCGAGCTCGCGCAGACGCGGTAGGGAGACGTCGATCACGGTGACCTTCGAGCCGAGTCCGAGGGCGTTCGCCGCGGCGTGTTCTCCAGCGACGCCGCCGCCGATCACGACGGTTTTGGCGCGCGGCGTGCCGGCGATGCCGCCGAGCAGCATTCCACGTCCGCCCTGGGAACGCAGCAGCGAGTACGAGCCCATGGTGACCGAGAGGCGTCCGGCGATCTCGCTCATCGGCACGAGCAGCGGCAGGCTGCGGTCGGAGAGCTGCACGGTCTCGTACGCGACGGCGGTGGTCCCCGCCTCGACGAGGGCCGTCGTCAGCGCGCGGTCGGCAGCGAGATGCAGGTAGGTGAAGAGGGTGAGGTCGTCGCGCAGGAAGCCGTACTCCTGGGCGATCGGCTCCTTGACCTTGATGACCATATCGGCCTCGCCCCACGCGTCGGCGGCGGTGGCGACGATCTCTGCGCCGGCGGCCCGGTAGTCGTCGTCGGTGATGCGCGAGCCGAGCCCGGCCCCGGACTGCACGAGCACCCGGTGGCCCTCGTGCACCAGACGGTCGGCGCCGGCGGGAGTGAGGGAGACGCGGTTCTCGTTGTTCTTGACCTCGGTGGGGACGCCGATCTTCATTGATCCTCCAGGTTCGATGCGGTGCGGCACCCAGGATCGCAGAAACATCGACAGAACAACAGAATTGGTGAAGATGATTCGTGTGATGCGGAAATCCTGAATAATGCTTCGTATGGAGACCACCTCAGAGGCCCCGGAGCCGAACACCGTTCGGGCCCCCGCCCTGGATGCGATCGACGCCAGGATCGTGCAGCTGCTCACGGCCGACGGGCGCATGACGAATGCCGAGCTCGCCGGGCGTCTGGGTGTCGCGCCCTCGACGGCGCACACCCGGCTGCGGGCGCTCGTGGATCGTGGCGTGATCACGGGCTTCCACGCGAGCGTGGACGAGCGGGCGCTCGGCGCGGGCCTGCAGGCGATCATCGGCGTCACGCTGCGTCCGAGCGGACGCCGGGAGAGCATCGTGGAGTTCGCGGACCGCGTGCGCGTGCTGCCGCCGGTGATTCAGCTCTTCTTCCTCGGTGGCGACGACGACTTCCTGCTGCACATCGCGGTCGCCGACTCGTCGGAGATGCGCGAGTTCGTGCTCGAGCATCTCTCGGCGCAGAGCAGCGTCGCCTCCACACGCACGAGCATCGTGTTCGACTACCACCGCAACTCGGTGGCCGCTTCCTTCCGCTGAGGGCTGCCGCGGGTCAGGCGCCGTAGGACGCGGGCAGTGCGCAGTAGTCGGCGAACCGCCGCGTCGGGTGCGCGGGGTCGGTCACGTCGACGATCGCACCCGCGACCGTGTGCGGTGGCTCGTCGCCGGCCAGCTGCCACACCGCGTAGTTCCACATGCCCCTGGTGCGCTCGCCGAGCAGAGTCGCCGGTCCGGAGACGAGCAGGATGTCGCCGCTCTTCGGGCCTTCGCGGAACGCGGTGACCACGGAGCGGAGCTCGGCCTCGGCACCGTCCGGTGAGTGGTCGCGGATGACCGGCTGCCCTGACGCCGTCAGCGCGGCCGCGAGGTCGTCTGCCGCCTGTCGCGAGCGCCCGGCATCCGCCCCGGCCACCGCGAGCAGTCGTCGGCCGCGCGGGTAGAAGTGCAGGAACTCGGAGGCGATGTCCGCCCAGACGTCGGTCATGCGTCCAGGCTACGCCCGGGGAGGGGTATGGGAGCGGGAACAGAGGGAGCCCCCGGGACCACGGCGGATGCCGCAGTCCCGGGGGCTCCCTCGTCTGCTCAGTCCTCGTCGATCAGGAACCGGCTGTAGGCGCCCAGTGTGAGGAAGGTGGGGAACTCCTCCTGGAGGGCGACCTCGCGGAAGATCTCCGCCGCGTCGTCGTACCGGTCGCCGTGGCTGCGCGTCGCCTGCGCGAGCACCTGGGCGATCAGACCCTCGATGTACTCCGCCGTGATCGGGGTGCCGTCCTGAGTGGTGCGGTCCTGGTGGATCCACTGCCACACCTGCGAGCGGCTGATCTCGGCCGTCGCGGCATCCTCCATCAGGTTGTCGATCGCCACGGCCCCGAGTCCGCGCAGCCAGGCCTCGAGGTAGCGGATGGCGACCGACACGTTGTCGTGCACGCCCTGTGCTGTGATGGGCCGGCCGATGTGCAGGTCGAGCAGGTCGCGGGCCTCGACGTGCACGTCGTCACGCTGGCGGTCGACCTGGTTGGGGCGGTCGCCCAGCACGGCGTCGAACTCGGCCTGAGCCGTGGGGATCAGGTCGGGGTGGGCCACCCAGGTGCCGTCGAACCCGTCGCCGGCCTCGCGCTTCTTGTCGGCGGTGACCTTCTCGATCGCGCGTGCCGTCACCTCGGGGTCGCGGCGGTTGGGGATGAACGCGCTCATGCCGCCGATCGCGAAGGCGCCCCGCTTGTGGCAGGTCTGCACGAGCAGATCGGTGTACGCCCGCATGAACGGCACCGTCATCGTGACCTCGCTGCGATCGGGAAGCACGAAGCGCGCCCCGCGGCCGCGGTAGTTCTTGATGATCGAGAAGATGTAGTCCCAGCGGCCGGCGTTCAGGCCCGCGCAGTGGTCACGCAGCTCGTAGAGGATCTCGTCCATCTCGAACGCCGCCGGCAGGGTCTCGATCAGCACGGTCGCGCGGATCGTGCCGTGCGGGATGCCGATGTACTCCTCGCTGAACGAGAAGACGTCGTCCCACAGCTTCGCCTCCTCGCTGGACTCCAGCTTGGCGATGTAGAAGTACGGTCCGCGACCGCCGTCGATCAGCGCCTGCGCGTTGTGCAGGAAGTAGAGGCCGAAGTCGACCAGGGAGCCGGATGCCGAGGTGCGACGACCGGCGCGGTCGATGAAGGCGATGTGCTTCTCGGGCAGGTGCCACCCGCGAGGGCGCATCACGATCGTCGGCGTGCGCTCCGCCGTGACGCGGTACTCCTTGCCGGGGCCGGATTCAGAGGCAGGCGATGTGAACGACAGCTCGCCGCGGATGGCGTCACGGAGCGACAGCTGCCCCTCGATGACGTTCTTCCAGGTCGGGCTCGTGGCATCCTCCTGGTCGGCGAGCCACACCCGCGCGCCGGAGTTCAGCGCGTTGATCGTCATCTTCGGGTCGGTCGGTCCGGTGATCTCGACGCGGCGATCCTCGAGGCCGGGCCCGGCACCGGCGACCCGCCAGTCGCGATCCTCACGGATGTGGGCGGTGTCGTCGCGGAACTTCGGGTCATGACCGTTGCCGATCTCGAAGCGACGGCGCATGCGGTCGGCGAGGCGGTCGTGGCGACGGGAGGCGAAGCGGTGGTGCAGCTCGGTGAGGAAGGCGACCGCTTCGGGGGTCAGGATCTCCGCGTAGCGGTCGCGGAGGGGGCCGGTGACCTCGATCGCGGGACCCTGCTGGGTCGTCTGGATCGGAGCCGTGGTCGGGGGAGCGGTGGGAGTGGTCATGATCGTGAGTCCTTTGAGTCGTGTCGGGTACTGCGACGAATGCGTCGAGCACCGCGACGAAGAGGGGCCACGCGCCTGGAGGCTCCGCGCGGCGCGCCAGCGCCGTGTGGAGGGGGGCGTGGGGATCAGTGGAACTGCGCGGCTTCGGTGGAGCCGGCGAGGGCGAGTGTCGCGCTGTCGGGGTTGAGCGCGGTGGAGATGACGTCGAAGTAGCCGGTGCCCGCCTCGCGCTGGTGCTTGGTGGCGGTGTAGCCGTCTGCTTCTGCGGCGAACTCGGCTTCCTGCAGCTCGACGTACGCGCTCATGGCGCGATCGGCGTAGCCGCGGGCGAGGTCGAACATCGAGTAGTTCAGGGCGTGGAAGCCGGCCAGCGTGATGAACTGGAACTTGTAGCCCAGGTCGGCCAGCTCCTGCTGGAACGTCGCGATCTCGGCGTCCGACAGGTGCTTCTTCCAGTTGAAGCTCGGCGAGCAGTTGTACGCCAGGAGCTTGCCGGGGAACTGCTCGTGGATCGCTGCGGCGAACGAGCGGGCGAGCTCGATGTCGGGCTCTCCCGTCTCGACCCACAGCAGGTCGGCGTAAGGGGCGAAGGCGAGGCCGCGGCTGATGACCGACTCCAGTCCGGGCCGGATCCGGTAGAACCCCTCGGTGGTGCGCTCGCCGGTGGTGAACTGCTGGTCCCGCTCGTCGAAGTCGCTGGTGAGCAGGTCGGCGGCGAGGGCATCGGTACGGGCGATGATGACGGTCGGCACTCCGGCGACGTCGGCCGCGAGGCGGGCCGCGTTCAGGGTGCGGATGTGCTGCTGGGTGGGCACGAGCACCTTGCCGCCGAGGTGGCCGCACTTCTTCTCGCTGGCGAGCTGGTCCTCCCAGTGGATGCCGGCGGCACCGGATTGGATGAGCGACTGCGCCAGCTCGTAGGCGTTCAGGGGCCCTCCGAAGCCCGCCTCGGCGTCGGCGACGATCGGCGCGAGCCAGTCCTGCGTGGTCTCGCCCTCAGCGTGCTCGAGCTGGTCCTGGCGGATGAGCGCGTTGTTGATGCGGCGCACGACTGCCGGCACCGAGTTCGCGGGATACAGCGACTGGTCGGGGTAGGTCTGACCGGCGAGGTTGCCGTCGGCGGCGACCTGCCATCCGGAGAGGTAGATGGCCTTGAGTCCCGCCCGCACCTGCTGCACGGCCTGGCCGCCGGTGTAGGCGCCGAGCGCACGGACGTAGTCCTCGGTGTGCAGGAGGTTCCACAGATTGTCGGCACCGCGATGGGCGAGCGTGGCCTCTTCGCGGACCGAACCGCGGATGCGGATGACGTCTTCGGCCGAGTAGGTGCGCTCGACGCCGTCCCAGCGGGGGTCGGTGTCCCAGATCTCCTGGAGCTCGGCGGCCGTCTGAACCTGGTCGCCGGCTCGCAGACCGGCGGGGCGGGGCGTCGGGGTGTGGGCGGTGTTCGTCATGGTGTCTCCTCGGTGGATCCGGCGGCTGTGCCGGTGTGGCGTGGTTCCACTGTGCGTGAAGTTCGGAGGGCTGATCGACCGAATGTGAGGAGAAGATCGATGGAAATTCTGTTTCTGTGACAGAATCGGCCGCATGAGCACCATCGACGCTGCAGAAGAGGCCGACGCTCTCACGATCGGCCGCCGCATCCGCCAGCTCCGCACGGCGAAGGGCATGACCCTCGACGACCTCGCCTCTGCCGTCGATCGAGCGCCGAGCCAGATGTCGATGATCGAGACCGGGAAGCGCGAACCCAAGCTCACGCAGCTGCAGGCGATCGCCCGGGCGCTCGGGGTCACGATCGATGCCCTGCTGGAGGGCGAGCCGCTCGACGAGCGCAGTGCGGTCGAGATCGCACTCGAGCGGGCGATGAAGGGGCAGACGTTCCAGGCGCTGGGCATCGAGCCGTTCCGCATCGCGAAGAGTCTGCCGACCGACGCTCTGAAAGCACTGCTCGCCCTGCACGGCGAGATCGACCGGCTCAAGGATGAGCGGGCCGCGACACCGGAGGAGGCCCGGCGGGCGAACGTCGAGTTGCGGCACCTGATGCGTCGGCAGGACAACCACTTCGCCGACCTCGAGGCGAAGGCCGCCGAGATCCTCTCCGCGGTCGGTCATCCGGGTGGTCCGCTGACCCAGCGCACGGCGTCCGAGATCGCGGCCTACCTGGGCTTCACCCTGCACTACGCGCCCGACCTGCCGCAGACCACCCGGAGCGTCGCCGACCTCGCGAACGGCCGGCTCTACCTGTCGAGCAGCGTGCCCGCGAAGGGCGATGCCCGCACCGCGGTGCTGCAGGCGCTGTCGAGCCGCATCCTCGGGCACTCCGAGCCGCGCAGTTACGCCGAGTTCCTGCGTCAGCGCGTGGAGACGAACTACCTCACCGGTGCGCTCCTCATCCCCGAGGCGCATGTGGTCCCAGCGCTGAAGGATGCCAAGCAGCGTCGGGCGATCTCGATCGAAGACCTGCGCGACGCCTACTCGGTGTCGTACGAGACGGCCGCGCATCGGTTCACGAACCTCGCGACCCGGCACCTCGACATCCCCGTGCACTTCCTCAAGGTGCATGAGTCGGGCACGATCACCAAGGCGTACGAGAACGACGACGTGAACTTCCCCACCGACCGTCTCGGGGCCATCGAGGGGCAGATGTGCTGCCGCCGGTGGACCTCGCGTGTGGTGTTCGACGAGGACGACCGCTTCAACCCGTATTACCAGTACACCGACACCGGGAACGGCACGTACTGGTGCACCGCCCGGGTGGAGTCGTCGAGCGAGGGGCTGCACTCCGTCAGCGTGGGCGTGCGCTTCGACGACACGAAGTGGTTTGTGGGGCGCGACACCTCGCATCGGGGCGTCTCGAAGCACTCGGTCGAGGTGTGCTGCCGCCGGGCGCCGGCCGACCTGGAGGACCGCTGGCGAGACAACTCCTGGCCGAACGTGAAGACCCCGCGCACGCTGCTGGCGACCCTTCCTACCGGGGCCTTCCCCGGCGTCGACACGACCGACGTGTACGAGTTCCTGGAGGCGCACGCCCCCCGCTGACCCCGCCCCGCCCGTCCCCGCCCTCCGCCCCCGCCCCCGCCCGCTCCGCCCGGCGTTCCGGTCGCAGTTGCTGCCGCCCGGGAGCGGCGAAGGCGACAGGAAGTGCGACCGGAGCGGATGGATCGACTCGCGCGGGCATCCTGCGCAGGCTACGGAGCGGACGGAAGCGGGGGTTGAGCCAACACTGAACACCTGTTAGGTTTTCGCGTGTGGAGTGGCTCCGGTCAGCGGCGCCCGTTCTCGATGAGGAGACGTGATGAAGCGATGGATGAGCACACTGGCCACGGTCGGACTGGTCGTCTCAGGCCTGGCCCTGGCCGGACCGGCGGCGGCGGGAGGCGGCCGTCAGGGCGACGCCGAGCTCACGCGCTGGGCACAGGACACCTGGGGCTCCCTCGCGGCGATGACCGATGAGGAGACGGGCCTTCCGGCCGACAACATCACCGGCGACCTGCAGACCCCCAGCGCATACACTTCTCCGACGAACATCGGCGGATACCTGTGGTCGACCGTCACGGCGCGAGACCTCGGCATCATCGGCGCCGACGAGGCGCGCAGCCGCATGTCCGCCACGCTCGACACCCTCGAAGGGCTCGAGCGCAATGACGCGAGCGGCATGTTCTACAACTGGTACTCGCCCACGACGGGGGAGAAGCTGACGACCTGGCCCGACTCCGGCGATCCGGTGCACCCGTTCCTCAGCACGGTCGACAACGGGTGGCTGGCCGCCGCCCTGCGTATCGTCCGCGAGGCGGATCCTGCCCTCGCGGTGCAGGCGGACGCCCTCTACGACTCCATGGACTTCGCCTCGTTCTTCGATCCCGCGGGTGCCGCCGGCCTCCCCGCCGGCACCAACCGCGGCGGTTTCTGGGACGAGGTGCCGCCGGACTGCAGCGTCGCGGCCCCGATGTACAACGGATCGGGCGAGACCGCCTACTACACCTGCCACCACTACGACACGACCGTGAGCGAGAGCCGCATCGCGACCTATCTCGGCATCGCCAACGGCCAGATCCCGGCGACGGCGTTGTACGGCACGCATCGCACGATGCCGCCCGGCTGCGACTGGGCCTGGCAGGAGCAGCTGCCCGAGGGGGAGTACCGCACCTACGACGGCGTCGAGGTCTGGGAAGGCGCGTACAGCTATGACGGTATGTCGTTCGTCCCCAGCTGGGGCGGCAGCATGTTCGAGTCGCTGATGCCCGACCTGCTCGTCCCGGAGACGAAGTGGGGTCCGAAGTCGTGGAAGCTCAATCATCCGATCACGGTCGCCGTGCAGAAGCAGCACGGGCTCGACGAGGCCGGATACGGGTATTGGGGCTTCTCGCCCGCGAGTGATCCCTTCGGCGGATACGCAGAATACGGCGTCGACATCGCGGGCATGCGGTCTGACGGCTACACGTCCGACATGGAGAAGACCGACGTCGATGTGGACCGTCCGGGCTGTGCGGTGGGCACGAACCCCGCTCCCGAGTTCGGCGACGGCGTGATCACGCCGCATGCGGCCTTCCTCGCGCTGCCCTATGACCGCAAGGGTGTGCTGCGCAACCTCGAAGGCATCGAGGAGGATCTCGGCGCCTATGGCCCCGGTGGGTTCTACGACGCGGTCGCCGTGAAGAGCGGCACGATCGCCGAGCGCTACCTGTCACTCGACCAGTCGATGATCATGGCGGCGATCGGCAACGAACTCACGAAGGATAAGCTCAAGAACTACTTCGTGGATCGCGAGATGGAGAAGCTTCTGCGTCCCGCGATGCGGCAGCAGGAATTCAGCTCGTCGTGGGGTGCGGGTGGCAACGGCCACCAGGGCTGAACTGCCGCTTCCCTCGACGAGGGATGGGAGTGGGCAGTGGGAACGGACGGCCAGTCGACAGCGGGTCGTGGCCCCCGTGGCTCCTACGCCACGGGGCAGGCGCGACGGCAGGCGATCGTCGACGAAGCGCTGGTCGTGTTCGCCCGGACCGGATTCCACGGCGGGTCGCTGCGGGAGATCGCGAAGCGCGTCGGCGTGACGCCTGCCGGCCTCCTGCATCACTTCGCCGACAAGGAGGAGCTGTTCGCTGAGGTGCTGCACCAGCGCGACGAGAAGGTACGAGCGGCCGCGGGCGATCCCGCGGAGCACACCCTCCTCGAGCAGGCGAAGAGAGTCGTCGCCCACAACCAGACCTCGCGCGGCCTCACGTCGTTGTACGCGATCGTCTCGGCCGAGGCGACCGATCCGGAGCATCCGTCGCACGCCGAGTTCGCCGCCCGCTACCGGGCCCGAGCCGACGAAGCCGTGGAGATCCTTCGCCGTGGGCAGGAAGCCGGTGAGGTGCGCGACGACATCGACCCCGCGCTCGCTGCACGCCTGATCAGCGCCGTCATGGACGGGATCCAGCTGCAGTGGCTCCTCGACGAATCCGTCGACATGGTCCCGCTCTTCGACGAGTTCGTGCGCCGCTACCTCTACCCTGCCGACCCTCCCCGGCCCTGACGGCTCCCGCTCCGCCCTCGCTCCCGCTCTGTGTCGCCGGGTGCACGACTTCCTGCCGAGTGCACGGCTTCTCGACGTCGACAAGTCGTGCACTCGGCGAGTTCGCGTGCACTCGACGCCCGTCCAGCCCCCGTCCGTGTCGTGCCTGTCGTCAAAAGTTAGTTTGATCTTGCTTAGTCAATCTTGACTATGTTACTTTCATCGAGCCATCAACGACGAACGGCCGAGAAGGGACCCTCATGGCTACTTCCTCTGCGGAAACCCGATTCCGCATCACTGCCACCCTGACGTGCGTTCTCGCCGCCACGCTGACGCTCGGAGCATGCTCCGCGCAGACGCCAGGCGGCGATACCGCCCCCACGAGTGCGAGCGACACCGACGCCTGCAAGCGGAATCAGGATGCCGGCACCATCACCTACATCTCCGGCTACGGCTACTCCGCCAGCGCCGGCCAGCTCGACGTGTTCCTCGCCGAGGAGCTGGGCTACTTCGACGACCTGTGCCTCGATGTCGAGATCAACGCCTCCGGGGCGAACGGGCAGCAGCTCGTGGCATCCGGTCAGGCCCAGTTCACCGCTCTCGGTTCGGCATCCGACGTGATGCTGGCGGCGGCGAACAGCAAGAACCTCACGGCGGTCGCCACCTACGGCACGACCCTGCCGTTCTCGATCTTCGGCAACGAGAAGCTCGAGAGCCTGAAGGACCTCGAGGGCGGATCGCTCGGATACTTCATCAACCTGACGCCGATCGCCTCGGCCATGCTCGACGAGGCCGGCGTCGACGTCTCGAAGGTCGAGATGGTCAAGATGACCAACTACGACCCCACGGTCGTCGTCCGCGAGCAGGTCGACGCGATCGTCGGCTACGCCTCCAACCAGCCGCAGTCGCTCAAGGCTCAGGGCCTGCCGTTCAGCGAGTTCCTCCCCGCCGATCTCGGCGTCGAGGGTACATACAACGTGATGGAGGTGAATTCCCGATTCCTCGACGAGCACCGCGAGGTCGCCGCCGACTTCATGCGGGCGAGCCTCAAGGCGCTGCAGTACTGCCTGGACGAGTCGGATGCCTGCATCGACAAGCTCGCGAAGCTGGCCGAGGACAGCGGTCAGGGCGCAGCGTTCCCCCGCGACCAGCTCGCCCGCACGTGGGAGGTGGAGTCCGCGTGGGTGCGCGAGAGCGCCGGCGGGAACCCCGGCGTGCAGAACGAGTCGATGTGGGAGCCCGAGCACGCCCTCGTGAAGAAGTACGGCGACGTCAAGGAGCTGCCCGCGATCGCCGACATGATGGACGCCGACCTGGTCGCCGACCTCTACGACGGCGACACCCTGATCTGGCAGGAGAAGTGATGACGGTCGCACACGGCGCCGGCGTCGAGGTCAGGAACGTCTCGAAGTCGTTCGGCGTCGACGGCGCGAAGGTCACCGTGCTCGATGATGTGAGCCTGACGATCGGAATGGGCGAGTTCGTGTCGGTGATCGGCCCGAGCGGCTGCGGCAAGTCCACACTGCTCAAGGTCGTCGCCGGCCTTCTCGACGCCGACTCCGGAAGCGTCACGATCGACGGAGAGAGCGTCACGGCGGCTTCGCGCGACAAGAAGATCGGTCTCGTGCCGCAGTCGCCCGCACTGCTGCCGTGGAAGACGGTGCGCGAGAACGTCGAGCTGCCGGTGCGGATCAACGCCAAGGCCAACACCGGGCGAGCGCTGCGCGACCCGGAGGAGCTGTTGTCGACGTTCGGGCTCGGACAGGCGATGAAGAAGTACCCCGGTCAGCTCTCGGGCGGCATGCAGCAGCGCGCCGCGATCGCGAGGGCCTTCGTGTTCGACCCGGCCATCATGCTGATGGACGAGCCGTTCTCGGCGCTCGACGAGATGAACCGCGACCTGCAGCGGATCGCGCTGCTGGAGTTCTGGCAGTCCAACCGCAAGGCCGTCATGTTCGTCACGCACTCGGTGCCGGAGGCGATCATGCTCTCCGACCGCATCGTGGTGATGGCCGCGCACCCGGGGCGCATCGCCCAGGTGATCGATGTGAACCTGCCGCGGCCGCGCACCGAAGAGGCCTACGCGACGGACGAGTTCCGCGAACTGGAAGCAGTCGTGCGCGGTGCGCTGCGCGCGCAGACGGAGAAGGCCCATGTCTGAGCTGACGATGAGAGACACGACCGCCACCCTCGCGACCGCCCGCCTGAAGGCCCAGCCACGCCGGGGAGTTCCTTCCTGGCTGCGCTGGGGAGCGTGGGGACCCACGTTGATCACCTTCGTGATCGCCGCTCTCCTCTGGCAGGTCGTGGCCTGGACCAACCCGTACGTGCTGCCGACGCTGGAGGCGATCGGCGCCAGCCTCGTCGATGACGCCGGCATGTACTGGTCGAACTTCCTCGTCACGCTCCTCGAGGTGGTGGTCGGCGCCGCCGCCGGTATCCTCGCCGGATTCCTCCTGGCGGTCGTCATGGCGGAGTTCCAGATCATCGAGCGGGCGGTCATGCCGCTGGTCATCATCGTGATGGTGACCCCGATCGTGGCGATCGCCCCCGCACTGGTCGTGGCCTTCGGCTTCGGCATGGTGCCGAAGTTCATCGTGACGGGGCTCGTGGTGTTCTTCCCGATGCTCGTGAACTCGCTCGCGGGTCTGCGCGACGTCGATCAGAAGGCGCTCGACGTCTTCAAGACGCTGCACGCCTCGCGGTGGGAGATCTTCCGCGAGCTGCGCTTTCCCGGCAGCATGCCCTACGTGTTCGCAGGGCTCCGCATCGCCCTGCCGCTCGCGGTGGTCGGCGCGGCGGTCGCCGAGTTCGTCGCGGCGGGACAGCAGGCCGGTCTCGGCTCGCTCGTCACCACGTCTGCGGCTCAGGCGAACCTCGCGGTCACCTGGGCCAGCATCGCTCTGCTCTGCCTGCTCGGTGTGCTCCTGATCATCGTCCTCGCCCTGGTGCGCAAGCGCGTGCTCTGGTGGAGCGACGGCGAGGTCACGGCCAAGGGCTGACGCGGCACCCTCATCCCGGGACGGGTGCCCCCCAACCCGTCCCGGGGTTCCTCCGGCGTGCCCGGAACCACTCCAGAACCGCTCCGGAACCACCAGAACGACTCCGGAACCAGCAGAACGACTCCGGAACCAGCAGAACGAACCACCCACAAGGAAGGCACCCGCACATGACCGATCAGAACACCGTCAAGCAGTTGCGTCTCGGCCTCTTCGAGAACGCCCAGGCGAACGACTCCGGCACCGCCACGTGGCGGCACCCCGACAACGGGCGCTACCTGTTCGACAAGCTCGAGTACTGGCGCGACACCGCGCGCATGGTCGAGGACGCCGGGTTCGACTTCCTGTTCCTCGCGGATGCCTGGGGGTGGGCCGACGTCGCCGGCGAGCGTCCCGACATCTGCTCCCTCGAAGGTCTCGACCTGCCGCGTCTGGACCCGGCGATCATCCTCGCCGCTCTCATCCCCGAGACGACGCGCCTGGGGCTCGTCGCCACCGGCTCGACACTGCTCGAACCGCCCTATTCGTTCGCGCGACGGATGGCGACGCTCGACATCCTCTCCGGCGGCCGCATCGGCTGGAACGTGGTCACCACCGGCACGGCGGACACGGCTGTGCAGGGCTTCGGCGTGCCGATGGTCGGCCACGACGAGCGCTACCTCATGGCCGACGACTTCATGCAGGTCGTCTACAAGCTGTGGGAGCAGGCGTGGGAGGAAGGGGCTCTGGAGCGCGACAAGTCCGGGCGCTTCGCCGACCCGTCCAAGGTGCACCGCATTGCGCACGACGGCCCCTACTTCCGATCGCACGGCTACGGCAACACCTCGCGCTCGCCGCAGGGTACCCCGGTGCTGTTCCAGGCCGGGGCTTCCCCCGCGGGCCGGGAGTTCGGGGGCAAGCACGGCGAGGCGATCTTCGTCGGCAGCGGCTCGGTCGAGCAGCTGCGTGCGCACTCGTCGGCGATCCGCGAAGAGGCCGTCAAGAACGGCCGCGGGGCCGACGAGGTGAAGATCATGTCGGCATTCGCCGCGATCGTCGGCAGCACCGAGGAAGAGGCGCAGCGCAAGTACGCCGAGGTCGCCGACGCGCAGAACCCCGACGTCACCGTCGCCTCCTACGCATGGTTCACCGGCCTCGACCTCTCGGCCTATGCGCCGAACACGCCGATGTCGGAGCTGAGCACCGAGCTGTCGCAGACCCAGGTCGCCCGCTTCGCCGACAAGACGGTCGGCGACGTTCTCGGAGACTGGCACGCGCACGGCGTCGGCGCCCGCCCGATCGTCGGCACCCCCGAGCAGGTGGCAGACCGGATGATCGAGCTCGCCGACGGCGCCGACCTGGACGGATTCCTGTTCGCTCCCGTCATCCCGCCGGCGTCGACGATCGACTTCATCGAGCACGTGCTGCCGATCCTCAAGGAGCGCGGTGCGATCGCCGAACCCTCGGCCGAGCCGCAGTCGCTGCGTGAGCGTCTGATCGGCACGCCGACGCCGGCGCTCTCCGACTCGCACACCGGCTCCCAGTACCGACGGACGATGTCGCGTGTCTGACACCCTCACCGGTGTCGCCGTCGTGGGGAGCGCGAATCTCGATCTCGTGGTCGAGGTCTCGCGCCCTCCACGTGTCGGCGAGACCCTGCTCGGTCGGGCCGGCGGCCGCTTCGCCGGGGGCAAGGGGCTGAATCAGGCCGTCGCCTCCGCACGCAGCGGGGCTCCGACCCGGTTCTGTGCGGTGGTCGGAACGGACGAGGCCGCCGACGTGCTGCAGCAGACGCTGGCGGATGCCGGAGTCGCGGCGGCCCTGCGCCGGAGTGCCGCCGTTCCGACGGGCGTCGCCCACGTGCTGGCCTTCGACGACGGCGACAACAGCATCATCGTCGCGGCCGGTGCGAACGCCGAGCTCGATGTCGACGACGCGGTCGCCGGGATCGCGGGCGCGGCGGTCGTGCTCGCGCAGCTGGAGGTTCCGCTCGCGAGCGTGGCGGCCGCCCTGCGCGCGGGCCGGACGGCCGGAGCCCTGACGATCCTGAACGCCGCGCCCGCACATGCCGAGGCGGTCGAGATGCTCGGCGACGTCGACGTGCTGGTGGTCAACGAGACCGAGTGCACCGCGCTCGGCGGCATCGACCGGCTGCACGCCGCCGGAGCCCCGGTGGTGGTTCTCACCCGGGGTGCCGGGGGAGTGGTGCTGCATCGCGCGGGGAGCGATCCTCTGCAGGTCGACGCGTTCCGGATCGATCCGGTGGATACGACCGGCGCCGGCGATGCGTTCTGCGGAGCCCTGGCCGCCGCGCTCGCCCAGGGAGAAGCAATCGAGACGGCGCTGATCCGGGCCTGTGCGGCCGGCGCCGTGGTGGCGCAGCATCGGGGTGCGACGACGTCGGCCCTGTCGCGCGAGTCGATCGACGCGCTCGTCTCGTCGCGCTGACCTCAGGCCGACGAGGCCGCGTCGGCCGACGCTGCGCCCTCGGTCGTCTCGCCGGCGAATGTGTACTCCCCACCGCGCAGACGTTCCAGCAGGTCGAGCAGCCACTGCTTCTCGGCCGTGAGGCGGGCTGTGGAGAGGTCGAAGATCTCCCGCACGTACTTGGGCGTCGTCTCGGAGCGCAGCGTGTCCTGCACGTCGAAGCCGTTCTGCGTGATGATCGCGTCGCTCTTGATGAGGCGGTGCTCGAGGCCGGCGATCACCTCCTGCCGACTCAGAACGAACATGAACGAGGCCACGGTCATGATGGCCTGGGTGTCGAAGGCTGCGACGTTCCAGAGGTTCTCGCGCAGCATGCGCTGCAGTTCGACCTCGCCGGCCGGGGTGATGCGGTAGGTGGTCCGCGCCGGGCGCTTGCCCTCGGCTTCGGTGCCGCTTTCGGCGATGTAGCCGTCGACCTCGAGGGCGCGCAGGGCGTTGTAGATCGATCCGGGTTGGATATGCGCCCACTCGTCGACGTGCCAGGTCATGAGTTCGCGACGGAGGAAGTACCCGTGCACGGGCTGGAACTGCTTCACGGCGCCGAGGACGACGAGGCGGGTGGTCGACATGCCCCTCATGCTAACGGCTGGCCTTCGCCTTTCCTGTTGTTTGCATGATCAAAGTTGCCTATTATCAAAACTAGTCAAAGTTGACTAACGAAAGGAAGCCGAAATGACGACTGTCGTGACCGACGCGCTGACGAACGATACGGTCCCGCGCGACCTCGCCCTCCGCCGGGCCTTCTCGGTATACCCGACCGGCGTCGTGGCCCTGGCCGCGCACGTCGACGACCGTGCCGTGGGAATGGCGGTCAACTCCTTCACCTCGATCTCGCTCGAACCGGCGCTGGTGGCGATCAGCGCCGCCCGTACGTCGAAGACCTGGCCGGTGCTGCGCACCGTGCCCGAGCTCGGCATGAGTGTGCTCGCCGCGCACCACGAGCCGCTCAGCCGCTCGCTCTCGGCGAGGGAAGGCGACCGGTTCGGCGGCCATGAGTGGCGCCGCACCGATGGCGGAGCCGTGCTGATCGCGGACGCAGCGCTCTGGCTCACGTGTCGCCTGCACAGCACGTTCGACGGCGGCGACCACGAGATCGCGCTGTACGAGATCGCCGACATCACGCTGTTCGACGACGTCGAGCCACTGGTCTTCCATCAGAGCCGCTACCGCTCGATCGCCGCCCCCGAGAACGCGTGAGCGCGTCGCCGCCCGGGACGATCGTCGGACTGGTCGTCCCCGGCGACGGTCGGGGTCGCGAGCTCGGCTTCCCGACGGCGAACCTGGCGCTCGACCACGAAGATCTGCCCGACGACGGGATCTACGCGGCGTGGGTGCGGATCGACGACGACCTGCTGTCGTGGGCGGCGAGTGTCAGTGTCGGGATGAACCCGACCTTCGACGGCGATCGCGAGCGACGCGTCGAGGTGCACCTGCATGATGCCGACATCGACCTCTACGGTCGGCGCCTGTGCGTGACCCTCGTCGCGCGCCTTCGCCCGACGCTGCGGTTCGACGGCGTCGAGGCGTTGATCGCCCAGACTGCCGATGACGTCACGCGGTGCCGGGCGGTGCTGGCTGCGGGAGCGCGCATCCACTCCTGACCCGCTCTTGGCCCGATGTTGGCCCGCTGCTCCGGTTGCAGTTCCTGCCGCTCAGACGTCGCGGGGGCGGCGCGAAGTGCGACCGGAGCGTTCCCGCCGCGCGGGGTGCGAGCAGGAAGCACGTGGATGATCGGGAGCGTGCAGCCGCCCCGGCTCAGTCGCGGGCGGTCTGCAGGATCGTCCAGAGCTCGGCGCGGGCGGGGAAGGTCGACAGGTCGACGTCGAGCAGCGCGCCCGCGTGGGCGATGCGGGAGCGCAGGGTGTGCCGATGCACTCCGAGCGCGACCGCGGCGGATTCCGCTTTCGCGTCATGCTCCAGCCAGGTGCGCAGCGAGCGTTCGAGCTCGGCGCCCGTACGGGCGTCGTGCTCGCGCACCGGGGCCAGGCGCGATTCGGCGACGAGGCGCGCCTCGTCGGTCGCGAGGGCCGTGAGGATGCTCGACCCGACGGTGTCGGAGTAGCGGGCGACCCCGTGGGTGCCCTGCTGACGCAGCGCCGTGAGCGCCTGCGCGTGTGCCCGGGCGAACGAGTCGTACCCTTCGGGATCGGAGACGCCGATGCGGATGCCGAAGCGGGCGGCGACCTCGTCGAGCAGGGCCTCGTCTCCGGCTGAGACGCACATCGTCACCCCGTCCTCGGATTCGGCGAGGAAGATCGAGGTCCCGTGCTCGGCGCGGTGCCGCTCCCACCAGTCGGAGAGCGGCCCTGCCGGCGCGTCGGCGGCGACGGCCACGAGCACGGGTGCGGTGGGCAGGCTGCCCAGCACCCTCCTGGCCAAGGTGGGGTCGTCGGCGAGGAGTGATCTGAGGAGCTGCGCGTGCAGGCGACGACGACTGCGGGCGAGCTGCTCGCTCTGCTCCATCGCGAGTCCTGCCATGGCGATCACCGAGGTCACGACCGACCGGGCTTCGGGATCGAGCGTATCGACGGCGAGGGCGATGACGCCCCGCAGATGCCCGCCGCGGCCGACCGTGAACAGCATGAACGAATGGTCTTCGATGCTGAGCGACTGCCCCGCCTCGAGTCCACGGGTCAGGATCTCCACCGCGCGATTCCCGAGCTCGTCGAGCACACGGGCCTCCACCGTTTCGCGAGGGTGGGAGAGGGTGAGCGCTCCGGCGGCGTCGAACATCCCGGCCCAGACGCCGATTCGCCGCCCGAGTTCGGCGATCGTCGCATCGAGGCCGTGCGGACGGAGGGCGGCGAGAGCGAGGGCACGCTGCGTGTCGAGGGCCCAGGACCGTCGGGCATACGCCTGAGCCGCGATCGCCTCGGAGTGCGCGCGGGCGACGGCGATGAACGGGGTACGGTACGGGACGGCGAACAGCGGCATCCCGTGCGCGGCGCACGCGTCGACGAGCTCTTCCGGGATGCCGGATCGGTGCACCTCGGTGCCGAATCCCAGACCGATCACCCCGCGGTCCGCGAGCCGCCCGACGTACGTGTCGATGCTGACGGCTTCGTCGA
Organism: Microbacterium sp. SY138; assembly: GCF_039729145.1. Taxonomy (NCBI): domain Bacteria; kingdom Bacillati; phylum Actinomycetota; class Actinomycetes; order Micrococcales; family Microbacteriaceae; genus Microbacterium; species Microbacterium sp. SY138. The sequence goes on along the minus strand of NZ_CP155793.1, from coordinate 3,062,455 downwards.
ACTGGGTTCCGGTGGTCAGCAGCGCCAGGTCTTCGGACAGGAACGGGGTGGGGTCGGCGAGATCGGAGCTGTGCACCCAACGCAGCGGGCGGTCGAGTGCCCCATCGGGGATGTCGCCTTCGCGGGGGATCAGAGAGAGCCCGAGGTCGCGACGCTGCAACAGGGCGCGCAGGGTCGGCTGGGCGGTGACGACCACGGTGACCTCCGGCGAGTTGTACGAGCGGGCGATTTGCTTCTCCAGATTGTACAGACCGGTGAGTGCAGCCGGCTCGGTGGCCGCCGTACGCTCGCGAACATGGCACTCCTCGACACCGCAGCCCCCGCAGTCCCTCTCGGCGGACCCGACCTCCCCCAGGAGCGTCGTCTGGTCACGGATCTTCCCGGCCCGCGCTCGGCCGAGATCCTCGCGCGCAAGGCGGATGCCGTGGCAGCGGGCGTCGGACACACCGTTCCGGTCGCCGCTGTCGCCGCCGGTGGCGGCGTCGTCGTGGACGCCGACGGGAACTCGCTCATCGACCTCGGCTCTGGCATCGCCGTGACCACCGTCGGCAACGCGCACCCCAAGGTCGCCGCGGCCGTCGCCGCTCAGGCCGCGCAGTTCACCCACACCTGTTTCATGATCTCGCCCTACGAGTCGTACGTCGGCGTCGCCGAGGCGCTCAACCGCGTGACCCCCGGTGACTTCGCCAAGAAGAGCGCCCTGTTCAACTCGGGCGCCGAGGCGGTCGAGAACGCGATCAAGATCGCCCGCAAGCACACCGGTCGCCAGGCGGTCGTCGCCTTCGACCACGGCTACCATGGCCGCACCAACCTCACCATGGCGCTCACCGCCAAGTCGATGCCCTACAAGAGCGGTTTCGGCCCCTTCGCGCCCGAGGTCTACCGGGCGCCGATGTCGTACCCGTTCCGCGACGGACTCGATGGACGTGAGGCCGCGGCCCGCGTCATCCTCCAGCTCGAGAAGCAGATCGGCGCCGACAACCTGGCCGCGGTCATCATCGAGCCCATCCAGGGCGAGGGCGGCTTCATCGTCCCCGCCGACGGGTTCCTCCCCGCGATCGTCGAGTGGTGCCGCGCGAACGGCGTCGTGTTCATCGCCGACGAGGTGCAGACCGGCTTCGCCCGCACCGGGCACATGTTCGCGAGCGAGATCTTCGGCATCGAGCCCGATCTGATCACCACGGCCAAGGGCATCGCCGGCGGCCTCCCGCTCGCTGCGGTCACCGGTCGCTCCGAGATCATGGACGCCTCGCACTCGGGCGGCCTCGGTGGCACCTACGGGGGCAACCCCATCGCCTGCGCCGCAGCCCTCGCCTCGATCGACGTGTTCGAGAACGACGGCGTGATCGAGCGGGCGCGCGAGATCGGCACGATCCTCATCGACCGCCTCACCGCGATCCAGCAGAACGACCCGCGCGTCGGCGACGTCCGCGGCCACGGTGCGATGATCGCCGCCGAGTTCGTCGACCCCGAGACCAAGGCGCCGAACGCCGCTCTCACGGCCGCCGTCGCCAAGGCGTGCATCGCGCAGGGCGTCATCGTCCTCACCTGCGGAACCTACGGCAACGTCATCCGCTTCCTCCCTCCGCTCTCGATCGGCGACGACCTGCTGAACGAGGGACTCGACATCGTCGCCGCCGCCCTGGCCGCCGCCGAATAGCATCCGGGCCGCACTCCCGTGCGGCCCGACCCCCTGTCCGGTCGCGACCCCAATCGGGGGATTTCGGGTCGCGACCGGCACTACTTCCCCCAACGAAGGAGTTGCAGATGTCTGAGATCACCCGCGACGTACTCATCATCGGCGCCGGAGCCGCAGGGCTCACCGCCGCGAACGACCTGCGCAAGGCCGGCCTGTCGGTCGCCGTGCTGGAGGCCCGCGACCGCGTGGGCGGACGCCTGTGGACCGACGTCATCGACGGCGCCATGCTCGAGATCGGCGGTCAGTGGGTCTCGCCCGATCAGGATGCGCTCAAGGACGCCATCGAAGAGCTGGGCCTCGAGACCTACAGCCGCTACCGCGAAGGCGACAGCGTCTACGTCGGCCCCGACGGGAAGACGCACCGTTTCACGGGGGAGATGTTCCCCGTGTCGCCGGAGACCGAGGCCGTGATCGCCCGGATCACGGGCATCCTCGACGCCCTGGTCGCCGAGATCGACCCCGATCAGCCGTGGGCGCACCCGAACGCCGAGGAGTGGGATTCGATCACCTGGGACGCCTGGCTGCGCTCGCAGACCGATGACGACGAGGCCGTGCGCAACCTGGCCTTCGCCACGGGATCGGCGATGCTCACCAAGCCCACGCACTCGTTCTCGCTGCTGCAGTCGCTGCTGATGGCCGCATCCGCCGGTTCGTACTCGAACCTCGTCGACGCCGACTTCATCCTCGACAAGCGCGTGGTCGGCGGTCTGCAGCAGGTGCCGCTGCGTCTCGCCGAGCGCCTGGGCGACGACGTGCTGCTGAACCAGCCGGTCCGCAGCCTCGAGTGGTCGGACGCGGGGGTCGTCGCCACCACCGACGAGCTCACGGTCCGCGCCCGCCACGCGATCCTCGCGCACGCGCCGGTGCTGTACAGCCGTATCTCCTTCGATCCGCCGCTGCCGCGTCGTCAGCACCAGCTGCACCAGCACCTCTCGATGGGCTTCGTCATCAAGGTGCACGCGGTCTACGATCGTCCGTTCTGGCGCGAGCAGGGTCTCAGCGGCACCGCGTTCAGCCCGTACGAGCTGTCGCACGAGGCGTACGACAACACGAACCACGGCGACGAGCGCGGCACCCTGGTGGGCTTCGTCTCCGACGCCAACGCCGACGGCGTGTTCGAGCTCTCTGCCGAGGAACGCAAGGAGCGCATCCTCGAGTCGCTCTCGCACTATTACGGCCCAGAGGCCAAGAACCCGGTCGTCTACTACGAGAGCGACTGGGGCAGCGAGGAGTGGACGCGTGGTGCCTATGCCGCGAGCTTCGACATGGGTGGCCTGCACCGTTACGGCGCCGACCTGCGCACGGCGGTCGGCCCGATCCACTTCGCCTGCAGCGACATGGCCGGAGCCGGGTACCAGCACGTCGACGGTGCGATCCGGATGGGACACCTCGTCGCATCCAACATCGTCGATGCGAGCCGCGAGTCCGGCGCTGTCGAGAGCAGCAGCTGATGACCGGCTCGGTCGTCGTGGGGTACACGGCGACGGATGCGGGAGCGGATGCCGCGGCGCTGGGCGCGCGCATCGCCCGCAGCCTGGGCGCGACCCTGCACCTGGTGATCGTGCTGCCGAACGAAGGAACACGCAACGCCGCGGTGCCGCCGGAGCGCGCCTATGAGGAGCACATCCGGTCGCAGGCCAGGAAGTGGCTCGCCGACGCCGTCGTCCGGCTGCCGCAGGAGCTGACCCGCAGCGGTCATGTCCGGTTCTCCGAGTCGTTCGCCGAGGGGCTCATTGCCGCTGGCGAGGAGTTCGGCGCCCGGGTGATCGTGATCGGTGCGGCGGGCGGGGGCATCTTCGGACGCCACCGGCTCGGCAGCGTCGCCTCCGAGCTGCTCCATTCGTCGACCATCCCGGTCGCACTGGCTCCGGTGGGCACCGCCCAGCAGGACGACCACGTCATCCCGCGCGTCACGGTCGCCGTCGGATCGAGGCCGGGCGCCGATGCGCTGCTCGACGAGGCTGTCGCCCTCGCCGGCGACAGCGGCGTCGACCTGCGCCTCGTGTCCCTCGTGCCGTTCGATGTGCCCCCGGGGCTCGATACGGGCGCGATCCGCACGGTCGGTGACGACCACGGGCAGGAGGTCCTCGCGATGGCGACAGAGCTGCTCCCCGACGGGCGCACCGCCGCCGTCGAGAAGGCTCCGGGCGACACCGTCGAAGATGCGGTCGCGAACCTCTCCTGGCTTCCCGGCGAGGTGGTCCTGGTCGGCTCCAGCAGGCTGGCGCAGCCCCGTCGTCTCTTCCTGGGCTCCACGGCGGCGAAGATGCTGCACGAGCTGCCCGTCCCCATGATCGTCGTCCCGCGCACCCGCAACGAAGCAGGAGAACGCTGATGAGCAGCACCAACCGGGCGACGGAGCCCGAATCCGGTGTCACGACCGGGATCTCCACCAAGGGCCTGAGCGCCGGAACGGTCGGCCTGATCGGCGCGGTCGTGATCGGCATCTCGTGCATCGCACCCGCCTACACCTTCACCGCCGCCGTCGGCCCTGTGGCCTCCACGGTGGGGTCGCAGATCCCCGCGATCATCCTGGTCGGCTTCATCCCGATGCTCCTGGTCGCCTTCGGGTACCGCGAGCTCAACAACCGGATGCCCGACTCCGGCACCTCGTTCACCTGGGCGGCCCGCGCCTTCGGTCCGTGGGTGGGCTGGATGGCGGGCTGGGGCCTGGTCGTCGCCACGATCCTCGTGCTGTCCAACCTCGCGGGCATCGCCGTCGACTTCCTCTTCCTGCTGATCTCGCAGATCACGGGCAACCCCGACATCGCCTCCCTCGCGAGCGTCACCTGGATCAACATCGGCGTGTGCCTGCTGTTCATGCTCGGGGCGACCTGGATCTCGTACCGCGACATGCAGACGACGCAGAAGCTGCAGTACTGGCTCGTCAGCTTCCAGATCCTCGTCCTGCTCTTCTTCGCCGGTGCGGCGATCGTGCAGGCCGTCAACGGCAACGGGTTCGACTACCAGCCCTTCGATCTGAACTGGTTCAACCCGTTCGCGATCTCGTCGTTCAGCGCCGTCGCCGCCGGACTCTCGCTGTCGATCTTCATCTTCTGGGGCTGGGACGTCACCCTCACCATGAACGAGGAGACCAAGGACCCGGAGAAGACCCCGGGTCGCGCGGCCACCGTCACGGTGCTGATGATCGTCTCGCTCTACCTGCTGCTCGCGGTGGCGATGATCATGTTCGCCGGTGTCGGCACCGGTGCGCTGGGTCTCGGCAACGAGGACATCCAGGAGAACGTGTTCTTCCACCTCTCCGGCCCGATCCTCGGCCCGCTCGCCTTCCTGGTGTCGCTCGCGGTGCTGACCAGCTCGGCGTCGTCGCTGCAGTCCACGTTCGTGGGACCGGCGCGCACGCTGCTGGCGATGGGGCACTACGGCGCCCTGCCCAAGTCGTTCGCGAAGGTCAGCCCCCGCTTCTTCACCCCGGGGTACGCGACCATCATCTCCGCCATCGTCGCGTCGGCCTTCTACGCTGTGATGCGCGTCGTGAGCGAGGACACGCTGTGGGACACCATCCTCACGCTCGGCATGATGATCTGCTTCTACTACGGGATCACCGCCTTCGCGTGCGTCTGGTACTTCCGCAAGCAGTGGTTCGACTCGACGAGGAACTTCTTCTTCACGTTCCTCTTCCCGCTCGTCGGCGGTGCGATCCTCGCGGTGCTGTTCTTCACGACGCTGATCGACTCGATGGACCCGGCCTACGGCTCGGGTTCTCAGATCGGCGGCGTCGGCATCGTCTTCATCCTCGGAATGCTGATCATCGGCGTCGGCATCGTCGTCATGGTCTGGAACGCCATCAGACGGCCGGCGTTCTTCCGCGGTCAGACGCTGAGCATCGACGCACCTCCCAGCCGACGCACGCGCTCCTAGCCCTCCTCACAGAAAGAGAATCATGAGCACTCAGACCGAACAGGCGCTCCTGGACAGCATCCCCACCGGCCTCTTCATCGGCGGTGAGTGGATCGACGGCGAGACCGGCGGCACGTTCGACGTGCAGGATCCCGCGACCGGTGCCGTGATCCGCACGATCGCCGACGCGACGCCCGCAGACGGCATCCGCGCCCTCGATGCGGCCGTCGCCGCGCAGGACGCGTGGGCCGCGACGGCTCCGCGCGTGCGCAGTGAGATCCTCCGCCGGGCATTCGACCTCGTGCAGGAGCACAAGGAGGACCTGGCGCTGCTCATGACGCTCGAGATGGGCAAGCCGCTCGCCGAGGCGCGTGGCGAGGTCGGCTACGGCGGCGAGTTCCTGCGCTGGTTCAGCGAGGAGGCCGTGCGCATCAGCGGCCGCTACGGCATCAACCCCGAGGGCACCGGTCACATGGTCGTGTCGCAGCGCCCGGTCGGACCGTCGTTCTTCGTGACGCCGTGGAACTTCCCGTTCGCGATGGCGACGCGCAAGATCGCTCCGGCACTCGCGGCCGGCTGCACCGTGGTGATCAAGCCCCCGGCACTCACGCCGCTGACGACGATGTACTTCACGAAGCTGCTCGAAGAGGCCGGCCTTCCCGCCGGTGTCGTCAACGTCGTGCAGACCTCGAAGTCGAGCGCGCTGTCGGCGCCGATCATCGCCGACCCGCGTCTGCGCAAGCTCTCCTTCACGGGCTCGACCGAGGTCGGACGCAAGCTCATCGCCCAGGCGGCGGAGGGCGTGCTGCGCGTGTCGATGGAACTCGGCGGCAACGCCCCGTTCGTGGTGTTCGACGACGCCGACCTCGACAAGGCCGTGGACGGTGCGCTGGCCGCGAAGTTCCGCAACATCGGACAGGCCTGCACGGCGGCGAACCGTTTCATCGTGCACAAGGACGTCGCGGGCGAATTCGCCAAGCGTGTCACCGAGCGCGTCAACGGCATGAAGATCGGCCGTGGCACCGAAGAGGGCGTGGCGATCGGACCGCTCATCGACGCGGATGCCGTCGCGAAGGCCGGCGAACTCGTCGACGATGCGGTCGGTCGCGGTGCGACGCTGCTCGCAGGTGGCAAGGCCGTGGAGGGCACGGGCACGTTCTACGAGCCGACCGTGCTGACCGATGTCGTCGCGGGAAGCGCGATCCTGCGCGAGGAGATCTTCGGACCGGTGCTCGCGATCGCGACCTTCGAGACCGAGGAAGAGGCCGTGCGCCTGGCGAACGACACCGAGTACGGACTCGTGTCGTACGTCTTCACCGAGAACCTGCAGCGCGGTCAGCGGATGATCGACGGGCTCGAGACCGGCATGATGGGTCTCAACGTGGGCGTTGTCTCGAACGCGGCCGCACCCTTCGGCGGCGTCAAGCAGTCCGGCGTCGGCCGCGAGGGCGGCTTCGAGGGCATCCACGAGTACCTGTCCACCAAGTACACGCTGATCCCGGTCTCCTGATTTCCGATGCGGGGCCCGCGCGTCGGGCCCCGCACCACCACACGAGAGGACATGTCATGACCGACTACGCCGTCACCAACCCCGCCACCGGAGAGACGCTGGCGTCCTTCGACACGTTCACGGATGCCCAGATCGATGAGGCGGTCGCCGCCGCCGACGAGGCCCACCGCGAGTGGTCGCGCTCGTCGACGGTCGCCGAGCGCGCGGCCCTCGTCCGGCGTGCCGCCGAGCTGCACCGCGAACGCCGCGAAGAGCTCGCCGACATCTTCGTGCGTGAGATGGGCAAGCCCCGCGAGGCCGCCCTGGGCGAGGTCGACTTCGCCGCCGACATCGCCGAGTACTACGCCGACCAGGCGGAGTCGATCATGGCCGACCAGCCGATCGCGATCCTGGGGGAGGGGTCGGCCATCATCCGCCGTTCCTCGCTCGGCCCGCTCGTCGGCATCATGCCGTGGAACTTCCCGGCGTACCAGATCGTGCGCTTCGCCGCTCCCAACCTGATCGTGGGCAACACGATCCTGCTCAAGCCCGCCCCGCAGTGCCCGGAGTCGTCGACCGCGATCGAGAAGATCTATCACGATGCCGGATTCCCGAAGGGCGCCTACCAGAACGTCCTCGCGACGAACGAGCAGATCGCGACGATGATCGCCGACCCGCGCGTGCAGGGCGTCTCGCTCACCGGATCCGAGCGCGCCGGTGCCGCGGTCGCCGAGATCGCCGGACGCAACCTCAAGAAGGTCGCACTCGAGCTCGGCGGCTCCGACCCGTTCATCGTGCTCTCCACCGACGACCTCGACGCCACGGTGCAGGCCGGCGTCGATGCGCGCCTCGACAACAACGGGCAGGCCTGCAACGGCGCGAAGCGCTTCATCATCGTCGACAGCCTGTACGACGCCTTCGTCGAGAAGTTCACGGCGGCGATGGCGGCCGTCGAGGCGACCGATCCCATGCTCGACGACACGGTCCTCGGTCCGGTGTCGTCCGAGACGGCTGCGGTCAACCTGCAGAAGCAGATCGACCAGGCGGTCGAGCAGGGAGCGACGCTCCTCACCGGCGGCACCCGTGACGGCGCGTTCTTCGCTCCGACCGTGCTGGCTGACGTGACGCCCGAGATGAACGTCTACCGCGAGGAGCTCTTCGGCCCCGCCGCCGTCGTCTACCGCGTGGCGGATGAGGACGCGGCGGTCGAGCTCGCGAACGACACCACCTTCGGTCTCGGCTCCTACGTCTTCACGACGGATGCCGCGCAGGCCGAGCGCGTCGCCGACAAGATCGAGGCGGGCATGGTCTACGTCAACCTCGTGCTCGCCGACAGCCCCGAGCTGCCGTTCGGCGGCGTCAAGCGCAGCGGCACGGCCCGCGAACTGGGTCACCTGGCCGCGGACGAGTTCGTCAACAAGAAGCTCATCCGCATCGGCTGAGCGCACGATGAACGGCCCCTCGCAGAACGCGGGGGGCCGTTGTCACATCCACCACCGAATGCGGGACGGATGCCCTGTCGGTGGGGACATCGAGTGGGAGACAATGGCGGCATGAGCGCGCACACCGACCCCATCGAGATGCTGACCACCGACCGGAGCCGGGAGCTGCTCGGCACGCAGGAACTGGGAAGACTCGTCACCCACGTCGGGGACACGATCGACATCTTCCCGGTGAACTACGTGGTCGACGGCGACGGCATCCTGTTCCGCACGGCGCCAGGCAGCAAGCTGTTCGAGCTGACGGTGAACACCGACGTGCTGTTCGAGGTCGACGATCATACCGACACGGACGCCTGGAGCGTCATCGTCCGCGGGCACGCGACCGCTCTGGAGGCGGATGCGGACGTGCACCGCGCGGATGCCGCGGGCCTTCGCCCCTGGATCCCCACCCTCAAGCGCGTCTACGTGCGCATCGACCCGACGTCGGTCTCCGGGCGGGCGTTCCGTCGCAGTGCAGAGCCGGACAGGGATGGTGCTCAGGAGTACTGAGCGCCACTCGTCGCCCTCAGGCGGAGAAGAGCTTCAACTCCTCGGGAGTGAAGTAGTTCTGGGTCACGTCCGTGATGCGCACGAGGTACTTTCCCCGCTTTCCGTCGATCGAGACGACGGTTCCGACATTGCCGGTCATCGTCGGTCCGGTGATCTGCACGGTGTCTCCGATGGCGAAGTCGCTCATTCTGCATCCTCTCGTCGTGCCGTGACCCCGGATGCGCCGGCGAGCGTCTCGGCTTCTTCTGATGCTTCGAGGCTAGATCGCGCGTCGAAGCGGCGACAGTGTCGGATGTCGGCAGTTCGAGTGACATCTGTCACGGTCGTCCGACGAGCCTCAGCCCCGTGCCTCGGGCGTAGGGTCGAAGCATGGCAAACGTCGCTGAGAACATCGTCAAGACTCTGCACGCCAACGGGATCGACCGTGTCTACGGCATTCCCGGGGACTCGCTGAACGGCTTCACGGATGCGCTGCGCAAAGACGGCACGATCCGATGGGTGCATGTGCGGCACGAGGAATCCGCCGCGTTCGCCGCCGCCGCCGATGCCGCAACCACCGGCGAGCTCGCCGTCGTCGCCGGATCCTGCGGGCCCGGGAACCTGCATCTGATCAACGGCCTCTACGACGCCAACCGCTCACGTGTTCCCGTGCTCGCGATCGCCGCCCACATCCCCACCACCGAGATCGGAACCGGATACTTCCAGGAGACGCATCCGCAGGAGCTCTTCCGCGAGTGCAGCGTCTACGTCGAGTACGTCGCCGATCCGAAGCAGATGCCGCGCCTGATGGAGATCGCCATGCGTGCTGCCATCGAAGAGCGCGGGGTCGCGGTGCTCGTGATCCCCGGTGACGTCGCCCTGGCAGACATCGCCGACGACCGTGCCGTCGTGATCGAGCGCACCCGCCCGGTGGTCGTGCCCAATCCGGCGGAGCTCGAGAAGGCGGCGACGCTGTTGAACGCCGCGAAGAAGGTCACGATCCTCGCCGGAGCCGGCGTCGAGGGCGCGCACGACGAGGTCATCGCGCTCGCCGACACACTGGGTGCTCCCATCGTGCATGCGCTCCGCGGCAAGGAGTTCATCGAGTACGACAACCCCTTCGACGTGGGGATGACGGGGCTTCTCGGCTTCGCTTCGGGCTTCCGGGCCATGGAGGCCGCCGACGCGCTGCTGGTGCTGGGCAGCGACTTCCCGTACGAGCAGTTCTACCCCGACAACGCGACGACGATCCAGGTCGACATCCGTGGTGCCCAGCTCGGCAAGCGGCATCCGCTCGATCTGGGGCTGGTCGGCGATGTGCGTGCCACGGCGGACGCACTGCTGCCTCGACTGGCGCGCAAGGACGACCGTACGCACCTCGACGATGCCACCGCGCACTACCGCAAGACTCGCAAGAAGCTCGACGAGCTGGCGGTGCCGGCCAAGGGCAAGCGTCCCATCCACCCGCAGTACCTCGCTCGCCTCCTGGACGAATACGCGGCCGACGATGCGATCTTCACGGCCGACGTGGGGTCGCCGACCGTGTGGGCGGCGCGATACCTCTCGATGACCGAGAACCGGCGACTGATCGGTTCGTTCACGCACGGCTCCATGGCCAATGCGCTGATGCACGGCATCGGGGCCCAGGTCGCACACCCCGACCGTCAGGTCGTGGCGCTCGCGGGTGACGGCGGCCTCTCGATGATGCTCGGCGAGCTGCTGACCCTGACGCAGAACAAGCTGCCCGTGAAGACCGTCGTGGTCAACAACTCATCGTTGAACTTCGTCGAGCTCGAGATGAAGGCCGCCGGCTTCGTGACGTACGGGACGGGGCTGGACAACCCCAGCTTCGCTGCGATCGCCGAGGCGATGGGGATCTTCGCACGCCGGGTGGAGCGGAGCGAGGACCTCCCCGACGCCGTCCGCGAAGTGCTGGCCCATGACGGTCCCGCTCTGCTCGACGTGGTCACCGAACGGCAGGAGCTCTCCATGCCGCCCGCGATCGAGGCGGCGCAGGTCAAGGGCTTCGCGCTCTACGCGATCCGCACGGTCATGTCCGGGCGTGGCGACGAACTCCTCGATCTCGCGAAAGCCAACTGGCGCCAGCTCTTCTGAGACGGCGCCCCCAGCGACGGCGCCGTCTCGCCGGCCCTGCGCTCAGCTCTCCAGGTGCGCGCGGATCTCGGCGGCTTCGCCGTGACGGCCGAGTGCCTCGAGCACGTTGCCGAGCTCGAGGGCCGACACCTGCAACAGCGGCGGGTGTCCGGCCGCGTGCTCGATGGCGCTGCGGTAGACCGGGACCGCGTCGGCTGAGCGCTCGTTGCCGGCGAGCACCCGTGCCGCGAACAGCTCCGAGCCTCCGGCCGAGCCCAGGTCTCCGAGCGCTGCGAAGCCGTCGGCCGCGGTGAGAGCAGCCGAGACGGCTTCATCGACACGGCCGAGCTCGGCCAGCGCCCGTGCGCGCGAGTCGGTCACATCCGCGAGCAGCCACTCGGCCTCGTGCTGCTGCGCGAGGGCGGCGACCTCGTCGAAGAGCCCGAACGCCCGCTCATCGCCGCGTCCGCCGTAGGCCTGGCCGAGACTGTGCAGAACCTCGGTGAGCGCGCCGACGGCTTCGGGCGCGCGCCGCACGATCTCGGCGGCGGACTCGAGCAGGGCGATCGCATCGTCGTGCTCGTCGAAGCGCGCGAGGATCTTGGCCTGCTCCGTCATCGACATCGCCTGGTCCGCGTGCTCCTCGGCCTGCCCGAACAGTTCGGAGGCATAGCCGTGCGCACCGACCGACTGACCGAACTCGCCCGCGGCGCTCAGGGCGCGCGCGAGCATCGACACGGTCATGGCGCGCGAGCCGGCGGGGACGTCGGCCTCCTCCTCGCGCTGCAGCACGTCGCCGAACAGCTCTGCGGCTTCTTCTGCATCGCCGACACGCAGCATCGCGCGCGCGAGACGGAAGTCGAGTCCGGTCGTGTCCGCTCCGGCTTCGCCTCCCAGGCGCGCGGCGAGGCGGTAGCGCGAGACGGCTTTCTCCGGCTCGTCCGCGTCCTCCCAGAGGGCTCCGGCGAGCAGGTGCGCGTCACCGAGCGCGCGGGTCGCTCCCAGTTCGGCGAGCAGGCGGCAGGCCTCGTCGGCATCGGCCGCGCCCTCCAGGTATGTGTTCCCGCCGCCGCGCACGCGTGCGCGGGTCTGCAGCGCCTGGGCCCGGTGGCCCGCGCTGAGGTCGTCCTGAGCGAGGAAGCGGTCGAGCAGCGCGCTCCCGGCCTCGAGGTCGCCCTTGCTCAGCACGGCCGAGATGGCCAGCAGCGTCGTGGTGTTCGTCAGACGGGTGTCCTCGGCCTCGGCGAACGACCGCGCCGCCACCTCGGCGTGATCGAGCGCGGCGTCGGGTTCGCCGGACTGCAGGTGCAGGGCGGCGCGGCTGATCGCGAGGTCGCCGCGCGTCCAGGCGGGGAGATGCTCGGAGGCGCCGATCTCCTCTTCGAGCGCGGCGGTCGTCTCCGGGGTGTTCAGGCCGAACGTCGCGAGGCCGATGCGCTCCTCGAGGTCGGCCTGCACGTCGCGGCCGGCCGCCCGCAGCGCAGCGATGCGTTCCGGCAGAAGCTGCAGGGCCTCGTCGGCGCGATCGAGGGCGATCAGGATGCCCAGGCGCATCGAGAGCAGCTGGGCGCGCTTGGCGGGGTCCTCGACCTCGAGGGCACGGGGCAGGGCCTCGAGCGTCTCGTGCTCGGCGCCGAACTGGGCGAGCTGCATCGCCCGTTCGAACCATCCGTCCGCGTCGACCGGTGTGGTGGTGGGTGCCGCGGCGACGAACGCGTCGGAGCGGATCGGAACGTCGTACCGCTCGTCCGCCAGCGCCCGCATCCGTTCCAGGCTGCGGGCGTGCCCGTCCGTCCCGTCACGCTCGTCGAAGCCCGCTCCGATCCGCTCCGCAGCGGTCCACGCGGTTGCCGCGAGCTCGGCGGCGCTCCAGGTGCCGTCGTGCTCGCCGAAGAACGGGACGAGGGCGGCCGACTCCGCGCCGCGCACGGGAGTGTCGCCGTGTCCGACGGCCGTCACCCGGTCCAGCGCCACGGCGAGGGCCGCGAGAGCCGCGAAGTGGGCGTCGACGTTCAGGCCGTCGTGCGCGAGCCAGGAGATGTGCTTCTCGACCAGTGCGAGCGCGCGCGCCTCGTTGCCGGTGAGGGCTGCGAACACGATGTTGTTGGCGACGATGCGAAGGTTGTCGGGGTTGTCCTTGGCCAGTCGGTAGCTGCGCAGATGCGCGGTCTTCGCCTCGTCGAGGCGTCCGGCACGCAGGTACGGCAGGAGCACGCGCGAGAGGGCGTGCTCGGGCTCCTCTCCACAGGAGAATCCGCCCTCGATCATCTCCTCGACGAGCACGATCGCCTCGGCGTCGCGGTCGGTGTCGGCGAAGAAGCCCGCGATCTGACTGCGTCCACAGGCGTCGCAGTGGCTGTGGTCGTCGCGCGGCGTCGCCTCCAGCTGCACGCGCAGCGCCTCGGCCTCGTCCATGCGACCGGCGTCCCAGGCGTCCTCGAAGCGCGCGGTGAGCACGCCGCTGACGCCGAGCCCCGCGGCGCGGTAGTGCGACTCCATGTCGTCGAGCACGGCGGCGATCTGCTCCTGCGAGAACGCGGGGGAGGACCGCAGCGACGAGGCCATCCACTTGAACTGCCACATCAGATCGGCTCCGCCGTTGTCGAGATCGGCCGGGAAGCGCTGCGGGTCGGCATCGTGATGGGCGAGGCACCACGCGAACGAGTTGAGCATCACGTCGGTGGCGCCGTTCATGTTCGCCGACGCGGTCTGACGCATCCGAGCCTCGTACTCGAGCCGCTCGTCGCCGATCTCGATCGCCAGGGCGACGGCCTCGGAGACCAGCGCCTGCTCTGCGGGCCCCCAGGGGGTGCGATCGATCTCCTCGATCAGCTGCTGGAAGCGCTTCTTCGGACGTGCCATGGAGGGGACCTTTCGGTGGAGAGTCAGCGGGCGTCGCCGAAGGGGATGGTGTCGCCCTCCAGGCCGGTCGAGAGCGAGACGAGGTCGGCGAGGGCGCTGGTCATCAGCGTCCGATCGGCGTCCGCGAGCGGATGGTGCCCGGCGAGAAGCGCCTGGATGTAGAGGAGCTGCACGGTGCGCGCGAAGACGGCGTCGTCCTGCACGCGCACCAGGGCGCGCACGACCCGATTGGACCAGTTCAGGCACAGGCGCGCGCGCAGATCGTCGTCGCGGGCGGATGACAGGGTCTGGTCGATGCGATCCAGCACACCGCCCCACAGGGCCCCGGTGACGCCCTTGGTGCGTCCGCGGTCGATCGCCCGCAGCACCTCGGGGTCGGCCACGTAGAGCCCGGCGAGATCGGGGCGGTCGATCGACCGGACGACCACGGAGCAGTCGGATGCGTCGAGCACGGCACCGGCGCGCGCTTCGAGGGCGACGGCCGCATCGCGGTCGTCGAGGGGTGGCGGATCGAGACGATCGAGTTCGCCCGTGACATCCACCTTTTCGACGGAGACGTGCGGGTAGAGGTCGGGCAGCATCCGGATCAGATCGGCGTCGTAGAGGTAGCCGCCGTTGACGAGCACCTCATCGGAGGGGGAGATGCCGGCCACCTGGCGGAATTCGTCCACGCTCTGCGCGTAGCGGATGTGCGGGTATCTCTCGACGAGGTCGCCGATCCGCACCGTGCCGTGCGTCGTCTCGACCGTCAACCAGCGGGAGATGAAGTGGGCGAGCTCCTCGTCGTGGCGCACCAGGGATTTGAGGCCGACCTCGTGCACGGCGACGAACTGCGCGAGACGATGGGGTTCGCGCAGCCCCAGCTCGAGCACCCAGCGGCGGATGCCGGCGCCCAGCTGCTCGCGCACGCGTTCGAGCGCCGCGTCCTCGACGAGCGATTCCCTGCTCGCGGTGGGAGCGAGGCCGGTGGAATCGATCACGGCGCGCACGAAGAAGGCCCAGTCGGGGAGCACGTCGTCGACGCGCTCGGAGAGCAGCATCCGTCCCAGGTACATGCGCGTGGCCTGGCGTGCACCGGGAGGAGGGGCGAACGGCAGCACGTACGCGAGGCCGCGCGTGCCCGTGGCGGGCTCGCTCAGCTCGATGACGTCGAGCGGACTCGCTCCGAGGAGATCCCGACCGTAGCCGACCGCGGCTTCGGGGTCCTGCGCGGCGTCGAGGAACGGAGCGTCTCGGGTGATGTCGATGTCGCCGGCGGCGGCGTCGATCGTGACGCGCACCGGCAGGAACTCCCCGAACGTCGTCGCCAGCTCGTGCACGGCGGCGGGGCGCAGCAGCTCGTCGGCGTCGAAGCGCGGGACGAGGTGCACACTGGTGCCGATCGGCAGCTCCTCGTCGATCTCGGCCACCTGGAACGTGCCGTCGGCACTGCCGGTCCACTCGACCGAGGCGCCGCCGCGGGCGCTGCGCGAGCGGATGACGATCGTGTCGGCGACCATGAAGCAGCTGAGCAGACCGATGCCGAACTGCCCGAGGTAGTCGCTGCGGGGGAGGTCGAAGATGTCCCGCTTGGAGCTGCGGCCGACCGTCGCCAGCAGATCGGCGACCTCCGTGGCGGTCAGCCCCACGCCGTCGTCGCGCAGCACGAACTCGCCGGTCTCGGCGGTCAGCGGAGTGATCCGGATGCGGCCGCCGCCACCGTCGACCTCGCGGCGGGCGGTGATCGCGTCGCGGGCGTTCTGCAAGAGCTCTCGCAGGTACACGCGAGGACTGGAGTAGATGTGCCGGCTGAGCAGATCGACGACTCCGCGCAGATCCACCTGGAACTGCTGCACTTCAGCGCTCACCGGCGCTCCCTCCTCCTGCATACGCTCGCTGAGCCTAACAAGAACACGCCATCGCGATCCCGGTTCGGCGCGACCGGATCGATGCCGTATGCTTGTGGGGCAGTTGTTGTCTGCATTCTTTCGCCATGCCTGGGGTCTTCCGATCGCGGCTACGGTGGCAGAGTGGGGAGAACACCCCGAGACCTCCCGGTCTCTAGGGCGGTAGCTCAATTGGCAGAGCAGCGGTCTCCAAAACCGCAGGTTGCAGGTTCGATTCCTGTCCGCCCTGCGCGTCAGCGCAACGCTGACACACGAAAGGTACATTCAGGATGGATCAGGACGAACCGCGCGGCGAGGTCGTCGCGGCCGGCGCCACCCGCGAGAAGAAGGGCAACCCCTTCTCCCGGTTCTTCGGGAGCATCGCCCTGTTCATCCGCCAGGTCATCGCCGAGCTCCGCAAGGTCGTCACCCCGACTCGCAAGGAGCTGTTCAAGTTCACCGGGGTGGTGCTCGTCTTCGTGATCATCGTCATGGGCATCGTCTACGGCTTGGACTTCGCCTTCGGGCTCTTGGCGCACTGGGTGTTCGGAATCCCTGGCTGATGACCCCCGCGGCTCGCGCCGCAGCTATGGAGAAAACAACGTGTCTGAACGATATTCCGACGACGCCGACTGGGCGACCGCCGCAGAGCAGTCCAGCGAGGAAGACGAGGCCCAGGAGGGCAACGTCCTCGCTGAGGAAGAGCTCTCGGTCACCTCGGCCGAACACGTCGCGGTCCACGTCGAAGATGAGGACGGCGAAGAGGATGACACGGCTGACATCGACATCGACATCGACGACCCGGAGGCGGACGCGATCGTGAACGACGCTCTCAACCTGGACGAAGCGGCTGAGTCTGAGGCTGCCGCTGAGGTCCTCAACGAATCAGTGGCCGAAGAAGTCGCCGAGCAGGAGGCGGAGGCGGCCGACGAGGTCACTCCCTACGACGGTCCCGAGCTCGGCGCTGACGACGCGCAGGCCGACGAGGACTCCTCGACGGACGAAGACGACGAGGACGCCGAGGAAGACCCGTACGAGGCCTTCCGCATGGACCTCCGCATGCTCCCGGGCAAGTGGTACGTCATCCACTCCTACGCCGGTTTCGAGCGCAAGGTGAAGGCCAACATCGAGCAGCGCAAGTCGACGCTCGAGGTCGAGGACGAGATCTACCAGGTCGAGGTCCCGATGGAAGACGTGGTCGAGATCAAGAACGGCCAGCGCAAGATGGTCACCCGCGTGCGCATCCCCGGCTATGTGCTGGTGCGCATGGAGCTCACGGAAGACACCTGGTCGGTCGTGCGGCACACCCCGGGTGTCACCGGCTTCGTGGGCAACGCCCATAACCCGACGCCGCTGCGCTTCGAAGAGGCCTTCAACATGCTGAAGTCGCTCGTCGAGGTCAAGGACGTCCCCACGGCCAAGAACATCGCGTCGAAGGGCGGCGTCGCCGTCGCTCGTCCGCTGCCGGCCGAGGTCGACTTCGAGGTCGGCGAGACCATCACGATCAAGGAGGGCTCGTTCGCGGGTCTTCCCGGTTCGATCAGCGAGATCAAGCCCGAGAGCGGCAAGCTCACGGTCCTCGTCTCCCTCTTCGAGCGCGAGACCCCGGTGGAGCTGTCGTTCGACCAGGTCACCAAGATGGTCTGACACACATTCACACGAGAACGGCCGTCCCTCTCGGGGCGGCCGTTCTTGCGTCGGGCAGGCGCCTCTTGCGTCGGGCAGGCGTCCGTTGCGCCGCTGAGCGGCCGTGGCCGGCAGGACTCCTTCTGATCGGGTAGACTTGTGTGGTTTGTGCGACGCTTCGGCGTGCGCGGAGACGACCACGTTCCGGAACCGCCGGATCTGTGGGAGAAGCGGATGCTCCGGCATCCGATTCGATGAAAGGAAAGAGAATGGCACCGAAGAAGAAGGTGACCGGCCTGATCAAGCTTCAGATCAACGCCGGTGCAGCCAACCCGGCGCCGCCGATCGGCCCCGCGCTCGGTCAGCATGGCGTCAACATCATGGAGTTCTGCAAGGCGTACAACGCCGCGACCGAGTCGCAGCGCGGCAACGTCATCCCCGTCGAGATCACCGTCTACGAGGACCGCAGCTTCACCTTCGTCCTGAAGACCCCGCCTGCTGCGGAGCTCATCAAGAAGGCCGCCGGCGTCCCCAAGGGCTCCGCGACCCCGCACACCGTCAAGGTCGCGAAGATCACCAAGGACCAGGTCCGTCAGATCGCCGAGACCAAGCAGGCCGACCTGAACGCGAACGACATCGAGGCCGCGATCTCGATCATCGCCGGCACCGCCCGTTCCATGGGCATCACGGTCGAGGGCTGAGGAGAATAATCATGGCTACCAAGTCCAAGGCTTACAAGGCTGCCGCCGAGAAGATCGAGGCAGACCGTTTCTACACCCCCACCGAGGCCGTCGCCCTCGCGAAGGAGACCGGCTCGACGAAGTTCGACTCGACCGTCGAGGTCGCGCTGAAGCTCGCCGTCGACCCCCGCAAGGCGGACCAGATGGTGCGCGGCACCGTCATCCTGCCCCACGGCACCGGTAAGACCGCCCGCGTCATCGTCTTCGCCACCGGCCCCGCGGCCGAGGCTGCGATCGCCGCAGGCGCAGATGAGGTCGGCGGCGCCGAGCTCATCCAGAAGGTCGCCGATGGCTGGACCAACTTCGACGCCGCTGTCTCCACCCCGGAGCTCATGGGCCAGGTCGGTCGTCTCGGAAAGGTGCTCGGACCGCGTGGTCTGATGCCGAACCCGAAGACCGGCACCGTGACTCCGAACCCGGCCAAGGCCGTCGAGGAGATCAAGGGCGGAAAGATCGAGTTCCGCGTCGACAAGCACGCCAACGTGCACTTCGTCGTCGGCAAGGCATCCTTCACCGCAGAGCAGCTGAACGAGAACATCGGCGCAGCGCTCGAGGAGATCGTCCGCCTCAAGCCGTCGAGCTCGAAGGGCCGTTACATCCAGAAGGGTGCGGTGTCGACCACGTTCGGCCCCGGCATCCCGCTGGACGTCAACTCCATCTGAGTCTGACTCTCTGAAACGCCCCCGGGTTCGCCCGGGGGCGTTTCTGCGTCCTGCGCAGACCTCGTTCCGGTCGCACTTCCTGCCGCATCATCGACTGCTGAGCGGCAGGAAGTGCGACCGGAACAGGGCTGGCGCTCGAACGGGGCAGGGCCCCGAGAGGGCAGGCCAGACCCGCGAAACGCAACGTCATCGGATGCGGCGATCCGCCGAGCGCCACGTACTGTGGGGGAGTTCGCGCGTCGGTCGCGTAAACTCGCACCGCGCTTCACACCCCAGGAGGGTTCATGTCCCGTCGTCTCATCGCCGTCACCGCACTCGTCGTCGCCGCCGCAGCCCTGACCGCCTGCAGCGGGTCGAGCACGCCCGCGAGCACCTCGGGCAGTGGCGAGAGCTCCGCGAGTTCGGAGTACGGTCTCGCGAAGGACGGCACGCTCACCGTCGGAACCGAGGGCACGTATCGCCCGTTCAGCTTCCACGGCGACAACGGCGCCGGTGACCTGACCGGATACGACGTGGAGATCATCGAAGCCGTCGCCGACAAGCTCGGCCTCGAGGTGAAGTTCGAAGAGACCCAGTGGGATGCAATCTTCGCGGGCCTCGACGCCGGACGCTTCGACGTGATCGCCAACCAGGTCACGATCAACGACGAGCGCGAGGCGAAATACCTCTTCAGCACGCCCTACACGGTCTCGCCCGGCGTCATCGTCGTGAACGAGGATGACGACTCGATCTCGTCGTTCGCCGACCTCGAGGGCAAGACCACCGCACAGTCGCTCACGAGCAACTGGAACGACCTCGCCACTGAATCGGGTGCCAAGGTCGAGGGCGTCGAGGGCTGGGCGCAGGCCGTCGAGCTCCTGCGTCAGGGCCGCGTCGATGCGACCATCAACGACAAGCTGACGTTCCTCGACTACGAGACGACCAACAGCCCGACCGGTCTGAAGATCGCCGCCGAGACCGAAGATGCCGGCGAGCAGGCCTTCGCGTTCACCAAGGACAAGGAAGCGCTCGTCACGGCGGTCGACGGGGCGCTCGACGAGCTGCGTGCGGACGGAACTCTGGCCGAGATCAGCAAGAAGTACTTCGGCGAAGACGTCTCGCAGTAATCGATGGAGAACCCCTGGCAGCTGTTCCTCGACTCGCTCGGGCCGATCGCCTGGGCGGGGCTGACGGCGACGGTGCCGCTCGCACTGGCATCCTTCACGCTGGGACTCGTCATCGCCATCGGCATCGCGCTGATGCGGATCTCCGTGAACCCGATCCTCTCTGGCGTCGCGCGGTTCTACATCTCGGTGATCCGGGGGACGCCGCTGCTGGTGCAGCTGTTCGTGATCTTCTACGGCATGCCGTCGATCGGGATCACGATCGATCCATGGCCGAGCGCGATCATCGCGCTGTCGCTCAATGTCGGCGGCTACGGCGCCGAGGTGGTGCGTGCGGCCATCCTCTCCGTCCCGCAGGGGCAGTGGGAGGCCGCGTACACAGTGGGGATGAACCGCACGCGCACGCTCACGCGCATCATCCTGCCGCAGGCGGCGCGGGTGTCGGTGCCGCCGCTGTCGAACACGTTCATCTCCCTCGTGAAGGACACCTCGCTCGCGTCGCTGATCCTCGTGACCGAGCTGTTCAAGGTGGCCCAGCAGATCGCGTCGACGACCTACGAGTTCATGGTGCTCTACCTCGCCGCGGCGCTGGTCTACTGGGTGTTCTGCCTGGTGCTGTCATTCGGACAGAGCGCCCTCGAGAGGAGGCTCGACAGTCGTGTCGCGCACTGACAACACTTCAGAGGCTCTGCTCACCGCCCGTGGCCTGCACAAGAGCTTCGGTGACAACGAGGTGCTCCGCGGCATCGATCTGACTCTGCACCGTGGCGAGGTCGTCGTGCTCATCGGCCCCAGCGGCTCGGGTAAGACGACCGTGCTCCGTGCGCTCAACGGGCTCGAGACACCGGACGCCGGCACGATCGTGGTCGCGGGCGGGCCGGAGATCGAGTTCGCGCCCGCCGTGCAGCCGAAGCCCCGCGTGCAGAAGCAGAAGCGACTCGCGCTGCGCGACCGTTCCGCGATGGTGTTCCAGCACCACAACCTCTTCCCACACCTGACGGTTCTCGAGAACGTCATCGAGGGGCCGTGGCGGGTGCAGGGGCGTCCGAAGGCCGAGGTGGTGGCCGAGGCGCTCGCGCTGCTCGACCGGGTCGGTTTGGCCGACAAGGCGGATGCCCGCCCGCACCAACTCTCCGGAGGGCAGCAGCAGCGCGTGGGAATCGTGCGCGCGCTCGCGCTCAAGCCCGACCTGCTGCTGTTCGACGAGCCGACCAGTGCGCTCGATCCGGAGCTCGTCGGCGAAGTGCTGCTCGTGATCAAGGAGCTCGCGGACGAGAACTGGACCATGGCGGTCGTCACCCACGAGCTGAGCTTCGCGCGCGAAGCCGCCGATCACGTGCTGTTCATGGACGGCGGCGTCGTCGTGGAGCAGGGGCCGCCGGCCGAGATCTTCAGCGCGCCGAAGCACGAGCGCACGAAGCGTTTCCTCACGCGCATCATGCGTCCGCTCGACGGCGTCTGATCGCGCTCGGTCCTCGCCCTGCGCGCCGATCGGTGGCAGGATGCCCTCGTGGGAACCATCGACGACTACCTCGCAGATCTCGCCGTTGCCGATCGTGATGCGATCGACCGCGTCTATGCGGTCGCCCGTCGGGAGGCTCCGGATGCGGAGCAGGGCACGGGCTACGGCATGCCCGCGCTCGTGCACGGCGGCAAGCCGCTGCTCTCGGTGATGCGCGCCAAGAAGCACATCGGCATCTACCCGTTCAGCCCGGATGCCGTCGCCGCCGTCGCCGACATGCTCGACGGGCATCCGGGAGTCAGCGTCGACAAGGGCACCATCCGGTTCCAGCCCGAGCATCCGATCCCGGGCGAGGTGCTCGAGACGCTCGTCCGCGCCCGGCTCGCGCAGATCGACAGCGTCTGACTCCGCTCAGATTCCTAGCACCGGCAGCACGAGGCTGATCGCGATCGCGATCATGACCACCGCGATCACGGCGTCGAGGATGCGCCACGACCGCGGGGTGCGCAACCAGCGCCCCAGATAGCGGGCGCCGAACCCCAGCGCCGTGAACCACAGGATGCTGGCGGCGATCGCCCCGCCCGCGAACAGCCAGCGCTCGTCGCCGTGGGTGGCCGCGATCGATCCGAGCATCAGCACGGTGTCGAGATAGACGTGAGGGTTGAGCCACGTCAGCGCGAGCGTCGTCAGGATCACGGGTGTCAACCGCGTGCGAGTGAGCGTCGCCGTCACGCCGCTCGATGCGAGCGATGCGGAGGGCGAGGAGTCGGAGGTCTCGACGACCAGCTCCTCACCTCCACGCCAGGCCCGGCGTGCGGCCAGGATGCCATAGGTCAGCAGGAACAGCGCCCCCGCCCATCGTGCGACGACCACCAGCCACGGCGCGGCAGAGATCACGAAGCCGAGCCCGGCGACGCCCGCCGCGATCAGCGCTGCGTCGGAGAGCGCGCAGATGGCCACGACGGCGAGGACGTGCTCGCGGCGGATCCCCTGACGCAGCACGAAGACGTTCTGCGCGCCGATGGCGACGATGAGGGAGAGACCGAGGCCGAGGCCGGCGAGAACCGTGAGCATGGATACAGCCTAGGAACGGCCGGACATCAAGAGAAGCGAAGATTTCTACCGAACCATTAGCATTGCTGATGTGCGAATCGATCCCGAACTCGCGGCCACCCTCGCCGCCATCGTCGACGAGGGGACACTGGATGCCGCCTCGAGGCGACTGCAGATCACTCCTTCCGCGGTGAGTCAGCGGTTGAAGACTCTCGAGCAGCAGCTGGGGCGCATCCTGGTCGTGCGCACCAAGCCCGCACGGCTGACGCAGGCGGGGGAGGCGGTCGTCCGTCTGGCGCGGCAGGTCGCTCTGCTGGAGCATGATGCGCTGGCCGGGGTGGGTATCGACGAGGCCGGCGCGGCGCGCAGGATCAGCATCCCCCTCGCGGTCAACGCCGACTCGATGGCGACCTGGTTCCTCGCTCCGCTCGCGCGCCTGTCCGCAGCGCACGACATCGACTTCGACCTGCATCGAGATGACCAGAACTTCACCGCCCGTCTGCTGGAGTCGGGGACGGTGATGGCGGCCGTCACGAGTGAGGAGACTCCGGTCTCCGGCTGCTCCGTGTCGCCGCTCGGAGTGCTCGAGTATCGGGCGATGGCAGAGCCGGGGTTCGCCGCCCGATGGTTCCCCAAGGGAGTGACATCGACCGCGTTGACGGCCGCGCCGTTCGTCGACTTCGACCGGAGGGACACCCTGCAGCACGAATGGCTCAGGGCGATGTCGGTCGCGCAGGAGGGCGTGCCGCGGCACTACGTCCCGGCATCCCACGATTACGCCCTCGCGGTCACCCTCGGACTCGGCTGGGGCATGGTGCCGCTGCTGCAGGAGTCGGCTGGGCTCGTGCCGTTGGGGGGACCGACCCTGCGCGTGCAGCTCTATTGGCAGCAGTGGAACCTGCGCTCGGAATTGCTCGACACGATCGCCGCGGAGGTCGCCACCGAGGCCCGGCGCGTCCTCGGCAGCGTCCCGGTCAATCGGCCGCGGTCGACCCCGGTGTCACTCCGGAAGCCAGGGCGTGCAGCAGCCGGGTGAGGTTGCCGATGTCGGTGAGGCTCCACTGCTCGAGCGTGCGCAGCAGCAGGCCCTCCTGCGGCAGTCGAGCCGCTGACAACCGCTCCGTGCCGAGGGGCGTGAGCTCCAGGAGGGACGAACGGCCGTCGGCGGGGTCGGCGGTGCGTTCGATCAGACCGAGTTCCTCCAGCTCGCGCACCGTGCGGCTGACCTGTCCCTTGTCCATGAGCATCCGCTCGGACAGCGTCGACACGGTCACCCGTTCGCATCGGGCGATCGTCGTGAAGATCTTGTAGCCGCCGGGCAGCAGACCGGGGCTCACCCGATGGGCGTTCTCAGTGATGACGCGGCGGAAGTGCGTGATCAGCTCACTGAACTCCGCCTCGAGGGCGCGGACCGCTTCGGCCCGCGCCTCCGGGGTGTCGATGTCTTTCTCAGCGTCGGACATCGGAGGCGCCGTCCCCACGGTCACCTGCGCGGTCGACGACCGTCACGGTACCGGTCGTCGGGGCACCGGAGAGCGCAGTCGCGTCGGCGATCGCCACGTCGACCGCGCCGTCGACGCTGCCGTCGACGGGCTTCTTCTTCGCGGCGTCCGCCTGGGCGCGCTCCGTCGTGGTCATCGTCGTCAGCGGTCGGTTCGGCAGGAACAGGATCGCGATGAGGCTGATCACCGCGAGCGGGATGCCGATCAGGAACGCGTGCGAGATGGCCTGGGCGTAGAAGTCCTCGATGATCGAGCGCACCGGTTCGGGGAGGAGGCGGACCTCCGGCAGCGTTCCGCTGGAGAGCTGTGCGGCGACTTCGGCGCCCTTGTCGCCGAGCTGGGCGATCGCTGCCCCGATGCGCTCCTTGCCGTCGCTGAACAGACCGGTGAGGCTGTTCGCGAGCACGGCGCCCATGACGGAGACGCCGATCGTGCCGCCGAGGCTGCGGAAGAAGGTCACGCCCGAGCTCGCGACGCCCATCTCGCTGGGCTTCGCGACGTTCTGCACGATGAGCACGAGATTCTGCATGGTCATGCCGACGCCCGCGCCCATCACGAACATGTAGATCGAGACGAGGACGAAGTTCGTGTCGTAGTGCAACGTGGACAGCATCACGGAGCCCGCGATCAGCAGCACGGACCCGAGGATCAGGTAGCCCTTCCACTTGCCGAAACGGGTGACGAGCTGGCCGATGACCATCGACGAGATCAGGAGGCCGGCCATCATCGGCAGGGTCATGAGCCCGGCCTCGGTCGGCGTCGCACCGCGGGAGAGCTGCATGTACTGCGCGAGGTACACCGAGGTGCCGAACATCGCGACGCCGATCGAGATCGACGCGAGCACCGAGAGGGTGAAGGTGCGGCCGCGGAACAGCGTGAGCGGGATGAGCGGCTCGCGCACCTTGAGCTCGACGATGATGAAGGCGATGGCCGAGACGATCGCGCCGCCGACCATGAGCACGGTCTCTGTGCTCCACCAGTCGAACGTCGAGCCGGCGTTGGTGATCCAGATGAGGATCAGCGAGACGGCGGCCGACAGCAGCACGATGCCGACGTAGTCGATCGACACCTTGCGGGTGCGCTCGGTGCTGATGTGCAGAGTCTTCTGCAGGATGATCAGTGCGGCCACGGCGAAGGGGAGGGCGACGAAGAAGTTCCAGCGCCAGTTGGCGACGTCGGTGATCCATCCGCCGAGCAGCGGGCCGCCCACGGTGGCGACAGCCATCACGGCACCGAACAGACCCATGTAGCGGCCGCGCTCGCGCGGGCTGATGATGTCGGCCATGATGACCTGGCTGAGGGCGGCGAGCCCACCGCCGCCGATGCCCTGGATGGCGCGGAAGGCGATGAGGGTGTTGGTGTCCTGCGCGAATCCGGCCGCAGCGGTCGCTCCGACGAAGACGACGATCGCGATCTGGATCAACAGCTTGCGATTGAACAGGTCGGCGAGCTTGCCCCAGATCGGGGTCGAGATCGCGGTGGTGAGGAGCGTCGCCGTGATGACCCAGGTGTAGGCGGCCTGGTCGCCGCCGAGGTCGTGCACGATGACCGGCATCGAGGTGGAGACCACCGTGGTCGCGATCATCGAGACGAACATGCCGAGGAGGAGGCCGGTGAGGGCTTCGAGCACCTGGCGATGCGTCATCTTGACGGGGGAATCCGTGGTCATGCGTGACCTTTCGCAGAAGGGTGGTGGAGATGCTGCGACAGCTCTGGCGCGCACGAGATGGTTGAACTGCGTCAACTATACGCCGATCGTTGATATACGTCAACGATCTTCGAGAGGGATTCGGATCTGCGCGGGATGAGCGAATGTCGTGCGCGAAATCGCCTTGTTCTGCGGATGAGGCGGGGAGAGGATGGCGCAAACGCGCGGATGCGGGGTCGTTGAGGGGCGACCGGACGACAGGCATTCGCGTGGTTCACGAATTCCTGAGGGGGAAGCGACATGGCAACCAAGGCAACCCAGCGCAAGGTCCTGGCGGTACTGGCCGGTGGACTCGTGCTCGGCATCGGCACCGCAGTGACGCTCGCGGTCTGGAACGACTCCGAGTTCGCGAACGGCACGTTCACCGCGGGCGCATTCAATCTGCAGGGGTCCACCGACGGCACCGCGTACGCCGACCACAACTCCGCTGGCTCCGCGGCGACTCTCGCCTTCACCCTGCCGGCGGGGCTCGTGGGCAACATGTCGCCGACGAGTTCGGTCTACGCCGGATTTTGGGTGCGCCTCGCAGCCGGCACCACGAGCGGAGCGAACCTCGTCGCCGACGGCACGACGGCCGACCCCGCCGCGAGTTCGAACACCGGTCATCTGTCGTACTCGATCTACCAGCTCGCACCGGGCGCCACGTGCAACGCGGCGAGTGCCACGGGCACGCCCATCGCGACCGGAACGACGCTCGATGTGCAGACCGGCGTGACGCAGGTTCCGCTCACGGCCGGCGGCACATCGGCCGTGCCCGGCACAGCGGTGCAGCTGTGTTTCAAGGTGACGGCGGATGCGTCGCTCACGCCGAGCCTGGTGACCAACGCCACCTGGAAGTTCACGGCCACGTCGACGAACTGAGCATGTGATGGTCACCCGCAGAGATGTGCGGGAGAGGCGGCGGCTGCGCTCCCGTCGGCTGAGAGCCGTCCTCGCGGGCGGGCTCGTACTCGGCATCGGCGTCGCCGCCACCCTCGCCGCCTGGAATGACTCCGAGTACGGATCCGCCAGCTTCACGGCCGGGAGATTTGACATCGTCGGAGCGGTCGACGGTTCCACGTTCTCGAGTCACGCCACCACGGGCGCGGCGGCGACCCTGAACTTCCAGCTCGCGCCCACCGCGATGGCGCCGGGGAACGCGACGTATGCGCTGTTCAGCGTGAAGACGGCGAACCCCTCGGTGGCGGGAACCCTCCAGCTGACTGCGGGAACACCCGGCGGCACGGGGCTCGCGACGTATCTCACCTACGGTGTGCGCACGATCGCGGGCACCACCTGCAACGCGACCACGTACGCGGCGGGGACGGCCGTCGTCGCGGACGGGTCGGCGCTCACCGCCGGGGGTTCGGGGACGCAGGCGGTGACGGCGAACGGTGCGGCTCAGGTCAACTACTGCTTCGCGGTCACTCTCCCGACGACGGCCCCGAACGCCGCGCAGGGACTCACGATGACGCAGACCTGGCAGCTCCTCGGAACGTCGTCGTAGGCGCGGATGGCAGGGAGGAGGACGAGATGACGACCCCCATGACGCGAAGGAGCCTGCGCGAGAAGGAGACGTCCCTCGCCGCGGTCGAACCCCACGCGACCGCGGCGAGGGTACATACCGGCATGCGGCCGGGGCGTGTGATCGGCGACGCGTTGCTCTGGATGGCCGCGGTCGCCGGGGCGATCTGCATCCTGCTCGTCGTGCTCGCCTTCACGGCGCAGATCACGCTCATCATGTTCCGCACCGGGTCGATGTCCCCGACGATCCCCGCGGGCTCCGTCGCGGTGGTGCAGCGCGTCCCGGCGACCGAGATCGAGGTCGGCGACGTCGTGACCGTCGACCGCGAAGGGGAGCTGCCGGTGACCCACCGCGTCACCACGATCTTCCGGGGTGCGAGCGCGGATGAACGGGTGATCACGATGCGTGGCGACGCGAACGCCGCAGACGATCCCTTCCCCTACCCTGTGACATCGGTGCGGAAGGTGTTGTTCTCCGTTCCCGGTATCGCGCTCGTCGTCGCGGGCATGGGGAACCCGATCGTGCTGGGAGCTCTGACAGTTGCGGCGACGTCGCTGGTCGTCTGGGCGTTCTGGCCGCGCGGGCAGCGCCGGTCCGGGCGCGATCCCGACGGGAACGGGCCATGAGGCGCGCGCTCGCCGTCGTCCTGCTCTCCGTCCTCGCGGTCACGATGCCGGTGGTCACGATGCCGACGGCCGCATGGGGTGCGCCGACGACGCAGATCATCCAGGGGTCGGTCCTGCGCCTCGTCTCCGTCGCGGACTGGGCGGCAGCCGGCAGTCTGCTGCCGGGACAGCCGGTGGAATGGGACATCGCGGTGAGTGCCGATGCCCCGGATCCGGGGGTCGTGCGGATCGCGGTCAGCGCGACGGGTGATGCACAGCTGCTCCTCGACGTCTCCCTGTGCCTGCAGGAATGGACCGACGCCGGGTGTCCCCATGGCGCCGCCACGCTTCGTACGGCGTGGAGCATCCCGCGCGACGGGGTCGAGATCCCGCTCGCACAGGTCGCCGACACCGAGACGGCGCATCTTCGCCTCGCGATCTTCCTGGATCCCTCCGGGGGTGCGGGTGCGGGCAGCACCGATGTGCGCGTGCACGCGCAGGGGGCGGGCGAGACGGTGATCGTGGGGTCGGACGGCGACCTCGCGACGACGGGGCTGCCACCGGGCATGCCGTGGGCGGTCATGGCCGGTTCGGCGCTGGTGGCGTCGGGCATCGCACTCGCGGGTCGGCGTCGACGCGCGACATCAGAGACGCGTAGTCGACGATGAGGCGGCCGACGCGCGCACGCATCGTGGCAGGGGCCCTCGGCATCGTCGTGCTCGTCGGCGTCGCCTCGACGCCCGCTGTGCAGGTCACCGACGCCGCATTCACCGACAGCGAGTATGCGACGCGCACGTTCACCGCGGCGACCCTGGCCGCCCCCGTGGTCACCTCGTGCACGGTGACGAGCTTCCTCGGCACGTTCACCGGCTTCACGATCACGTGGACATCGCCCTACCTGACCGTGCAGCAGCGGCTGTCGATCAACAACGTCGTCGTCGACAACAGCAACGTCACGCAGAGCGGATCCGGCCCCTACACCTACTCGTCCACGATCAGCTCCGGATTGCTGAACACGCTGCTGGGGAGTCTTCTCGGATCGTCCAACGCGGTGAAGGTCGAGACGATCTACGCGGGAACGTCGTGGGTCTCACCGGCCGCGACACGCACGCTCTCGGTCGGTGGTCTGCTCGGTCTCGGTGGCAACAACACCTGCACGTGAGGGCGGGCTCGGCCTCGGCGGGGTCGGATCAGTCGGCGAGGGCCAGCGCGCGGAACGCGTCGCGTTCACGGAGCTGTTCGCGCCGGCTCGCGGCGGCATCCATCACCCGGCTCGGAACCTGCTGGCCGGTGGTGCGTCGGTAGAGCTCATCGATGAGATCCGTGGCGAGGCCGACGAGTTTCGCGATCTCGCGGTCGTCGCGGTCGATCCACACGCAGCGCGGCTCATCGTGGATCGGGGCGAAGTCGACGTGCTCTTCCCAGACGAACAGGGTCCGCTCGGCGCCGAGCACGTGCTGCTGCCACCACACCTGACGGAGGTAGGTGCGCGGGATGCCCCGGAACGCCTTGTTCGTGGTCTTGATCTCGGCGAGCTTCACGCGTCCGTCGGCGTCGACCGCGATGCCGTCGGGGGTGGCCAGGTGCCGGTGCTCGACCTCGGCGCGGAACAGTGCGGAGGAGGGAAGGATGCCATGGGTGGCCGCGACCCATGCCGCGATCTCGGGCTCGCGTCGTCGACCATGATCGGTGTAGGCGTTGCCGCCGAAGCGGGGTCCGCCGCCGAGCTTGGAGTCGGCCGCGCGGGCGATCGACTTCTCCGAGGTGAGACCTGCCACGTCGGTGGCCGTGATGCCCCGCGAGCGCGCACGCAACCATGCCACGCGGTCGCGGGAGTCCGCGACGATGCGTGCAGAGAGTTCCGGGGTCACCCTTCGACCCTAACCCCGCGCGCCGACCCTCCCTCCCGTACACGCCGCCCTCCCGCCCCTCCCGCTCCCGCCCGCTGCCTCCCCTCCCGCTCCCGCCCGCTCCCGCCCCTCCCCGTCGCCGAGACCCATTGGCGTCGCCGACACCCACGTGTGCAGTTGCTTCGGCGCGTGGGTTTCGACGACAAGCGTGGGTTTCGCTGGGAGGAAGGCGCGAGGTCTCGCCGGGATGCGGGAGGGAGAGGCAGGGAAGCGAACTGCACGGCGATGGTTCTGAGCGAGTTGCTATCGGTTCCCGGTGAAATGCGCGGATCCTGGGTCGCGGGCCGGCTGCAAGCATGAAGATCGAGCGCATGCGGAAGGCTGTCACGATCGAGGAAGCGCGTCAGCTCCTCCTCTCCAGACGGGATGTTCTCGCCCGAGGAATCACCGAGCGGGAACTCAAGGGCATGGTCGACGGTGGCGTGCTCATCCGGGTGCGTCGGGGCTGGTACGCGGAGGGGGAGGCGTGGGCACAGCTCTGGGCGGAAGGCCGGCATCTCCTGAAGGTGCTCGCCGTGCACCGGGAGTCCTCGGGCGGAGGCGCCGCATTCTGCTTCGACTCGGCAGCTGTGCTCCACGGTCTGCCGCTCGATCGGACGTTCCCGGCGCACGTGCACGTGTTGCTCGGCCGGACGAGTCACAGCAGGGTGAAGGGCTGCGTGGCACGGCACGACATACAGGTCGGTGAGGGGGACCTCGAAGAGATCGAGGGCATAAGATGCACGTCGCTCGAGAGAACCGTGCTCGACCTGACCAGCCGGCTCGGGCCGGAAGCGGCTATCTCCGTGGCCGATGCTGCTCTCCGGCGAGTTGCCATGCGCGGGAATGAGCAGGATTCCGAGGTGGCCGCCACGTGGCGAGGAGAACTTGCTCGGCGTGCCCGGGCTATGTCGGGCCGTGGGATCCGTCAGGCCCGCGCGATGATCGCGCTGTCGGACGGTCGTGCCCAGCTTCCCGGGGAGAGCGTCAGTCGTCTGCACCTCCACAGGCTCGGCTTCACGGGCATCGAGCTGCAGTCGCACGTCACCGGGCCAGGCGGTGAGGACTATTGGCTCGATTTCGCCTTCCGCGGTTTGCAGGCCTTCGGCGAGTTCGACGGCAGAGGCAAGTATCTCGATCCGGATCTGCGCGGTGAGAGGTCGGCGGAGGACATCGTGATCGCTGAGAAGTGCCGTGAGGACGCTGTCCGTGGCGTCACGGGATGGCGCGTCGTCCGATGGGGATACGAGCACATCGTGACGCCTGAGGCTCTCGGCGCACGCCTGGGTGCCTTCGGCCTCCGCCCCTAACATCGTGCCTCGCTTTTCTGCCAGCTATTGCCGCCGACACCCATGCCCCTCGTCCAGACCCATGCCAGGAGACGAGTCCCGCCATGGGTCTGGGTGCGGAGCGTGGGTCTCGGCGAGGGGGTGGGTGGACGGAGGGCGGAGGGGCGGAGGAGAGGCGGGATTTGGGGGAGCAGGGGCGGGTGGGGTACAGTTATCTCGAACCGAAGACCGCTGGTCATCGTCGTGTGCGCAAGCACGCAGCGATCGAAGCTCTGCATAGCAGGGGCCCGCGCAGGCCACGAACTCTCAAAGCTCCGTGCGCTTGCGCCGGAGCTTTTTCTCTTGCAGGTGGTCCAGGTCGGCGCCTCACCACCGTGCGGCGCCTCGTACACACCAAGGAGTGACCATGGCGCAGAAGGATGCATCGGTCGCCGAGCTCACGAAGTCATTCGAGAACTCGACTGCCGTTCTGCTGACCGAGTACCGCGGTCTGACGGTTGCCCAGCTCAAGGAGCTGCGCAACAGCATCCGTCAGGACGCTGAGTACGCCGTGGTGAA
This sequence comes from Microbacterium sp. SY138, assembly GCF_039729145.1. Classification (NCBI taxonomy): domain Bacteria; kingdom Bacillati; phylum Actinomycetota; class Actinomycetes; order Micrococcales; family Microbacteriaceae; genus Microbacterium; species Microbacterium sp. SY138. Next base: position 3,030,914 of record NZ_CP155793.1, on the reverse strand, counting down.
GAACACGCTGACCAAGATCGCCGCCAACAAGGCTGGCATCTCCGCGCTGGACGACGACCTCAAGGGTCCGTCGGCTGTCGCGTTCGTGCACGGTGACTTCGTCGCCACCGCCAAGGCTCTGCGTGACTTCGCCAAGGCCAACCCGCTTCTCGTGATCAAGTCCGGCATCTTCGAGGGCAACGCCCTCACCGCGGACGAGGTCAACAAGTACGCCGCGCTCGAGAGCCGTGAGGTTCTGCTGGCGAAGGCTGCGGGCATGATGAAGGCGACGATGGGCAAGGCTGCCGCCACCATCGATGCTCTTCGCGAAAAGCTGGAGACCGCAGAGGCCGCGTAAGCGACCTGCGATCTCGTCTACAAACCCCATCTATCTAGGAGATACATCATGGCGAAGCTTTCCACCGAGGAACTGCTCGAGCAGTTCGCCGGCCTGACCCTCATCGAGCTCAACGAGTTCGTGAAGGCGTTCGAGGAGAAGTTCGAGGTCACCGCTGCTGCTCCCGTCGCCGTCGCCGGTGCCGCGGGTGGCGCAGGCGCTGCTGAGGCTGAGGAAGAGAAGGACTCCTTCGACGTCATCCTCGAGGCTGCTGGCGACAAGAAGATCCAGGTCATCAAGACCGTCCGCGAGCTCACCTCGCTGGGTCTCGGCGAGGCCAAGGCTGTCGTCGACGGTGCCCCGAAGGCCGTCCTTGAGGGCGCCAACAAGGAGACCGCCGAGAAGGCCAAGGCTGCTCTCGAAGAGGCAGGCGCCACGGTTACCCTCAAGTAATCGCGACGCTCACGCGTTTCTCGTCGAAGGCCCCGGGTTCGCCCCGGGGCCTTCGTGCGTTCCGGGTGGTTTTGCCGTTGCCGACGCTTCCCCTGCTGTCCTCCCGGCGCACCAGGAGCCCGGGCCGCGGTCGCGTGGCACCACGAGCCCGGCCTGCATCCCGGCATGCTGCGAAGTCAGCGCGGAGGAGCCGTCGAGCTGCGCACGACGAGGGCCGACGCCGCGTAGATGCGCTCCAGCGGTGCGTCGGGGTGCTCCATCCGCTGCGTCAGAAGGCGCACCGCCTCATGGCCCTGGTCGCGCGGTGACTGTCCGATCGTGGTCAGCGCGAACATGTCGGCGTGTTCGTGATCATCGATGCCGACGACGCTGAGCTCGGTCGGCACGGCGATTCCGAGTCGCCGCGCGGCGATGATCGCCCCGATCGCGGCTTCATCGCACACTCCCACGATCGCCGTCGGCCTCCGCCGTCGGTCTCCCAGCAGTCCCGCTGCCGCGGTGTACCCGCCGGGCATCGTCGGAGACCCGCCGGCGACGCGCGCATGAGCCCCGATTCCGGCCGCCTGCAATGCGCCGCGATAACCCTCCAGCCGCTGCGCGTCACCGTAGCTCAGCGTGGCCGCGTCCGTCGATCCGCCGACGAAGGCGATGTCGGTGTGCCCGAGCTCGATGAGGTGCTCGGTCGCGATGCGCGCGGCGGCCGTGTCGTCGATCGACACCGCGCTGGAACCCTCGCTGTACGGTCCGACGCTCACGAGCGGCCGCCCGGTCTGCTGCAGGCGCTCGAGCTCCCGGGCGCTCGGCTGGATGCCGACCGCGATGATCCCGTCGAACCGCCGGCCGGGGAGCACGCTCTCGAACAGCCGCTCCCTGGTCTGCGACCCTTCCGGCACGCCGTAGAGCGACAGGTCGTAGTCGAGGGCGAAGAGCGATTCCTGCACGCCGGCGAGCAGCTCGGCGAAGAACCATCGGTCCACGGGCGGCATCACGACGCCCACGGTCTGCGTGCGCCCGGTGGCCAGGCTCGTCGCGGAGGAGTGGGCGACATAGGAGAGATCGCGAGCGGCGTCCTCGACGCGCTGCCGGGTGGTCTCCGACACGTACCCGCGGCCGCTCAGGGCGCGACTGGCGGTGGCCTTCGATACGCCGGCACGCGACGCGACGTCCGCGATCGTGCTCATCGGTCCTCCTCGACCTGATCACGCAGCTGCGTGGCCCCGACGCGGGGGTGCGCGCCGCGTCAAATCGTAGTCGCCGGCATACGAAAAAGGAACCGGTTCCAGAGCGGAAGCGAGGGAGCGCTCCCACGTCGGGGGCGCGAGCACGTCGAATGGTTGCGAGCTTGTGACCCTAGCGTGTTGTGCGGGGGTGCGCATGGCCAGTAGGTTGGCCTGGAATCGGTTCCCTAACGATGCCCCGGGGTGGCGTCGCACCAGTCGGGAACCTGTACTCGAAGAGGAGAATTCACATGGCTCTGTCACAGCGTTCCCGGCGTTACGCGCCGCTCGCCCTGCTGGGGGTCGCGGGCATCGCGCTCGCCGGATGCGGGGCTCCCGGAGGGGCACCGGGCACCGACGGCGGCGATGGGGGCGATGCCACCGTCACCATCTACGGAACGATCGTCGATGACGAGGCGAAGCTCCTCCAGGAGTCCTGGAAGGACTGGGCCGACGAGAACGGCATCACGATCAAGTACGAGGGCAGCCAGGACTTCGAGACCCAGCTCGGCACGCGCGCCCAGGGCGGCAACCCGCCGGACATCGCGATCTTCCCGCAGCCGGGACTGTTCAAGGACTTCGCGGACCGCGACTACCTGAAGCCCGCACCCGAAGAGGTCGAGAAGAACGCCAACGAGTACTGGACCGAAGACTGGGTGAACTACGGCACCGTCGACGGCACCTTCTACGGCGCCCCGCTGATGGCGAACGTCAAGGGCTGGATCTGGTACTCGCCGGCGAAGTTCAAGGAGTGGGGCGTCGAGGTTCCCAAGACGCTCGACGAGATGACCGCCCTCACCGAGAAGATCCAGGCGACCACCGGAACCCCCGCATGGTGCGCCGGCTTCGAATCGGGCACCGCGACCGGCTGGCCGGGAACGGACTGGATCGAGGACTACGTGCTGCGTCAGTCCGGACCGGACGTCTACGACCAGTGGGTCACGAACGAGGTCAAGTTCACCGACCCGCAGATCAAGCAGGCGTTCGACTCGGTCGGCGGCATCCTGCTCAACCCGGCCAACGTCAACGCCGGCTTCGGTGACGTGCGCTCCATCAACTCCACCGCGTTCGGAGATGTCGCTCCGAAGCTCGCGGGCGGCGAGTGCGCGCTGACCCACCAGGCCTCGTTCCTGTCGGGCTTCTTCCCCGACGGCACGAAGGTCGCAGAGGACGGCGACGTCTGGGCATTCATGCTGCCGGGCGAGACCGAGGGCGACACGGCTGTGACGGGTGCCGGTGAGATCGTCGGCGGGTTCAGCGACTCCGAGGCGACGCAGAAGGTGCTCGCGTACCTGTCCAGCCCCGAGTGGGCGAACAGCCGCGTCAGCCTCGGCGGCGTGACCTCCGCGAACAACGGCCTCGACCCCGCGAACGCGAAGGACCCGATCCTCCAGGAGACCATCAAGATCCTGCAGGACCCGGACACCACCTTCCGATTCGACGCGTCCGACCTGATGCCCGGTGCCGTCGGTGCCGGAACGTTCTGGAAGGGCATGGTCGCATGGGTCAACGGCACCTCGACCGATGAGGTGCTCACGCAGATCGAGACCGGCTGGCCGAGCAGCTGATCCAGCAGAGGGGCCGCCCCGCACCGGGGCGGCCCCTCTGACCCCACGGCGCGCACTCCGACGTGTGCGTCGATGATCCGGTCCGCGTGATGAAGGGGAATCCGTGAACGCGACTAATTTCTTCAAATGGATCGGCTCGCTCCCGCCGGTCCTGCAGGCCGTCGCCGTGGTCATCGCCTTCGCGGTGGTCGTGGCGATCATCCTGCTCCTGGTGGACATCGCTCCCCGTAGGGGGAAGGTCTACACGTTCGTCCGATTGGCGATGTGCCTGCTCATCCCGCTCGCGGTGATGTTCTTCTTCAACTCCTATTACTGGGCGATGGGAGTCGCCGTCGCCGTCGGCGCCTTGTTCTTCTGGCTCGACTACCGTTCCCGCGATGGCGCGGGATATCTGATCCAGCTCGTGGCCTTCATGGCTCCGGCGCTGCTGTTGCTGATCGTCGGTCTCGTCCTGCCGTCGATCCAGACGATGTTCTCGTCGTTCATGAACTCCTCGGGGAAGGAGTTCGTCGGCCTGTCGAACTACCTCTGGATCTTCACGCAATCCGACGGCATCACCGCCGTCATCAACACGATCATCTGGGTGCTCCTGGTTCCGACGGTCTCCACGATCGTCGGCCTCGCGTACGCCGTGTTCATCGATCGCACCCGGGGCGAGAAGATCTACAAGGTGCTGGTCTTCATGCCGATGGCCATCTCCTTCGTCGGGGCGAGCATCATCTGGCGATTCATCTACGAGTACCGTGGCCCGCAGTACGAGCAGATCGGTCTGCTCAACCAGCTCCTCGTGTGGTTCGGTGGCACGCCGCAGCAGTGGCTGCTCAATGAGCCGTGGAACAACCTGTTCCTGATCGTCGTGCTGATCTGGGTGCAGACCGGTTTCGCGATGGTGGTGCTGTCCGCATCGATCAAGGGCGTACCGGCGGAGCTGCTGGAAGCGGCCGAGCTGGACGGCGCGAACGCGTGGCAGCGGTTCATCTCGGTGACGGTCCCTGCGATCCGCCCGGCGCTCATCGTGGTGCTCACGACCATCTCGATCGCCTCGCTGAAGGTGTTCGACATCGTGCGCACGATGACCGCCGGCAACTACGGCACGTCGACCCTCGCGAACGAGATGTACACGCAGTTCTCGAAGTTCGAGGCGGGACGCAGTGCCGCGCTCTCCGTCATCCTGTTCATCCTGGTGTTGCCGATCGTCATCTACAACGCGCGCCAGATCAAGAAGCAGCGGGAGATCCGATGACCGACACCGTGAAGTCAGACGCCGCCGTCAGCACGCGCGCGATCACCACCGGCGGCGGGTTCGACGGCGCCGCCGGTCGCACCCGCAAGCGCCTGTCCCGTCCGTGGGCGTCGGTGGCGTCCATCGTCATCGCGTTTTTGTGGACGATTCCGACGCTCGGGCTGTTCATCTCGTCGTTCCGGCCGAGGGACCAGATCCAGACGACCGGCTGGTGGACCTTCTTCGCCGACCCGCAGGTGACGCTCGAGAACTACGTCGACGTGCTCCAGTCCGGCACGACGCAGCTCACGATCCTGGAGTCGTTCGTCAACTCGATCGCGATCACGATCCCCGCCACCATCGTGCCGCTGATGATCGCGTCCATGGCGGCCTATGCGTTCGCGTGGATCGACTTCAAGGGGCGCAACGCGCTGTTCATCTTCGTGTTCGCGCTGCAGATCGTGCCGATCCAGATGGCGCTGGTGCCACTGCTGAGCTCGTTCTCCCGAGGGATCAACCTCTTCGGGCTGCAGGTCACGACCCCGCTCGGTGCCTCCTCGGGCTACGCCCAGGTGTGGATCGCTCACTCGATGTTCGCTCTCCCCCTGGCGATCTACCTGCTGCACAACTTCATGTCGGAGATCCCCGGAGAGATCATCGAGGCCGCGCGCGTCGACGGTGCGTCCCGTGGGCAGATCTTCTTCCGCGTGGTGCTGCCTCTCACGATGCCGGCGATCGCTTCTGTCGCGATCTTCCAGTTCTTGTGGGTGTGGAACGATCTGCTCGTGGCGCTGGTGTTCGCCGACGGCGCCGCGGCGCCCATCACGAAGCTGTTGGCCGAGATCACGGGCACGAGAGGAAACGACTGGTACCTGCTCACGGCGGGCGCCTTCGTGTCGATCATCGTGCCGCTGATCGTCTTCTTCGCACTGCAGCGCTACTTCGTCCGCGGCCTGCTGGCGGGATCGACGAAGGGCTAGCGGTACGGATCCGCTTCATCGACGACGCCGCGCCGACCTGAGGAGGTCGACGCGGCGTCGTCGATGTCAGCGGGAGTGGCCGTACTTCCAGCTCACGGCATCGCGGGGCGAGTCCACGAGGACCGCATCGACGCCGACGCGGGCGAGGTCTCGATACCGTTCGGCGTCCGCGACTCCGATCGCCATGAGATTCACACGGTCGGTGGGATCGATGCACCGCACGGCCTCGCGATCCCAGGGGGTGACTTCCACCTCGCTCTTCGCGGTACCCGAGGTGAAGGTCTCACTGACGGTGATCTTGCGGCGATCCTCGAAGGCCATCCAGGTTCCGGCCGCGGGCGGCGGCTCGCACTCGTGTGCGAGAGCGATGTCGAGGAGTCGCTTGCGGGTGACATCGCGGTCTTCTGCGACCTGGACGTCGCCGGCGTCACGGGCTCGACCGGTCGCGGCCGCATCCGTGGAGTAGATGACGGTGTTCTCCGTGCGCTCCGCATCGCGGAGAACGGCGACGACCGCGTCCGCCAGAGGAACCGGATCCGCCTGCTTGAGATCGAGGAACACCAGGCGGTCGGCGGGGATGTCCGCCAGAGCCTGTCGGAGTGTCGGGAGAAGGGCCGGGTCGTCGCGATACGGCGTCTCTTCCGATCCACGAGGGCGGAAGTTCCATCCGGCGTTGAGCGCGGTCAGTTCTGCGACGGTCTTCTCCGCCACGGTCCCCGTCCCGTTCGTCTTCTCGTCGAGGCCGATGGGCCGGTACAGCACGGGCACGCCGTCGCGAGAGAGCTGGACGGTGATCCAGAGCGCGTCAGCGCCATCCTCCAGCGAACCTCGGATGCCCTCCCTGGTGTTCTCCGGATAGTCGGCGGTCCCCGCCCGATGAGCCACGATCAGCGGTGCCTCTTGCCCGTAGCCGGTTTCGGGGCCGGAGCCGGCATCGGTGCCGGTTTCGGTGCCTGTCCCGGCTCCGACTTTCGGGGGCCGATCTGCCGCGATCATCGGCGCGATGCCGAGCACGAGACCGAGGGTCGTGATACCCGCCGCGCGCGCCCAGAATGGATGCTGTTTCGAGAACATGGTGATCTGCTCCTTCGTGAGCCCGCCGCTGGGATCTTTCCCGCCATCAGGCAAATGTAACATTTTAGACTTTCGGCCCTCGGTTCGATCGGCGTCGAAACACATCCCCGTCCGCGGCATCCGCGCGTCTACCCTGAAGGCATGAAGTACGCAGACTCGATCGTCGATCTCGTCGGCGACACGCCCCTCGTGAAGCTGCAGCACGTCACCGAGGGCGTCGCGTGCACGGTGCTCGTGAAGCTCGAGTACCTGAACCCCGGCGGTTCCTCGAAGGATCGCATCGCCGCGCGGATCATCGACGCGGCCGAGGCGACGGGTGCGCTGAAACCCGGCGGCACGATCGTCGAGCCCACCAGTGGCAACACCGGGGTCGGCCTGGCGCTCGTCGCCCAGCAGCGGGGCTACAAGTGCGTGTTCGTGCTGCCGGACAAGGTCGGCGAAGACAAGATCGACGTGCTCCGTGCCTACGGCGCGGAGGTCGTGGTGACCCCCACTTCGGTCGCCCCCGACAGCCCGGAGTCGTACTACAGCGTGAGCGACCGGTTGACACGCGAGATCCCTGGAGCGTTCAAGCCGAACCAGTACGAGAACCCGAACGGTCCGCGCAGTCACTACGAGACCACGGGTCCCGAGATCTGGCGCGACACCGACGGCGAGGTCACGCATTTCGTGGCGGGCGTGGGCACGGGTGGCACGATCACGGGGACGGGGCGGTACCTGCGGGAGGTCTCGGATGGTCGAGTACGGATCGTCGGCGTCGACCCCGAGGGCAGCGTATACAGCGGCGGCACCGGCCGTCCGTACCTCGTCGAGGGCGTGGGCGAGGACATCTGGCCCGGTGCATACGATCCCACGGTGCCGCACGAGATCGTCGCTGTCGGCGATGCGGAGGCGTTCGCGATGACCCGGCGCCTCGCCCGCGAGGAGGGCATCCTCGTCGGGGGATCGAGTGGCATGGCCGTCGTCGGTGCGCTGCGCGTCGCGCGTGACCTGCCGGCGGACGCCGTGATGGTCGTGCTGCTGCCCGACGGCGGACGCGGCTACCTGGGCAAGATCTTCAACGACGGATGGATGCGCTCCTACGGGTTCAGCGAGCTGGAGGACGGGGAGACCGTCGCCGACGTGCTCGCGGCTCGTCCGTCGCGGCAGGGCGCCGGCATCCCCGACCTGGTGCACGCCCACCCGACCGACACCGTGCTCGAGGCCATCGGCATGATGACCGAGTACGACGTCTCGCAGCTGGTCGTGCTCAGCGCCGAACCGCCGGTCATGATGGGCGAGGTGGTCGGCACGGTCGATGAGAAGGGGCTGCTCGACCTGCTGTTCCGCGGTGAGGCGAACGCGACCGATGCCGTGGGCGCGCACGTGGGGGAGAGGCTCCCGCTCGTCGGCATCCACACCTCCGTCGCACAGGCCAAGGCCGCGCTCGCCGATGCCGACGCGCTGCTGGTGACCGAAGACGGCAAGCCGCACACCGTGCTCACCCGTCAGGACCTGCTGGCGTATCTGTCGCGCTGAGGGGCGCCGGGAGGTCGGCCGACCCGGGGCGTAACCGGGAGGCCCTCCCCGCAGGGGCGGACGTAGGCTGAGAGGCATGTCCGATCACGCCTTCGCCACCCGAGCCATCCACGCAGGACAAGCGCCCGACCCCGTCACGGGAGCGATCATCCCGCCGATCTACCAGTCCTCGACGCATGTGCAGGACAGCGTCGGCGGCCTGCGTGCGGGCTACGAGTACAACCGTGCGGGCAACCCCACGCGGTCCTCGCTCGAGACCCAGCTCGCGGCCCTCGAAGGGGGCGCGAGCGCGCTCTCGTTCGCGTCGGGACTCGCCGCGGAGGATGCGCTGCTGCGTGGCATCCTCAAGCCCGGCGACCACATCCTGCTCGGCAACGACGTGTACGGCGGCACCTACCGGCTGCTCACCCGGGTCCTCGCACCGTGGGGGATCGAGACCACGACGGTCGAGCTCTCCGACGTGGATGCGCTCCGCGCGGTGATCCGTCCCGAGACGAAGATCGTGTGGCTGGAGACGCCCAGCAATCCGCTCCTGAAGATCGTCGACATCGCTCTGATCGCCGAGATCGCGCACGCGGCCGGCCTGATCGTGGTCGTGGACAACACCTTCGCCTCGCCGGCGCTGCAGCAGCCGCTCGCGCTCGGCGCCGACCTGGTGGTGCACTCCACGACCAAGTACCTGGGCGGGCACTCGGATGTGCTCGGCGGCGCGGTCGTGTTCGGCGATGATCGGTTCTTCGATCAGGTCAAGTTCCAGCAGTTCGCGGTCGGAGCGGTCTCCGCCCCGCTGGACGCCTGGCTGACGACCCGCGGCATCAAGACCCTGGCGCTGCGGATGCGGCAGCACTCCGAGAACGCGCAGGCCATCGCCGAGTGGGCGCAGGATCGGCCGGAGTTCGCGCAGGTCTACTTCCCGGGACTGGCCTCGCATCCCGGCCACGAGATCGCCGCGAAGCAGATGAGCGGTTTCGGCGGGATGCTGTCGCTCGGTCTCGCCGCCGGCGCCGACGCGGCACGGGCCTTCGTCGAGAGCACCTCGGTGTTCCAGCTCGCCGAGTCGCTCGGTGGCGTCGAGTCGCTCATCGGATACCCGCCGGACATGACGCACGCCTCCGTGCGCGGCACCGAGCTCGCGGTCCCGGAGAACATCGTGCGCCTCTCCGTCGGGATCGAAGACGCGGGCGACCTGATCGCCGACCTCGAGCAGGGACTCGACCGCATCTCGCGCTGACGTCGCACCGGGCCGTGAGAGACGCACCTTCGCATCCGCGGGGGTGCGTCTCTGCTCTGCGCGTGGGCGGGCGGACGAGGCCGTGGCGGCGGTATCATGGGGGCTTCCCCGGTCGAATCGATTCGACCCTTGCACCCCCTGAACTCTGGAAGGACGTCGTGTCCGACGCTCCCCGCACTGATTCCCTCCCCGTCGTGAAGGCGGGGGATTCCGCCGCCGACGAATCGCGGATCCCGCAGCCCGAGCGCACCGCGACGGGGAGCATCCGCATCCCCACCGCGACCGGCGCGATCCGCACCCTCGGCGCGAACCCTGCCACCGCGCCGATCATGCTGCACCCGGGCGATGCCATCTCCCTGGGCCGCCGCACGCTGTACATCATCCTGCTCGGCGCGCTCACCGCCCTCGGCCCCTTCACGATCGACCTCTACCTCCCGGCGTTCCCGGTGCTGGAGCAGGACTTCCAGACCACGGCCGCCGCGATTCAGCTGACCCTGACCGGAACCATGATCGGGTTCGCGCTCGGCCAGCTCGTGGTCGGACCGCTCAGTGACAAGGTCGGTCGTCGCGTGCCGCTGATCGCCGTCACCGCGCTGCACGTGCTCGCGAGCGTCGGGGCGGCCTTCGCACCGGACCTCGGGCTGCTCAGCGTCGCCCGCGTGCTGATGGGAGTGGGTGCCGCGGCCGGCGGCGTGGTGGCCATGGCGATCGTGCGCGACCTGTTCGGCGGGCGTCGACTGGTCGTCATGCTCTCCCGCCTCGCTCTGGTCTCGGGCGTGGCACCGGTCATCGCGCCCCTTATCGGATCGTGGCTGCTCACGCTCATGCCGTGGCGCGGGATCTTCGGCGTGCTCGCGGCCTACGGCGTGGTCATGCTGCTGTCGACGATCCTGTTCATCCCGGAGACGCTGCCCGTCGCCCGGCGCCAGGGTCACGGTGGCGCCACCATGCTGCAGCGATATCGCTCCGTGCTCTCGGACCGGGTGTTCCTCGGCGTGCTCGTCATCGGCGGGATGACCTTCTCCGGTCTGTTCTCGTACCTGTCGGCATCGCCGTTCCTGTTCCAGGTGACCCACGGGCTCGACGCGCAGCAGTACGGTCTGCTCTTCGCCGTGAACTCGCTCGGCGTGGTCGTCGGCGTGCAGACCGCCTCCCGCTTGGCCGCACGCTTCGGACCGCAGTGGGTCATGGCCTACTCGACCGCAGTGTTGCTGCTCGCCGGCGTCGCGATCATCGTCACCGACCAGCTCGGCCTCGGCCTGTGGGGCACGGTGATCCCGCTGTTCGTCTTCATGACTGCTTGTGGCTTCACATTCCCGAACGTGCAGGTGCTGGCGCTCGACCGCCACGGGAAGGCCGCGGGAACCGCGGCATCCATCATCGGCGCGACGAACTTCGGCGTCGCCGGGCTCATCTCGCCCGTCGTCGGCTGGCTCTCGCACGACGCCGGGATCACCGCGACCACCATGGCGTCCGTCATGGTCGGCTGTGCCGCGATCGGCATCCTGTCGCTGTGGTTCGTCGTGCGCCCGCGCACCGTCGGGATGCTCGCTCCCTGAGTCTTCAGGTGTCGTCCGACAGAATAGGACGATGAACAGGCGCATGCTGCTGTGGTGGGGAGTGGGCCTCCTCGCGCTCGCAACGGTCCTGGGCGCCGTGGTCGTGTTCGCCTACCCGCAGACTCCGGGATTCGACCACTGGTGGAACGAGACGATCGCCGGGGTCCGCGCGGACTGGATGGTCGACTTCGCCCTCGTTCTGAACTGGATCGGCGGCGGCTGGGTCGCGATCCTCGGGGTGCCGCTGCTGGCGATCCTGGCGCTCGTGCTCGCACGGCGCTGGCGTGGCGCGCTGTTCGCGGCACTCTGCTTCGCCGCCAGTGCCGCCGGCGTGCAACTGCTCAAGCAGCTCTTCGGGCGGGCGCGGCCCGACGACATGCTCGTGGTGAGCGACTACGGCTCGTTCCCCTCCGGGCACACGGCGAACGCCGCGACGATCGCCCTCGTGCTCTGGGTGCTGTTCCCGCGCGTCTGGGTCGCGATCGTCGGCGCGGCGTGGGTGCTCGCGATGGCGCTCTCGCGCACCTTCCTCTCGGTGCACTGGGCCAGCGACACCCTCGGCGGCGCCCTGGTCGGCGCCGGCGTGGTGCTGGTGCTCGCCGCCTGGTTGCTCCCGTGGGTGCAGCAGAAGAAGTCGGCGGTCGAGGCGCCGATAGGCTGAGAAGACCCGTCCCCAGAGGAGTCGTCGTGTCTCGCATCCGTCCGTACCGCCCCACCGATCGTGCCGCACTGTATGAGATCTGCGTGAAGACGGCCGACGCCGGGGCGGATGCGACCGGCGTCCTCTCCGACGACTCGCTGTGGGGCGACCTCTTCGCCGTCCCCTATGCCGAGCGTCATCCCGACCTCGCCTGGGTGGTCGAGAGCGATGACGAGCGCACGATCGGCTACATCGTCGCGACCGACGACACCGATGCCTTCTACACCTGGTTCCGCGAGGAGTGGTGGCCGACGCTCGAGGGTCGCCACCCCCGGCCGGCGGAGGTGGTCACGCGGGAGGATCGGATGATCGACTACGGCTACAGCCGCGCCGCCGGCATCGAGCCGAACGTCGCGGATCACCCGGCCCATCTGCACATCGACCTGCTTCCCGAGACCCAGGGTCAGGGGCTCGGTCGCCAGCTCATCGAAACGCTGTTCGCCGAGCTGACCCGACGCGGAGTGCGCGGGCTGCACCTGGGCATCGATCCGAACAACACCGGAGCCGCCGCCTTCTACGAACGGCTCGGGATGACGCGTCTCCCGGCCGAGCCCGGCGGACAGATCTACGGCGTGCGCTTCGACGACTGAACGCCGAACGATCGCGTGGGCGAAGTGAAAGAGCCCCCGCTGACGCGGAGGCTCTTTCACTTTTGGCGGTGACGGCGGGACTCCGGTGCTCGCTGCGCTCGCTCCTCCCCGAATCCCCGGTGCTCGATAAAAAGTGAAAGAGCCCCCGCTGGCGCGGAGGCTCTTTCACTTTTGGCGGTGACGGCGGGATTCGAACCCGCGGTTGCTTGCACAACACACGCTTTCCAAGCGTGCTCCTTCGGCCGCTCGGACACGTCACCAGGGAACAACCTGTCCATCCTATCCGATGCGAGGACGACGACGTGACAGGCCTCTGGGGTCCGCGACCTGAACGTCCACCGATGTGAAATATTGCACGTCACACGTCACCTGTATAGCCTCATATGAGGACGTATCGCATTCGCTGGGGGTGCGGCGTCCAGAGGGGGAGCATGGACGCGAGCTCGATCACGACGGCGAGAGACCGCCACCGCACCACGACGGCTTTCGAACAGTGCGTCAGCGGAAGACGGAACCTCGTCACGGGCGCCGTGTTCTTCGTCGAGGCGGGTGACCACGTCGGTGCGGTGCTGAGCCAGACCCGCCTCGACGACATCGTGTTCGCTCCCGCGGGCGGTGTCGTCATGAGCAGCGGCTCCCGGGTGATCCCCTACGACGGTGCTCTGCGCGAGCCCGGCGATCGGATCATGTTCGACGGCGGGCAGACGTTCGAACTCCGCGAGTACGTGGCGGCTCCCTTCCTTCCGATCGTCGGGCCCACTCTCTTCCGGCAGTGCAACGCCGCGGGCGTGGCCGCGTTCCTGAGTGATGCCGATACGGCGAAGGACTCCGGGATCTTCATCGATCCGCTGCTGAGCAGCACGGTTCTGCTCGACTCCCTGCCGTCATTCCTCGGCTCCGGCCGCGAGGGAGAGGCCCTGCCCCGCGTGCACGTCACGGCGGAAGGCGAGTACAGGGACGGGCCAGACGGGCTCCTGCTCGGCGAGGTGGGCGACGGGCGGGCAGACATCGAGGCCCGCGCAGGAGAAGGCGCCGGCCGAGGGCGGGCGTTCGCGCGCGTCGTCGACCGCGGGATGCTGGAGGCCGATCTCGACGACCGGCCGTGGTTCGCACGGTACATCGGCGCGATCGACCTGCTGCGTCGATGGGAGGGAGTTCCGAATCGCCCCGCCATCTCCGGCTTCGGCGGACACCTCGTGCGGGCTCTCGACGAACTCGCCGCGCTTCCGGGAGTCGTCTCACCACGCGTCCCGTACCTGCTGACGGGCGACGGCGAGGAGTGGATGCTGATCGATCCCGTGAGCCGGCGCGGGATCCGGCTCGGCATCGACAGCGCACGCGCGGCGGAATGCCTGATCGCGACGGCGGACGAGTCCGCGGCGGTCGGATTGCTGGCGGCCGAGCTCGGCAGGGGGACGAGCAGCGTCGCCTCCCTGGTGCAGGAGGTCCGATGCCGATTGGCGGTGGTCGGCCTCGATCCCGCCGCGGGCGGGCAGGCGGGACTGTGATGCACGACGGTGAGCGGATGGAAACAGGGGAAGTCAGCGGAGCGCGGGCACTCCGCGCATGGATCACCGGGCAGGGGGAGGAACACTCGCGAGTGTTCCTCCTCGAGAGCGGGGCTCCGGCAGCCGATGTCGCGAAGGTGGCGCGCGGCGACGACGTGGTCCTCCTGCCGGTGGAGAGTGGGATGTACGACGGTCTCGGCAGCGTGGTGCGCTACCGAGGCGCACTGCGAGAAGCGGGTGACGAGCTGTTCCTCGGCGAACACGGCGTCGAACTCCAGGACTATGTCGCTGCTGCGTTCGTCCAGATCGTCGGTCCCACCGTGGTGCGCTTCTTCGACGCATCCAGCGGGCAGGCCTTCCTCGAGGATGCCGAGCTCGCTCGCCGAACCGGGGTCTTCCCCTCGGCGTTGATCGACCCACGGGTGCTGCTCGCGGACCGCGACGCCCTGGACTGCCCGAGGGAGAGGAAGACTCCGAAGGCGCTGCGGGTGGGTGCGGACGGCAGCGTCGGCATCGGCGTGCAGGGGCGGATCATCGGCACCGTCGACGACCTGCCGTCCGTTCTCGCCATCCCGCTGCCCCGGGCCGCGGCACTGGGAGAGGTCGCGGCGGGCGATGGGTTCGCCGCCGACCTCGCGAGCCGGGAGTGGATCGGACGCTACCTCAAGGCGACGGACCTCATGAAGATGCTCCGCGCAGAGAACGGCGCCGCCCGGGTCTCGGGATTCGGCTGGTTCCCGATCGACGACGACCTCTCGGATGCCGAACCGTTGACTGCGGATCCGTTTCTGCTCGAGACCGCCGCCGGTTTCATGCTCGCAGACACCGGGACCCTGCGCCGCCAGCTGCTCACGCCATCGACGGCCCGGGTCATCGCGGTGATACAGACGTCGAGCACGATCGAGATCGCCACCGAGCGCGTGGCCCGGCTGCGGGGCACATCGTCACCGGACGCGCGTGACCTGTGCCTGCAAGCCCGCACCGCTCTCAACGTCCACACGGGCCGGCGTACCGGATCCGCTGACGGGACGAACGGGGCCGAAGGATGACATCGCCGCACGCGCTGTGGACCTCGATGCTCCCCGCGGACTCGACCTTCGCACCGGAGCGCGTCGCCGTCGGCGCTGCCGGGAACCGGATCGAGTTCGCTGACGGATCCACACGTCTCTGCGCGACGAGCGGTCTCTGGAACGTCCCTCTCGGGTTCGGCAACCCGACGGTCGTCGAGGCCGTCAACAGGGCGAATCACGATGCCTCCTATCTCTCGCTGTTCCGCGCGCCCCATGAGTACGCGCAGCGCGCGGCCGAAGCGCTGATCGAGCTCGCGGACCCCGTCCGCTACCGCCGCGTCATCTTCTCGACCTCGGGAGGGGCGGCGAACGACGCGGCGATGAAGCTGGGCAGGCAGTACTGGGCGCAGAAGGGGCTCGCGTCCCGCTCGTTGATCGTGGGCCTGAAAGGCAGCTATCACGGCACGGCATACGGCAGTCACGCCCTGAGTGGGGACGACCTCCTCCAATCCGTCTACGCCGTCGACCGCCGGTCGGTGCGGCATGTATCCCACAGCGACGACGGCGAGGAGCTCGAACGGCTGCTGCAGCGGGAGGGGGCGCGCGTGGCATCGGTCGTCGTCGAACCCGTGCTGGGCAGCGGTGCCTACGCGCTGTCTGAGGCGTTCGTCCAGCGTCTGCTCGCACTGCGCGAGGAGTACGGCTTCCTGATCGTCGCCGATGAGGTCGCGACGGGCTTCGGCCGCACCGGGACGATGTTCGCCACCGACAGGTGGGCTGCGGCACCGGACATCCTCATCCTCTCGAAGGCGCTGACCAACGGGGCGATGGGTGCGGCGGCGCTCCTGGTGGGGGAACGGGTCGCCTCGGAGTTCGTGCGGGGCGGGTGGACGTTCGTACATGGCGAGACCCAGGCGGGGACGCCGGCTTGTGCGGCGGCGATCCTCGCCGTGATCGAGGAACTGCGCCGCATCGATGTGGAGTCGACCGCTCAGGCACTGGGCATCGACCTGCTTCGCCTCGCGGCCGAGTGGGAGGCGGACGGTGTGGTCGCGGAGATCAACGGACGCGGGTGCTTCATGGGACTCGGGCTCCGCCACGCGGACGAGAGCCCGCTCTCTGGGCCCGACATCCTTCGCGTCGTCTCCGCGATCGCGGACAACGGCGTCCTGGTGCAACCGGGCCCCAGCTCCATCGAGTTGATCCCGGCCTACGGATTCACTGCGGAGGAGCTTCTCGCCGTGGACGTGGCCATACGTGCAGGCCTGGCCCGAGGAGTGCCGGGATGACCGCGGAGTTCGGTCGACTTCCCACCCTGTGGCAGGGGGAAGGGGCCACCGGCCGGTTGACGAAGCACCTCACGGCCGGCCGAGAGAGCCTCCTGATCGTGGATTCGGCGGTTACGGTTGTCCTCCCGTCCGGGCGCCGGACCACGACGATCCAGATCGATGCGTCGTCGGTCGACGTCGCTGCAGTCGTCGAACTGGCCCGACAGATCGTGCGTCGATCGCCGAGCGTCATCGTCGCGGTCGGCGGCGGAACCGTTCTCGACGCCAGCAAGATCGCCGCGCTCGCTCTCGCTCGGGGGCGGGTGTTCGACTTCGCCATCGGGCATGCGTCGAGGTCGGCGCTGACTCTCCTTCCCCACGCATTGCCACCCGTCGACATCATCGCCGTGCCGACGACGCTCGGCACCTCGTCGGAGACCAACAGCGTCGGAGTGCTCAAGAACGACAGCGGATACCGGCTCATCGTCGGTCTTGCCCTGAGGCCTCGCCACGCGATCATCGATCCGGGCAATCTGGCTTCGCTGACGCACGCCGCCGTCCGGGAGGGAGCATTGGAAGCCTTCCTCCGGGTAGCGGGCGCCTCGACGAGCTCGCGGAGGAGCGCGCGGCAGAACCGAGACGCCGTCGCGCTCGGGAGAGCCGTCCTCGATTCCGCCACCCGTGACCCGGACTCGCGCGGGGGAAGGATGCGTCTCGCTCGACTCAGCGCGGCGACCCAGCGCAGCGCGGCGCTGCGGGGGCCGGACCCCTACAGCGCGCGCCACTGGTATGCGGCGAACGAGATCGCCTTCGTGCTGGGGGTCCGCAAGATCGTCGCCACGGCGGCGGTCATCGGCGCGGTCTGGCGGCGGATCTGCGCAGGAGACATGCGCTGGGGAGACCGGCAGAGTCTCCAGGACTTCTGGGTGAACGTCGTGGGCGGGATGGCATTACCGCTGGACCCGCCGACGGGCATCGAGGCCCTGATCGAACGGTGGGGAATCGAGCGCGCTCCGACACCGAGCCCCGATGACATCGACCGCATCTCCGTCGCCACAGAGAGGGCGTGGGGAAGACGCCACCCGATGCTGCCGGGCCTCCTCGCAGACGACTTCCGTGTCGTGCTCCACGATTCCCGGTGGAGTTCTGAGCTGGTCGGCCCTGATCGCCGACCTCCGATGTCTGTTGCGAAGGAGGTGAATTAGATGGGCGAGAAAGTCGAGAGCAGTATCCGGTTCCAGGAGCTGGAAACGATGGAGGCCCCCAGTTGGGAGAGCTTCTATCAGGGCGCGATAGGGGCGTTGGTCCTCATCGGGATCGGCGCAGCCGCGGCGACCTGATCCCTGGCACGCGCAGCGACACGGAAGGGAGGTGAAGATGCACACCACAACGCCGACGCTCGAGTTCACGGAACTCGAGGCCATGGAAGCCCTGAACGACACCGACGACTACATCCGAGGATTCGCCGTGGGAGTCATCATCGGAATTCTCGCCCTGACATAGGGCGGCGACCGACAGCTCGAGAAGGAGGTGCAGATTGCAGATGACGTCTCTGGAGTTCACGGAACTCGAACAGATCGACGCACCGTTGGAATGGTGGGAGCACGCCAGCTACATCATTGCCATCATCGGCGGCGCGGCAGCGATCGCAACCTAATCCCCGGGGTGCGGGTGGAGCATGCCCGTCCGCACCCCACCGCTCCCGTTGAGAGGCGATGTGTGAATGTCCGGTTTGATCACCGAAGCAGTATCGGCGCGGCTCGAGACCGCGGGCGCGGTTCCCCGGGAGCTGGATCTGTACTCCGGGGAGGGCACCGACTTCTATGAGCGATTGGTCGGTACCGACCGTGCAGAGATTCGAGAGGTGCTGGCGCTCGCGAGGAAGACCGACGACCCCATCCTCGACATCGCCGCGGGCGGCGGGAGGTTGACGGTTCCGCTGGTGAGAACGGGAAGAGAGGTCACCGCGATCGATCTCTCCGACGACATGCTCTCCCACCTGCGTCGAGCGCTTCCTGCGCGATCGACGGTGGAGTGCGTCGTGGCGGACATGCGCGACTTCTCCCTGGGGCGGCGATACGGTCTCGTGATCATCGGTGCCACATCCATCACGTTGCTCGATCGTGTGGGCCGCTCGCTCCTGTACGGAAGTGTGCGTCGTCACCTCGCCACCGGAGGCGTGTTCGCCTTCACCGTCGCGGGAGGCGCGGCGGCGCAGAGCCTGGCGGTGTCGAGAACGCAGGAGATCGGCGTCCCCGGTCCGCAGGGCGAAGAGACCTACCTCTTCGCGCAGCAGATGGAAGACGGCGGAGCGGCGCGAGTGGTCAACTGGGTGCGCGTCGCCGACATCGCGGCCGGCCTCGAAGCGACGGTGCTCACGAGCCGCCTACAGGTGCTCGGCCATGACGTCCTCGCCGGGGAGCTCGTCGACGCGGGCTTCGCGGCACCTGCCGTGTCGCCCGTCCGCACCGACCACGGGGTGGAGATCCTCCTGCTCACGACGTCGTGGGCGGGATCCTCGGGAACGGTGGACGACGATGCCACCGGCTGACTCCCCGCGTCGACGCGGCTCCCGCGCGAGGGTTCGGCTCTCTGCCGATGCATGCCCGAGCCTCGCCTCCGGTGTCGCTTTCGAGGAAGGGGCCGACGACAGGGCATGGATAGCGACGATCCACGGAGTGCCGTCGTCGAGGGTGTCCCGGTCGGTCGCCGACCTGCTCTCGGCGATGAACGGCGAGACCGCGCTCCGCGACCTGCACCTGCGCTTCGCCGCATCCGAATCGCTGGAGGACTTCCTCGACCTCGCCGAGCGCTTCCGCGCCAGTGGACTCCTGAGAGGCGACGCGATCCTCCCGCCCGGGCGGCTGACCTACCGCCCGCCATTCACCCTGCAGATCGCGACGCTCCGTGCTCCCGCCCTCTTCCGGCGCGTGGACCATGTGATCGTCCGGCTGCCGGCTCGGGTGGTCCTGGCATCGGTGGTGGTGCTGCTCGGCGGAGGGCTCGTGGCCGCCATCGTTCAGGCGCGGGACCTGCTGAGCGTCCTGACCACGCCGATGCCCTTGACCGGCCTGCTGATCCTGATCGCGGTGCTCTCGCTCGCGACGCTGCTCCATGAGGCCGCCCATGGACTCACCCTCGCCCGCTTCGGCGGGAGCCCCCGTCGTGCCGGCTTCATGCTCTTCTACCTCACCCCCGCGTTCTTCGTGGACGTGACCGACGGCTGGCGCCTCCCGAAGAGATCGCAACGCGTGGCGATCGCGTTGGCCGGCCCCGCAGTGCATGCGGTCATCGCCGCCGTCGCGCTCATCGCCGCTCTCGCGCTTCCGCAGCCGGAGACCGACAGGGCGATGCTGCTGCTCGCTCTCTCCTGCATCGCCGTCGTCATCGTCAACCTGATCCCGTTCGTGCGGTTCGACGGGTACATCGCACTCATGAGCGCGCTCGACGAGCCGAACCTCCGGGGACGCGCCATCCGCGACGCCTCGAACTTCCTCACCCGATTCCTGTTCGGCGGTCGGCGGATCGGCAGAGCCCTGGACACCGCGTGGAGCGTTCCGTTCGGCCTCGCCAGTCTTGCCGCCCCGGTCGTGATGGTCGTGTTCGCCGTCGCACGCACCGCTCAAGCGCTCGCCGGAGGAGGACCGGTCCTCGGCCTGCTGGTGGTCGCGTTGGAAGCCGTCGTCGTCCTCGTCGGTGTGGCTCTGCTGGCGAAAGCCCTGCGGCGAGTCCTCCGCTCGGGTGTCTCCCGGCTCCGGTTCGTGTGCGTCGGGGCGGTGGTGGTCGCGAGCATCGTGACCGCCGGAGCCCTCATCCGCGTACCCGTCACCGACACGCTCGGCTTCTCCGTAGACGGGGGCCGGGTGATGCTCCTTCGCGCAGGAGCAGGAGCAGGAGCAGGCGCAGGCGCAGGCGCCGACACCGAGGCGGAGGTGCCGGCGGGCGCCCCGGTCGTGTTGATGAGCAGTGGCATCGTCGCGAACGTGCCGGTGGGAGAGGGCACAGCCAGGCCGCTGCCTCCGACGCCGACGACGGTGCCACTCGACGCGCTGTTTCCCGTGACGGCGGATGGGGTGGCGATCCCTGCGGTGGTCGTCGCCGAGGTGCTCGTCGCCGGGAAGAGCGACGGCCTGCCCCCGACGGGGCAGGCGCGGGTCGAGCTCGGTGAGACGGACCTGTGGCAGGCGCTCTGGGCGAGAGGCGTGATGCTGCCGCTGACAGCGCTTCAGGGTGAGAGAGAAGAAGAGGAAGAGAATGAGCGACCACGCGATTGAAGTCCGAGGACTCACGAAGAGGTACGGGCGCCGAACGGCCGTCGAGGAACTGTCGTTCGACGTGCCGCGGGGGACGGTCGTCGGACTCCTCGGCCCGAACGGGGCGGGAAAGTCGACGACGCTGCGGGCACTGGTGGGGTTGATCACTCCGACCGGTGGCGACAGCGTCATCGACGGTGCGCCGTTCTCCGCGCTCGACAACCCTGCATCGCACGTGGGCGTTCATATGGACGGGTTCGGCTTCGAGCTGGGCATCACAGCGAGAAGGCACCTGGAGATCTCCCGCCTCGCGGCCGGCGCACCCCGGGGCCGTGTCGACGAGGTGCTCCAGGAGGTGGGGCTCGCAGCGGATGCCGACCGTCGCGTGAAGACGTTCTCGACGGGGATGGCACAGAGGCTCGGGTTGGCGACCGCTCTTGTGGGTTCACCCCGGACGCTCATCCTGGACGAGCCGGCGAACGGGCTCGACCCCGACGGCATCCGGTGGCTTCGCCGGTTCCTGCGGAGCTTCGCCGAACGCGGCGGCACCGTGCTGGTCGCCAGCCATCAGCTGGCGGAACTCGAGCAATTCGTGGACGAGGTCGTCGTGATCAAGCGCCGTGCACTCTTCGCGGGGCGGTTGCACGACCTCGTCACGGACGACGGCGACTCCCTCGAGAGCCAGTACTTCGATCTCGTGGGAAAAGCGGCAGCATGAGGAACGCGATCCGCAGCGAAGCGCTGCGTGCACTGAGCGGACTCTCCGTCCTGCCGGTCTATCTCGTGGCCCTGCTCATGCCGGTATTCGTGCTCGTCTCCGACGGTTCCCGCTTCGAGTTCGCCGGTGTCGATCCCGGCACGGCCACCGCGCGCCTGCTGGAGCCGCTCGCGTGGTCGGTCGTCTCCGCGGCGTTCGTCGGTGCGTACTCCGTCACGCGGGAGTACTACTACGGCTCGATGGACAGAACGCTCACCGGGGTCGGCTTCCGTCGCGCCTTCGGGGGAAAGCTCGTCGCGGCGGTGTTGGCCGCCGTCGCGCTGTCGGTGTGCATCTTCGTCCTCTGGACAGGGGGCATCTCCGTGATCCTGATCCGGAACGGACTGGCGCTCGCTCTCACACCGGAGTCGTGGCAGCTGTATGCCGGCGCGCTGGCCGGCACGGTCCTCGGTGCACTGATCGGAGTGTCTGTCGGCTGGATCACCCGCAACTACTACCTGACGGCAGGTATCGTCCTCATCTTTCCGATGGTCGTGGAGCTCGCACTCGTGCGCACGGCGCCGGAGGTGGCGAAGTTCTCGCCCGGATTGGCACTCGCCGCGCTGGGTGTTCCCGGCTACCAGGGGCGACTGCTCGAGTTCGCGCCCGCACTCGGTGTCGGGCTCGTCTGGGCCGCAGCTCTCGTCGTGATCGCCTGGTTCAGGGGACGTCGGGGAGCCGCGTGATCGGCCGGGCGCTTCGCGCGCAGGCGCGCAGCTTCGCCGGTGACGTGGTCCTCCTCGGGATGCTGGCAGCGGCGCTGCTGATGTCGCTCGCCGTGGCGACGAGTATTCCGCCCGACCTCGCGGAGGCCCCGGCGGGCGTCCGATCCGCGTTCGCCGAGTCCTTCACCGTCGTGCTCGCGACGTACGGAGCGGTCCTCGCGGCGGTCTACGGCTCCTTCCGATACACGATCGACCGCCGGGACGGTGTCATCGCGCAACGTCTGATGATGCTGCCCCGGTGGACGATCTTCGTCGCCAGGATGCCGACGGCCGCTCTGGGAGGGGCGATCGTGGCGCTCACCGTCGTCGTCGTCGGGCAGATCGCGCTGAACGTGTCCCGGGGCGGTGCGACCCTCGATGGAGCGACCCTCGATGGAGCGACTGTGGCATCGACTCTCGCCCTCGGGGCGGTCGCCGGGCTCTGGGGGATGGGGCTGGGAGTCGTCGTACAGGTTCATCTCGTCGCTCTCTTCGTGGTGTCGATGTCGATGAGCGGGGCGCTGCTCCTCACGATGTTCTGGAGCTCCGGCGCCGGCTATCTCCCGCCCCTCGTGATGCTCCGAGCCCTCGGATTCGACGTGTCAGCCATGGGCATCCCGCCGAACGATCTTCTCGAGAGCTCCCTGGCGCTCTGGGCGACCGCAGGCTGGGTGCTCGCCGCGCTCCTCGCCGGGGGAGCGGCTTTCATGAAGCGTGATGTCGGCGCGGAGACGACGTAGGATCCCTAGGTGGCAACACCCAAGATCGTCCTCTTCTACGCCTTCACTCCTCTCGCCGACCCCGATGCCATCCGCGTCTGGCAGCGAGACCTCGGTGAGGCGCTCGGACTGCGCGGACGTCTGCTCATCTCGAAGGACGGCATCAACGGCACCCTCGGCGGCGACATCGGCGCGCTGAAGAAATGGCTGCGCTCGTTCCGCTCGTACCGTCCGTTCGCCGACGCCGACATCAAATGGAGCGAGGGGACCGGTGTGGACGCCGAGGGACGCAGCCTCGACTTCCCCAAACTCAGCGTCAAGGTGCGCGACGAGATCGTGTCGTTCGGCGCGCCGGGTGAGCTCCGCGTCGACGAGAACGGCGTCGTCGGCGGCGGCACGCGTCTGACGCCCGAAGAACTGCACGGTCTGATCGACGAACGCGGCGACGATGTGGTGTTCTTCGACGGTCGGAACGCGCTCGAAGCGCAGATCGGACGCTTCCGTGGCGCGGTCGTCCCCGACACCGAGACGACCAGGGATTTCGTCGAGCTTCTCGATTCGGGCGTCTACGACGACCTCAAGGGCAAGCCCGTGGTCACGTACTGCACCGGCGGCATCCGCTGCGAGGTGCTGTCGAGTCTGATGACCGCCCGCGGGTTCGGTGAGGTCTACCAGCTCGAGGGCGGCATCGTCCGATACGGCGAGAAGTACGGCGACGACGGCCTGTGGGACGGATCGCTCTACGTCTTCGACGGCCGGGGCTCCGTGGACTTCTCCGACCATGCCGCGGTCATCGGAGAATGCGTCGGATGCGGGGCAGCGACCAAGCGCACCGCGAACTGCCCCGATCTCTCGTGCCGATCGCAGTTCGTGGTGTGCGAGGAGTGCGGCGCTGTGCCCTGCACCTCTCACGCTGCCTGACGGGTCAGATCGTCACACCGGGCTCGGCGGCTCTCGGGGCGTACAGGGAACGCGGGATCAGCACGGCCCGCACCCTGGTGGCCCGATCGGCGCTCTGCCGCAGGCTCGTGAGAACGTCGCCCAACGGCTCGGCGAGATCGTCGGATGCATCGACGGAGCGGGCGTAGTTCGCACGTTCGACCGCATCCGTCAGACGTCCCATCGCCTCGACGCCGACATCGTGCTCGCGCACCAGTCCTGCCGCGCGCGTGCGTGGCGTGTCGGCGTCGGACACCGGGATCTGCAGGTCGATCAGGGTGTCTCGGAGTTCCGCCCATGCCGCAGCGGAATCTCCTCGACGTGCCCTGTTCAGCCGCGCTCGGCGTTCCACGAGCCGGATCAGTGCGGGAAGCAGGAGCAGCACGACGATGCCGACGGCTGTGAAGACCACCGGCGTCGGGTCGAGGCGGCGCAGATCGTCGCCGCTGGCCGCGTCGCCGCCGGCATCGTTGCGGTCGATCTCGGGACCCGAGGTCTGCTCGGCCTGCGGTGCCGTGGTCGGGGCCGGGGCGGACGGGCTTCCGGAACCTCCGCCCTGCGTCGCTCCGGGGCGGAAGGCGGTGGGCACACCCAGCGACGCGGTGGGCTCGAACGGAACCCATCCGATACCGGGGAACAGCACCTCCGGCCAGGAGTGCAGCCGGTCGCTGGTCACGGAGAACACCGACTCGCTGCCGCGCTTCTCGTCGGTCAGCGAACCGGGAAGGTATCCGACGACGATGCGCACCTGCATGCCCAGGCTCTCCGCCATCAACGCGAACGCCCCCGCGAAATGGACGCAGTATCCCGACCGCGCCTCGAGGAACTCCGCGACGGCTTCCGCCCCGGTGCCGTCGAAGCCTTCCTCCACCGGGGTCTCCAGCGAGTAGGCGAACTGCGAGCGGAACCAGTTCTGCAGCGCGATGAGCCGGTCGTAGTCGGTGCTCGCCGCCGCTGTCACGTCGTCCGCGAGCTCACCGATGATCCCGGGGAGCTCGACCGGTTCGGCATCGGGATCGACGACGGGGGCGGCGGCATCGATCGCGCGGATCTGCTCGAGGGTGGGGATCAATCTCGACGACGTGACCGTGTAGTCGTTCCCGACGGCGTCCGCGCCACGGGAGTACAGCGTGCGATTCTCGGGGGCGATCCTCCAGGCATTGCTGAGTCCCTGCACGGCGGTGGCGGGATAGGGCACAGGGAGCCAGGAACTCGACATCCGCAGCACGCGGATGGAGGTGTTCTGTTCTTCCGTCGCGATGTCCTCGCCCCATTCCGGGGGACCGAATCCGTCGTTCTGCGCCTGCAGGTCGCCGTCGTCCGGCTGCCAGACGCGGCCGTCGAAGCGCGAGAGCGTGGTCAGACGCAGGTACGGTGCAGTGTCGCCTTTCGCGGCAACGGTGAGGACTTCGACCGGATTGGGCTGGCGCAGGTCGTCTCCGAGACGCAGCGAGGCGTCGACCGTGACGCCGACCCCGTTGCCGGCGAGGCTCGCGGTGACGGGCAGCATCGGCGCGATGGCCACTGTCGTCGCCAGCGCGGCGGCTCCGAGCGCGACGGCCAACGACGTCGACGAGCGGCGCGGGGATTCCGGATGCCAGCGTGCGGTGTAGCGGAGGAGGAGCAGGGCGACCACGCCGAAGAGCAGGAACCAGGCCACGTTCGTGTCGCCGAGCGTGACGATCATCGGCACGGCGCCGATGACGCCGGTCAAGAGGACGGCCAGCACGGCCGAACGATGCGCGACGAGATGGTCGAGGAGGATCGCGACGACCGCGAAGCCGATGCCCATCACCGCAGCGAGGCCGGGGGAGGGATCCAACGGCGCGGATCCGAACACCACGGCCTCGACGGCGGAGGCCCCGAGCACGCCGAACAGCGTCAGCGTCGCCGATGTCGGGACGATCCCGAAGATGGCGGTGTCGCCGGCCACGAGCAGCGTCACGACGGCGATGGCGACCACGATCTGCACGGCGAAGGTGACGATGTCCTGCGCCCACGCCGCTCGTCGCCGCAGCAGGTGTCGCGTCAGCATCCCGGTGCCCGCCACGGCGACGATCACGGCGATCACGGTGAAGGACCACGCCCCGGGGCCGATCACCGAGGTGAACGGCCACATCGCCGTGAGCGCCGCCATCGCCGCGAGTGCGCCGGGGCCGACGATGCCGGCCGGCTCCTCGTGGTCGCGGTGCCAGAAGGCCGGCCTGCGCGTGGCGACGGTCGGCGCCGGCGGGGCCTGCTCAGCGCGGAACATCGCCGACCCCGATCCGGGCCGAGACGGCGTCTTCCCACGCCGCGGGGATGTCGTCCCCGAGTGGGGCCACCGTCCATCCATGGCGGACGGAGGCCTCGGTGGCGCCGGGGAGCAGCTCTGTGCTGAACAGCATCGGTGCAGCGGCACCTGCTGAACGCAGCAGGGCCGCATCCTCCTCGTCGAGGCGGCCCGTGATGTAGACGAGCGGACCGGGCGGGGTGCCGCCGACGAGCGCCATCAGGTCACGGCTCTCTCCGCGCGGGGTGACCGTCGCGAGCGCAGCGAGCAGACCGTCGCGATCGTCTTCATGCCCGCGAAGCGCGCCGAGCAGCGTTCCTGCGCTGTCGAGAACGTCGACGCTGTACCCCTCCGATGCGAGGTGCACGGCCGCGGAGGCGCACAGGGAGACCGCTGCTTCGAAGGCGGGATCCTCGTCGGTGCCCGGTGCGTCCCAGCGGCGCCCGCTGCGGTCGAGCACGACCACTGCGTCGGGGCTGGACTCCTCCTCTTCCTGACGCACCATCAACTGACCGCGATGCGCGGTCGCCCGCCAGTGGATACGGCGCATCGAGTCGCCCGGGATGTATCCGCGGGGCGAGAGGTTGTCGCTTCCCTGCCCGAGCCGGGTGGAGGAGGTGTGCGCGGTGCCGCCGGCGGCACCGACACGCACGGCCAGCGGGGCGAGCGCGAACACCTCGGGAACGACCGTCACGCTCCTCGTCTCGCCGAATGCCTGCTCGCGCTGCGCCAGACCGAACGGGTCGACTGTGCGCAGCATCAGCGGCCCGAGGGGCCAGACGCCGCGTCGAACACCGGTGATGAGGTACGTCAGCTGGCCGGTCTCGGGGGGATACTCACCGCCGGAGTCTCCGGAGACCGCGTCGGGGAGCACATCGTGCCAGAGCCCCCGCGGCACCCGGATCGCTCGCAGCGAGAACCGCACCGTCACTCGTGACGTCTCGGACACGGTCAGCAGATCGGTCGAGATCTGGCGGGTGACCGTTCCGGATCGTCGTGGCAATCGCACCGCGATGAGGGAGAAGAGCGTGACGGCCGCGAGCAGCACGCCGATGTAGAGCAGGACGCGCGTGCCGAGGAGGTTCGCGGCGATCATGCAGCCGAGCGCGGCGACGAGCGCTCCGGCACCGCGGCCGGTGAGGGATCGACGTCTTCGCATGATGAGGTCTGTCAGGAACGCGTCGCGACGGGGACACGCACCCGCTCGACGATCTGGGTGAGGGCGGCCTCGACCGGCTGCGCGCCGGCGCGATGTGCGCCCCTGGCCGGGAGCAGGCGGTGCGCCAGCACAGGGATGAGCAGCGCGGTGATGTCGTCGGGGATCACGTAATCGCGTCCGTCGAGAGCAGCCCACACCTTCGCGGCCCTGACCAGCTGCAGGGTGGCCCGAGGGCTCGCACCGAGATGCAGGTTCGGGTCGGAGCGGGTGGCTTGGGCGAGCGCGACAGCGTACTCCTCGAGCGCGGGGGCCACGTGCACCGAGCGCGCCCAGGCGATGAGGTGGGCGATGGACGCCGCGTCGGCGACGGGCGACACGGCCGCGAGGGGGCTGACGACATCACGCTGGCGCAGCATGAGAGCCTCGGCGGCGGCATCCGGATACCCCATCGAGATCCGCATCATGAACCGATCGCGCTGCGCTTCGGGCAGGGCGTAGGTCCCTTCCATCTCCAGCGGGTTCTGGGTCGCGACGACCAGGAACGGCTGGGGCAGCAGGTGCGTGGAGCCGTCGACGGTGACCTGCCCCTCCTCCATCGCCTCCAGCAGAGCGGACTGCGTCTTGGGGGAGGAGCGGTTGATCTCGTCGGCGATCACGATGTGCGCGAACACCGCGCCGCGCTTGAATTCGAATTCGCGATCCACGGGGTTGTAGACGGACACCCCCGTGACGTCGCCGGGCAGCAGATCGGGCGTGAACTGGATGCGGCGCACCGTCGCATCCACGCTCGCGGCGAGGGCCCTGGCGAGCATGGTCTTGCCGACCCCTGGAACGTCTTCGATCAGCAGGTGCCCCTCGGCGAGGAGGCATACGAGAGCGCTGCGCACCGCGTCCGGCTTGCCGTCGATGACCTGGCCGATCGAGCCGAGGATCGCAGACGTCTGTGCGGCGAACCTCTCGGCATCCATCGATACCGGGGTCAGGGGGGCGTTCTCTGGCATGCGTTCCCTCTCACGTCGGCGCTGCGGTGCGCGTGACTCGATCGTAACCCTGCACGGGGTGCGCCGCTCTGGCAGGTTCCCCTGAGGATGCTCGTGGAGACGTGCGCGGTTCGGACCATCGCGCCGGTCGGGTTAGGATGGTTGACGGCTCTCCGCGTGGCGGCATCCAGGCCAATTCCCCCAGGGCGGAAACGCAGCAAGGGTAACCGGGCTCTGCTGGGTGCGCGGAGAGTCATTTTCTTTGTGCGGGCGTCTCGTTCGTGTGCGGGCTTCTCGCCCCGGGCGCACAGCCCTCTCGTGGCTGCACCTGCGACAATCGTCCGGTGACCGTCACCCCGCCGCCGCAGACGCAGCATCCGCTCGGCCGATTCGCCTCGCCGGTGCTGCTGCTCGTCGCGATGTGGGTCGTGCAGTTCGCCGACGCGATCCTCCCCGGCTCGTTCACCGGATTCGGGCTGCGGTCCTGGGACGTCTCCGGACTCGGCGGCATCGTGCTCGGGCCGCTCCTGCACGCGAACTGGCAGCATCTCATCGCGAACTCCGTCCCGTTCCTGGTGCTCGGCTGTCTCGTCGCGGTCGAGGGCACGCGACGGTTCTGGACCGTCACCGCGATCGTCGCCGTCGTCGGGGGCATCGGCACCTGGGTGTTCAACGCTTCCGGCACTCTGACGGTCGGGGCGTCCGGGCTGGTCTTCGGCTACTTCGGGTACGTCGTGATGCGGGTGTTCGCCCCCGGCCGTGTGGCGCACCGCATCCTGTACGCCGTGATCGCGATCGTCGTGATCGCGCTGTACGGCGGCTCGATGCTGGCCGGCGTCTTCGGTGTGGCCGACGGCATCTCCTGGCAGGGGCATCTGTTCGGGGCCATCGGAGGTGGCATCGCCGCCCTCGCCGGCCGCAGGCCGCGAACCGGCGGAGCCCTCGCGCCATGAACGCCGCACCGGCATCGCGGGCCGGACGCAGGCCGGCGACGAAGAAGCCGGCAACCAGAGGCACGCGCACGAAGAGCACGACGAACACCAAGAAGACCAGGAAACGCCGCGGTCCCGGCGCGCGACGGCAGGCGGCGAATCGTCTGCGCCGGCGGAAGATCCTGCAGCGCATCCTGATCTCCGGGGGCGCCGTCGTCGTCGCCGTCGGTCTGTTCGTGCTCATCCCCCTCGGGCTCGCGCGCGATCCCGCGCCGATCTGCATCGACCGCCCGCAGACGTTTCCTGCGGAGGGCATCGAGGGATGGAGTGGTGAGCAGCTCGAGAACGCGGCCACCATCATCCGCACCGCCGCGGTTCTCGGCTACGCGCGTGAGGGGCAGATCCTCGGGGTGATGACGGCGATGGGGGAGAGCAGCCTGCGCAACATCGACTACGGCGACTGGGAGACGCGCGGATTCACCAACCCCGATGGAACCCGGACGACCAGCATCGGACTCTTCCAGCAGCAGGAGTGGTGGGGAAGCGTGGAGCAGCGGATGGATCCGGCGACCGCGACGACGCTGTTCTTCGATCGCCTCGGACGGCTCCCGGACTGGCAGACGATGGAGCCCTCCCACGCGATCCACCGGGTGCAGATCAACACCGACCGCGACTACTACTCGCGGTTCCAGGCGGATGCCACGGCGGTCGTCGATGCGATGTCCGGACCGTGCGAGTGACGTCGCGGCATTTGACCCGGTGAGACGCTCGGTGCGTTCATGGATGCCGCGCCTAAGCTGAAGTCGTGGCGCAGAGCATCTACATCACCTCGGCCGAAGGCCATACCGGAAAGTCGACGATCGCCCTCGGGGCGCTCGACGCTCTGATGCGCGTCTCGCCGCGGGTGGGCGTGTTCCGTCCGATCGCCCGCTCGGTCACCGCGCGCGACGAGATCCTCGAACTGATGCTCGCGCACGACGGGGTGAACCTCGACTACGAGGACTGCATCGGCGTCACCTACGACGATGTGAGGGCCGACCCGGAGGGCGCCCTGTCGACCATCGTCGCGCGGTTCAAGGCGGTCGAGGCCCAGTGCGATGCCGTCGTCGTCATCGGCAGCGACTACACCGATGTGGCCAGCCCTGCGGAGCTCGGTTTCAACGCCAGGATCGCCGCCAACCTCGGAGCCCCGGTGCTCCTCGTTCTCAGCGGTCGCGACCAGCAGCGCCAGGCCGAGCAGTTGGGGACCACCACGGCGCGGTCGGCCGCCGCGATCGCGCAGATCGCGGCGCTCGCCCTGTCCGAGTTGACGGAGGAGCGGGCGGAGCTGTTCGCCGTCGCGGTCAACCGCGCCGACCCGGAGGCGCTCGACGCCATCATCGAGGCGGTGCATGCCGCGCTCCCCGCGGAGAGCACGCCGGTATGGGCGATCCCCGAGGACCGTGCTCTCGTCGCGCCGTCGATCCGTGGCATCCTCGCGGCCGTCGACGGCACGCTGCTCAAGGGCGACGACGATCGTCTCACGAGGGAGGCGCTGACGATCGTCGTCGCGGGCATGTCGATGGTGAACGTGCTGCCCCGACTGACCGAGGAGGCGGTCGTGGTGATCCCCGCCGACCGCACCGAGGTACTGCTGGCTGCGCTGCTCGCCGATTCGTCCGGCACCTTCCCCCGCATCGCCGGCATCATCCTGAACGGGCCGTTCCCACTGCCGGAGCCGATCGTGCGACTGCTCGACGGCTTCGCCTCGTCGGTGCCGATCATCACGACGGATCTCGGCACCTATGACACGGCGGTGCGCGTGATGAGCACCCGCGGACGCATCTCCGCCGATTCGCGCAGCCGCTATGACCGTGCGCTCGGCCTCTTCCAGGCGCATGTCGACATCGCCGAGCTCACCGAGCAGCTCGGCCTCGCCGAGGCTCACGTGGTGACTCCGCTGATGTTCCAGTACGGACTCATCGAACGCGCACGCGGGGACCGCCGCCGCATCGTGCTGCCGGAGGGGGACGACGATCGCATCCTGCGCGCCGCGGCCACGCTGCTCGCGAGAGAGGTCGCCGACCTGACGATCCTCGGCGACGAGGCAACCATCCGCGCCCGCGCCGTCGAACTCGGCATCGACATCACGGCGGCCCAGGTGCTCAGCCCGACCGATCCCGAGCTGGTCGAGCGTTTCGCCGCGGAGTACGCCCGGCTACGGGCCCACAAGGGCATCACGCTCGCCCAGGCGGCGGACACGGTGACCGACGTGTCGTACTTCGGCACGATGATGGTGCACCTCGGCCTCGCCGACGGCATGGTGTCGGGCGCCGCGCACACCACCGCTCACACGATCCGCCCGTCGTTCGAGATCATCAAGACCAAGCCGGGAGTGAACGTGGTCTCCAGCGTGTTCCTGATGGCGCTCGCCGACCGCGTGCTCGTCTACGGCGACTGCGCCGTGATCCCCGACCCGACCAGCGAGCAGCTCGCCGACATCGCGATCTCCTCCGCGACGACCGCCCGGCAGTTCGGCATCGATCCGCGCGTGGCGATGCTGTCGTACTCGACGGGGGAGTCCGGATCCGGTGCGGACGTCGACAAGGTGCGCGCCGCCACCGCCCTCGTGCGCGAACGGGCGCCCGAGCTCCCGGTCGAGGGGCCGATCCAGTACGACGCCGCCGCGGATGCGGCGGTGGCCAAGGCCAAGCTCCCCGGCTCCGCTGTGGCCGGACGGGCGACCGTGTTCGTCTTCCCCGACCTGAACACCGGCAACAACACCTACAAGGCCGTGCAGCGCTCAGCCGGCGCCGTCGCGATCGGCCCGGTGCTGCAGGGGCTCAACAAGCCGATCAACGACCTCTCCCGCGGTGCGCTCGTCGACGACATCGTCAACACGGTTGCGATCACGGCGATCCAGGCGCAGGGAGCCGAGCAGGCGGGAGAGGCGGCATGAGCGCCATCCTGGTCATCAACAGCGGCTCCTCCTCGTTGAAGTACAGCCTGATCGACATCGAGCAGGAGAATCTGCTCGCGAGCGGGCTGATCGAGCGCATCGGTCAGGAGATCAGCCCGGTCGCGCACACGGTGCGCCCCGCGGTCGACGGCGACGCCGTGCCGACCATGCTCGACGCCACCTACCGCAGTGAGAGGCCGATCGCCGATCACGCCGCCGCCTTCGAGGTGATGCGCGAGCAGTTCGTCACGCACGGCCCCTCTCTCGACGAGCATCGCCCCGTCGCTGTCGGGCACCGTGTGGTCCACGGCGGCGCCCGCTTCTACGCCCCCACGCTGATCGATGCCGACGTGGAGCGGCAGATCGACGAGCTCGCGGTGCTCGCACCGTTGCACAACCCCGCGAACCTCGCCGGCATCCGCGCCGCGCGCGCCGTGTTCGACGGCGTTCCGCACGTCGCGGTGTTCGACACGGCCTTCCATCAGACGCTCCCTCCCGCCGCCTACACCTACGCGATCGATGCGGCGCTCGCCGCGGAGCACCGGGTGCGCCGCTACGGCTTCCACGGCACGAGTCACCAGTACGTCAGCGAGTCCGCCGCCGCGTTCCTCGGTCGTGACCTCGGGGATCTCCGGCAGCTGGTGTTCCACCTCGGCAACGGGGCCTCGGTGACGGCGATCGACGGCGGCCGCTCGGTGGAGACCTCGATGGGGCTCACCCCTCTCGAGGGGCTCGTCATGGGCACGCGCTCGGGCGACATCGATCCGGCCGCGCTCGTGCACCTGTCGCGCCGTGCCGGGCTGTCGATCGACGACCTCGATTCTCTGTTGAACACCCGCAGCGGGCTCGCCGGTCTCGCCGGGCGCAGCGACATGCGCGACATCCTCGCGGGCGTCAAGGCGGGGGAGGACGCGGCGATGCTCGCGTTCGACGTGTACGTGCACCGGCTGCGCGCCTACGCCGGCGCCTACATCGCACAGCTGGGGGGAGTGGACGTCATCTCCTTCACCGCCGGCGTGGGCGAGAACGCCGCGCCGGTACGCGCCGGCGCGATGGCGACGCTCGGCTTCGCCGGTGTGGAGATCGACCCCGCCAGGAATGCGGCACGAGAGCGCGGCATCCGCCGGATCTCCACGGATGCCTCCCCGGTGACCGTCCTCGTCGTGCCGACCGACGAGGAGCTGCAGATCGCGCGGCAGACGGCGGAGCTGCTCTGATCGCTGCGCCGATCCTCCCGCAGGGGTTACCCCGCGGTGCGCGACCGCATTACGCTTGCACAGTGGCACGGAGAGGTGCCGGCCCGACGATCGCCCTTCTCCTGGAGGCTCTGTGCCTGAAGCACTGCCCGACCTGTTCCACGCCGACGGCGTGCTCTTCGACCTCGACGGCGTGCTCACCCCGACGGCCGAGGTGCACATGCGCGCCTGGAAGGCCGTGTTCGACGATGTGTTCACGCGATGGGGGATCACTCCGCCGTACACCGATGCCGACTACTACGACTACGTCGACGGCAAGAAGCGCTACGACGGCGTCGCGAGCCTGATGCACAGTCGCAACGTCGAACTGCCGTGGGGCGACGTCGACGACGACCCCTCGGCCGAGACCGTGTGCGGTATCGGCAACCGCAAGAACGCCGCGTTCGCCGCATCGCTGCGCGGCCAGGGGATCGCGCCGTATCCCGGCTCGCTCGCACTCGTCGAGAGCCTGCATTCCGCCGGAGTCCCGCTCGGCGTGGTGTCGAGCTCCAAGAACGCCGAAGAGGTCCTGGGGGCCGCGGGCCTGCGCTCCTTCTTCCGGATCGTCGTCGACGGCGTCGTGGCCGAACGCGACGGACTCGCCTCCAAACCCGCCGCCGACATGTTCGCCGCCGGTGCCGTCGCCCTCGGGATCGACCCCGCCCGTGCGGTCGCCGTGGAGGACGCCACGTCCGGCGCCGCCTCCGCTGCCGCGGCCGGCTTCGCAACCGTGGTCGGCGTCGACCGTGGCACGGGTGCCGACGCCTTGCGCGCGGCTGGCGCCACCGTCGTGGTCGACGACCTCGCCGTCCTCCTTCCCTCTTCCCGCACCGACATCCCGGAGACCGCATGATCGACCGCGACCGCTTCCCCGTCGACCCGTGGCGTCTGATCGACACTCACTACTCGGAGGAGGGCGTCGGAGAGACGCTGTTCTCCGTCGGCAACGGCTATCTCGGCCTGCGCGGCAACCACATCGAGGGTCGCGGCGCGCAGGAGCACGGCACGTTCATCAACGGCCTGCACGAGACCTGGCCGATCCGTCACGCCGAGCAGGCCTACGGCTTCGCAGAGGTCGGGCAGACGATCGTCAACGCGCCGGATGCCAAGGTCATGCGCGTGTACGTCGACGATGAGCCGGTCTCGCTGGACGACGCCGATGTGCGCGAGTACCGGCGCACACTCGACCTGCGCACCGGCGTGCTGGAGCGCCACGTGGTCTGGGAGACGCCCTCGGGCAAGCGCGTGCGCATGCGGGACGAGCGCATCGTCAGCTTCGAGGAGCGTCATCTCGCCGTGCTGCGCCTCGAGGTCGTGGTCGAGAACGCCGACGCGCCCGTCACCATCAGCTGCCAGCTGCTCAACAGGCAGGACGGTGCGGGCGTCTACGCGGGCACACCGATCGGCACGAAGGCCGCGGCGTTCGACCCCCGCAAGGCCGAGAAGATCGCCGACCGCGTGCTGGAGCCGGCCGAGCACTGGCAGGACGGGCTGCGATCCGCGCTCTCCTATCGTGTCGCCGATTCGGGCATGACCGTCGCCGTGGTCGCCGATCACGTCGTCGAGACCGAGAACGAGTACAACGCCCGCACGCTGGTGGAACCGGACATCGCCAAGAACGTGTTCCGTGTGCAGGCGAAGGCCGGCGTGCCGATCACCGTGACCAAGCTCGTCAGCTACCACACGTCGCGAGGCGTGCCCCCGCGCGAGCTCGTCGACCGCTGCCGTCGCTCGCTCGACCGGGCGGCGGACGAGGGCGTCGAGACCGTGTTCCGTCGGCAGCGGGAATGGCTCGACGCGTTCTGGGAGCGCAGCGACGTGCAGATCGGCGGGCGCGACGACCTGCAGCAGGCCACCCGCTGGTGCCTGTTCCAGCTCGCCCAGGCCTCGGCGCGTGCCGACGGCGCCGGAGTCCCCGCCAAGGGCGTCTCCGGCTCGGGATACAGCGGGCACTACTTCTGGGACACCGAGATCTACGTGCTCCCGTTCCTCACATACACCTCGCCACGCTGGGCGTACAACGCGCTGCGCGCCCGTGTGCGCATGCTCCCGGCCGCACGTCGTCGGGCCGCGCAGCTCAACGAGGCGGGGGCACTCTTCCCCTGGCGGACGATCAACGGCGAGGAGGCATCGGCCTACTACGCGGCCGGCACCGCGCAGTACCACATCAACGCCGACATCAGCTTCGCCCTGGGCAAGTACGTGCGTGCGACGGGGGACGAGGAGTTCCTGCGTCGGGAAGGCGCCGACATCGCGATCGAGACCGCCCGGTTGTGGGCGACTCTCGGCTTCTGGCGTGCCTCCCGGTTGATCGAAGGCATGCCGGGGGAGGGTACCGAGACGTTCCACATCCACGGCGTCACCGGCCCCGACGAGTACACGACGGTCGTGAACGACAACCTCTACACGAACGTCATGGCGCGCTACAACCTCCGCTACGCGGCCAAGATCGTGCGCGAGATCAGGGAGGGCTATCCCGACGACTACGTGAAGCTGGTCGACCGCACCGGCCTCGGCCCCGGCGAGGCCGAAGCCTGGGATCGCGCCGCAGAGGCCATGTACATCCCCTACAGCGAGGGCCTCGGCATCCACCCGCAGGACTCCCTGTTTCTTGAGCGTGAGGTGTGGGACCTCGCCAATACGCCCGCCGATCAGCGTCCGCTCCTGCTGCACTTCCACCCCCTCGTGATCTACCGGTTCCAGGTGCTCAAGCAGGCCGACGTCGTGCTGGCGCTCTTCCTGCAGGGCAATCACTTCACGCCAGAGGAGAAGAAGGCGGACTTCGACTACTACGACCCGCTGACCACCGGCGACTCGACTCTCTCGGCCGTCGTGCAGTCGATCCTCGCCGCCGAGGTGGGGTATCAGGACCTCGCGCAGAAGTACTTCGAGCAGTCGCTGTTCGTCGACCTGCACGACCTGCACCACAACGCGGCGGACGGCGTGCACGTCGCTTCCGCCGGCGGGGTGTGGACGGCTCTGGTGTGCGGTTTCGGCGGGATGCGCGACTACGCCGGCGAACTGAGCTTCGACCCGCGGCTTCCGGCGAGCTGGCCGTCGCTGTCGTTCCCGCTGCAGTGGCAGGGATCGACGCTGCACGTGACGGTGACTGCGGCCGAGCTGCGGGTGCAGGTGAGGAACGGACCCCCCGTTCCCTTCAGCGTGCGAGAGACCGCGTACATCGCGACCGTCGACGACGAGGTCGTCGTGCCGCTCGCGGATCAGGGTCCCCTGCTCCCCGGTCGTCCGACGCTCCGACAGTTCGCCGACGCTCGACGCGAGGACGGCACGCGCATGTCGGCATCCGTTCCCGTGATCACGACGACGATCCCGGTGATCGAGACGATCGACTGATGCTCGGGCCCGCCGAAGGTCGGTGGCACGCCGTAGGCTGTTGAGGTGACCACAGCCCTCTACCGCCGCTACCGACCCGAGACGTTCGGCGAGATGATCGGGCAGTCCCAGGTGACCGATCCGCTCATGACGGCGTTGCGCGGTGACCGGGTCGGCCATGCCTATCTGTTCTCCGGCCCCCGCGGGTGCGGCAAGACCACGTCCGCGCGCATCCTGGCGCGGTGCCTGAACTGCGCCGAGGGGCCGACCGACGTGCCCTGCGGCGTCTGCCCGAGCTGTGTGGAGCTGTCGCGGGCCGGCGGCGGATCACTCGATGTCGTCGAGATCGACGCGGCGAGCCACAACGGCGTCGACGACGCGCGCGACCTGCGCGAGCGGGCGACATTCGCCCCCAGCCGCGACCGGTACAAGATCTTCATCCTCGACGAGGCGCACATGGTGACGCCCCAGGGCTTCAACGCGCTGCTCAAGCTCGTCGAAGAGCCGCCGGAGCACGTGAAGTTCATCTTCGCGACCACCGAGCCCGAGAAGGTGCTGGGCACGATCCGCTCGCGCACCCACCACTACCCGTTCCGGCTCGTCCCGCCGGCCGCGATGCTCGAGTACGTCGCCAAGCTGTGCGCCGAAGAAGGCGTGATCGTCGAACAGGGTGTCCTTCCGCTCGTGGTCCGCGCCGGCGGCGGCTCGCCCCGTGACACGCTCTCGCTGCTCGACCAGCTGATCGCCGGCTCCGACGCCCCCGCAGGTTCGGAGACGGTCACCGTCGGCTATGCGCGCGCCGTCTCCCTGCTCGGGTACACGCATGCCGCCCTCCTCGACGAGATCGTCGACGCGCTCGCCGCGGGCGACGCGGCGACCGCGTTCCCCGCGATCGACCGGGTCGTGCAGACCGGGCAGGACCCCCGTCGCTTCGTCGACGATCTGCTCGAGCGTCTGCGCGATCTCATCGTGATCGCGGCGGTCGGCGCCGGCGCATCCGCCGTCCTGCGCGGTATCGCCGAAGACGACCTGGAGCGCATGCGCGCCCAGGCCGCAGAATTCGGCTCCGCACGCCTCTCGCGCACGGCCGACGTGGTGAGTGCGGCACTCGACGACATGTCGGGAGCCACATCTCCGCGCCTGCATCTCGAGCTCATGGTCGCACGGGTGCTCGCGGGAGCGACGGATGCCGCCGTGGCTGCGCCCGCGCCGGCGGGGGAGCGTACCGCGGTTCCCGCCCGACAGGTCGCGACCCCGGCAGCGTCGGCGCCTTCCGCGTCATCCACGATCGGGGCTTCGGCCGGTTCATCGGCTCCCGCGGCCCCGGCGGCGTCTGCGGCTCCCGTCAGCCCGGCCGCTACCACGCAGACGCCGGAGCCGGTCGTCGTCGAATCCGCTCCTGCTTCGGCTGCCCAGACTCGGGTCGTCGAGCAGGCGGCGAGCGAGAGCGTCGGTGCGGTATCCGACGGTGCCGCACCGGAACCCGCGGCTCCTGCGGAACCCGCGGCTCCTGCGGCATCGCAGGGACCGGTCACGTTCGAGCGCATCCGCGCCGCGTGGCCCGCCGTGCTGACGCGGCTCGAGAGCATCAGCCGCACGTCCTGGCTGCTGGCCACGGCCGTGCAGCCCCTGGCGTACGTCACCGAGACCGAGGTGCTCACGCTCGGATTCACCAGCCAGCACGATGTCGCCAAGTTCAAGGGCACGACCCCGGGCTCAGGGCCTTCCGACCACCTGCGTTCCGCGATCGAGAACGAGCTCGGCGTCCGCGTGAAGTACCTCCCCGCCCCGATGCCGACCGGGGGTGCCCCGCGCCAGCCGGCGTCGTCCGGATCCTCGGCACCGACTGATTCCGCTCCCGCATCGGAGCCTGCGTCAGCGCGTTCCCCTCGTTCGCAGGTCCGTGGCGCGTCCGCATCGTCGGTGACGGAGTGGGCCGTCGCGTCGATTCCGACCGCGAACGAGGAGTCGGTGCGCGACGCTCCGATACCGTCCGCGCCGCTCCCCGTCGACGATGAGCCCGAAGAGGTCGAGGCAGCGGCCTCGGCACCGGTTCCCCCGTCCGACGGCGTCATCGATCGCGACGAGCCGCCGCTGCCCGGCGACGACGAGGCTCCGGCCTACGACGATGAGCCTCCGTACGACCCCTCGTACGAGCCGCCGGCCGACCCGTCCGTGTCGCGCGGGGCTGCTCCCGACCGGTCGGCGCCGCAGACGCAGCGCACGGCCGTCGCCACTCCGCCGGTCGTCATCGAGCGTTCGCCCTCCGTCGGAGGAGTGCAGCGCTACGGTGAGGCCGTGATCCGCCAGGTGCTCGGCGCGACATTCCTGCGCGAAGAGCCCTACGAGCCCCCGACGAGGTTCTCCTGATGTACGACGGCATCGTTCAGGAGTTGATCGACGAGTTCGGTCGGCTCCCCGGCATCGGCCCGAAGTCCGCGCAGCGGATCGCGTTCCATATCCTGCAGACGCCGACGTTCGACGTCGCCCGTCTCGCTGAGCTGCTCAGTGAGATCCGTCTCCGCGTGCGGTTCTGCGAGATCTGCGGCAACGTCGCCGAGCAGGAGCGTTGCGCCATCTGCCGCGACCCGCGTCGCAGCCAGGCGCTGATCTGTGTGGTCGAAGACGCCAAAGACGTCGCCGCCATCGAGCGCACCAGGGAGTTCCGGGGCCTCTACCACGTCCTCGGCGGAGCGATCAGTCCCATCGCCGGCATCGGACCGGACGACCTGCGCATCGCCCAGCTCATGACCCGCCTCGCCGACGGCACCGTGCAGGAGGTCATCCTCGCCACCAACCCCAATCTCGAGGGGGAGGCGACTGCGAGCTACCTCAGCCGCCTGCTGACGACGATGCAGATCACGGTCTCCCGTCTCGCTTCGGGCCTGCCCGTCGGCGGCGACCTCGAGTACGCCGACGAGGTCACCCTCGGTCGCGCCTTCGAAGGCCGGCGCATCCTGTGAGCCCCCACACGGGCTTCTCACGTCGTGGCTGGCTCCTCTTCGGTGCTATGGCGCTGCTGTGGGGAGTTCCGTATCTGTTCATCAGCGTCGCGGTCGAGTCCTTCTCGCCACCGGCGATCGT
This sequence comes from Microbacterium sp. SY138, assembly GCF_039729145.1. Classification (NCBI taxonomy): domain Bacteria; kingdom Bacillati; phylum Actinomycetota; class Actinomycetes; order Micrococcales; family Microbacteriaceae; genus Microbacterium; species Microbacterium sp. SY138. The sequence continues at coordinate 2,991,395 of NZ_CP155793.1, read as the reverse complement.
GGCGGGGCGCACGCTCATCGCGGCTCTGCTGCTGCTGCCGTTCGCCCTCCGCAGCGGCGCGCTGCGTGCCGCTCTGAAGCACTGGCCGTGGGTGCTCGCGTTCGGCGTCGTCGAGATGGCGGGCCCCTTCCTGTTGCTCGGGCACGCCGAGATGACGCTGCCCTCCGGCATGACGGGCCTGCTGGTGGCGACCGTGCCGCTGTTCGCCGCTCTCATCGCCCTCGGCGGTGGCGACCGCGGCGTGCTGCGGCCGGCCCGCGGGATCGGTCTGCTCGTCGGGTTCGTCGGTGTCGCGGTGGTGGTCGCGGGCCCCGGGCTCTTCGGTGGTGAGGTCAGTCTTCTCGCGGCCGGCGAGGTGCTGCTGGTCGCGGTGCTGTATGCGACCGCGCCCTTCATCGTCGCTCGCAAGCTCAACGATGTGCCGTCCCTCGGCACCATCACCCTCTCTCTTCTCATGATCGGGATCTTCTACCTCCCGATCGGGCTGCTCACTCAGCACGAGGTGCCCACTCTGCCGTCGATCGTCGCGCTGCTCGCGCTCGCCGTGATCTGCACGGCGGTGGCCTTCCTGGCCTTCTTCGCGCTCATCCGCGAAGTCGGTCCGGTGCGCGCGCCACTGTTCACCTATGTGAATCCGGTGGTCGCGATCGTCCTCGGAGCCATCGTCCTCGCCGAGCCGTTGACTCCCGGCCTGCTGCTGGGCTTCCCGCTGATCATCATGGGGTGCTGGTTCGCCGCCACAGGTGGTCGGCTGCGCCCGGTCTCTCCCCAGGCTCTCCCGCCCTCCCTCTGAGCCGCGCCCCGCACCTCCTGCCGCGCACCTCCCACTCCGAGTCGTCGAGTGCACGGCTTGCCGCCGAGTGCACGGCTTGCTCATGCGAACATCCCGTGCACTCGGCGATATCCCGTGCACTCGACGCACCGCACTCGACGCACCGCGACGCACGCGGCCTGACACATGCGCAACGGGGCATACGCGCCGATCGTAGAATGAGCGTGGGCGGATCCGCCCGTCATCCCAGGGAGTGATCGTGGCCCTCATCGTGCAGAAGTACGGCGGCTCGTCCGTCGCCGACGCAGAGAGCATCAAGCGCGTCGCCAAGCGCATCGTCGATACGCGTCGTGCCGGGCACGACGTGGTCGTCGCTGTGAGCGCCATGGGCGACACCACCGACGAGCTGCTCGATCTCGCCAACGAGGTCGCACCGATTCCCGCGCCCCGTGAACTCGACATGCTCCTCTCCAGCGGAGAGCGCATCTCGATGGCGCTGCTGGCCATGGCGATCCACTCCATGGGCTTCGAGGCGCGGTCGTTCACGGGCAGCCAGGCGGGCATGATCACCGACTCGCAGCACGGTGCCGCCCGCATCGTCGATGTCACGCCCGTGCGTCTGCGCGAAGCTCTGGACGAGGGCGCGATCGTGATCGTCGCCGGGTTCCAGGGCTTCAACCGCGACACCCGTGACATCACCACGCTCGGTCGCGGCGGGTCCGATACCACCGCCGTCGCCCTCGCCGCCGCGCTCGACGCCGATGTCTGCGAGATCTACAGCGACGTCGACGGCATCTTCACCGCCGATCCGCGCGTGATCCCGAAGGCACAAAAGCTCGATCATGTCTCGAGCGAGGAGATGCTGGAGCTCGCCGCCAACGGGGCCAAGGTGCTGTACATCCGCGCCGTCGAGTACGCACGCCGTCACGGCGTCCTGATTCACGCTCGGTCGACGTTCTCGTCGGCCGAGGGCACATACGTTCTGGGCGAGGGTATGAAGAACCCCCGCGAAGCCGAGGGAGCAGTCATGGAAGAACCGATCGTCGCCGGCGTCGCCACCGACTTCAGCCAGGCCAAGATCACGGTCGCGGGTGTGCCCGATGTGCCGGGCAAGGCCGCCGAGATCTTCAAGATCGTCGCGAAGTCGGGCGCGAACGTCGACATGATCGTGCAGAACGTCTCGGCCACCGGGCGCACCGATATCTCCTTCACCGTCCCCAAGGCGGATGCGGCGGCCGCCCTCAAGGCCCTCGCCGGGGAGCAGACCGAGGTCGGGTTCCAGAACCTGATCCACGACGACCAGATCGGCAAGCTGTCGGTCGTCGGTGCGGGCATGCGCACGCACTCGGGTGTCTCCGCCACCCTCTTCGAGGCGCTGTCGGCCGGGGGGATCAACATCGAGATGATCTCGACCTCGGAGATCCGCATCTCGGTCGTGCTGCGCGACACCGACCTCGCCGAGGCCGCGCGCACCGTGCACACCGCCTACGGACTCGACGGTGACGCCGAAGCCACGGTCCACGCCGGCACCGGCCGCTGATCTCCGCCGTTCATCGCCGTTTTCCTGCCGACTCCGTGCCCCATCGGGACGCAGCGCCGGCAGTTCGTGAGACCACGGTAGACTCGCCGAAACCCTGACACCGGCGCCTGGCGCAGCTTCATCACCCCGACGCCGCGCCCGAAGCCTCGTACGCAGTACCGCACGACGCCAAGGAACATCATGACCCGCATCTCCGATTCAGGACTCTCCGTCGCCATCGTCGGCGCCACCGGCCAGGTGGGCACCGTGATGCGCGAGATTCTCGCCGAGCGGTCGTTCCCGATCCGCGACCTGCGCCTGTTCTCCTCCGCGCGCTCGGCCGGCACGGCCATCGAATTCGGTGGCGCGACGGTCATCGTCGAAGACGTCGAGACGGCGGATGTCGCGGGCATCGACATCGCCCTGTTCTCGGCCGGTGCCACCGCGAGCCGCGCTTATGCGCCGCGCTTCGCCGCCGCCGGCGCCGTGGTCGTCGACAACTCCAGCGCCTGGCGCATGGACCCCGAGGTCCCGCTCGTGGTCAGCGAGGTCAACCCGCACGCGATCGACGAGCGCCCCAAGGGCATCATCGCGAACCCGAACTGCACCACGATGGCCGCGATGCCGGTGCTGAAGGCCCTGCACGCCGAGGCCGGTCTCGAGCGTCTGATCGTGTCGACCTACCAGGCTGTCTCCGGCTCCGGCCTCGCCGGTGCCCAGGAGCTCCTCGGCCAGGTCGAGGGCGTGCTCGCACAAGGCGACACCCTCCGCCTCGTGCACGACGGGTCGGCGGTCGACTTCCCCGAGCCCGAGAAGTACATCGCGCCGATCGCGTTCGACGTGATCCCGTTCGCCGGCAACCTCGTCGACGACGGCGACAACGAGACCGACGAGGAGAAGAAGCTCCGCAACGAGAGCCGCAAGATCCTCGAACTCCCGGACCTCCGTGTCGCGGGCACCTGCGTGCGGGTGCCGGTCTTCACGGGGCACTCGCTGTCGATCAACGTCGAGTTCGCCGGCGACATCACGCCCGAGCGTGCGCGCGAGGTGCTGAGCGTCGCTCCCGGTGTCGTGCTCGACGAGGTTCCCACCCCGCTGCAGGCCGCGGGGAAGGACCCGAGCTTCGTCGGTCGCATCCGCGCCGACCAGTCCGCCCCCGAGGGCAAGGGGCTCGTGCTGTTCCTCAGCAACGACAACCTGCGCAAGGGGGCGGCGCTGAACGCCGTGCAGATCGCCGAGATCCTGGCAGAGCGCCTGGCGGTCATAGCCTGACGGTATCCCCGCGATGTGGAAGCGGTCTGACCGGGCCGTGCCGCATGGTCGGCGGTGGCGTGCCCGCGAACTAGACTGGTTCGGTGACTGAAAACGTCGATGTCGTCCTGATCGGCGGTGGCATCATGAGCGCCACCCTGGGTACTCTCCTGCACGAGCTGCAGCCGGAGTGGAAGATCGTCGCCTTCGAGCGACTCTCCGAGGTGGCTCAGGAGAGCTCGAACCCGTGGAACAACGCCGGCACGGGGCACGCCGCACTGTGCGAGCTGAACTACATGCCGCAGCAGGGTGATGCCCCGCTCGACCCCGCCAAGGCGGTCTCGATCAACGAGCAGTTCCAGCAGAGCCGGCAGTTCTGGTCGTCGCTGGTGGAGAAGGGCGTGCTCGATGCGCCGTCGACCTTCATCAACGCGACGCCGCACATGACGTTCGTGCGCGGTGAGAAGGATGTCGCGTACCTCAAGAACCGGTACGAGGTACTCAAGAAGCAGCCGCTGTTCGCGGGCATCGAGTACAGCGAGGATTCCCGCGTCATCAACAAGTGGGCGCCGCTCCTCATGCAGCAGCGGGTGAAGGGCGAGCCGTTCGCCGCGACCCGCGTCCCCGCGGGCACCGACGTCGATTTCGGCGCCCTCACGCACCAGCTGTTCGACCATCTGACCGACTCCGGCGTCACGCTGCGCACCAACCACGAGGTGCGCAGTCTGAAGAAGCAGAAGGACGGTACCTGGCTGGTCAAGTACCGCAACAGCATCGGTCACACCCCGAGCGAGGTCAAGGCGCGCTTCGTGTTCGTCGGGGCCGGCGGCTGGGCTCTCAAGCTGCTGCAGAATTCCGGCATCCCGGAGATCAAGGGCTACGGCGTCTTCCCGATCGGCGGCCAGTTCCTCAAGACCACCAACCCGACGATCGTCGCCCGGCACAAGGCGAAGGTGTACTCGCAGGCGTCGGTGGGTGCTCCGCCCATGTCGGTCCCGCACCTCGACACGCGTGTCGTCGACGGCGAGGCCTCGCTCATGTTCGGGCCGTTCGCGACCTTCAGCCCGAAGTTCCTGAAGAACGGGTCGATGCTCGACATCGTCTCGCAGGTGCGCGCGCACAACCTGCTGCCGATGCTGCAGGTGGCGGTGAAGAACCCCGATCTCATCACGTATCTCATCAGCGAGCTGCTGAAGAACCACGCCAAGAAGGTCGACAGCCTGCGTACGTTCATGCCGACTGCGAAGGACGAGGACTGGACGCTCATCGACGCCGGCCAGCGCGCCCAGGTCATGAAGAAGGACCCGAAGAAGGGTGGCATCCTGCAGTTCGGCACCGAGGTCGTCGCGGCGGCCGACGGGTCGATCGCGGGTCTGCTCGGTGCTTCTCCGGGCGCCTCGACCGCCGTGCCGATCATGCTCGATCTGCTCAAGAAGTGCTTCCCCGCGGAGTACCCGGGTTGGGAGCCCGAGCTGCGCGCGCTGATCCCCACGTTCGGCGAGAAGCTGAACGAGAATCCGGAGCTCGCCGAGAAGTCGACCGCAGCGACCGCAGCCGCACTCGGCATCAACGTCTGAGGTCGCACCGTGGCGAAGCTCTACTTCCGCTACGGCGCGATGAACTCCGGAAAGTCGACCGCCCTGCTGCAGGCCGCCTACAACTACGAGGAGCGCGGGCAGCACGTGCTTCTCGCGAAGCCGGCGATCGACACCAAGGGGGCATCCGAGATCGAGAGTCGACTCGGCGTCACCCGTCGGGTCGACTTCCTGATCGATCCCGATGACGACGCGCGTGCGATCTTCGCCGCACATCGCGGGCGCATGCAGCATGCGTCGGACGACGAGCTGCTGCCGGAAGGGCCGAGCGACGTCGCCTGCCTGCTGATCGACGAGGCGCAGTTCCTCACGCCGACCCAGGTCGATGATCTCTTCCGCATCGCGGTGGTCGACGGAATCCCGGTCATCGCCTACGGCATCCGCAACGACTTCCTCACTCATGCCTTCCCCGGATCCGCGCGACTGCTCGCGATCGCGCACTCGCTGGAGGAACTCAAGACCATCTGCCGCTGTGGGCGGAAGGCCGTGTTCAACGGTCGCGTCGTCGGCGGACGGTTCGTGTTCGACGGCGACCAGGTCGCTATCGACGAGGGCGCGACCGGATCGGCCTCGCCGGAGCTGACCACCTATGAGTCGCTCTGCGGTACCTGCTACCTCGAAGAGTCCGGTGGTCGCCTGGGCTGAGGCCGGCCCGATCCGTCGAGGCGCCCGTCGGCCGCTGCCGTCGCGCAGCCGTGCACAATCCAGGAAGACAGTCGGCCCCGTGCCGCGGTGAGCCGTCTGCGACGCACGTCGTCGTCTTCTTCCTGAGGTGCGCACGCGGGGCGGGGATCGAGCGTGCCTGTTTGCGTGGTCTGACCACACGCGATACTCTGTGGTCAGACCACAGGAGGTTCGATGACCGACCAGCCGGCGCGCGCATGGCGACTCGTGCTCGAGCACATCGAACGCGACCTCCTCGACGGCCGTCTCGGCCCGGGTGATCGTCTCCCGTCCGAGCGTGATCTGGCATCCGAACTCGGCGTCGGACGCTCGAGCGTGCGCGAGGCGTTCCGGGTGCTCGAAGTGATGGGGCTCATCCGCACAGCGACCGGCTCGGGCCCGCAATCGGGCGCCATCGTCATCGCCACCCCCACCGGTGGCATGTCAGCGCTGCTGCGGCTCCAGGTGGCGGCGCAAGGCTTCCCGCTCGACGACGTCGTGCGCACGCGTCTGGTGCTCGAAGACGCGGTCGTCGCCGCGATGGCAGGCGCCCCCGAGCGCGACACGGACCGCGCCCATGAACTGCTCGCCGCGATGGACGCCCCGGGCCTCGCCCCGTCGGAGTTCCTCGCCCTCGACGCGCAGCTGCACCTCTCGCTCGCCGAGGCCAGCGGAAACACGGTCATCGCCGCGATGATGGCGGGTCTTCGTTCCTCGATCGAGTCCTATGTGCAGGCGGGCGTCTCCGCGATCGCCGATTGGGGGGCGATGGCGACGCGGCTTCGCGCCGAGCACCACGCACTCGTCGCGGCGATCGATGCCGCCGACGTCGAGACAGCGCGTTCCCTGGTCCACACGCACATCACCGGCTACTACACGTCCGCGGGCCTGACCCGTGAGATCCACCCCCAGATCTGAGAGGCACATCATGGTGCAGCGCCAATTCCCCAACCCCGTCGAGCTCCTCGAGCTGATGAAGTTCAAGAAGCCCGAACTCGACGGTCGCAAGCGACGGTTGGAGGGTGCTCTCACGATCGATGATCTTCGCCTGATCGCCAAGCGCCGCACGCCGAAGGCCGCGTTCGACTACACCGACGGCGCCGCCGAGGGCGAGCTGTCGCTCACGCGCGCACGTCAGGCGTTCCAGGACGTGGAGTTCCACCCCGGGATCCTGCGACCGGCGCCGACCGTCGACACCAGCGTCGAGATCCTCGGCGGTCCGTCCGCTCTGCCGTTCGGAATCGCCCCGACCGGGTTCACCCGTCTGATGCAGACCGAGGGGGAGACGGCGGGCGCGGGCGCCGCGGCCGCCGCCGGGATCCCGTTCACGCTCTCGACCCTCGGCACCACTTCGATCGAGGGCGTGAAGGCCGCCAACCCGCACGGACGCAACTGGTTCCAGCTCTACGTCATGCGCGACCGTGAGATCTCCTACGAGCTCACCCGTCGCGCCGCCGCCTCGGGGTTCGACACCCTGCAGTTCACGGTGGACACCCCGGTCGCGGGAGCGCGTCTGCGCGATAAGCGCAACGGGTTCAGCATCCCGCCGCAGCTGACCCTCGGCACGATCATCAACGCGATCCCGCGCCCATGGTGGTGGTATGACTTCCTCACCACCCCGAAGCTCGAGTTCGCCTCGCTCAGCACCACCGGGGGGACCGTGGGCGAGCTGCTGGACGCCGCGATGGACCCCACGATCAGCTATGACGATCTCGCCGTCATCCGCGATATCTGGCCAGGCAAGATCGTGATCAAGGGCGTGCAGAACGTCGAGGACTCGGTGCGTCTGCGCGATGCCGGAGTCGACGGGATCGTCCTCTCGAACCACGGTGGCCGCCAGCTCGACCGTGCACCGATCCCGTTCCACCTGCTTCCCGAGGTGCGCAAGGCCGTGGGCGACGACTTCACGGTGATGATCGACACCGGCATCATGAACGGTGCGGACATCGTCGCCGCGGTGGCGCTTGGAGCGGACTTCACGCTGATCGGACGGGCGTACCTCTACGGTCTGATGGCGGGCGGACGTCAGGGTGTCGACCGCACGATCGCGATCCTGCGCAGCGAGATCGAACGCACGATGCGCCTGCTGGGTGTCGCCTCGCTCGCCGAGCTCGAGCCCGCGCACGTGACCCAGTTGACCCGCTTGGTTCCCGTGGCCCGCGCCGCCGCGGAAGCCCGCGTGCACTGAGCCCTGCTCGTCCGGATCTGACCGGGAGGTGGCCACGTCGTCTCAGGACTGCGTGGCCACCGCCCTGGTGCGTGGGGGCCACGGCACCAGCATCGACGTGGTCTTGCGGTACTGGGCGTACGCCGGATACTTCGACGCGGTGATCGACTCGGTGAAGATCGTCGAGCCGATGAAGAGCACGGTCAGCAGAGCCGGACCGACGATCGTCGGATTCAGCACCCCGCCGATGACGCCGGCTCCGCCGGTGACCGCAGCCGTCGCTCCGATCGCGTAGAAGGCCCACCACTGCGCCTGCTCGAAGAAGAAGTTCGGGTGCCGGCTGTATCGGAAGAGGCCCGTCGTGGCGAATCCCGGTGCGAGCGTGCCACCCGCCTGCTTCTTCCGCTGATGGAACACCCACTGCTGCTGATCGGCGATCGTCTCTCCGACGAGGAAGGCGACGAATGCGGCGATGAACAGCGCGTCCCACCCGGTGAGGGCCGAAGGGTGCTGTGTGGCGACCAGCGTCGGCAGCGTGATGAGCACGAGCAGTGCCATCTGATAGCAGATGATGAACAGCGCGTTGAAGATCTGGAACTGCCAGGGCCGCATCCGCCCACGCAGGATGGCCCAGCGGTAGTCCTCCATCCCGGTGTAGCCACCCTTGCGGGCGAAGTTGAAGGTCAGGCGTGCGCCCCACGCGGTGGCGAGCACACCCATCACGACCACACGCGCCGACCCGTCACCGTTCACGAAAGCACCGGCGACGAAGATCCAGACGTAGGCCACCGGCACGATCGACCACGCGCGGTCGACCCAGGAGGTGTCGCGGGTGATCAGGGAGAGCACCCAGCAGACGGCGCTGGTGGCCGCGGCGACGATGATGACGATCAGCAGGGCATCCATGACGCCATGCTAGGACTCTCGCGGAGGGTCGCGCAGCGCGACACCGCGAAGGTCAGAGCGTCAGCAGGAGCGCGTCGAGCTTGTCGGCGGTGTCTTCCCAGCCGTCGACGGCGATGGCGGGAACACCGATCGCGAGCACGGGGTAGTCGTTGCCCCCCTCATCGAGCCGGTCGCCGTAGAACAGCATCTCGGTGAGGGCGATGCCGGTGTGCGCGGCGAGTTGCCGCATCCCGAAGGCCTTGTCGATACCGGCTTGGGTGATGTCGATCGAGGTGGATCCGCCCGAGCGCACCTCGAGACCGGGAAGGCGTGCGGCGACCGCATCCCGCAGCGCAGCTCGCTTGGCGCCCGTCGGGTCCCAGTCGTGCTTCGCTTCGCGCGGCGCACGCTGACCGAGCGCCGAGAAGGTGATCTGCGATCCGCGGTCCTCGAGGATGTCGCCCCACGGCTCGGCCTCCCACAGTCCGAGGCGCTCGGCCTCTTCGCGCAGAGCCGTGAGGGCCGCCTGCTTGTCGGCCTCGCTGAGATCGTGGGCGTAGACCGGGGCGAAGTCCGTGCCGTCGTGGCGGAGGTAGCGGGTGCCGCAGGTGGGCAGGAGGTGCAGCCGGGCGAGATCGGAGGGGTCAGCGTTTCCGAGCTGTGCGATCACCTGCGAGCGGAACTGCGCCTCGTTCCCTCCGGAGATGATGGCGACGTCGACGGTGCGCAGCAGAGTGCGGAGCAGCGCGGCGATCCGCGGGTCGATCAGGCCCTTGGAGGGGGCGAGCGTGTCATCGAGATCGAAGGCGACGAGTGTGGGCGCGGTCATGATGTCTCCAGCCTAGAAGGTGGACGCTGGGAGGATCTCGGGGCGATCAGCAGGGTGAAGGCGACCGCGACGGCGACGCCGATGATGGCGCCCGTCGAGTTGGCGACGACATCGTTCACGGTGGCCGCGCGGTGGGGGAGAGCCACACGTTGGGCGATCTCGATCATCGCTGACAGCAGCGGCCCCACCAGCACAGCGAGGAACCAGATACGACGGGGGAGGAGTAGGAAGGCGAGGATGCCGACCGGCACGAAGACGAGCACGTTCGCGATGATCTCGAGCCGGGTGAAGTCGAGCCACTCCCAGCCGAGACGGTGAGCTGTGGCGAGCACGAGGTCGAGCAGATTCGGCATCGACTCCTCGACCTTCGACGGCGTGAGGGTGAGAGCGGCGAGGCCGATCAGGAAGGGGACACCGAGGGCGATCGCCCAGGCCCGGGTGAAACGGCGCGGCGGCGGGAGCAGAGAGTTCATGCGTTCCCTTTCGTGCACGGTCCCGGTACAGAGAAGGCCGCCCCTGAGGGCGGCCTTCCGGTGTTACTGGTCGGGGTGACAGGATTTGAACCTGCGACCTCTTCGTCCCGAACGAAGCGCGCTACCAAGCTGCGCCACACCCCGTTTGCAACCCTCCGAGTCTACAGGGAAATGTTCCCTGCGCCGAATCGAGGCCGGATCACACCTGTGCGGTCAGAGTGAGCAGCGTCGCCTCGGGGCGGCAGGCGAACCGGACCGGCGCGTAGATGGAGTGTCCACACCCCGCGCTGACGTTGAGCGGCACAGTGCGGCCGCCGTGCGACCAGGTGCTGAGCCCCTTGGCCTGCTTGAGCGGGATGTCGCAGTTCGCCACGAGAGCCCCGTACCCGGGAATGCACACCTGACCGCCGTGCGTGTGGCCACCGAGGATCGCATCGGCACCGAGATCGATGAAGCCGTTGAGCACCCGCTGATACGGCGCGTGCGTGACGCCGAGGACGGGCGTCGCTGCGTCGCGGGCACCGAGAGCCGCGATGGCATCGGGAAGCTCATCCAGACGGTCCCAATCGCGGTGAGCGTCGTCGACACCGAAGAGATCGACGTCGCTGCCCGCGATGTTCAGCCGCGCCGCAGAGTTGTTGAGCTCGGTCCAGCCCAGCTCGTCCGCGAAGTACCGATCCATCGCGTCCGTGTCGAGAAGCTCCGGCTTGTGGTGCTTCTTGGACGGTCCGAGGAAGTAGCGGAAAGGGTTCCGCGGAGACGGCGCGGCGACGTCGTTCGAGCCGTGCACGAACACGCCGGGGATGCCGGCGAACGGAGCGAAAGCGCGCCGGATGCCGTCGAGTCCGTTCTCGTGGCCGAGATTGTCCCCGGTGTTCACGATGAGGTCGGGCTTCAGCTCGGCGAGGGAGGCGAGCCAGTCCTGCTTGCGATGCTGCCACGGCGCCATGTGCGCATCGGAGATGTGCAGGATACGCAGCGGTGCGGCACCGGGCGGGAGAGCCACTATTGAGGCCTCGCGCACGGTGAACAGGTACCGCTCGATCCCGATCCCCCAGATGGCGGCGCCGGCACCCACGGCCCCCACCGCGCCGAGCGCGATGAGGGCCGGGTGCGCGCCGCGACGGGCCGCTACTGGCACGTCACACGCACGGCGGTGGACTTGCTGGCCGCGGTGCCGGGCGCAGGGTCGGATCCGCCGACGACGGAGGTCGGTGGATTGCAGGAGTTGTCGAATTCGATATTCGTGAATCCTGCGGCACCGAGCGCGGCAGAGGCTTGGGCTCTCGACATCCCGACGAGATTCGCCGGGACGGTCGTGCCCTGTCCGTTGCTGGTCGTGAGGGTCACCGTCGCGCCAGTGGCCGCCTCCCCGGTCGGATCCTGGCCGGCGACCAGGCCGACGGCGAGGTCGCTGTCCACTGCTCCTCCGACAGAGACCTGGAAGCCGGCGTCCGTCAGGATCGCGGTCGCTTCCTCGACGGACTTGCCCACGACACTCGGAACCGTCGTCAGCTGCTGTCGGGTGAGCTTGCCATCGGGCTTCGGGAAGGCGTCTCCACCGTACGCAGCGTTCGCTGCGGCCTGCGCGGCCTGCGCCACCGGGTAACGCATGTCGTTGAGGTTCCAGCCGTTGGCCCTCTTGCGGTAGATGTTCTCCTGGCCCTGCCAGCGGCCGGCCCAGACCGCCGTGGCGACCTTGGTGCTGGACTCGATCATCATCGTCGACCAGGTGTCGTGCGTTCCGGTCTTGCCGATCAGCGGCGTGCCGTCGTTGGGGTTCGCCCGGGAACCGGTGCCGCCGCCACCCATGACGCTCTGCAACGCGAAGGCGGCCGTCGCGGCGACCTCGGGAGAGATCACTCCGTCGGTGCACGACGATGCCGGCAGTTCGCGGTCCTGACCGTCGGGGCCGACGACGCGATCGATCGCGCGCGGTGTGCAGTACTTCCCACCGCTCGCGACGGTCGCGTAGGCGTTCGCCATCGCGAGGGGGGAGATGTTCTTCGGGCCGAGCACGTCGAAGGGCACGTTCTCGTCGGTGACCTTGTCGCCGTTCGCCAGCGTGACACCCATACGGTCGGCGACCTTGTTGATGTCGCAGATATCGAGCTTCGACGCCATCGCGAAGTAACCACTGTTGAGCGAGTTCTTCGTGAAGCTCAGCACGGATCCGGTTCCACCGCCACCGCCACCGAAGTTGCCGATCTCCTTGGTGTTGGCGTTCTGCTTGGCTCCGCAGACGGGGATCTTCAGGTTCGTCTGCACGCTTCCGTTGAGAACCTCGTTGACGGAGTGGCCCTTCTCGAGCCAGTCGATCAGCGTGAAGAGCTTGTAGGTCGAGCCGACCTGGAAGCCACCCGAGTTCCCGTGGTTCTTATCGCCCGCGAACACCAGGGAGGAGTAGGCCTGATCATCGGTGGGAGTCTCGGTGAAGGTCGTGTTCTGCGTCATGGAGAGGATTCGGCCGGTGCCGACCTCGACCGAGACGCCGGCCGCCCCGAAGTACTGGTTGTCGGCGTTGGCGGGAACAACCTCGGCCATCTTCTCGGCGGCAGGGTTCTGGATGCGGTAGTCCAGCGTCGTGTAGATCTTGAGGCCACCGCGGCGGAGCAGATCCGTCCGCTCCTGCTGGGTCTTGCCGAAGGCCTCGTCGTTCAGCACGATCGACTTCACGTACTGGCAGAAGTAGGCGCTCGTGCCTGCGGAGGCGCATCCCTGCGTCGGTGGGTTCAGCGCGGGGGCGATCTCCGAGGCATCGGCTTCGTCGTACTGCGCCTGCGTGATCTTGCCGTCCGTGAGCATGCGCCCGAGCACGTAGTGTCGGCGGTCCTTCGTGAGCGAGTATCCGTCCGCCGCAGTGTTCAGGGCGACGCCCTCGGCGTTGGTGGTCGTGCCCTGTTCGGCCTTGTCGATGCGATACGTGTTGGGGTTCTGCACGATGCCCGCGAGAGTCGCCGACTGCGCGACCGTGAGGTTCGCCGCGGTCGTCGAGAAGTAGTAGTTCGCGGCGGCCTCGATGCCGTACACAGTGCCACCGAAGTTGGCGATGTTCAGGTAGCCGAGCAGGATGTCGTTCTTCGAGAAGTCCTTCTCGATCTGGATCGCGTAGCGCATCTCCTGCAGCTTGCGCTCGATGCCCTTGGCCCCGGTCGCGTTGGTCGCATCCTTCCAGCACTGCTGGAGGTCCTCAGAGTAGGTGTCGGACGTGGTGTCGACCTCCTGCTCGCACTTCTGGATGAGGACGTTCTTCACGTACTGCTGGCTGATGGTCGACGCACCACGGCTGGACGTGCCGCGTACGTTGTCCACCAGAGCCTTCACCGTGGCGCCGATGTTGACGCCGCCGTGGCTGTAGAAGTTCTTGTCCTCACTCGAGAGGATCGCGTCGTACAGGTTCGGGGAGACCTGTTCGTACGTCACGGGGACACGGTTCTGCTCGTAGAACGACGCGAGTTCGACCTGGGATCCGTCGGGGGCGGTCGCGTAGATGGTCGACTGCTCCATCGGCGTGCTCGGGTCGAGGCTCTCGGGGAGCTGATCGAAGAGCGTGAGGGCCTGGGTGCCTGCGAGACCGGTCATCGCGAGGACCGGAGTGACGCTGGCCGTGACGAGGAGACCGGCGACGGCGCTCAGGCCGACGAGCCCGACGAGACCGCCGAGCACGCCTCTCACCGTGCGATTCTTTTGGGGCATACGCTTGATCGTAGGGGAGTTCCCTGAATACCGCCTTTGACGAGCCCGCCCCGGATCTCGGGTGTCGTGCCCCGATCGACAGGAGTGCCATGACCACGTGGGAGTACCTCACCACGCCGCTGCTGATCCACAACACCGCAGCCATCCTCAACAACTGGGGCAAGCAGGGCTGGGAGCTCGTCCAGGTCGTGCAAGGCCCCGAGGGCGGGCTCGTCGCCTACTTGAAGCGCCCCGTAACGTCGGACGCGTCGACGAACGCCGGTCTCGCAGCCGCAGAACAGGCCGCCCGTCAGTTCGAGGGAGGCCAGGCATGAGCGTCTCCGCCCGTCTTGCCGAACTCGGCATCGAGCTCCCGGCCGTCGCTGCCCCGGTCGCCGCCTACGTCCCGGCGGTCGTGCACGGCGGTCTCGTCTACACCTCCGGGCAGCTTCCGTTCGTCGACGGTGCGCTTCCGGCCGTCGGCAAGGTCGGCGGCGAGGTCTCCGCCGAGGACGCCAAGTCCTACGCCCGCACCTGCGCGCTCAACGCCCTCGCCGCGGCAGCGGATGCGGCCGGCGGGATCGATCGCATCGTCGGTGTGCTCCGCGTCGGCGGCTTCGTCGCCTCGGCGGAGGGCTTCACCGGTCAGCCCGGCGTCATCAACGGCTCGAGCGAGGTACTCGGTGAGATCTTCGGCGATGCCGGGCGGCATGCCCGCGCGGCCGTCGGCGTCGCCGAGCTTCCGCTCGGCAGTCCGGTCGAGGTCGAGGTCGCCTTCCTCCTCGCCTGAGCGCCGGTCGGCGGCACGCGGTGTCGCCGTGAACGAGCAACGCGCCTCCCCGAAGGGGGAGGCGCGTCTTCTGTCTCGTCCGGGTGGCTCTACTTGACCTGCGCCGAGATGATGCTCATCACCGCGGTGTCGGCGAGGGTCGTCGTGTCGCCCACCTCGCGGCCCTCGGCGACGTCGCGGAGCAGACGCCGCATGATCTTCCCGGAGCGGGTCTTCGGCAGCTCACCCACGATGTAGACATCGCGCGGGCGGGCGATCGCGCCGATCTGCTCTCCCACCCAGAGGCGCAGCTGCTGGGCGAGGCCGGCAGGCTCGTGCGCGGCGAGATAGCTCTCCTTGATGATGACGAAGGCCACCACTGCCTGGCCCGTGGTTGTCGTTCGCGACGCGGCGTCGTCTCGTTTTGTTCGGTTGCTTCGTTCGAACGAGGTCGATCTTCGTGCCTTCAGGCGGCTAGTGCAGGCGCGTCACGCACCGGCTGCAACTAACTCCCACGTACTACACGACGTGTCGAAGCCCTCCGTTAGATTGGGAAAATGGAGAAGCTCAACATCGCGCTGAAAAACTGTCACGGAATTCGCGAGCTGAACGCGGACTTCTCATTCGTCAAAGGCAACGCCGTCGCGATCTACGCGCCGAACGGCACGATGAAGACCTCCTTCGCTCGCACCCTCGCGGATCTGTCGAACGAAGTCGAGACCACGGACCATATGTTCCCCACGCGCGAAACCGTCCGCAGCGTCACCGACGAGAAGGGTGACGAACTCGACCCGCAAGACGTCGTTGTCGTTCTCTCCTACGACGAGGAGCTTGGTCCGTCGGAGTCCACTTCCACCCTGCTGGTCAATGCGGACCTCCGGAAGGAGTACGAAAGCCTGCAGGTCGACTTGTTTGCCGCGCGGGAGAGTCTCGTTGCTGCGCTTCGCGAGCAGGTCGGACCGAAGCTGGACGTACCTGCCGCTATCTCCCAAGTTTTCATGCAGCAGGACGACAAGTTTTTCGATGCTCTCGTTCGCGTGAGCTACGAGGTCGAACAACAGGAGGACGCACCCTTCGCTGACCTGCCGTACGAGCTTCTCTTCGCGGAGCGGGTCGTGGCGATGCTCCGAACGCCCGCCGTGCAGAGCGCCCTCGCGCAGTACGTAACGCGCCTGAACGAGCTGCTGGACGAGTCTTCGTTCTTCAGCCGCAACTCCTTCGACTTCTACAGCGCGAGCAAAGTGACGAAGAGTCTCGGCGACAGCGGCTTCTTCGCAGCCAGCCACACCTTGCTGCTTCACGGGGAGGAGACACCGCGAAGCGTCAGCAACCACGAGGAGCTTGAAGCGATCATCGAGGAGGAAAAGTCGAGGATCACCGATGACCCTGCCCTCAAGAAGAAGCTGGACCTCGTCGAGAAAGCTCTCCAGAAGAACGTGGACACTCAGAAGTTCTTCGACTTCATCGCGGAGCGCGAAGAGCTGCTTCCGTTCCTGGCTAACGTTGATCAGTTTCATCAGGGGGTGTGGAAGTCATACTTCAAGACCCACGAGAGCCTGTTCCAGCACGCCGTGAAGTGCTTCAAGGACACGGAGGTCCGACGCAAGGAGATTGAGCGGCAAGCCGCTGCTGAGAGCACCCAGTGGGAAAATGTCATCAAGATCTTCAATGACCGCTTCTTCGTTCCGTTCCGGCTGAGCGCCGAGAACAAGCATCGTGTGATGCTCGGCCAGGACTCCATGCTCAAGCTCGTCTTCCAGTTCCAGGACGGCGATGAGTCGCGTGGCGTCGAGCGAGATGACCTGCTTGACGTGCTTAGCAACGGAGAGAAGAAGGCGCTCTACATATTGAATGTGTTGTTCGAGATGGAAGCGCGCAAGGCAGCCGGACGCGAGACCCTGTTCGTGATCGACGACCTCGCGGACTCCTTCGACTACAAGAACAAGTACGCCATCATCCAGTATCTCAAGGAGATGGCAGATCACACCAACTTCAAGTTGATGCTGCTTACCCACAACTTCGACTTCTTCCGTACCCTAAACAGTCGGGGCGTGGTCGGCTACAAGCGTTGCTTCATGGCTCAGAAGGGAGAGACGAAAGTCGTTCTCAGCCAGGCGGCCCATATCAACAACCCGTTCATCCACGGGTTCAAGAAGCATTTCTTCACAAACGGTATGGAGCGGATCGCTTCCATTCCGTTTGTGCGGAACATCCTCGAGTACACCAAGGGGACCGACGACCCGGACTACATGAAGCTCACCTCGCTTCTTCACTGGAAGCAAGACTCGCGATCAATCACCAACGCTGAGCTCGACCGGATCTTCATCGACACGTTCCAAGGCTTCGAGGGCGAAGCGTGGGGCACGCCCACCGAGCCAGTGCTCGACCTCCTTATTCAACAGGCCGATATAGCCGTCCAGGCAGACGAAGGGGTCAATTTCGAGAACAAAATCGTACTCTCAATCGCCACGCGACTCTTGGCAGAGAGTTACATGGCCGCTGAGATTGCGGACTCATCGTTCACAAACAGCATCACCGGCAATCAGACTCAGGCGCTGTTTCAGCGGTTCAAGAACCGCGGGCTAGGCACGTCGGAGTCGAGGAGCACGCTAGACGGTGTCGTGCTCATGACCCCCGAAAACATCCACGTCAACTCATTCATGTACGAACCGATCATCGACATGTCCGATGCGGCGCTTCGAGGTCTGTACACGGACGTGAAGCGCATCAGCCCCGGTCTGAGCTGACGGTGCAGGTCCTCACTGACGTCGGCTGTCATTTTGGACTTTTCCGCTCCTCGTTAGGCTCGCTAGGTTCATCGACGCTGACGAGAGCTTCTGCCTGCACTGGAGCGCGACCCAGGTCCGCTCGGGCGGCGGCTACGAACGCTTCGACCAACGCCTTCTTCTCTCCGAACTCCAACCGCACCGGAGCCATCCTCACCCGACGGGGATTGCTGGCGGCGAGCGCCTTGTCGTAGTCGTCAGCCGCTCGAAGCACGTCGTCGGTGGCAACAAGGCGCATTGCGGCGAGAGGAGCCCATGCTGCGTGCCGCGCGCGATCAATCTCGCCGCTCGCTACCTCCAGCCGCGTGTGAATCTCGGCCACGCGCGCCTCCTCCTCTGGCGTGTCCTTCTTGAACGGCGTCTGCTTCAGTTCGTTTCGGATCGTGGCGTAGCGATCGAACGCGTCCGACCTAGCGCTCTCCGCCACGAGGAAGTCAGAGTAAGCCTTCGCGCGTTCACGACGGTCGGCGTCTTCTGCGCGGTGGCGCTCCGTGCGTTCGATGGCTTCGACTCGTTGCTTGTCGGCCAACGTACGCGCGTCCGTGGCCTCCTTGGTTAGCCGAGCTTGCTTGTTCGCTTCCGTCGAACGAGCTTCACTCGCTTCTCGTCGCTCATCGCGGTCCTTCATGAACTGCCGACGAAGTGTCCAAGCTGCGACCAACACCGATAGGAGAGTGACGCTGGAAGTAATTAACGCTGCGACGATAGGCGGCTGCACATCACGACTTTCGCAGTCGTTCAATGCCAGTGCAAGCGCCGCGGGGCGGCTACTCGCCGAACCTGACGATCTTGTCGGGCCTTGAAAGCCGAGCATCAGCGTGCCCCGGGGGCTGTGAGGCGGAGCGTCAGCCAGTGTTCGCGCCTGCGCTAGCGATACGCACACACTCGGCTCGAAGAGCCTTCAATTGTGGCAAAGCTGCTGGGTTGCCCTGGAGGTTCAGCAACGGGGTGTGCGCACGGAGAAGCGAAGACTCTTCCACCGCGTGCGCACCCGCGAACTCGATCCAGTTGACGATAAGGTTCGCGTTGATCCAGTTGATGATCGCGCCGTTGTCCTGCGCGGCGAAAGTGTAGTTCCTGCCGTTGGCCATGCCAACCAGGCTGCCCGAGGGCGGCCGGAAGCCGAGGACTGCACCGATACTTCGAAAGAAGGTCCCATGCCCCCGCGCACGCAACTCCTGCCCGAGGAAACGCTTGCGCAGGCTGGTACCCGCAATGCCGACGTAGATCAGGTCGCTGTCCCTGCTGTCGAGCAAGTTGCCAAAGGGTTGGGGGAGCGCCGCCCGGTCGCGAACCTTGATCGCGTACAAGCCCGGACGGTCCGGCACCTCAGGGTCGATGCTGCCAGCAGGCCGGAACGCTTCGTCGTTCAAGAGACTCGTTTCGACGTCCGAAGCGACGGCAGGGGAGGGGGTGGTAGAACGAACGGCACTGGCGGGCACGGTGCGGGAGGGCTCGTCGATGGTTGCCTGATTGGCAGAGTCACCCCATCGGGCCAAACTGATGGTGCTCCCCGCCTTTGAGAACAGTCGAGGATACTTCCGCGTCCTGCCGTGAACCTGAAACGGCGTCACGGGTGAGCCGTCACGCTTCTTATACAGGCCACTGGTGTTGACGCGCTCTGCCAGCTCCGCTGTCGTCATCGCGCGACCCGCCTCGCTCAGCGCAGCTTCTATTGCGTAGTGAAGTGTCATAACACGTCCCCCTTCTCCCGCGAGAGTAACGACTGCTTCTGACACGGGGACGGGCACCGGCGAGGCATCGAGCGCTCCGGTGCGCAGGAGTAACTACTTGCCGGTGACCTGACCCTTGATCGTGCTCATGACCATGGTGTCCGCGAGCGTCGTGGTGTCACCCACCTCGCGACCTTCCGCC
Organism: Microbacterium sp. SY138; assembly: GCF_039729145.1. Taxonomy (NCBI): domain Bacteria; kingdom Bacillati; phylum Actinomycetota; class Actinomycetes; order Micrococcales; family Microbacteriaceae; genus Microbacterium; species Microbacterium sp. SY138. Next base: position 2,972,136 of record NZ_CP155793.1, on the reverse strand, counting down.
ACGTCGCGGAGCAAGCGCCTCATGATTTTGCCGGATCGCGTCTTCGGCAGTTCGGTGACGAGGTAAACGTCGCGGGGACGGGCGATTGCACCGATTTGCTGCGCGACCCACGCCCGCAACTCGTCGACGAGACCCGTCAACTCCTCGTGCTTTGCGGTGTACGACTGCTTGATACATACAAAAGCAACCACGGCCTGACCGGTCGTCTCGTCCGAGGCACCGACCACGGCGGCCTCGGCCGTCGCTTCGTGCGCGACCAACGACGATTCGATCTCCGCGGTCGACAGGCGATGTCCGGAGACGTTCATGACGTCGTCGACGCGACCCAGCAGCCACAGGTCGCCGTCGTCGTCGAGGCGCGCGCCATCCCCGGCGAAGTAGTAGCCCTGGTCTTCGAACTTCTCCCAATAGGTCTCCCGGTAGCGCTCGGGGTCGCCCCAGATGCCGCGCAGCATGCTGGGCCAGGGTTCGGTGATCACGAGGAGGCCGCCGCTGCCGTTGCCGACCTCGACGCCGCTCTCGTCGACGACGTCGATAGAGATCCCGGGCAGAGGCACCTGCGCGGAACCGGGCTTGGTCTCGGTGACTCCCGGAAGAGCGGACACCATGATCGCGCCGGTCTCGGTCTGCCACCAGGTGTCGACGATCGGGGTCTTGTTCGCCCCGATGACCTCGCGGTACCACATCCACGCCTCGGGGTTGATGGGCTCTCCCACCGAGCCGAGCAGTCGCAGCGACGACAGATCGAACTTCGCGGGGACGCTGCGCCCGATCTTCATGCACGAGCGGATCGCGGTCGGCGCGGTGTAGAAGATCGACACCTTGTACTTCTCGATGATCTCCCACCAGCGGCCGGGGTGCGGGGCATCCGGTGTGCCTTCGTAGAGCACCTGGGTCGCACCGTTGGCGAGGGGGCCGTACGTGACGTAGCTGTGTCCGGTGATCCAGCCGATGTCGGCCGTGCACCAGAACACATCGGTCTCCGGGTGCAGGTCGAAGACGTACTTGTGCGAGTACGCCGCCTGGGTCAGGTACCCGCCTGAGGTGTGCAGGATGCCCTTGGGCTTGCCCGTCGTGCCCGAGGTATAGAGGATGAAGAGCGGATTCTCGGCGGGGAACGCCTGTGCCGTGTGCTCCGCGGAGGCGGCAGGGACGGCGTCGTGCCACCAGATGTCGCGGCCGTCGATCCAGTCGACCTCGTTCTCGCCACGGCGGACGACGAGGACGTGCTCGACGGTCTGCTGCTCACCGTCGCCGCGGTCGGCGAGGGCCTGGTCGACGGCCGGCTTCAGCGCCGAGACGCGGCCCTTGCGGTAGCCGCCGTCGGCGGTGATGACGAGCTTGGCGCCGGCGTCGTCGATGCGCGAACGCAGGCTGTCGGCGCTGAAGCCGCCGAACACGACGGAGTGGATCGCTCCCAGGCGAGCGACCGCGAGCATCGAGGCGATCGCTTCGGGGATCATCGGCAGGTAGATCGCGACGCGGTCGCCCTGGCCGATGCCGAGACCTTCGAGCACGTTGGCGACGCGCTTGACCTCGTCCGTGAGCTCGGCGTACGTGATGCGGCGGGAGTCGCCCGGCTCGCCTTCCCAGTGCAGGGCGACGCGATCGCCGTTGCCTGCTTCGACATGACGGTCGAGGCAGTTGTAGGCGACGTTCAGCTCGCCGTCCTCGAACCACTTCGCGAAGGGCGGGTTGCTCCAGTCGAGCACCTGGGTGAACGGCTTGTGCCAGTGCACCAGCTCTCGGGACTGCTCACCCCAGAAGGATTCGCGATCGGCGGCGGCACGCTCGTACAGCTCGGGCGAGGAGATGGTGTGGGCGACGAAGTCCTCCGACGGCGGGAACTTCCGGGTCTCGTCGAGAAGATGATCGATCTGGCTGCTCATCGGCAGGCGCTCCTTTGCGGCATACGGGTCTTACGAGCATGGTCGTGGGGGTGGCGACCAGGTCATGGCGAATCTATCTCCGCGGCCTCCTGTCGCATACTGCCGAAAGTCGGTAGTGCGGCCGGTTTTGTCAGGACGGTCGCCTTGCGTACACTCGACGACAGCCGAATTCTCATTCCGGCCTTGGCGTGCCCGATTCCCCCAATCGTGGTTCGTCGTGGGCGGCATCTCATTCCCCCCGTGAGATGCCGCCCATTCCTTTGGGAGCGCTCCCTGCCGTGCCGGGTTCCGCCGGAGGCGTCGCCTGCACCGTGGGCGGATGAGTGGTCTTATTCACAGGCGCTGAGCCGACCCGCGCCTCACGCCTTTCCCACACGACGGCCGCGCATAGCGTCGCGTCCATGCCTGATTCCTTCGTCATCCAGCCCAGGGGAGTTCGTTCGGCTGCGCCCGAAGGGGAAGCCCCGCCCGAGACCCGTCGCCTGGATCCGGCGTTCGGGCCGCTTCTCACCCACCTCGACGATGCCGTCACCGATGTGTTCGTGAACGGGGCGAGCGGGCTGTTCGTCGACCGCGGGAGTGGAGCAGAGCCCGCACCGGGGTGGAGGGCTTCGGAGCGGGAGGTCCGCGACCTCGCCGTCGCACTGGTCGGTCTCGGGGGACGCCATATCGACGACCAGGCGCCCTGCGTCGACGTCCGTCTCGATTCCGGCGTCCGGGTTCATGCGGTCCTCGCACCGGTATCGACCACCGGAACCGCCCTCTCGATACGCATTCCCCGCGTACGTGTCGCGGATCTCGACGCGCTCGCCGCTCTCGGTGCCTTCGATGCGCGCCAGCATGCCTGGCTGCTCGGGCTGGTGGCCGAGCGGGCGAACATCCTCATCACCGGGGGAACCGGAACGGGCAAGACGACGCTGCTGTCGGCGCTGCTGTCGGAGGTGTCGTCGACGGAGCGCATCGTCACGATCGAAGACGTCGCCGAGCTGCGTCCGCGTCACCCGCATCACGTCGCCCTCGAAGCGCGGCAGTCGAACCTCGAGGGCGCGGGCGGCATCTCTCTGGCGCGACTGGTGCGCGAGTCGTTGCGGATGCGTCCCGATCGGCTGGTGGTCGGGGAGTGCCGCGGTGAAGAGGTCCGGGAGCTGCTCACCGCCCTCAACACCGGTCACGACGGGGGTGCGGGCACTCTGCACGCGAGCGGGCTCCGCGACGTCCCCGCGCGGCTCGAAGCCCTCGGCGCCCTCGCCGGGATGGACGCGATCGCTCTCGCGCGGCAGGCGGTCAGCGCGTTCACGATCGTCCTCCACCTCGACCGCGCCCCCGGGGGCACCCGTCGCATCCGGCAGGCGGGGCGTCTCGTGATCGTCGGGGATCGTCTCGATATCGAGGAAGTGCAGCCGTGGTGATGCGGTGGGGCCGTGTGGGGCGACGAGGGTCGGCCGGCGCGACGGATGCCGCGACCTCGGTGCAGACGCTGGCCGTGCTGCTGCAGGCGGGGGCTGCGCCGGTCATCGCGTGGCGCCACCTGGCCGAGGCCGATGATCCGCAGGCGCGGGCTGTCGTCGACCGCCTCGATCGTGGCGTGCCGCTTCTCGAGGCCATCGAGGCTGAGGGCGGGGCATGGATCGATCTGGCCGCCGCCTGGGAGATCGCGACGACGGTGGGGGCGCCGCTCGCCGAGGTTCTCCGCATGATCGCGGAGACGCTGCGAGACTCCGAGGCCGCGGCTGACGATGTGCGCATCGCACTCGCCGAACCCGCAGGAACCGCACGGCTGCTGCTGTGGATGCCGTTCGCCGGGGTGCTCCTCGGGTTCGCACTCGGGTTCGACACCATCGGAGTGATCTTCGGGAACGTGCTCGGCGCCGCCTGCGTCACCGTCGGCCTGCTCCTCGTCGCCGCGGCGCATCTGTGGACGACGCGCCTGCTGCGGCGGGCACGACCGGCGCCCGGCACCCCCGGGATGCACGCAGAGCTCGTCGCGGTCGCACTGTCGGGCGGGGCCTCGATCGATCGTGCGCATCAGCTGGTCTCGCAGGCGTCCCCCTCGGAGACCGGCGATGAACGCGTTCGCTCCGTGCTCGAGCTCTCTCGCGCCGCGGGGGTGCCGGCAGTCGAGCTGCTCAGGGCATCCGCGGCCCAGGACCGACACGCCGCCAGAGTGCAGGGGCGGCTCCGTGCCGCGAAGCTCTCGACACGCCTGTTGTTCCCGCTCGGGGTCTGCACGCTGCCGGCTTTCCTCCTTCTCGGTGTGGTGCCGCTCCTGCTCAGCGTCCTCGTATCCGCGCCGATGCCGCTGTGACGTTCCCGAACACCCGTACACCCCGATGCCCTGCATCCCACAGAAAGAAGGAACACATGAAGAACATTCCCCTGCTGGATCGACGGCGCGCCGAGGCGTTGTTCGGCGACGACACCGGAGCCGCCACGGCCGAGTACGCGATCACGACGATGGCAACTGTTGCGGAGTTAGAGCAATTTTCATCAGATCGTGGCTTCTCAATGCCGCTGCCGGGTGTCCGGTGTAGGTAGCCTGAGCCCGTGCATAGGGGGCTCGCGCTATTTCTCAAGCTGTTGCTCGGTCTAGGGCTGTTCGTTCTAGTACTGTTCAACGGTCTCGTCGACCAAAGCTTCATCAAGGATGATCCGGTCGCACGCTTCTGGTTGCTTGCCGGTACCGGAGCCTTGGTGCTTACCGACGCGATCTGGACTGCGGTGGCGGTGTTCATCGGCCGAGGTAAGGCGGCTCGCCAGGAGCGCATTCGACTGTTCCTGCTGCCGGTTATAAGAGAGGTCGCCCGTCGGCACCGAATCGACATCACACTGCTGGGAGCCAGCGTGTTCCGGGTGCGGCGCCGGTTCGGGCTCTTCGGGCGCAAGCAGCTCGAAAGAGTTGACCGGTACCGCATGTCCGATCTCCCTCAGCAATCGAAGGTCGTATGGGTCTCGGGCAAGGGTGCCATAGGAGAAGCCTGGCGCAACGTCGCCATCGAGCATGTCGACTGGCGCCCCATCCAAGCGCGTTGGGGCAGCGGCAAGGTTAAGACTGAAGCTGACTGGACTCGTGTGCCGCTCGAGGATCGATGCGGCATGACGATGGCTGAGTTCCTCAACATCGTCGACAAGTACGCCGAGGTGCTCGCCATCCCGATTCTCAAGCCGAACACAACTCGGTGTGATGGAGTGCTCTCACTAGATGTCCCGATCCGAGCCAATGTCGGGAGTCTGGTGTTGAATGACGTGGACACGGTGGAAAAAGCGACCGAGGCCGCGACGGTCATTCACAATGTCCTATAGGCGAGTTATCATCAGAGCACAGGGGAGGCGATCATGGCCAAGCGAAGACTAGTCACTCAGGCAACGCGATCCGGACAGTCGGCCCGCGATCAGTACTACGCGGAGCTTCAGAACCTCGAGTTGGATCACCGCATGCAGGAAGCGGTCAGCATTGCTCAGCGCTCGCAGAGCCAGCGTCACCTGGTCGAGGTTTGGCAGCAGTCCGCTCGCACCGCCTGACTTAGTGACGAATCACTAACATTTTCGGCTCGACGCGGTGTGTCCGCAGAGGCTCGCGCCAGGAACTGATTAGGCTGTCGGCATACCTAACGCACTGAACCTGCCGCCGACAGCCTAATCAGTTCCTGGCATCGGCCTCCCTCGTTGGCAATAAATCCCTGGTCAGGGCAAGAATTTGCAAGAGCCCCCTCAGCGTTCCACTCGCTGAGGGGGCTCTTTCATCGCGCCGAGGCGCGGAAGCCGAGCGACCGTCGCAACACTCTCGAAAGGCCGGCCGCCCGGTGGTCTAGCACCACCGACGGTGGTGCCGCTCGCGGTGCTCCTGAGCGATGATAAGCGCCCGCCCGTGGTCACCCAGTGGCCCGAGTGCAGCGCCGCATGTGCACACGACGAGGCTGCCGGTGTCGGGCGAGCGGTCGACGTTGGTGACGTGCCCGTCCTGCTTGTAGCGGGTCATGACGTGTGACCGAGGCGGCCATCGCCGGCCAGCCAGGCGGTGACGCGGTTGGGTGCGCTGCTCAGCGGCGTCGAGCGAGCCCCCGGGGCCGTGACAGTGCCGTTGACGAACAGGTTGCCGCCGATGGACACCGAGCCCGAGAACCACGACGCCAGCGCGATGGCGACCCGCTGGTCGACGATGGTCTCGACATCGTTGGCGATGAAATCGGCGAGCTCGGCCTGAATGTCGTTGACGAGCGCCTCGAGCTTGGCGACCGTTCTGAACACCTGGGTGCCAGTCGGTGACTCGAGCTCGCTGAGCCGGTCTTTGAGGGCCTTGAATTCGATGGCGATGCGGTCGTAGTCGCCGACTGGGGTGCGAGGGTCGATGGGCATGGTGTCCCCGAGCGTCCTCGATCTAGCTCTCGCCGAGCAGGTGGTTGGCCTGCTGCCTGCTCGTATCGATGTCCGGGTCGTACCCATCCTCGACCTCGGTGCCGAGCAGGGCGTCGGCCTGCCGTTCGCTCGGGGACTTCCGGCGCTCGAGTTCGGCGACAAGGGCGGCCTCGCGAGCTCGGAGCTGTGCGGGGGTCTTGGTGGTCATGGTCATGCCTTTCCGGTGGTGGGGTGGTGGGGCAGCGCCTCGAGGCGAAGCTTGTAGATGCCGACCAGCACGTTGAGCAGGTCTGAACGCTCGCCGGGCATCGCCTCGTCGAGCCCGAGGTAGGCGCGGCGCGTGACTTCGGTGAGGCCCGCCTCGATCACCGCGTAGGCCGCGGTGACGGTGGGCAGCTCCGTGATGCGACGTTCGATCGCTTGGCGCTTGAATTCCTCGAGCTCGATGAGGTCTAGCTCGAGTTCCTCAGCGGCGGTGGCAGGGCGCTCACCCGTGATGAGCCCGTACATGACTCGCTCGTGCGGGTCATTGGTGCCGAAATCGTCGTCGAACGGGTCAGGCTCGGGGTCAGGAACGACAGCGAGTCGGGCGGTCTCGCTCGCGGCCTCGGCGGCGAGACCTGCCGCCAGCCACTCGCTGACGATGCGCGCCTCGCTCACAGTCCCTCGACCTCTCGCTGTGCCGCGACAAGCGCTTCGCGGAGGTTGTCGATGGCGGTGCCGATGGCGATGGCGTGGTTGCCGCCCCGCATCGCCAAGTTGAGCGCGGGGTCGTCGCCGGCCTTTCGGGCCTCGAGCATCTTGAGCACGCCGACCGCCTCGTCGAGCTCGAGGCGAGCCTTGACGGCCATGTCGAGAGCGGTGGTGAGCGTCAGCACCGCGCTGGCGGCCCGCTCCCGCATTGTCTTGCCCCACGCTTTGCCGTTGCCCGCGACAGCCGCCTCGAGCTCATCCACGGCCAGCCTGCGAGCCTCGACGAGGCCGCTGAGGCGTGTCTGCGCCGTGCGTGCCACGGTCTGCGCCTCGAGTGTGGTCTCGGCAACTCCCTCGGGGACGAACGACAGGTCGTCGAGCATCGCCTTGGCGATGTCGTCGCGCTCGGAGGTCATCGCCTGAGCGAGCGTGGCGCTCGCTGTGTCTCGCACGACGATGGCCTCACGTCGAGCGGCGCTGATGGCCTTGAGCTTGTCGAGCGCGGCCGCGATGTCGGGCTGGGCGACAGGGTCGGGCAGCATGATGAGCTTGCCGTTGATGCGCTCGTTGTACAGGGTCTTGTCGGTCATGGTCGTGCCTTTCAATCGGTGGTGAGGGTGGTGGGTGCGGGGGTGAGGTGCGCGACCTGGCGAGCGAACTCGACGTTGACGCGGGCGTCGTCGCGCAGGGCGAGCCCTCGCCAGCCGCGCAATGCGGTGGTGCGGGTGAGCTCGACACGGCCGGCGAGGTCGTCGTGCTGAGCGAGGCGGGCGCTGAATGTCTGCGTTGACCACTTACCGAGACCGTTGACCGCCTGCCATCCGGTGAACAGCGCGTACAGCTCGCTCGAGGCGGTGAATGCCTCCGGGTCGACGATGAGCGCGTCATCGACGAACCGCATGATGACATCGGTTTCCTTGCGCCATTCGCGGGTGTCAGCCTCTACGCGCTGAGGCGGCACCGGCAGGCGCATGCCCTCGTCGAACCATTCCCGCGCACCCGCGACGAGCCAGGCGAGCACCGCCTCAGATCGGCCGCCCGAGCCTCGGCGCAGGCGGGTGCGCAGGTGGCGGTCGCCCTTGCGCTGCCCCTTGCGGGTCGGGGTGCCCTTGACGAACTCGCGAGGGAACGTGAGCGGGATGAGGCGGCGCCAGGTGCCGTGGTCGGTCTCGCTGACGATGGGCAGGTAGTTGGTGCTCACGAACAGCGAGTGGGTGGCCGGGAAGCTCACGAAATCCTGCCGCATGCGACGCGCGGTGATGACCTCGGTGCCGGTGATGTCCTTGAGCCGCTTGACGTTGATGCGGTGCCCATCGGGCAGTTCCTCGGCGACGGCGAGGCGCACACCCTTGAGTGTCATGAGGCTGGCGGGGTGGTCGCCGGGGCGGGCGAGCAGCACCTCATCGGGCACGACGGTCGCGTAGTCGCCGAGTGCATGGCGCACCGCGTCGAGCATCGTGCTCTTGCCGTTCGACCCGCCACCGATGAGGAACACCTGCGTGTCGTCGTCGGGCGTGTGCCCCGTGATGGCCTGCCCGAACCGCATGCGGGCGTATCCGCGCGCCGACTTGGGCAGCGCGGTGAGAGCCGCCTGCCAGTCTTTGTGCGTCGCCCCGGGCTTGTACTCGACGGGGGCCAGCTTGGTGAGCAGCAGGCCGGGGTCGTGGCGGCTGAGCTCGCCTGTACGCAGGTCGAGCACGCCGTTGGCGACATTGAGCAGGTGCGGGTGAGCGTCGAACTCGTCGGTGCGCCGCATCAGGATGCCGGCCAGCAGCTTGAGAGTGGCGCTGATGGCCCCGATGCCGAGAAAGCGGCCGATATCCTTGGCCGGCAGGTTACCGAGCACGTCGCGGCTGTAGTCGTAGTGCCACTTCCGCACGACCTCGAGCGCGCGTGCGTCAGGCACCTCGAGCCAGCGCTTGCCATCCCACTCGAGCCACTGAGCGCCGTTCTCGCTCACGAGGTCGTGGCGCAGTGTGTCGGCGGCCTCATCGGCGCGGGCGGTGTCGTTGAGCGCGTCGAGCATATGACGCTCGGTCGCGACCACCTCGCGGCTCATCGCTGACCCCTCGCCCTGAGTGCGGCGTGCAGGAGAGCGAACGGGGTGTCGGTCGGGGGCTTGGCGTTCTCGAGCGCGGCCTCGGCAGCTGCCTGACGAGCGAGCAGCGTGGCGCGGCGACGTAGCTGAGGGCGGGACATCGACAGCCGCACCGCGACCGGGATGCGCTCGACCCAGTAGTCAAGCTCGGCACCACTGAGCAGGGGGTAGCTCGGGCGCTTGGGCTCATGACCCTGCCAGCGTGCCGTTGCGGCAGCGCGCGCTATCTCGGTCGCGCGCTCGGTGGTGCGGCTCGCGTTGCCCTTGAGGCCGGCGGCCAGCGCCTTTTCGCGGCTGTCGTACGGCATCACGCACCTGCCTTGAACAGGGCGGCGATGGTGGTGCGCGTGGCCTCGCTCAGGGGCGGGGCGGAGGCGACGATGCGCTCAATGGTGTCGTCGGTGGTGGTGGCGGTCTCAGCCATGCTCGTGACTCCGAAAGTGGAGTCACGCTCACCGAGAGGACATCGCCTAGGCCGAGCGATTCGGTTCTACGTGACGGGCTTACCGCCTACCTTGCCGAGGTGTTCCTCGGGGCCTGATATCAAGCGTAGGGATAGTGGTGAACCACTACAAAGCGCGAATATGCACGCTTTCGAAGTTCTTTCGGCGCCCCCTGAACGGACGACCATGACGGACATGACGGATGGTTCTGCTTACCCCTGTGTGAGCGCTCTTAGCTGGTAATCAATTCCATCCGTCATGTCCGTCATGGTGGTCATAGCGAGGCCCTCGACGGGGCGCTCGTAACGGTGAGACAGGGCCTGTCTCACCGTTCTTGTCTCACGGCACTCGCAGGATGGGGTGCAGGCCCTCGAGGCGCGGAAACATGCGGGTCTCAGCGTGGTGCTGTGCGTGCATCGGCGCCTGTTGTGTGTGAGAAAAACAGGGGGCGCGCGTCGGTAGCGACCGCCTCGGCGCAGGCGCAGGATGGCGGGCACACTAAGACCCCTCGGATACGCCCTGTTAGCAACAGTGGGCGCGGTCGCTAAGAGGGCGTATCCGGCGACGCTAGACTCGCGCGATGACTTCGACTCAGGTGCTCGCCATCGTCCTGTATTCGGTGGGTGGCGTGTTCGCGGTCGTCGGCCCGCTCATCGCGGCCGTTCGCATCATGGGCAAGAACCGTGATGCACAGAGCGAGCTCACGGGAACGTGGATTGACCCTGCCAACGATCCCGACCACATCAGGGCCACCGCTCGAGCAGATGCGTGGTGGGGCCTAACTGAGTTCGGTTTCGTGGGGCTGGGTGTCGTGCTCGCCTCAGTGGCGAGCATCATCTTGGTGGTCGGGTGATGCTCGACGATGCCGCACAGCCTCGGTGTCCTGAGTGCAGTGTCGTGATGCGCGACGACCCGCGCGGGTTCCGCTGCCCCTCGTGCGGCCACCTTGACGACCACACTGTCGAGCTCGAGGCGGTCGTCATCCCGCCCGACTTCGACGGCCCGGCCATTCACGGGGGCTAGGTAGCCGTTGCGCTGGACACCCTGCTGCCGCCAGACTCATGCTCAAACGACGACAAGGGGGTCGCTATGGCGGCTGGAGTACTGAAGTTTCACCTCTGGAAGACGAACGCGAATCAGCCATACCACTGGACGCTGAACTCAGCGCAGAATGGGCAGGTGATCTGCACGAGCGAGAACTACGCACGCAAGGCCGATGCGATGGCCTCTCTCAACAGCGTCTACGCCAACGCTGGCGACAGCCTTTACGAGGACCACACCGGCGAGGGCTAGTGCCAGGTGATCGTGAGCGTTCGGGCCATCGCCTCATCGCTCATGTTGCGCCGGTTGCCCTGACCCACGCTGTGCACCTCGATGGTGAGCAGCGCCTCGAGCACGGCACGCTTGCGCCCGAGCGGCAGGGCATCCCACACACCGCGCACATCGGCCGCACCCACGAGGTCGCGCAGGGGCTCGACATTCGCGCCGGCCTGTAGCTTGGCGTCGAGCTCGGCGATGCGGGCGTTGGCGCGCTTGGTGAGGCGCACGCGCTCGGGGCGCGTAATGAGCCCATCCTGCTCGTCGTCACCTGCTTGCCTGATGCTGACCTCGAGGCGGCGCCGCTCAGCCCTCAGCGCATCCACGTCGGGGCGCTCGCGGTCGACGAGCAGGTCGACGGCGTCGGCGCGCTCGAGGCGTGCCACGATGAGGCGCTCGATGAAGTCGTCGAGGGGCACCCCGCGGCGCATGAAATGAGCCATCGAGCCGCACCGGTAGCTGTGTATCCCGCGCTCGCCGCCCCCTGCCCTGATGGGTTGCTTGCACACCCCGCACAGTGCCAGCCCGGAGAGCAGCCATCGCCGAGTGGGCCCGGGGGATGTCTTGCGCTCGGGGTGCTCGAGGCGGGCCTTGGCCTCGGCCCACTCATCGGGCGTGACGATGGCGGGCCATGCGCCGTCGATGCAGGTGTCGCGCGTGATGGCACGTTGATCGTAGGGGGCATCCTTGTCGTCGTTGGGCAGCGGCAACAGCGCCGCGTAGTAGGGGCTCATCAGGATGCGCCGCAGAGTGGTGGGCGAGAACGGCACCCCCTCGGGGTGGCGCTTGGTCGGCAGGGTGCGCCTGCCACTGAGCGTCAGGTCGCGTGCGATCGAGCCGAGCGGCACCCCAGCCAGGAACTCGTCGTAGATGCGTCGCACGTCGGGGGCTCGCTCGTCGTCGAGTTCATACGCCTCGATGGTGCCGCGCTCGAGGCGCACCTTGGTCGGCACCCACTTGTAGCCGTAGGGCACGCGCCCCGAGGTGGGGATGCCGCGCCCGCGGCGGTCTGCGTTGGCGAACACCCGGCGCTCGGCCTTGGTCTCGCTCTCCGCACGCGCGACCGAGGTGAGCACGTTGGCGATGAGTCGCCCTGACGGCGTCGTGAGGTCGAGTTCGCCATCGGTGGTCACCACCTGTACCCGGGCCGCGTTGAGCGCCTCGAGGGCGGCGAGCGAGCGCCCGAGCCGGTCGAGCTTGCGCACGATGAGCACGTCGAATCGGCCGGCGCGTGCATCGTCGAGCATCCGGTTGAACGCTGTGCCATCGCCTCGCGACTTGTAGCCGCTCACGCTGTCGTCGGTATAGGTCTCGACGACGAGGTAGTCGCGTGCATCCGCGAGCTGTTGGCACGCCTCGACCTGGCGGCGAATACCCTCGGGCTCAGCGACAGACTGGCGAGCGTAGAGGGCGGCGCGCAGGGTCTTGGTGCGTTTCGGGGTCACGGGTCAATTCTGCTCTAACCCGACGACAATGGCTGCTGTGGCTTTCGCAGGACTCCTCGTCGTCATCATGCGATCGGACGAAGTGCGTGGCATTCTCACCGATCTCGTGCGCCGGGCGCTGACGGTGTCGTGATGAAGATCACGAGACGATCCCGGAACGCCCGTGGCGTCGGCGAGGTGTCGCCGGCGCCGCGACACGCGGGCGACCGCGGATCCGTCTCGGCGGAGTTGGCCCTCGCTTTTCCCGCGGTGGTGCTGGTGTTCCTGCTCGGCGCGGGAGCTCTCGGCACGGCATCCCGCCAGGTGGCGCTGCAGGATGCCTCTGCCGACGCGGCGCGCCTGCTCGGACGCGGCGAAGAACAGGGCACCGCGAAACGAGTGGTGCAGTCCGCAGTCCCGGGAGCGAGGATGACATCCTCGCTCTCGGGCGACCTCGTCTGCGTCAGCGCGTCGCTCGACGTTTCCGTCGGATCGGTGCTCCGTCTGCCTCTTCGTGCCAGGAGTTGCGCGCTCGACGGGGGACTCTGATGGCAGGTTCGGCGCTCGCGGCGGGAGTTCTCGCCGTCGCGGCGACGCTGTCCCTCGGCCTCGCCGCTGTCGGCGGGGCTGCGGTGACAGCACAGCGGGCGGCGGGTGCCGCTGATGCCGCGGCGCTCGCCGTCGCGGACGCCGCGAGCGGTGCCGTGCCGACCGACGAGCAGCCCTGTGAACTCGGAGCGAGGGTCGCGCGGGCGTCGGATGCCGTGCTCACCGGCTGTGTCCTCAGGGGCTTCGTGGCGACCGTGGAGGTGCAGGCGGCGTACGCTGGACTCGCAGCCGTCTCCCGAGCCCGTGCCGGGCCACCCGAGGGATAGCGACGGCAGCGCGACCTCGCTCACTGTGAACGACCCCGCACAGTGGTGTGTATGGTGTGCTTCGAAGAAAGGACGCACCCTTGGCTGAAGGCAAGAAGCTCGTCATCGTCGAGTCCCCGACGAAGATGCGGTCTATTCAGGGATACCTCGGCGACGGCTACGAGGTGCTCAGCTCCGTCGGCCACATCCGCGACCTCGCTGACAAGAAGGACATCCCGGCTGCGGACAAGCAGGCCTACGGGAAGTACTCCATCGACATCGACAATGGATTCGACCCGTACTACGTCGTCTCCGATCGGAAGACCAAGACGGTCGCCGAACTCAAGCGCGCGCTGAAAAGCGCCGACGAACTCCTGCTCGCCACTGATGAGGACCGCGAGGGCGAGGCGATCGCCTGGCATCTGCTCGAGACCCTCAAGCCCAAGGTGCCCGTGAAGCGGATGGTGTTCCACGAGATCACCAAGGATGCGATCCAGGCCGCAGTCGGCAACACACGCGAACTCGACCACGACCTCGTCGATGCACAGGAGACCCGACGCATCCTCGACCGTCTGTACGGCTGGGACGTCTCGCCCGTGCTCTGGTACAAGGTGAAGACAGGCATCTCGGCCGGACGCGTGCAGTCCGCTGCGACCCGCCTGATCGTCGACCGGGAGCGCGAGCGCATGGCGTTCACCTCCGCCGAGTACTGGGACGTCGATGCGGCGGCTGCCGCGACCGGCACCTCGTTCAAGATCCGTCTGGTGCGCGTCGACGGTGGCCAGCTCGCTCGCGGTAGCGACTTCGATGACGACGGCAAGCTCAAGAAGGCCGTCGTCATCCTCGATGAGGCCGCAGCGTCTGCCCTGGCGAAGGCCGTCGACGCCGTGGGCGCCGGCACCGTCACCAAGGTCGAGGCGAAGCCCGGCACCCGCAGCCCCTACGCTCCCTTCACGACATCCACGATGCAGCAGGAAGCCGGGCGCAAGCTCTCGATGGGCGCGAAGCAGGCGATGGGTGTCGCCCAGCGCCTGTACGAGAAGGGCTACATCACCTATATGCGTACCGACTCCACGTCGCTGAGCACCCAGGCGGTGCAGGCGGCGCGGAGCCAGGCGGTGGCCCTCTACGGCGACGCCGCGGTGCCGCTGAAGCCGCGGGTGTACAAGTCCAAGAGCAAGAACGCACAGGAGGCCCACGAGGCCATCCGTCCGTCCGGTGACAACTTCCGCACGCCGGCCTCGCTGTCGTCGGAACTCGATCGCGACGAGCAGCGCCTCTACGACCTCATCTGGAAGCGCACCGTCGCCAGCCAGATGGCCGATGCCAAGTACGAGACCACCACGGTCACGATCGCCGTCGACGCCGCGGGCAAGAAGGCCGAGTTCACGGCCTCCGGGACCGTGTACACCTTCAAGGGCTTCCTGGAGGCGTACGAAGAGGGTCGCGATGAGAAGCGCGGCGACGCGGACGCCGCGGAGAACCAGTCGCTCCCCGCTGTCGCGGTCGGCGATCAGCTCGCGGTGTCGGATGCGGAGGCCAAGGGGCACCGCACCACCCCGAAGCCGCGATACACCGAGGCTTCGCTCGTGAAGGTGCTCGAGGAGAAGGGCATCGGTCGCCCCTCGACGTTCGCCTCGATCCCCGAGACGATCCTCGATCGTGGGTACGCGGTCAAACGTGGGCAGGCCCTCGTGCCGACCTGGCTCGCGTTCAGTGTCGTGCGCCTGCTCGAAGAGCACTTCGCCGAACTCGTCGACTACGACTTCACGGCTGCGCTCGAAGACGACCTCGACACGATCGCCCGCGGCGAGCAGAACCGGGTCGAGTGGCTCAAGTCCTTCTACTTCGGATCCGACAACCACGTGGGTCTGCGCCAGGTCGTCGACAACCTCGGTGAGATCGACGCTCGTGCACTGAACTCCACGCGCATCACCGACACGGCCACACTTCGCTTCGGCAAGTACGGCCCGTATCTCGAAGTGGCCGACCCCGCGAACCCCGAGGCCAAGCCGCGCATCGTCAACGTGCCGGAAGACCTCGCACCCGACGAGCTGACCGCTGAGAAGGCTCAGGAGCTCATCGACGCTCCCGTCGCCGGCGACCGCGTGCTGGGGGAGAACCCCGAGAACGGCAAGATCATCGTGGTGAAGGACGGCCGGTTCGGGCCGTACGTGCAGGAGAACGACCCCGTGTCGGAAGACGCGGCGGTCGACGAGACCACGGGCGAGGTCGTCGAGGCTCCGAAGCCGAAGCGCGGTTCGAAGAAAGAGGCTGCCCCGAAGCCCCGCACTGCATCGCTCTTCCGCTCGATGTCGGTCGACGAGATCGATCTCGACACCGCGCTGAAGCTGCTCAGCCTTCCCCGCATCGTGGGCGTCGACCCGGAATCCGGCGACGAGATCACGGCGCAGAACGGCAGGTTCGGGCCGTACCTGAAGAAGGGCACCGACTCGCGTTCGCTCGAGTCCGAGTCGCAGATCTTCGACGTGACGCTCGAACAGGCACTCGAGATCTACGCGCAGCCGAAGTACGGCGCAGGCCGTCGGGCCTCCAGCGCGCTCGCCGAATTCGAGGCCGACCCTGTCAGCGGGAAGCCGATCCGCATCCGCGACGGCCGTTTCGGCGCGTATGTGACCGATGGCGAGACGAACGTGACGATCCCGCGCGGTCAGACCGTCGACGACATCACCTTCGAGGTTGCGGTCCAGATGCTCGCCGACAAGCGTGCCAAGGGCCCGGCCCCCAAGCGCGGAGCGGCCAAGAAGGCTCCTGCCAAGAAGCCTGCAGCCAAGAAGACCGCCGCCAAGCCAGCTGCCAAGACGACCGCCGCCAAGAAGGCCCCTGCGAAGAAGCCGGCAGCGAAGAAGACCACCGCTGCCGCGTCCGCCGCTCGTTCGGCCGCGGCCAAGAAGGCCGCGGCGACGCGTGCGGCCAATGCGGCAGCGAAGGCGGCGGAGAAGGCGGACTCGTGACCTCAGGGCACGGGGTATGGATCACGTTCGAGGGCGGCGACGGCTCGGGGAAGACCACGCAGTCGAATCTGCTCGCCGAGTGGCTCGAAGGAGCCGGACGCACGGTGGTCCGCACGCGTGAACCCGGGGGTTCCGAGGTGGGACAGCTGATCCGAGACATCGTGCTGCACCATCGGGGCGACATCGCGCCCCGAGCGGAGGCACTGCTGTACGCCGCGGATCGGGCTCACCATGTCGCCACCGTCGTGCGACCAGCGCTCGAGCGGGGCGACATCGTGCTGCAGGACCGCTACCTCGATTCGTCCGTGGCGTATCAGGGTGCCGGCCGCGTGCTCGACGCGGCCGAGATCCGAGACCTGTCGCTCTGGGCGGCGGAAGGCGCGCTTCCGGACCTCACGATCCTGCTCGACCTCGACCCTGCGGCGGCGCGCACCCGTCTGGACTCCGCCGACAAGCCCTTCGACCGGCTCGAAGCCGAGAAGGCGGAGTTCCACGAACGCGTGCGCGACGCCTTCCTCACACTCGCGGAGGAAGAAGAGGAGCGGTTCCTCGTCGTCGATGCCTCCTCCGCGCCGGAGATCATCGCGGAACGGATCCGTGCGGGAGTCGACGCCCTTCTCGACTGAGCCGACCTGGCCGGTCGGCTCGACCACGATCTCGTGCGGTGGGCGTCGGTGGTCGCGATTAGGCTGAGTGCATGCCCCAGACCGTTCCCGCCCCTTTTCCCTGGGCGGATGTGTGGGGGCAGGACGCCGCCGTCGACACTCTCCGCGCCGCCGCATCCGATCCGTCCGCGCTCTCGCACGCCTGGTTGATCACGGGCCCGCCGGGCTCCGGGCGCTCCACCCTCGCGTACGCGTTCGCCGCGGCGTTGATCGCCGACCGACCTGACGACGAGAATGCGATGCGGCAGGTGCTCGCCGGTACTCACCCCGACGTCACGGCACTGCGTACCGACAAGGTCATCATCACGATCGCCGAAGCGCGCGGTCTGGTTGAACGCTCGTACTTCGCGCCCTCTGCGGGGCGCTATCGGGTCATCGTGGTCGAAGACGCCGACCGCATGGTCGAGCGCACCTCCAACGTGCTCCTGAAGGCGCTCGAAGAGCCGCCGGAACAGACGGTGTGGATCCTGTGCGCGCCGAGCGAGGCCGATCTGCTCCCCACGATCCGATCGCGCGTGCGGTCGTTGCGGTTGCGGGAACCCGATGTCGCCGATGTCGCCCGGCTCATCGGTCTTCGCACGGGCGTCGATGCGGGCGTCGCAGAGCAGGCGGCACGGCACGCCCAGCGCCACATCGGCATGGCTCAGCGACTGGCCACCGACGATGCGGCTCGGCGTCGGCGAGACGAGACCCTCCGCTCCGTCCTCGGCGTCAGGGGAGTCGGCGGTGCCGTCGAGGTCGCCGGGCGCATCATCCAGGCGGCGACGGAGGATGCGAAGGCGCTCACGGCCGAACGCGACGCTCAGGAGCGCGCTTCGCTGCTGCGTACCATCGGCATCGCCGAGGGGCAGGCGGTGCCGCCGGCGCTGCGCACGCAGCTCTCCGCACTCGAAGACGATCAGAAGAAGCGGGCCACGCGGAGCCTCCGCGACGGGATCGACCGTGTTCTCACCGATCTGCAGTCGCTGTTCCGCGATGTGGTTATGGTGCAGTTCGGACAGGGCCACGACCTCATCAACAGCGAGTTGCGCACCGAGCTGTCCGACCTCGCTTCCGCCTGGTCCGAGACCCGTACTCTTGTCGTACTTGACCACCTTGCCGAGACGCGGCAGTCGTTGGAGCGCAATGTCGCTCCTCTGCTCGCCCTGGAAAGCTTGCTCGTGACGATCACGAGCGGGAGGAAACCGTGAACAACCGATCGACTTCCCGCTGGCGTCGAGCCGCCGCGATCATCGCAGGTCTCGCAGCCGCATCCGTCGCACTCTCGGGGTGCCTGTACGCGATGATTCCCGAACAGTCCTCGCGGCCGGCGACGTCCAGCGAACCCGACACCGAGGGCGTCGCGGAGGATCTGCTGCCCTTCTACTCGCAGGATCTCACCTGGACCGAGTGTGGCGTTGGCTTCGACTGCACCGACGTGACGGCCCCTCTCGACTGGGAGGACCCGGGCAAGGGTGAGATCACCCTCTCGGTGGTCCGGCACCGTGCCGAGGGCACTCCCGTCGGTTCGCTGCTGACGAATCCGGGCGGCCCCGGGGCCAGCGGCGTCGACCTGATCCTCAACAGCCTCGACTTCGCGGTCGGAGCCGACATCATCGAGAACTTCGATGTGATCGGCTTCGATCCGCGCGGAGTCGGTGACTCGACCGCGGTGAAGTGCTACGACGCCCCGCAGATGGACGACTACCTCTACGGCATTCCTTCCGCTGCCCGTGGGACGGCCGAGTGGGAGGCCGAGCTGCTCGACTCCCACAAGGCCTTCGCCGAGGCGTGTGATGCGAACAGCAACGGCATCCTGCCCTACATCACGACCGTCAACGCGGCCCGAGACATGGATCTGATCCGGGCGGTGCTGGGCGACAAGCAGCTGAACTACCTCGGCTACTCGTACGGCACGTTCCTCGGTGCGACCTACGCGAAGCTGTACCCCGAGAAGGCAGGCCGCCTGGTGCTCGACGGCGCCATCGATCCGGCCGTCCCCGGGCTCGAGGTCGGGGCGACCCAGGCACTCGGGTTCGAATCCGCGTTGCGCGCCTACATGCAGGACTGCCTCGACTCGGGGGAATGCCCGTTCAACGGCACCGTGGACGAGGCGATGGCCGATCTGGGCGCACTGCTGGCGAGCGTCGACAGCACGCCTCTGAAAAGCGGAGACGGCCGCATGCTGGGTGCCGACTCGCTGATGACGGCCATCATCGCCGCGCTCTACTCGCAGGACAGCTGGGGCTACCTCACGCAGGCGCTCGACGAGGCTCTTCAGGGCGACCCGACCTCGGCACTGTTCCTCGCCGACTTCTACAACGGCCGAGAGAACGGCACCTACACCGACAACTCCGCCGAGGCGTTCCGTGCCTACAACTGCATGGACTACCCGGTGGAAGACGACCCGGCCGCGGAAGCGGCGACGAACGCGAAGATCGCCGAGGGTGCCCCGACGATCGCGCCGTACTGGACGGGCCCCGACTCCTGCGCGGTCTGGCCCTACCCGCCCACGGGCACGCGGGGTGAGATCAAGGCCGAAGGCGCCGGTCCCATCCTCGTGATCGGCACCACGAACGACCCGGCCACCCCCTACGAGTGGTCGGAGTCGCTCGCGAAGCAGCTCGAAGAAGGCATCCTCATCACGCGCGTCGGCGAGGGCCACACCGGCTACAACAAGGGCAACGCCTGCGTCGATGATGCGGTCGAGGCGTTCCTGCTCGACGACGTCGTGCCGGAAGACGGTCTCCGCTGCGAGTGATCGCGGCCTCGATTCGCGAGTGAGCGCGAGACAGGGTAATATCGGTGATCGCGCCGCTCACGCGTCGCACGCCGCTTTAGCTCAGTCGGCAGAGCATTTCACTCGTAATGAAAAGGTCGTCAGTTCGATTCTGACAAGCGGCTCCGAAGGCCCCGTGATGCGAAGAACATCACGGGGCCTTTCCCGTTCCGCACCGCGTACCCTCGAAGCATGAGCAGAGCGCTTCTCATCGTCGATGTGCAGAACGACTTCACCGAAGACGGCGCCCTCGCCGTCGCGGGGGGCGATGCGGTGGCCGCAGCCGTCACAGCATTCCTCGCCGCCCACACGGGCGACTACGCGGTGGTCATCGCCTCGAGGGATTGGCACGATGCCGACGGCGACAACGGCGGACACTTCGCCGACGCGCCCGACTACGTCGACTCCTGGCCTGTGCATTGCGTCGCGGGGACCACGGGGGCGGCGTACGACCCGCTGCTCGCGACCGATCCCGTGACGCACCACGTCCTCAAAGGGCAGGGGAGACCGGCGTACTCGATGTTCGAGGGGCAGACAGAGGCCGGGGAGACGGTCGGTGCGATCCTGACCGCAGCAGGTGTGCTCAGCGCGGACGTGGTGGGCCTCGCGACAGATCACTGCGTCAGGGCGAGCGCCCTCGACGCCATCGCGCACGGCGTGCGGGTCCGCATCCTCACCGACCTCGTCGCCGGTGTCGCCGCGGAGACCAGTGATGCCGCACTCGCCGAACTCGTCCACGCGGGGGCGGAGCTGGTCGAGAGCGCCGACGCGTGAGCCGCAGCGTCCTGCTCCTGCGGGCGGTCAACGTCAGCGGCCGCAACAGGGTGCCGATGTCGCGCCTCCGCGAGCTGCTCACGGCAGAGACCGAGCTGAACGACGTCTCCACCTACATCGCGAGCGGCAACATCATCTGCGGGACACCAGAGCATCCGGCTGCCACGTGTGCGGCCGTCCGCATGGCCATCCACGATGAGTTCGGCGTCGACACTCCGGTCATCCACCGCACTCATGCGCAGCTGGTCTCTTCGGAATCCGCCCAGCCGTTTCCCGAAGGCGACGTGAAGTCCGTGCACGCGATGTTCCTGGAGGGTGCGCCCTCGGGCGACGCGATCGAGGCGTTGCGGCAGCGTCTCCGCGACACCGAGCGGATCGCGCTGATCGGCGACGACCTGTGGATCGATTACGGTGCGGGCGGCGTGCACTCCACGAAGCTCACCAAGACGGTGCTCGATCGCGCGCTCGGAGTGGCCGGAACGGCGCGTAACCTGCGGACGACGCGCACGCTCATCGAACTGACGGCGTGACGCCGCCCAGTTCGCCGCTCAGCGCTGCCGGAGGCGTCTGCGAATGCGCCTGCACGTCGACCCGGCGCGTGTCACAGGCGGTGCACCGCACGTAGAGCACGACTCCCTCGCTCGTCGGATGCCGTGACTCCACCAGCCAAGCGTGCTCGTGCGCCTCGGCGGCGGGGCGGATGCGGGGGACGGGAAGGGTGTTCAGCGAAGTCATGCTTCCAGCGTGATGTAATGGTCTTATGCATCTCAACCCTTACGGCGAGTACGCGGTGCTGCTCGCCGCGTCGCTGGCCAACGACTGGCCGGAGACCCGCGCTGGGATCGAGGAGCGCACCCTGGAACTCGGGATGACGCAGACGTTCCCGCCCGCCGCCGACGACCACGAGAAGGTCAGAGCCGTCATCGACGACTGGCTGGCGATCGTGGATCAACCCGACCCCGACGCGCGGGCGGTGCTACTCAACGCACAACTCGCCGCCGCAGCCGCCTATCCGAGATTGACGAACCACGACGGCGAGGGGTGGCACCTGCACTACCGCGACGACGTCCCGTCCCTGCCCTACGTGCTCCGGGCGATCATCAGCCTCGGCACGTCGCTGCACCTGGTCACCCGGGGAATGAGCCGGCTCGGCCGATGCCAGGCCACGCCGTGCACGAACGTCGTCGCGGACGTGACCCGCAACGGCCGCCAGCGCTTCTGCTCCGTGCGCTGCGCGAACCGTGCGGCCGTGCGTCGGCACCGTGCGCGAGCCTGAGCCTGAGCCTGACCGTCAGGCGGTCTGTCCGGCGTGCTTCCCTTCGCCGATCTCCTCGACGAGCTTCGCGTTGAAAGCCGGCAGGTCGTCGGGAGTGCGGCTGGAGACCAGGCCCTCATCGACCACCACCTCCTCATCCACCCACGTCGCTCCGGCGTTGCGCAGATCGGTGGTCAGGCTCGGATAGCTGGTGAGCGTGCGTCCGTCGACGACACCGGCTTCGATCAGGATCCACGCACCGTGGCAGATCACGCCTACCGGCTTGTGCTGCTCGAAGAATGCTCGTGCCAGGTCGATCGAAGCCTTGTCCATGCGCAGGTGATCGGCGTTGACGACGCCGCCGGGGAGTACCAGCGCGTCGAAATCGTCCGCACTGGTCTCGGTTGCGCGCAGATCGACGGCTTGCTCATGGCCGTTCTTGCCGGTGATGGCAGCGCCGTCCGGAGCGATCAAGGTCGCGCTCGCGCCTTCTGCCGTCACGGCATCCCAGGGACTCGTGAGCTCACTGTCTTCGAATCCGTCTGTCGCGAGGAATGCCACGCGGCTGCCGCTGAGAGTCATCGTCCGTCCTTTCCTTGAGAGTCGTCCGCCGTTCGGGGACGACTCGACGATCTCCCGGATCGGGGGGAGGAAGGAAGGGGGTGGCCGAGGTGATGAGCCGGTGATAAGGGGGAACGGTCCTCCACGGAGCGCTCGTCACAGGTGCGCGAGTCCCGGCAGTACGATCCAGATATGCGCGTCCGTCCTGCACTCCTCCTCCTCCCGGTACTCATCCTGCTCGCGGGGTGTGCCCCCGAGCCGGCGTCGAGCCCTTCGCCCTCCGCATCGAGGACCTCTTCACCCACGCCCACCCCGACCCCCTCGGCGATCGAGACCACGGAACCGCCGGCGACGGGAACGGAGTTCACCACGACTGCGCTCGTCGATCTCTGCACCGAGAGGACCCGAGCTCTCGCACCGGATGCCACGTATTTCGGAGACATGGCGACCACCGAATGGCTCGCGTCGTCGTCGCTCTGGTTCGTGGTCATCCCCAAGTCGCTCGACGGTGCGGACAGCGTCGCGGTGTGCGGCATCGGGGGAAGCCAGGAAGCGCCGGTCTTCGCTCTCGAAGGGGAGTCGCTGCCGGACGGTGTGGCCGACATCCGAGCGGAACTGTTGTCGGGCGCGCCCGGCGGCGAGTCCTGAGACAGTCGCCGAGCGGCGACCTGCGGTGGGCCCCGTGGGGCTCGAACCCACGACCCGCGGATTAAAAGTCCGATGCTCTGCCAACTGAGCTAGAGGCCCCTCATCAAAGTCTAGTGCGCACGACGAGGGGCCGTCGGCGACACAGCACCGCCGACGGCCCCTTTTCCCTCTCGGGATCCTCCCCCTGCTTCCGAGAGGGCGTGTGCCGGGCGTCCTCCCACCCGGCGATCCCTGGCTCAGGAAGCCGGGGGCATCAGAACCGTGTCGATGAGGTACACGGTCGCGTTCGCGGTCTTGACTCCACCGCAGATCACCTTGGCGTCGTTGACCATCAGGTCGTCACCGCTGCCCGTGACCTCGAGCTCGGCGCCCTGCACGGTCTTGTGCATGCCGTCGATGTCGGCCGGGTCGATCTGGCCGGGAACCACGTGGTACGTCAGGATCGAGCTCAGCGTGGCGCTGTCGGTCTTGAGGGCCTCGATGGTGGCCGGGTCGATCTTCGCGAACGCGTCGTCGACCGGTGCGAAGACCGTGAACTCGCTGCCGTTCAGGGTGTCGACGAGGTCGACGTCGGGGTTGAGCTGTCCGCTCACCGCCGAGACCAGCGTGGTCAGCAGCGGGTTGTTCGAGGCCGCGACCGCGACCGGGTCCTGCGACATTCCCTCGACGGAACCCGCGCCGTCCGGCACAGCGTCGGCGTACGCCGCGCAGCCGGGGCCGACCAGGTTGGCTGCCGGGTCCATCTCCATCGGCGTCGACTCCGACGTCTCCGGTGCCTTCGGCTCGGAAGACGAGTCCGAGGTGCTGCCGCTGCCCATGGAACAGGCGGAGAGCAGGAACGCGCTCGCCAGGCCGAGGGTGATTGCCGCGGTGACCTTCTTCTTGGTGCTGAACATGTCGAGCTCCTTCAGAAAACTGAGCCACGGCCTCTCCGTGGCGTCGAGTGCTGTTCGGAGCCCATTCGGGATCGGATGGGAAGAATCTCAGAAATCTTGGAAACAGCTCCGACGACGGCGCCGGAGCGCACGATTCGCGAGGTCGATTCCTTCACATTCGGGTGACGTCTGCACGTGATCGGGGAGGAGATGCGGCATGCTTATGGGGATGGTCATCGATGGGTTCGACGTTCCCGAGGACGGAGCGACGCAGGATGCTGTCGCCGACCTCCTCGTCCGCGTCGCCTCCGGTGATCAGGCTGCCTTCGCCACGCTCTATGACACGCTGTCCTCCCGCGTGTTCGGCCTCATCCTCCGCGTCCTTATCAATCGCGCGCAGAGCGAAGAGGTGCTCCAGGAGGTTTTTCTCGAGATCTGGCAATCCGCTTCCCGCTTCGCTCCGAACAGAGGTCAGGGACGAGCGTGGGTCATGACGATCGCTCATCGCCGGGCCGTCGACCGAGTGCGGGCATCGCAATCGAGCGCGGACCGGGACGTACGAGCAGGATTCAAGGACATCGGCGTCGCGCACGACAGTGTCGCGGAGCAGGTCGAATTGGGGATCGAGGGAGGGAAGGTCGTCGAGGCGCTTTCGGGGCTTCCGGAAGCTCAGCGCGAAGCACTCGTCCTCGCGTATTACGGCGGTTACAGTCAGAACGAGATCGCGGCCCTCGTGGGGGCGCCGCTGGGGACAATCAAGACACGGATGCGAGACGGGCTCAGCCGTCTGCGTACGGCGATGGGGGTGACGGCATGAACGAGAAGGACTTCGAGCAACTCGCGGCAGGTGCCGCGCTGCACTCGCTCTCCGCTGACGACGAGCGTCGATACCGTTCAGCCCTCGCGGAGCACCCGGAATGGGAGGACACGGTGGATGCGGATATCGCGACGGCCGCGTCGCTCGCAGACCCTGTCGAGCCCGTCGCCGCTCCCGCACACATCCGATCCGCGCTGCTCGCGCAGATCGCGGACATGCCCCAGAACGGTGGATCGCGGACCGACACCGACGTCTCGTCATCGCACGAGGAACGTCCCGCAGTCGTCGACGTGTCCCACACCGAGCCTCAGCCCGAGCCGAAGAAGCAGCGTCGCTGGACCCGCACCGTCTTCGCCCTGGCGGCGTGTCTCGCCGTGCTGGTGGGCGTCGGCATCGGCGCGGTCGCCCTCAATCAGCAGCTGAACCCGCCCGCGAGTGTCATCGCGCTGCAGGAGATCGAAGCAGCCGACGACGCCCAGCAGGCGACGGTGACGCTCGACGACGGAGGAAGCGCGACAGCGCACTGGTCGGCTTCCACCGGCAAGGCCGTGCTCGTGGCCGATGGTCTCCCGAGTGCGGGTGAAGGCCAGACGTATGAGCTGTGGTTCGTGCGCGGTGACGCTCCGGTCTCCGCCGGAGTGTTCGATGTCGACGGTGGTGACGCCACCGCCCTCCTCGCCGGTGATATGCAGGCGGGTGACGCGATCGCGGTGACCGTGGAGCAGGCCGGCGGATCTCCGTCGGGCCAGCCGACGACCGATCCGGTGATCGTCATCCCCACGGCGTGAGCCGCACTGATCGCGCGTACCCTGGAGGGATGCCCGAGCAGTATCATCGCCCCGTGCGCCGCCCGACGAGCGCCTTCGACAACATCGTCGGCGCACACGACCCCGCCGAGGAGACGCGTATCGCGCATGCCACGGCATCCGCTCTGCTGACCCGCGTCCGCGCCGACGAGAGCGGAGCGAGCGCCGAAAGACTCGTCGCCTTCACCGCCGAACACGGAATCGACGAGATCGCGGAGCTGTGGTCGAAAGCACCCTCACGGACTCTCCCCGGCGCCCTGTGGCGCCTCTACGTGCTGCAGCTCGCGATCCACGGCGACCCGCAGACCGCGGCCCTCCTGTACGACCGCGGGCGCGTCGAATTGCCGTCGGCGGATGCGGCGATCGCCGGTGCGCCGGTGCCGGCGAGTCCGGACGAGCTGGTCGCTCTGATCGACACGATCCTGCGGGGGGCATTCCGTGGCGACTTCGCCGTGGCGCTCGACCGCGCCGCGGCCTTCTGCCGTGTGCAGGCCTCCGGGGCGACACACACGGCTGACGACTACGAACCGACCGAGCCCGCACGATCCAGCGAACTGACCACGCGAGCGCTGCGACTGAGCAGTTACGGACAGGATCTGGCCGCATCCGCCGTGCTGTGGCGGATGGATGCGCTCGCCTGACGAGCATCGGGTGGCCCGATGGGAAGGCGATCCGGATGAGCGAAACCGCTCCGGGCAAGAAAAGACCGGGCCGCAAGAACGCCTCTCGGCGGAAGGCCGCTCGCAGCGGCAAAAATTGGAGCCCGGGGTTATGCGGCCCGGCCACTCCATTGTAACGCGATGCGGCGGACGGTATTCCCGCCCTCTAGGCTCGGATCATGACCGGGCGCTTCGCACTCATGATCGATCCCGTCGCCGCCGACGAACAGCGCAGCGACTTCTCCGAGACCTTCACGCAGGTGGACGCCGCCGCCCCCGCGCTCAGTGTGGGGGAGCTGAGCACACAGCGCGGTGACGGGGTGTTCGAGTCGATCGGCGTGATCGACGGGCACGCGCAGGAGGTCGTCCCGCACCTGGAACGCCTCGCCCACTCGGCACGGCTGTGCGACCTTCCGGTCCCGAATCTCATGCAATGGCGGCAGGCGGTCGATCAGGCGGCTGCACAGCTCGGAGCGGGCGAGTCCGTCATCAAGCTCATCCTCAGCCGCGGAGTCGAGCACGGGCCCACTCCGACGGCATGGGTGACCGCGGCTCCGGCCTCCGATTTCTCCGCCGTGCGAGAGCATGGTGTGCGCGTCGTGACGCTCGACCGCGGGTACGACCTGGGTGCAGCGGAGCGGGCTCCGTGGCTGCTGCTGGGAGCGAAGACGCTGTCGTACGCCGTGAACATGGCGGCCCTGCGCGAGGCGCACCGGCGTGGTGCGGACGATGCGATCTTCCTCTCGAGCGACGGCTTCGTGCTGGAGGCTCCGACGGCTTCCCTGATCCTCCGCTTCGGCGACCGTTTCGTGACGCCGGCTCCGACGGGTGGCATCCTGCACGGTACGACGCAGCTCAGCGTGTACGAGCACCTCGCCGCCCAGGGTTTCGACGTCGGGTACGACCGCATCCCGGCAACCGACCTTCCGCAGGCGGACGCCGCGTGGCTCGTGTCGAGCGTGCGCCTCGCCGCGGCGATCACCGCCGTCGATGGCGTCTCCCTTCCGGTCGACCGCACGCTCACGGCCGCGCTGAACCGCTACCTGCTCTCGCCGCGCGACTGATCCCACCCGCCCACCCTCCCACGCACGCCCGCCTCGAGCCCATGCTCCGCTGCGGCTCGCGCACATCGGATCGTGCCTCCGTGAGAGGCCGCATGCACCCAGGCCTCCGCGGTGTCGGGGAGCGCATAGACGCCCTGGCGAGGTCGCAGCGCTTCGCCGGAACGCACCGCACGAACGACGCGACGGCGTGTCAACAGGTGACACGCCGTCGGCGACTCAAGTGATCTGGGTTTTGGCGAAGAAGCAGCAGGGGTGCAGCAGCAGGGACCCAGCGCTCAACCGAAGCGGCCGGAGACGTAGTCCTCGGTGGCCTGCACCGACGGTGTCGTGAAGATCGAGGTCGTGTCGTCGTATTCGATCAGCTTTCCGGGCTTGCCGGTGCCCGCGATGTTGAAGAACGCGGTCTTGTCCGACACGCGGCTCGCCTGCTGCATGTTGTGCGTCACGATCACGATCGTGAACTCGTTCTTCAGCTCGCCGATCAGCTCCTCGATCGCGTACGTCGAGATGGGGTCGAGAGCCGAGCAGGGCTCGTCCATCAGCAGCACCTGCGGCGAGACGGCGATCGCACGGGCGATGCACAGACGCTGCTGCTGACCGCCGGAGAGGCCGGAACCGGGCTTGTCGAGGCGGTCCTTGACCTCGTTCCACAGATTCGCACCGGTGAGCGACTTCTCGACCAGGGCATCCTGATCGCTCTTCGACATGCGGCTGTTGTTGAGCTTCACGCCGGCGAGGACGTTCTCCTTGATCGACATCGTGGGGAACGGATTCGGACGCTGGAAGACCATGCCCACCTGGCGCCGGACGAGCACCGGGTCGATGCCGGGGCCGTAGAGGTCCTTGCCGTCGAGCAGCACCTCGCCCTCGACGCGGGCACCGGGGATGACCTCGTGCATGCGGTTGAGCGTGCGCAGGAAGGTGGACTTGCCGCAGCCGGAGGGGCCGATGAACGCGGTGACGCTGCGCGGCTGGATGTCGAGGGAGACGCCCTCCACGGCGAGGAAGTCGCCGTAGTAGACGTTCAGGTCGTTGACTTCAATGCTCTTGGACACTGCAGTTCCTTGCTTGTCGGGTCGAGGCTCAGCGGCCGGTCTTGGGTGCGAAGATCTTCGCGACGAGGCGCGCGATCAGGTTGAGCAGCATGACGATGATGATGAGCGTCAGGGCTGCGGCCCAGGCCCGCTCCACGTATGCCTCAGCGGGGATGCCCTGGTACGCGTACTGCGAGTACGTGAACACCGGGAGCGTCTGCATGCGTCCGCTGAACAGGTTGTAGTTCATCGCGTCGGTGAAGCCGGCCGTCAGCAGCAGGGGCGCGGTCTCTCCGATCACGCGCGAGATGGCGAGCATGACACCCGTGGTGATGCCGGCGATCGAGGTCGGGAGGACCACCTTGACGATCGTGAGCCATTTCGGCACCCCGAGCGCGTACGACGCTTCGCGCAGCTCGTTCGGCACCAGTCGCAGCATCTCCTCGGTGGAGCGCACGACGACGGGGATCATGAGCACGGCCAACGCGACCGAGCCCGCGATGCCCATGCGCACGCCGGGTCCGAAGATCAGCGCGAAGACGGCGTAGGCGAACAGACCGGCGACGATCGACGGGATTCCCGTCATGACATCGACGAGGAAGGTGATGGTGCGGGCCATCCGGCCGCCCTTGCCGTATTCGACGAGGTAGACGGCCGTCATCAGACCGATCGGGATCGAAATGATCGCGGCGGCGAGGGTGACCAGGAGCGTGCCGATGATGGCGTGCAGGGCGCCGCCGCCTTCACCGAGCACTCCGCGCATCGATGACGAGAAGAACAGTCCGTCGAAACGGGCGACGCCGTTGGCGACCACGGTGATCGCGACGGACACCAGCGGCACCATCGCGATGGCGAACGCCGAGGTCACGATTCCGGTGATCAGGCGGTCCAGCGCCTTCCTGGAGCCTTCGATGATGCGCGACATCACGTAGATGAGCACCAGGTAGATGACCGCGCCGAGAACGACGGAGCCGGCGATGTTGAGGTCGGATCCGCTGGCGAGGGCCTCGAGAGCGAAGGGCGTGAAGCCGATGAGGAGGGAGAGGGCGAGGAGCGCCCACGGCGACCAGCGGGGGAGGTGTCCCGAGCTGAGCGACAGCTGGGTGGGGGCCGCGCTCGCCGTGCGAGACGATTCAGGGGCGGTAACGGTCATGTCAGTTCGCTCCCGAGAATTCCTTGCGGCGGTTCACGAACCAGCGTGCGAGAGCGTTCACCGCGAACGTCACGACGAACAGGATCAGACCGGTCGCGATGAGGATGTTGATGTTGACCTGGTACGCCTCGGGGAACGTCAGCGCGATGTTCGCTGCGATCGTGGAGGGGTTCGTGGAGGTGAGCAGTTCGAAGGTGACGGCCTTGCTCACCGAGAGCACCATCGCGACGGCCATGGTCTCGCCGAGCGCACGGCCGAGGCCGAGCATGGAGGCGGAGACGATGCCGGAACGGCCGAAGGGAAGAACGGCCATCCGCACCATCTCCCAGCGGGTGGCGCCGAGGGCGAGGGCGGCCTCCTCGTGAAGGCGAGGGGTCTGCAGGAAGATCTCGCGGCAGATGGCCGTGATGATCGGGACGACCATGACGGCGAGCACCATCGCGGCGGTCAGGATCGTCCGTCCGGTGGGGGAGACGACGCCGTCGAAGAACGGGATCCAGGAGGCGTTCGTGTTCAGCCAGACGTAGATGGGCTGCACAGCGGGAGCCAGGACGAGGATTCCCCAGAGGCCGAACACGACCGAGGGGACGGCGGCCAGCAGGTCGACCACGTAGCCCAGGCCCTGAGCGAGCCGCCGCGGTGCGTAGTGCGTGATGAACAGGGCGACGCCGAGCGAGAGCGGCACGGCGAGCAGGAGGGCCAGGAAGGCGGCCCAGACCGTGCCGAACAGGAGTGGGCCGACGTAGTCCCAGAAGTTCGTCTTGAGGAGCGAGGCATCCTCGGCTGTCGCGGTGAAGGCCGGAATGGACTGCACGATGAGGAAGATCGCGACCGCGGCCAGCGTGATCATGATCATGGATCCGGCGGCGACCGCCGTTCCGGAGAACCAGAGGTCACCGGCGCGCTTCTTCGCGACGATGCGCGTCGACGCCGGCGAGGTCGTGGCTGTCATGGGAGCTGCTTCCTGCTCAGTGGAGATCGGGTGTCTGACGCGAGCAGACGGTCTCCGGGATGCCGCGCGGCATCCCGGAGACCGTCACTGGCTCACTTGATGAGGTCGATCGCAGCCTGAGCCTGCGTGCGCAGGTCGTCCGAGATCGGGGCGCTGCCGGCGTTGGTCGCGGCGGCGTCCTGGCCCTCGGCGCTGATCGCGGTGGTGAAGAACGCCTTGGTCAGCGCGGCGACGTTCTCGTCCTCGTACTCGGCGCAGCCGATGAGGTAGCTGACGAGGAGCACGGGGTACGCGCCGTCGGCGGTGGTGGTGCGGTCGATCGCGAAGGCGAGGTCGCCGTCGGTGCGGCCTTCCTCGATCTTCGAGGCGTCGAGCGTGGCGGCGGCACCTTCGGCCGAGTGCGGCACGAACTTGTCGCCGACCTTGACGTTCACCGACGCGAAGTCGGCGGCCTGCGAGGAGTCGATGTAGCCGATGAGGCCCTGTCCACCCTTGACGGCGTTGGCGACGCCCGAGGTCTTCTCGGCGGACTCTCCGGCGAGGTCGGCCGGCCACTCCTCGACGCTGCCCGCGGTCCACACGTCGCCGGCGGTCTGCGCCAGGTAGTCGGTGAAGTTGCCCGTGGTGCCCGACTTGTCGGAGCGGTGGACGGGCGTGATGGCGAGATCGGGGAGCTTGGCGTCGGGGTTGTCCTTGGCGATCGCCGGGTCGTTCCAGTTGGTGATCTTGCCGGCGAAGATCGACGCGATGGTCTCGGGGTCGAGGTTCAGCTCGTCCACGCCGTCGAGCGAGAAGACGATGGCGATCGGCGAGATGTATGCGGGGATCTCGATGAGGTCGGAGCCGTCGACGCACGCGCCGAAGCCGCCGGCCGAGATCTCGTCGGTCTTGAACGCGCGGTCCGAGCCGGCGAAGTTGACCGCGCCCTGCTGGAAGGACTCGCGGCCACCGCCCGAGCCCTGCGGGTCGTACTCGACCTGGGCGTCGGGGTTGGTCTTCTGGAACTCGGCGGTCCATGCCTGGATGGCGACCTGCTGCGAGGAGGCGCCCGCGCCGACCAGGGAACCGCTGACGGCGGCGGTGCTGGAGGTGGGCTCGTCGGTGGAACCGGTGCCTGCTTCGTTCGCGGCACAGCCGGCGAGTGCGAGGGCGGCGACGGCGCCGATGGCGCCGATTCGTGCGATTCGGGAGATCTTCACTGTGGATCCTTCGATCTGGAATGGGTGGGGCCCGGTGCAGGGCACACAGTGACGCTATGGGCGACGGTTAACGAGACTCTCCCGAGCAGGTGAACGGCAGGTGAACGACGGGCGACTCTCTGGGGTGCTCCCGCGAGAAATCAGGGGACGTCAGACCTTGGGGATGTGCGTCTCGATCGCGATGATCCCGGATCCGGGGTTCGTGGCCGACAGATGCACGACCGAGAACGCGGCCGGCTCGAGGTCTGCGGCACTGCTGAGATACGACCCCTGGATGGTGCCTGTGGCCAGGGCGATCTCGGAGAGCAGACCCGGAAGCACCGGCCCGTGGCTGCACAGCACTGCAGGCTTGCCGGCGCGGATGCGGCGACCGATGACCGCGCGCAGATCGGACTCGCCGTCCTCCCAAGCGTCCTGGCTGATCTTCTCCGTCTTCACGGGCTTGCGATCGAGTGCGCGAGCGAGAGGAGTGATCGTCTCCACGCACCGCACCGCGTCGCTCGTCACGATCCTGCGCACGCCGAAAGCGCGCAGCGGTCCCACGATCGACTTCGCCTGCTTCCGTCCGCGGTCGGTGAGTGGCCGTGAGGCATCCGACCCGTCCCACTCCGAGCGGGGCGTCGCCTTCGCATGCCGCAGGGCGATCACCGGGAAGGTGCGCAGCACACCGTCGTCGACGAGGTTGGAGAAGAAGTCGAGGATCTCGAGGTCGACGGGGTAGCTCAGGCGCGCTCTCGCCTTCTTCACGCTCACCCACTCGAGCGCAGCGATCTCCCGGTTGGGAACGAACGTCGACTCCCGGATCGCGGCGTCGGTCGCCTCTGCGGCCCAGTAGTGCACGACCTTCTGCTTCTGCGACGCCAGGTGATAGCGGCTCACACCGACCGAGACCCCGAGCGAGACCCGGATGCCGGTCTCCTCCTGCACCTCGCGCACGGCTGTCTCGGCGAGCATCTCCCCAGGATCGACCTTGCCCTTGGGAAGCGTGATGTCGCGGTACTTGGTGCGGTGGATCAGCAGGATGCGCAGCTTGCCCTCGACGAGGCGCCACACCACGGCTCCCGCCGCGTACACGGCCTTGTCCGTCCACTTCGAGTTCGTCGTGGTGCCGACCGGGAGCTGCAGTTGCCGCGTGTTCATCGGACCGCCCGCGCGCGACGGCGCCGCTGGATCAAGCCCATGGTCTTATCCTGCAGGTCGATCAGGGGCTTGCCCTCCGCGTCGACGGCGTGGCGCTCCCAGACCCCTCCTGCACCGAGATGCCACGAGGTCGTGCCGGCATCCATCGCCAGGTCGAAGAACGTTCCGAGTTCCTTGAGGTGGGCGGGGTCGGTGACGCGCACCAGGGCCTCCACGCGGCGGTCGAGGTTGCGGTGCATCATGTCGGCACTGCCGATGTACACCTGAGGATCGCCGCCGTTCTCGAAGGCGAAGATGCGCGAGTGCTCCAGGTATCGACCGAGGATGCTGCGCACCGTGATGTTGTCGCTGATCCCGTCGAGGTCGGTGCGGAGACTGCAGATACCGCGCACCCAGACGTCGACCTTCACACCCGCCGCGCTCGCACGGTAGAGCGCGTCGATGATCTCCTCGTCCACCATCGAGTTCACCTTGATGCGGATGTGCGCGGGAATCCCCGCCTCGGCGTTCTTCCGCTCGGCATCGATCTGGCGGACCAGGCCCTTGCGCAGGTGCAGGGGCGCGACCAGGAGGCGCTTGAACTTCTTCTCGATCGCGTAGCCGCTGAGCTCGTTGAAGAGTCGTGTCAGGTCCTTGCCGACCTGCGCGTCGGCGGTGAACAACCCGAAGTCCTCGTAGATACGGCTGGTCTTCGGGTTGTAGTTTCCGGTGCCGACATGGGAGTAGTGCTGCAGCTTGCCGTCTTCCTCGCGGATGACGAGCGCGAGTTTGCAGTGGGTCTTGAGCCCGACGAGGCCGTAGACCACGTGCACGCCGGCCTTCTCGAGCTTGCGCGCCCAGACGATGTTGTTCGCCTCGTCGAAGCGGGCCTTCACCTCGACGAGGGCCAGCACCTGCTTGCCCGCCTCCGCCGCGTCGATGAGCGCCTGCACGATGGGGCTGTCGCCGGAGGTGCGGTAGAGGGTCTGCTTGATGGCGAGCACGTGCGGGTCACGGGCCGCCTGCTCGAGGAACGCCTGCACGCTCGTGGTGAACGACTCGTACGGGTGGTGCACCAGCACGTCCGACTTGCGGATCGCCTTGAAGATGTCCGCCCGGTTGCTCGATCCCGCGGGCTGGAAGGCCACGGCGGTGGTCGGCAGGTGCGGCGGATACCGCAGGTCGGGGCGATCGATGCGGGACAGGTCGAACAGACCGCGCAGGTCGAGCGGCCCGGGAAGCCGGTAGACCTCGAGGTCGGTGATGTCGAGTTCGCGGACCAGCAGGTCCATCGTGACATCATCCATGTCGTCGGTGATCTCGAGACGGATCGGCGGACCGAAACGTCGACGCAGCAGCTCGGCCTCGAGTGCCTGGATGAGGTTCTCGCTCTCGTCCTCCTCGATCTCCACGTCCTCGTTGCGCGTCAGACGGAACGCGTGGTGGTCGAGCACCTCCATGCCGGGGAACAGATCGCCCAGATGATTGGCGATGAGCTCCTCCAAGCGCAGGAAGCGCTTGATCTCGCCGCCTCCCGGAACCTCGACGAAGCGCGGGAGCATGGGCGGCACCTTGAGCCGAGCGAACTCCTGCCGTCCGGTGCGGGCGTTGCGGATGCGGATCGCGAGGTTCAGCGACAGCCCCGAGATGTAGGGGAACGGATGCGCCGGATCCACGGCGAGCGGCATCAGCACAGGGAAGACCTGGGCTCCGAAGTACTCCGACAGCGCGGAGCGCTCGCCGTCCGTGAGCTCGGACCACTCGGTGATCTCCACGCCGGATTCGGCCAGAGCCGGACGCACGAGCGAGGTCCAGGCATCCGCGTGCCGCAGCTGCAGGGCATGCGCCTCGCGCGAGATGTCGGCGAGCGCGTCGACGGGGGAGCGGCCGATGTTCGTGGGCACCGCGAGGCCGGTCATGATGCGGCGCTTGAGGCCCGCGACGCGCACCATGAAGAACTCGTCGAGGTTGCTCGCGAAGATCGCCAGGAAGTTGGCACGTTCGAGTTCGGGAAGCGAGGGATCCTCGGCGAGCTCGAGCACGCGCTGGTTGAAGGCGAGCCAGCTGAGCTCGCGATCCAGGTAGCGGTGGTCCGGGAGCTGGGAGTCGTAGGACTCGATGGCGTCGAAGTCGTCGTCTTCGGCGTCACCCAGCCCGGCGTCGGCGAGTGCGGGATCGATCATGGGGTACATCTAAGCACCGAGAGGTGACGCCCGTGTGAACGGAGTCGATCGTCAGCCCGCGCTGGCGAGGCCCTCATCCTCGTTGACGTTGAAGCGGTAGCCGACGTTGCGCACGGTGCCGATGATCTGCTCCTGGTCGCCGAGCTTCGCCCTGAGCCGTCGCACATGCACGTCGACCGTGCGGGTGCCCCCGAAATAGTCGTACCCCCAGACCTCGCTGAGCAACTGCTCGCGGGTGAACACGCGAGCGGGGTGCGTCGCCAGGAAGTGCAGAAGCTGGAACTCCTTGTAGGTGAGATCCAGAGGCCTGCCGCGCAGTTTGGCGGAGTAGGACTGCTCATCGATCGTGACGCCGGATGCCTGCACGCGCGCGGGCTCGGCGACCTCGTCGCGTCGGGCGAGGGCGAGACGGAGTCGGGCGTCGATCTCCGCGGGCCCCGCCGTGGAGAGCAGGACATCGTCGATGCCCCAGTCTCCCGACAGCGCGCTCATCCCGCCTTCCGTGACGACGAGGAGCAGCGGCGCATCCTGCCCGGCGGTTCGCAGCAGGCGGCACAGCGACTTCGCGGCGACCAGGTCGTGACGGCCATCGACGATCACGACGTCGTACTCGGGGGCGTTGACCAGTTGCGAGGGCTCTGCGGGTATCTGGCGCGCGCGGTGGCTCAGCAGCTCGAGCGCGGGGAGCACCTGCTCGGAGAGCGGAGCGTTGGTCAGAACCAGCACCTGGGCCACGCGCACTCCTCACAGACGCGGATCGACGTCGTGCCGCCATGATACCGGGAGCGATGCGCAACAATGGAGACATGACGGATCCCGCACTCGCACCGCGCAACGCGTTCGTCGGTGTGCTCGTCGTCTGGGCCACCGCGTTCCTCGCCACCGTCGCCATCGGCATCTTCGTGCCGGAGGAATGGCGCGTGTCCTGGCTGCTGGTCGGGTTCGGCGGCGTCGTGCTCCTGTCCTTCGCCGTGCAGCTCTGGTACGGGCGCACGCAGGGTTTCATCTTCCGGGTGGCGGGGAGCGTGATCGGCGGTCTGCTGCTGATGGGCATCATCTCGGTCGGATTCGGTCTCGCAGCGCTGATCCCGTCCTGACACCGGCGCGGCGCGGTAAGGTGGAGCACATGGACCTCATGGCGCTCGAAATCTTCTTCATCGGCCTGCTGGGCCTCGCGAGCCTCGCTATCGTCTTCGTCTCGGCAGTGGTGCTGCGCAACCTCTTCCGCGGCCAGCGCTGACGCGACGATGCTCGAACTGCCCGTCGACCTTCCGGCCGATCTCGTCCCGTTCGCGTGGCTGATCGGCGTCTGGGAGGGAACAGGTGTCATCGACTACCCGGTGGGCGAAGACCGCCTGCAGGGCGAGTTCACGCACCGGATCAGCTTCAGCCATGACGGGGGTCCGTTCCTGAACTACTCCGGCACGGCCACGTTCCTCACGGAAGAGGGCGCCCCCGCCGCGGCGTTGCTGGCCGAGACAGGCTTCTGGCGTCTGGCGCGCCCGGCCACGGCCGCGGATCCCGGTCCCGCGCTGCTGCCTCCGACCGCGCCCGCCGTCGCACGCACGGTCGACGACGTGGAGGAGCTGCGCGCGCCGAGCGGCGGATTCCCCATCGAGGTCTCGCTCGCGCACGCCGACGGCGCCCTCGAGTTGTACATCGGCGAGATCAACGGTCCGCGCATCGACATCGGCTCGGACGCCGTCGTGCGCAGTGCCGGTGCGAAGGTGCACACGGCGTCTTCGCGCATGTACGGCCTCGTCGACGGTCACCTGCTGTGGGCCTGGGACATCGCCGCCCTCGGCACCCCGCTGCGCTCCCATGCGTCGGCTCGACTGGCCAAGGTCTGAGATGTCCGTCTTCGGCGGGATCGACGGTGCCGTCGCCGACGGCGATCTGATCGCGCACTTCGGCGATGCGTTCCGTGAGCAGCGGCGTCTCGCCGACGGCGCGGCCCTCGCGCCCCTCGGCGACCGCACCGTGATCGAGGTCGCGGGTCCCGAACGGCTGAGCTGGCTCGATTCGATCACCTCGCAGGCCGTCGGACGGCTCGCCCCCGGAGAAAGCACCGAGCTTCTGGTTCTCGACCCGCAGGGCCGGGTGGAACACGCGGCCGGCGTCATCGACGACGGTGCATCCACATGGCTCATCGCGGATGCGGGAGACGCCGAGGCGCTCGCCGGCTGGCTGACGCGCATGAAGTTCCGCACCCAGGCCACCGTCGACATCCGCGCCGACCTCGTGCCGGTCGGGTTCATCGACGGCGGTGTCGTCGCTGCGGCGGCCGCCGCCGCCGCAGCCTCGCCGCACGGCATCGCTCTCGTCTGGGCCGACCCGTGGCAGCGGATCAGCGTCGGCGGACACCAGTACTCCGAGGTCATCGAGCATCCGGCGGCCGACTATGCGTGGCGGGTGGCGATCCTGTCCGCGGACGGGGCTGAGGCCCTCGCCGCGTCCCTCGATCGGGAGGCGCTCGCCGGTCTCCTCGCCGCCGAGGCACTGCGCGTGGCTGCCTGGCGCCCGCGCTGGACGACAGAGGTCGACGAGCGTTCGCTGCCGCACGAGTCCGACTGGATCCGCAGCGCGGTGCACCTGAACAAGGGCTGCTACCGCGGACAGGAGACGGTCGCGAAGGTGCACAATCTCGGTCACCCGCCCCGCCGTCTGGCCGCCCTCCACCTCGATGGCAGCGATGCGGTGCTTCCCGAGCCGGGCGCGCCGGTGTACGCCGGCGACGACGAGGTCGGGCACCTGACCTCGGTCGCGCGTCACCACGAAGACGGTCCCATCGCTCTCGCGATCCTGTCGCGGCGCGCGCCGGTCGGGGATCTGGTGGTGCGTGCGGACGGCATCGACATCGCCGCCTCGCAGCAGGTGATCGTGCCGGCTGACGCGGGGGCCACCGCAGATATCCCGCGCCTCACCCGTCTGTCTCGCCGACCCACGGCACCGGACCCGCGCGATTCCGTCTCCGGCGCCGGAAGCTGAACTCAGGCGGGGAGCGGGGCGACCGCGGACCAGGGCAGTGTGAGCTCGCCCAGGCGCCACCGAGTGCGTCCGCCGAGCACCGGCCATCCCTGGTCCCGGAGTGCGCCCACGGCGGCGAGGAAGCGCTGCGTGGCGCCGAACGTCGAAAGCGGAGCCGCGCGGTCCCACTCCCGATCGAGATCGACGAGCAGGGAATGGATGCGCTCGCCCGGGACGTTGCGGTGGATCAGCGCCTTCGGCAGACGCTCGGCGACGATGCTCGGGCGCTCCAGATCGGCGAGACGCAGGGAGATCGTGAAGCGCAGCGGCGCAGCGTGCGCATCCACGTCGATCCAGCTCGACACCCGGCCGATCTCGTCACAGGTCCCCTCGAACAGCAGGCCGCCAGGGGCCAGGCGGGAAGCCATCAGGGACCAGGCATCCGCGACGTCCTGCTCGTCGTACTGCCGCAGCACGTTCATGGCGCGGATCACCGCGGCCGTGCGTCCCTCGGGGAGCGGAACCTCGAAGCCGCCGCGCGCGAAGGAGACGGGCAGATCGGGAGCGAACGGCGTTCGCCCCGCACGCACCTCGGCGAGCTGGGAGTCGGCGGTCGCGACGCGCGCGGGGTCGATCTCCAGGCCGCGCACCTCGACGTCGTCGCGCGCCCGGACCAGGCGGGTCGCGAGCTCGAAGGCGGTGACGCCGCTGGCGCCGTAGCCGAGGTCGACGACCAGCGGATCGGATGCCCGCCGCAACGCGGCGCTCGCCGCGATCCAGCGATCGTTGCGTCGCAGTCGGTTGGTCCCCGTGGTGCCGCGGGTCGGCCGACCGAGGGGAGATGACGCCATGTCTCCATCCTCCCAGCATCCGAATCGGGTGCCGTGCCCCGGGCGGATAAACTGACGGCATGACTGCGACGCGCACCCTCATCCTGCTCCGCCACGGCCGGAGCGAGTGGAACGAACTGAACCTGTTCACCGGTTGGGTGGACGTCCGCCTCAACGCGCAGGGCGAGAAGGAGGCCCGCCGCGGTGGTGAGCTGCTGGCCGAGTCCGGCATCCTCCCCGACGTGCTGCACACCTCGCTGCTGAGCCGCGCCATCCAGACCGCGAACATCGCGCTCGATGCCGCCGACCGGCTGTGGATCCCGGTGACCCGCTCGTGGCGCCTCAACGAGCGCCACTACGGTGCGCTCCAGGGCAAGGACAAGGCGCAGACGCTCGAGGAGTTCGGTCCCGAGCAGTTCCAGCTGTGGCGCCGCTCGTTCGACGTGCCGCCGCCCGTGCTCGACGACGAGAGCGAGTTCAGCCAGGTGAACGACGTCCGCTACGCGGGGATCGATGGCGAAGTGCCGCGCACCGAGTCGCTCAAGCTCGTCATCGACCGTCTGCTGCCGTACTGGGAGAGCGCGATCGTCCCCGACCTCGAAGCCGGCAAGACCGTGCTCGTCACAGCGCACGGCAACTCGCTGCGTGGTCTCGTGAAGCACCTCGAGGGCATCAGCGACGACGACATCGCCGAGCTGAACATCCCGACCGGCATCCCGCTGGTCTACGAGCTGGACGAGAACAACGTCCCCACCGGACCCGGCCGTTACCTCGACCCCGAGGCCGCCGCCGCCGGCGCCGCCGCCGTCGCGGTGCAGGGCAAGAAGTAAGAGCTTCCGCTCGGAACGCCGAAGCCCCCGATGCGCACGCATCGGGGGCTTCGGCGTTTCTCGATGTGCGGGTCAGGCGTGGCCGAACTCCTGCTGGCCCAGCTCCTGCTGCTCGACGGCGAGGGGGATGTCCTCCTCCTCGACGGCCCAATCGCCCGTGGCGAGGTAGACGACCTTCTTCGCGACGGCCACCGCGTGGTCCGCGAAGCGCTCGTGGTAGCGGCTGGCGAGCGTGGCATCGACGGTCGCCGTGGCCTCGCCCTTCCAGTTGTCGCTGAGAACCTTCTCGAAGACGGTGGCGTGCAGCTCGTCGACGTCGTCGTCCGCGTTGCGGATGGCGTCGGCGAAGCGCAGGTCCTGGGTGCGCAGCAGCTCGGAGAGCGTGCGGGCGACCTCGACGTCGAGCTCGCCCATCTTCACGAAGGTGCCCTTGAGGCCCTTCGGGATGGCGCGCTCGGGGAAGCGGAGACGGGCGAGCTGGGCGATGTGCTCCGACATGTCGCCCATGCGCTCGAGCGAGGCGCTCACGCGCAGAGCCGTGACCACGATGCGCAGGTCGCGGGCGACCGGCTGCTGGCGGGCGAGGATCTCGATGGCCTGCTCGTCGAGGGCGACGGCCAGCTCGTCGATCTTCGCGTCGTCGGCGATGACCTCCTCGGCCAGGGCCACGTCGCTCGTCGCGAACGCCCTGGTGGCCTTGTCGATCGAGACCGTGACGAGGTCGGCGATCTCGACGAGACGATTCTGAAGGTCCTCGAGGGACTGGTGGAAGACTTCGCGCATGTTGGGGCGCAACCTTTCATTCGGATCTCGGCTGTGTCAGCGCGAGACGGCGGGTCGTCCGCACGAGAGCAGGTCTGTGCTCCCGCACAAGCCCGAAGCGATTGTCTGCTTCGAAGGTTAACGAACGGTGCCCAGCACGTGAATAGTACTTCTCCTGTTCCCGCCAGGGCGCGGAAACCCGCCGGACGGACGGTGAACGCACTCTACGCTTGTGTCATGACCTTGCCGCAGCTCGCGCTGTCTTCGCTCGCCATCGGGCTGGTGATCGGCGTCGGCCTCTCCCTCCTCGTGGTGTGGGCATACCGTGCACGGGCGCGGGTGCAGGAGGAGACGTCGCTGGCGATCCCGGCCGGCATCACCGACGTCCTGCACAGCATGGACGATGCCGCGGCGATCGTCGACACCTCCGGCCTCGTGCTGGCTTCCTCGCAGGCCGCGACGCGTTTCGGCATCGAGGTCGGCTCGACGCTCGACCACCCGGAGCTCCGCCAACTGGTGCGCGGCGTCCGGGAAGCGGGCGGCTCCGTCACCGAGTCGATGCGCATCACACGTGGGGGACTGAGTCTCGACCCCCGTCTGGTCTCGGCCCGTGCCAGCGTGATCGGCACCCGCCTGGTGCTGCTGATCATCCGCGACGTCACCGAGCAAGAACGACTCGACCAGATGCGCCGCGACTTCGTGGCGAACACCAGTCACGAGCTGAAGACCCCCGTGGGCGCCGTGAGCCTTCTCGCCGAGGCCATCGAGTCGGCGGCCGACGATCCCGCGCAGGTGCGCATCTTCGCCGCACGCATCTCCGCCGAGGCCGGAAGACTCGGGCAGCTCACCGGGCGCATCATGAGCCTGTCCCGGCTGCAGGCCGAGGACGGCCTGACGAAGGTCGGTCCCGTCGCGATCGACGAGGTGATCGCCTCCTCGATCGAGGCCCATGTCGTGCAGGCGGATTCCGCCGGCGTCGAGCTCGCCAGAGGCGGGGACCGCGGCGTGTTCGTGCGCGGCGACGCGCAGATCCTGATCGAGGCGGTCGGCAACCTGATCGCCAACGCGATCGTGTACTCGCCCCGCGGCTCCCGCGTCGGAGTCGGCGTGCGGGCGGAGGCGGGCGTGGTCGAGATCGCCGTGTCCGACCAGGGCATCGGTATCGCCGAAGCCGATCGCGAGCGCATCTTCGAACGGTTCTACCGTGCGGATGAAGCCCGCTCCCGGCGCACCGGGGGTACCGGTCTCGGGCTCTCCATCGTCAAGCACGCGACGCAGCGGCACGGCGGAGAGGTGCGGCTGTGGTCCCGTCCGGGCCGGGGCTCCACGTTCACGATCCGTCTTCCCCGGATCGAGGCCCTCGACAACCTCGACGCGGGCAAGAAGAGCAAGAAGAAGCGTGCGCGCAAGGCGGCCAAGGCCGCGTCGTCCGCGCGCGTTCGAAACGGAGAGAGAGCATGACCCGAATCCTTCTCGTCGAAGACGAGCCCGACCTCGCCGACCCGCTCGCGTACCTGCTCCGGCGTGAGGGTTACGAGGTGGAGATCGCCGAGGACGGCCCCGGCGCTCTCGCGGCTTTCCGGGAGCGCGGTGCCGACATCGTGCTGCTCGACCTCATGCTTCCGGGGATGCCGGGCACCGAGGTGTGCCGACAGATCCGGTCCACCTCGGCCGTGCCCATCATCATGCTCACAGCGAAGGACTCCGAGGTGGACATCGTCGTGGGCCTCGAGCTCGGCGCCGACGACTACATCACGAAGCCCTACTCGTCCCGCGAGCTGCTCGCACGCATGCGTGCCGTGCTGCGTCGGGTCGTGCAGGCCGAGGGTGAGCTCGACGAGCGCGTGCTCGACGGCGGGCGGGTCTCGCTCGACATCGACCGGCATACCGTCTCCGTCGCCGGCGCGCAGATCAACATGCCGTTGAAGGAGTTCGAGCTGCTCGAGGTCCTGATGCGCAACTCCGGACGCGTCCTGACCCGCGGTCAGCTCATCGACCGGGTCTGGGGGAGTGACTACTTCGGCGACACCAAGACCCTCGACGTGCACATCAAGCGCATCCGCTCGCGCATCGAGGAGAACCCGAGCGAGCCGGTCATGCTCGTCACCGTCCGAGGTCTGGGGTATCGCTTCGAAGGCTGATCCTCAGACGGAACGGAGAAGAGGCCGGCACCCTGCGGGGGTGCCGGCCTCTTCTCGATGCGGTGACGCGTCAGTTCGCGGGCGCCGGAGCTGCCGTGTCGGTCGGCAGGGGTGTCGGGCGAGTGGTCGACTCCTTCTCGGAGGGGACCAAGTCTGCGTAGTACGGGAGAGTGCCGTCGAGTACGGGCACCTCGGTCTTGACGCCGGTGGAGTCTCCGGACTGGAAGTGCATCTCCACCGTGGCGCCGGGCTTGGTGTCGAGGCCGACGATGCGCAGCGGCTCCTCATCCGCGCCCAGGCTCACCGTGCCCCCTGCGGGGACGGTGACGACGAGCGGATCCAGGCCCTCGACGGTGATCGTCAGGGTCGCCTTCTCCTCGGAGGGGTTCACGATGGCGGCGACGAAGTTCCCGACCGAGCCGTCTTCGGTGGCAACCACGAGGGCGTTGCGCACGTCGATCGGGCCGTCGGCGTCGGACACGTTCACTCCGTCGGACGCGGCGTACTCGGTCTTGGTGGACTGCGGGGTGATGAACGTGCACCCGGTCGCACCGAGCAGAACGAGGGCGCTGAGGGCTGCAGACGCAACAAGGCGCGATTTCACGGGTCCTCCTGAGGTCCGGCGGGGATATCCGCATCCATTCTATGCGTAAGTCGTGAGGGCTCCTGCGGCACCGGAGGCGCGAACCTTAGCGCATGACCCCTGTGGTATCCTTGAGGTTGCCGAAAGGACACGTTTTTATGCTTTTTGAGGTTGGCGAGACCGTCGTCTATCCCCACCATGGCGCTGCGACCATCATCGAGGTCAAAGAGCGCATCATCAAGGGTGAGGCGAAGAAATACCTGAAGCTCAATGTCACCCAGGGCGATCTCATCATTGAGGTCCCCGCGGAGAATGTCGACCTGGTCGGCGTTCGTGACGTCATCGGCAAGGAAGGCCTCGATCATGTTTTCGAGGTGCTGCGAGCACCCTTCACAGAAGAGCCCACGAACTGGTCGCGTCGGTACAAGGCGAACCTCGAGAAGCTCGCCTCCGGCGATGTGATCAAGGTGAGCGAAGTCGTTCGCGACCTGTGGCGTCGTGACCAGGACCGCGGACTCTCCGCGGGTGAGAAGCGGATGCTGGCGAAGGCTCGTCAGATCCTCATCTCCGAGCTGGCGCTCGCCGAGAAGACCGACGAGGACAAGGCGGGCGCACTGCTCGACGAGGTCCTCGCGTCCTGAGCTGTTCCACGACGAAAGGCGGGTGCTTCGGCATCCGCCTTTCGTCGTCTTCGCCGGTAACGTGATGCTGTGACCATCCTCCCCGTCCCGCGTACCGCGATCATCGTCGTCGCCGCCGGCTCAGGCACGCGTCTGGGCGCACGCGCCCCGAAGGCCTTCGTCGGTATCGATGCCCGTCCCATCCTTCGCCATGCGCTCGACGGCGTCTTCGCCGCGGCCCCGGCCCAGGTCATCGTGGTCGCCCCGGAAGGGTGGGAGGGCGACGCCGAGACAGAGCTTCGAGAGGCCGCCGGCGAACGGGCCGACCTCGGGCGTGTGGTCATGGGCGGTGCGACCAGACAGCAGTCGGTCGCGGCGGGTCTCGCCGCGCTCTGGGGTGACGTCGAGACGGTGCTGGTGCACGATGCGGCGCGCGCTCTCACCCCTCCGACGCAGATCGATGCGGTCGCCGCGTCGGTGACGGCAGATGTCGGCGTGATCCCGGCGCTGCCCGTCGTCGACACCCTCAAGAAGGTCGTGGACGGTGTCGTCGTCGCCGCCGTCGACCGTTCCGAACTCGCCGCGGCGCAGACGCCGCAGGGGTTCCCGAGGACGCTGCTCGAGTCCGCGTACGCCGCGGCACGCGACGGTGGCACCGAGTACACCGACGATGCGGCGCTGTTCGCTGCGGCGGGTCATCCCGTGCGCTACATCGGGGGCTCCGAGCGGGC
Source organism: Microbacterium sp. SY138 (assembly GCF_039729145.1). Taxonomy (NCBI): domain Bacteria; kingdom Bacillati; phylum Actinomycetota; class Actinomycetes; order Micrococcales; family Microbacteriaceae; genus Microbacterium; species Microbacterium sp. SY138. The sequence goes on along the minus strand of NZ_CP155793.1, from coordinate 2,928,104 downwards.
TTTCAAGATCACCACGCCGGCCGACCTCGAGCGTGCCCGGCATCTGCTCGGCACGAGAGCCGCAGCATCCGGCATCCCCCGCGTGGGCATCGGGACGGATGTCCACGCTTTCGGCGGCGAAGGGAACCTGTGGCTCGCCGGGCTCGAATGGGAGGGGGAGCAGCCGCTGTCCGGTCATTCGGACGGAGACGCCGTCGCTCACGCGATGGTCGACGCGCTCCTCGGGGCCGCGGGTCTCGGCGACATCGGGGAGCACTTCGGCACCTCGCACCCCGAGTACGCCGGCGCGCACGCCGACGTCTTCCTCGCCCGCACCCGCGAGCTCCTTGCTGGAGCCGGATTCGACATCGGCAACGTCTCGGTGCAGTTCCAGGGCAATCGGCCGCGTTTCAGCCCTCGACGGGCAGAGGCCGAGGGCGTTCTGTCCGCTGTCCTCGGTGCCCCGGTGACGGTGACCGCGACGACGACGGACGGGCTCGGATTCCCCGGGCGGGGCGAGGGCATCGCGGTGACGGCCATCGCGTCGGTGATCCCCACCGGTCCCAGAGAAGGCTGACGATCAGGGGAGGAGGCCTCCCGGTCGGTCGCCGAACGTCATATCGGACGGCGAATAACGCTGCGGGGGCTGGCGCTCAGCGGTCGCCGAGTAGGCTTGAGCGGTGACAGTCCGCCTCTACGACACCCGCGCGCAGCAGCTGCGCGACTTCGTGCCTCTCGATCCCGAGAACATCACGATGTACGTGTGTGGACCCACGGTGCAGTCGGGGCCCCACATCGGGCACGTCCGGGCCGCTCTGAGCTTCGATCTGCTGCGCCGCTGGCTGGAGTACCGCCACGGTCGGGTCACGTTCGTGCGCAACGTCACCGACATCGACGACAAGGTGCTCGCCAACGCGACGGACTCCGAGCCGTGGTGGGCATTGGCGTACCGGATGGAGCAGGAGTTCAACGCGGCGTATGCGGGTGTCGGCATCCTGCCGCCGACCTACGAGCCTCGGGCCACGGCGTCCGTGCCGCAGATGCAGGAACTCATCGCGGTGCTGATCGAACGCGGCCACGCCTACCCGGCGCCCGACAGCTCCGGCGACGTGTACTTCGACGTGCGCTCCTGGGCGGAGTACGGATCGCTCACCCATCAGTCCCTCGACGCCATGGAGGCCGCAGAGGATGCGGACCCTCGGGGCAAGCGCAACCCGCAGGACTTCGCGCTCTGGAAGGGCAGCAAGCCCGAAGAGCCGGCCGATGCGACCTGGGCGTCGCCGTGGGGATCCGGGCGGCCCGGATGGCACATCGAATGCTCCGCGATGTCGAAGCGCTATCTCGGCGCCGAGTTCGACATCCATGGGGGAGGGCTCGACCTGCGCTTCCCGCACCACGAGAACGAGCTCGCGCAGTCGACGGCAGCAGGTGACGGCTTCGCGCGCTACTGGGTGCACAACGGGCTCGTGACCGTCGACGGCCAGAAGATGTCGAAGTCGTTGGGGAACTTCACGTTGGCGGCCGATGTGCTGGCCGCGCACGATCCACTGGTGGTGCGGTACGCACTCGCCGCCGCCCACTACCGGTCGAGCCTCGACCTCGGCGACTCGTCGTGGGCCGAGGCCGAGGCGGCTCTCAACCGGATCGGCACGTTCCAGCAACGTGCCGCACGTGTTGCCGGAGGGGGCATCGGGTTCCTCCTGTCGCAGAGCCTCCCCGCCGCGTTCGCAGAGGCGATGGATGATGACCTCGGCGTGCCCCAGGCGCTCGCGGTGCTGCACGAGACGGTGCGTGCGGGAAACGCAGCGCTGGACGCGGGGGAGGACACCGCCGCGCTCGACGCGCTGCGTGCCGTGCTGGCGATGACTTCCGTCCTCGGCCTCACACGGACAACCGGGGCGAAGGCCGACGCCTCGCAATCCGCTCTGGACGCCCTCGTCCAGACGATGATCACCCAGCGCGCTCAGGCACGCGCTGACAAGGACTGGGCGGCGGCGGATCGCATCCGAGATGCGATCGCCGCCGCAGGAATCACGCTGGAGGACACTCCGGCCGGAACTCATTGGAGTATCGATGGCTAAGCCAGGGCGCCCCGGCGCGAGCAAGGGAAACAAGAAGGGCCCGACCAAGGGCACCGGCGGACTCGGGCGCAAGGCGCTCGAGGGGCGGGGACCGACGCCGAAGGCAGAGGACCGCGCCTGGCACCCGGCGGGCAAGCGCAAGGCCGCAGCCGAGCGCTACGCGGCCGCCACGGGCGGCAAGGGACGCCCCGGCGGCAGTCGGCCGGGCTCCGGTGGCGGGGGGAACCGTGCGCCGAAGGCCAAGGCGGGCGACGACACCGAGAATGTCACGGGTCGCAACTCGGTCCTCGAGGCACTGCGGGCGAAGATTCCGGCGACGGCGTTCTACATCGCGCAGCGCGTCGAGATGGACGACCGCGTGAAGGAGATGCTCTCGATCGCCACGCATCGGGGCATCCCCGTGATGGAGGTCACGCGTCCGGAGCTCGACCGTATGGCCGGGTTCGACGGCGTGCACCAGGGCGTCGCGATCAAGGTGCCGCCGTACGAGTACGCGCACCCGCAGGATCTGCTCGAGCAGGTCATCGACCGCGGAGAGGTCCCCCTGTTCGTCGCCCTCGACGGCATCACCGACCCCCGCAACCTGGGCGCCATCATCCGTTCCACCGCGGCGTTCGGCGGGCAGGGCGTCATCCTTCCCCAGCGTCGCTCGGCCGGCGTCAACTCGGCGGCTTGGAAGACCAGCGCCGGAGCCGTCGCCCGAACCCCCGTGGCGCTGGCGACCAACCTCACCACGCAGCTCAAGGAGTTCAAGAAGCAGGGCGTGTTCGTGCTCGGTCTCGACGGTGACGGCGACGTGTCGCTCCCCGAGCTGCAGCTCGCCGATCGTCCCGTCGTGATCGTGGTCGGCTCGGAGGGCAAGGGACTGTCGCGCCTGGTGTCCGAGACCTGTGACCAGATCGTCTCGATTCCGATCTCCGCGGCCACCGAGTCGCTGAACGCCGGTATCGCGACATCCGTCGCCCTGTACCAGGTCGCGTCGCTCCGCGCCGCGAAGAAGAACTAGACGTCCGAGGGAAGGCTGACCATGGCTCGCATCATCGTGATCGGAGGGACCGGGTACGCCGGTCGCCACATCGTCACGGAGGCGGTGAGTCGTGGCCACGCCGTCATCGCGATCTCGCGTTCGGAACCGACCGATCCGGTGGCCGGAGCCGCCTACCTGCAGGGCTCCGCGCTCGACCTGGCGCCCCTCGCGGACGCGTTCGTCGGTGCGGATGCCGTGGTGTCGGCGCTCTCTCCACGCGGCGACATGGAAGACCGTGCGCTCGAGGCGCTGTCGAACGTCGTCGAGCAGATCGCCGGTACGGCGACCCGTCTCGGCGTGGTCGGCGGTGCCGGAGGAAGCCTGGTGGCGCCCGGAGGCCCGCGTCTGTTCGATCAGGACTTCCCCGAGGAGTACAGGCACGAGGCGCAGGTCGGGATCGACTCGCTCGCGCTCCTCGAGGCGACCGACGCGGGACTGGACTGGTTCTTCATCCATCCGGCTGAGGTGTTCGGTCCTTGGGCGGAGGGCGAGCGTACCGGCCGCTATCGCGACGGGGGCGATGTGATCGTCCGCGATGCCGAAGGCAAGTCGTACATCTCCGGGGCCGATTTCGCCGTCGCCGTGGTCGACGAGATCGAGCAGGGCAACCACCACCGCGAGCGTTTCACCGTCGGCTACTGACCCCCACGCTCCGCCCACTCTCTCTCCCCCCCCCCACGCCCGCCGGGCCGCGTCGAGATCACGTGAGCTCGCCGAGCGCACGGCTTGCTGGCGTCAACAGGCGGTGCACTCGAAGACAACCCGTGCACTCGACTACCCCCGCACTCGCCGACAACCCGTGCGCGGGGAGCGGAGGGGCGGTCAGACCAGGTCGCGCCAGTCGACGTCCTCATCCTCGTCGGCCACCGGGGTCACGCCGGTGATCACCGGAAGGCTCATCGTCTCGGTGGGCGGCCCCATGATGGTGGCTTCGTCGCGCCGGTGGCGCAGCACCTCGTTGATGTAGCTGGTGAGCACCTCGGCGAGTGGGATCGAGCGTCCTTCCGCCTGAGACAGGTACCAGCGGTGTTCCAGCACCTGGTGGAACACCTCAGCCGGCTCGAGCTTGGCGCGCAGCTCGTAGGGGATCGCGCGAACGACGGGCTCGAACACGCGGGTGAGCCACTCGTGCGCGTACATCTCTTCGTCCGCCCATTGCTTGGTCGAGCGCGCGCGGAACTCGTCGAGGTCGTTGAGCAGCCGTCGTGCCTGGTTCTCCTCCACGTCGAGCCCCGTGAGACGGATGAGGCGCCGCTGATGATGCCCGGCGTCCACGACCTTCGGCTGGATCTCGACGACGGTGCCGTCCGCGGTGGTCGACATCGACATCTCATCGATGTCGAATCCGAGGGCGTTGAGCCGTTCCACGCGCTCGGTGATGCGCCACGTCTCGGCGGCGGAGAAGGACTCCTGTGCGGTGAGCTCGGCCCAGAGCGAGCGGTAGGACGACACGATGCCGTCGGCGATCGCGACCGCATCCACCCCGTGCTCGAGGCGTCCGCCGGCGGCGAGGTCCATGATCTCGCCGGCGATGTTCGTTCGAGCGAGGTCGAGGTCGTAGGCGCGCTGCCCATCGGTCAGACCCTCCTCATGGAGCTCTCCGGTCTCCGCGTCGACGAGATAGGCGGCGAAGGCCCCGGCATCACGACGGAAGAGGGTGTTCGACAGGGAGACGTCGCCCCAGTAGAAGCCCACGTTGTGGAGGCGCACGAGCAGCAGCGCGAGCGCGTCGACCAGACGGTTGGCGGTGTCCGGGCGCAGGACGCGCGTGAACAGCGCACGGTACGGCATCGAGAAGCGCAGGTGCGAGGTGACCAGTGCCGCGGGGAGGGGATCGCCATGGGCATCGGTGCGCCCCGCGATCACAGCGACCCGGTCGACGCACGGTACGTCGAGCCGGGCGAGGTTGCCCAGCATGTCGTACTCGCGCTGTGCCATCTCGGCAGTGGTCTCCTTGACGGCGACGACGCGACCCGAGAGGTCGGCGAACCGGACGAGGTGGCGGGAGAGCCCCTTGGGGAGCGAGACGATGTGCTCGGACGGCCACTTGGCGAGCGTGGTGGACCAGGGGAGGGCGAGCAGTCCCGGATCGACCTTGCTGGCGGTGATCCGCAGCGAATCCTGCATGATGCTCCTGGTGGCGTACGAAGAGGAAAAAGAGACGCGGCGCAGGCGACCGAGGTCAGCCTGCGCCGCGTCTGTGGATCCGATCAGGCGGAGACGACCGGCTTGTCGTTCAGACGGTCACCCGACTCGATGTCGAACGCGTGCACGTGGCCGGCCGAGGCGGCGAGCGTGACGGTCTCGCCGGCGTTCGGGTGGTTGCGACCGTCGACGCGAGCGACGAGGTCGGCGCGCTTGCCGTTGATCTCGGTGTGACCGTAGAGGTAGCCGTCGGCGCCGAGCTCTTCGACGAGGTCGACCGTGACCGAGAGGCCCTTGCCGTCGGCGGGGCCGACGACGATGTCCTCCGGACGCACGCCGACCGTCACCTGCGAACCGTTGGCGCGACCGACGGTGTCGCGGTCGAGCGGGACGACCTCGGTGCCGAAGCGGATGCCGCCCTCGGCGAGGTCGGCCGAGAACAGGTTCATCGCGGGCGAGCCGATGAAGCCGGCGACGAAGACGTTGTTCGGCTTCTCGTACAGGTCGCGGGGCGAGCCGACCTGCTGGAGCAGACCGTCCTTGAGGACCGCGATGCGGTCGCCCATGGTCAGCGCCTCGGTCTGGTCGTGGGTGACGTAGACCGTGGTGACGCCGAGACGACGCTGCAGCGATGCGATCTGGGTACGGGTCTGGACGCGGAGCTTGGCGTCGAGGTTCGACAGCGGCTCGTCCATGAGGAACACCTGCGGCTGACGCACGATCGCACGGCCCATGGCGACACGCTGACGCTGACCACCGGAGAGGGCCTTCGGCTTGCGGGTCAGGTAGGGCTCGAGGTCGAGGAGCTTCGCGGCCTCGAGCACGCGTGCGGCGCGCTCTTCCTTGCCGACGCCGGCGATCTTGAGCGCGAAGCCCATGTTCTCGGCGACGGTCATGTGCGGGTACAGGGCGTAATTCTGGAAGACCATCGCGATGTCGCGGTCCTTCGGCGGGACGTCGGTCACGTCGCGGTCGCCGATGAGGATGCGGCCGGCGTTGACCTCTTCGAGGCCGGCGAGCATACGCAGAGATGTGGACTTACCGCAACCGGAAGGACCGACGAGGACGAGGAACTCTCCGTCACCGACCTCGAGGTTCAGCTTGTCGACGGCCGGACGGGTTCCACCGGGGTACAGGCGGGTGGCTTCGTCGAAAGTCACAGATGCCATTGTGTTTCTCCTTCACCGGCAGGTACGTGCCGGACGATCCGTAGTGATGAAGCGGTGGGATGAGCCACCGTGACCCGTCTTTGGGTCGAGATCAGTATGACATGAACGGCTGTACCTGGGTATTTCTCAGCCTCACTGGTTAGCATCGATCTCGGCCGCGCCCAGCGGCGATCGTCGCTCAGCGGCGGTCGGGGCCAACCCGGACCCCCGCAGACTCACAAGAGGAACGATGTCGAGCGACGAAACGCCGAACGTCCCCACACCTCGCAATTCTCGCGAGGCCGTGCGGGAGAAGGCTCAGAAAGTGCACGCCCAGCAGTCGAGGGCGCGCCTCATGCGACGGATCATCATCGGCGCCGTCGCCGTCGTCGCGGTGGGGGCGATCGGCACCGCCGTGACCCTTGCGGTGTCCGCTCAGGTGTCGAAGCCGAAGCTCACCCCGACGGGGATGGAGTCGGATGGCGTCGTCGTCACCGACATCACCGCCGTTGCCGGATCCGATGAGGTCCCCGCGACGCCCTCGGCAGAGCCGACCGATGCGGGCGCTTCGACTGAGCCGACCCCCAGCGCGACCTCCTCCGACAAGGTCGACATCCACGTCTACGTCGACTACCTCTCGCCGGACGCCGGAAAGTTCGAGCGGGCAAATGCGCGTCAGCTCGCCGGTTGGATCGAGGAGGGGGCGGTCACCGTCAGCTACCACCCGGTCGCCTTGCTCACCGCGAGCTCGAACGGCACCAAGTACTCGTTGCGTTCCGCCGCGGCCGCCGCGTGCGTCGCCACGCACTCGCCTGCGCAGTTCTACGCCTTCAATCACGACCTGCTCGACGACCAGCCCGAGGTCGGCAGTGACGGGATGTCAGACGAGGACCTGGCGAATCTGGCAGCCGCCGTCGGCACCGACAACACCAAGGCCGTCCGGTCGTGCATCGAGAACGGTGACTTCGTCGGTTGGGCGAAGGAGGCGACCACGCGCGCGCTCGACGGACCGCTCGCCGGCTCGAAAGACCTGATGCTCAACACCGCGCCCATGATCGTCGCGAACGGCGAGGCGTACGTCGGTGCGTTCGACGACCCGGCCGAGTTCTCGCAGTTCGTGCTGAGCGTCGCGAGCGATGCCTCCCGTGAGACGCCGTCTCCGACGCCCACGTCGACCACCACGCCCGCCCCGTAGTTCGAACCGGGGTCGATGCCATCGCTAAGCTGATGGATGGCATCCGCCGACTTGGCGCAATTGGTAGCGCACCGTACTTGTAATACGGGGGTTACGGGTTCGAGTCCCGTAGTCGGCTCCACACACGAAGGCCCGCATCCCATGGAAACAGTCGGGATGCGGGCCTTTGTCCTGTCTAGGCGAGGAGCATCTCGACACTCCACCCGGCGGCAATCGATCCGCCGATGATCCACTTTTTCTTCGCGGGCATCTTCGCCTTCGCGCTGGGTTCCGCCTCGGTCGGCGTTGCGGCCTCACCGGGAACATCTGCCGCCGTCGGGAGTGCATCGCTGGTCACGTTGGCAGGGGCGGGCTCCGGCTCGAGCCAGTGCATACCGTCCCAGTAGCGCAGCTCGTTGTCGGCGTGCGGTGCCGGGTACCAACCGGCGGCGGGCGTGGCGTCTGACATGAGGGTTCCTCTCGGCTGCGATCGGCCACCCAGAAGACTCACAGGCCGAATGATCCGAATGCTGTCGGCAGTTCGGACATTCAGCGGAGGAATCAGGTCGGATAGCGCGGAAGGAGAGCAGATGAGACCGATGAACATCAGGCCAGCCCAGGACAGCCCCTCACGGCTCGAGTGCACTTGATCGCAAAAAGATCCCCGCCTAGCTTGGCGGGGATCTTCTGTCGTTTCAGCGTGTCACGCTGTTGACGCTGCGTACCTACTCGGGGGCGCCGATGTAGCGCGAGAGGTAGATGAAGGTGTCCCACGTCACGCCGGGCACTGTGGACAGCTCAGGAAGCGCCATCACATCGGTCGCACCGGCGTTGCGAAGGAAAGCGATCTGATCACGGAAGAGGTTGTACTCCTGCGGTGTCCCGAAGTTCGTCTTTCCTCCAGGCCGGAGGTGCACGACGATTCCGTTCGGGGCCTTGACGATTGCTTCCACGTTGTTCTCCGTTGCTGATGTCTCGGGGGTCGGCTTGTAGACGCCTGTGTACTCCCAGTGCCAGGCTTCGTCTGGTTTCTGCCCACCGGGCTCTGCCCAGTTCGGATGGATCCACCCCCACTGGGGGGCGTTCGATTTCATCCAGAGGTAGATCGGATTGGTCCATGCATCGATAGGGATACCAATGTCGATGGCGACAGCCCAGCCGTGGTTCGATTGCCCAGGTATTGCAGCGTTCTCGCAATGGCCCCGGGCGCACCAGTCTTGGCGGGCTTTGACTTGGTTGGGGAGGTCTCTGTAGGCATCTGACAGTGGCAGGTCGCGTCCGAACTGTTTCCGGAACGAGGCGTTCAGAGCAACGAGCGCTGCTACTGCGTCGGACCGCAGGTAGAGAGACGGCTTCCATGGGATAGGGGTGAGCGCATCCAGTGGGATCTCACCATTCCGATATGGCCCCCAGTCGGCACGGGCAGAAGTTGCCTGCCCCACGACTGGGCCCGCGGCAGCCACAAGGGCTGCGATGGCAGCTGCGGATAGGAAGATCCGTCGTGATACGGGTGGACGGCTAGCGGGCGGTGGTGCTGTGCCGGGGTTATCGGCTGCAATGATTCCCGGCGGCGGCGCCTCGAGGGTGTTGTGCATGGAACTAAACCTAGGGTTCACCGTCCGGCCCGCGCTGTCCCCTTTTCGGCCTACAGACGCGCGAGCTCAGACGTCGATATGTTGAGAGACCCCCACCCGGCTTCGGCCGGGTGGGGGTCTCTCGTCGTCCCTAGGGAGTCAGGACGTGGGGGCGCCGATGTAGCCGGCGAGGAACGAGAACGTGTCCCATGCGACGCCGGGAACCTTCGACAGCTCAGCGAGCGCCATGACGTCGGTCGCGCCGAGCGAGCGTCGCCGCAGGGTTCCCCATCGCCGGTGATTCCTTCCTCCGGCCGAGAGGTTCGGTTCTATGCCGAGGCATCCGACGTCCTGAACGAGAGCCGTCAACTCTCGTGTGAGCGGAGCACGGCGCGCCCACGTTCTACCCACGGGTGTCCGCGTCTGACGGTGGTTGTAGGCGGTTGAGCGTGGTCGATTGCGCCCGTCGTTTCGCGGATGTCCCCGCGCCGCGGCCGTGAAGGAGAGTTCGAGTCCCGTAGTCGGCTCTGAGACGAAGGCCCGCGTCCCTGGAGCCAGTGGGATGCGGGCCTTTATCGTGTCTGGGCGAGGAGTGTTGCCCACGATTTGCCCGCACTCTGCGCGCGGGCGGCGCTCTCGAGGTTCGCCGAGACAGCACTGAGATTGTCGTCGAAGAGGTCGGCATAGACATCGAGCGTGATCGCAGCGGACTCGAGCGATCCGCACCGCCGTGCAGGTCATCACCGCCGCGGCCGCGGCCGCGATCCACCGATCGCCTCGGACTCTGAACGCAGAAGACCCCACCCTGCCCGACGCAGGGTGGGGTCTTCTGTTGCTTTACGGAGTGGTTGCTGCCGGATAGATCTGCTGATACCGCGCCGAGGTGATCGGAGGCTGGAGGCCCCCCACCTCACGGTAGCCGACAGCTTTCAGGTACTCGTACTCGCCCCCGTCGATGTTCCGCTTGGTTCCTGCGGCGGGGTCGATGATCCAGCGGTATACGCCGGCGTCGGCGTTGGTTCCGTTGATGGGGGTGATGCGCAGGAAGGTCATGTCAGCGATTCCAATCGGTTCGTAGCCGGGGTCAGGGTTGGGGTTAGTCACGGGCGGAGATGAGTTGCCCGCCAAGAATGCGAGGGGGCTGACGAAGGCACCGTTCACGAGAATCTCGAAGTGCAGGTGCACTCCCATCGCGGAGTTGCGTGGTCCTCGTTGGCTGTTGCCCATGTAGCCGAGCACCTGCCCCTGTGCGACCGTCGCGCCTCGCGCGACGATGGGGGCCCCTTCGAAGTGGGCATACCTGCTCACAACGCTGTTGCCATGGTCGACGACGATGTGGTTCCCCCACCCGTGGGGATCGCTGGGCGTGGACTCCCAGTCGCCTCCGGATACATATCCACCTGCTATTGCGAGGATCGGCATGCCACGGTACCCCCAGGTGTCCAGCCCCATATGGCGTCGCGTGCCCTCACGTGGCGCGTTGAACTGTCCAGCTGCCTCGGTGGATGCTTTGAACGGGTCAGTGGGGTAGATGTATCCGTTCGCGGCGGGTACAGCTGCGGACGCCGATTCACCGGTCAGGATGCCGTGCCCGACGAGCGCTACGCCTGCGGTAATGCCGGTGGCCGCGAGCATGGTCCGACGCGATACGGGGCGATGTGCGAAGCTCGCACCCAGCGGATGTGGTTCTTGAGGAGGACTCATACGCACAACGTATTGAAGAACACGCCCGCCGCGCTGTCCCCTCTTTGGTCTACAGACACCCGACCTCAGAGCTCGATAACGTGAGAGATTGCCTCCCGCTTCGGCCGGGTGGGGGTCTTCTGTCGTTTCAGGAGACTTCGTCGGCGAGCGCCACGGCGTTACCCCACACCCAGCATCGGAACGTCTTCTCTTCCGCGCGGAACTCGACGACGGCGGCGAGGGGAGTGGAGCGCACGATCTGGGCACTGCCCACGGAAGTGCCCACGCTCTGCGCGCGGAAACGGATCAGCTGCAGAATCCGGTTGCCGGCAGCGTGTCCGTGGCCCCGACGGGATCGCGGGTGGAGGGTCGTAGGCTGGTCTGATGCTCCACGGACTGATCCGCCCGCTCGAAGCCCACAGCGTCACCCTCAAAGGCGAAGATCTCGCCGAGGTCCGTGCACAGCTCACCGCCCAGGCGCCTGCGGGATGGGACCTGGTGTCGGCCATGGCGACGATGGAGAAGGCCGGATCGATGCGATCCGTCGAGGGCAAGTTCCTGCGTCGCGACGGCATCCGCGAGATCGAGGGTGACGACATGGCCGCGCTCGAGTCCCAGGTGCCGGAAGGATGGCAGCTGCTCTCCGTGTGGCGGGCGAGCTGACGCGCGTCCGCACGTCGCTCATTCGGAGAGTTCAGTCCAGGTGAGGTGAGTCCGCGTCGCCGGTCGGCGGCGCTTCGACCACTTCCTCGATGAGGCTGATCCCGCCCGTGGAGCTCGCCGACTGCATGAGGTCCTGAATCCATTTCGGGTTGAGCTGAGGGGCCTCTGGCTCGTCGAAGGTGAAGCGCAGCGGGATCGATGGGTGCAGCCAGATGGTCGAACGGCCGGGGGCGTCGCCGTCGGGGTGCCGCCACGACAGCGTGAAGCTCTCATTGCGTCGCAATTTCGTGGCGATGACCACTTTGAGATGTGCGAGTGCGCGGTCCTCGATGTGGATCTCGTCACCGCTGCCGTACTGGATCGTTCCCATGAGTGAACGATAGCCGTGACTTCGACCTCGTCGCGTCTCCGGTGACGGCTGGGTGCGAGAAGTACATTCCGGAGTATCGCGCTACGAGGTGATATGTTACTAAGCGTTGAGTTTCCTGGTGGATTCAACGAGATCACGCCGGGTCGATGACGGCGCAGGTGGCCGACTCCCCGCCGCGGCCACCTGCGCTTTGCCTCATGCGTCGCGCGATCGAGAAGCGCCAGGGGAGGGGGAGGCGATGGGCAGCTCGTCCGAACTCCCGACGGTCACACGGGCGGCATACGCGCGCGAGAAACGACTGCTGCAGATCGAACTCCTCAAACTCCAGGCGCACATCACGCGCTCGTCGGAACGGGTCCTCATCCTGTTCGAGGGGCGGGATGCGGCGGGCGCGGGCGGTGCGATCGCACGCTTCATGGAGCACCTGAACCCCCGCGGCGCTCGTGTCGTCGCGCTCGACAAACCCAGCGATGTCGAGCGGACGCAGTGGTATTTCCAGCGCTACGTCGCGCATCTGCCGTCGGGCGGTGAGATCGTGCTGATGGATCGCTCCTGGTACAACCGAGCGGGCGTCGAACGCGTGATGGGGTACTGCTCGTCGGCGGAGTACGAGGAGTTCATCCAGACCGCGCCGGAGTTCGAGCGCATGCTTGTCGGTTCGGGCATCCGCCTCATCAAGCTGTGGTTCTCGATCGGCGAGGCGGAACAACGGCGCCGGTTCACCCGTCGCGGCGAGGATCCGCTCAAGCAGTGGAAGCTCAGCCCCACCGACCTCACGAGCGTCGACAGATGGGAGGACTACACCGAGGCAGCGGCGGCCATGTTCTTCCACACGGACACCCCGGCCCTCCCGTGGGTCGTCATCTCGTCGAACGACAAGAGGCGCGCGCGGCTGGAAGCGATGAGATGTGTTCTCGCACGGTTCGACTATCCGGGCAAGGACCCGATGGTCGCCCACGCTCCGGATCCGCGGATCGTGGGCCGCCCCTCGCAGATCCACGACGAGGGGGGAGGCATTGCCACCGTGACGTTCATGGAGCGCAACACGGCGTCGTCCGGGAATGCGGGAGGCGGGATCACCGGTTGCTCTCATCATGACCCGCATCGGTACCAGTGATCTCGACGTCCTTCCGCTCTCGCTCGGCGGCAACGTGTTCGGCTGGACAGCCGACCGTGACACGTCCTTCGCCGTCCTCGACACCTTCGTGGACGGAGGCGGAGACTTCATCGATACCGCCGACTCGTACAGCGCGTGGGTGCCGGGAAACGAAGGAGGAGAGAGTGAGACGATCGTCGGCGAGTGGTTGGCCTCGCGCAAACCTGCGGGTGTGGTCGTCGCGACCAAGGTCAGTCAGCACCCGCAGTTCCGCGGCCTCTCCGCCGCGAATGTCCGCAAGGCCGCCGAGGCCTCGCTGAAGCGCCTGGGCATCGATGAGATCGACCTGTACTACGCGCATTTCGATGACGAGACCGTTCCGCTGGAGGAGACCGTCAGCGCATTCGGGCGACTGGTCGAAGACGGCCTGGTCCGGCACATCGCCGTGTCGAACTACTCCGCCGAGCGTATCCGCGAGTGGGTCGAGATCGCCCGTCACCTCGGAGTCGCGCTGCCGGTCGCGGTGCAGCCGCACTACAACCTCGTGCACCGCAACGAGGTCGAGGACACGATCATCCCGGTCGCCGAGGAGTTCGACCTCGGACTCATCCCGTACTACTCCCTGGCCAGTGGCTTCCTCACCGGCAAGTACCGCTCGACGGACGCCGCGGGTCAGACTTCGCCCCGGGCGCAGGGCGCCGCGAAATACGCCACCGAAGCGGGCCTGCGGATCATCGACGCGCTCGAGGAGATCGGCGATGTGCACGGCGTTTCGATCGCCGCGACCTCGCTCGCGTGGCTTCGCGCGCAACCGACCGTGGTCGCACCGATCGCGAGCGCGCGAACCGTGGAACAGGTTCCCGACCTGCTCGCCGGGGCGCGTCTGGAGCTCTCGGACGATGAGGTGCAGCGGCTCGACCGCGTCTCGGAATGGGCGCCGTCGCGAGCCTGATGAGATCGGGCTAGTCGCCGACGAGCCCGAGCCGATGCGCCAGGATGACCGCGTGGATCCTGTCCCGCGCGCTGAGCTTCGCCAGCACACGACCGACGTGGGTCTTGACCGTGGACTCGCCGACGTACAGACTCTGAGCGATCTCTGCGTTGGTGAGTCCGCGGCCGATCGCGAGGAAGACGTCCCGCTCACGTTCCGTGAGCGATTCGAGAGCAGCGCTCTCCTCTGCGGCCGGAGTCGCGGGCGCTCCGCCGAGCCGAGGCGTCACGTGCTCCAGCAGCGCTCTCGTCACACGCGGGGACAGCACCGCATCCCCGCGGTGGACGGCGCGCACCGCGGAGATCATCTCGTGGCGCTGGGCATCCTTCAACAGGAATCCGCTCGCGCCCGCGCGGATGGCTCCGAACGCGTATTCGTCGAGATCGAAGGTGGTCAGAACGAGCACCTTGGTCTGCGGACGTTCTCGGACGATGGCCTCGGTGGCGGCGATGCCGTCCAGCTCCGGCATCCGGATGTCCATCAGCACCAAGTCGGGAGCGAGCAGCGCGCTCTGCGTGATCGCCGCTTTCCCGTCGCCGGCTTCGCCGATGACGACGATGTCCTCCTCAGACTCCAGCACCATGCGGAAGCCGAGACGGATCAGCTCCTGGTCATCCACCAGCAGCACTCTGATCGCCTGCGTCATGCGTCGTCCTCCATCGTCTGTCGCGGTGCGGCGGGCCTGCTTCCCGATGTGGGAAGCACCGCCCGCAGAATCCATCGTCCTCCATCCTCAGGTGCGGATCGCACCGTCCCATGCACGTGGGCGGCACGCTCGGAGAGCCCGCGCACACCGAATCCGTCTGAGCCGATCTCACCCGAGACGCCGTCGTTGACGATCTCGATCACGACCGTGTCGGCCGTGTACTCCAGCCGCACGGTGATGCTCTTCGCGGTCGGGGCGTGGCGCATGGCGTTGGTCACGCCCTCCTGCACGATCCTGCCGATCGCATGCGCGACGGCGGGGGAGACATCGGCCTGCCCGATGACGGTGAGCGTCGCCGGGTAGCCCGCGCGCTGAGCCGTCTCCACGGTGTCACGCGCGGGTACGGGTTGCATCGGCGCCAGGGGCAGCGGCGATTCGTCGTCGCGCAGCACACCGAGCATCGAACGCATCTCGGTGAGAGCGCCTCTGGCGGTGTCCGCGACGGATACCGCAGCCCTCCGGGCCTGTTCCCGATCGGGGGTGGCGGCCGCCCCTTCGGACAGTGCGACGATCACGGTGAGGGAGTGGGAGACGATATCGTGCATCTCCCGTGCGATGCGGGCGCGTTCCGAGGCGGCGGCGAGTTGCGCCTGCTGATCGCGCTCGATCAGGAGTTGACGGGATCGGTCGATGATGGCGAGGAGATAGCGCTTGCGGCCGCCCACATTGACCCCGACGAGCGTGCCGATGAGCCCGAGCGCGACGTAGCCGAGGGCGGTATCGATGCCGACCTGGAGCAGGGTCGTGCCGGTCAGCATGAGGATCGTGGTGAGTCCGAGGAACCAAGCGGCACCGATCCCGTAACAGATCCAGGCCAGACGCGCCGATCTGTAGACCGCCACGCCGTAGCAGGCGACGAGCAGGAGGACGATGCCTCCGGACATGCCTGTGAACAGTCCGACGGTCCCCAGGATCACCGCAGCGACGAAGGGACCCAGGGGTGCCCGTCGACGCCAGAGCAGAGTGCTGCATCCGATCGCGACCATCACCAACGTCGCGATGTTGATGGCGATGTATGTGCCCTCCGGGAGCGAGGTGTTGGGGTACGGCGCGGCGGGGGCGAGGGATAGGAACAGGCAGATCAGCGCGAGCAGGATGTCGGCGAACAGCGGATGGCGGGCCCAGAACCGTCGGAACAGGCCCGGGGCGCGCGGAAGCCGCAGCTCCTCGTCCTCGCGGACCGAGTCGCTGCGGCTTCGCGTTCTGCTCACAGGCCGACTTTACGCGTCGCGGGTGCGCAGCACGCCCCACGCGACGGCGGCACCACCCACGACCCAGCAGCCCAGCGTCAGGAACGCAACCGGAGCGTCGAGCGCGGCACCGGCTCCGGGCATGATCGCACTCCGTGCGGCGGCGTCCGGAAGGTAGGCGGCGGCCTGCAGGACCCATGCCCACGTCTCTCCGGCGAAGGAGAAGAAGTTCGCCACGATCGGCAGGACGAACAGCACACCGACGGTTGCGGCGATGGCGCCCGCACCGGAGCGCAGGACGAATCCGAACGCGACGCCGATGAGCGCGAAGACGGCCATCGACAAGGAAGCCACCACGATCGGAAGCACCGATGCTGTCGGGTCCGACCAGTCGATGCCCTGGTCACGCGGGGCGACGATGAGGGAGACGGCCACCGCGGAGACGACGAAGATCACCAGCGACGAGACGAACAGGAACAGTGCCAGCACCGTCGACTTCGCGGCCAGCACCGAACCGCGAATCGGGTTCGCAGTGAGCGTCGAACGGATCATCCCCGTCGAGTACTCACCGGTGACCGAGATCGCGCCGATGATGCCGGCGAGCAGCATCGTGAACTGGATCGGCATGACCACGGCCTGGATCGGGCTGAAGTCCGGCACATCGACAGCGAGGGCGATGAGCACGGCGATGCCGACCGTGAGGGCGGCGGTGATGCCGATCGACCACCACGTCGAGCGCAGGGTGGCGAGCTTGATCCACTCGCCGCGCAGTGCGCGCATGAACGTCAGCCGACGACCGGTGTCGACGCGTGTCCGCGTGGGAGCGGGAGCCTGTGTCGTGGTCATGAGATCTCCTTGGTGCGGTACTCGACGGAGTCGCCGGTGAGGGCGAGATAGGCGTCTTCGAGTGATCCGGTGGTCGGGGTGAGTTCGTGGAGCGGGATGCCGCGGTCGGCGGCCAGATCGCCGATCCGCGCGGCGGGCAGCCCCACGATGTCGAGCAGATCGGGAGCCGAGCTCACGATCTCCACCTCCGGCCCTCCGACGGCGGCAGCCAGGTCGGCTGGTCTCGGTGTGCGGACCCGCACCGTGTTCCGAGTCCAGGAGCGCACGAGCTCCGCGAGCGGGGCATCCGCGAGCACCCGACCGCGGCCCATCACGATGACGTGGTCGGCGGTCTGCGCCATCTCACTCATCAGGTGGCTCGAGAGCAGCACGGTGCGCCCCTCTGATGCCACGTGACGGACGAACTGGCGCACCCAGCGCACCCCCTCGGGGTCGAGGCCGTTCACCGGCTCGTCGAGGATCAGCGTGTGCGGGTCGCCGAGCAGTGCCGAAGCGATGCCGAGGCGCTGCCCCATTCCGAGCGAGAATCCGCCCGCGCGTTTACGTGCCACCGACCCGATGCCCGCAAGGTCGATGACCTCATCGACTCGGGAGGAGGGGATGCCGTGTGTCGCGGCCATGGCGCGGAGGTGGTTGCGAGCGGTGCGACCGGTGTGCACCGCCTTGGCGTCGAGGAGGACACCGACTTCGGTGAGAGGTGCGCGGAGCTTGCGGTACTCGCGTCCGGCGATGGTGGCACGCCCCGACGTCGGGCGGTCGAGGCCGACGATCATCCGCATGGTGGTCGACTTCCCGGCGCCGTTCGGGCCGAGGAAGCCGGTGACGCTGCCCGGCTTGACCGTGAACGACACGTCGTCGACGGCGGTCTTGTCTCCGAACCTCTTCGTGAGGCCTTCTGCTGTGATCATGGGCACAACGTTACGGAGCGCCCCGGGTGTCGCGCGTCCCCCTCAGGTACACATCTGACGGCGAAGTGTCCGACCCGCGTGGGACATCAGAGGGTCAGGCGCGAGGGCGAGCCTGCACCCGCGCGGCCATCTCGTCTGAAGCGATGACGGCCTCGTCGATGATCTCCCGCGACGCCGGTGCGGTCAGCCAGTCATGGCTCAGGGTGGACGGAACGAGGAGGGGCATCCGGTCGTGCAGGTCGACGAGGTGAGGGGGAGCGGGACGCATCACGATGGAATAGCACGTGAACCACTCGCCGTCGGCCGTGCGGCCGCGCTGCGTGACCGCAGCCATGCCGAACAGAGTGCCGTCGTCGACGATGAACTCGTTCCACTGCCGAGACGGCTTCTGCATCTCGTACCAGCTCGTCGCGGGGACGATCGCTCTCGACTTCGCCCCGCCCGGACGCTCCTGCAGCCGCTCCGAGCGGGTGTTGATCGAGGGGAATTTCGCCGGCTCGCCGTCGACGAGGAACCCCCACCACGCGGGTTCGAGGGTCGGGGCGGTATCTGGCTGCACGATCAGCGGGTTGAGGTTGCGCAGGTTCTTGCCCGTCGGTCGGACGGTCTCGCCGGCGTTCTCCTGCGCCCACACGCGGAGGCCCTCGAGCACCGCATCGTCGGCGGCGGCGAGGAGTTCGGCATCGGTGAATCGGGGATCGAGTCCGTAGCTCGCGCACATGCCGCCAGCGTAGTCCCGGCCTCGGACATTCACGGAGAGAGGAGCGGGCGAGCGCTCGGGTAGGGTCGACAGGTGCCAGAGACCCGTCGACTTCCCGCTCCGCTGGCCCTCGGAGGAGCGGTCGCGATCGGTGTCATGACGGCGATCCAGGCGCGGATCAACGGGGTGCTCGGTGTGCGCGTCGACGATGGGATCGTCGCCGGCTTCCTCTCGTTCTCCGTGGGACTCGTGGCGCTCGCCGTCGTGATCTCCGCCCTCCCGTCGGCTCGGCGAGGCGTCGCACGCCTGTGGAGCGGCATCCGACACCAGACGATCCCCGTCTGGATGCTGCTCGGGGGAGCGTGTGGCGCACTCACCGTCTCGACGCAAGGTCTCACCGCCGGTGTGCTCGGCGTCTCCCTGTTCACCGTCGGTGTGGTGGCGGGGCAGACCGTTCACGGCCTCGTGCTCGATCGGATCGGATTCGGGCCCGCAGGAGTCGTGGCGGTCACGCCAGGGCGGGTGCTCGGGGGGCTGCTCGCGCTCGCCGCGGTCGGCATCTCGCTCTCCGGCGACGTGCTGGCCACCGCGCCGCTGTGGATGCTGCTGCTCCCGTTCGCCGCGGGTGTCGGGATCGCCTGGCAGGCAGCGACCAACGGGCGCCTGGCCCAGCGGGCGCGTTCGCCCCTCGCCGCCACTCTGATGAGCTTCATCGCCGGCACCGTGGTGCTCGCCCTGGCATCCGGGGTGAGCATCGCGTTCCGCGGCGCACCGGCGGGGCTTCCCACCGAGCCCTGGCTGTACCTCGGAGGGTTCCTGGGTGCCTCCTACATCCTCCTCGGCACGTTCATCGTGGCGCAGACCGGGGTGCTGCTCATGGGCCTGGGGTCGGTGCTCGGGCAATTGGTCACGTCGGTCGTGATCGACCTCATGTGGCCGCCCGCGGCCGGACCAGCGCTCTGGCAGGTGCTCGCGATGGTCGTCGTGGCCGTCGCGTCGGTGGTGGTCGCGGTCCCGTGGCCGCGTCGCCGCTGAAGGGTTACTTCTTCTCGGCCTTCTTCGCCTTCTTCGCTTTCTTGGCGTTCTTCACCTTCTTCACCTTCTTCACCTTCTCGGTGTTCGTCGCCGTCTTCGGGGCATTCTCGGCATTCGCCTGCGGCATGCGCGTGACGAGCGCGCGTGCATCTATGGGCTTGCGTCGACCGGGCTTCTTGTCTTCGGGCTTGCCTCCCACATACAGCCAGCCGAGGAGCTCCTCGTTCTCGGCGAGGCCGTGAGCTCTGGCGACCGCCTTCGCGCGCGTGTAGTGGCCGGTGCGCCAGATGACGCCCCACCCCGCTTCGTCGAGGAGCAAGCTCAGCATGTGGGCGACACCGGAGGCGACGGCCTCCTGTTCCCAACGGGGTACCTTCTCGCTCTTCCGGTAACTGGCGACGACGGCGATGAGCAGAGGGGCACGAAGCGGCTTCGACGAGGGCGAGGAGTCGCCCTGGGCTTCGGCGATCGCCGCGCCCAGCACCTCGCGATCCGCGCCGCGGAGTTCGATCAGCCGCCAGGGGCGCAGAGAAGAATGATCGGCCACACGGCCGGCCGCCGAAATGAACGTGAGAAGTTCGTCGCGAGTCGGGGCGGTGTCTTCGACCTTCGACCAGGACTGCCGTGCCAGGACAGCGTCGAGGGCGCTCACGAGGCTTCGGGAGTGAAGTTCAGTGCGATCGAGTTCATGCAGTAGCGGTCGCCGGTCGGCGTGCCGAATCCGTCGGGGAAGACATGGCCGAGGTGCGATCCGCAGTTGGCGCAGCGCACCTCGGTGCGCACCATCCCGAGGCTGTCGTCCTCGATGAGTTCGACCGCATCGGGGCGGATCGACTCGTAGAAGCTCGGCCATCCGCATCCGGAGTCGAACTTCGTGCCGCTCTTGAAGAGTTCGGCATCGCATGCGCCACAGGTGTACAGGCCCGCCCGCTCCTCATCGAGCAGCTCGCCGGTCCAGGCCCGCTCGGTCGCGGCCTGGCGCAGCACCGCGTACTGCTCTTCGCCGAGCTCCTCGCGCCATTCTTCTTCGGTCTTGTCCACGCTGTACGACATGTGTCCTCCTGAGTCCCGTCCATTCTCCCCCGTGCGACGGGGTATCGGGTGCTCCGGGTCAGAATGGACGCATGACGGATGCCGAGCAGGAACGTTACGCACGATTCGCCCGTGACGAGGCCCCCGGCCGCAGCGCGCTGTACGCGGAATGGGCGGCCGGCGTGGCGGCCGATGTCGAGGTGAGGCGCATCCTGCTGCGGATTCCCGAGACCCGGAGGCAGCCGCCCCTCGTGTTCGCCGTCACCCGTCTGCTTGGGGCCGAGCTCGCCGGTTATCCGCAGTGGCGGGACTTCGTGCTGCGCAACGCCGACGAGGTGGTGGCGGAATGCGGCCGTCGCAGCCTGCAGACGAACGAACCGCTGCGCCTCGCCGCGCTGCTTCCCGTGCTGTCCGAGATCGAGGGTCCGATCGCGTTGCTCGAGATCGGAGCCTCCGCCGGGCTGTGTCTCTATCCCGACAGGTACTCGTACCGCTTCGTCGATGAAGAGGGTGCGCTCCGCGTCGGCCTTGATCCCGTGGAGGGACCGTCGACCGTCGTGCTGGAGAGCCGGGTGACCGGCGCGATGCCCCCGCTGCGGATGCCGCAGGTGGCGTGGCGGGCGGGCATCGATCTGGCGCCGCTCGACGCGGCCGACCCACGTGACCGGGGATGGCTGCGGGGACTCGTGTGGCCGGGTGAGGAGAGACGGGAGCAGCGGATCGATGCTGCGCTCGAGATCGCGGCCTCCGATCCCGCACTGCTCCTCGTCGGAGACGCTCTGGAACGCATCGATGCCCTGGCGGCTGCCGCGCCTGGGAATGCCACGCTCGTCATCACCACGCCCGGAGTGCTGGTGCACATCCCGCGAGCGCAGCGGAACGCGCTGGTCGCCCGCATAGCAGCGCTGGACGCCCGCTGGATCACGATCGATCCGCCGGGAGTGCTCGACGTCTGGGTGCCGTCGGTGGATGCGGACGACTGGCCGGGCTTCGTCGTCGCCATCGACGGGAGGGTGCGTGCCGCCGCCGATCCCCTCGGAGGCTGGTGGGAGTGGCGAACGTCTCCCTCGACCGTCGCGTCCTAACCTGGAGTCATGCTCGGAGACCTGACGGAGCGCGATCGCGCGATCCTCGCCATCGAGGTCGCCTGGCCGCGGCACGGCTCAGCCAAGGAAGAAGTCATCCGCGCCCAGCTGGGCATGAGTTCGGCCCGCTATTACCAGCTCCTCGGGCGGCTCATCGAGTCGGAAGCCGCTCTGGAGTACGATCCGATGCTGGTGCGGCGGCTGCGCCGCATCCGGGATTCACGCGCCAGGCAGCGCTCGGCTCGCACACCGGGTTTCGTCGGCTGAGAAGAGCCGTCGGCGGCTTCCCGAATCGGGTGTTCCGCGCCGCGGATCGGAATGCCAGGAAGGTGACGCTAGCATCGAGGGGTGTCCAAGCCCTCCCGCGATCGCTTCGATGACGTTCCCCGTTCCTCCGGACGTGTGGGAGCGCATCGCGCCGAAGCTCCGGGGATGAACGGCTGGGTCGTGCTGCTCTGGTCCTTCGTCGCCGCCCTCGTCCTCATCATCGCCGGGATCTTCGGTTCCCTCGTGGTGATGGGGCGCATCTCGCTCTTTCCCGAGGCGGCGTCCACGCCGGTCCCCACTCCGGTCGAGACGGGTGTGGTGGACACCTCGGTCTCCGTGATGATCCTCAACGGCACGCCGGACGAGGGGCTCGACACGCAGATGCGGGACGTCCTCGTCAACAATGGATGGGCGCCGGACATCGTCTTCGCCGGAGACAGCTCGAGTCAGGACTTCGCCACCACCACCGTCTTCTACGTCAACGATGAGGATGAGCTCGCCGCGATCGGATTGGCGAACCTCCTCGGTGGCGCTGCCGTGCAGCAGAGCGACTATTACTCCGGTCAGACGGAGGACGGTCTGAAGCAGTTCACGGTGGTGATCGGCCTCGATCGATCGAGTTCCGCGCCCGAGACGCCCGGGGAGACCCCGGCCCCCTGACCTCCGCGTGCGCCACTCCTCCGGCGGCTTGCACTCGAAGGTGTCGAGTGCCAGAATGGCGTTAGCACTCTCTTACTCTGAGTGCTAAACCCAACGTCTACGTCCAGGAGGGACGAAAAAACTCATGGCAAAGATCATTGCTTTCGATGAGGAGGCCCGCCGCGGCCTCGAGCGCGGCCTGAACATCCTCGCCGACGCGGTCAAGGTCACCCTCGGCCCGCGTGGCCGCAACGTCGTTCTCGAGAAGAAGTGGGGAGCCCCCACGATCACGAACGACGGTGTCTCCATCGCCAAGGAGATCGAGCTGGACGACCCGTACGAGAAGATCGGCGCGGAGCTCGTCAAGGAGGTCGCCAAGAAGACCGACGACGTCGCAGGTGATGGCACCACGACCGCCACGGTCCTCGCTCAGGCTCTGGTCCGCGAGGGTCTGCGCAACGTCGCAGCCGGCGCCGACCCCATCTCGCTCAAGCGCGGCATCGAGAAGGCCGTCGCCGCGATCACCGAGGAGCTGCTCGCCAGCGCCAAGGAGATCGACTCGAAGGAGCAGATCGCTGCCACGGCTTCCATCTCCGCTGCTGACCCCGCGATCGGCGAGCTCATCGCCGAGGCGATCGACAAGGTCGGCAAGGAAGGCGTCGTCACCGTCGAGGAGTCGCAGACGTTCGGTACCGAACTCGAGCTCACCGAGGGCATGCGCTTCGACAAGGGCTACCTGAACCCGTACTTCGTCACGGACCCGGAGCGCCAGGAGGCTGTCTTCGAGGACCCGTACATCCTCATCGCGAACCAGAAGGTCTCCAACATCAAGGACCTCCTGCCCATCGTCGACAAGGTGATCCAGGACGGCAAGGAGCTCGTCATCATCGCCGAGGACGTCGAGGGCGAGGCTCTCGCGACGCTCGTCCTGAACAAGCTCAAGGGCATCTTCAAGTCGGTCGCCGTCAAGGCTCCCGGCTTCGGCGACCGCCGCAAGGCGCAGCTGCAGGACATCGCGATCCTCACCGGTGGACAGGTCATCACCGAAGAGGTCGGCCTCAAGCTCGAGAACGCCACGCTCGACCTGCTGGGTCGTGCGCGCAAGGTCATCGTCACCAAGGACGAGACCACGATCGTCGAGGGTGCCGGTGAGGCAGACCAGATCGAGGGTCGCGTCACGCAGATCCGTCGCGAGATCGAGAACACCGACAGCGACTACGACCGCGAGAAGCTGCAGGAGCGCCTGGCGAAGCTCGCCGGTGGTGTGGCCGTCATCAAGGCCGGAGCCGCGACCGAGGTCGAGCTCAAGGAGCGCAAGCACCGCATCGAGGACGCTGTCCGCAACGCGAAGGCGGCCGTCGAGGAGGGCATCGTCCCCGGTGGTGGCGTCGCGCTCATCCAGTCCGGAACGAAGGCGCTCGACGCGCTCTCGCTCACGGGTGACGAGGCGACCGGCGCGAACATCGTCCGCGTCGCGATCCAGGCTCCGCTGAAGCAGATCGCGCTGAACGCCGGTCTCGAGGCCGGTGTCGTCGCGAACAAGGTCGCCGAGCTCCCCGCGGGCCAGGGCCTGAACGCGGCTACGGGCGAGTACGTCGACATGTTCGGCGCCGGCATCATCGACCCCGCGAAGGTGACCCGCTCGGCGCTGCAGAACGCAGCCTCGATCGCGGCGCTGTTCCTCACCACCGAGGTCGTCGTCGCTGACAAGCCGGAGAAGGCCGCTGCTCCCATGGGTGACCCGTCGGGTGGCATGGACTTCTGATCCTGCTCTCATGACAGAACGCCCCCGGCTTCGGCCGGGGGCGTTCTGCGTCGATACGCGTGTGCGTCAGCGGAACAGGCTGGCCGAGTACTGATCGGCGTCTGCGTACTGGGTCGCGACCGCGCCGAGCGACGTTCCGATCGATTCGAGCACCTGCTCCACATGGAGCTGCGCGCCCTGCCACTGCTCGGCGCACGTCTGGAAAGCATGGGATGCCGTGCCGGACCACGTCGACTGCAGCTGTCGGAGCTGCGCCATCAGAGTCGCGGACTCGCCCTGCAAGCGCTCGATCGTTGCGCGGGTGGCGCCGTGGGCCGCGTAGACGGCCTCGGTGTCGACGGTGAAGACAGACATGGGAACTCCTTCTCGTAGGGGTTCCGAGGCTAAGCGAGCGTCGGCGTCCTTATCCTCTCCGGGTCGCTGTCATCCCGTGCGCTGTGAGCAACGGGGCAGCCGGGCAGGCGGTGCAGAAAGCGCCCGGCGTCGGAACGGCCGCTACGGCAGGTCGAGTCGATCCAGAGGCTGCGTGTCTTCGAGGAGATGCGCAGGCGTGGCGCGCGCCGGTGCGAGCGGGAGAGTCACAGTGAACGTCGCACCCCCACCCGGAGTCTCCGATACATCGACGCCGCCGTGGAGCGCTTTCAGGATCGACGCGACGATCGCGAGTCCGAGGCCGGAGCCTCCGGTCTCCCGCGCGCGGGAGGTGTCGGCACGCCAGAAGCGTTCGAAGATCTGCTCCCGGATCTGCGGCGGGATGCCCTCGCCGTGATCGACGATCGCGATGCTCGCGGTGCCGGCCGCCCGGTCGGAGTCGACCACGAGCTCGATCGGCCCGTCCTCGGGGGAGAAGCGGCGCGCATTGCCCAGGAGATTCGTGACGACCTGGCGGACCTTGTTCTCTTCGCCGAGCACGATCGGCGGGGTGCGCACGGGCAGATCGGGAACTTCGGTGAAGTCGATCGCGGGAGTCTGGTCCGGCTGCCGTGGGCGTCGGCGAAGACGCGAGAGCGTGGCTCGGGAGAGGCCTCGCGGCGTCGGCGGCTGCGGCGGTTGGAGCGGTGGGATCTCGTGCAAAGGTACCGCGGTCTTGCTGTCCGCGGTGCGGTCGATCACCGTCACGGTCCGGCCGGGGGCCGCGGCACGCAGATCGAGCGCTGCATCCCGCGCGATCGGCCGTAGGTCGAGGGGGACGATCTCCGGTTCGCGCTCCTCGTCGAGCCGGGCGAGAGCGAGGAGGTCCTCCACCAGGACCCCCATCCTGATCGCTTCCTTCTCGATGCGCTCCATGGCCCGCGCCGTGTCCTCCTCGCCCTTGATCGCGCCCATGCGGTAGAGCTCCGCGTAGCCGCGCACGCTCACCAGGGGGGTGCGCAGCTCGTGGCTCGCATCGCCGATGAAGCGCCGCATGTGCTGCACGGTGCGGTCCCGCTGTGCGAGCGAGCGATCGACCCGGTCGAGCATCGTGTTGATGGCGGTGTTCAGCCGGCCGACCTCGGTGGTCGGCTCGAGGTCGGTCAGCCGCTGCCGGAAGTCGCCGGCCGCGATCGACATGGCGGTGGCCTCGACCTGACCGAGCCTGCGGAACGTGAGTGTCACGAGCCCGCGCGTGAGCAGTGCGGCGATCAGGATCGTGATCAGGGCGATCGAGATGTAGATGCCGAAGTACTGGCTGATGATGCGATCGGCGGGTGCGAGAGGAAGAGCGACCAACTGGATGCGCAGGACACCGCCTTCCGAGGGGACGACGGCGACCGCCGCGTGGAACAGCTCGCCTTCGGCTCCCGTCATCTCGAGCGGGATCTGATCCGTGTTGGCGGTCGCCTTCGCGAGCGAGTACTGCGAGGGGAAGAGAGGCGCCTGGCCTGAAGTGCCTCGTGCTGTGGCGCGGAGTTCACCCGTCGCATCGTAGATCGCGAAGGAGAAGTCTCGAGGCTGCTCATCGCGCGGGCTGTAGGTGGTGACGCCGTCGACCGTCACCGTGTCGAAGTAGCGGTCGACGAGATCGCTCGAGACCAGGGCGGGCAACTGGGCATCGATGTTCGCGACCAGGGCGTTGCGCAGGATCGGCACCGTGCCGATACCCGCGACGAGCAGCCCGAGCGCCAGCACCGCCACCGTGACGCCGGTGACCTTGGCCCGAAGGCTGATGCGCCGCCACCAGCTGGTGACCGCATCGGGCTTGTGCGCCATGCGGTCCTCCCCGGTGCGGCGGCTGCGCCGCGAGGCGGCGTCGTTGGTGGTGCGGTGGTCGTCAGACCGTCTTGCCGACCTTCAGCATGTAGCCGAAGCCGCGCTTGGTCTGGATGAGCGACTCCTCGGTGTGCGGGTCGATCTTGCGACGCAGGTAGGAGATGTAACTCTCGACGATGCCGGCGTCACCGTTGAAGTCGTACTCCCACACGTGGTCGAGGATCTGCGCCTTCGACAGCACGCGGTTGGGGTTGAGCATCAGGTAGCGCAGCAGCTTGAACTCGGTCGGGCTCAGCTCGATCGGTTCCTTGCCGACATGAACGTCGTGCGTGTCCTGGTCCATGGACAGCTCGCCGGCGCGGATGATCGACTCCTCGTCGGCCTGCATCGTACGGCGGAGAATGGCCTGAGCCCTGGCGACGATCTCGTCGAGGCTGAAGGGCTTGGTGACGTAGTCGTCGCCACCCGCGTTGAGTCCCTCGATCTTGTCCTCGGTGCCGTCCTTCGCCGTGAGGAACAGGATGGGCGCCGTGAATCCCGCACCGCGGAGGCGCTTGGTCACGCTGAACCCGTTCATGTCGGGCAGCATGACGTCCAGGATGATGAGGTCGGGTTCCTCTTCGAGGACGGCCGAGATCGTGGCGGCGCCGTTGGCGACCGTCTTCACCTGGAATCCGGCGAAGCTGAGACCCGTGGAGAGCAGGTCGCGGATGTTGGGTTCGTCGTCGACGACCAGGATGCGCGGAGCAGTCATGTCCCCATTATGGTGACTTCGGCCATGGGGATGCTGACTATTGTGCGGAACGGCGTGGAGTCGCCCCTTCGGGAAGCGTGCGCACGCATCCTCCGATGCTGTGTGCACAGTCCGTAGGAGCGAGATCGTCCCGGGGGTGGATGCGCCGCACAGGTGCACGGGGGAGGATCGATGCATGAGCTGGAACGAGGACGTCACCGTCGCCCCCGGAAGCCCTGAAGCCCCCGGAAGCCCCGTCGCCCTGCCGGACGCGCCTGATGTCGATCAGGTCGCCTATCATCGGCTGGCGCATCTGCGTCCGCGGTATCGCTGGTGGCGCATGCTGCTGACCGGACTCGTCGGCATCGCCCTCTACGTCGCGATCCTCGTGATCGTGATCGTGCCGTTGGCCATCGTGTCGATGTTCGTCCCCGGGTGGGGTGTCGAATCGCAGACGCTCCTCGCCACCTCGCAGTTCTTCGACCTCGACCGGCCGTGGCTGCTCGTCGCACTGGTGCTGCCGCTGATCCTGATGATCCCCGCACTGCTGCTGGCCTCGCGCATGGTGGAGGGTCGCGGTGTGGGGCTGCTGTCATCGGTCACCGGACGGCTGCGGATGGGGTGGCTCGGAAAGAGCCTGCTGCTGGCGCTCGCCGTGTTCGCCGTCTACTTCGTTGCGGTGCTGGGTTGGTCGGCCCTGAGCGGCGATGCGGTCGTCGCGGACTTCTCCCACCCCGGGCTCTGGACGATGGTGCTGCTCGTGCTGCTGCTCATCCCTTTTCAAGCCGCCGCGGAGGAGTATGTGTTCCGCGGATACCTGATGCAGTTGGTCGGGAGCTGGCTCCGTCATCCCGCCTTCGCGATCCTGCTGCCCGTGCCGCTGTTCGTGCTCGGTCACGGCTACGACATCTGGGGCGCGGCGAGCGTGGGCATGTTCGCGATCGTCGCCGCCTGGCTGACCTGGCGTACGGGGGGACTCGAAGCCGCGATCTCCCTGCACATCGTCAACAACGTGCTCATCTTCCTGCTCGGATCCGTCACGCTGGTCGATGCCAACGCGACTTCGGGGACCGCCGTCGACCTGCTCGCCTCGGCACTGGCCATGGTCGTCTACGCCCTGCTCGCCGACCGCTGGGCTGCAAGGCTCGGGATCGCACGCACGGCCCGGGCCGCATCCGCGCCGGCCGGAGTGCTCGGAACCCATCGACTGGGCGGCGTACTGCACGGCCGCACCACCGGAGCATGATCTCCCGAGGTCAGGCAGCGATCGCGTCCGAGTCCATGATCGTGTAGCTGTAGCCCTGCTCGGCCAGGAAGCGCTGACGGTTCTGGGCGTAGTCCTGGTCGATGGTGTCGCGGGCCACGAGGGTGTAGAAGCTCGCGGTGTGGCCCGACTGCTTCGGGCGCAGCAGGCGGCCCAGACGCTGGGCTTCCTCCTGACGCGATCCGAACGACCCGGACACCTGGATCGCGACGGAAGCCTCGGGAAGGTCGATCGAGAAGTTCGCCACTTTCGACACCACGAGCAGCGAGATGTCGCCTTCACGGAACGCACGGTAGAGCTCTTCGCGCTCGTCGACCGGGGTCGCGCCGGTGATCTGCGGGGCGTTCAGGGCCTCGGAGAGCGACTCGAGCTGATCGAGGTACTGCCCGATCACGAGGATGCGTTCGCCCTCGTGCTTCGCGATGAGCTCGCGCACGGCCTGGACCTTCGCCGGGGCGGACGCCGCGAGACGATACCGCTCATCGTCGGTCGCCGCGGCGTACTCGAGCCGGTCGTCCGGCGGCAGATCGACGCGCACCTCGTAGCAGGCGGCGGGGGAGATGAAGCCCTGCGCTTCGATCTGCTTCCAGGGGGCGTCGAAGCGCTTCGGGCCGATCAGGCTGAAGACGTCGCCCTCGCGACCGTCCTCGCGCACGAGGGTGGCGGTGAGGCCGATGCGGCGGCGCGCCTGCAAGTCGGCGGTCAGCTTGAAAACCGGCGCGGGGAGCAGGTGGACCTCGTCGTACACGATGAGCCCCCAGTCGAGCGCGTCGAGCAACGCCAGGTGGGCGTACTCGCCTTTGCGCTTCGCGGTGAGGATCTGGTAGGTCGCGATGGTGACGGGCTTGACCTCTTTCGCCTGGCCCGAGTACTCGCCGATCTCCTCGGGGGTCAGACTGGTGCGCTTGAGCAGTTCGTCGCGCCACTGCCGCGCCGACACCGTGTTCGTGACGAGGATCAGCGTCGTCGTCTTGGTCGCGGCCATCGCGCCGGCGCCCACGATCGTCTTGCCGGCACCGCAGGGCAGCACGACCACGCCCGATCCGTCCTTCGCGAAGGCGTCGACGGCATCCTGCTGGTAGGGACGGATGTGCCAGCCGTCCTCGGCGAGGTCGATCTCGTGCGGGGTGCCCGGGGTGTATCCGGCGAGGTCTTCGGCGGGCCAGCCGATCTTCAACAGCTCCTGTTTGATCTGCCCGCGCGCCCAGGCATCGACGACGAACGTCTCCGGTGTCGGGTGCCCGATGAGCAGCGGCTGGATGCGCTTGTTGTTCGCGACCTGCGCCAGCACCGCGGGGTCGGAGGAGCGCAGGATGAGCGTTCCCTCCTCATCGCGTTCGATGACCAGACGCCCGTAACGGTTGACGGTCTCGCGCAGATCGACGGAAACCGAGGGGGGCACCGGGAAGCGCGACCAGCGGTCCAGAGTCTCGAGCATGTCCTCGGCGGTGTGCCCTGCGGCGCGGGCGTTCCACAGACCCAGACGCGTGATCCGGTACGTGTGGATGTGCTCGGGAGCCCGTTCCAGTTCGGCGAAGATCGCCAGTTCATGCCGGGCGCTCTCGGCATCGGCATGGGCGACTTCGAGCAGCACGGTGCGATCGCTCTGGACGATCAGGGGGCCATCAGACATAGCTCACCAGTTTAGCGGTCGTGCGGGGTGCGAGGCCTATGACGCGACGATCGTCGCTGTGAGGATGCTCGACACGGGAAGTGTCCGTTCGACATCGGCTGCACGGTCGCGCCCGCGGAGTCGGCCACCGCCCATCCCGGTCGCTTCCAGGAGGAGCTGTCGGGTGGACCCGTCCGGCATCCCCACCGTGACTTCGAGGACCGACTTCGCCCGCACGGCCGCTTCGAGCTCGCGGTCGAGCCACGCGGCGTCGGCATCGGGCCCCTGGTGGGACCGGAGCCGCGTGATCAGCGGCATGAGGTCTGTGGAGTCTCCGCTCGGAGCGGGGGCAGGGGGAGCGGGGTGGCGCTCCCGCACCAGGAGGGATCCGTCGGGGCCGACGAGCGTCGCGGGGTACCGCGCGTCCGTGAGAGCCCAGTACACCGTGTCGCGTCCGACGCGTGTGGTCAGGGAATCGAGATGCGCCGACAGGGCCAGCGGACGCAGCGACTGGTCCACCGCCATCGCCTGGATGAGGTGAGCGTCGGAGCTCTCGATCCGCGTGCGGCCGGTCTCGTCGTCCGTCGAGACGCGGACCAATCCGTGACGCTGCGCTGTCTGCGCGATCAGGTAGCCGAGGGGCTGCGGGATTCCCGTGAGGGAGACGGAGGTGAGGAAATCGAGGATCGACGCCTCGGTCTCGCCGGCGACGAACGCGTGCGCCACGGACTCGGAGGTGAAACGGTACGACGACGCCTGGGCCGCGGACTCACGGGCGGCGATCGTGCGCAGCCGCACATCCAGCGCCGGCTGCAGCGGACCCGGTGCGATCGCGGTCAGGTCGTTCTGCAGGAAGATGCGATCGACCTCGGCCGGCAGCAGTCGCGCGAGAGCCTCGGCCTCCGCGTCGCCTCCGCGTCGCAGGCTCACCGCCCATGCGGGTTCGGTGCCGTCTTCGGCGATCAGGCCGAGGAGCGCGGCCGCATCCTGCAGGACGTGCGCACGCTCGGCCCAGGTGGGATCCCAGGGGTGGGCGAACGGCCAGGCCTCCGGAGGAACCCATCCGCCGCCTGCGGAACGGACACCACGGGGAAGGGCGTCCCGGAATGCGGTGACCAAGACAGCCCATCGGTCCGCTGCCGACGAACGCAGCCATTCCTCTGCGGACTGGCTCGATCGCAGCCGCCGGTCCGCGGACACGGCGAGCCCGGCCTGGAGGGCGATCGCGGCGAGGGTGTCGACGATCTCGGTGGGGACGCCGGCCTCCGCCAGCTGGCGCTTCTCACCCGCGCTGACGCCGCCGCCGGTGAGGAGGGCGAAGGGGCTCTCCCTCGCGATCAGGAGCAGGTCGGCGAGGACGGCCACTGTCGTGAAGGCCCGCTCCGCCGCGTGCGCCGCGGCGGTCTCCGAGGACGGAGACGCCGGTGCCGCGGCGGGCGGGAGGGGGATCGAGCGCCCGGCGATCGCGGTCACGACCGGTGGATAGGGGGTGCCGTCCGGGCGGAGCAGTGCGAGCGCCGTCAGCTGTTCCCGGTCCCGCCCGGCTTCGCCGCCGGACGCGGCGTCGAGCAACGCGCGCGCTTCGGATGCCGTGAGCGCGGGCAGGACACGCGACAGCGACGCCGGATCGAGCAGTGCCTCGGCGGCGTCGAAGAAGTCGTGCCACGGGGCGTCGGCGCGCACGGCCCGTGCCGCGAAGAGGCGGAGGAGGTCTTCGTCGCGCGCCGCCGCCAGCCAATCGGCCAGCGGTCGCGCGTGAGTGCTCATGGGCGTGGCCTCAGGAACGCGACGACGCGCGGCCCTTCCGGATGAAGCTCATCGTCAGGAGCGTGATGATCATGAGGAACGCCACCGGCAGTCCCCAATAGGGGATCGCGGCGATCACGGGCCAGATACCCTCGCCGAATGCGGCCTGCCCCATCCCGAGCGCCGTGCCGATGATGATCGCGAAGAAGCACACCACTGACGCGGCGGCGATTCCGAGCGCGGTGAACGCCAGGATGCGATCCAGCCGGCGGATGGGAACCTCCGGTTCCGAGTTCTGCGTGCTCATCCGCATCAGCCTACTCGCACTGAGGCTTCTGCTCTGCGCGCGCCGCGACCGGTAGGCTGGGGACACGCGCACGAGCGCGTCCACTGTTCTGCATATCGATCTCAGCGAGGTTCTCCCATGCCCACCGGCAAGGTCAGGTTCTACGACGAAGACAAGGGTTTCGGCTTCATCGCCAGCGATGACGGCCAGGACGTCTTCCTGCACGCCTCCGCGATGCCTGCCGGCACCGCGGTGAAGGCCGGTGCGCGCGTGGAGTTCGGCGTGGCCGACGGCAAGCGCGGGCTGCAGGCGCTGTCGGTACGTGTGCTCGAAGCGCCGCCCAGCCTCTCGAAGGCCAAGCGCAAGCCGGCTGACGACATGGCCATCATCGTCGAGGACCTCGTGAAGCTCCTCGACGGCATCGGCGGGGATCTGCGCCGTGGACGCTACCCCTCCTCCGCTCAGGGTCGCAAGATCGCGGCCGTCCTGCGCAAGGTCGCTGATGACCTCGAAGCCTGACGCCGACGCGCGTCTCCTCGACGCCCATGATCTCGCGCTGGCCGCGCTGGCCGAGATCACTCCGGCGTCCACCGTCGGCCCCGCCGCCGGATATCTCGCCGAGGACGACGGGTCGGTGTCGCTGCGCTTCGAGAACCGGCTCGCCGGCTACCCGGGGTGGTACTGGACGGTGACCGTCGCTCGCGTCGAAGGCGAGGAACCGACGGTACTCGAGGTCGAGCTCCTTCCCGGTGACGGCGCTCTCCTGGCCCCGGAGTGGGTGCCGTGGGCCGAGCGTCTCGCCGAGTACCGCGCGCATCAGGTCGAACTCGCCGAGGCGGCCGCCGCCGCCGGGGGCGACGCGGTCGGCGAGGTAGCGCTCGACGCCGACGAGGACGGTGTCCTCGAGGACGACGACCTCGACGATGACGATGACGATGACGATGACGACGGTGAGGCCGACATCCTGCACGCCGGCGACCTGGACGGCGTCGATATCGACGAACTCGATGAGGGCGCCGCCGACGACGAAGAGTCGGAAGACGAAGAGTCGGAAGAAGAAGAGTCCGACGACGACGCCGACGCCCTCGATGAGGACGCCGGCGAGGTCGACGAGGAGGAGTGACGCCGGGCGCTCAGGCGCCCAGGTTCTCCAGGACATACTCGATCGATCGGGTCAGTTGGCGCACGTCATCCGGCTCGATCGAGACGAACGTCGCCACCCGCAGCTGGTTGCGCCCGAGCTTCCGATACGGCTCCGTGTCGACGATGCCGTTGGCGCGGAGGGCCTTGGCGATCGCCGCGGCGTCGATGCTGTCGTCGAAGTCGATCGTCGCGACCACGGGGGAGCGGTGCGACGCGTCCGTGACGAAGGGCGTGGCGACCGAAGACGCCTCGGCCCAGTCGTACAGAACCGAAGACGACTCGGAGGTGCGTGCGGCCGCCCAGCCGAGCCCGCCGTTGTCGAGGATCCAGCGGAGCTGGTTGTCGAGGAGGTGCAGGGTCGTGAGCGCGGGGGTGTTCAGCGTCTGGTTGAGGCGCGAGTTGTCGACCGCGTTCTTCAGGCTCAGGAACTCCGGGATGTAGCGACCCGATGCCGCGATGCGCTCGATGCGCTCGACGGCAGCCGGCGAGACCGCGGCGAACCACAGGCCGCCGTCGGAGCCGAGGTTCTTCTGCGGCGCGAAGTAGTACACGTCGGCCTGAGCGGCGTCGAAGTCGATGCCTCCCGCGGCACTCGTCGCATCGATGACGGTCAGGGCGCCGTCGGCGGCGATGCGCTGGATCGGAGCGGCGACGCCGGTCGAGGTCTCGTTGTGCGGCCAGGCGTACACATCCACGCCCTCCACGACCTCGGCGACGGTGAGCGAACCGGGCTCGGCCTTGCGCACATCGGGCGCCTCGAGCCAGGGGGCGCCTGCGGAAGCGGCGAACTTCCCGCCGAACTCGCCGAAGACGAGGTTCTGGCTGCGCTGCTCGATGAGGCCGAAGGCCGCAGCGTCCCAGAAGGCCGTCGATCCGCCGTTGCCCAGGATGATCTCGTATCCCTCGGGAATGCGGAACAGAGCGGCGAGCTGCTCGCGGATGCTGCCGACGAGGTTCTTCACGGGCGCCTGTCGATGGGATGTCCCCAGGATCGAGGCTCCCGACGTGACCAGCGCCTCGAGCTGCGCAGGGCGCACCTTCGAGGGACCGCAGCCGAAGCGGCCGTCGATGGGCAGGAGGTCACGGGGAATCTCGATCGCCATGCGTCGATTCTAGGGGGCGCCCGGCATGTCTCCGGACCGCAGCGAGTCCGATGTCGGTCCGGGAATGTAGGCTTGCCTAAGAACCTCGGAGGGCCTGCACATGACCGACCTGATCGACACCACGGAGATGTACCTCCGCACCATCCTCGAACTCGAGGAGGAGAACATCGTGCCGCTGCGCGCGCGCATCTCCGAGCGCCTCGGCCACTCGGGGCCGACCGTGTCGCAGACCGTCGGTCGGATGGAGCGCGACGGGCTCGTCATCGTCTCGGAAGACCGCACGCTCGAGCTCACCGACGCCGGCCGTCGCAAGGCGGTCGACGTGATGCGCAAGCACCGTCTCGCCGAGCGTCTGCTCTCCGATGTGATCGGACTCGACTGGGCGTTCGTGCATGAAGAGGCCTGCCGGTGGGAGCACGTGATGAGCGAGCAGGTGGAACGTCGCCTGGTAGAGCTGCTCGGACACCCGACGGAATCGCCGTACGGCAACCCGATCCCCGGTCTCGACCAGCTCGGCGACGTGCCGGCGCGCACCTTCGACGAGGGGGTCATCGGTCTCGTCCAGCGTCTCAATGCGGCGGGGGAACCGGTCGAGGGCACGGTCCGTCGTCTCGCCGAGCCCGCGCAGGTCGATCCCGAGCTTCTCGAGCAGCTGCGCGATGCGGGAGTCGTTCCCGGAGCGCACGGCGACTTCCGCTTCAGCGAGGGTTACGTGCTCATCCAGATGGACGGCAAGGAAGACGGCCTCGAGCTCCCGGTGGAGCTGGCATCGCACATCTTCCTGGTGGGCGAACCGGCCTGATCCCGCGAGGAATCCGGGTGCGACACCGCCACGCAGACGGGGGGTCGCGGGCTTCTGCGAGGATTGCCAGTTTCCCAGGGTGACATGATCGTTATCTTCCGGTAACCTCGATCAAGTCGCCAGCGAAGAAGCCCGCTGGAGATGAACCCGCGAAGATCGCCTTCCAGGCTCGTCGTCTTCACGGCAGGAACGCACAAAGTACCCGAGCTACATTCGTGCCACGAGAGCAGAGTGCCGACGAGCCAGCGCTGACCCGAACAGCGTGAGGGCCCAGGAGGACCAAGTTTTGGCCGCAGACATCGAACCGCCCGCGAAGAAGACATCTGAAGACCGCGTACCCGCCCGCCGCACCGGCGCGAGGGTGAGTGCTCGCAAGGCCGTCAAGCCACTCCGATCCATCGCCATCTTCGGGGCCGTCGGCGCACTCGTCGCCGGCATCGCCCTGCCCGCTTTCGCCTCGTCGAAGCCGAGCGAGGCTGCGCCGACGACCGTGCAGCAGCTTGCTGCCGTCGACGCACAGTCGCTCGTCGTCGCCTCCCAGGCCACCGCGGCGCCGCTCGCTCGCGGCACGTTCAGTGCGACGACTCCCGAGGAGATCGCGAAGAAGAAGGCAGAAGAGGCTGCTGCCGCCCGTGCCGCTGCCGCTGCCGCTTCCACCGCATCGACTTCCTCCCGCTTCAACACCGCGGGCTACGCGCTCACGTCGCCGGGATCGGGTGAGGTGCGCTATCCGCTTCCGATGGGATCGTGGAACGTCAGCCGTACCGTGGGCGGTGGGCACAACGGTGCCGACATGCTCGCCCCGGCCGGCACCCCGATCTACGCGGCTGCCGCCGGTGTGGTCCGCGCCTCCGCCGAGAGCATCGGCGGCTACGGCGTGGCCGTGATGCTCGACAGCGTCGTGGGTGGTCAGCGTCTGCAGACCACGTACGGCCACATGCTCTATGGTTCGCGTCAGGTACAGGTCGGCCAGACGGTCTCCGCCGGACAGCTGATCGGCTACGTCGGCAGCACCGGTCGCTCGACCGCGAACCACCTCCACTTCGAGGTCTGGATCAACGGCGGACTCGTCGAGCCGATGTCCTGGCTCTCCGTCAACGCCGGCTGATTTCCGGACACGCCTCCTTCCATTCATCCGCCGTTTCGCCCTGCACCCAGGGGGATGGGTTAGCCTGATCCCGTTGTCGTACAGGTGGGAGAGGCTGATGGAGCGAATACCGACCATCCGAACCATGGATGCCCTCGGTCGTCACGTCCTTCTGCATAGCCCGCAGGGATGCCACGGCGTTGCCGTGCGCGAAAGGCGCTGTCTTTAGACGGCGCCTTTTTTCGTCCCCGCGTTCGATCTGCCTCCTGCACGACCTCGTGTGAGTCGAGAGTGCCGGGAAGCCGTCCCGGCGGATCGAGAGGATGACGAATGCGCACACTGGTCCTGAATGCCGGATACGAACCGCTCGCGATCGTGTCGTTCAAACGAGCCCTGGTGCTGGTGATGAACGACAAGGCGACCGTGATCGAACGCGTGGAGGAAGACCCCGTCTGGGGCACCCACGGCGTCTACGATCGCCCGGCGGTCATCATCCTGGCGCGTTATGTGCGGGTTCCGACGAGCAGGCGCGTGCCGGTCACGCGTCGCGGTGTGCTGCGCCGCGATAACCACCGCTGCGGTTACTGCGGCAAGGCGGCGTCGACGATCGATCACGTGCTGCCGCGTTCGCGCGGGGGAGCGGACTCCTGGGAGAACCTCGTCGCCTGCTGCCTCCGCTGCAACAACGTCAAGAGCGATCGCACACCGCAGGAGATGCGCTGGCAGTTGCGCTTCACTCCGCGTCCTCCGCACGGCACCGCCTGGACGGTGCGGGGGACCGAACGCAGCGATCCACGGTGGGAGCCCTACCTGGCGCTCGCCGCCTGAGACGTCGAAGAGGGGCCACCCTTCGGATGGCCCCTCTTCGACGTCGTGCCCGCGACAGGATTCGAACCTGCGACCTGCCCTTTAGGAGAGGGCTGCTCTATCCCCTGAGCTACGAGGGCGTGCACCCAGTCTAAGCGACCGGATGCACGCCGCCACGTCTCAGTCCTCTCCGCGCCGCCACAGCTTCGACGGCCACCAGATGGCTTTGCCGATGTCGTAGGTCAGGGCGGGAACCAGCAGCGAGCGGACGACGAAGGTGTCGAGGAGCACGCCGAAGGCCACGATGAAGGCCAGCTGCACGAGGAAGAGGATCGGGATCACCGACAGTGCGGCGAAGGTCGCGGCGAGGACGAGACCCGCCGAGGTGATCACCCCGCCCGTGATCGAGAGCCCACGCAGGATGCCCTCCCGAGTCCCGTGCGCCTTCGATTCCTCACGGACGCGCGTCATGAGGAAGATGTTGTAGTCGATGCCGAGCGCGACGAGGAACACGAACCCGAAGAGCGGAACCGCGGGGTCGGCGCCAGGGAACGCGAAGATCCCGTTGAAGACGAGGGCGGAGACCCCCATCGCCGTGCCGAAGGAAAGCACCGTCGTGAGGATCAGCAGCACCGGCGCGAGGATCGACCGCAGCAGCAGCATCAGGATGAACATGATCACCACGAGGATCACCGGGATGATGAGGTTCCGGTCGTGGATCGATGCATCGTTCGTGTCGATCGACGTGGCCGTGACACCGCCTACGAGCGCGCCCATGCCGTCGAGTTCGCCACGCAGCTCGCGCACGGTCGACGCGGCGGCGGCGGAGTCGGCGGCATCGGTCAGGGTGCCCTGCAGGAGCACCTCTCCGTCGACCGTCGTCGGCTCGGGTGCGGGCGTGCCGGGTGCTCCGATCGCCGAGATGCCGTCCTCGGTGACGGGGGCGCTGCCGCTGGGCGAGTCGGCGGCCGTCACGGAGACCCCGTCGACACCGTCGTTCGCGAGCAGGACGTCAGCCGCATCCTGCAGCCGATCCTCCTTCACCACCACGTATACGGGGCTTCCGGATCCACCGGGGAAGTGCTCGCCGAGCGCGACCTGTCCGTCGCGGGCCTCCGACGCGCCGAGCACCAGGTCGGACTGCGGCACGCCATCGGCGTCGAGCTGGGTGATGCCCGCCGCCCCAGCCAGGAGCACGAGCGTCGTCACGATCCAGATCACCCGTGGACGGCGCTTGATGAGGCCGGCGAGACGTGCCCACAGGCCCGTCGTGCGCATACCGTGCTCGGCCGCGACGACCTCCGGTTCGAAGCGGGGGCGTCGCGGCCAGAACACCGCGCGGCCGAAGAGCAGCAGCAGCGACGGCAACAGGGTGAGAGCCGAGAGCATCGCGAACACGATGCCGATCGCCGCGACCGGCCCCAGGGTGCTGTTCGACTTCAGATCGCTGAGCAGCAGACAGAGGAGTCCGGCGATCACGGTGCCGCCCGACGCGACGATCGGTTCGACCGAGCCCTTCCATGCCGCCATGACCGCCGTTCCCTTGTCCTGCGCGACGCGCAGTTCCTCTCGGAAACGCGCGACGAACAGCAGCGCGTAATCGGTGGCGGCGCCGATCACGAGGATGAAGAGGATCCCCTGTGTCTGACCGCTGAGCAGCAGCACCTCGAACTTCGCCAGCCGCCACACCACGAGCAGAGCGACGCAGAGGGCGAACAGGCTCGTCGACAGCACGACGAGTGGCAGGAGGAACGATCGGTAGACCAGCACCAGGATGACGAGGACCGCGAGGAGGGCGACGCCGAGGAGCAGCCCGTCGATGCCGGCGAAACCGGCCACCAGGTCGGCGCTGAAGCCAGCGGGTCCTGTGATGTACACGGTGACCCCGTCGGGGACCGCGTCGCGCAGTTCCTCGCCGAGAGCCGTCGTCACGTCCGCGAGCTCGGCATCGGCGTCGATCGGGATGAACGCCTGCACCGCCTGCCCGTCATCGGAGGGGAGCGCCGGAGAGACCTCGTCGCCGACGCCTTCCACCTTCGGCGCATTCGCGACGGCGTCGGAGATCGCGTCGATCTCCGACGCCGTGAGCGCGTCGTCGGACGTGAACACGGCGATCGCCGGGATGGAGTCGCTGTCGTTGAACTCCCCGAGAAGCTTCTGCACCTGGGTGGCATCCGCCGATTCGGGGAGGTAGGTCGTCTGCTCGTTGGAGGACACCTCGTCGACCTTGCCGAACAGGGGCCCTCCGAGTGAGGCACCCACCAGCCAGACGAGGATCAGCGCCACAGGGAGGAAGATCCGCGCCCAGGAGTGTCGTCGTGAACGCTCCCTCGCGGGCGGGGTCGGCGTGGCATCGGGGCGGGACATCGGGTTCCTTTCGGGCGGAGGTGGGGGTCAGGAGATCCAGGCGAGGATGAGGATCATCGTCGCGAGGAAGCCGGCGAAGTAGTTCAGGGCGATGAAACGTCGCCAGGCGCGGTTCGTGGAGGCGGAGGTCTCGTCGGTCACGTTCCACCACGGCGCCGCGTTGACGATGTAGGGCAGCGCGAGGGCGGCGGCGAGCGTGCCCGGCCAGGGGGTCAGCAGCATCGCCGCCCCCGCGATCACCCACAGCGACACCGACAGTCGCACCGTCGCGCGTGCGCCGATGACCGTCGCGATAGACGAGATCCCGGCTTCCCGGTCAGGGCCGATGTCCTGCACAGCTCCGAAGGCGTGGGCGGCCATGCCCCACAGGAAGAAGGCGCCGAGCGTGATCGCCGCGCCGACGGTCACGGGCGCCTCGGCCAGGGCGAGCCCGACGATGGCGGGGCTCACGAAGTGCGTACTGGAGGTGACGGAATCCAGGAACGGGCGCTCCTTGAATCGGAGGACAGGCGCGGAGTAGGCGATGACCGCGAACACGCTGACCGTCAGCCAGAGCCACGACGCCGGGTTTCCCACCACGACGAGGTAGACCAGGAAAGGGATGTTGGTCGCCGCGGCCGTCCACAGCGTCGCTCGATGGATGCGAGGGGCGAGGAGAGCCCCTTCGATGCCGCCCTTGCGCGGGTTCGCCAGATCGGAGGCGTAGTCGAAGACATCGTTGATCCCGTACATCGCGAGGTTGTAGGGGATCAGGAAGTACAGCGTGCCGATCACGAATGTCAGATCGATCTCGCGGGTGCTGAGGAGGTAGGCGGCGGCGAAGGGGAAGGCGGTGTTGATCCAGCTGATCGGACGCGACGACAGGATGATCTGGGCGATGTCTCGTCCGATGCTGCTCGGCGGAGCTGCGGCGGTGCTCATCGTGAAGTCTCCTCATCGATCGGTCGACGATCGTGCGCCCGCCGCCGGGCACGCATTGCGGTCCACAGGGCCGGGAGGAGCAGCGCCCCCGCGAGCGGATAGGCGAAGTCCTCGATCGGAGCCAGGCCGACGTGCACGCCGAGCAGCGGGTCCTGCGCATAGTGGAACAGGCCGCTCGCGATCATCGCGGTATCGAACGCCGCGGTGAGCACGAACAGCATGACCACGGTCAGCAGCACGGCGAGCGGGCGCGGGCCGCGCGTGCGGGAGGCGAGCGCGAGCCCGATTCCGCCCAACGTGGCGACAGCCACGAAGCAGGCGGAGAGCTGGAGGTAGGTCATGATGCCTCCGCCTCGTCGCGCCGCCGCGCTCGGCGTCGGGAGATGACCCGGGCGGATCCGGTGTAGATCACCATGGTGCACACCACGAGGAACACCAGGAACACGGGTTCCTCGATGGGAAGCTCGGGGGCCAGGAGCAGACCCGACGCGATCGCGCCCTCGCCCCGGAAGAAGATTCCGTTGGCGATGCCCGCCACGTCCCAGAGCAGGAAGAAGACGAGGCCGACGGCCGTGACGGCCGCGGCCGACACCGCGTCGCGCCAGAAGAAGAGGCGGAACCGCCAATCCAGCAGCAGCATGCAGCTCAGCGACAGGAGGAGGGCCGCCAGATACACGACGCCCATCAGGGCGCCTCCGTCATGGCAGCGGAAGAGCCGGGAACGGGGAGCGGGCCGGGGGAGTGGTCGCCGCGGACGCGCTTGAGGACGATCTCCGCACTGATCAGGCACATCGGGACACCGACGCCGGGCGCGGTGGTGGCCCCGGCGTAGAAGAGGCCCTGCACGCGCCGAGAAGTGTTCTGCGCGCGGAACATCGCGCTCTGCGAGAGGATGTGCGCCGGCCCCAGCATTCCTCCGCGCCAGGAGTGATAGTCGTCGCGGAAGTCTGCGGGACCGGTCGTCTCGCGCACGACGATGCGTTCGCGGAGGTCGGGGATCCCCGCCCACGCCGCGATCTGATCGATTGCCGCATCCGCGGCGCGCTCGATCTCGGGCGATCCCGCTCCGTCGGGTCCGCCGTGTCCGAGATCGACGTCCGCCGGGACCGGGATCAGCACGAATAGGTTCTCGCTGCCGGCAGGGGCCACGTCGGGATCCGTTGCGCTCGGCCGGCACACGTAGATCGATGCCGGCTCGGGAACGGTCGGCGTGGCACCGAAGATCGCATCGAAGTTCGCGTCCCAGTCGTCGGTGAAGAACAGGGAGTGGTGCGGCAGCTCGGGGAGTGTGCCGCGAACCCCGAGCATCACGAGGATTCCGCCCGGTCCGCTGGTGCGCCGTGCCCACCACGACTCGGGGTAGGTCTGCAGCGAGGGGGGAAGCAACGCCGTCTCCGTGTGGTGCAGATCGGCTGCCGAGACCACCACATCGGCGCTCTCCGTGTGCGTGGAGCCGGAGGCGTCGACCCAGCCCACGCCGGTCACGTAGGTACCGTCGCCGCCGTCCTGGGTGCGGATTCCGGTGACTTCCGCCCCGGTCTCGATGCGGACCCCCGCGTCGCGCGCCAGCGCCTCGATCCGCTCGATCACCCGCCAGAAGCCGCCCTGCGGATAGCTGACTCCCTGGTCGAGATCGAGGGCGCTCATCAGGTGGTACATCGCCGGCGCGCTTCGCGGGTCGGTGCCGAGGAACACTGCGGGATAGCCCAGGATCTGTCGGACCACGGGGTGCGTGAAGCGCCGGGCCGCGAAGGACTGCAGGCGTGTTCCGAGCAGGGCGGAGAGGCGCGGCAGTGCTCGGAGGACCTCGGGGGCGAGGAGCGAACGCATGCGTGTGAAGGGGTTGTAGAGGAAGTACTTCTGCGCCATCGCTCCGGCATGCTGCGCGGAGTCGAGGTAGGCGTCCAGCGTCGCCGTGGAGCCGGGCTCCAGCGCTTCGAAGAGTCCAGTGACCTGATCGCGTCCTGCGGGGACGGTCACGGGACCGGATCCGCCACCGACCGCATCCGGGTCGCGGAACACCCGGTATCCCGGATCGAGGGGGATGAGATCGAGCTGCGCATCGGTCGTGGTGCCCATCATCTCGAAGAAGTGGTCGAAGACCTCGGGCATCAGATACCAGGACGGCCCGGAGTCGAAACGGAAGCCGTCGCGTTCGATCGTCCCGGCGCGGCCGCCGACGCGATCGTTCTTCTCGAGGATCACGACCTCGTGCCCGTCCCGGGCGAGCAGTCCCGCGGTCGCGAGACCGGCGACTCCGGCACCGATCACCACAACCCGGCTCATCGGTCCCGCTCCATCGCTGTGACGAACACGGACCGCGCGGCGAGAGCGGCTTTGATCGGATCCGGAACGCGTACCCGGCGTCGGTAGAGGACGTCGGCGGGGGTCTGCGCCACACGGCGGGTCAGAGCGGCGAACAGAGCCAGGGCGCTGCGCACCGCCGCGCGGGCGTCCTTCGGCAGCAGGGGGATAGCGTCACGCGCGTCGGCCAGTTGCCGGAACACGGTCTGCACCCATGCGTCCCGGTCAGCATCGGTCAGACGCGCAGCGCCGCCGAGGTAGCCGCGGTGCAGGCGGTCGGTGTCATCGGCGAGGTCGCGCAGGAAGTTCACGTTCTGGAAGGCCGCACCGAGCTGACGGGCGCCGTGCCGCAGCGTCGCGAGGTCTTCGGGCGCACGTTCGGTATCCCGGAGGAACACCCGCAGGCACATGAGACCGACGACTTCGGCGGAGCCGTAGACGTACGCCGCGTGGGCTTCGACGTCATAGGCGGCGAAGCCGGCGTCTTCGTCGATGTCTGCGCGCATCGAGTCGAAGAACGGCTGCGTCAGGTCCTCGCCGATCCCGCACTCGCGCGCGGTCCGCGCGAACGCATGCAGGATGAGATCGCTGCTGTAGCCGCTGCGCATCGAACGATGCGTCTCCGCGATGTAGGAGTCGAGCGCGGCGGATTGCGCGGTCACGTCCAGACCAGCTTCGGCGGCGACGCCGTCGACGATCTCATCGGCGATGCGCACCATCGCGTAGATGTTGCGGACGTGCTGGCGATGACGGCGTCCGAGAAGACGGGTCGCGAGTCCGAACGACGTCGAATAGCTGCGGATGACATCGGTCGTCGCGATCTCCGCCGTGCGGTTGAAGCGCCGGAGGGCGGTGCTGTCCCGACGATCAGCCGCGTCCGCGTTCATCGACTGCGACTTCCGACTCGGGAGGCGAGGGTGCGCAGTACCTGTCCGGCCGCCGGGGGCAGACCATCGGCTTCCGCTTCGAGGAGTGCGGCGTCCGTGGCATCGAGGTGCTCCTGCACCAAGCCTCGGACGAAGGTCTCCGAGCCGCATTCGCGCAGTCGATCACGGGCAGCGGCACCGTCGGTCGGGCTGAGATCCGGTCTTCCGAAGTGCAGTTCGATGTCGTCCCACTGGCTCGTCATGCGGGCGTAGGCGATGATCGCGGTCTCCTTGCCTTCGCGTAGATCCGAGAACGGGTCCTTGCCGTGCTCTTCCGGGTCTCCGAACACGGAGAGCAGGTCATCCTGCAGCTGATAGGCGAGGCCGAGGTGCAACCCGATCATGGCGAGATACTCCTCGGTCGCAGCCGACGAGGCGGCGAGCACCGCCGCAGCGCGCAGCGGGAGCACGAAGGAGTATGTCGACGTCTTGTATGCGCTCGTGGAGAGGATCGTGCGCAGATCGGGGGCGATGATGCCGTCGCTGAGGGCGACGTCGGCGTGCTCGCCGGCCACCGTCTCGAAGATGGTCTGTTCGAGCAGGCCGAGCAGACGATCGCGGGCTTCGGGCATCACGTCCGCTCGGGCGAAGCCCAGCACCGCCGAAGACAGGAGCAGGTCTCCGAGCAGGATCGCGCTCGATCGGGCCCAGTGCAGGGCGGCTTCGGTCGGTCGCGCCGCGTGCTCGGCGACGAGCGCACCGATCAGATTGGGACGCCGTCGTCGCATCAGATCGCCGTCGATGACATCGTCGTGCAGCAGGAAGGCGAAGTGGAGAAGCTCGACATGGGCCGCGACATCGATGGCCGTGCGCGTCTCATCGGCGGTCAGGGGAGCGGGGGCCAACGCGTGCGTCAGATCCAGGAGGAGCCGGGGGCGGATGAGCTTTCCGCCGAGGGCGTGCTCCTCCGCGGCCCGCCACAGCCCCACGAACTCGTTCCCGTACCGCTCTGCGGCGGCGCTCCTCTCGGAGAATCGATGACGCAGCGCCTCCTCGATCC
The DNA here is from genome assembly GCF_039729145.1 of Microbacterium sp. SY138. Lineage (NCBI taxonomy): Bacteria > Bacillati > Actinomycetota > Actinomycetes > Micrococcales > Microbacteriaceae > Microbacterium > Microbacterium sp. SY138. The sequence goes on along the minus strand of NZ_CP155793.1, from coordinate 2,883,709 downwards.
GCGTCGCGAGCGATTCCTCGGTCGTCGTCACGCTCATGCGTCACACCTCGCCGAGTTGTCGCAGCTGCGGCAGCTGCTCCACGAGCCAGGGGCTGAACGCGAAGGGTGCATGCGTGACAGCCTCGATCAGCGAATCGACTTCGACCCAGATCCATTCCGACACCTCATCGGGATTGGCGGCCGGGTCGCCGTCGAGGATCGTGACGTGCACGGGGCAGATCTCGTTCTCGACGATGCCACTCGCATCCACCGCGCGATAGCGGTAGTCGGGGAGTGCCATGCGGATCTCGGTGAGGTGGATGCCGAGCTCGCCGACGCCATGTCGGCGCACGGCCTCGTCCATCGTCTCGTCCGGTCGTGGATGACCGCAGAAGCTGTTCGTCCAGACGCCCGGCCACGTCTTCTTCGCGAGCGCTCGACGAGTGAGGAGCAGCCGCCCCTCCCTGTCGAGGACATAGCAGGAGAAGGCGAGATGCAGGGGAGTGTCTCTCGTGTGGACTTCGCTCTTCGGGAGCGTGCCGAGAGCTGTCCCGTCTTCGGCGAGGAGGGTCACATCGTCCATGGCATCTCCCAGATCTCGAGCGTTCATATTTAGCTAACTTGGTGAGTAGTCAACTTAGCATGAAACTGTTGGTGTGTAACATGATCGCATGACCACGGAGCCCGGCACCAGCCCGCACGCGGGCGCGCAGGATTCGCTCCCCGTCGGCGACGGCGGATCGCGAACGTCCGCGGATACGCCTGACGGGCTCGTCCACTCGGCGATCTACGACGTCGAGGCAAGTGATCCCCGCAGCGTCCTGATCGATCGCAGCGGTGTTCCGCCGGAGGAGTTGAAGCAGATCGCCCGGGTGATGGAGTCGCTCGCCGGACTGCGCGAAGCCGAGCAGGCGCTGTCCCAGGCGTCACGTCGATACATGCGTCTGAATGAGACGGACATGCGTGCGTTGCACTATCTGATCGTGTGCGCGAACCGGAACCTGGTGGCGACACCGGGGGGAATCGCGCACCACCTCGGTGTCTCGACCGCGGCGACCACGAAGCTCCTCGATCGCCTGGAGCAGGGAGGGCACATCACGCGTGCCCCCCACCCCACCGACCGCAGGGCACTGCAGATCTCCATCACCGCGGAGACGCGACGTGCAGCGATGGAGACGGTCGGGCGTCAGCAGGCGAAGCGCTTCTATTCTGCCGCCCGCCTGAGTCCCGCTGAAAGGGAAACCGTGATCCGATTCCTCACGGATATGACGGAGGAGATCACGCTCCGCGACGAAGCCTGGGTGCAGGAAGGGGCGTAAAGTTCCCCCGCTTCAGCAGGGGAACTCGACGATCTCGGTCTGCGATCAGTGCGCCGCGTTGTACGCGTCGACGATCTGCGCGGGAATGCGGCCACGCTCGGAGAGCTTGTGTCCGTTCTCGTTCGCCCACGCGCGGATGGCCGCGACCTCAGGGTTTCGTGCAGGTCGCTTGCGAGTCGATGTCGCGCGCGGAGAATTCGACGAGCCGGCCTTTCGGCCTGCTGCCACATAAGGCGCCAATGCCGAACGCAATTCATCCGCATGCGCGGCATTCAGATCGATCTCGTATGCCGTGCCGTTGAGCGAGAAATGCACCGTCTCGCCTTCGCCCACTTCCAGGACGCTGCCATCGATGTCGTCGACCAGCTGATGCACAATTCTTCTCGCCATGATCGCGACCTTACTCGCTCCGAGGAAATGCGACAAGTTGCGAATAGCGAGCCGCGGTAATGTGACGCGCAATACGCAATAAATCAATTCTGTGTGGTCAGGGGAGAAGTCCGGCGCGGCGAGCCCTCGCCACGGCGGCATGACGAGTCGAGGCGTCGAGTTTCGACATCGCCGTGCCGAGGTAGGCCTTGACGGTCCCCTCGCGCAGACCGAGCTGCGCGGCGATCTCGGCATTCGTCGAACCGAGAGCCGCGCATGCGAGCACATCGGTCTCTCGCGGAGACAGGTGGACGGTGGGGATGGGGCTCGTCGCGGGTGATGCGATGTCGCCGGCGAGGGTCATGAGGCGTCGTTCGACCTGCGCGATCCGGTCGCGGACATCCGCGTCTTCCACGGAGGCGGCGATGCTCCGCAGCTCTGCGAAGCTCTGCCTCAGCTCCTCGCGCTGTGCCGGCGCCACGACCTCGTCGCCGCGCGTGGTCTCCTGCAGACGGCGCTGCACCTCGTCGCGGATGCGCAGCTCATCGGCGACGGCCTGCGCGACCTGCATGGCGGGTGCCGTGGTCACACCGCCCACCCGCTCCTCATCCCATCCGCCGGCGTACAGCACTCCGCGGGAACGGCCGTGGACCACGATCGGCAGCGCGAGAAGGGTGCGCAGGCCCTCGCCGAGGACGAACACGTCGTAGTCGTGCGTGATCTGCTGTGACGACCCGTAGTCGCTCGTCATCCGGGGGCGGAGCTCCATCATGGCCCGCCCGCCGAGCCCGCGCTCGGGTCGCACCCGGAGCCCGTCCAGCGACCGCGTGCGCGCACCGACGATGCTCGTGACGCTCACGACGCCTTCTTCGATGAGACCGCCGAACGCGACGGGGAAGCGCGTCCGCCTGGCGAGCTCGCGCACGGCGTTCGCGACGAGATCCGCCTCGGATTCGCGGGTGACGGGTGAGGACACGACTACCTACTTCCGGGGTGACGCTGTTCCCCGTTTCGTAGCGTCGACGATATCACCCGTGTCATCGTCACCGTCGTCGTCGCGGACGGCGTCGGATCCATCGGCTCCCAGGGGAAGCGTGTGGACCCGGCGGCCTACTCGCCGGGTCCACGACGTGGCCTGCCGACCTCAGTGCGCCTCGAGGTCGAGCAGGAACCGCTTGCGTTCGGGGTGCGCTCCGTACTGCCCTGCGCTGCCGTCGGAGCGCACCACCCGATGCACCGGCACGATGATCGAGAAGGGGGTGATGCGGCACGCGGTGCCGACGGCGCGCGCAGCCCCGGGGTGACCCGCGAGGATCGCCACCTCCCCGTAGCTCATGGTCTGGCCCCACTCGATGCTGCAGATGGTCTGCAGCGCGGCGAGGGCGAACCCGTCGACGAGCCGCCAGTCGAGGCGGATGTGCTTGTCGAAACGCACCGGCTCGCCGTCGAAGTAGTCGGACAGGAGATGAGCGAGTTCGTCGGCGGCTCCGGGGTCGGGCTCTGGCACTGCTCTCAACTGATGGGACACGCCTTCGAGCAGCCAGGGCACGCGCGGGTCCTCGGACTCGGAGAGGTCGAATCGCACGATGCCCTCGTCGGAGAACACCGCGAGAGCATCCCCGAACGGCGTCGGGGCGAAGTCGTAGCGGAACGTCATGCCCCCATCCTGTCCGCTCGGCTCGACGCGGAATCGCATGCTTGACGTTCCGAGTGGAGAACGCGACCCGGGTTCACATCGGGCAGGAGAAGTGCGCCACCCCCTACGCAGCGCAGAATCGCCGGAAATTCGGCGGAAACCCGCCTGGGATACCCCGTCTCCGCAGGTCGCACGCCTAGGGTGTCAGTGTGTGGCGACGTGAAGACAAGTCTGCGGACGACACAGCGGTGGATGCTGCTGTGTCGATCAGCGATCTGCACGGAACCACGACAGGCCTCGACATCGCACACGCCGCAGAGGCCGAGCGGACGCGTCTGAGGGCCGAGGCAGCCGATCTCGGTGGCCCTTCGCCGCTCGTGAGCTTCCGTGACAGCCCGGAGTCGGGCATCGATATCTCCAAGGCGCACCCGGGGAGCTTGCCGCAGTTCATCACCGGCAAGTCGACTCTCCTCTCGAATCTCTTCCGCGACGAGGTCGGGCTGCGGACAGCTCGGCTCGCCGCGGAGCGCATCACCGCGAAGAACACCGAGCTCCGTACCGTCCGCGGCATCGAAGCCGTGCACCTCGCCGTCGGAGTCGCCCGGTGGCGCATCGGGGGAGCGGGTTTCGCGGCCCCCGTGCTGCTGCGTCCGCTGGCGATCCGCCGCCACCACTCCGATTTCGAGTTGAAGCTGCAGGGCACCTTCGAGGTGAATCCCGAACTCGTGCGGATCGCTCGCGACCACTTCGGCCTCACGATCGATGCCACCGCGCTCGCCTCGTTGGCCTACGACGGCGGCATCTTCAAGCCGCAACCCGTGATCGACAGTCTGCGCGCGATGACGCGTTCGATCGACACGTTCTCGGTCGAACCGCGTCTGGTGGTCTCGACGTTCGCCGATGTGTCAGGACTGATGTCCCGCGACGGGGGTAGCCTCGATCATCCGGTGCTGAACGCCCTGGCCGGTCACGTGGGAGACCGCGAGCGCGTCACCGCTCCGCGAGCCATCCCGCATCACATCGGCCCGGATGATCGCGCACCGGCCTCGGACAACCTCCTCCTGGATGCGGACGCGGAGCAGGAAGCAGTGCTGGCCCGTATCGCGGCAGGGCATTCCCTCACCGTCGCGACCCTTCCCGGAACCGGGGGGACCCAGACCGTGATCAACGCGCTGGGTGAACTGGTGCGCGGCGGCAAGCGCGTGCTCGTCGTCTCCGCGCGGCGCTCCACCTTGGACGGGGTGCGTCACCGACTCGCCGGGATCGGCCTCGACAGCCTGGCGATCTCGCCGGCGAGCGTGCGGCGCGATCTGGTCAGGGCCATCGGACGCAATGAGAAGGCCACGGCGCCCAAGGTCAGCGAGGTCGACGATGCACTCGTGCGTCTGCGGACCGTCCTGCGCGACTACCGTCAGGCGCTCAGCGCACCCGTCGCCGGCCTGGACGCCTCGGTGCTCGACGCCACCCGTCAGCTGACACGGCTGGCGTCGCTGCCCGTGCCGCCGTCGACCACTGCTCGACTCGGCCCCGATGCCCTGCGTCGACTCGCCGCCGATCGCACCGAGGCCGCCGAGGCGCTCGCCCAGGCGGCCCGTCTCGGGGAGTTCCGCTTCGGCCCGAACGACTCGCCGTGGTACGGCGTCACCTTCTCCAGCACCGAGGCCGCTCGTGCCGCCCACGAGCTCGCCGGTCGACTGCACGCGAACAGCGTTCCCGCCCTTCTCGAGCGCGGCTACGAGCTGATCGCCCAGACCCACATGCGGCCGTTCTCGACCATCGACGAACTGGGTGAGTACCTGCGTCTGCTTCAGGGGATCCGCGACTCGCTGGACCGATTCAGCCCGACGGTGTTCGAGCGGCCGCTGGGCGAGCTCATCCAGGCCCACGGTTCGCGCCGCGACGCGCCGGGGCTGTCCGGGGCGAACAGACGTCGGCTGCGGCGTCTCGCGAAGGAGTACGTCCGTCCGGGCGTGCACGTCACGGAGATGCACGAGGCGCTGCTGCGCATCCAGGCGCAGCGCACGCAGTGGCAGCGGTGCGTCGAGGCGGGCGTCGCGCCCGAGATCCCCCTCGGTCTCGCCGACGTGTACGTGGCCTGGCAGCGGGTGGAGGCCGAGCTCGCCGAGCTCGACGCCGCCCTCGGACGGCGCGAGCCGTTGGCGTCGCTCCCGGTGGCGCGACTCGTGCGCACGCTCGCGGGACTGGCCGCCAAGTCCGATGTCTTCGAGAACCTCGTCGAACGCGCCCAGCTGCGCGACCGACTCGCTCTGCTCGGGCTGGAGCCCCTGCTCGCCGAGCTCTCCGTGCGCCATGTCTCCGAATCCCAGGTGGGGGAAGAACTCGAGTTCGCGTGGTGGCAGTCCCTCCTCGAGCGCGCGTTGCAGGACAACCGCGCCCTCCTCGGCGCGAACACCGCAGTCGTCGATCGGCTCGAACGCGACTTCCGGCTGGTCGATGAGGCGCACGCCGCCATGGCCGGACCGCTGCTCGCCTGGCAGCTGGCCAACCAGTGGCGGATCGCGATCGTCGACGAGCCGCAGCAGTCGCAGCACCTGCGCCGTGCGCTGACGCAGTCGGCGACCACGACCGCGCAGGTCGTCAGCGCCGCGCCCACCCTCGTCGACGTGCTCGCCCCGGTCTGGATCTCGTCGCCGTACCTGGTGCCGGAGATTCCGGACTCGGTGGAGTTCGACACGGTGATCCTGGTCGATGCCGCAGCGATCAACCTCGCAGAGGCCGCCCCGGCGATCCGGCGCGCGCGCCAGATCGTCGCGTTCGGCGACCCGGTGACGCAGCGTCCCACGCCGTTCCGCATCGCGGTGGACCCGGAGGAGTCGTGGGAGGCCGAGGTGCCGTTCGACGACGTCTCGGCCTTCGAGCGGCTCTCCGAGCTCCTGCCGGTGATGACGCTCACCCGCAGCTACCGTGCGGGCGGCGAAGACCTCGCGGAGCTCATCAACGACGCGTTCTACGGCGGCGAGATCGTGTCGCTTCCCTGGGCGGGCTCGTATCTCGGTCGCGGCAGCCTCACGGTCGACTACGTGGAGGGCGGCACGGGAACACCGGATCCGATCTCCGGCGCCGTCGAGAGTCCGGACGCCGAAGTAGCGAGGGTCGTGACGCTCGTGGTCGAGCACGCCGTGCATCGTCCTGCCGAATCGCTCATGGTCGTGACCGCGAGCGCGCGCCATGCCGAGCGCGTACGGGCCGCCGTCACCTCGGCGTTCGCCGGGCGCTCCGACGTCGCGGACTTCGTCGGACGCGACACGGTCGAGCCGTTCGCGGTGCTGACGCTCGAGGAGTCGGTCGCCGAGAGCCGTGACCGCGTCATCTTCTCGCTCGGCTTCGGACTCACCAAGCACGGTCGGGTGCTGAGCGACTTCGGCGATCTCTCCACTCCCGACGGAGAGCGACTCCTCACTGTCGGGATGACGCGCGCGCGCCGCTCGATGGTGCTCGTCTCCTCGATCCGTCCCTCCTCCTTCGACGACGGACGCCTGGAGCATGGAGCGGCGACGCTGATGTCGATCCTCGGCGGACTGGCCGCCCGCAGCCGAGACGCGCGCCTGGAAGACCTTGCCGATCCTCTCACCCTCGCCCTCGCGCGGGAGTTGCGGCGTCTGGGCGCCTCGGTGGACGTCGACTATCGCGGATTGCTGCCCCTGGTGGCCCAGCACGGCGGCAAGGCGGTCGTGATCGAGTCCGATCCGGAGACGCGGGGTGAGTCTCTGCGGGAGACGCTGCGGCTGCGACCGCACGTGCTGCGTCGTCTGGGCTGGCACTATGTGCGCGTGCACGCCTTCGATCTCTACAGCGACCCCGTGACCGCCGCGACGCGGATCGCCGCGGTTCTCGGCATCTCGGAGTCGACGCCGCGCGCGGAGAACGACACGCAGCCGATCGACATCGTCGACACCCGCGATGACTGACCAGTCCGACACCCCGACGCCGCGCCAGCGCGTGGTGCGGGTCACCGGTTCACGGCGTGCCCGCCTGACCCCGGTGCCGGGGAGCGACCCGGCACCGGAGTCCGGCCCCGCCGAAGTGCCTCCGCGGTCGCGGCCGAAGGGCGCCAAGGGGCCGAACGACGACCAGCTGATCCAGGATGTGCCGCCGCACTACTGAGGCGCCGGAAGAACGGAGTCGCCGGATGACGGGGCAGTGCTGTCGCTGAACGCCGTGTCCGGTCGTCCGGGCAACGGAACCAGAAACGCACGGCCCTCCGAAGAGGACCGTGCGTCTCGGGTGCGAGCGGAGGCGGTCAGGCTCCGCGTTGTGCCTTGAGCAGGTCGCGGATCTCGACGAGCAGCTCGGACTCGGTCGAGGCGGCCGGCTCCTCCTCGGGCTCCTCGGCCGGAGTGCCCTTGCGGGCCTCGACGCGGGCCTTGAACGTGTTCATCGGCAGCACGAAGACGAAGTAGACGACGGCGGCGACGGCGAGGAAGCTGATGATCGCCGAGATCAGCTCGCCGATGGGGAACGTGACGGTCTCGCCGTAGATGTTCGTCACGGGGATGCCGAACTGACCGGCGGCATCCGCCTTCAGGAAGAGCGCGATGAGCGGGTTGATGATGCTGTTCACGACGGCCGTGACGATCGCGGTGAAAGCCGTACCGATGACGACAGCGACGGCCAGGTCGATGACGTTGCCGCGGAGCAGGAAGTCCTTGAAACCTTTGAGCATGGGATCCCCCAACAGATCGGGGCCTCAGGAAGAGGCCGGAGTCGACGCAGCCGCCGGTTTGGCGCTCGTCGTCGATTCCGTCTTCGATGATGCCGAACCATCCTTCGATCCACCGGATTTGGCGCGCGAGTCCGTGCGATAGAAGCCGGAGCCGTTGAAGGTCACGCCGATCGAGCCGTACTGCTTGCGCAGCGCGCCACCGCATTCGGGGCACACGGTGAGAGCGTCGTCGGCGAAGCTCTGCACGGCGTCGAACTTGTGTCCGCACGAGGTGCAGGCATAGGCGTAGGTGGGCATGGGGGTCCTTGCGATCAGCGTCGCCGCGGCGACAGGGTGAGGGTCTGCGACGGGGTCACGACGCCATCCACGGGCTGGTCGTGTACCTCGCGCGGAAGTTCGTCGAGTACCTCGGAATCATAGATCACGGCATAGACGGGCGGGCACTTCTCCATCGAGCCGATGGTCTTGTCGAAGTAGCCGCGTCCCCAGCCCATGCGCATCCCGGTGCGATCGACCGCGGCAGCGGGGACGATCATGAGATCGACGTCGTTGACGGCGATCGGGCCCAGCACCTCGCCTGTGGGCTCGGGCAGACCGAACAGCCCCTCGCTGACCTCGTCGTCGTCGGTCGCCACGGCCCAGTCCAGCAGCCCATCGGCGCGAGTGACGGGGAGGAGCACGCGGATGCCGCGCCGCACGGCCCTGGTCACGAATTCACGGGTGCCCGGCTCGGTGGTGGTGGACAGGAAGCACGAGATGGAGCGGGCGCCGAGCTCGTCGATCAGGGCGTCGAGGCGTTCGCCGATGGCCGTGGCCGCGGCGTCGCGCTGCGTGTCGGAGAGGAGCTGGCGTCGTTCGCGGAGTTCGGCGCGGAGTGCACGCTTCGCATGTTCGACGTCGTTCGACATGGCTCCGAGTCTACGTCGACGCTCACCACTAGGCTGGCAAGATGGCTGACCACAAGATCAAAGCCGTCATTCCCGCCGCAGGCCTGGGGACGCGATTCCTCCCTGCGACGAAGGCGATGCCCAAAGAGATGCTGCCCGTCGTCGACAAGCCGGCGATCCAATACGTCGTCGAAGAGGCGGCGAACGCCGGCATCGACGACATCCTCGTCATCATCGGCCGCAACAAGAACGCCATCTCCAACCACTTCGACTCCGTGCCGGAGCTCGAGGTGAAGCTCATGGAGAAGGGCGATACCGGTCGTCTCGAGCGCGTGATGAAGTCGAGCGATCTCGCCGACATCCACTTCGTCCGCCAGGGCGAGCCGAAGGGGCTCGGTCACGCGGTCCTGCGTGCGCGCACCCACGTCGGCGACAGCTCTTTCGCCGTGCTCCTCGGAGACGACCTCATCGACGAGCGCGACCCGCTCCTCACCGACATGATCGCCGAGCACGAGCGTTCGGGCGCGGCCGTGATCGCGCTTATGGAGGTCGACCCCGCGAACATCCACATGTACGGTGCGGCCGCCGTCGAGCCGCTCGAGGGGTCCGACGCCGTCCAGGTGACCGGTCTCGTCGAGAAGCCCGCGCAGGAAGACGCGCCGTCCAACCTGGCCATCATCGGCCGCTACGTGCTCCCGGCGTCGGTTTTCGACATCCTCGAGCACACCGAGCCGGGCAAGGGCGGAGAGATCCAGCTCACCGACGCGCTACAGGTGCTCGCGACCGATCCCGACGGCCCCGGCGTGGTCGGCGTCGTCTTCGGTGGACGCCGTTACGACACCGGCGACCGCGTCGACTACATCAAGGCGATCGTGCAGCTCGCCGCGGACCGCGATGACCTCGGGCCCGAGCTGCGTCCCTGGCTCAAGGAGTTCGCGGAACGCCTCTAGGCGACTCTGCGGGCGTCGGTGCGGCATGGATCTGGCGACGGGAATGCGACACGGACCCATAGAACTGCGGCTCGTCCGTGCGAAGGATGCGCGACCGCTGCAGCATGAACTGCTCGCCAACAGGTCGTGGCTCCAGCCGTGGGAGGCGACCGTCCCCTACGGCTCGGTGTCGTTCGACATGAGGCTCAGCATCCGACGCCTGCTCCAGCAGTATCGTGACGGCTCGGGCTATCCGTTCGTCATGGAGTACGACGGCGAGGTCGCGGGACAGCTCAACGTGTGGGGAGTGTCCCGCGGCTCGCTGTGCTCGGCCACGATCGGGTACTGGGTGAGCGAGCGGTTCGCCGGCCGGGGGATCACTCCGACTGCCGTGGCGATGGCCACGGACGCGTGCTTCACGGAGTACGGACTGCACCGCATGGAGATCTGCATCCGGCCGGAGAACGCGGCGAGTCTGCGCATCGTGCAGAAGCTGGGGTTCCGGTACGAGGGGCTGCGTCGTCGTTACATCCATATCGACGGCGACTGGCGCGACCACTATGCGTTCGCCCTGACGAAGGAAGATGTGCCGCAAGGGGTGCTCGCACGCTGGCTCAGCGGTCAGGTGCCGCCCGACGCCGCAACGGTGCCCCCCTCCGACCGCATTTCGCAGTGAAAAGGGTCATCTGGTCCTGATCCGGACGGACACGCCGCGACACGCGCCTTACTGTACGGCCCAGCCAGCTTCCAGCCCTTAGCGTTGTCGGTATGGACGGGCCGGTGCTGAGCGGGGGAGTGATCGTGCTCGTCGCCGTGCTGCTCTGGATGCTCTATCTGCTGCCATCCTGGCGGGGGCGATTCCAATACAACGCCGCTGAACGCAACGCGGTGCGGCTGAACCAGGCCCTGCGTGTGCTCGCCGAGACGAGCGAGACTCCCGGTGAAGTGCGCTTCGAGTTGAACGCGCGCACCGCGCTGGCCCAGCAGAAGCTGGCCAAGCGGGTGCAGTCCGAACGTGAGGCTGCCGAACTCGAGTCCCTTCGTGAGCAACTCGCGGCGACCAGGGCCGATCCCGTGATCCGACGGGCACGGGCACGTCGACGTGTCCGTGTCGCCGCGACCAGCACCCTCCTCGTCGGACTCGTCATCGCCGGGCTCGGCGTCTGGCAGCTCCTGGCTGCCGGGAGCTCGGCGCTGCTGTGGATCGGTGGCGCCGCCGTCGTCGTCGCCGGCATCGCCCTGCAGCGCATGGCCGCGGTCGCCGGCCGTGTCGCACGCGCCACGCACGTGGTGGCCACGCCGGCCGCCCCGCGCGTCGCCCCCGAGCTGCACGACCAGGGGCGGGCGACGTGGACACCGCGTCCGCTGCCGGAGCCGCTCGTGTCGGTGCCCGGGTCTCGTGCGCAGGCTGCGCAGGCCCAGATGGAGGCACAGGAACAGCGTCGCAAGGCCGCGCGCGTCGCCGCCCTGCGCGAGCGTGCGGAGCAGATGGCCCCCGAGGCGCCGGTGGCGCTGCCCGCGGCCTCATCGCCGTATGCGCGGATGGGCTTCGTCGACGACGCCGAGATCGAAGCGCACGTGCGCGAGTTGCTCTCGCGCCGCGCCGCCGGATGACCGTCCGCGGCGCGAACAGCTTCTCCGTCGTGATAGCGTAGATGTCGTTCACGGGCCTATGGCGCAGTTGGTAGCGCGCCTCGTTCGCATCGAGGAGGTCAGGGGTTCGAATCCCCTTAGGTCCACCGAACACTGAAGCCCCCAGGCACATGCCCGGGGGCTTCAGTCATCTCCGGGGTGTCGGCGCATGGGCGTTAGAGTGAGCTGTGCCGTCGCAACCCGGGAGCGCTCCGCTCGACAACACCGTGATGCGATCGCATGCGGCCGATGAGTGAGGTGCTCGCGCTCCTTCGCGCGCAGATCCTTGACGGCACCTACGCCGGGGGAGCAGGGCTTCCCAGCGAGATGGAGCTGGCCGCCCTCCACGGCGTCTCTCGACGCACGATCCGCACCGTGCTCGCCACCCTGGCGCGGCAGGGGCTGGTCGAGTCGCACCGGGGCTCAGGATGGTTCGTGCAGCCCAGCCAGCCGCAGGGATTCGACCGGATGCGGTCGTTCACCCAGTGGGCGCGTGGCCGCGGGCGCGCACCCGGCGGTCTCATCGTGGCCCGCACGACGCGGAAGGCCACGGCGCGGGAGGCGCGTCTGCTCGGGATCCGCACGGACGCAGACGTCCTGACCTTCACCCGTGTGCGGACACTCGACCAGCGCCCCGTGATGGTGGAGCGCTCGACATGGGCGCCCTGGGTGGTTCCGCACGTCGCAGGTCTTCCGGATGACGTGGTCTCCACGACACGAGTGCTCGCAGACGCCGGGATCGTGGTCTCGTCGGGAAACCACCGGATCGAAGCGGTGGCTGCGGCGACCGAGGATGCGCGTCTGCTCGGTGTGCGGAGATCCAGTCCGCTCCTGCAGGTGCGACGCGAAACCTTCGCCTCGAACGGCCGACCCGTCGAATGCGCCGAGGATCGCTACGTTCCGCACACGATCTCCTTCGAAGCGCAGGCCTTCGGAGCGGCCGCGCTCCCCGGCGAAGACTGAACGGGTCGCGCGACTGCGCCCACTGTGCGCACCGGGTCGCCCGGATCGCCGCGCGGGCGGCCGATGACACGTCTGCGTCGGCCGGTGTTCACCCCGGCGTCATCTTGCGGCGGTCGATTGGGGAAGTCCGATTTCTTCTCGTCTCACAGAGGATGCTCCGTGTCTCGTCGTAAACCGCCCGCCCCCGATCCGTCCCTTTCCCGCCGCGGATTCGCGCGGCTCCTCCGCCCCGCATCGCTCGTCGCCGTCGCCGCCTGTATCGCGGGGCCTGTGCTCCCGGCTGCTGCGTCCGTGGCCGCACCGGTCGTCACCACGTCGAACGCGAGCCTCGCCGTGACCGATCCCGAAGACGTGTCGCCCGCCACCGAGACGGGCGGCACCATCATCCGCCTCGAGCGCGAGGCACCGACCAGCGGTCGGGTCGGGAGTGCTGTGCTGCTTCCTTCGGCCTCCGCGGCCGATGTCGACGGCTCCGCGAGCGAGCTCGTCGTCACGGTGGAAGACCCTTCCGGTGTCGTCACGATGGTCATGCCGGAGGAGTCCGGCGGGTATCGATTCACCCCGACCGTCCCCGGTGATTACGTCGTCGGCTACTCGATCAGCGATGCCGCAGGCGGCGTGAGCACGGAGACCCGCACGATCACGGTGACCGGGGCTCCGGATGCGGCCGTGGCTGCGGCTCCGAGCGTCGCAGCGGCGCCGGCGGTCGAGGCCGGAGGACCGGACGTGCGCTTCGCGGCGATCGGTGACATCCACGTCAACTGGGACGAGCTCGCCGAGGCCTACGACTTCTGGGCACAGGAAAACGTCCAGACCGCCCTGTTCGTCGGCGACCTCACCAACAGTGCGACGCCGGGCGAATTCGCCGGACTCAAGCAGACGATGGATTCCAAGGCAGGCCTCGGTATCCCGGCGATCGCGTCGCTCGGAAACCACGACGTCTCGGGTATCTCCTCGTACGACCTGTTCACGCAGGCGACGGGCGGCCAGAAGCCGAACGCCGACTACACCGTGAACGGCTACCACGTCATCACGGTGTCGCCGGGCAGTGGCACCATCGACCCCGACACGGGCAAGCCCTCGGGAGCGAGCGGCGGCAACTACGCCTACGCCCAGTCCTGGTTGCAGCAGAGGCTGGCAGCCGCCACGGCTGAAGACCCGAACAAGCCCGTCATGGTGCTGGTGCACCACCCGCTCCAGTGCACCCATTACGTCTCGAACGAGTGGTACGGCACCGGTCTCTCCAGCGGCTGCGGCGACGGCTTCCAGTCCGTGTTCGACGACTTCCCGCAGGCTGTCGTCTGGGGCGGTCACATCCACACGCCGCAGAACATCCCGACCTCGATCTGGCAGGGCCAGGAGAACCGGAGCGGCGAGCGGTCGACTCAGGGATTCACCACCGTGAACGCGCCGCCGCTGGCGTACTACGAGTTCGAGTCGGGTGTCGTGAACTCGAGCCCGACCAGCCGCGGCAACGACACCACGCCGGATGACGCGGGCAACAACCGCCAGACGGCCATCGTCGAGATCACCGGCACCACCGTCACGATCAAGAACTACGACCTGCTCGCCGATCAGTGGATCGACCAGACCTGGACCTGGGACGTGGCCGACTCGGTCGATGAGACCAAGTCCTATGACGAGCGTTTCCCGTTCAACAACTCTCACCGCGCCGCGCAGTCCGCCGGCCCGATCTGGCCGGAGGGTGCGGCCGTGACCGTCGGCGACATCGCGAGCACGAAGGCGATGGCCTCCTTCCCGCAGGCCGTGCCCGCGCCGAACTCCGTCGGCGACATCGTGCACAAGTACCGTTACTCCACGGTCGACGTCGCCACCGGCGAGGAGGTGAACTCGTTCCTGCAGTGGTCGGGCTTCTACAACCTGCCGATGCCTGCCGACCGCAGCCACGAGGTGTGGAACCTGCTCCCCGGGAAGGAGTACGAGGTGCGGGTCACCCCGATCAACGCCTGGGGCAAGGAGGGTGCCGCGCTGACGACGCGGTTCACCAGCACCGAAGGCAGCGGCGGTGAGGGGCCCTTCGACCCCAGCAGTCTGACCTTCGACGACCTCCGCGCCGCCCTGCCCACGGCTGATCTCCTGGATGTCGGCTTCGCGGGCGGCACGGCGAGCGACTCCTCTCCGGCCGCGCGTCCGCTCACCGCAGGCGCCGATGCCCGGATCGAGAACGATCCCGGCGTGGGATCCGATGTCGTGATCGGCGCGGAGGGAGCTGCCACCGGCATCCGCACTCCGAAGTGGACGGACGCGGAGTATGCAGCGCTGCAGGATGGTTTCACCCTCGATGCGACCTTCCGTCTCGACGCGATCGCCGGCGGATACGTCGACGTGTTCGGCGGCATGCAGAGCGGGGGCATCGGTCTCGAGGCCGTCGGCACCAGCGCGACGACGTACGAGCTGCAGTTCTGGTACGCCTCGCCTCGTCCGGCGGTCAGCCTGAAGTACGGCCAGTGGTACCACGTGACCGCCTGGTATGACGGCCAGGATGCACGGCTGTACGTCGACGGTGTCCGAAAGGCCGAGTCCGAAGGAGTGTCGTTCTCCGTCAAGCCCAGCGCGGCCGACGCGCGCTACATGGTGATCGGCGGCGACGCGAACACGTCGGGCGCGCTCGACGACGCCACCATGGACGGACGGATCGCCGGAGTCGAGGTCTACAGCGCTCCGCTCTCCGACAAGGACGTGTACCGGGTGGCGACGCGGGAGCTCACCGCACTCGACACCATGCCGCCGCTCGTGCGCGTCGCCCCGGAACCTGCGGGTGAGGCCACGGTCGGAACCGCCTACACCGCCCCGCGCGCCGAGGCCGTGGACAACTCGGGACGCGTGAGCACGATGCTCGAGGTGACCGACCCGTCGGGTGCCCCCGTGGCGGTCGACGACCCGGCGTCCGGCCTGCGGGCGCTCGCCGCGGCTGCCGGAGACGGATACACGTTCACCCCGACCGCGACCGGCACCTACACCCTGAAGTACATCGCGACCGACGCGGCCGCCCGGCAGAACCAGGTCACGTTCACCGTGACCTCGACAGCCGGCTCCGACGGCGGCAACCCCGGCGGCAACCCCGGCGGCACCCCCGGTGGCACCCCCGGTGGCACCCCCGGTGGCGGCGCGAACCAGGGCGGCGGTTCCGCCGGCGGACAGTCCGATCCACTGGCGGCGACCGGTGGCCCGGCCCCGACGATGCTCGCCTTCGCCGGACTGCTGCTGCTCGCCGGAGGCGGCGTTCTGCTCCGCCGACGGATGCTGCGCCACCCGGAGGGACAGGAATGAGGAACCGGCGTCGGCATCCGGGTGCGCGTCAGCGCCCCCGACTGGCGATCCGCACCCTGGTCGCCGGAGTCGTCGCCCTCACCGGGGTCGCCGTCAGCGTGATGCTGACGGCGGCCCCGGCCGCGGCGCACAGCTATGCGGCGACGGTCTTCGCCGATGTGTCCGAACCCGAGCGCGGCGTCGTGCGCACCGTGCTCGACATCGAGTACGTCCTGCTCGCGACCGACGGAGCGCGGGCGATGGGCGACACGGCCTTGGAGCAGGAGGCCTACGCCGACGTGCAGGCGAGCGGCCGGGATCCGGAGAAGCTCACGCCCGCGGTGCTCGACGATCATGCCGACTCCGTCGAGGGATACGTGCTGCCTCGGTTCTCGGTGAGCGTGGCGCAGGACGAGGAACCGTCGCAGGCGTGCCCCAACGCCGTGGTGGCGCCCTACGAGATCGTCATCCGGGACGGCGTACCGCATGCGCGCCTGGTGATCGAAGCCGACTGCACGGCGCAGGTAGAGGCGATGCCCGTGCCGTATCGGATCACGACCGAGCTGTTTCCCGGAACGGCTCCCGGGGGCATGACGACGACGATCGTCGACTACGACGTGCGTTCGGGGGCGGGTGTGGCCAGCCTCGACACCGACACGAACCCCTCGATGGTCACCACGACCGACTGGGGCTCTCGGATGGGTGAGTTCCTCGTGCTGGGGGCGGAGCATCTGCTGCTCGGCCCCGACCACCTGCTGTTCCTGCTGGCGCTGATCATCGGATCTCGACGGCTCCGGGATATCGTGCTGGCGGCGACGGCGTTCACGGTCGCGCACTCGGCGACCTTCATCCTCGCCGCCCTCGGGGTGGTGAGCATCCCCGCCTGGATCGTCGAGCCGGCCATCGCCCTGTCGATCGCCGTCGTCGCGCTCTGGGAGATGCGGCGGTTCCGGCGTGCCGGACAGGCGGATGCGATAGGGGTGGGCGGGACGCTTCGGCCCTTGTCCGGGAAGGCCCAGGGTCCTCTCGACGAGCAGCCGCTCGTCGGAGGCGGCGGGAGCGCTGTCGCCGTGCGGGAGCAGATCCTCGCGGCGCCGGCATCCGCACCGGCGGTCGACGGCTTCACCCGAGGGGATCTGCTGCGCATCGGCGTGGTCTTCGCCTTCGGGCTGATGCACGGCGTGGGCTTCGCCGGAGCGTTGGGAATCGACGAACCGTTCTCGTGGGATCTGCTCGGGGCGCTCCTCGTCTTCAACGTGGGTATCGAGCTGGCGCAGCTCCTGGTGATCGCGGTGGTGTTCCCGCTGTTTGTGCTGCTGCGCCGTCGGCTGCCGTCGGCGGGCTTCTGGATCGCGGCTGTGGTCGCCGCGATCGGGCTGTTCTGGTTCGCCGAGAGGCTGATCGCCGGAGTCTGATCCGCGTGCGCCCGCCTCCGACACGGGGGTGGGCGCACGGTGGTCTCAGCCGCGAGCGGCGAGCCCGGTGAGCAGTTCCAGCACGCACAGCGCCGCGAGCCGCACGGTGCGGGCATCGTCGGCGTCGGCGGTCGCATCGACCTCCGCGAGGTCGGCACTCACGACGCGGGCGTCCGCAGCCACGGCACGTGTGAGGGCCCGAAGCTCCCATGCCTGCAGGCCGCCGGGAACGCTCGCGGGGCACCCGGGCGCGACGGAGCGGTCGCACACGTCCACATCGATGTCGAGATGGACGCGCGGATCGGCTCCGGCGCCGGCGACCTCCACCGCCTCCGCGACCACGTCGTCGATGCCGCGGCGGCGCAGTTCGTCGAGTGTGATGACGCGGATGCCCCAGTCGGCGGCGCGCCGGGCGTAGGCGGCCGAGTTCGCGAAGTCGGCGATCCCGATCTGCACGATCCTCGTCGGGTCGATCCGAGACGTGTGCAGCGAGGATGAGCCGGGGACGTCCTCCACCAGACGCCGCACGGGCGTGCCGTTGGAGACGCCGTCGCGCAGGTCGAAGTGCGCGTCGAAGGTGATCAGTCCCGTCGCCTCGGCGCCGAGTGCCACGGGATATGTGAGCGAGTTGTCGCCGCCGAGTGCGATCACGAGTCTCGTGGCCGCGGCGAGATCGCGCACGCGGGAGATGACCCTCGCTTCGCCGGCGGAACCGTCCGGGTCGGCGACGTCACCGGCGTCGGCGATGCGCAGCACGTCATCGAGCTCGACCATGGGAGGCCCCATCACAGTCGTCCCGTAGCGGGGGAGGGCGTCGCGGATGGCGGCCGGAGTCGCGTGGGCTCCGGTCGGTGAGAGCGAGGTGCGCCAGGTGGGTACGCCGAGCAGCACGGCGTCGGCGGCGGTGTCGAAGGCGGCCCAGGATCCGGCGCGCGGCCAGAGCGGGTCGTGACTCAGCTGTCGGGAGGAGGGGGACATGGTCAGACTCCGGGGATCAGGGCGTGGGCGATGGAGAAGATGGCGAGACCGGCCAGGGCGCCGACGAACGTGCCGTTCAGGCGGATGTACTGCAGGTCGCGGCCGACCATGAGCTCGATCTTCTCGGTGGTCTCGGCCGGATCCCAGCGCTCGACGGTGTCGGTGATGATCGAGGCGATGTCGTGCCGGTAGCGGTCGACGAGGAAGACCGCGGCGTCGGATACCCACGTGTCGACCCGATTCTGCAGCGCGGTATCGGTCGTGAGGCGCTCGCCGACCTCCTGCAGTGCCTGCACGGCGCGGCGGCGCAGACCGCTCTGCGGATCGGCGAGGGCCGTGAGCAGGCCGTTCTTCGCGGTGTTCCAGGCCTCGGCGGCCAGGGCGCCGACACGGGGGCTGTCGAACAGCGAGGCCTTGGCGTTCTCGAGCTTCGCGCGCGTGGCCGGATCGTTCTGCAGGCTGTCCGCCAGACGCGCCAGGTAGCCGTCGACGGCGAGACGAGCCGGATGGCGCGGGTCGGCCTGCACGGCGTGCACGAACTTGACGGCCTCGTGATAGACGGTGTCGTCGATGAACCGGTGCGCGAGCTTCGGCACCCACCCGGGGAGGCGTCGGGAGACGAGGCCGCTGAACGACTCGGCATTCGCGTCGAGCCAGCGCGCGATGCTGTCGGCGGCGAGGTCGACAGCGCCATGATGGGCATCCGCCTCGACGATCTTCTCCAGCCACGCTCCGGCGGGCGGACCCCATTCGGGATCGACCAGGTGCTCGCGGGCGAGGTCGGTGATCAGGTCGCGTACGTCGTCGTCGCTCAGCGCATTGAGCACGGCCGTGGCGATCGTCGCCCCCTCGGTGCCCACCCGCTCGGCGTGCGGGGCCTCGCGCAGCCATTCACCGGCGCGGAGCGCGATCCGCGTGCTCGACAGCTTGGTGCGCACCACGTCGGCTGCGAGGAAGTTCGTCTCCACGAACTCCCCGAGGGAGCGGCCGATCTCGTCCTTGCGGTTCGGGATGATCGCGGTGTGCGGGATGGGCAGCCCGAGCGGACGGCGGAAGAGCGCCGTCACCGCGAACCAGTCTGCGAGGGCACCCACCATGCCGCCCTCGGCCGCAGCGCGCACATAGGCGAGCCCGTCGAACCGCTGTTGGAACGCGAAGGCGAACACGAACACGACGGCCATGAACACCAGAGCCCCGAGGGCGACGGCCTTCATGCGTCGGAGCGCGCGGAGGCGTTCCTGGTCGGCGGGCGAGAGCTGCGTCATCGGTGTTCGCGGCATGACGTCATCCTTTCACGGTGCTGCCCCGACGGTCCCGACCGGCGACGGTGCGGTGTCTCGGTGCGCAGACAGCCGCGCACCCGGAGAGACGAGTACCCTCAAGGGGTGATCGAAGACATCAAGAAGCGTGCGCTGCACCGCACCAGCATCCTCGAGGGGCAGATGCGCGGCGTCGCGCGGATGATCGAGAACGAGGACTACTGCATGGACATCATCACGCAGTCCCGTGCGATCCAGCGCTCGTTGGAGTCGCTGAACCGGCTGCTGCTGGAGAACCACCTGCGTACGCACGTGACGCACATGTTCGACGAGGGCGGCGAGGAGCGCGACAAGGCCGTCGTCGAGCTGCTCAAGGCCTTCGACTTCGACCGCAAGTAGAGCGCTCCGGGGTCGGGCACGACACAGCGCCCCGACCGACTCGTCGAGGCGCTGTGGGCGGACTCACCGGCCGCTGTCGTCGAACACCTCACCCTCCATGGCGTCATAGCCCTCGGTCTGCGGATCGCCGTGCGAGCCGCCCGAGATCGCGTACTCCTCCTCCGGGGAGAGCACCAGACGGTGGCGGAAGAAGAGTCCGAACCCGAGCAGGATCACGACGTACACGATCGCGATGGCGATGATCGCCGGGCCGAACGTCGGGTTCAGCAGGAATCCGACGAAGATGAGTGCGGCGATCACCAGCGCGACGGCCGCACCGGGGATGCCCCACGGGCTGCGGTACGGGCGGTCGACGTTCGGATACTTCTTCCGCAGGATCATGAACGACACCAGCTGCAGGCCGTAGGCGAGCACGGCACCCCAGACCGCGATGTTCAGCACGATCGCGCCGGCGACCGAACCCGCGCCCTCGGCGTCGACGGCCGCGAGCACATCGAGCACGATGAGGGCGACGAAGCCGATCGCCGCACCCACGACGAGAGCCACCCAGGGGGTCTGTCGCTTGCCGGTGAGGGACAGGAACCGCGGGTAGTAGCCCGCACGGGACAGTGAGTACATGTTGCGGCCGTAGGCGAACATGATGCCCTGCAGGGACGCGAGCAGTCCGATCAGGGCGAAGAGGGCGAGCACCGCGGCGAGCTGGTCGCCGACGATCGCGCGGAAGCCGTCGAGCAGGGGCTCGCCGGCGGTGCCCGTGGCCTCGGCCCCGATCACGCCCGTGTTCAGGAACAGCACGAGCAGACCCGTGACGATGAGGGTACCGCGAGCCCAGAATCCGGCCTTGGGGATGTCGCGGGTGGGATTGTGCGATTCCTCCGCGGCCAGGGGCAGTTCTTCGATGCCGAGGAAGAACCACATCGCGAACGGGAGAGCGAACAGGATCGGCAGCACTCCGTGTGGCAGGAACTCGGTCTGGCCCGGGTCGGGCGCGATGTTCCAGAGAGCGTCCCAGCTGAAGGCGCCGGAGAAGATGGCCATCAGGGAGAAGACCAGGATGATGCCGATCGAGATGATCGACACGACGATCGCGAAGCGGAAGGAGATCGCCGCGCCCGCGGAGTTCAGCGCGATGAAGACGACGTAGAGGATCAGGTACCAGAGCCACCCCGGCAGTTCCAGCCCCAGCAGCTCGCTCGTAATGCCGTTCGCATACGACGCCGAGAAGTAGACGATCACCGCCGTGGTCGCCACGTACTCGATGGTCTCGGCGGCGCCGGTCACCAGGCCGCCCCACGGGCCCATCGCGGAACGGGCGAACGAGTAGGCGCCGCCGGTGTGCGGCATCATCGCGGCCATCTCGCCGATCGCGAAGATCATGCCGTAGTACATGAGGACGAGGATCACGAAGGCGATCAGCATCCCGCCGAAGCCCGCGAAGTCGATACCGAAGTTCCATCCGGAGAAGTCGCCGGAGATGACGGCTGCGACCGCGAGCCCCCACAGTCCCCAGACGCCGGCGGATCTCTTCAGCGTCCGTTTCTCGAAGTACTCGCTTCCGGCACGTGTATAGGTCGCCCCAGCGACCTTGCGGGACTCACTGCTCTGCTCAGACATCCGCTCTCCGTTCGCATGCACACAGGCGCCGGGTGCACCTTGCGGATGATTGTGGCAGTCAATGGTGGTTTCGTCTACCTTTAGACGCCGAGGTGATCTACTCTGAGGGCGAAGCCGGTCGGCCGATCGCTTCACCACGACGACGGGAGCGAGAAGATGTCGGGAAACCTGAGCATCGAGCAGCTGGATGCCGGCATCGCCGCCGGCGAGATCGACACGGTGATCGTCGCCTTCGCCGATGCGCAGGGACGGCTGGTCGGCAAACGGGTCTCCGCGAGGCTGTTCCAGGAGGACATCCTGCATCACGGCGCCGAAGCCTGCGACTACCTGCTGTCGGTCGATGTCGACATGAACACGGTCGACGGCTACGCGATGTCGGGATGGGATCGCGGGTACGGCGACATGGTGCTGCGGCCCGACGTCGCGACCCTCCGCCGCATCCCGTGGCTCGATGGAACCGCGCTCGTGATCGCCGATCTGGTGTGGGGGAACGGTGAACCGGTGGGGCCCTCACCGAGAGCCATCCTCGATCGGCAGCGCGACCGTCTCGCCGAGCGGGGCTGGACAGCGTTCTCGGGCACCGAGCTCGAGTTCATCGTCTTCGACGACACCTATCGCGAAGCCTGGGCCCGCAAGTACGAGGGGCTCACACCGTCGACCGATTACAACGTCGACTACAACCTGCTCGCCTCCACGCGCCTCGAACCCCTGCTGCGCAACATCCGCAACAGCATGGACGGCGCGGGACTGTACTGCGAGGGCGTGAAGGGGGAGTGCAACCTGGGGCAGCAGGAGATCGCGTTCCGCTACGCCGAGGTGCGCGAGACCGCCGACCAGCATGCGCTCTACAAGAACGGCGCGAAGGAGATCGCGGAGCAGCACGGACAGGCACTCACCTTCATGGCCAAGTTCAACGAGCGCGAGGGCAACAGCTGCCACATCCATCTCTCCCTACGTGCCGACGACGGCACCCCGGTCATGGCGGGGGACGGCGAGCATGGGTTCAGCCCGATCATGGAGCACTGGATCGCCGGCATCCTCGCTACCCTGCGCGAATTCACGCTGCTCTACGCGCCCAACATCAACTCGTACAAGCGGTTCGCGAAGGGCAGCTTCGCCCCGACCGGCGTCGCCTGGGGCATCGACAACCGCACCTGCGCGCTGCGCGTGATCGGCTCCGGCTCCGGCCTGCGGGTCGAGAACCGGGTGCCGGGCGGCGACGTGAACCCCTACCTCGGCATCTCGGCGATCATCGCCGGGGGCCTGCACGGCATCGAGAACGAGCTGCCGTTGCCCGAGCGCTTCACGGGCAACGCCTACGAATCCGGCGTCGAGCACCTGCCCACTACCCTCCGGGAGGCGGCGCAGCTGTTCAGCGAATCATCCATCGCCCGCGCGGCGTTCGGCGACGACGTCGTGGACCACTACCTGAACCAGGCGCGCATCGAGGTCGAGGCCTACGACGCCGCCGTCACCGACTGGGAGCGCATCCGTGGTTTCGAGCGGCTCTGACCTGGCCCCGCTGATCGGTGTCACGACCTATCTCGAGCGGGCGCAGCAGGGGGTGTGGGATGTGCGGGCGGCGTTCCTGCCCGAGCAGTATCTGACCGGGGTGACGGATGCCGGCGGCATCGCGCTGCTGCTGCCGCCACAGGACCCGGCGTCGGCGGAGGCCGCCATCGCCGGCATGGACGGCCTGATCCTCTCCGGAGGTGCGGATGTCGCCCCCGAGCTCTACGGCGAGGAGCGGCATCCGCTCACCGATCCCGCACGCGTGGACCGCGACGCGTGGGAGCTGGCGCTGTTCCGTGCGGCCGAGCGACGACGCATCCCGGTGCTCGCGATCTGCCGAGGGCTGCAGCTCGTCAACGTGGCACGGGGAGGCACACTCCAGCAGCATCTACCCGAATCGCTCGGCACCGAGCGGTACCGCCTCGGCGGCGGCATCTTCGCCGAGAACGACATCGAGGTCTCGGGCGACACCACGCTCGCCGAGGTGCTCGGTGCGGGCGGCGTGCGCGTGCACAGCTACCACCACCAGGGCATCGATCGCCTCGGGGAAGGGCTGATCGCGGCTGCGCACTCCGACGACGGACTCGTGCAGGCGTTCGTCGACACCTCGGCCGGCCACATCGTCGGCATCCAATGGCATCCGGAGGAGAACGCCGACGACCGGCGCCTCTTCGCCGATCTCGTCTCACAGGCTCGTGCGCTCGCCGCGCGGCGGAAGGAGGGCGCCCGATGAGCGCGTTCACAGTCATCAACCCGTCGACCGGGAAAGCGATCCGCGACGTCGCCCGTGCCGATGCCGCCGAGACCGATGCCGCGATCGCCCGCGCCGTCGCTGCTCAGCGCCGATGGGCGGCGCTCGCCCCGGTCGCGCGAGCCGATGTCCTCCGGTCGTTCGCCCGTGCGGTCGAGGGCGTGGTCGAGGAGCTGGCACAGCTGGAGGTGCTCAACTCGGGGCA
This sequence comes from Microbacterium sp. SY138, assembly GCF_039729145.1. NCBI lineage: Bacteria > Bacillati > Actinomycetota > Actinomycetes > Micrococcales > Microbacteriaceae > Microbacterium > Microbacterium sp. SY138. The sequence goes on along the minus strand of NZ_CP155793.1, from coordinate 2,859,908 downwards.
TCCGATCGGCTCGGCCCGGTGGGAAGCCGGCCACGTGGCCCAGGTGCTCAACTACTACTCCGCCGACCCGGAGCGGCTGTCCGGGCGTCAGATCCCGGTGGCCGGTGGCCTCGACGTCACCTTCCACGACCCCTACGGCGTGATCGGCGTCATCGTGCCGTGGAACTTCCCCATGACGATCGCGTCCTGGGCGTTCGCGCCGGCGCTCGCCGCTGGCAATGCCGTGGTGCTGAAGCCGGCCGAGCTCACACCGCTCACCGCGATCCGCCTGGGCGAGCTCGCGCTCGAGGCGGGGCTCCCCGAGGGGCTGTTCCAGGTCGTCACGGGCTCGGGCTCCGTCGTCGGTCAGCGCCTGGTCGAGCATCCGGATGTGCGCAAGGTGGTCTTCACGGGCTCGACCGAGGTCGGGATCGAGGTCGCCGCCGGATGCGCCAGGGCGCTCAAGCCCGTGACGCTCGAGCTCGGCGGCAAGAGCGCGAACATCGTCTTCGCCGATGCCGACCTCGAACGCGCGGCGGCGGGAGTCCCGGGCTCGGTGTTCGACAACGCCGGCCAGGACTGCTGCGCACGCAGTCGGCTCCTGGTGCAGCGCTCGGTGTACGACCGCTTCCTCGAGCTGCTCGAACCGGCCGTGACCGCGTGGCGCGTGGGCGACCCCGCGCGTGAGGACACCGACATGGGGCCGCTCATCTCGGCGGGGCACCGCGACACCGTCGCCTCGTTCCTCGACGGCGCCGACATCGCGTTCCGCGGGAGCGCGCCCGAGGGAGACGGCTTCTGGTTCGCGCCGGCCGTCGTGCTCGCGGCTCCCGCCGACCGCATCGCCCAGCAGGAGGTGTTCGGTCCCGTCCTCGCGGTGATGCCCTTCGAAGACGAGGCCGACGCGATCCGCCTGGCGAACGACACGGCCTATGGTCTCGCCGGCTCGGTGTGGACCGAGAGCCTCGGGCGCGGGGTGCGTGTCGCGCGTGGTGTGCGCAGCGGCGTGCTGTCGGTGAACTCTCACTCCTCGGTGCGGTACTCCACGCCCTTCGGCGGCATGAAGGCGTCGGGGCTGGGGCGCGAGCTCGGGCCGGACGCCGCGGAGCACTTCACCGAGACCAAGAACGTCTTCTTCGCGACCGATGAATCCTGATCGTCGCGCAACCCACCCCATCCGGAACGGAGAACCCACATGAGCATCGATCTGACCCAGCGACTGAAGGACCGCGTCGCCATCATCACCGGTGGCGCGAGCGGAATCGGGTTCGCCACCGCGCAGCGCTTCGCAGCGGAGGGTGCGTTCGTCGTGATCGCCGACGTCGATCCGGCCACGGGCGAGACGGCGGCTGCCGAGGTGGGTGGGGTGTTCCGCCGGGTCGACGTCGCCGACGAAGACCTGGTCAATGCGCTGTTCGACGGCGTCGCCGAGGAGTTCGGACGTATCGACATCGCCTTCAACAATGCGGGCATCTCGCCGGCGGACGACGACTCGATCGAGACGACCGAGCTCCCGGCGTGGGATCGGGTGCAGGACGTGAACCTCAAGAGCGTGTACCTGTGCAGCCGCGCCGCGCTGCGTCACATGGTGCCGGCGGGACGCGGGTCGATCATCAACACCGCCTCCTTCGTCGCGCTGCTCGGTTCGGCGACCTCGCAGATCAGCTACACCGCGTCGAAGGGCGGCGTGCTGGCGATGTCCCGCGAGCTGGGGGTGCAGTTCGCGCGCCAAGGAGTGCGGGTGAACGCGCTGTGCCCCGGACCGGTGAACACCCCGCTGCTGCAGGAGCTGTTCGCGAAGGATCCGGAGCGGGCGCAGCGGCGTCTCGTGCATGTGCCGATGGGACGCTTCGCCGAGCCGACGGAGCTCGCAGCGGCGGTCGCCTTCCTCGCCTCGGACGACTCGTCGTTCATCACGGCGAGCGCCTTCGTCGTCGACGGCGGGATCACGAACGCCTACGTCACCCCGCTGTGAGCGACCCTCACCTCGCTGTGACAGGGTGAAGGCATGAGCGAGCACCCCCACGACGGCGACCTCGTCGAGGTGCGCAGAGCGGTCTACCGGCCGTTGCGGCGCGGCAACGCCCTGGAGGACACGGTCGCCCGGCTCGTGCAGACGATCCGTCTCGGCGTCGTCGCTCCGGGGGAATCGCTGCCGCCCGAGCGCGAGCTCGCGGCATCGTTCGGGGTCAGTCGCGACACCGTGCGCGAGGCGATCCGCGAACTCGCGGACACCGGCTACCTGCTCCCACGGCGCGGCCGGTACGGAGGGACGTTCGTCGCCGATCCGCTGCCGCACCCGACCGTGTCGGGCACCGTGACCGCGGAGGAGATCGACGATGTGCTCGGGCTGCGCCTGGTGCTCGAGACCGGTGCCGTGCGTGCCGCGGCGAGCCGATCGCTCGACGCCGCGACGCGCGCCGACCTCTGGGCGCGGCACGAGGCGGCTCTGCCGGCCGGGCCGGATGAATACCGGCGCCTGGACACTTTGCTGCACCTGTCGATCGCCGAGGCCGCGGGCATCCCCTCGCTCGTCGCTCTGGTCGCCGAGAACAGGGCGGATGTGAACGCCTGGCTCGACACCTTCCCGCTGATGCCGCGCAATATCCAGCACTCGGGCGCGCAGCACGAGGGCATCGTCTCGGCGATCCTCGCCGGACGCCCGGATGCGGCCGAGGCCGCAATGCGCGATCACCTCGCCGGATCCGAGGCGTTGTTGCGCGGCTTCCTCATCTGATCAGCGCTAATCGGTCGCGACTTCGACGATTCGCAACGGATATCGTTGCGAATCGATCAAGAGACTTCCGATTTCGCTATACCTGGCGACTTTCCTGTGTCAGACTCGCGGCAAGCGAATCTCAATGGGGAGGCTCCATGCCCGACACCACCCGAACGTCGACGGCGACACTCGACGCACCCACCGTCACCGGTGCGGTCCGCATCGATGGCGTGACCAAGCGGTACGGCACCGCCATCGCGGTCGACGACCTGAGTCTCGACGTGCAACCGGGCGAGTTCCTCTCGCTCCTCGGTCCGTCGGGCTGTGGGAAGACGACCACGCTGCGTATGATCGCGGGCTTCGAGTATCCGGATGCCGGGGACATCCTCATCTCCGGCCGCAGTGTCCTGAACCTGCCGCCCTATCGGCGCGAGGTCAACACCGTCTTCCAGGCCTACGCCCTGTTCCCGCACCTCACGGTCGCCGAGAACGTCGCCTACGGTCTGCAGCAACGGCGCGTTCCCAAAGCCGAGCAGCGGGAGCGGGTGAGCGAAGCGCTCGACATGGTGCAGCTGCGGGCGTTCGCCGATCGCAAGCCGACGCAGCTCTCCGGCGGCCAGCAGCAGCGGATCGCGCTGTCGCGGGCGCTCATCAACCGGCCGAGCGTGCTCCTGCTGGATGAGCCGCTCGCGGCGCTGGACCGTCAGCTGCGTGAGGAGATGCAGCTCGAGCTCAAGCTCCTGCAGGCCCGCCTCGGTACGACTTTCGTGTTCGTCACGCACGATCAGGCCGAGGCGCTGTCGATGAGCGACCGGATCGCGGTGATGCGGGCCGGGCGGATCGAACAGCTCGATGCGCCCGCGGCCATCTATGCGGAGCCCGCGTCGGCCTACGTCGCCTCGTTCATCGGGCAGCAGAACTTCGTGCACGGCACGGTGCGTGCCGACGGTGAGGCCGTCGACACGGCGATCGGCGTGATCGCCGGTCGCTGGGGTGGCGAGCGGGTCGCCGCCGGTCAGCCGGCGGTCGCTGCGATCCGGCCCGAGTACGTCCGCCTGGAACAGGGCGAGGGTGCAGGGGTCCGCGGTCGTGTGCTCGGGGTCTCGCATCTCGGCGAGACCCTGCAGGTCGCGGTGCGCATCGGCGAGGATGCCACGTTCCTCTCGCGCATGCCGGCGCCCACGGCGCCGGAGGTGGGAGTCGACGACGAGGTCCGTTGCGTCTGGAGTTCCGCGGATGCACGGCTGTTCGCCGCGGACGGCATCCCCACGACGGCGACGCACGTGATCACCCTGCCCAAGGACGGCGGCCGGTGACCGGCACGCCTCCGGTGCGGGTGCTCGCGCACCGGAGCGCCGCGCGGGTGATCCGCACCGAGCTGACCAGGCGCGGCTTCCTCGCCACCGCCATCATGGCGGGCGGCGCGGTCGTGCTCAGCGCGTGCGCACCGGGCCAGAACGCCGCGGCCGTGCACGCCAAGGGGGGACCGCTCGAGGACAAGCTCTCGATCTACAGCTGGGGCGACTACGACGCGCCGGAAGTGCTCGAGCAGTTCACAGCCGAGAGCGGCCCGCGCATCGTGCTCGACGCCTTCAACTCGAACGAAGAGCTGATCGCCAAGCTCGTCGCGGCGCGGGGCACCTCGGGCTACGACATCGTGGTGCCGACCGGCGTCTTCGTCGGACCGATGGCCGAGAACGGCCTCCTGCAGAAGTTCAACCTCGACCTGTTGCCGAACATGAAGCACGTGGCGCCGGAGTTCCGCGGGCGCTCGTGGGATCCGGGCAACGAGTACTCCGTGTGCAAGGCATGGGGGACGACCGGTTTCGTGTACGACAAGAGGGTGATCTCCCGAGAGCTCACGACCTGGAACGACTTCATCGACGCCGCACAGAATGAGGCCTCCGGTTCGACCTCGGTGCTCGACGATCCGGCGCCGCTGCTCGGCATCTACTTCTGGGCGAACGGTATCGACTGGACCACCACGGACCCGGACGACCTCGACGCCGTCGAGAAGTTCCTGGTGAAGGACCTCGCGCCGCACATCTCGGCGTTCGACTCGTACCCGGGAGGTTCGTCGATCCCGCAGGCCTCGCACGCGCTGCTGCAGTCCTACAACGGCGACGCGAGGCTCGGCATCTTCGAGTCCGACGACCCCGATCGGTGGCAGTGGGTGCTGGGGAGCCCCGCGACCGAGCTGTGGATGGACAACTGGGCGATCGCCGCCGGTGCCCCGCACCCCGAGGCGGCGCACGCGTTCATCGACTTCGTGCTGCAGCCCGACGTGCAGCTCGCACAGGTCGACTACATCGGCTACGACACCGGCATCTCGGGGATCCGGGAGGAGGCGGAGGCCGCGGGGCTGGAACGGCTCGACATGGTGTTCTTCGACGAGGAGCAGGTGGCCACGATGCACGAGGGCAAGCTGACGGACGCACAGGACCGCGTCGTCTCGATCTGGAACTCGATGAAGGCGGCTGCCGGTGCCTAAGCTCAAGTTCGGTCTCGCCATCCCGGCCTGGGTGTGGTTGCTCGTCTTCTTCGTCGCCCCGATCTTCATGGTGATCGTGTTCAGCTTCGGATACAAGCCGAGCATCTTCGCCACGCATGCGCTCGACCACCTCTCGTTCGACCGCTACCTCGAGGCGCTCTCGCCGACCTTCTTCAGCACGTTCCTGAACACGCTGTGGATCGGCATCCTGGGCACGGCCCTGTGCCTCGTGATCGGCGGGCCGGTCGCGTACTGGATCGCGGTGAAGGCACCGCCCTCGAAGCGGGGGTTGCTTCTCGCGCTGGTGATGGTGCCGTTCTGGACCAACTTCCTGGTGCGTACCATCGGCTGGCAGGTGATCCTCGCGCCCGAGGGCTGGCTCTCGCAGCTGCTGCAGGGGGTCGGGGTCATCCCCGGTCCGCTCGACCTGCTGTACTCGCGCGGCGCCGTGCTCCTCGGCGTCGTCTACAACTACCTGCCGCTGATGATCCTGCCGCTGTTCGTCGCCTTCGACCGGGTGTCGGGACCGCTGCGCGAGGCGAGCAAGGACCTGGGCGCGAACAGCATCACGACCTTCCTGCGGGTGACGGTGCCGCTGGCCCGACCCGGCATCATCGCCGGCGTGCTCCTGGTGTACATCCCGCTGATGGGCGACTACATCACCGCCACCGTGCTGGGCGGAGCGAAGGGCAACATGATCGGGCAGGTGGTGGCGAGCCAGTTCCAGACCGCGCAGAACTGGGCATTGGGCTCGGCGATGGCCGTGCTGCTGATCATCGTCATCATGCTCTCGATCGCGGTCGCGGCCGGACTCCTCTGGCTCCTGACCCTGCCGCTCAGACAACGCAACCGACTCGTCCTGGGGGAGGGATCATGACCGATACGAAGACCGCCATGACGGCACCGCGCGTGCGCCGGGGAGCCGGACGCTTCGTGCTGCCGATCTGGGCGGCGCTGGTGTTCCTGTTCCTGTTCCTGCCGATTCTCGTGATCATCGCGTACTCGTTCAACGTCGGGCGCCTGCTGGTGTCCTGGGACCACTTCGGCTTCGACTCGTTCCTCGCGATCGTGAACAAGCCCGCGATCCGCGATGCCGTGCTCGTGTCGGTGCGCACCGGTCTGCTCGCGGCTCTGCTCGCCACCGCGCTGGGCACGCTGGCGGGCATCGCGATGGCACGCAATCCCGGCAGGTGGGTGTGGTGGTTCCTCGGGCTTCTGCTGCTCGTGTCGGTCACGCCCGAGATCGTCGACGCGGTCGCGCTGCTGCCGTGGCTGGTGTTCCTCGGGCAGGATGCCGGGATAGGCATCTTCAACGACGGCACGATGAGACTCGTGGTGGGGCAGTCGCTGTTCTCGATCGCCATCGTGTCGTACATCGTGCGGGCGCGGCTGGTCGGGCTCGACGCCCGCCTGGAGGAGGCATCGGCCGACCTCTACGCGCCGCCCGTGCGCACGTTCCTCAAGATCACGCTGCCGCTCGCGATGCCGGCCGTGCTCGCCGGGTTCCTGCTCTCGTTCACGCTGAGCCTCGACAACACGGTCGTGTCGGCGTTCGTGCAGGTGTCGGGAACGACGCCGTGGCCCGTCTACGTGCTCAGCGCGCTGCGCAGCGGCTTGCGTCCGGAGATCGCCGCGGTGTCGACGATCATGCTCGTGCTCACGCTGTTGGCGCTCGCGCTGGTGGCCGTGGTTCTGAAGAGGGCGGGGGACTCGGCGACCGAGATCGCCCGCACGATGGCAGGGGGTTGAGGGTGGGATACGCAGATCTGGTCTTCACGGGTGGCGTGCGCGGAGGGCGGGTGTTCCTCGCCGATGCCGCGCGCACCACGGCGCACGCGGTCGCCGTGACGGACGGGTTCATCAGCGCGGTGGGGCACGACGTCGCGGCGCTGATCGGGCCGGAGACCGAGGTGATCGACCTCGCCGGCGGACTGCTGGTGCCCGGTTTCCAGGACGCGCACGTGCACCCGGTGTGGGGCGGGTTGGACATGCTCCGCTGCGATCTGTCCGCTCTGGCCACCCGCGAGGAGTACCTCGACCGGATCGCCCGGTATGCGGCCGCGCACCCGGACGACGAGTGGATCCTCGGGGGCGGATGGCAGATGTCGGCGTTCCCCGGAGGCACACCGACGGCAGAGGACCTCGACCCCGTCGTGCCCGATCGCCCGGCGTTCCTGCCGAACCGTGACGGACACGGTGCCTGGGTCAACTCCCGTGCGCTCGCGCTCGCCGGCATCACCCGCGAGACGGCCGACCCCGCGGACGGGCGGATCGAGCGCGATGCGACCGGTGCCCCCAGCGGCACGCTGCACGAGGGCGCGATGGGCCTGGTCAACCGGCTCCTGCCGACCGAGGCGCCCGAGCGGCTCGTCGAGGCGCTCCTGCAGGGGCAGCGCCACCTGCACTCCTACGGGGTGACGGCCTGGCAGGATGCGATCGTCGGCACCGAGTACGGCGATGCGGGCGATCCGCTCCCGGCCTATCGGACCGCCGCCGCATCCGGGATGCTCACCGGTCGCGTCGTCGGCTCCCTGTGGTGGGATCGATCACGGGGCCTGGAGCAGATCGACGACATCGTGCGCCGTCGGGACGAGAGCACGGTCGGCCGCTTCCGGGCGCGCAGCGTGAAGATCATGCAGGACGGCGTCGCCGAGAACTTCACCGCCGCGATGCTGGAACCGTACTGCGACGGCCACGGGCACCCGCGCGAGGATTCGGGGATCTCCTTCGTCGAACCGGAGCTGCTCAAAGAAGCCGCGACCCGGCTCGACGCCCTCGGCTTCACGCTGCACTTCCACGCGATCGGCGACCGCGCCGTGCGCGAGTGCCTCGATGCGGTCGAGGCCGCGCTCGTGCAGAACGGTCCGCGCGGCAACCGGCACCACATCTCCCACATCCAGGTCGTGCACCCTGACGACATCCCACGGTTCCGGGCCCTCGACGTCACCGCCAACATGCAGATGCTGTGGGCGACGCTCGAGCCGCAGATGGTCGACCTCACCATCCCGTTCCTCGGGGCGCAGCGCAGCGCGTGGCAGTACCCGTTCGGCGACCTGTTGCGTTCCGGCGCCGCGCTCGCGGCGGGCAGCGACTGGTCGGTGAGCACGCCGAACCCGATGGCGGCGATCCACGTGGCCGTCAACCGCCGTTCCGCGCCGACCGAGTGGGAGGGCGACTACGAACCGTTCCTCCCGGAGCAGGCGATCGACCTCGCCACGGCCCTCGTCGCCTACACGGCGGGATCGGCGCGGGTGAACCACCTCGACGACACCGGGACGATCGCGGTGGGGATGCGGGCCGACCTCGCCCTGCTCGACCGGGATCCGTTCGAGCATCCCGCGGAGGAGATCGGCCTGACCGAGGTGCGCGGCACCTGGGTCGGGGGAGAGCGGGTGTTCGACTCCGTGGGCGACTGAATGACACCACACCGACAATTACGCCGAGGGGAATCGGGGGGAGTAGCTCAGGGCCCCTCGGTCGCTAACCGCCCCCCAGACCTGGTGCGTTGCGATCTCCTCGGCGGCCGCCGGACGCACAACGATCTGCGTGCGAAAGGTGGGGCCGGCGTAGACCTCGGGAAGCCACCAGTCGAACACATCGACGTGAGAGTGGAGTTTGCCGCCTAATCGTATATCGGTCGCTCTTCGCGATGTGGTGCGGGTTTCGCTGGTCCGTCCCCCGAATGGTGGACAGACAGGTTCTGCTGGAGTGCGGGATGCTTGTGCGCGCGGCGGGTCGAGTGATCGGAGAAACACAGTGAGATATCGAACAAAGGTTTCGGCTGGGGCGGTGGTGGCCTCCGTGGCTCTGATCTGTACGTGGGTGGGTCCGGCATATGCGTCCGAGGATGTTGACACGGTTTCGGTGGCAGACGTTGAGCGGGCTCTTGCCGGAAAGCTCCCGAGCGCTTCGCCTACGGAATCGACGTTCCTGTCGGCGGTTCGGTGATGTTGGTCGAGGACGGATCAGCGGTGGTTGCGGATCGAGATGGCATCACGGTGCTCACAACGAATGTGCCATGGGCGGTCGATGCGAACGGCGCTGCAGTTCCGACTCGATACGAAGTTGATGGCACTCAGCTCGTGCAGGTCGTTGAACACACTGCCCGCGATGTGGCCTATCCGGTCGTCGCCGATCCGACCTATTGGTGGGGAGGGAAAACGTGGATCCCCGCGAACAAGGTCTCGATCAGTCAAACTGCGTCCATCCTGTACGCACTGATTCCAGGATTTGTTGGCCCGGTAGCTCTCTACAACGTGGGGCTGGGGCTTTGCAACCAGGCCGGTAAGGGCATCTGGGTGTACTGGACCTGGGCGGGTCACATCTGGTGTACAGGACCGTAAGGAGATAAGGAGCTTCAACCATGGTCTCTCTCAATGAACTTGGCCCTATGGCGAAACGGAAGCGCAGTCTTCTCATCATCAGCTGGGTGGCGCCTGTCCTCGCGCTGGTCGCAGCTATCGTTTTCTGGAATGACCCTCCAATGCTGAGCGCGATCGCTGCAGCGATCTTGCTGCTCATGATGACGGCGCTCTATCTTGTAGAAAGAAGATTCTCCAGAGCCCTTATCGCGGCTCTGAGGCGTCAACAAACATGAAGTGACAAACGAGAAGGGGTGAGAGCGGCTGCGCTCACCCCTCCGCTGTTCCGGACTAGCGGCTAGTGCCCTCGTTGAGGTTCGCGTGGGTCGTAGCGAGGGCTGTAGTCGGGCTCGTAGTACGAGGGTCGAAGGTCGTCATCTGAAACCCGTGTTCTCGCGTCAGCCTGCGGCGGCCTCGTCGGCCACGGAGAGCGCTTCGTCGAGCACGGTGAGTCCGCGCACCAGGTCTTCTTCGCTGATCACCAGCGGCGGGGCCACGTGCATGCGGTTGAAATGCGTGAACGGCCAGACACCGGCCTTCTTGGCGGCAGCGGCGAAGGCGCCCATCGGAGCGGCATCCGCGCCGGAGGCGTTGAACGGCACGAGGGGCTCGCGCGTCGCCTGGTCACGGACCAGCTCGACCGCCCAGAACAGTCCGAGACCGCGCACATCCCCGACGCTCGGGTGCTTCTCGGCCCAGGAGCGCACGGTCGGACCGACCACGCGTTCGCCGAGGTCGCGCACGCGCTCGAGGATGCCGTCGCGACGGAACACCTCGAACGTCGCGACGCCCGCCGCACAGGCCAACGGGTGCCCCGAGTAGGTCAGCCCGCCGGCGAAGGGCATCGTGTCGAAGGCGCTGGCGATGCGGTCGGAGATCACCACGCCGCCGAGGGGCACGTAGCCCGAGTTCACGCCCTTCGCGAAGGTGATCAGGTCGGGGCTGGCGTCGAACGCGTCGATGCCGAACCATTCGCCCAGTCGCCCGAATCCCACCATGACCTCGTCGGCGATGTAGACGATGCCGTAGCGGTCGCACAGCGCGCGCACGCCCTGCAGATATCCGGGCGGCGGCACCAGCACGCCGTTGGTGCCGACGACCGTCTCGATGATGATCGCCGCGATCGTCTGCGGTCCCTCGAGCTGGATCGTCTGCTCGAGATGCGCGAGTGCTCGTTCGGACTCCTGCTCCGGGGTCTCGGCGTGGAACGGCGAGCGGTACAGGTACGGTCCGAAGAAGCGCACGGCGCCGGAGTCGACGGTGTCGTTCGCCCAACGCCGCGGGTCGCCGGTGAGCGAGATCGCGGTCGATGTGGAGCCGTGGTAGCTGCGGTACATCGACAGCACCTTGCGACGGCCGGTGAACTGGCGGGCCATGCGCACCGCATACTCGTTGGCCTCGGCGCCGCCGTTGGTGAAGAACACCTTCTCAAGACCTTCCGGCGCGACCTCGGCGATCAGACGCGCGAGTTCCCCGCGCACGTCGTTGGCGATCGCGGGCTGGATCGTCGCGAGACGCCCGGCCTGCTGTTGGATCGCCGCAACCAGGTCGGGATGCTGGTGCCCCAGGTTCAGGTTCACGAGCTGGCTCGAGAAGTCGAGGTACGCGTTGCCCTGGTAGTCCCAGAACGTCGAGCCCTCGCCCGCGGCGACGGGAAGCGGATCGATCAGGCCCTGCGCGCTCCAGGAATGGAACACGTGGCCGCGGTCGTCCGCACGCACCTGCGCTTCGGCCTCGGGCGCGGGGAGCGGGTGCGAGACGCCGTGGCGGTCGGTGAAGTTAATCATCGTGGTCGCTCCTCGTCAGTGGTTGCTCGGGAAGCCCAGGTCGACCTGGGAGGGCGTGTGGTCGGGCCACCGGGTGGTGACGACCTTGGAGCGTGTGTAGAAGTGCACCGACTCGGGACCGTAGATGTGGGAGTCTCCGAACAGCGAGTCCTTCCATCCGCCGAACGAGTAGGCGCCGATCGGCACCGGGATCGGCACGTTGACGCCGACCATGCCGACCTCGATGTCGAACTCGTACTGCCGGGCCGTGCCGCCGTCGCGCGTGAAGATCGCGGTGCCGTTGCCGTAGGCGTTGGCGTTGACCAGCTCGACCGCCTCGGCGTAGGTCTCGACGCGCACGACCGACAGCACCGGGCCGAAGATCTCGTCGTCGTAGACCTTCATGCCGGGCGCGACCTCGTCGATCAAGCTGACGCCCAGGAAGAAGCCCTCCGAGTCGAACTGCTTCTGCGTGCCGTCGACGACGACCTTCGCGCCCTCGCCCTCGGCGCCCGTCACGTACGAGGCGACCTTGTCGCGGTGCTCGCGGGTGATGAGCGGACCCATCTCGCTCGCGGCATCCGTGCCGGCACCGATCGTGAGGCCGCCGATGCGATCGGCGATCGCGGTGACGAGGTCATCGGCGATGTCGCCGACGGCGACCAGCACCGAGACGGCCATGCAGCGCTCGCCGGCGGAGCCGTAGGCGGCGGAGACCGCTGCGTCGGCAGCCGCGTCGATGTCGGCATCGGGCATGACGACCATGTGGTTCTTCGCGCCGCCGAGCGCCTGCACCCGCTTGCCGGCGGCCGAGGCGCGCTGGTAGATCGAGCGGGCGATGGGGGTCGAGCCGACGAAGCTCACGGCATCGACCCGGGGCGACTCCAGGATCGCGTCGACGGCCTCCTTGTCGCCGTGGACCACGTTGAGCACGCCGTCCGGCAGCCCGGCCTCGGCGAAGAGCTTCGCGAGCCACACGGAAGCCGACGGATCCTTCTCGCTCGGCTTGAGGACGACCGTGTTCCCGCAGGCGATCGCCGAGGCGACCATCCACAACGGCACCATGACCGGGAAGTTGAACGGTGTGATCGCCGCGACGACACCGACCGGCTGCTTGACCGAGTGCACGTCGACACCGCGCGACACCTGCTCGCTGCGTTCACCCTTGAGCAGATGCACGAGTCCCGCCGCGAACTCGACGTTCTCGATGCCGCGCGACACCTCGCCGGCAGCGTCCGAGAGCACCTTGCCGTGCTCGGAGGTGACGATCGCGGCGAGTTCGGGTGTGCGCTCCTTGAGCAGCTGCCGCAAGCGGAAGAAGACGTCGGCGCGCTTGATCAGGCTCGTCTCGCGCCAGGCGGGGAGCGCGGCCGCCGCCGCGGCGATGGCGGAGTCGACCTCGGCGGTCGAGGCGAATGCGACCTGCTTCGACACCTGGCCGGTGGCGGGGTCGAAGACCTGGCCGGTGCGGGCCGCTTCTGCGGCCTCCACTCCGTTGATGACGTGACGGACGATGTCCACGATGTTCCTCCGAGGCTGAAGAATACGGATTCGAACACTCTGACTGAACGTTCGATACGCTGATGTTCCTCAATGATCACAGAGCGGAAGAGCGTCGAGTGGTGTCAGAACGTCAGGACTTGAGCCCGCATCGGACAGATCGTCCGAGTCGGGCAGGGGGTGTGCTCACGGTGGCCGACGTTCTCGCCGATCCGGTGCTGCAGGCGGGCGCACCGGACGTGGTCGTGGGCGGCGCCGCTCTCGATGCCGACGTGCGCTGGGTGCATGTCTCCGACAGCGCAGGAGTCGCCCGACTGCTCGACGGCGGCGAGCTGCTGCTCAGCACCGGGGCGGGATGGCCGACGGCTCCGGACGAGCTGCGCGACTTCGCGAGAGCCCTGCACCGTGCGGGGATCGCGGGCATCGTCGTGGAGCTCGGGTCCGGCCAATCGCAGATCCCCGATGCCGTGACCGAGGTGTGCCGGGACGTCGGTCTCGCCCTGATCGCCCTGACCAGCGAGATCAAGTTCGTCGCGGTGACGGAGTCGGTGCACAGATCGCTCATCGCCGCTCAGACGGATGCGCTGCACGAACGCCAGCGCCTGCACGAGCTCTTCACTGCGCTGAGCCTGCAGGGCGCTCCGGCCGACGTCGTCGTCGCCGAGACCGCGAGAGCGCTCGGCGCGCCCGTCGTGTTGGAGAACCTCGCGCACGAGGTGATCGCGCTCGAGACCCTGCGGATGCCGGTCGCGCAGGCGCTCGGACAGCTCGACGCGGCCGATCGCATCCCGGTGCAGGCGCGGGGGGTGCGGTGGGGAACCCTGCTCGCCCTTCCGGGCCCCGTGCACCCGGCGGGCCGGCACACGGTGCTCGAACAGGGGGCGACGGCACTGGCCTTCGGCTGCCTGGCGGACGGGGGCGACACCGAGTGGTCGCTGCTCGCGCAGCGGGGCATCATCGACGATCTGCTCGGCGCGCGGTTCGCGAACCCGGCCGACATCGCCGCCCGTCTGGCTTCGGGCGGGTTCGCTCTTTCGGGTCGGCATTGCCACGGCTTCGTCGCCCGCGGGGCGGAGTCGGCGGCCGAGCTCGCCTACCGGGCTCGGCAGGCCGGGGCCGCCGTGGTCGCCGCCCGCGTGGGAGAGGATGACGTCGCCCTGCTATCGCTCCCCGAGTCCGCGCTGCTCACCGATGCTCTCGCCGTGCGCATCGCCGGGCCCGCGCGCACGGTCTTCGTCGGCCCTCCCGCCGAAGATGTCCTGGGGCTGCTCGCCTCATTGCGCGCGGCGAGAGACCTCGCGGCGAGCGACCGCTCCGAATCCGGCCCGCGCGTGCGACGCGTCGACGACCGTCCGCTCGAGCGCTTCGTCGCCTCGTTGCGTGACGATCAGCGCCTGCTCGCGCACAGCGAGCGGATGCTCGCCCCGGTCGTGGCGTACGACCGCGACCGGCGCGGAGACCTGCTCGACGTGCTCGCGGCGCTCGTCACCCACCCCGGAAATCGCTCCGCGGCGGCGGCCGCGAGCCACCTCTCGAGATCCGTCTTCTACCAGCGGCTCACCCTGATCGGTGATCTGCTCGACGTCGACCTCGACGACGGGGAGACGCTCGCCGCGCTCCACCTCGCGCTGCTGGCGAAGCGGAGCGCGGTGCCGGTGGCCTGACCCGTATCGGCCCGATCGGTGCGCGCGAGGGTCAGAGCACCGACTGCGCGCGTATCAGCACGTCGCGCAGGATCTGCTCGATCTCGCGGAATTCCGAAGGCCCGACGGTGAGCGGCGGCGCGAGCTGGATCACGGGGTCGCCGCGGTCGTCGGCGCGGCAATACAGACCGGCCTCGAACAGGGCGGGGGAGAGGAAGCCGCGCAGCAGCCGCTCGGACTCGTCGTCGTCGAAGGTCTCCTTGGTCGACTTGTCCTTCACGAGCTCGATGCCGAAGAAGTAGCCGTCGCCCCGCACGTCGCCCACCAGCGGCAGGTCGAGCAGCTTCTCGAGCTCGGTGCGGAACAGCGGGGAATTCTCGCGCACGTGCGCGTTCAGCCCCTCCTCATCGAAGATCGCCAGGTTCTCCAGAGCGACAGCGGCCGACACCGGGTGTCCGCCGAACGTGTAGCCGTGCGGGAAGGACAGATCGCCCTTCGAGAAGGGCTCGTAGATACGGTCGCTGACGATGGTCGCGCCGATGGGGGAGTAGCCGCTCGTCATGCCCTTGGCGCACGTGATCATGTCGGGCACGTAGCCCAGGCCCGTGCAGGCGAAGGTGTGACCGAGGCGGCCGAAGGCGCAGATGACCTCGTCCGAGACGAGCAGCACGTCGTGGCGGTCGCAGATCTCGCGGACGCGGGCGAAGTAGCCGGGAGGGGGCGGGAAGCATCCGCCGGAGTTCTGCACCGGCTCGAGGAACACGGCGGCCACGGTGTCAGCGCCTTCGAAGAGGATCATCTCCTCGATGCGGTCGGCCGCCCAGCGTCCGAACGCCTCGAGGTCGTCGGCGGGTCCACCCATCTCGGCCGCGCGGTAGAAGTTGGTGTTGGGCACGCGGAAGCCGCCGGGGGTGACGGGCTCGAACATCGACTTCATCGCCGGGATGCCCGTGATCGCCAGCGCGCCCTGCGGGGTGCCGTGATACGCGACGGCGCGGGAGATCACCTTGTGCTTGGCGGGCTTGCCCTGCAGCTTCCAGTAGTGCTTCGCGAGCTTAAATGCGGTCTCGACCGCCTCGCCGCCCCCGGTGGAGAAGAAGACCTTGTTGAGGTCGCCCGGAGCCTCGTCGGCGAGACGGTCGGCCAGCTCGATCGCTGCCGGGTGCGCATACGACCAGAGGGGGAAGAAAGCCAGCTCGGAGGCCTGCGCCGCCGCGGCCTCGGCCAGCCGACGCCGACCGTGGCCGGCGTTCACGACGAAGAGTCCGGCCAGGCCGTCGAAGTACTCCTTGCCCTTGGCATCCCAGATACGATGCCCGTCTCCCTTGACGATGATGGGCACACCCGACTCCGCCATCGTCGACTGCCGGGTGAAGTGCATCCAGAGATGGTCCTTCGCCATCGTCTGCAGTGCGGACTCGGAAGGGATGGTGCGTGCGGTGCTCATCTGGTCCCCCAGTTGTAGAGCTGCTTCTGCAGCTTGGCGTAGATGAAGGTTTCGGTGGAGAGGACGCCATCGATCGGGCGGATGACGTCGTTGATCAGCGCGAGCAGGTCGTCGTCGTCCTCGCAGACGACCTCGGCGAGGACGTCGAACGAGCCGACCGTGATGACCACGTAGTCGACGGACTCGATCGCGGCGATGGCCTCGGCGACACGGCGCGCGTCGCCGGACACGCGGACGCCGATCATGGCCTGGCGGTGGAAGCCCAGCTGCATCGGGTCGGTGACGGCGACGATCTGCATCACACCCGACTCGGTGAGCCGCTGCACCCTCTGGCGCACCGCGGCTTCGCTCATCCCGACGGTGCGGCCGATCTCCGAATACGAACGACGGCCGTCCTCTTGGAGCAGCTCGACGATCGTCTTCGAGACCGCATCGAGGGAAGGGTGCTTCTTCGCCGGACTCATGGTGCGATCTTCGCACTCCGCAATGCGCTCGGCAACCGATTTCGCAGAATCTGGCGATTCGTCCAGCGGAATCGGCAGGAAATTCAGCTCTCGAGCGGACCCAGCCAGGCGTTCGCCGCCGTCGAATGCGCGGATTCGGGGTCGGAGGGGTGGAACGCCCCGGCCAGCACGTCACGGTAGAGACGCGAGAGCTCGTTGGCGGAGAAGTACGACCCGCCGCCGGCCACGAGCATCGCCTCGTCGACCACGTGCTTGGCCATCGTGATCGCCCGGTGCTTGACGCCGGAGAGCTGCGGGAACCAGCGCGCGCCGTGATCGACGCCGTCGTCCACATCACGGGCGAGGGAGGCGATCTGCGGCGGCAGGGCGTCGTAGGCGATGGCCATGTCGGCGATGCGCCAGCGGATGTCGGGGTCCTGGCTGTAGGCGAGGCCGGTCTTCTTCGAGTGCCGCTTCTGCGCCGTCGTCACGGCCAGCTCGAGCGCTCTCCGGGCGATGCCGGTGTAGACGGAGGCGAGCAGGATCTCGAACACCGAGAAGATGCCGAACACGATCGGATCGGGGCTGGGCCCGGGGTCGATGCGCCGCACCACGTGCGCGGCATCGGCCACGGCGCCGTTCAGCCGGGTGGTGCGGCTCTGCGTGCCCCGCATGCCGAGGGTGTCCCAGTCGTCGGACGTCGTGACGGCGTGCGTCCGCTCCACGAAGGCGAACACGAGCTTCGGCCCATCGGGGCTGGTGGTGTCGAGGCCGTGCAGCCCCAGCCGCGTCCAGACCGGAGCGAGGGAGGTGAAGATCTTGGTCCCGGTGAACGCGTAGCCGCCGTCGCCGTCGGGCACGGCCGCGGTGTCGCTGCCGAACAGCACCAGGTCGTTGCCGCCCTCGCTGATGCCGAAGGCGAAGACCTCGCCTGCCGCAGCGCCGTCCTGCACGAACTCGAGGCCGGGGACGCCTCTGTCGGAGAAGACCTTCGCCACGCCGGTCCACACGAGATGCATGTTGATGGCCAGCGCCGTCGCCGGCGCGGCACCGGCGAGACGCTGCTGCAGGATCGCGGCCTCGGCGAGTCCGAGCCCCGCCCCTCCGCGCTCCTTCGGCACCAGGATCGACAGGTAGCCGGCCGCGCGCAACTCGTCGAGGTCCTGCTGGGGGAAGGTGTTCTCGCGGTCGTGGATCGGTGCGCGCTCGCGGATGCGCTCGAGAAGGTCGTCGGGCAGGAGCGTCGCAGGGTCGAATGTCATGCCAGAGCCTCCAGAAGCTGACGGACGGATTCCTCCGGGCGGTCGCGGTGCAGGGAGTGTCCTGCACCCTCGACGACGGAGAGGGTGATCAGGGGGTTCGCCGCGAGGACCTCGTCGGCGAGTTCTCCCGTGAAGATGCTGTAGACCGCGGGGTCGGCGCCGATCACATGCGTGGGCACGGTCAGACGCGCAGCCTCTGCCCGTACGTCCCAGGGCTGATTCTGGGTACTGGTCTGCTCCACCGCCCACGCGCTCGCACGCAGCACCGCGTCGACCTTGAGCTCCTGATCCTGCGGATGCCAGTGCGGATGCTCCGCCTGCACCACTTCGAGGCGGGTGTCGGCGAATGCGCGCTCCTGGCTCCGTCGCACGATCGCCGCATCGCGCCCGCCCACATGGATCGCGGGGTCGATCAGCACCAGCCGTCGAGTCCATTCCGGGGTCGATGCCGCCGCGACCGTGCTGGATGCGCCGCCGAGCGAATGGCCGATGACCGCGTCCCACGCGCCGCCGCCGTCCGGGAGGGTGGCGGCGAGATCGGCACCGTACGCGGCCACCGAGTAGTCGAGAGCGCGCGGTGCATCGCCGTGACCCCGCAGGTCGACGGCGGTCGCGTGCCATCCCGCTGCGGCGAGAGCGTCTCCGAGACGCCACATCAGTGCTCCGGAGGAACCGAGACCGTGGACGAGGAGAGCGCGACGGGATGCCGACGGGGAGCCCCACGAGATACGGGGCAGGGTGAGCGGGGCGGGCATGGCACCAGCCTACGACCGGTGGTGTTCAGGCGGCCGGGATCACCCGAGCCGCATCAGGCGAGCGGCACCAGCGGTGGGAGGTCGGCGGCGATCGTCAGCACGCGCTCCGCGGCCGCGTGGCCGGCGGAGAGGCGCGCGGCGAGGTCGGCTCCGTCGAGGGTCGCCGCCAGGAAGCCGGATGCGAACGCATCTCCCGCGCCGACCGGCTCGACGACGTCGACCACGGGAGCGGGCACGAAGATCGGCTCGTCGTCGCCATGGAAGGCAGTGGCGCCGACATCGCCGTCCTTGACGACCAGCAGCGCGCAGTTCGGGAGGAAGGCGCGGATCTCGGCGGGTGTCGCGGTACCCCAGATGCGTTCAGCCTCGTCTCGGCCGACGAAGGAGATGTCCGCGGTGTCGGCCAGGCGGGCGAGCGTCTCTGCGGCATCCTCCCTGCTCCACAGCGGACGCCGGTCGTTCACGTCGAACGACACGAGGGCTCCCGCGGTGCGGGCGTCGGAGAAGAGCTGGTCGACCGTCTCGCGGCACGACGCGGACAGCGCGGGGGTGATCCCGGTGGTGTGCACGATCCGCACCCCGTCGAGACGCCGCGCGGTCAGGAACCCCGGTTCCATGCGGGAGGCAGCGGATCCCCGACGGTAGTAGTAGACGGAGGAGGATTCGGCGCCCGGGTCCTTGAACATCACTCCGGTGGGCGCGGCATCGTCGCGCTCGACCCACAACTCCACACCCCGCCGCTCGAGCTCGAAGGCGACCCTGTCGCCGAGCGGGTCGGCGCCCAGCCGCGACGCCCAGGCGACCCGGTGTCCGGAGGAGGCGACGCCGGCGGCCACGTTGGACTCGGCGCCGGCCAGGCCGATCGACGCCTGCGCGGCGTCGGCGAGCGGGGCATCCGTCGGAGTGATCAGCGCCATGGTCTCGCCGATGCAGACGATCTCGGGGGCAGAGGTCGAAGAAATGGGGGAGCTCATGAGGGGGTGACCGCCAGGGGTTCGGTGTCGGGATGCGGGCTCGCGTCGCGGTGACGCAGATCAGGGAAGGAACGGACGAAGACGACGGCCACGAGCAGTCCCACCGCGGCGAAGATCGTGGCGGCGAGGTAGGCGCCGCGCCAGTCGCCGACATCGACGAGGAAGCCGGCGACCGCGGATCCGGCGGCGGCGCCGATGAGCTGGCCGGTGCCGGCCCAGCCGAAGGCCTCAGCGGTCTCGCTGAACTTCACACTGGCCGAGGTGATCGCGAAGAGCACGGCGAGAGCCGGAGCGATGCCGATGCCGGCGAGGATCAGGGTGCCGCCGAGCCAGAACACGTTGAGCATGACCATCGTCAGGCCGAGGCCGATCGTGACGATCAGCAGACGGCGCGCCATGGCCCACGGCCCGATGGGGATGTGACCGAAGGCCAGACCGCCGGCGAGGCTTCCCGCCGAGAACACGGCGAGCACGAGACCGGCCGCGAGGCTTCCGTGCTCGAACGTCGCGACGACTCCCACCTCCACAGCCGCACAGGCTCCGATCAGGAGGAAGCCGATCACGGTCGCCAGCAGTACGGGCGGCTTGAGCACGACCTTGCCCAGAGCGTTGCGGCTCCGGGGGATGCGGACCCGTCCGACCTCTGGGGAGAGGATGAACCAGGCGCCGCCGCCGACGAGGATGATCGCCACCAGCAGCAGGCCCTCCGGCGTGCCGATCTGGGTCGAGACGAGCGTGATCACGACGGGGGCCAGCACCCAGATGATCTCCTGCAGCGACGCGTCGAGGGAGAACAGCGGCGTGAGGTTCGAGGAGTTGACGAGCTTCGGATAGATGGTGCGCACCGCGGCCTGGACGGGCGGGGTGGAGAGTCCGGCGACCATGCCGAGAGCCATGTAGCCCGGTACCTCGAGCGGCAGCAGTGCGAGGCACAGCACCGCCACGACGCACACCGACAGCGTGAGCGTGAGCACACGTCGCATGCCCCAGACGCCCATCCAACGGCTCGTGATGGGACCGGCGATCGCCTGGCCCACACTGGTCGCGGCGAGGACCAGGCCTGCCGATCCGTACGACCCGGTCTGCTGCTCGACGTGCAGCAGGATCGCCAGCGACATCATTCCGTTGGGGAAGCGCGCGGTCAGCTGAGCAGCGATCATGCGCGCCACTCCCGGCGTGCGAAGAAGATCCCGATATCCCGCCACCAGACCACGGTACCGGGCCGCGGGGTCGGCCGCCGAAGAGGTCGATCCGCGACACGCCCGCGACACGCCGAAGGTCGATTTCCACAGGAATCCGAATGTCGGTGGGGCGTCGTAACGTCCCCCCTGTGGATGGATCGCTCACAGGGGCTTCCCAGCCGCGATTTCACGCGGTTCGAGTGCCTCCGGACGAGGGCTCGGCCTGTGGAAGAAACGGTGGAGAACCTGTGTTGTATCTGTAGAGAACGGTGGATAACTACACGGATGTAACTACTACCCCTTGTGGTCGCCCCCAATGTCGGTCCCCATATGTAGTATTGAAGTCCCGGCAGGGGGTCTACCGGGAAACAGCCTGATGAGAAGCGGGCCAGAGATTTGAGGGGTTACGAAAAAGATGTCGATCACGGTCTACACAAAGCCTTCCTGCGTTCAGTGCAACGCCACCTACCGTGCCCTCGATGCCAAGGGCATCGAGTACGAGATCCTCGACCTGTCGGAAGACCCGACGGCGCTCGAGCAGGTCAAGGCGCTCGGTTACATGCAGGCACCCGTCGTCGTCACCGACGAGGGTCACTGGTCGGGTTTCCGTCCCGACAAGATCGACGAACTCGCCTCCCGTCTGGCGTGACGCCGCATGAGCGCCGTCGCGACCGCAGCGCCGCTCCTGATCTACTTCTCGAGCGTCTCGGGTAACACCGCGCGGTTCATCGAGAAGCTCGGACTCCCGTCCCGACGCATCCCCCTCCACCGACACGAAGAAGACCTCGTCATCGACGAGCCCTTCGTGCTGGTCACCCCCACCTACGGCGGGGGAGCGGGGCGCGGCGTCGAGAAAGGCGCAGTTCCGAAACAGGTGATCCGGTTCCTCAACGATGAGCGCAACCGGCGCCACATCCGCGGCGTGATCTCCGCGGGCAACACCAACTTCGGCGACGCCTTCTGCCTCGCCGGTGACATCATCAGCCGCAAGTGCAACGTGCCTCACTTGTATCGGCTCGAGATCTTCGGCACACAAGACGATGTGGATCGCGTGAGCGACGGATTGGAACGACGGTGGCAGCTTCAGTGACCGAGACAGTGGCATTCAAGGCGAACCCCTCTTACGAGGGTCTCGACTATCACGCCCTCAACGCGATGCTCAACCTGTACGACGCGAACGGGAAGATCCAGTTCGACGCCGACAAGCGCGCCGCGCGGGAGTACTTCCTGCAGCACGTGAACCAGAACACGGTGTTCTTCCACTCGCTCAAGGAGCGTCTGGACTACCTCGTGGAGAAGGAGTACTACGAAGGCGCCGTCATCGAGAAGTACTCGATGGAGTTCATCCAGAAGCTCAACGACCTCGCGTACGGCAAGAAGTTCCGTTTCGAGACGTTCCTCGGCGCGTTCAAGTACTACACGAGCTACACGCTGAAGACGTTCGACGGCAAGCGCTACCTCGAGCGCTTCGAGGACCGCGTCGTGATGACCGCCCTCGGCCTCGCCGACGGCGATGAGAAGCTCGCGGTCGCGCTCGTCGAGGAGATCATCTCCGGTCGCTTCCAGCCGGCCACCCCGACATTCCTCAACGCCGGCAAGGCGCAGCGCGGCGAACTCGTCAGCTGCTTCCTGCTGCGCATCGAAGACAACATGGAGTCGATCGCCCGCGGCATCAACTCGGCCCTGCAGCTCTCCAAGCGCGGCGGCGGCGTCGCCCTGCTGCTGTCGAACATCCGCGAGTCGGGTGCGCCGATCAAGCAGATCGAGAACCAGTCCTCCGGCATCATCCCCGTGATGAAGCTCCTCGAAGACAGCTTCAGCTACGCCAACCAGCTCGGTGCGCGTCAGGGCGCCGGTGCGGTGTACCTCAACGCCCACCACCCCGACATCATGCGCTTCCTCGACACCAAGCGCGAGAACGCCGATGAGAAGATCCGCATCAAGACGCTGTCGCTGGGCGTCGTGGTTCCGGACATCACTTTCGAACTCGCCAAGAACGACGAGGACATGTACCTGTTCTCGCCGTACGACGTCGAGAAGGTCTACGGCGTTCCGTTCGGCGACATCTCGGTCACCGAGAAGTACCGCGAGATGGTCGACGACCCGCGCATCAAGAAGACCAAGATCAACGCGCGCGAGTTCTTCCAGACCGTCGCCGAGATCCAGTTCGAGTCCGGCTACCCGTACGTCATGTTCGAAGACACGGTGAACAAGGCCAACCCGATCAAGGGTCGGATCAACATGTCCAACCTCTGCAGCGAGATCCTGCAGGTGAACACGCCGACCACGTACAACGACGACCTGTCGTACGACAACATCGGCAAGGACATCTCCTGCAACCTCGGCTCGATGAACATCGCGCTGTCGATGGATGCCGATGACCTGGGGCAGACCGTCGAGACGGCGATCCGCGCCCTCACCGCGGTGAGCGACCAGAGCCACATCGGCTCGGTGCGGTCGATCGAGGACGGCAACGACCGCTCGCACGCGATCGGCCTCGGCCAGATGAACCTGCACGGATACCTTGCCCGCGAGCATGTGTACTACGGCTCCGAAGAGGGCATCGACTTCACGAACATCTACTTCTACACGGTGCTGTTCCACGCCCTGCGGGCGTCCAACAACCTCGCGATCGAGCGCGGCACGACGTTCGACGGGTTCGAGGACTCGAAGTATGCGTCGGGGGAGTTCTTCGACAAGTACATCGACCAGGCGTGGGTTCCCGCGACCGAGAAGGTCAAGGAGCTCTTCGCCGGCAAGCACATCCCGACCCAGGACGACTGGGCCGAGCTGAAGGCGTCGATCCAGAAGCACGGCATCTACAACCAGAACCTTCAGGCCGTCCCGCCGACCGGCTCGATCTCGTACATCAACAACTCCACGTCGTCGATCCACCCGATCGCGTCGAAGATCGAGATCCGCAAGGAAGGCAAGCTCGGTCGCGTCTACTACCCGGCGGCGTTCATGACGAACGACAACCTGGAGTACTACCAGGACGCGTACGAGATCGGCTACGAGAAGGTCATCGACACCTATGCGGCCGCCACGCAGCACGTCGACCAGGGTCTGTCTCTGACCCTGTTCTTCAAGGACACCGCCACCACGCGTGACATCAACAAGGCGCAGATCTACGCATGGCGCAAGGGCATCAAGACGATCTACTACATCCGTCTGCGTCAGCTGGCGCTCGAGGGCACCGACATGGCCGAGTGCGTCTCGTGCATGCTCTGACCTGACAAACTGTCGACCCGAGAACGCGGCTGAAACCCGAGAAACGACGAAGAAATGACTCCCGAAAGACTCAAGCTGGTCTCCAGCGTGCAGGCGATCAACTGGAACCGCATCCAGGACGACAAGGACCTCGAGGTCTGGAACCGTCTGGTGAACAACTTCTGGCTGCCCGAGAAGGTGCCGCTGTCGAACGACGTGCAGTCGTGGAACACGCTCACCCCCGACGAGCAGCTGCTCACCATGCGGGTGTTCACCGGTCTCACGTTGCTCGACACGATCCAGGGCACCGTGGGCGCGGTGTCGCTGATCCCCGACGCGATCACCCCTCACGAAGAGGCCGTATACACGAACATCGCGTTCATGGAGTCGGTGCACGCGAAGAGCTACTCCTCGATCTTCTCGACCCTCGCGTCGACGAAGGAGATCGACGAGGCGTTCCGCTGGTCCACCGAGAACCCGAACCTTCAGAAGAAGGCTCAGATCATCATGGACTACTACCAGGGCGACGACCCGCTCAAGCGCAAGGTGGCCTCCACCCTTCTGGAGTCGTTCCTCTTCTACTCGGGCTTCTACCTGCCGATCTATTGGTCCTCGAAGGCGAAGCTGACGAACACGGCCGACCTGATCCGCCTCATCATCCGCGACGAGGCCGTGCACGGGTACTACATCGGCTACAAGTTCCAGAAGGGCCTCGAGAACGAGACCCAGGAGCGCCGCGATGAGCTCAAGGACTACACGTTCTCGCTCATGTACGAGCTCTACGACAACGAGGTGCAGTACACGCAGGACCTCTACGACGGTGTCGGTCTGACCGAAGACGTGAAGAAGTTCCTGCACTACAACGCCAACAAGGCCCTCATGAACCTGGGCTACGAGGCGATGTTCCCCTCCAGCGTCACGAACGTGAACCCGGCGATCCTGTCGGCACTCTCGCCGAACGCCGACGAGAACCACGACTTCTTCTCGGGGTCGGGCTCGTCGTACGTCATCGGCAAGGCCGAGGCCACCGAAGACGACGACTGGGACTTCTGAGAGCTTCTCTCTGAGGTTCCAGCGAAACAGCTGGTCAGAGGCCCGGATCCGCGAAATCTCGCGGGTTCGGGCCTCTTTCGTGCCCTCTTCGAAATGACAGAGGAGGACAGACATGACCAGAAATACCCGTTCGGTGGGGCACGCCGGTGGCACGAGCACACCTCCCTTATGGAGGCGAGAGAGTCCGGCACCCGAAATTTCGGGTTGGCGAGCGGCTGGGGGCGTGCCACTTCGTGCCACAGGTGACCTACGGAATTCCTCACGATCTGCGGAAATATGCGGATCCTGGGTCTCGTGGGCGTCGAGTGGCACGGAGTGGCACGACCGTCCACGCTCGTCCGTCCGAGTCCACGGGAGGGCACGATGAGTGCATCGAAGCGAGAGTCGTGGGGCAGCCTGCGCAAGCTCCCCTCTGGCCGCTGGCAAGCGCGCTATCCCGGACCCGACGGAGAGACGTACACGGCTCGGACCGAGGGCGACAAAGCGCTTACGTTCCTCACGAAGACGGACGCGCGGACATGGCTTGCCGCCGTGCACGCGAAGATCTCGCTCGGCCAGTGGAACCCGCCAGCGGCCGTAGCGGCACAGAATCGCGCCGAGGCCGCTGCTCAGAAAGCGCGGTCGATGGGGTTCGAGGAGTACTCGGAGCGATGGGTGCAGATGATCAAGACAGAGCGCAATCGCAGCGGCAAGATTCGGGCAATCGCAACCGTCCGCTCGTATCAGAGCAAGGTCAGCGGTTACCTCATTCCGGAGTTCGGCGACACTCCGGTGAGGGAGATCGACGTGAACCGCATCCGAGCAATGACGCAGCGACTCGACCGGATCCCTGCGCCATTGAATCCAAAGTCGAAATTCAACGGGATCACGCGGCCGGTGCTGGTCGTGCTCATGATGATCTTGCGCCAAGCGGCCCGTGACGGGATCATCCCTGCGGCACCGAGCGTCTCCATTCCGCGTCAGGAGTCGGTGCGTCACGATTCTGACCACGACGAAGGTGAGGATGTCGTGGCGCCCAGGCAGGTCGAAGCGCTCTACAGGGCGGTTCCCGAGCAGTGGGCGATCATGGTGCCGCTTGCCGCCTGGTGCCAGCTGCGTCGCGGGGAGTGCCTGGGACTCCAACGACGCGACATCGAGTGGCACGATGACGGCAGCGCAATCTTGCATGTGCGTCGTCAGCTGAACGCCAACACTGGTGACTACACCGACACCAAGAGCGATGCAGGCAAACGGTCGCTCACCATCCCAAAGCTCATGACCGCTCGACTCAAGCAACACCTGGCTGACAATGTCGCCGCCGAAGCCAAAGCGCCGGTCGTTCCGGCGAGCGTCAGGGGCAGGATGCCGCTCTCGAACACTCGCTGGGGGTACGTCTGGGCCGACGCGCGAGACGGCGTCGACGGCTTGCCGCATCGTTTCCGCTTTCACGACCTGCGACACACGGGCCTGACAATCTTTGCTCAGGAAGGTGCGACGCTCGCTGAGCTGATGCGTCGGGGCGGGCACGCGGATATTCGAATCGTGCTGCGGTACCAACACGCCACCATGGTCCGTGATCGCGAGCTGGCGAATCGAATGAGCGACCGAGTCGTCGAGAACATCGCCCGCGCGATAGAGGAGGATGAGGAGACCTAAGCGGACAGCCGCGGCCACCTGTGAAGTGATACGAGTCCACTCACGGGGAGGTAGCGCCATGACTGTTCGAACTCGCTCCGAGGAGCACGACACCGGATTGGTCTCCCTGGCGATCGCGGCTGAGAGCTTGGGTGTCTCGGTCAAGACGATCCGGCGTCGAATCTCCGACGGCACTGTCCGGGGATACCGGGTCGGACGACTCATCCGCGTCGACCCGGACGAGCTGCGGCGGAGTCTCGTCGTAGAGATCCCGACGGCGGGGTGACCGCTACAACACTCGAGTGTTCGGCGAGACGACATGAGGTGCCCCGGGGCGGATCGCATTCCGCCCGGGGGCGCTCGTGTCATCCCCGAGCATTCGCAAGACATCGGACCCGCAGGTGACGACACGGGCACGACCGTCTTGAAGGAGACGGTTCGTACCGGCGCTGGCAGCGCTCGTCACCGGTCCCGGAACGGCGCCGACGAACCGTCCGAGGACTGAAGCCTCTCTCGCCGTCTGCAATGTGTCCGAGCGGAATCCCGCTTCAACGATGACGGTCGCTCCCGACAGCGCGGCGAGGATGCGTGAACGATCGAGAAACCGCTGCCGTGTGGGAGCGGATGCAGGTGGCGCCTCAGTGAACACAAGCCCCCGGTGTGCGATGCTCTCGATCAGGTCTGCGTGACCGACGGGGTACGCGCGGTCGAGGCCAGAAGCGAGAACCGCGATTGTGTTGTCTCCGTGCATGAGTGCCGCGCGGTGTGCTGATCCCTCGATTCCGTAAGCACCACCGGCGACGAGGGCTCTGTCGCTCTCCGCGAGGTCTCCGGAGAGTTCCTCGGCGACGTGAACACCATAGCCAGTTGCCGCCCGTGCACCCGTCAGCGTAGTGCGCTGGGCGAGCGGTGCGGTGAGGAGTTCAGTACGTCCCCGCGTCCAAAGCGCGTACGGGGTCCGTGCCCCGAGATCGTTGAGGGCGGTTGGCCATTCGGAATCCTCGGGGATCAGCACCCGGTAGTCGCCTCCTGAGCCCATGCGCGATGCGACGTGATCAGGGTTCGCAGTCAATCGCAAGCGATGTCGCCATACCGCGGCCTCCACCCGATCCAGACCCGCGACCGACGAGTCACGCTCGATGAGGGAGATCAGCTCGACCGCGCCGACTCTCATGAGGAGACCACCGGTCACGGTGTCGTTGGGAGCGTCGATCAGCGCGAGCACCATACGGGCAGTCCGCTCATCCTTGGCGAGGTGCGAGAGCGTGGGCATGACAGCCTCCTGGGCGTTGAGATCTCGATAGGAAGGTGAGCAGGATCAGCCCTTTTGGTTCCTGAAGAGCAGGCGTACCCTGGAAGGCGAAGCAGGTTCACAACTCTGCAGGCCCTTCGGGGCGGCCCTCCACGGGCACTCGACACACATGCTGCTTCCTCGACGGAGAACGACGTGTGACGAGAGGCCCATCATGATTCGTTCGATCTGGACGGTCAGCATCTTCATCCATGCTGTCCTGCAGCGGTGCGCACCGACGAACATCGTTCTTGGCCGCATCCGACGTCGCTGCGGACTCAAGTGGGGCGTTCTTGCGATGTTCCTCGCAGTGCCTTACTTGATCGCGGCCAGCCTGTGTTCCGCGGCGATCAGTGACGGCGCCCCAGGGTGGCTGAACCTCATCATCCTGCTGTGCCTGTGGAACGCGATGAAGTTCATCGCGGCGGGACCCGTCGCCGTGGTGCTCCTGCTCCGTGCTCGGCGTCGCGAGGCCGTCGCGAGGCGCGTGTCCGAGCGGGCGCACGCAGCCGTCGAGCTTGTCGCGGCCTGAACGCCCGACCGATCTCAGTCAGGGATCGCGCCCGTGCGTTCGTCGATGGTGGCGAAGAACGCATCCTCTGCGGCCTGGCGCGCTTGGACCTGTTCGATGACGAACTCGACGAAGTCGGCGTCTCGGTCAGCGATGACATGCTCGACGATGTCGACGGTGCGGTCTTCCCCCGGCCAGACAGTCTGCCGCGTCGGACGGTCCCGATCGAGGCGCGTGCCACTGACCGTGACCCAATCGCGTAAACGCTGGCGAGCATCCGCGAAGTCGCGATGCCAGCCCAGCGGTGCCGATCCGTCTTGTTCGGCGTCGTAGGCGCAGAGCCAGTGCAGGTGGAGCGCTGACAGCTCCCAGATCAGCTCTGGATGGCGGTGCCAAAGCGGCGGAATCACTGCCGCCGGGATACCGTACTCCAGCCGGAGCCAGTTCACCCAGCGGTTGAGCTCGAGGAGTTCTTGCTTAAGGTCGTGCGAGGTGAGCAGGTTCCAGTTGATCGGGTGCGGTGGCTCCGCAACGAGATCGGGCTCAAACGGCTCAGCGTGCTTGCTCTCGGGGCCCTCGTTGAGGGCGTTGTCGTCGTTCATGGTTACGTTCCCGTTGGATCAGCGACCGAGGGAAGGGGCGTTGCTCACGGCTGGCTGCGCTCGGGGGCCAAACGCACGACTAGGCTCGCTGGCCGCGCGGTTCCGGTCGGCACCTCGAGGTGAACGGTCGACGTCGTACCGGGTGCGTGCGGTGTCATGACCAATGCGCTTCGCGACGAACTCTTCGCTTTCGACTGTCTGGCCTTCGCGCTCGTAGCTCACAGGCCGCTGGTATCCCTCGGCGAGGAAGTTGTCGCCCTTCGCGAACTTCGCGGATGTGCGTTCGGCCGAGCGTCCGAACATGACGAGGTGGTGGTAGCTCGTCTCCAACTGTGTGAAGGTACCGTCCTCTTCGCGACGAAAGTGCTCCTGTCCGAAGCGGAAGTAGAGGCGCGGGTTCCCGCTGGTGGAGTTCGTCAGTTGCGGCTCTGAGGCGACGAAGCCCGAGACGGACTCTTGCGTGTGGATCGACATGATCAACTCCCTATCTGGTCAGGTGGCCGGGTTTGTTCGGCCACTGCATCAGGTAGGTGCGCGTTCCTCCCCGGAGCGGTCTGATTCGTCGTGGGGCCCTCCATGAGTGCTTCCACGGCCGCGCGATCGAGTCGGAGCTTCTCGCCGTCAGCGCGCTTCGGCCATGGATGCAGGTCTGTGATGATCGGTGGAGCCGATCGGAGCAAGACGGCGCCGGTGCCGAACGGGAGGGTGCGGACGCGGTCGGGCGGCAGGATCGGGACACGGCGGACGGAGCGCTGGTTGGAGCGTGAGCCGTAGTCGCTGAGGGTCACGGAGTCGGTGAACTCGTCCCGCTCGCCGATCAACGTGGAGAGGTCCTGGAGGTCGCGTGAATTGGATGCGCCGCCGAGGATGATCTTCGCGATGCTGGCGTCCCAGATCGCAGCAGCTTGGTTGTCCGACCACTTGTCTCTCGCTTGAGCGAGCGACTGAAGCACGGGCATCGTTGTGATGCCCGTGCCGCCGCCTTCAGCCATGAGTGTGGGAAGTGACGGCAGGGGCGCGAGGTTCCCGATCTCGTCGAGTGCGAGCAGGAGCGGTGGATCAAGGCGTGCGCCAGGCGAGCGCGCAGCCATCCGACGTGCGGTCTCGACGAGGTCTTCGACGAATGCAGCGACGAGCGCGGCGCTGTTTCCGGCGCCAGCTCCGGTCGCGAGCAGGTAGAGCGTGCCGTGGTTGAGGATGAACTGCTCGGGATCGAAATATTCGTCTTCGGACGGGCTGACGGCATCCAGCACTCTGGGATCGGCGAGCGCGGCAAGAGCGAGGGATACGCCCTGCCAGATGCTGTCACGCGTGCGCGGATCGGCGTCGAGCATCGCCTCCAGCGATTCGGCCCATCCCGTCGCGGCTCTCGGCGAGCCCGTCAGAATCGCGACGGCCTCGGCTGCCGCGGCAGGGTCGAGGGTCCAGCGGAACAGTTCAGTCGGGCTTCGCTGATCGAGTGCCGCGGCGTGCAGGAGCGACTGGAGGGCGATGCGTGTCTTGCCTTCCCAGAACCCTCCGCCTTCAACACCGCCGGAAGAAAGCTCGGTCGCAGCGGCGAGGCCGGTGGCGCGGATCATCGCAGTGAGCGGATCGTCGCAACCGCGGATGGGTGACCATCTCAGCCCGGCGGGGATGCCTGCGGCCAGGTGCTGGGGGTCGAAGACCGCGACAGGACCGATCCGCTGGCGCGCTTTGAGAGTCACGGTGAGGTTGTCGGGTCTGGTTGACGTCGTGACGACCGCTCCGGGCGCATCGAGGATCGCCGGGATCACGATGTGCAGACCCTTGCCAGATCGAGGTGGCCCGATCAGCAGGATAGAGTCCTCAATGCTCGCCCAGATCTGCTTACCATGCGATTGCCCGAGCAGATAGCCGACATCCTCGGGCCTGGGATGGTCAAGGGACGGGCGCAGCGCGCCAGCACGGCTGAGGAGCGCCTTGGTGGATGCGCTGGACGCGAGCTCGTGCACGCTGGCGGTGCCCTGCAGCCGACGCGGGTCAGCATTTATGTCGTTCGAGTGGCGTCGTAGCATCACCCAGGCCGACCCGAATGCAGCGGCGGTTAGCACGAGCATGAGCGCTGCGACGGCCCAGAAGAGGACCGCATTGAGCCCCGGCGCCTCGAGCGCCGCGGCGGGATCGGTAGGGTCGAACAAGACACTGAAGCCGCCACTGATCCCGACTCGCGGTTGCTCGATTCCAGCGAGCGCGGCAGCCACGGACCCGGCGCCACGAAAGACCGCGGCGACGCCGAACAACGCGACGAGCCCGATTATCAGGGCGTTGGTGAATTCGTCTCCGAGGCCCCGGCCTGGCGAATGCGGGGTACTCATGACGAGACGAACTCCGAGATGATGACGCCCGAGACCCGGCCGATGAGGACGACCTCCGACCGGTGGTCAACCAGCTGGCTCAGATCGATGACGGCACGAGCGGTCCCATTGGCCGAGCCCTCCGCGCCGGAGATCGAGAGTGCAACGGCGACGTCCTCACCGGGGACGAACCCGGATCCGCGGACCTCGAAGAGCTGGCGCATCGGACGATGCCGCGCTCGCCGCGTTGCACCAGGCGCCGGGGAATCGACGTCTGTGTGCTCGTGTCTTGTGGCGTGGATGATGTCGGTGAAGATGGAACCGTCGTGCTCTCGTACTTCGACGCGGATGGTGCGAGTGCGGTGGTCAGAGAGCGCATCGAGTAGTTCACCGAACTGCGCCCGACTCCATTCGAAGCCTGCGCGCAGAGGCGGGAAGTCGCGTCCGTCATGAGTGACGCGCATCACACCGCCTTCGTCGACGCGGATGCTGGCGAGTGGAAAATTGACGAACGCTTCGGACAGGAATCCTCCTGTGCTGCGATTGCTCATGCCACGCAGGTGCGCGAGCGGCTCCTCGCGTCGGGTCAGCCGGTCATGCGCCCGGTTGTATCGAAGAGTTCCAGCTCGGCTGGATGGAGCTGGTGCTGGCACACGAAGGATCGGTCCTTGATGCGCCACAGTCCTTGGCCGACCCCGAGGCCCGGAAGCAGCTTCTGCTCTGTGCCCGTGAGCCCGAGTGCTCTCGCGGTGCTGCCGAGCTGGTCGGATTCCTGCCGGTAAATGATCCTCGTCTCGGCATTGGCCAACAAGCTGTTTGCGAGGGCGCGCATCGCCGAGCCTTGATCGCCGACGTTCTCCAAGTCGGTCAGTTTGTGGAAGATCAGCATGTTCGCGATCCCGTAGTGGCGTGCGAGTCGCCAGTGTGCGTCCATGCGCCGTAGCAGCGCCGGGTGGGACATGAGGCGCCAGGCTTCGTCGTAGATGCACCAGCGCTGGCCTCCGCTGGGATCGAGCAGGGCGGACTCCATCCATGCGGAGGAGCAGGTCATGAGTACCGAGGTCAGCGTCGAGTTCTCCGTCACTCGCGACAGATCGAGGGAGATCATCGGCAGGGTCGGATCGAAGGCCACGGTCGAAGGGCCGTCGAATAGCCCGGCGAGGTCACCGGCGACCAGGCGTCGGAGAGCGTGACCGACAAGTCGCCCGTCCTCGGCGAGCCGTCCGTCGGGGTCGGCATGCGAGGTCGGATTGAGGATGTGTTCGACAATCATCGGCAGGACCGGGATGCCGTTGCTGCGCATGACCTCGGTCAGCGCGGTATCGATCGCAGTGTGTTCCAGCGGCGTGAGCTGTCGAGTGAGCACCGTCTCCGCGAGCGCTCCGATCAAGTCCCGGCGACGGGAAGCAACCGTGGACGCCCAGCTCACGTCGCTCATGCCTACGGGCCGGTATCCCTCGTCGAGCGGATTGAGTCGCGCGGCGAGCCCGTGCCCGAGCACGATGGCTCTTCCGCCCACTGCCTCGGCGACAGCCGTGTGCTCGCCCTTCGGATCGCCCGGCACGTAGACGCGGCGTCCGAACGGAAGTGACCTTGTGTAGAGGCTCTTGGCCAGGCTGGACTTGCCAGATCCGACAATGCCCGCGAGAACGACGTTCGGAGCGGTGATGACGCCACGGGCGTACAGCACCCACGGGTCGTAGACGAAGGATCCACCGGAGTACAAATCCTGGCCGACGAAGACTCCGTCGGGTCCGAGCCCATGTTCGGCAAGAAAAGGATAGGCACCGGCGAGGGTCGCTGACGTGTCTTGATGCCGGGGCAAGCGGAACTT
Source organism: Microbacterium sp. SY138 (assembly GCF_039729145.1). NCBI lineage: Bacteria > Bacillati > Actinomycetota > Actinomycetes > Micrococcales > Microbacteriaceae > Microbacterium > Microbacterium sp. SY138. The sequence goes on along the minus strand of NZ_CP155793.1, from coordinate 2,826,957 downwards.
TCCCGGCGATCGGAGCCGCGCGGAACCAGCCTCACCGGCGGCAGGGAGATACTTGGTGGCCCGCCGTTCGGTCAGTTCGGCGTCGTACTTCTTCCGGGCTTCCTGGCGTTCAGCGTGCTGCTGATCAGTCTGCATTTTCGCAGCGGCTAGTCGACGCTTCTTTCGCAGGCGACGTTTCTCAGAAGCCGGAGAGATCAGTACCGAGGTGTGGAGTCGCTCGGCATCATCCCGGTTCACAGTCCCAGACCCCGTTGCTGCTTGAGGGCCGTAATGCTGGCAGGTTCGAACCACGAGGACCGTTGCTGACGTGGCGTTGCAGCGCGGGCGTCGAGCCCGTGAGAGTCTTCCGGCAGCAGGTCAATCGACTCGACATGGTGGAGTCGGTAAAGAGCGACGTGGTCGAAGCTGTGGCTGTACGCAAGGTGGTAGTCACCGTCGCGCGCCTCGCGCTCGAGCGGACCGCTCGGCGGCACGCCGTAGACGTAACCGTTCTCCATCGCGGCACTGGTGGTCTCGTCGCCGAAGTCCCAGCTCTTCAAATGGTTCAATCCCGCGGCGGCACCGCCGGCGTCGATCATGTCGAGCACCTCGTCAGCTTCTTCGCCTTGCAGGAAGACGACACTGACCCACCGCTGCACTGCCGTCTTGTCGGGCGCAGGGACATCGTGCCAGGCGACACGACTTGCCGCGGATACTGCGGCGTTGAGTCGATCTTCGGCTTGGTCGACAAGAGTCGCGGCTTGGTGAAGGTCATCGGCAGCGGCCAGCGCGTCCTTCGATCCGGCCGCGTGGTCGCCGCGGCCATCGAATGCGCGAGAGCGGAAGTTGAAATGGGCGGCTGCGAGCTGATCGAGGATTTGTCGCAGTGAGCGCACGCCGGAAAGGACATCGCCGAGTACGCCGTAGACGTCTTGCAGGTTCTCGCACGTGCGCGTCGCATGCGCGAGCCCGCGCAGCGCCTCGGCTGCTTCACCGGCATCAGCGCCGGGATCATAGAACGTGGGCACGGTGACCTCCCGGGTAGTAAGCGACTCCATGGTTAGGTGCGCCAGCGATCCCGCCATATCGGACGAGGCGAATACCCAACCCGACGACTTGCTGAGGAGTCGGGCGCCTTGGTTCCCTCCATCGCGTGAGGTCACACAACGCGGCAGAGGGGCAGCGCCGCCGCGGTGAACGCCTGCGCCTGCTGGCCGACGAGGAGCCGCGTCTCGCAGGAAGCCTGAATCGCGGCCTGTTCGATTGCGGCAACCGCGGCGTCGAGCTCGTCCGCGGTCCGCGCTGAGACCGAGATGAGCCCCGTGTAGCGGAGCACGCCGTGTCCGGCGGTGAGATCGGCTTCCTGTTGCAATACGTCCTGGAACTCCGCCGTCTGCGCTGCATCCTCGATCTGGCCGATCCGCTGGCGTTGGGCTGCGTCCGAGATGTACTCGGTCTTCTTCTTCCGGATGTCGCGTGCCGCCTGATCAGAGCGCATCGGCGTGCACAGCAGCGAGAACGACCGTTGGATCCCCGTCGACAGCAGCAGCGGCGCGAGGAAGCCCGGGTAGACCATCGACCGCGGCCATTCCGAGATCCACAACACCGCGTGGAACGCCGAGTCAGTGCGAAGCCTCGACCACGACTCGTTCACAGCCACCGGTCCCGCGGTCGCGAGCGATTGCCCGAGCTCACCGTGGCGTTCGAGTGTCGCTGCGACTGCGGGGTCGTATGCGGAGCGCAGGATCACCGCGATCCCCCCGCACGAGAGCCATGAAGACGGCGAGAGGTCGGCGGAGCGCAGCGCTGCCACCAGCGTGGACATCTCTTGGCGAAGCACGGCAGCGGCACCGCGGATGCCGCCACCGGCCGTGCGGATCTGCCGCGACGCCGCCTGCATGTCGAGCGACAGAGACAGCGTGGTGGCGTGGCGTTCTCCGGCAGGCCCGGCCCGTTCGATCAGCTCGGCATACGTGGTCGACGCCCACAATGCATCCGCTGTGCCATGCGAGGCCCACCATTCGGCGAGGCCCGTCCCGGAGTCGGGCAGGGTGCGCTCCAGCACCTGCAGCATCGAGATTCGACCGGACCGGCACACGGTCGCGAGCACACGTCCCCAAGAACTGACTCGACGTTCCTGCTCACCAGGGTCGAGGAGCACGAAAGCAGGGTGCGAGACCGAAACGATCGCCGTGAGCGTTGCGGCGGTCGGGTCATGGACCATCCCGGCACCGGTGGCGGAATCATCGTACTCACGCAATCGCGACATGTCGCCAGGAAGCGCGAGCGATCCGGCAGAGCGCGGCTTCACGACGCGTCGACGATAGAGCAGCTGCCCGCCCGTGGTCTTCCACAACCACCAGAAGACGACGGGGATCCACTCGACGATCGCGCGCCCGGCGATACGGATCCATGCCACCGAGGCAGCGGCGGCCCAGACCGGAGCGGAGAAGGCAATGAGGATGCCACCTCCTGCGTAGAACGCCCACACGAGCGTGCCGATGCCGATTCCGAGGGCGATCAGCTGTGAGAGCGACAGGCCCAAGAGGACACCCCGTCGCGTCAATCGAGAGAACTTCACCGGGACGAGGTCTCCGGCTCGTCGGTCGTCGAGATCATTCGGCATGATGCGTCATTCCTTCCGGGGAGGCTGCGGTCGCGGCCGACTGGGCGGAGCGGGATCTGCGCGCGGGGCCGACGGCTGCGGTGTGGAAGGCGACCCAGGGGTCGCGGATGCTGCGGGTGCCGGAGTCCCCCGGTCTCCCGCGCTCGCCGCAACTGTCTCGGAGGTGCCACCGATGCCCTGGCCGATCTTCGGTCCAGCAGTAGCAGCGCCCTCGACGACTTCGGCGCCAATGACGACGGCTGCAGCGGGCCCGGCCGCGGCACCAGCTCCGGCACCAGCTCCAGCGCCCGCACTCGTGCCAGCCGCAGTTCCGCTGGGGGTGGCGCCAGCCGACGCCGTCGCGCTCGGTGCAGTGCGCGCGGGGGGAGTGGTGCTTGGACCGCCACCGGACCCGCCGTCGAGGACTTTCTTGACCCCATCGCCCTGCGGCTTCGACGGCACCGGGACGGGCCGGTTGATAGCGTTCTTCGCCTCCTGCTCGCTTCCCATCGCGTGGTAGAGGTCAAAGCCGAAGAACGAGATGAACCGGTAGACCATGTATGGCGCGAAGGCTGCGATGAACAGCAGTACGATGCCCGAGATTGGCTCGGTCACGGACGCGAGGTCTGCCTCGATCGGGGTGGACACCTGGGTAATCGCGATGAGGAACACGACGACGAGCACGAGCTTCGAGATGATCAGCGCGACGACGAACGCCGCCCATTTCCCGATCCATCCGCGGGTGACGTCCCACGCCGCGCCCGCGAACGCGATGGGCGCGAGCACGATGGCCACCAATAGCAGGGCTTTGCGAATCAGGAGCGAGAACCACACGATGGCGACCGCGCAGATCATGAGTCCTGAGAGGAAGATCGTGATGATCGCGCCGACGCCGGGAGCCGCGATGTTGATCGTCGTGAGGCCTGCGGTCAGGAGCGCGATCTTGTCGCCCATGGTCGCGGTTGTTTCCCCTGCGGCCTGGACGATGCCGACGCAGAGTTGGTCGACGATCTCCAGCCCGGTCGCGGTGAGCGTGACGACAACGAAGGAACCGAGTACTGCTTTGGCAGCTCCGAGCGCGGCGCGGGAAAGCGCAGCGGGTTCGCGTCGGATGAGTCCCAGGACCAGCTGGAAGCAGAAGAACAGCAGGACGATGAAGACGCCGATGCCGAAGAGCAGGTTGTAGACGTCGAGGTAGCCGGAGGATTGGACGTCGACAAGAGTGGTGCTGTCGAAGACCGTCCACATAGCTTCGATGAGCCATGCGGCAGCTTGTCCCATTGTGGCGGCGAGCCAATCGAACGGGGCAGATACCAGCGAAGCCGCGCCTTCGCCGACGGCATCGCACACGGTTGAGATGACGGGGATATCGCAGACACTCATCGCGGGGTTCCCAACGGGTTGCGACCGAGTGGCCTCAGACCTGCTGTCCGACGTTCCAGAAGAAGTTGATCAAAGTCACGGACGCGCCACAGATGACCGCAGCACCACAGGAGATGAGCACGCCGAGCTTGCCTCGTGAGGCGAGGTGCGGGTTCGACGAGTTCGACCCGAATCCCCAGACGATCGCGGCCACGATCAGCGCGAGCACGGACAGGACGAGCCCGACCGTCATCACGGCGCCGACGATCGTTCGTAGCTGCGCGATCCCGGGTAGACCGGAGTCGTTCGGAGTGATGTCGATGTCCATCGGCAGGGCGGTGGCGACGGTCGCGATGAGTTCGAACACGGTGGCTCCTCGGCATGAACACCGCCACGGGCGGTAGGCGAAAGATGGTCGAGAGCCAGGTGCGCAGCTCCTCACCACCAGTCGCATGCCGAGTCGCACGCGGGGCGATGAGGTCAGAGCTGTTCGCCGACGCTGATGAGCCAGTTCACCCAGGACACGCCCCCGCCAGCGAGCACCGCTGCACCAAGCGCGACGAAGACCCCGGCGCGCGCTTTCGCCGCAAGCGCGGGGTTGCCGGTGGACGTAACGATCGCCCAGACGATCGCGGAGATGATGATCGTGAGCACCGCGACGATCAGGATGATCGTGAGCGCAGCACCGATGGCGACTTTGAGGTCACCGATACCGCCGAGACCACTGAAGTCGGGGAACACGTTCATCACTGACCCCCTCCCATCGCCGAGCACCCGGCGCCCGCGGCGGGCTCTGGGAGATCTGCAGCGCCGTGGTCATTGAGCCACTTTGCGGCGTCGACAGCTTCGGCGTTCGTGCCACCTGGACGGACTTCGAAGTGCAGGTGCGCGCCGGTCGAGCGCCCGGAGGAGCCGACGTCGCCGATGTGTTGACCCGCAATGACCTGCTCGCCGACGATGGCGTGGATGCCGTTCTGCCACATGTGCGCGTACGCGGTCGCGACGGTGGCGCCGTCGATGCGGTGCTCGATCACAATGAGCCCGCCGTACCTGCCAGAGAGCTGGGCGACTGTGACGACTCCGTCCGCGGCCGCGAGGATCGGCGTTCCATCTGGCGCAGCGAGGTCGGTGCCGGAGTGGAAGGCGCCCTCTCCGGTAAACGGGTCGACTCGCGGGCCGAAGTTGCCCGTGAGTACCCAGGTGCCCTCCGGCAATGGAAACACGACGCGGGCCGACTCCGCAACGCTCTCGGTCGGCGCAGGAATGCTCCCGGCAAGTTGCGAGGTGGCGCTAGTGAGAGTGGTGAGGATCTTTTCGGCGACCGGCTCGTAGTTGTTGTACCGGTCGGGGTATCCGGATACTTCAACCGCTTGCGCGGCTTCGCCCTTGCTCAAGCTCTGCCAGTCGGGGATATCGAGCAGGCCACGCGGCGAGGGATAGTTCGGTCCCGTCGATCCGCCGAAGAACGCCTCAGCCTGATATTCCGGATCCATCAACTCGGCGACCGATCCCCATCCGGATTGCGGGCGCATTTGGAACAGACCGAGCGAATCGTGATCGGATCCGTTTCCATCGTTCGGATAGTCACCGGACTCCGGGTAGGTGCTCGTGTTCGCGAGCTGCCGCAGCGTTGACTCGGTGAGCGCAGCCATGAGCGCGATCTGGACGCCATCGCGGGTGACGCTATCGATCCGCGACCCAACAGAGATGATCGTGGCCGCGTGAGTGAGCTGCTGCCGATTGAGTGTGAAAGTATCTCCGTTCGCCGTCGTCACCACAAGCGAATCCGGAATGGGGCCGACGGTGAGACCCGTCGAGGCGAGGCAAGCAATGACGGCGGGGTTTGCAACCAGACCGACCGCGACCAGTCCTAGCGTCGGCGCGAGGATCACAAGCCCGATGAGTGTGATCGCGAGCTTCTTCAGCATGAGTCGGCCGTCCTATCGGAGCGGATTGTTCAGCTCGGACAGCCGCAGAACGTAGCAACTGTCACCGGGCGGGCAAGCGATGAACACCGTGAGCGCCACCTCTTGCTGAGCAGCGATCGAATCGCCGTTCCACGTGCCAGCGCGGTGACGGATGCCCTCGATCGTGTACGCGGTCGCGCCTTCGGGGAGTTGTCCGGGCCGTGCCTGCGAGAGCGCCTCGGACCAGGCATCCGGCACGTACATTGACGTGACCTCCAGACGTTGCGTCGTCGCGTACTGACCCAGCTGCACCCACGCGTTCTGCGTCGGCAGGTAGGTGGCGATGTCGGCCGCGAGCCCTGGCTGTTCGGCAGGGGTGGGATCGGCGACGTCGAGGATGACGTCGGTGTAGTCGAGCGGAACGAAACCGACGCCGGTGTCCCACGTGAACAGCGCCGTCGCGACGCTGCCCGCGAACGTCTCTGCATCTCGAGTGGGCAGGATCGTCGGAAGTCGCGGTGCCGTCGTGGCAGGTCGACGAGAATGCTCGGTGGTCGGCGCGGCGCTCGACGAGGTCGGCTCCGGCGAGTCCTCCGGCTCGGGTGATCCGGAGATGAGTCCGTAGGTGCCGACAGCGACGACGAGGACGGCCATCACCGCGACGGCGATCAGTGCGACCAAGGTGCGGCGCGAACGGCGAGCTATCTGGTGCTTCATGCCGGGCAGGTGCGCAGCCCTGACCCCTGCTCAGATCGCGCGAAGGCTCCGCGCTGTCGTCTCGGTGTCTGAGTCGGCGTCGTTTCGAAATGCTCGGAGCTGCTTAGCGACGTCGACCGTGGCATCAACGACGTGGAGGAAGAGGTCGACCTCGGCGTCGCTGAGCTGATGAGCCAGGTCGTCGACGGTGAAGTGCCGCCACCAGCCGTCGAGCTCAGTCCACGTCACGACGAACGCGCGCACGGGCCACGGGTCATCGCCGTCCGTACGGGCAGCAGGGCTTGGCGACGGGCGTCGCTTGGGCATCCGCTTGCCTTTGATGCGAGCCAGGGCTTCCTTAGCGAGTTTCGCCACGTTATCCCCACTCCCGCCGGGCTGCGCCGCAGCGACGAGTTGGCGTGCCCGTTCGTAGCTCGGGTGCACGGCTGACCCGGATCCGATGAGCTCCAGCTCGGCTGCGACGCCCTCGCGCACGGACTCGGGCTGGGTCTCATCGTCGACGAGGTGCTGCAGGTAGTTGATCTTCTCGAGCGTGGTGTGGGAGGGGCCATCTGGGATCATCGCAGCGGCCTGCTCGCGTGTGTCGCCCACAGCCTCTGACGGTGCCGCAAGATTGGCGGCACCGTGATCTCCGGGCTGGTTCACCCTGCTGAAGCGCGACGCTTCCTGGCGGCGAGCGGCATCCTCTGCCATCAGCGTCTTGATCTCTCGGTACAGAGTCGCGTTCTCCAGTTGAGTGAGCGGCTTGTGGAGCACATTGTCGTCTTGCTCAGCAAGCAGGTACCCAAGGTCTCCCGAGATGCCCGAACGCACCCACACTTTGACGTGCAGCCACCCGAGTTGCTTGATCGCGGCCAGTCGCCGTGCACCGCAGACGAGGATCCCTTCTGGCGTGACGGTTATCGGTTGCAGCAGGCCTTCCCGCTCGATTGACGCGGCAAGCGAGGCGAGGTCGCCGAGCTCCGTTCGGTGGCGTAGCCCGACCCGAATCGAGTCGACCGACCGTTCCAGTTCGATGTGCCCGTTGTCGGTGCTCATCGCCTGCCCCCGTGCGTGGGCGTGGACATCGCGATCGTCATCACCAGGTCGTCATCACTGAGCAACGCGGGCAGCGTGTCGCCGACGAGCAGACGGAACAGGATGCCGCGACCGGCGCTGGTTGACCGGTATGCAGGATGTGGATGCCCGAGCAGCACACGCAGCAGTGCCGACCACGAGTCGGCAGGCAGATCGAGCAGCGCTCGGGCGTGCTTGTCGCGGCGGAGCAGCTCGCAGGCGCTCTGTCGAGACCCGGCCCGTGCGACCGCGGCGCAGACGTACTCGATCGCTGCGCGCGCAGTGCTCTCCGGCCATCCCAAGGTCGTGAAGAGGACGATCGACAGTTCGACCGCACGGTGGGCAGTGTCGACGTCCTCGGGTGCATAGTAGGCGTCGTCGTCTTGAGCACTCGGATAGTCGTCTTGGACGTGGAACGCCGGATGGTAATCGGCCAGCGGAGTCTCCCGATCGGCAAACCGTTCCGGATCATGGAAAGCGGAGACATGAGGTCGGCGAGCTTGGTGAGTCGCACACAACAAGCCTTGCCCGCGCTCCTCGGCGATGCAGGTGATCTGAACACCGCGAGTGACGACGGCCCACGGATCGTCTGCTTCTCGTGCGGAGCGGGTTCGCATGACGTCGAATGCTGCCGACGCTGCCTCCCAGGGGTCGAGGCCGTGCTTACGTGCCAAGGCGCCGTACTTCTCGGCCGAGAACACGGCGAGATCAGCGGCAACGCGGTCGTGCGCCCAGGCGCGGGCACCCGCGTGATGCAGGCGATTGAGCAGGGCGCGCAGCCCTTCGCTCGTTCTGTAATCCTCGCGCGATTGCAGCGGTGAACTGTGATGGGTCATGGCGAAGACACCTCCTGACATGCAGGTGCGCGCCCGCTCCCCAACGGGGGTCCTGGATGCCGGTGGGTTCCCATCAGGTTGTCTCGAGTGTGTGGTTCAGGCGGCGCCGACCACGCCGCGCTCTGTCCCGCGTCGAGAGGAGCCGTGTCCGAACGCGGAGACGGGTGGGAGTCGTCGGGCTCGCTCCGCGATGCCGCGGATGCTGGTCGTCGCGGCATCGCGAGTGCGTCGATGAAGCTCGGCTTGGAAGTTGATCCCCGCTCCGGCCACACGGGAACCGCTGCGCGCCATCAGATCCGTTGGGCGCACCCACTCGACGCCACGGCCGGGGTGCGACGCCGGGTTCACCACCGCCCACCGACGGCGACTGCGCACGCTTGTCGCTTCGACGGCCTCGGGGGCTGTCGCGAGTCCGTCGTCTTCTCGATCAACGTTGCGCGGCGTTTCATTCTCGATTTCGCTCATGCCGATGCCTCCTCGGATGTGGCGGATGCGGCGTCCGTCCGTTCCTGCTCGATAGGTGCGCTGGCGAACCAGCGGCCCACCGTCGACGGGTGAACGTCAAGCTCGCGGGCGATCCGCTTGTTCGACCATCCCTCCGCCCGAAATGCCGTTGCGCGCTCCTGCGGCGAGACCGACTCGCTCGGAACTACGGTTTCTGGCGCGCGGATCAAAAGCACCGTCAGATGAGTGATCGCAAGCAAGACCACCGGTGGCACGGCCGCGACGGCCGCGGCGAGGAAGCCGGGCATGTCTGAATCGGCGGCGACGACGGCATGAAGCGAGTTTGCGGTCACTGATACTGCCGCAGCGCCCGCGAGGAGCGTCCATGGATACCAGGCGGCTCGTGAATCGGCGAGGGCGACGACGGCGACAGTCGAGACGACGATGACCCCGTCGACGATGAGCGGCCATGCCCACGCCTGCCCGTCGCCGATTCCTGAGCGCGCAGCAAGGTCCACGAGCGAGGTGAATGACAGCCAGAACGCTCCGGCGGCGATGAACACCGTGCCCGCGACGGCTGTCATGACAGCCACTCGTCGCCCCCTGATGTTCCTCATGCCAGTGCCCGTGGCTCTATGCCGCTTGATGGCCTGTGAGGTGGCGCCGACGACGCAGGAGCTAACGGCCTGGCCGGTGCGCCCTGAACACTTCGGTAGGCAGAGCGGACGGTCGTCGTCACCTCGCGCTCAGTGAGCCCGGCCTGCGCACCGGCCGCCGTGAGTGCATCGAGCGCTTCGAACGGAGAAACACTATGCTCCGCCATCCGGCAAGCCGCCCAGAAGACCCCGTGGTTACGTTCGCCTTCCTGCCTCCGAGCGACCCACTCGGCGAGACGCTGCACATCGCCCGATCGGATCGCCGAATCGCCACCGCGGGCCTGATCGCCACCGCGGGCCTGATCGCCACCGCGGGCCTGATCGGCCCTACGGGGAGGATCGAGGAAGTCGCGAAGTCGCTCCGCGTTGAACCCATGCACGCTTTCACTGGCGAGCCGAAGGACCTCATACCGCCGCGGACGCCCGTCGATCACTCGACTTGACGGCGGAACGATGATGTAACCGCCGTCGCCGCGGAAGTCGATGCCCGCTCGTGCGCACTGCCAGGACCGCTCCTCCGACCCGCTCGCCGCGGGGTAGTACAGATGCAGACCGTCCGACGGGGTTCTCACTGCAGCAGTCCAGCCATCCACGAGACCTTCAGCCCGCGCGCGATCCAGCGTCTCGTAACCATCGACGAAGCCGTGCACATCAACGTCAACGACGACGAGGCCCGATGCGGCGCCGGTCGGGATGCCGATGTTCGCGCTGGGTATCGCCGTCCACCATCGACGCACGAGCACGTGGTTGGTGCTGGCGGCGTGAAATCCTCCAGCCACCGCGGGGCGCTTCCCGCCCGCCGCGCACGGGAACACGGGGATGCCGTGAGCTGCGTAAGCGAGCGCGCTCTCAGCGGTCGAGAGCCCACGGCCCGAGCCGTCGAGTGTCCGTATGAACGCGGCGGTGTTCATCGCAGCGTCCGCGATTCGGTCAGAGCCGCACGCTCTGCGTTCGTTGAGGTCGCCAGTGCACGACTCGCGCGGTTCGAGGTGGGCACAACGATCCGCGTCGACGATCGTTCAAGTCCTGGCGGGGTACCGTCGCCGAGCATCTCGGTGTCGAGCTGGTCCAGAATCTTCATCGCAGCGGCGCGGACCCGTTCACCTGTAGCGCGCACGATCTCGGCTGGCTCCTGCCCATCGACCTGCGCAGCCCAGGTCGACACGTACGGAATCGTGTAGCCGCTGGTGTCCATGCCGTGGGCGGCACCGATCATGAGCGCGACCGACTCGGCCTCCACCTCGCCGATACCACGATGCTGTCTCGCCACATCCTGATCAGGGCCGTGCATGAGCACATGAGCGAGTTCATGAGCGAGAGTCTTCACGCGGGCCGCGGGATCCATGTTTTCTCGGACGGTCACGGTCTTCTGGGTATAGTCGGTGACGCCATTCGCGCCGTAGATCATGCCCTCGTGCGCGACGCCGAGAACGGTGAAACCGGCCGCTTCGATCTGCCGTGCGATGCCATTCCACAGCCCCGACGGAGCCTCGTCTTTCAGCAGAGCCGGCGCCGGTGTGGTCGGAAGCGCGTCGCCGGAAGTCTGGGAGGCATCCCACACGTACGCGGGGCGAACACCGATCATCTTCGAGCGCACAATCTCACCGGGACGGGGTTTCTCGAAGCGATTGAGTCGTCGCCACGATGCCGGATCGGATGGATTGGGTGACGCGAAACGCCCCGTGACGGGGGCGAGGATCTGATAGCCGGGCTGGCCCTTCTCCACCTGGCGCCCCAGATGCTGCCACTGCTTGTACCCGGCGACGTACGACGGCGTCGGCTCCGCTACGAGTCCTGCTTCGTGCGCCAGAGAGTGCTGGATCCAGATCAGCAAGGTGTTGTTGAAAGAGCGGCTGCGGAAACGGGCCGCGAAGGTGAGCGCCTTCGCCCAGTCGTCCCCAGACAGAAGTCGATCAACGGCATCCACCAGCTTCTCGTGGACCTCGTCAAGCTTGGCTTCGCGCGCTGCCCGGCGAACTTCGGTCGCGACCATCGGATGGCCTCCTCTCTGGGACGCCACGACCGGGAGAGGCGCGGCGCCACACCAGAGAGGTGGGCGCGGGCGCCCGCGAGAGAACGATGAGGGATGCGGCCGCACGGCTCGCGCACGCTCGTCGCGCACGAGCATGGAATAGGGCGCCGTCATCGTCATGGTTCTGGGCATGGTTCGCCTCCCTTTGAGCAGGAGTGCAGTCGCGCCACATCACGAGCGTTGAGCATGCTCAAACGGTCTGAGGCTTCAGTTCTAACATCGACGGTGGGCATGCGCAACTGTTGATTTGGTCATGCTCAACGGGTAGATTGAGCATGCACAAAGGAGGTCAGCCACCATGACCGAAGACGAGAGCAAGGATGCGGCAGCGGATCTCGCGAAACGCCTGCGGCTGCTGCTTGACGTCGCGATCGCCGAGTCTGGTGCTGAACCGACGTACTCCCAGATCGCCGCCTACTTGGGTGACCGCGGCACCAATCTGTCGAGATCGCGCTGGACCTACATGGTGAACGGCCACCGATACGTGCAAGATCCGGAGGTGTTCGAGGGGCTGGCTGCATTCTTTAACGTTGACGCCGAGTTCCTTTTGGGTGCGAATGGGGCCGCGGTCCCGGCAAGAGTTAGCGCGCAGCTTGACCTCGTGCGCTCCATGCGCGCTGCGAAGGTCAAGACCTACGCAGCGCGCACGCTTGGAGACATCTCGCCGAGAGCGCTCCAAGCCATTAGCAAGTTCCTTGATGAGGAAATGGCAAACACAGTCGAGCAGTGACGACGTCCCCCGAAGTGGAGTAGACGCCGGTAGATGCCCTCGAAGAGAGTGAGCACACCGTGGACCTTGATCAGGCCGTCACGACGGCCGTGACGGAACTCGCCCTGGGTAGCGTCTTCACGTTCGAGGACTTGCTGGGCGCCGTGAGGCAGCGTCGTCGACGACGCCTCCGCGTCGTCGAGCTGAGTGCGCTGGGCGACAATGATGGCGTCTGCGCAATATGGCTGACGACCGGAGCAGAGGACGTGATCCTTCATGCGCACAGCGACTCGGTCCTGCATCAACAACAGTTCGTGCTCCATGAGTTCGCTCACATACTGCTCGGACACTGCGACGGGGACGAATGTTCCGTCACGGACGCTCTCCTGCCAGACATCCCACCGCACACCAGAACGCGTCTACTCAGACGCCAGGATTTCGACACCGAGACCGAGATTGCCGCCGAGTCACTGGCAGACCGGCTCGCGGCGGGTATTCGGGGGTCTGTTTTCGCGGAGTCTCGTTATTCGGAGATCTTCGGATGATCCAGACGCTCATCGCGACGCTCTTATGGGTGCTCGTGGCGAGCCTGCTCATTTTTCGACGCCGGCGGACGGACCGCAGTATTACTTACGCTGCCCTCACGATCGCTGTCGCCATGACACTCAACGTCGACGCCGTCTACGTCGCCGTCGATGGTTTGCTGGGATCGACGAATCACGCGATGCTGCTTTCGGATGGCCTTCTGATCATCGGGCTCTTCTTCCTCGGACGAGCGGCGATGAAGGCTGGCGAGTACCGTCCGCGGCTGGTGCGCGCAGCGGTCGGTCGCCCCGCATTGTTCAACGCACTCGTCGGAACAACAATGGCGTTTTTCCTCATCGATCGCGGGGCGACGACGGTGACCTTCATGCGCGACCTCGGTGCGCAGCCGTGGGTCGCGGCGTACTCGATCATTGTGTTCACCTATTGCGGGATCATCTTGGGTGCGATGCTCACACTGGCGATGAGGCAGTTCCGCATCGGCAAAGGGGCGCAGCTGGTTCCCGCTTTGCTACTTCTCATGGGCTCGAGCTCAGGTATCGCGCTCAGTGTCGCCGTGATCACCATGGATCTGGCGCACGTCACCGGCAATCTTCAATTCATGCGCTCCGTCGGCGCCGCGTACGGGCCGCTGTCTCTCCTCGCCTTTCTTTTTCTGTGTGCGGGCTTCGCCGTGCAGCCGATGGTCCGCAACTTGCAGGAGCGGGCTCGTCGCGCGCGAACGGCCGAGATGTTGCAGCGACTCGACTCACTGTGGCATCGGGCTGTGCGAGTGCGGCCAGGTCTCAGCAAGGCGCAGTCTTCGACAGCGCAAATCGAAGACCATGAAAGCCGCCTCCACCGTGAGATCGTCGAGATCAGAGACGCGATGATCGACCCGCGTACTGCGTTCGAGGTCACTAACGCAGAAGAGACGCTACTCGAGCAGGCGGAACGCCACCTCCTCGGAAGCAGCGGCGCAGGTGCCAACGGAAAGCCCGCGGTCGTTGCGCCGCGCTCTCTTGACGAACGAGACCGAACATGAGGCGCATCGTTGCAGCGAGCGTTGTGCTCCTCTGTGCGGGTGCGATGAGCCTCGGCTGGGTCCTCGCTCGGAAGCTAACGTCGGCGGTCGGGTCTCGAACCTTCGACCTGAGACTTCGAGATATGGAGACTGACGGGGATCGGCGTTTGCTCATTCTCGACCGCACTCGCTCCACGGCCGCGCCAGGCATATTCAGCCTGTGGTTCGAAACGGGGGAGTGGGTGCAAGTCTCCGACGAGGTGATCGATCGAGGGCCTGGCCAGATCGCTCGGGTCGTGACGCATGCCGCGTCCGGTCGCCTCCCATCTCTGGGGGCATCCTTTTCGTGGAGCGGGATCTACTTCGATGGCCCCGCGGCAGCGGGCCTCAGCGTGCGGGAGGTCTTCATCACTACGCCCGCGGGTCCGGCCCCGGCATGGCTCGCCGACGGCGAGCACCGCGCGGCGACATGGGCAATTCACGTCCATGGCATGGGCGGGCGCCGACGAGGAACGCTACGCGGTGTGCAGGTGACTGCTGAGCTTGGCTGGACGTCGCTCGTCGTCAGCTTCCGCAATGACGGTGAGGGGCCGAGCGTTGAGAAGGGTCGCTCAACGCTGGGCTACTCGGAGGCCGACGATGTCGAGGCTGCTGTCGAGTATGCCGTCAAACAGGGCGCTGAGCGGATCGTTCTCTTCGGATGGTCGTTGGGCGCTGCCATTGCTCTGCGCGTTGCGGATCGGATGCGGTCTGCGGGGGTGATTGCCGCGCTGGTACTGGATTCTCCAGTGCTCAGTTGGATCGAGGTGATCGAAGCCAATTGTGTACGAAGCGGACTGCCGGCTGTGGCGGGCCGTCTCTCGTTGCCCTGGTTGACGCTTGATCCGCTCGCTCGCGTAGCCGGGCTGCCGGGGGCCATTTCGCTTCGGGAGATGGACTGGATCGAGCGAGCCCGAGATCTCACCGTGCCGACTTTGATTCTGCACGGCAACCGAGACGATTCGGTCCCCCCTGCGGTGTCCGAAGCCCTCCGCGATCGACGTCCTGGCTTCGTCGAACTAGTTGCGTTCGCGGCGGGCCATTCCATGGCATGGAATTCTGACCCTGAGCGCTGGCGTTCGAGCGTCAGCGCCTGGCTATCGACAGTGGTCGTCGATTGAAGCACGGCGATCTCTGTTGCTACTAGTTCGCACGGCATTACACGGGCAGCGCCGCACATACACGGTGATCCTGCGCGGATCTCGGGGCGCCTCGAGCTAGCGCACTGATCAGCTGCCACGCCTCTTGCAGATCGAGGGTGAGCACGCTTTCGGCGGGCTGCTGCTCACCTCGTGAGTAGGTGGAGAGGAGCGGACGTATGACGGTGTCGATGCGTGTGATGAGCGCGGGCGACGGGTACAAGTACCTGCTGCGCACCGTCGCGGCCGGCGATGGCGACAGGTCGCTCTCTACCCCGTTGACGCGCTATTACAACGCTGAGGGTACCCCGCCGGGTCGCTGGCTTGGGGCCGGGGTGGCAGTGCTCGGTGGCGGGAGGATCGGCGTGGGCGATCAGGTCTCCGAAGCTCAGCTCCAGCTCCTGGTAGGCATGGGCCGCGACCCCATCACCGGCGAACCGCTCGGGCGTGCGTACCCCGAATATCAGAGCGTGGCCGAGCGGATTGAGGCACACACCGCGGCACTCGATCCAGCCCTCGGGCCGGCATCACGCGCTGAAGCCGCCGTCGCTATCGAGGCCGAGCAGACGGAGCGAGGGACACGGCGGGCGGTGGCGGGGTTCGACTTCACGTTCTCGATCCCGAAGTCCGCCAGCGTGCTGTGGGCGGTCGCGGATGCGGGGACGCAGGCGTTGATCGCGGGCGCGCATCATGCGGCGGTTGCGGAGGTGGTTGCATTCATGGAGCGGGAGGTTGCAGCCACCCGGACCGGTGCAACCGGTCGTGACGGTGCGGTTGCTCAGGTCGACGTCCGCGGTCTGAGTGCTACGGCGTTCGATCACTACGACTCGAGGGCGGGTGATCCGCACTTGCACACGCATGTCGTTATCAGCAACAAGGTGCAGACCGTCCTCGACAACAAGTGGCGGTCGTTGGATGGGCGGCCGATCCATACCGCCGTCGTCGCCCTCTCCGAACTGCACGAGGCGGTGTTCGCTGATCACCTGACACGGATGCTCGGGGTCTCGTGGGAGGCGCGTGACAGGGGCCGCGACCGGAACCCGGCATGGGCGATCACCGCGGTGCCGGAGGTCCTGGTCAAGGAGTTCTCCACCCGTGCCCGGCACATCGACGCCGAGACGGATCGCCTCATCGGCCAGTACGTCGAGGCGCGCGGGCGGCGGCCGTCGCCGACGACGATCATGAAGCTTCGCGCCCAGGCTACGCTGTCCACCCGGCCCGAGAAGGAGGTGCGGTCGCTGGCCGACCTCACCGCATCCTGGTGGGAGCGCGCCGGGCGGGCACTCGGGTCGGAAGCGACCGCGTGGGCGCGCACCGTGACGGTGAACGAGAAGCCGCTACTGCTGCGCGCCGACGACGTACCGTTGGATGTGATCTCCTCGCTCGGGCGGGACGTGGTGACCGCGGTCGGTGAGAAGCGCTCCACCTGGCATCGCTGGAACCTCACCGCGGAGGCGGCGCGGCAGACGATGGGCTACCGGTTCGCATCGACCGAGGATCGAGAAGCCGTCGTTGGCCTGGTCGTCGATGCCGCCGAGGCCGTGTCGCTGCGCCTGACCCCGCCCGAGCTTGCGTCGAGCCCGGCTGCGTTCCGCCGGCCGGATGGCACGAGCGTGTTCCGACCGAAGCACTCCGCGCTGTTCACGTCCGAGGTACTCCTGGCGGCCGAGGACAGCCTCCTCGCGCGCGCCCGCACCATCACCGCCCCGACTGTCCCGCTGACGACCGTCGAACGGATCACGACGCGGCCCGACAGCAAGGGGCGGATACTCGGTGACGACCAGGCGTCCGCGTTGACGAAGATCGCCGTCTCCGGGCGGGTGGTCGACGTGCTGGTCGGTCCGGCGGGGGCGGGGAAGACGACGGCGATGTCGGCGTTGCGGCGGGCGTGGGAGCACGAACATGGGCGCGGCAGCGTGATCGGACTCGCACCGTCCGCGGTCGCTGCGCAGGTACTGGCCGATGACCTCGGCATCCAGACCGAGAACACGGCCAAGTGGCTCGACACCCACGACCGCACCGGCGAGACCTTCCGCAGGGGTCAGCTCGCTATCGTCGATGAGGCGTCGCTGGCGGGTACGCTCTCCCTCGACCGCATCGCAGCCCTGGCCGCGGAAGCCGGGGCAAAGGTGCTGCTAGTCGGCGATCACTCGCAACTCCAGCCCGTCGACGCAGGCGGCGCGTTCTCCCTGCTCGTTCATGATCGCGACGACGCTCCAGAGCTGGTCGACGTGCACAGATTCGTCAACCCATGGGAGAAGACCGCCTCCCTCCGTCTGCGGCACGGGCGCACCGAGGTCATTGACACCTACGCCGAGCACCGCCGCGTGATCGGCGGTGACACCGAGGAGATGATCGACGCCGCCTACGCCGCCTGGCGCGCCGACACTCTCGCCGGGCGGGCCAGCGTCCTCGTGACCGACTCCAACGAATCCGTCCAGGCCCTCAACAACAGAGCGCGCGTCGATCTGATCCTCGACGGCACAGTGAACGTACGCCGCGAGGTCGAACTACACGACGGCACCCGCGCCGCGGCCGGGGATACCGTCGTCACCCGCCGCAACGACCGCCGCCTGCGCGCCGGCCGGTCTTGGGTTCGCAACGGCGACAGGTGGGTGATCGCCGAGGTCCGCGCTGATGGCGCCCTCACCCTCGGACGGGCAGGGCGCAGGTGGGGCGGGTCGGTGGTGGTCCCGGCCGATTACGCGGCCGAACATCTCGACCTCGGCTACGCCGTCACCTCTTACCGGGCGCAGGGCATCACCGTGGACTCCTCTCACGTAGTCGCGGATGCGTCGATGACCAGGGAGACGTTCTACGTCGCCATGACCCGCGGTCGCGAGGAGAACATCGCCTACGTCGCCGTCGACAAGCCCGACCCCGCCCACGACGGCCCGCACCCCGGCGACGATACCGAAGCGACCGCCCGGTCGGTGTTGTTCGGGGTGCTGCAGCACGTCGGTGCCGAGCTCTCCGCGCACGAGACCGTCGCCGACGAGCAGGATGCCTGGGCTTCGATCGGCCAGCTCACCGCCGAGTACGAAACCCTGGCCGCCGCCGCACAGCACGACCGCTGGGCCGCACTCATCCGATCCTCGGGCCTCACCGACAACGATGCCGAGGCCGCGATCACGTCACCCGCATTCGGAGCACTGAACGCCGAGCTTCGACGGGCAGAATCAAACCAGCACGACATCGACACCCTGCTGTCACGCCTGGTCAGAGCGCGCGGGTTCGGCGACGCCGACGACATCGCCGCCGTCCTGCACGACCGCGTAACGAAAGCGACCTCCCGCCCAGCAGGCGCCGGCCGCGCTCGCAACGCCGCGCGCCTGATCGCCGGCCTCATCCCGGAAGCCACCGGCTTCATGCCGTCCGAGATGCGGCGGGCGCTGACCGAGCGGCGTGAGCTCATCGAGAACCGCGCCGATGCCCTCCTCGACACCGCCCTCACAGACAAACACGAGTGGATCACGAAGCTCGGCACGCCACCGAAGCAGCCACGAGCGGTCCGGGCATGGCGCTACAGTGCCCGCACCATCGCCGCCTACCGCGACCGCTACGGCATCACCGGATCATCACCACTCGGGGCGCCGGCCGAGTCGGAGGCGCAGAAGATTGACGTCACCCGCGCTCGTGCCGCTCTCGACCGGGCACAGAACCTCGCCCAGGACAACCAGCCTGAACAGGAACAGGCGCGCTGCACCGCAGCGCAGCGGGTCGGGCCGTCGCTGTAGTTGCTTTCTTACGACTGGTCTATTCGATCCCGAGGCTGATCGTCTGCGCGTTCGAGACGTCACCCTTGTTCACGCAGTCGTAGGCGAGGTCGTAAACATGCCCGCGCGAGCTTGGATCGGCCGCCGTCGCGTCCACGGTGCCCTCGATATAGCAGTCGGGACCCAGCGCATGACACCGTCTGCGGTGGTGTCGCTCGCGACCGCGCCAAAAAGGTAATACCGGTGTCCGGCGCGGTTTGGTTTCGGCAGGGGGTTTCGGCGGATCAGCCTTCGGCGTGTCGCACACCTGGTGGCGTTCGGCGATCGACCCACCGTAAACGATCGTTTTCGGCGCGATCAGGTCTGGTGCCCGGGAGTCATGAGCTTGGTCGTCAACCAGGTCTAGAGGCCTTCCGCTCCGCGACGCGTCCCAGAGCTCGCTCGGCGGAAGGCTCAGAACGCGGCGCGGATCTTCCCCAGCTCAGCGACACCGCGGCTCCGCGAGCAGAGTACGCCGTTAAACGCTGGCCGTCCAGATCTAGACGCGGTCCATCAACAGGCACGCAGGGGCGCCATTGGGCAAGGTTCCTGGTGCTTCGGTCAGGGTTTCCAGACCATGAGAACGACTACGACGACGAGGCAGAGTGTGGCGATGCAGGAGCTGATTGACGCTCGCGTGTACGAGGACCGTGCCGTCGCGCGGCCGGCCTGCAGCAGTGCGGGCACCGTAACGAGGAGGGTAGCCAGCAGAGCGACGACGTAGAGGACCAGTGACGCGAGCACCCAGGGTGTGGTGATGGAGAGGTCGTACTCCGGATCGGCCATACCCATGACGCCGAATCCGGTGACCACGACGATCAGCGATAGGTAGCTGAGGAGACGGATACTCTTCCCCGACTTGAGGCTTCTTTCGTTGTCTCCGTGTCGGAGCGATCGCAACGTGGCCATCGGGATGATGGCCATCGGGCCAACGACAAATACTGCTGAGGTGACGTGGAGGATGCTGAAGAGGATATCCATGGTGTTTCCTTCTTTCTGGGGTGGCGGGTTAGGCGTTGACGAGGGTGTCGACGAGTCGACCATCGACGAGGTGCACGACCCCGTGCATACGTGGCAGGTGCACGAGGTCGTGAGTGACGAGCAGGGTTGACGTGTTCAACTCGTCGGTAAGGCGAAGGATGAGGTCGATGATGCTCGCACCTCGGTCCTGATCGAGGGCGCTGGTGGGCTCATCGACGAGGAGAACACTGGGGTCGTTCATCAGGGCCCGCGCGATGTTGATGCGTTGACGCTGACCGCCGGAAAGTTGGTGTGGCCGCTTGTCGCCTTGGCTTGAGAGGCCGACCGCGTCCAGGAGGTCGTCGGCGCGAGCAGCCGTTCTGGCGCGGTTGCGACGGCTGTGGGGAGCGCCGAGCTCGTTCATGACGCTCAGCTGTTCTCGGGCGGTGAGGGAAGGGATGAGGTTCGGCTGCTGGAAGACGATTCCGATGTTGTCCCGTCGCAGGTGTGTGGCGTCGTTGAGGCTGAGTGTGGTGACGTCGACGTCGTCGATGAGGATCGTTCCGGAATCGGGGCGGATGAGGGTTGCGGCGACGGCGAGGAGGCTGGATTTGCCGGAACCACTGGGTCCGGTGATGCCGGTGACAGTTCCAGGGTGCGCAGTGAGGGAGACGTTGTCGACGGCGGTTACCCGGGCATCGCCGTCCGGGAAGGTGAGGGTGATGTTGTTCAGGCGGATCATCGGTTGCTCCCGAGGGCGGTGAGGGGGTCGGCGGAGGTGACGGATCGAAGCGCGAATGCGGCCCCGGCGAGGCCGAGGGCAATCATGATGCCCCCGGGAAGGAGGGTCGTGATTGGGCTCAGCAGGAATGGGAGCGCGGTGCCGGCGAGGGTGCCGAGCAGTGTGACGATGCCGAGACCGATTCCGATCCCGAGGAGGAGCACGATCAGTGCCTGACCGAGTGCGTCCCGGATGAGGGACCGGGTGCTGGCTCCGAGTGCTTTGAGGACGGCGACGTCGCCTTTTCGTTGCATGGTCCAGACGGTGAAGAAGGCCCCGATGACGAGACCGGAGATGCCGAACAGCATGGCGACCATGAGAAGCAGGGACCCGATCTCCGAACGGAAAGCGCTCAGCGCTGTCAACGATCCGAGGGTTGTCTCCGAGATGGTGCTGTTCGCCGTGTCGGCGGTGTCCCAGTCCGGAGTTCCTTTAACGGCGAGGACTGTGGCGTAGGCGTCGGGGGTGCCGGTGGCGACCGAGTAGGCTTGCCAGTCCTCAAGGGTCATCTGCACGACAGGAGTGTGGCTGTACCACCCGTCTCCGTCGATCGTTTCGACCGTGTAGGCGACACCGGCGATAGTGACGTCATCGCCGATGGCTACGTCGAGGGCTTCCGCGGCAGGGTCCGACAGGCTCAGCTGCCCATCAGTGGTCGGGGCAGTGGCGGCGAATCCCGGTTCGACGCCGAACACGGCGATCGCGGCGCGGGTGGTGGCCGTCTCGCCGCGGGTCTGGCTGATTCCTATAGGACGCGCCGCGGTGACATCGTTCGTCGCCGCCCAATCGGCCGCCTGCTGTTCCGTGATGGTCGAGTCGGAGAAGCTGGCTGCGCTGTCTCCCACTGTGGGGGAGGAGAACACGATGCGGTCAGCGGGAAGCGCCAGGATGGCGGAAACGTTCTGCGTGGCAAGTCCTCCCGTCAGCCCGCTGAGGAATCCCACGAGAACGGTGATAAGAGCGACGACGGAGCCGATGAGGATGAACCGGCCGCGGGCAAAGCGGAGATCGCGTAGAGCGACGAACATGGGGCTGCCTTTCCTGTCACCGGACGGCGACTACTCCACTCTCGCCTTCCGCACACGGCGGGTCATCGGCCGCCCGAACAGCGTTTCGCGACTGGAATGCGGAGCCGCCAATCGTCCTTTCGGACGATGCTCACACTGCGCGAGCGGCGTAGAGTTCCACCCATGGTGCACACCGCGTTGACCCCCGTTTTCGTGGGTCTGCGGACCGGGCTGCACGTTCTCTTCTTTGCGTTGACTGTGCTCGTGATTGCCCGTGCCGTGTTGGACCCCACCCATTCCAGCGTCCTCGTGATCGTGTTGGCTTTGATCGTCGGTGCGACGTACGCGTTGGGCACATTCCTCCCCAGAGGCACCCAGGCGAGGGGCCTGCTGCCGCTGGGATGGTTGGCGCTTCTCACTGCCGAATGGCTGGGGTTGCTGTGGTTGATCGCGGATGCCGCGTACCTGGTCTTCCCGCTGTTTTTCCTCTTCCTTCACCTCTTGGGACGATGGTGGGGGTCAGCCGCGATTCTGGTCTCGACGATCCTCGCGATCTGCGCGTTGGGCATCCATAGCGGTTGGAGCGTGGGCGGCGTGGTCGGTCCATTCGTCGGCGCCGGTGTCGCTCTACTGATCGGGTTGGGCTATCAAGCGCTCGCGCGGGAGGCCCTCCAGCGGGAAGCACTAGTCCAAGAGCTGCTCGCCACTCGGGGACAGCTCGCCGCGACCGAACATGAATCAGGGGTTCTCGCAGAACGTGCCCGGCTCGCCCGCGAAATCCACGACACTCTTGCGCAAGGACTCTCCAGCATCCAGATGCTCCTGCACGCTACGGAACGTGCCGACCCGGGACGCCCCGGAATCGAACACATTCGCCTCGCCCGCGAAACAGCCGCGGCAAACCTCGCCGAAGCACGACGATTCATCCGCGAGCTCACCCCGCCACAGCTCGACGACCAAACCCTCGGTGGGGCGCTTCGCCGGCTCGCGCGCACCCAATGGGCGAACCAAGGACTCGACGTGCAGGTGCGTGTCTCCGATACCGTCACCCTTCCCATGCACCTGCAAACCGCTCTGCTACGAATCACGCAAGGAGCTATCGCCAACGTCATCCAGCACGCCCATGCGACGACCGCGATTGTCACCATCGCGATCGAGAATGACCAACTTCACTTCACGGTCACGGACAACGGAACCGGGTTCGACGTTCATCTCCCCGAGAGGGGGAGCGTCGAGAAGACGGATTCGTTCGGGTTGCAGGCCACCGCAGAGCGGGTCGAACAGCTTGGTGGGACGCTCACCATCAACGCCGCCCCGGGACAGGGGACAACCCTGGCGGTAGACCTCTCTCTGACGGAGTTCGCATGATCCGGCTTGTCATCGCCGACGATCACCCCATCGTCCGTGCCGGCCTGAACGCCCTTTTCAGCCTCGAACCGGACTTCGACGTCGTCGCCGAAGCGGCCACACCAGATGACGCCGTCATGCTGGCGGAACGCGAGAACCCAGACGTTGTTCTGATGGACCTGCAGTTCGGTTCCCAACAATCGGACACGGGTGCGGACGCAACCCGACGTATTCGAGCACTCGACGCGCCCCCTTATGTGCTCGTCCTGACGAACTATGACTCGGATGCAGACATCCTCAGCGCCGTGGAAGCCGGAGCCAGCGGCTACCTCCTGAAAGACGCTCCACCCCACGAACTGACCGCGGCCGTCCGCGCGGCCGCCGCCGGCGAAAGCGCCCTCGCACCCGTCATCGCCTCGCGACTCCTCAGCCGCATGCGCGCGCCCCAGGTCGCTCTCAGCAGCCGGGAAATCGAAGTACTTGAACTTGTCGCCTCAGGCCGATCGAACACCGAGGTCGCAGATGAACTCTTTGTCAGCGAAACGACCGTCAAGTCCCATCTCGCCCACATCTTCTCCAAGCTCGATGTCAGCTCCCGCACTGCAGCAGTCTCCGCCGCACGCCAGAAAGGGATCCTGCGGTAACGGTCGGCGCCCTCGTCGACGAGTAGCGATACGCGTTGAGCCCCGCAGTAGCGTCCGGCTATCCGAGCGCCAGCCAGCGAGCCGCAGCCCCCTTGAGGGCACTACCCGACGCTCGAACCGTGCGCTCGGACGTGACCTCGGAACCAGCCTGCCGTTCGTCTTTACCGGCGCTCGTGTTGCTCAGGTGATCCGGCAGCTCCGTGGTGAGGATGAGGACAACGTCGATGAGCTTCCAATCCAGCTCTTCACATCGCTGCTGCGCCGCGCGCAGATCCACCAACCTGGGCATCGCGGCGTCGACGGGGACAATGAATGCCTCCAGGTGGAAGAACTGGCCCTGGTCCCGCACGCGCACGGCCACCTCGCGAACCCACGGCAGTGTCTCGAGATACTCGAGAACAGCGTCGGACGCGGGATGTGGTTTGTGATCATCGAACGTGGTGGCGCGGGTGTCCATGAGGTCGGTGATCGCAGCGCGGGTGTTGCGCAGTCCGTCCCAGAGGATACTGCCGGCGATGAACGTCGCTGCGGCAGAGTCGGCCCACCAGTACCCCAAGCCGATGCCTCCGACGCCGACGATGGAGCCCGCCGCGGTCATCCAATCGGCTTTATTCATGAGGTCGGCTCCAACCGGAGGACCTTCGCCGCCTGCGACTCCGGTCGCCCCGTCGCCCCCGGCGGCGACGCAGCGGCAACCGTGACCCCGGAGCCGAACTTGCCGACCCACTCTTTCAGCGCACCCCGAGAGATCCCGAGATCCGATCCCCGGCGATGCCCTTGAGCGTCGAACCCGGCGTGGACTCATACAAGTCCACCGCCCGCTGCCGGAACTCGTCCGTGTAGTTCTTCCTAGCCATCCCTTGGATTCTCGCTTCCCCAGCATCGTGCTGGAATCAGCGTGTCCAAGATCAGGGGTCAAGCGCCCATGACGTCACCGGGTTCACCGTCGACCTTGGCGACCCGACCGACGCCGGGGACTGGGTGCGCAACGGCGCTGAGCAGCTCGGTGGTCTCGACGTGATGTACAACAACGCGGCGGGCTTCGGCTTCGCACCCTTCAGCCAGATGAGCTTCGACCTGTGGCGGCACGTCATTTCGGTCGAGCTCGACCTCGTCTTCCACACGACGACGGCTGCGTGGCCACTGCTCTGCGACGGCGGCGGCTCGCTCATCAACATCGGTTCGTACTCCGCGCTGCGCGGGATCGAGCCGCTCGCCCAGGTCGCGCACACCACCGCGAAGGGCGGCGTCATCGCGATGACGAAGTCGCTCGCTGCGGAGGGCGCCCGCTACGGCCTCCGCGCGAACTCGATCTCACCTGGCTTCGTCAGCACCCCGGCGACGGACAAGGCGGTGGACGCGGAGGGCAAGGCCTGGCAGGTCGGCAACGCGCTCATTCAACGCCCCGGCACGGGCGAGGACATCGCGTACATGGCGCTCTACCTGGCCTCCGACGAGTCCTCTTGGGTGACCGGACAGAACTACAGCGTCGACGGCGGCGCGACCGCCGGGTGGCGGAACGACAGCGAGACGGACCGACTGGCCGCGAAGAACGGCTGACACGCGGGTCGCGGCGCGACCGGTGACGGACGGGAGGCACGGTGCCAGCTGACACCGTGCCTACCGTCCGTCGTGGCCACCTCGTCTAAATCGCGAGGTACCCGCCGTCGACGGCGAACTGCGAGCCGGTCGCGAAGGCGGCCGCGTCGGAACCGAGCCACGCGACCATCTCGGCGACGTCGTGCGGCGTGCCGAGTCGGCCGATCGGGTGCTTCGTCAGCAGCGCGTCCTTGAAGCCGGGGTAGGTCTCCTCCAGCGCGTCTATCATTGGCGTCTGGATCACCCCGGGCAGCACTGCGTTCACGCGGATGCCTTTGTCGGAGTACTCCACCGCGGCGGCTCGGGTGAGGCCGATGACGCCGTGCTTCGACGTGACGTAGGCGGACTGGTGGGCGATGGCGGCCTGCCCGAGGGACGAGGCGGTGTTGATGATGGATCCGCCGCCCTGCGCCAGCATCTGCGGGATCTCGGCCTTCATGCTGATGAACACTCCGGTGAGGTTGACGGCGATCACCTTGTCGAACTGCTCCACCGTGACGTCGGCGAGGTCGGGGCCGGTGATCTCGATGCCGGCGTTGTTGTGCGCGATGTCGAGTCGGCCGTAGCGGTCCACCGTGGCCTGGACCAGGTGCTGCATCGACGCGAGGTCGGTCACGTCCGCCCGGACGAACGCCACGGCGTCTCCGCCGTCGACGTACTCGAGCGTCCCGTTGCCGGCATCCTCGGACAGGTCGGCGACGACGACCCGTGCGCCGTGGTCGACGAGGACCTTCGCGGTCTCGCGCCCGATCCCTCCGCCACCACCGGTGACGAGTGCGACCTTGCCATCGAGCGAGTTTGACATTGTGTGCTTCTTTCTCTCGGGGAGCGGCGTCGGTCGGCGTCGCTCGTTCAGTGCGGGAGCTGCGACGCGGTGTCGGCTGTGAGCCGGCGGACGTCGCTATCCAAGGTGGGGCGGTCGATGCCGAAGAAGGCGAATGAGATCGTACCCATGAACGCGAGCCTAGTGCCCGGTAGGCGACGAGAGGGCGGTTCACTACGGCCCGTTCCTGCCCCACGTGGGCAGCGCGACGACCTCGTTCATGAGCACGATCGAGCGCGAGCTCGAGGAATCGGGCCGATACAGGCACTGGGACGTGACGGTTGAAAGTGTGTTCATTGCAGAGGACGAATCGGACTGCGAGGTTCGCGCGACACGATAACTGGCCCGACACTGACGATGCCCCGAGCCGACCTCTCCCGGCCCGGGGCATCGCTGTGCCGGGAGAATGAACACATGCTCGGGAACTCGCACACCGCCCCCGCGATGTCGACGAGTCCACGCGCGTGGAGCTCGAGGCGCCGTCCTCCGGCGTTGCGATCGAGCAGTTGCGGTCGAGGATCCCGGCAGATGAAGTCATCCTCTTCGTGCGCCAGATCGGCTAGAACACGCGCACCAGGCCGCAATTCGGGCACCGCCAGACCCGGGGAGTCGGCGGG
This sequence comes from Microbacterium sp. SY138, assembly GCF_039729145.1. NCBI lineage: Bacteria > Bacillati > Actinomycetota > Actinomycetes > Micrococcales > Microbacteriaceae > Microbacterium > Microbacterium sp. SY138. The sequence goes on along the minus strand of NZ_CP155793.1, from coordinate 2,800,397 downwards.
TTCCACGACGGTTGCAGCTGCACCAGGCAGCGCTCACAGGTAGGGAGAAGCCTGGCCATTCGTCGTCATCCATGACGCCAGGCAACCAGGATGCCGGCGGCGCCGCAGAAACCGTCCACAGGGACGTTCAGCGCCTTCCAGGAGAGGCCGGCGTGACCGCCGAGGCCCACACCCACGCCTTCATCTCCGTCTCGCCCACGCGGAACCTGATCGCGCAGGCATCCGCTGTCCACCGGCAGACCTCCGCGTCGACGAGCGCCGGCGTCGCGCCGAAGCGCACCCACGCCTTCGCAGGCTTCGGCCGCGGGTCGATCGTCACCGGTTCTACGTCTAAGCGCAGCTCGGCGCTCGAGAGCGACTGCAGGGGGCCGGCCTCCGCGGCGATCCGCTCGAGGATGCGCGTATCCATCCTGCGATCGACCGCCGACGCGTATCGCTTCGATGTACCCACTGCCGATCCTCCTTGCGGACCGCCAGGTTATCGATTTTAGAACAGATGTTCTATTTAGTGTGCTCGTCCGCCTCGTCGTCCGAGGCGTCAGCCTCGGCTTGAATCTGCTCAACCTCGGCCCGCAGCCGGCTCAGCATCTCCTTGCTGCGATCCGCGAGTGCGGCATCCCAGGCATCGACGGCGCTGGTCGGGTGTCGACTGTGGCTCTTTTGATCCGAAAAACCCCATGCCCTGAGACTGGGGGAGAGGGTTCCGCGCAGCGGGACCCGGGCACTATCCCGGCTCGATCGCTACACGTCAACTCAAGGCGAGCCCCTTGACATGTCGTTCGGCGGGGCGTTTGCTGTCTCGCGGAGGGCCAGCGTTGTCGAGGCCCTGCCAAAGAAACATCGAGCAACACAATCGGATCGGAGTGGACATGAAGGCAGTGGTGTACGAGGGACCCCGTCAGGTCAGCACGAAGGACGTCCCGGACGCGAAGATCGAGCGCCCTACCGATGTCCTGGTCAGGGTGACGACGACGAACATCTGCGGCTCGGACCTCCACATGTACGAGGGGCGGACTTCCTTCGAAGTAGGCCGGACGTTCGGTCACGAGAACATGGGGGAGGTCATCGAAGTCGGTAGTGGCGTGGAGAAGGTCAGGGTCGGAGACCGGGTTGTGCTCCCGTTCAACATCTCGTGCGGATTCTGTAAGAACTGCGAACGCGGCCTGACCAACTACTGTCTCACCACCCAGCCTGAACCATCATTCGCCGGAGCGGCCTATGGGTTCGCCGACATGGGTCCCTATGGCGGTGGCCAAGCGGAGCTTCTCCGCGTGCCTTTCGGTGACCACAACGCGCTGCGCCTGGGCGAGGATGCGGAGGAGAAGGAGAACGACTACGTCATGCTCTCTGACATCTTCCCCACCGGCTACCACGCCACCGAGATGGCCGGCGTGATCCCCGGCGACAGCGTTGTGATCGCTGGGGCGGGTCCGGTCGGATTGATGGCCGCCCTGTCCGCGATGATCAAGGGCGCAGCAAAGGTGATGGTGGTCGATCGCCACCCTGACCGGCTCGCGCTGGCCGAGCAGATCGGTGCGATTGCCATCGACGACTCCAAGGTCGACCCCGTGCAGGCTGTGCTGGACGAGACGATGGGGCTCGGAGCTGATCGTGGTTGCGAATGCGTGGGCTACCAGGCCCACGATCCGCAGGGCAACGAGGACACCGCCGCCACCTTGAACATGCTCATCAACTCGGTCCGCTTCACCGGAGGGATCGGCACCGTCGGCGTGTTCGTCCCCCAGGACCCGGGGGCCGAGGGCGAATTGGCCAAGCAGGGCAAGGCGGCCATCGACTTCGGCACACATTGGTTCAAGGGGCAGACCATGGGAAGCGGTCAGGCCCCGGTCAAGCGGTACAACCGCCGGCTACGAGACTTGATCGCGGCCGGCAAGGCGACCCCTTCCTGGATCGTCTCCCACGAGATCTCGCTGGACCAGGCTGCCGATGCCTACAAGAACTTCGACGCCAGGTCCAAGGGTTGGACCAAGGTCCTCATCAAGCCCGGCATGTCAAACGGAAAGAAGGAAAACTGAGATGGCAGCAGATCTTAAGCGCAAGAGGGTCGCGATCCTCGCCGCCGACGGGGTCGAGCGAGTGGAGCTCGAGAAGCCCCGCGATGCACTGGAACGGGCCGGTGCGAAGACCGAGGTCCTGTCGATCCATGAGGGTGAGATTCAGGCGCGTGAGAACGATTTGGATGCAGCAGGCACCTTCACCGTCGACGGGTTGGTCTCGGACGCGTCCGTGGCCCACTATGACGCCCTGCTTCTCCCCGGCGGTACGGTGAACCCCGACCAACTCCGGGTTGACCCCGACGCGGTCTCCTTCGTCCGCGAGTTCGTCGAAACTGGCAAGCCCGTTGCCGCGATCTGTCACGGGCCGTGGACGTTGATCGAGGCCGGCGTGGTCGAAGGTCGCACCTTGACGTCCTTCCCGAGCATCCGAACGGACCTGCGCAACGCCGGTGCGGACGTTGTCGACCAGGACGTCGTGGTCGACGGGAACCTGATCACCAGCCGCTCGCCCGACGACCTGCCTGCGTTCTCCGAAGCGATAGTGTCCCAACTCGCCGGTACCACGACAGAGAAAGAGGAGAAGTCATGAGTGTCACCAAGGGATTGCTGGTCAGGTTCGAGGCGTTGCCCGGGAAGGAGGACGACGTGAAGGAGTTCCTTGACAGCGGCCGTGCGCTTGTTGAGGACGAGCAGGCGACCACCGCGTGGTTCGCGATCCGTCTCGGCCCGTCCTCATTCGGGATCTTCGATGTGTTCCCCGATGACGCCGGCCGCGACGCGCACCTGTCCGGCGCAGTTGCGACCGCTCTCGGCGAGCAGACGGGCAAACTGTTCAGCGAGCCGACGATCGAGAAGCTCGACGTCCTGGGCTCCAAACTCCCCGCCTGACACCACGGACCGGGAGTACTGGCCCAGAAAGAAGGGGGTCGCTGCGCGGTGGCTTCGGGCTTGCACAGCCCGCTGACGTCGTGGCAGCGGCCCCTTTCCTTGCGTCCTACCGCTAATCACCAACAGATCGGGGAACCGCGATGACAGGAACTGACGACGGCGTTGCCACGACGCGTTCACCCGAGGTAGCAGTGATCGGGGGCGGGATCGTCGGTCTGTCGACGGCGTACGCGCTGCGGGAGCAGGGCGTACCGGTGCGCTTGTACGAGGCTGGTGTGCCCGGGACGGGTCAGTCCGCAGGCGAGTCGCGGATCTTCCGGCATGCCCACGACGACCCGCGACTCGTCGCTTTCGCGCGCGAAAGCCGCGGCGTATGGGATGAGTGGTCCGAACACTTCGACGTCGAGCTGGTCTCATCAGACGGTGTCCTGGCGATCGGAGACAGCGCACTGGCGCGGCTGCGGGTGCTCGACCAGGTCGGCGGCGTGGAAGCGCACGAGATCGATGCGGCCGAGGTCGCCCAGCGGATGCCGCTGCTTGCTGGGTACTCGGGGCCAGCGGTGCTCGACGAGTCGGGCGGCGCGATCCGCACCCGCGCCGCGATCACGGCACTCACGGGTGCCCTCGCAGATGCGGTCACCACCGGTGAGGTCATCTCCATCGATCCCCGCGCCGACGGGACGGTCGAGGTGCGCAGCATCACCGACCGGGCTGTTTACTCCAAGGTGATCGTGTGCGCCGGCCGCGAAACCGCCCGTCTAGCACGCAGCGTCGGCCTGTCGCTGCCGGTTCGCCTTGCCGCACACGTCAGGTTGACCTTCGACGTGAAAGCCGCCGCCCCGGAACGAGTCGCGTGCCTGCAGGACAGCAGCGGCGTCTTCGGCGAAGTCGGCGTCTACGCGACGCCGCTACCGGGCAACAGCAGCTATTCGGTCGGACTCAGCGAGACCGTCGGCGTCCGCGACGACGGAACTTTCATCGACCCGGCGGCGATTCGATCGCTGGACGAACGCGCACGCGAATACGTGATACGGGCGCTGCCCGGTCTCCACCCAGAGCCGCGCGACTTCCTTCACTGCTGGGTGACCGACCTCCCGTGGAGTGAGGACGGCGTAGCCGTGTGGGAGGCAGGCTCTGTCCTTTTTGTGGCCGGTCACAATCTGTTCAAACAGGCACCTGCGCTGGGTCGCGCTCTTGCCCGGGCTGCGACCGGCGGCGGTCTCCGCGCCGAGCTCACGCCCGAAGCGCGCCTCGGCGAGGCCCAGAGCTAGAGAGTGTCTCCCAATCGCGGGGGGTGACCCGCGATTCTGGCCGACACACTCGTCACCTGGGGGTCACGTCGGTGGCTGCCTGCAGTGCGGCGGTGAGGCAGCCCGCGGAAGCACCGACGCCCTTATCCGCGACGAGGGCGGGCGTACCAGCTGCAACCACGGTCCCGCTGGTGTCGCCCGCGGCGGGTTCAAGATCGATCACACGTGATCGGCCACCCAACCGGAGGTAATCGGGTCCAACGTGCCGACGGGAGAACAGGGAGCAATGAATAGAGCGCCTTGCTCCGCCGAAGCCTTCTCGTCCCGGCTATGCATGGCGTGACATTCGCAGAACTCGACCAGGTGAGCCCGACGCTTGCCCCTCGCGGAGGGTTCAGCACGGCGGAGGCACCGGTGCGAGACATCATCGTGAAGATCGCGGAACCTGTAGGGCCGTCGCTGAAGAAGAGGCAGTGAGGTCTTAGCGTGCGCAGCCCGACACGAAGGCAGCAATGCCGGCGGGAACTGAGGGCCGGATGTGATTGGAGATCTGCTGCAGAGCGGAACCTTCAGCGAGGGAGACTTCGCACCTAGGTAGGCCGTGGCAGTTTCTGCCAGGCAGCTGTAGCATCACCCCCATGATGGAGTGCGAAATCGAGCCGCGAGAGGGCGCGCGCCTTCGCGCATCTGAACAGTGCTGCGCACTGTTCAGCGCCCGCGGCACCACCGACCTGACGATCACAGAGATCGCGAGCGAGATCGGCATTTCGCAGCGAACGTTTTATCGGTACTTTCCGGTCAAGGCTGAGTCGGTTGGGCCAGTGTTCGACTGGTCCATTCGACGTTTCAACGCGGTGATCGTCGAAACGGATCCAGACATCGCCTTGACGGAGGTGCTGCGCCTGGCGTTCCGGGCAAGCTTGCTGGGCGAATCGGCCGAGCGCACTTTGCAGCTGTTTCCGCTCGTGTTCCGCAACTCGGAGATGTGGTCGGTGTTCATGAGAAGGGTACATGACGGTGAGCTGTCGGTCGCGCCCGTGTTGGCGCCCCGGCTCGGGTTGGCGGCGGACTCTGTCGCCGCCCGCGCGGCTGCCGCAGCCGTGGCGAGTTCGATTCGGATCGCCCTCGAGGACATGGTCACAGCGGGCGCTGATCCGGAGATCGCTTACGTGCGGACCCTCGCACAATTCACGTCGGGACCTCTCATTGCCACCCCACGCCGTCTCCTCGAGGTGGGCAGCCCGCCGCGCCACGCGAACCTGACGTCGATGGGAGGTGCGAACTCAACGCCCTGATCGAACAACACTGGCGCTTCGACGAGTCGCCTCCTGCGACCGCAGGGCAACCAGGCGACCGCAAACCACCATCCCCAACAAGGCCCGCTAATGGCGTATCTGTGAACAGAAAAGGAAGCACATCATGAAAGCAGCACGACTGAACGAAGTAAGGTCGGATTTCGTCATCGAGGACATCCCGACTCCAGAACCTGGGCCTGGGGAGGTCCTGATACGAATCGGCGGATCCGGGGCTTGCCACTCCGACCTGCACGTCAAGTCCGGCGAGATTCCGGGTGTCGCTTTCCCCCACACCTTGGGTCATGAGAATGCAGGCTGGATCGAATCCTTCGGTCCCGGCGCAGAAGGCAACGGGTTCGAGGTCGGCGACGCGGTCGTCGTGTTCGGCGGCTGGGGCTGCGGTCACTGCCGTTTCTGCCTGGGAGGCAAGGAACAGCTCTGCAACACATTCCTGTGGGGCGGCATGGGCCCAGCAGGCGGGTATGCGGAGTACATGGTCGTGCCGTCCGTGCGGCATTTGCTTCCGGCAGACGGACTCGACCCTGTAGAAGCAGCCGCTCTCACCGATGCAGCCCTTACGCCTTACTCGGCGGTCAAGAAGGCACTGCCACACCTCGTGCCCGGCACTAGCGCGGTCTTGATCGGCGCTGGAGGGCTCGGCCAGTACGGAGTCCAATTCCTGAAGCTGCTCTCCCCTGCAAAGGTGATTGTCGTCGACACCGACGAGAAGAAGCGTCAGACCGCACGCGAGCTCGGCGCCGACGTCACCGTCGACCCCCGAGATGCTGATGCCGCGGAACAGATTCGCACTGCCGCCGGCCGGGACGGGGTAGCGGCTGTTCTCGACTTTGTCGGAATCGACACGACCATGGCCCTTGGCGCTGGAGCGGTGGACCGGCTCGGTGTCTTTGTGCTCGTCGGGCTCGCGGGCGGCAGCTTCCCGTTCTCGTTCTTCCGCTTCGCCGCCGAAGCAGCGATGATGACGAGCAACTGGGGTACCCGGAATGAACTCGAGGAGGTACTCGCGCTAGCCCGCTCTGGGCGCCTGGTATCGGCGATTGAACGACACCCACTTTCGGAAATCAACGAAGTGTTCGAACGCCTCGCCACCGGTCAGATCCCCGGACGGGCCGTGCTGGTCCCGGGAGCACCCTCCTCGAAGGGCTGAGCGCCGAACGGCCAGGACGATGCCCCTCCCACGAGAGAACAGCAGGCTGGGGCATCGTCCTCGCCACCACGATCGGGAATCGTTGACGCAAGCGGAACTGATGATTTCCCGCGGACGTGCACTGTATCGCTCGACTTGTCGAGAACTTGAGCCGATGAGTTGCGAGCGGGCCGCGATTACGTCTGCCGAAAAGGTGGTGCGAAACCGGGTTCCGGCCGGGGTTTTCGGCTGATTCGCTCTCTGTGCGTGTGGGTGGCAAGACCTAGGTCGTCAGACGATGGCTGCACGGAGTTCCGCGGCGGCAGCACCGACATCGGGAGCGCCGTAGATCGCGCCTCCCGCCACAGCCACCTCCGCACCAGATTCCTGCACCGAAGCGATCGTCGAGCTATTGATGCCGCCTGCGACTGAGAACGGCACGCCCGAAGCTTTGCCGTCCTCGAGCAGGGTGGCAAAGGCGAAACCCTCTTCGGCCTGCTCGTCGAGGCCCGCGTGCATCTCGACGAACTCTGCTCCGAGTGCAACGACCTCTTTCGCACGCTTCGCCTTGTCGCTCACGCCGATGAGATCGACGACAACGCCCTTACCGTGCTTCTTCGCCGCCTTCACGGCACCGGCAATCGTGCTGTCACCGGCGCTACCGAGGACCGTCACGAGATCGGCACCCGCAGTGAAGGCCATATCAGCCTCGAGCTCGCCGGCATCCATCGTCTTGAGGTCGGCGAAGACGACCTTGTCGGGGTGGGCCTTCTTGATCGCCGTGATCGCCGAAAGGCCAGCACTCTTGATAAGCGGGGTACCGAGCTCGAGGATGTCGACGTGCGGCGCGGCGGCAGCAGCGAGTTCGAGGGCGGCCTCGGTGGAGAGGGTGTCCATGGCAAACTGCAGTTTCATTTGGATTCCTTTCGTGCAGTGGTTTGAGTCATTCGAGATTTGCGTGGCGAGGCCAGAGATCATCAGCGGTCAAGCCGGAGCGGCGCCAGAGTGTGTGGAAAAGCGCGTCGCCGAGGACAACGACCAATTGCTCGAAGAGACTGCCGGCATACTGCTCAGATGCCGCTTCAGAGCGATCAAGCTTGCCGGCAGCCGGCACGACTATCGTGACGGCTGCCAGCGTTGCGAGCGGAGATTCTGGGACTGTTGTAACAGCCGCCACCCGGGCGCCAGCATCGACGGCAGTCTGTGCCGCGCGCACGATGCCGCCCGTCGTTCCGGAACCGCTGGCAGCGAGGAGCAAGTCACCTGGTTCGATCGCAGGAGCGGTGACCTCCCCGACGACGTGGACGGCCAGGCCAAGATGCATGAGTCGCATCGCGGTCATTCGCAGCGCGAGCCCCGATCGGCCTGCACCCAGCACGAAGACTCGCGGAGCAGCGCCGACGATATCCGCGAGCTCCGCCAATCCCGCCGGGTCGCGAGCTATCAGTCTGTGGGTGGCGAGTTCGAGTTCGCGGGCGATGCAGCTGAGCGAGTCACCCACACCGATTTCGAGGACATCCATCGCTCTATCATCACGGCCGTCGGTCGCGTTGGCTCCCCCGCAAAGGAGCAGGCCCACCTACCCGTAGGCATAGGCCTACCTGAGTGGGTAGGTTGCCACCATGGACCTCACCGAACTGGCGTCGCCCGCGTCACGTCAGCATGTCGCCGACCACGCGCGAATCGTCGCCGAACATGCTGACCGGCACGCGATCACGCTCGAATCTATGCTCGCGCTTCTGCGATCGCCCCGCCTCGATGACCGCGCAGCACGCAACATGGCGATCGAGGCGGCAACGAGCGCCTTGATCGGGCTGCGCGCTGTTACCGATCAGGAACGCAGCAGCATCCTCGAACCCGTCGTCGGTGCGTTCGCCCGGCTGCAGAGCGACCTGCTCCCCCTCGTCCGGTTCGGCGATCTCGACGTGCAGTTCGTTGAGCCGCCCGCGACCGGTCGGGCACTCCCAGGAGAGGTCGCGCACGCGGCGCGCGCCATCGTCCGCAGCTCGGTGCTCGCATTCGCGGATCACAGCGAGGCTCGGCGGGTGCGCATCCAGTGGGACTGCGACGGCCTGAATCTCCTGATCGGCATCCGAGATGACGGGGCCGGCGAACTTTCCGCACACGACGACTCGATCCGCCCAATCGTCGAACGCGTCACAGCCCTCGACGGCGCGATTTCGGTCTCCTCAACACCCGGCTGGGGGTCCTCAGTAGACATCCGGCTCCCCCTCGATCCGCCGGCGGAACCCGAGCCACTTCCGGAATTCTCACAACTCTCCATGCGCGAACGAGATGTGCTACGGCTTCTCGCATCGGGAGCGCGCAATGCCGAAATCGCGGAAGAGCTCCTCATCTCCGTCAACACGGTGAAGTTCCATGTGTCGAACCTTCTCCGGAAGGTCGGCGCGCGCAATCGGGCGCAGCTTATTGCAACGTCGATCTGATTTTCACCAGCGGTCACCCGTGGTCTAACCCGACACCGATCGCAGCGAAAACGACGACACAAAGCGAAGCTGCTCACAGGTCAGTACGATCTGGTCATGACTTCGTCTGATTCTTCACTCGCCGCCGACGCGCAGGTTCGGGTCTTGGGTGCTCGGGAGCACAACCTGCGGAATGTGGACCTCTCCGTTCCGCGGGACTCGTTAGTGGTGTTCACGGGTGTGTCGGGTTCCGGGAAGTCATCGTTGGCGTTTGGGACGCTGTACGCGGAGTCGCAGCGACGGTATTTGGAGTCGGTGGCGCCGTACGCTCGCCGTCTGATCGACCAGGCGGGTGTTCCCAATGTTGACTCCATCACCGGGATGCCGCCGGCCGTGGCGTTGCAGCAGCAGCGTGGAGGACGCAGTGCCCGGTCCACGGTGGGAAGCATCACCACGGTGTCCAGTCTCGTGCGGATGCTGTACTCCCGCGCCGGGGACTATCCGGATGGGCAGCCGATGCTCTACGCGGAGGACTTTTCTGCGAACACGGTGCAGGGGGCCTGCCCGGAGTGTCACGGCATTGGTCGTGTCTACGCGGTGCCCGAGGAGCGGATGGTGCCGGATCCGTCGCTCACGATCCGGGAGCGCGCGATCGCGTCCTGGCCGACGGCATGGCACGGACACCAGCTCCGCGACGTGTTGGTGGCCCTCGGCTATGACGTTGACGTGCCATGGAAAGATCTGCCACGAAAAGACCGGGACTGGATCCTTTACACGGATGAGACTCCGTTCGTTCCGGTCCACTCCCGGTTGACGCTTGCTGAGGCTCGCGCCGCGACCAAGGCCGGGGTCGAGCCGAGCTACTCGGGCACCTTCGTCGGAGCCCGCCGGTATGTGTTGGACACATTCGCGAACTCGAAGAGCGCGTCGATGAAGCGTCGCGTCGCGCAGTACCTCGACGCTGCCCTGTGCCCGGTCTGTCACGGGAAGCGGCTGAAGCCTGAAGCGCTCTCGGTCACGTTCGAGGGCCTGGACATCGCGGAGTTCTCGCAGTTGCCGCTTCGAGAGCTTGCTGACATGCTCTCCGACGTTGTCGCGGGAGCGCGACAGGCCGAGACCGTTCCGAATGGTGCTGTGCTGCATGCCAATTCCCGTCGCGCAGCCACGGAGCAGCGCATCGCCGCCGGAGGGTCCGCGCACGCCGCCGCACCCGATGTGCGCCGCACCGCGAACCGTTCGCCGGAGAAGCGCGCCGCTGCGTCCCGGCTCGCTTCCGGGGTGATCGAGCGACTCCGCCCACTGACCGATCTTGGCCTCGGGTATCTGTCGTTAAGTCGAACCACCCCGACCCTGTCGGGTGGCGAGTTGCAACGAATCAGGCTCGCCACACAGCTCAGCTCCGACCTGTTCGGCGTCGTCTATGTCCTCGATGAACCATCCGCAGGCCTTCACCCACAAGACGTGACAGCGCTCTTGAAGATCCTCGACGGGCTCAAGAGAAGCGGAAACAGCCTGTTCGTCGTCGAACACTCCGTCGATGTCATGCGGCACGCGGACTGGCTCGTGGACATCGGCCCCGGCGCGGGCGAGCATGGCGGCCGCGTTCTCTACAGCGGCCCTACCGATGGGCTTGCCGACGTCAAGGACTCAGTGACACGCGGCTACCTCTTCGGTGGCAGTGGACTGCCCCCGCACACCCCTCGCGACCCGCGCGGGTGGCTCCACTTGAAGGACGTGACTCGTAACAACCTGCACGGCGTCTCCATCGACATTCCCATGGGTGTTTTCACCGCGGTCACCGGAGTCTCGGGTTCCGGCAAGTCGAGCTTGGTCAGCCAGGCCCTCCCGGCTCTCGTCGGTGACCGCCTCGGTCACAGCATTCCGGCGGAGGACGAACCGACCGGCGACGAGCTGCTCCTTGCCGATACCCCAGAGCGGCTCGATGGTGTCCTCGACGGCTCTCTCGAGGGGGTCCGGCGGGTTGTCAACATCGATCAACGACCCATCGGCCGAACCCCCCGATCGAACGTTGCAACATATACGGGCTTGTTCGACCACGTCCGTCGACGCTTCGCTGAGACGCCCGAAGCTCGCTCGCGTGGGTACAAGCCCGGCCGTTTCTCCTTCAATGTCTCCGGCGGCCGCTGCCCCACCTGTGAGGGCGAAGGGTCCGTGATGGTCGAGCTACTCTTCCTCCCATCCGTGTACACCGAATGCCCCGACTGTCACGGGACCCGGTACAAAGCCTCGACCCTCGAGATCACTTGGCGGGAGCGCACCATCGCTGACGTGCTCGCGATGAGCGTTGAGGAAGCCCACCCGTTCTTTGACGGTGAAGACGACATCACCCGCTCACTAGCTGCACTGTCAGACGTGGGTCTCGGATACTTGCGACTCGGACAACCGGCAACCGAGCTCTCTGGAGGTGAGGCACAACGCGTGAAGCTCGCAAGCGAGCTACAGCGCGCACAACGAGGGGACACCTTGTATGTTCTCGACGAACCAACTTCGGGCCTGCACTGCGCTGACGCTGACCGGCTCGTGACGCATCTGCAAACCCTCGTCGACGCAGGAAACACCGTCGTCGCGGTGGAACTTGACATGCGGGTGGTGGCAGCAGCCGACTACGTCATCGACCTCGGACCCGGCGCCGGCGATGATGGCGGCGCAGTCGTCGCCGCTGGAACTCCTGCACAAGTTGCCGAGAACGGCGTCGGCGCGTCCGCGGAATACCTTGCCGCCGCGATCAAACTGATCGTTGCGGCTACCTGAGCAGAAGAGCCGACGCTTGACAACCGATGACCCGGTACGCAGTCACAAGAGCACTGAGCAGCCAAACTTTCCACAGGCGAATCAAGTGTGTACACACCTCAGGGATCGGCTACCGGTCGTGCGCCGATGAACGCCCAAGGTCAGTGGAGGGCGACTTTCCACGCCTCTGTTCGGTTCTGGTGGTCGCGCGATGCGCTGGCCTCACGGCTCTGCCCGACACCGACGTCGCTCTCCTGTGCGACGGACCCCTCGCCGGCTGAGCGCTCGCGGCCGGCATCCTGTCCGTGTGCCGATAGGCCTCGCACCGCTCGGCAACGCAGCATGGCGTTGCGTCGCGACCTGGCGACGGCTCGGCGGGGCGCGATCGTCTCGTGCGTTGGCGGACTACGGGAGCTTGGACGCGAGGACGTCGGCCGCCAGGATCTCGGGTGCTGCGCCGAGGAGGTGCTGGTTGGCCATCAGGGCTGCGACGATGGCGCCGTTGGCGTGGGCGTCGCGAGCGGCTTCGTCGGGGAATGCATCGAAGATCCAGAAGGTGTCGGCGTGGGTCCTGACCGCGAACCAGACAATCGTTCCTACTTCTTCGTTGGCGAGTGCGACAGCGCCGGCGAGCAGATCGGCGACCGCGTCGTGCTGTCCATCGGCCGCGACGATCTTGGCGACGAAGGCATACGGAAGTGATGCGGGTGTGGACATGAGGGACTCTCCTTGACGTCGGGGTTCTTCGTGGGACGAGTTCAGCGTATGACGAGCGAGGGCCGGTGGGGAGTGGCGTATACGGCAGTATTGCTATTGTTTACGTCATGCGTATCGGACTGATCGTGATCGACGGCTGCTTCGGTTCGGCTATCGCGTCGATCATCGACATCGTGCGGGTGGCCGACGGAGCCCGCGGCGATGTCGACCCGCGGATCGACCCGATCGAACTCGCCATCCTCGGACCGAAACGGCGAGTGACCACGACGGCATCGATGACCCTGTCGGTGGACCACCCGCTGCCGGAGTCCGGAGAGTTCGACGTGGTCGTCGTCCCTGCGCTTGGAACCCTTACGGCCGCCGCTACCAACGACGCCCTCCAGAGCCGAGATGCTCGTTCGGTCATCGCCTCGCTCGGGCGCCTCGACGAGGCGACCACCCGGATCGCCGCGGCGTGCACCGGCGTGTTCGCTGTCGCCGAGACCGGACGGATGCATCATCGGCGGGCGACGACCAGCTGGTTCCTGGGGCCGGAGTTCCTGAAGCGCTATCCGACCGTCGCCCTCGATCTCGACACCATGGTCGTGGCCGACGGGAACCTCGTCACCGCCGGCGCCGCGTTCGCCCACATCGACCTCGCGCTCTCACTCGTGCGATCGATCAGCCCCGACCTGGCCCAACATGTCGCCAAGCTCCTCATCATCGACGAGCGCCCGTCGCAGGCGGCCTTCGTCGCCTACGAACATCTCCGGCACGAGGACCCGATCGTCGTCGAGTTCGAACGCTTCGTGCGCGCCCGCCTGGACGAACCGTTCAACGTCGCGTTCGTCGCGCAGTCACTTGGCACCAGCCGGCGCACCCTCGAACGACGAGTCCGTGCGGCGCTCAACCTCACTCCGCTCGGCTTCGTCCAACGGCTTCGCATCGAACGAGCTCGGCACCTCTCAGCAACCACGGACCTCACCTCCGCCGAGATCGCGCTACGAGTCGGCTACGCGAACGCCGAGACTCTGCGCTCCCTCCTGCGTAGGGAGCGACGCCGTTCCTGACCTATCGCCATGCCTGTAGCCGGTGTGCTAGTGCTCGACTGGAACCACCTCTCAGCACGTCGCGTCGACGCTCCTGCGTCGCCTCTGGACGACCCACTCGACACGCCCGCCGCACAGGCTATGTGACGTGTCCCGGCTTCCCGGACGGTCGGGGTTGGGTGGCTGTGATGTCGCTGCGTTCTCGTCGAGAGGATCAGCAGACCCGATCAGAGTCGATTGGGATAAGACGCGAAGGCGGTCAGGTCAGGGCGGCCAAAGCCGGCCGGCGGGGTAGCGTCGGTCACGTCGAGGTCTTTCGGATGGATGGCGTAGGAACCTCCATCGTCGGGAGATCTCGACGTCTATCTGCGGATCGACGCGCCCAGCCGACCTACACCCTCATCTGGGAAGAGCCAATGGCCCAAGCATCCGCAAACGACTTCATCTGAAAGGAAAGGCCTTTTCCTACACCGCGACTGCGCGGCGGATTGCAAAGTTGACTTCCCTTGGAAGACGGCTATGGTCAGAGGTTCATCCGCCAGCCAAATAGGGGAAGCGAGTTCTGATGCCCGGTAAGTCACCAACCACACGTGGAGCGAAAAAGATCGCTCAGCTGTCAATCAAGGAAAAACGAGCGGCCAAGCGCGAAAAGCGCGAACCCGACGTCTTCCTCAAGCCGCGCAAGGGAGCGAGCCGCTGATCGGCTGACCGGGGGACCCCTTGGGTGCGAGGAGTTCCCCGGTCGCAACCGACCGCTCGCAACCGTTCAGGAGCAGGATGCAACCCCCGACAGTGTTCACCATCGGTCACTCCACACACCCGATCGAGGAGTTCATAGCGCTGCTCGAAAACAACGGCGTGCAACAACTCATCGATGTGCGGACGGTTCCCGGCTCCCGACATAACCCGCAATTCGGCGCGCAGGCGCTTGAGGAAAGCCTGACGGACGCAGGCCTGCACTATGCGCGGATGGAAGAACTCGGCGGTCTCCGCCACACCCCAGTGAATGTGGAGAGCATCAACGGCGCCTGGCGCAACAAAAGCTTCCGCAGCTACGCCGACTACATGCAAACCGAGCCCTTCGCGCGTGGAATAGACCGTCTGATCGATCGAGCAAAAGAGAAGACTGTGGCGATCATGTGCGCGGAAGCGGTCCCGTGGCGCTGCCACCGGTCTCTCATCGCGGATGCGCTGGTCGTTCGCCACATTTCTGTGGAGGACATCATGAGCGCCACCTCCACCAAACCCCACACACTCACGTCGTTCGCATCGGTGGAGGGCAATCGGGTCTGGTACCCGCCCACTAACCTGAAAGAGCAAGGGGAGACATAGCGAGCCTCCCGCCGATGTGACCGAATTGTCATTCCGAGAATGGATGTCGTCCACCATGGGCACACTGCACTACGGCGGTTCCGAAGCACCGATCCACATCGAGGAACGGGCCCTCGCTCACCTCAAAGTTATCGTCGCCACCAAGCTCCGCCGCAACGAGTCCTTCACCCTGTCCTGGCGCCATCCGGAAGGGGACCCTGAAGGGCGCAGCACCATCTGGTTACACCCGTCGATCCCACTGCAATTCACCTTCGATGAGCTCGAACCTCCGCAACTCAACCTGCAATGGATCCACGCGCTGATGGAGTCAGCCAACAGCTCCGGAGGAATCACGTTCCTCGAGGAAGTCCTGGAAACACCCACAGGATGACCCCGCTCGAGCGGGAACGACACTACGTGGGCCCGCCTTGAGTATTGCGAGTCGAAGACTCTCGAGCCGAGGGGGCAGCCCTCTCGAAACGATGAGTTCCCCAGAACCGAGGCTCCGAGAGGGCTCGTCACAGAAACGTGACATAGCCTCGTTGCGTGTGGCGTAGCGCCCCAGACGCTCCGCAAGTAGCCCCAGCTACTAACCAAACGTTACCATCCATGTCCCCCAAAGGGGGGACATGGCGGCCAAGCTGCAGCGGCTCGGCGTTCACTACAGGACTTACCGCAGTGCCTTCTCGACATGCCGACGAAGGTCCTCCACGACATCCGTCGCAAACCACGGGTTCCTGGCATGCCGGCGAAAGTTCAGCGGCGAGGGGTGCACCAGCGGGAATCGTTCGGGAAGGAACTGCTCGTAGTTCCGCACGGTGTCGGTCAGAGTCTGTGTGGTGGCGATCGGTAGATATGCCTGCTGGGCATATCTACCGATGAGAAGGGTCAATCGGATACTCGGCATCAACGAGAACAAAGGTGGGTGCCACCGAGCGGCGACGCCTGGTCGCGGAGGTGCATCGCCCGATCCGTTCCGACCGGGTCCCGGGTAGTAAAAGTCCATCGGCAGGAGAGCAAACTGTTCCGGGTCACGGAACTGTCTTTCCGTGACCCCCAGCCATTCCATGAGCGTGGCGCCACTCGCGTCGTCCCAGGGCACCCCGCTGGCTTGTGCACGCCGACCCGGCGCCTGACCGATGACAGCGACACGGGCGCTCGCGCCCGCCGTATATACGGGATCCATGCCCTGCTCTCGGAAACCGCTGTTGGCGACATCGTGGATCAGCTCATGGCGAAGCAGAGCGAAAGGATCAGGAGCTTCGACGTTGCTCAAGAGATCTCCTGACATCGACTCGTTCACCACACATCGGTGTCTCCTCCTCCCGAAGAAGAGTACGAGCGGCACCATCATGACAGGTCGCCGGAGACCCATCGCTGTACACCACTCTCCACCAAGGACTGTCATCTTCGAGCCGTGCCACCAGCCGGCCTGCCTGCCTGCCTGGGATGAACCCCCACCAGCGAAGCAATCTCGCCGTACGTGATCACCTGCCCCGAGGGAACTGCGTCGACGATTCGCCGAACCTCTTCCAGAAGACTCAAGGCTGCCTCCAAGTGCGGGGTCTGAGGAGTGCGTCTTCTACGTTAGCGAACGGCCCGACCACGAAGATCAGACGCAGATGCGCCTGCCGTACAACTATGTGGTCAGCCGTCGATCATGGACGCAACGTCTCACGCGGGTATCGGCCACACTGTGACTAGCACCGTAAGTAGGGTAGGTCGCATGGCGATCCTGTTTTACGGTCCAGGCACCGAGCCGATTCACATTGAAGATCGCGCGCTCGCTCATCTCAAACTGGTGATTGCGACGAAGCTCCGCCGCAATGAGAGTTTCACGCTCTCCTGGAAGCACCCCGTCGGCGAACCCGGCGGGCGTTCAACGATCTGGATTCATCCCTCGATTCCGTTGCGGTTCGTGTTCGAAGAACCGGAACCACCTCAGATCAACATGAAATGGGTGGAGCAGCTCATGCAGACGGCGAACTCCAGCGGCGGGATTGCGCTCGTCGATGAAGTGCTGGACACGCCCGAACTCGAGCAGGCCTAGAGCAGATCCCAGCTCCCCGACCCATTCAGCGAAAGCACGGCGTCGTCGGAATCGACATGCACGTCCTCTTCAGAGATCACAACCCGGCTGCTCGGGGTGATCAGCGCTCTCACCCGTCGCTCATCCGCGGTTACGAAGAGCACTACCCTCCCCGTCCCCGTGACGGCAGCTTCCAGCCGATCACACAGCTGCTCGATGTCCTGCGAGGGAGCAAGGACAAAACTGGAGCCGTCGATGCTGACACGAGTCTGCACCACCGAACGCTCACGCATGCCAGAACCCTACATACGAGTGATACGCGCTCGACGGGGGTTGCAATCACGCGCGGATTGAGGCAGTCTCCGAGTCGCGCTCCAACCGTGTTCCTTCTACCGGTTCAGGCGTGAGGTACAGCCCCGTGGGGGAGTTCGCGCCAAGAGCGAGAGCATCCACCCAGGCACGGTTGATCGCTGGCGCTCGACTACCGAAGAATTTGAACACCATCGAACTGCCCGGGTGGATCCAGACGCTTGTACGGCCCCCACCAGTGCTCACGTCTTCCTTCCACGTGAAAGTGAAAGGTTCACCGCGCCGCAACTTCGCAGTCATCACGAGCTGAAGATGCGTGAGAGCACGGTCTTCGATCTCAACCTTCGGCCCACCCTCGTAAATAAACTTGCCCATGACGGATCCTTTTCTTGTCTCCACGGATACCCGACTTGGAGCCACGACGATAGTCGCTAGCCCCCGTCCTTCAGTCTGTGATGTCCGAACACCACATTACTTCGGTGCGTCCACGAGACCTTTTGTCATCCGAGCAAAGGTGCGACCATGGATCTACCGCGCGGTGGGTCGGTCGGTACTGGGGAGCGGGCGCAACGCACTGTTCGAGCCGGCGTTTGAGCCGGGCTGGGCTGCCCCTAACGACACCCTGGTTCAGGGACAGCCCAGCAGTGACAGCCGGGGACTACTCTCGTCGCCCCCCGAAACGACAAATCTATGGCGTGGACGAGCTGCTGTAACTTCCGCCGATTGAACCGGGCTTGGACGTAGGGCAACGCTCTCGTCTGTTGCGGATTGCTGATAGTGACCCGCGTCACTGCAACGAATTATCACGGCGGCTGCTTAAGCAAGCCCCTCTGAACACCGGGGAGGCCCCGGCTACGTTGTTTGTGGCCGCGCTACGTAGGCGGTCTGGGTCGGCGGAGTCCCCAGCGAAGCCGACCGGCGGTCCCGACCAGTTCCCCAGACTGAACCGGGACCGCTGCTGTGCCCCGCCACACTCTCAGCGGCTCATTCTTTTCCCCGCGGCCTCCTCAAGCAGTTTCACGGCGAGCAATTCGCCCGCGACAGATCCGAGCCGGTCGTTCGGCAGCGAGGTTCAGGAGCTGCCGAAATCGATCGTTTTTGGCGGGCGAGCATGACTCAAGCTGTGGGGAACATCCAGCGGGAATGCGGGGCGCCGTACAGTCTTCAGCTGCGGCGAACAGGCTGCTGCAACTCCGTCACCCAATCGGATTGGTTCTGCGAGACCGCCCGAACATGCAGTTCACGACACGGTCCCGAGTGAACAAGCCCTCGAGCAAATATCTCAGCGTGGATCGCTTGCCAGCTTTCGGCGATGTAATCCATGGAACCGAGATGGATGCCGCAGATGGCTGCTTCAACAGCGGGCAGGTCGACAACTTCGAAGCCACCCCGGACGGGTCCGTTAAGACTGAGATCGAAGACCCTGCCCTTACTCACTTGCAACTTGTGATGACCGCGAAGCTGCGGCGGGGAGAGCCGTTTAGCTTCGCCTGGCGGGAGGATTTGAGCGTCGGTGGCGGTCGCACGACTTGTGGATCCACGCTGGTAGCTCGCTCGTCTTCAAGTATCACGGTAGTCGTCAACCGTCGATCAACCGTGAATGGGTCGACGCGCTCGCCTATATGGCGAGTTCCCCGAGCGGTCTTTACCTCGTTGCGGAGCCGACGGACGGAGCATCGGCGGAAAAGCTCGGCACATCCGACCCCGCGTAGTGCGTCCTACGTTTCACATAGGCGGTCGGTGGGCGTGAGTCGACGGACAGTAGAGTTCTGAACATGGCCACTCTGTCATATGGCAATGAGGATGCTCCGATCCACATTGAAGATCGCGCGCTCGCGCACCTCAAGGTCGTCATCGCCACCAAGCTCCGCCGGAACGAGAGCTTCACACTGTCGTGGAAGCACCCCGACGATGAATCCGGGGGCCGCTCCACGATCTGGCTACACCCCTCGATTCCGTTGCGCTTCACCTTCGAAGAGCCCGAGGCGCCGCAACTGAACCTGAGGTGGATCGAGGACTTGATGCACTCGGCGAGCTCCTCCGGCGGCATCCAGTTGGTGGACGAGGTTCTCGAGACTCCCGAACCGACGCAGTAGCGGGTAACCGGCGGACGGACGTCCCCTTCCGCGAATGGCGGTCCCCTTCCGTGTCTAGCGGGCGGGTCGTACATTTGTGGCGTGTTCATCGCGTAGGAAGGGTTGATTTCGTGGCGAGTAGTGGCGAATCTTCAGGTCGGGGCGTCTTCTGGACGTGGATCGTCATCATCGGCGCGGGGCTCGCGGTGATGATCGTGCTGCCGATCGCGGGACGGTGAGGTTATGCGTCGGCGGATTCGGGACAACGGGCTGAGTCTGGCCTTCCTGGCGATTTTCCTCCTCGCCCTGGTGGGTCAGTCCCTCGCAGGTCACGCGTATGCGAACGAGCAACTGCTGCAGCACCGTGAGCCGGCGGTGGGGTACCTGGACTTCATCACCTCGTCGGATTTTCTAGTTGATGTCGCGGAGAACTGGCAGTCGGAGTTCCTGCAGTTCTTTCTCTTCATCCTGGCCACGGTGTGGCTGATACAACGAGGCTCTCCGGAGTCCAAGAGACCTGGAGACGAGGGTGTGGGCACCGACGAGGAGCAATTCGTCGATGAGCACGCGAAAGCCGATTCACCGGCGTGGGCACGCGTCCGCGGCATCCGATTGTGGGCTTACTCCAACTCTCTGCTGATCCTGATGGGGTCGATCTTCCTCTTGTCCTGGTTCGCGCAATCGCTTGCCGGCCAGATCGTCGCGAATGAAGAGAACGCGCAGCACGGGATGCCTCCCGTGTCGTGGGCGGGCTACGTCGCGTCGTCTGACTTCTGGAACCGGACGTTGCAGAACTGGCAGTCGGAGTTCCTCGCCGTCGGGGCCATGGTGGTCTTCAGTATCTACCTGCGACAACGCGGCTCCAGCGAGTCGAAACCTGTCGGAACGCCGCACGCGACGAGCAGCACGGAATCCGAATGAGCCTATTCCGGGTCTGCGCGGTCGAGTGACGCCCGCAGCTCGGCATTCTCATCCTGAAGGCCCATCACTTTGCCGATGCCAGCGAGGTTGACGCCGTCGGTTTGTAGGTCCGCGATGCGGCGCATCCGCTCTATGTCGTTCGCGCTGTAGCGGCGCGTTCCGCCGTCCGTGCGTGCGGGTTTGATCAGGGCCTTGCGCTCGTAGAGTCGCAGTGTCGCCGGAGGGAGATCGAGGAGCTCGGCCGCGATCCCCATCGTGTAGACGGGTCGCTCTTGAGGAGTCGATTCCATGCAGAAATTTTGCTCGAAGCGCTTGCATCAGGTCAAGTAGCCGGGTTATAAAATATGCATCAAGTGATCCAGATCTCTCGGGGTTGCAGGTGTTGGAATCTCCGACGCCCGCAGCAGTTGGCGATGACAGGTATGGAGGTGATTTACCGTGGCGGTACCGAGCCGGGTCGATGACACGCGGGTCGTGTTCGCGGACATCGTTTGCGCGGATCCCGAGTGGGTCCGTACCGAGTTCGATCGGATGGTGGCCGGCATCCGCGCCCTGTCGACCATGACAGCCGCGATGCCACCTCGCGCAAAAGCTCCCGCAGGTCCGCGGCAATTTGTGACGCCGCCTGCTGGGATCCTCCGGGCAGACGAGCTTCCCGAGCGGGTGCGCGCGCCTCCGTGTGATGTGGCCGCGCGCGGCCTCCACCGTTGATCATCATTCGTCGAACGGCGTCACGCCGTTCATCTTCGGAAGGAGATTTTTCGCCATGTCGATGTCATTTGATCCTTTCAGCCAGCTGGACCGGATCGCGCAGAGCGTGTTCGACACCAGCAGGCAGCCGCGTCTGATGCCCGTGGATCTGTTCCGCGAAGGCGACCGCTACGTCCTCAACGCTGACCTCCCGGGGGTTGACCCCGGTTCGGTCGACGTGGATGTCGACGGTCACCTCCTCACGATCCGTGCCGAACGCACGGAGGCGAGCCGCGACAACTCTCGCTGGCTGGCACAGGAGCGCCCCTTCGGCTCGTACGTCCGCCGATTCACCATCGGCGACGACGTCGATGCCCAGGGCATCAGCGCCACCTACAACAACGGTGTGCTCAGCGTGATTATCCCTATCGCTGAACGCGCCAAGCCGCGCAAGATCCAGATCGAATCGATGGGCTCTCACGACACCAAGGCCGTGACCGCCTAACTCATCGGATCCCCGCGTCACCGCAGCGACGGTGGGTGGTCGCACTACTCGTCGCGACCGCCCACCGTCCCCAACACCCTTCGGAAGGACGACCCATGTCACTCTCACCGTCGCTCGAACGATTCCTCACCGAAATGGAATACCCCGCCACACGGGACGATCTCCTCCGCGAGGCCACCCGTGACGGGCTCGGCGCAGACGACCGTGCGCTTTTGCAGGACCTCCCCGAACAGAACTACGGCGCCGCCTGGCATCTCCGCCTCAAGCTCACCTCACGGATCCTGTCCGAGAGTCTGGCACCCTCGCTCGTGAACGCCTGAGGGGGACCGGGGACCTACCCATGCCGAATGAGAGCTGTCAAGGATCTTCTCCTGGAAGCTACGCACCGCGACAGTGAGGATGTCGAGATGGAGGACGAGATGACGGAACTGGCTCAGGCGCGGTTCGAACTCCGCAAAGTCGCGGAGAAAGACTGGCTGATCCTCGACCACAAATACGAAGCCGACGACCCCCGCCGTACTGTCGGTTGCGTCTACGAAGTTGACCCGTACGAAGTCGAAGTGATGTGGATGCGTACCTTGCCCGTCGCGACACGGTACATGTCACCCGTCGAGGCGCTCGACGATGTGCGGCGACTGCACGAGCAGAGCAGGTCAACGCGACCCATCACCATTCCGCACCATCCTCCTCTCCTCCCCACATAACGTCGCGGCTGGGCTGTTGAGGCGCTCAATTGTGCGAGCACCGCGACCGGGAGAAGCACGGAGCACGGAACTCACGTCTAGCCCTAGGCCGTGTTGATAAACGCCTTCGGGTGCCTCGTGGGCGAATCTTGAACCGTGTTGCGTGATGTGATCTCGGATGAGGCGTGGGCTGTGATCGGGCCGCTGTTCCCGACTGCGAAGTCGACGGGTCGGCCGCCGGTGGATCGGCGCACGGTGGTCGAGGCGATGGCGTGGCGGTTCCGGACCGGGGCACCGTGGCGGGACGTGCCGGAGCGGTTCGGGAACTGGAACACGATCTACAAGAACTTCAACCGGTGGTCCGAGCAGGGCGTGTGGGCGCGGGTGCTGGAGAAGACACAGTCGCTCGCGCAGCAGTCCGGTGATCTGGATTGGGTCGCGTCGATCGACTCCACGATCGTGCGCGTGCATCAGCATGGTGCGACCCTTCCGCGCACCACGGGGGGCATTGTCGAACTACAAGAAGTTCGGTGACGAGCCGCCCGATCATGCGATCGGCCGCTCCCGTGGCGGGTTGACGACGAAGAATCACCTGGTCTGCGACGGGAAGGGACGCGCTCTCGCGTTCATCCTCACCCCGGGGCAGGCGGCGGACACCAGCATGCTGCCCGCGACGCTGCGCGAGATCCGCGTCCCCGGCGCGAGGGGTAGGCCACGGTCGAGGCCGGACCGGGTGCTCGCGGACAGGGGCTACCCATCGAAGGCGAACCGGGCCGGGCTGCGCGAGCGCGGGATCGCGGCGACGATCCCGGAGCGTGAGGATCAGATCGCTCACCGACGCAAGCGGCGCGGCCGGCCGATCGACTTCGGTGACGAGCAGCGGGCCCGCTACCGCGGCCGTAACGTCGTCGAGCGGTGCTTCAACAAGCTCAAGCAGTGGCGCGGGATAGCGATGCGCTCAGACAAGCTCGCCCGCAACTACCACGCCGGCCTCTGCCTCGCCGCCACTCTGCACTGGCTCGGCAGCATGTCGGCTCCGGAGCGCATCGAGGGAGATCAACTCGCGGTCACGGTATCCTTGTGAGCATGATGACCAGCCAGGCCCGCGTCGGCCGCTCCCAGAACGGCGATCTGGTCGTGCGCTGATCCGCGCTCCTCCTTGTGTGAGTGACCCAAACTCACCCACACGACACAAGGAGAATCATGACAGCACACTTCAACCACACAATCATCGCCTCGATCGACGCTGCCGAAATGGCGGAGTTCTATCGTGACCTGCTCGAAGCCGACGACGCGCCCGCATGGGGCCCGTTCGTCAACGTCCAGATCGCCGGCGGGGTATTGCTGCAGTTCGCAGCCCCGCCGATGGAGTTCCCGCCGCAGCACTACGCATTTCTCCTCGAAGACCCCCACTTCGACCGTGCATACGCCAAGATCACTGACTACGGCTTCGATCACTGGGCAGACCCCCAGCGCTCCAAGCCCGGAGAGATCAACCACGAGCACGGCGGTCGAGGCGTCTACCTTCTCGATCCCTCAGGGCACTATCTCGAGCTGATCACCCAGCCGTACCTCTGACCCGCAGCGGGCGCGACGGAACATTCGCTCCGCCCACCCTGATGCTGACCGGGGGCGGGGCCGGCTCGAAACCCCGACCCCGGTTTAGCAACACGGCCTAGCTATAGGCCCCGCCAGAAACGATCGTTTGCGGCAGCAGCAGTTAGTCGGCGCTCGAAGGCGTGCCGCTATGGTTCGCCGAAACCTCTTATCGGCAGACAGTTTCGGCGTATAGCGGGACAAGTGAGCGCCTTCCGCTGGAGATGTCGTCTTCTCGGCTACTTGGCGATTGCCGCCAGGCCGCTGTCATCAAAGACCAAGATGTCACCGTCGTTCGTGGTCGCGAGCGCTTGCGCGGAGCCATGGGTGACGCCGGCGGGAACCCACTCGGCGTTGGATCCTGTGCTGGCCCAGATCTGCCCGCCGCGGCCGACACCGACCAGCTGTTTGCCGTCAGGCGATACGGCGAGGAGGTAGAGCGCAGGTGCGTCGTTCAGGGGCGCGAAGGTGGCGCCCTCATCAGTGCTGATTTGCAGCCCGTCTGGGGTGGCAGCGATCAGTTGTCCCGCGTTGTCGAGGACGAGGCTGAACGCCAGGATTTCTCCGACCGGCGACCAGGTCTCACCGAGATCGTCGGTGCGGAGGAGCTCCGCGGAGTCCGAGGCGATCCCGTAGAGGGTGTCGTTCTTCCCGGCGGCAAGGACGTGGAAGTCTTTCTCGCCAGTGAACGAGACGGGCGTCCAAGATCTGGCGCTGTCGTCGCTCCGGATGATTCCGAGGTTGGGGGAGCCGAGTTCTGGGGGCGTGGTCGGTCCGGGATGCCCGGACGCGAGGAGAGCGTCACCGACGGTGATGAGGCCCATCGCGTCGAAGTCGGTGGTCTCGATACGGGAGCCGACCTCGCCATCGGATGTGGCCGTGTAGATCCCGTCATGGGCGCCCAGGAGGTACCCGTCCTCTGCGGGGTTGGGCACGATCGCGTGAACGTGGCTGATGGTGGTGGCGTGGTCGTGTCCGGTGGTGGGCTCGGCGGGTGCGGTGCACCCGGCCAGCACGATGCTGGCCGAGATCGTTGTCGCGACCGTGAGTGCCGCACGGCGTCGCGTTCGGAAGGTGGGCAGCATGGACGTCTTGAGGGTTCGCATGATGGTGTGCGCAACAGATCACTGGGTGGGGTGCGGGAGTCCCGCACCCCACCCAATGGATCACAGGGTTGCGAGGATCTCCTTCATGGTGGCGATCTCTTCGGTCTGCGCGTCGATGATCGTCTCAGCGAGTGCGACGGCGTCGCTGTTCTGACCGTTGTCGACTTCTTCCTGTGCCATGTCGACAGCGCCCTCATGGTGCTGGATCATCTGCTCGAGGAACAGACGCCCCGCATCGGGACCGGTGGCATCTTCGAGGGCTTGCATGTCTTCCTCGGACATCATGCCGTCGCCGTGATCCATGCCCTCCATGCTGTCCATCTCCGCGCCCCAGTCTTCAAGCCACTGATCCATCTTCTGGATCTCCGGCTCCTGAGCGGCCTTGATCTCTTCCGCGAGAGCAACGACGCGTTCATCGACGCCGTCCTTGCTGAGAAGGACGTCGGACATTTCGATGGCCTGCGCGTGGTGCTCCTTCATCATGCTGGCGAACATGATGTCGGCGTCATTCGCGTCGGCTGTGTCGGCGGGTGCGGACGAGCTTCCGCCGTGGTCCATGCCTTCCATGCCGTCGCCGGAACCGGTGTTTCCGGCGCAGCCGGTGAGAGCGAGCAGAGCTGTGAGGGTGAGTGCGGCGATCGCCGCGGGTCGAATCTTCATGAGTGTTCTCCAAGGGTCGGTGATGAGGCCCGGCTACTGCCGGCGCCAGGGGTGCGTTGCCTGCTGGGTGGGCTAGCGCGTCATCACGTGCGACTGATGCAGAGAACCGTGAGAGAAGGGGGTAGCGGGAGGGCGCGAGCGCGGGCAGGCGAGCGTGTCGTCGCGGCAGCGAGTACCGCGATAAGTGCGGTACGCCGCCAGCCGAGCCCGATCCGCCCGAGCAGGATGGTGGCGACCAGGAGCGCGAGAACGCACGCCATCCACGTCATCGAGTCCCCACCCCCGCACGTCGCGCATCCCGCGTCCACTTGCGGTGAGTCCGGCAAGACGGCGGAAGCGGACGCATCGCGATGATGGTCGGACGCTCCGGCTTGAGTGCTGACAGCGACGGTGTCGTGGTGGCCGGCAGTTGTCGCGTGCGAGTTGAAGGAGTGCATCGCCAGCAGGCCGGCGATGATGCCCACGGCGACCGCGATGACGGCCAAGACGGTGTGAGTGAGCGTGCGCGGTCCCCGCACCTGTTGTGCGACGTTGATCAGCGACATACTCACCTCCCGTTCCTATCAGCCTACGTCCGTCGTCCCGACTGTTTCTTGCTACTTGCTGGCCACTGCGTCGGGGCGCAGGTCCAGCCGGCGCAGCAGCTGCGCGTTGAGCGCGACGACGATGGTCGACAACGACATCAGCACGGCACCCACGGACATCGGGAGCACGAAACCGATGGGGGCGAGTACGCCTGCTGCGAGCGGGACGGAGAGGAGGTTGTAGCCGGCGGCCCACCAGAGGTTCTGCTTCATCTTCCGGTAGCTGGCTCGGGACAGTTCGATCACCGAGAGCACCGACCGGGGGTCGTCGCTGGCGAGGATGACGCCGGCGGAGGCGATCGCGACATCCGTTCCCGCACCGATGGCGATACCGACATCCGCCTGCGCGAGCGCAGGCGCATCGTTCACACCGTCTCCGACCATCGCGACCTTCCGGCCTTCGCCTTGCAGCTCTTTGACCTTCGAGGCCTTGTCCTCCGGTCGCACCCCGGCGAAGTAACGATCGATGCCCAGCTCGCCCGCCACGGAGGCGGCGACCGCATCGGCATCACCGGTGATCATGACCACCTGCACACCGCGCTCATGGAGGGCCTCGACTGCGTGACGCGACTCGGAGCGGATCTCGTCTGCCAGGCGTAGAGCGCCCGCAACCTTGCCGTCGACGAGGACGTGGAGGATGATCGCACCCTCATTGCGCCACTCGTCGGCAACCGGCAGCTCGTGGGCGTTCTCCTGCTCGAGCATGTACGGTCCACCGACTTGCACAACGTGTCCATCGACACGCGCACGAACTCCGACAGCCGGGGACGACTCGAAGTCAGAGGACGCGGGAACGGTGAGGTTCTTCTCCTTGGCCGCGTTCACGATCGCGCGGGCGAGGGGGTGCTCGGAGTCCGCTTCCGCGGCCGCAGCCCACGCCAGCAACTGGTCGGAATCGGTGCCGGAGACGGGGTCGATCGCGGTAACGGCGGGGGTGCCCTTAGTGAGGGTGCCGGTCTTGTCGAACAGGACCGTGTCGACGGTACGCATGCTCTCCAGCGCGAGACGATCCTTGATCAGCACACCCCCACGGGCGGCGCGCTCCGTCGCGATCGACACAACCAGTGGGATCGCCAAGCCGAGAGCGTGCGGGCAGGCGATCACGAGCACGGTGATCGTGCGGATCACCGCGGCGTCGGGCTGGCCGACGACCGTCCACACGATCGCGGTGATCGCGGCAGCGCCGAGCGCGAACCAGAACAACCACCCCGCCGCCTTATCCGCGAGCCGTTGCGCCCGCGACGACGAACTCTGCGCTTCGGTCACTAGCTTCTGAATCCCCGCCAGAGCAGTGTCCTCGCCGATCGCAGTGATCTCCACCCGCACACCAGAATCGGTCGCGACGGTGCCGGCGATGACCTGATCGCCGTCGCTACGGCGCACCGGCTGGGACTCGCCAGTGATCATCGACTCGTCCATGCTCGCCGAGCCCTGCACGATCCGCCCGTCCGCGGGGACCCGCCCGCCGGGGCGCACCACCACGACATCCCCCACCAGCAAGTCAGCAGGCGCGACAGTGGTTGTCGTGTCGCCCTCTACCTTCTCCGCCTCATCGGGCAGCAGAGCGGCAAGGGAATCCAGTGCCGAGGTGGTCTGCGCGAGAGAGCGCATCTCGATCCAGTGCCCGAGAAGCATGATCACGATCAGCAGGGCCAGCTCCCACCAGAAGTCCAGCTCGTGGTGCAACAGGCCCAGACTCGCACCCCATGACGCGAGGAACGCGACCGTGATCGCGAGGGCGATCAGCAGCATCATCCCGGGCTTACGGGCGCGAAGCTCACTCACCGCGCCGGTGAGGAACGGGGCACCGCCCCACACATACATGACGGTTCCGAGAACCGGGGAGATCCACCCGACCCAGGCGGTGTCTGGCAGTGGGTATCCGAGCAGCATCGAGAACATCATCGAGAACCCGACAACCGGGACCGCGAGGATCAGCATGATCCAGAACAACCGCCGGAACTGGCCCACATGATCACCGTGGCCACCATGTCCGCTGTGACCACCATGGCCGCTATGTTCTGGCGAAGTGTCGTGATCGTGGCTCATCGCCGCGTGGTCATGCTCCGTTGTCGGCGCGCTGCCGTGGTTCTCGTGCGCGGCGTGATGGCTATGTTCGTCATGCTGGCTCATCGGAACTCCTTGCTCGGATGCGCCCGGTCGAGCCGGGTGCAGACAGTTAGCGACTCAGGCCTGGCTGGTCGCGAGGGTATAGCCGGCCTCTTCGACCGCAGCCCTCACAGCAGCAGGATCGACCGGTGCTGCGCTGTGGATGGTCACGCGGGAGATGCCGCCGGCGTTCAAGTCGACGTCGACGGACTCGACACCGTCCACAGCCGTCAGTTCGTCACTGACGCTCGACACGCAATGCGAGCACGTCATACCCGCAACCAAAACCTCTTCCGAGGAAGACGAGGCCGCAGTGGGTGTGGATGCCTCGGTGTTCGATGGAACGGCACAGCACGCGCAGCCAGCGTTCTCGTCCTTCAGGCCAAGTTCAATGCGATCAGTCATCGTGTGCTCCTTCAAGTAGACAGACGTGGCGGTTATGAACGGACCAGGCGGGCAATGGCTTCGTTAGCCTCGCGGACCTTCTCTGCCGCGACTTCGCCGCCCTCAGCGCTGGCCTCGGCGACGCAATGACTCAGATGATCGCTCAGCAGCGACAACGCCACCGCTTCGAGCGCTTTCGTCGCTGCAGAAACCTGCGTGAGGATGTCGATGCAGTACTTGTCTTCGTCGACCATCCGTGCGATCCCTCGCACCTGACCCTCGACGCGACTCAACCGCTTACGCAGATCAGCCTTGTTGTCGGTGTACCCGTTCGTGATTAAAACATACCCCCTGTGGGTATCCAACTCAAGGCCAGTCGTGTGCATTCCCGCGTGACTGGTAGCTCTAGCGGTGCGAGTCCGACGAGAACTCGTGCGCCTGCCGTAAACGATCGTTTTCGGCGTGAGACCGTTCTGTGGCCGTGAGCAGCTGCCGATAACGCTCTCCAGAAGTCCCTTACGGCAGGGGTTTTCGGCGGTGCCTCAATCGGTTGCGAGACGACGGTCACCCACGAGCCGGGGGATCAGGCGGACAAAGATCACCATGGCGACGAGCTCGACGAGTGTTTGCGTCACGACGGCGAGAGGGGCAAGGGCGAACGATGTGGGGAGCGCGAGGGCGAGCGGGAGAACCACTAGGGAGTTGCGGGTCGCGCCGGAGAATACGACGGCGCGAGTGCTGGAGACATCGAGTCGTGCCGCACGCCCCGCGAATATCCCTACCGGGATCATGACCGCCGCGAAGGCGGCATAGATCGGAACTGTGGCGAACAGTGCAGGAAGTTGCCGGCTGACGCCGTAGACCTGGGAAGCGACGACGACGGCGAGCGTGAGCATCATCAGCGGCACCATGGCGGCTAGAGCGGTGTCTCGGAGAGTGCGGCCCCAGCGCGTGCGGGAGGCGACGTACTGGGTGAGGCCGGCCGCCATGAGCGGGAGCACGATGAGCAGGAGGAAAGCGTCGACGAAGGGCGCGAGGTCGACCGCGGCGACGAGTTCAGGGCCGACGAACAGCCAGAGGTATGCCGGCAGGAGCAGCATCTGTCCCAGCATGAGGATCGGCGCGGCCGCAAGTAGCCGTTCCTTCGCCCCTCCGGCGAGCCCCGTGAAGACGATCACATAGTCGATGCAGGGCGTCAGCAAGACGAACAGCACACCCACCAGCAGCGCCTGGTCGTGAGCGACGAACCGAGACAGGCAGAACACGATGACGGGGGCGATCACGAAGTTCACGACCAGCACCACGGACAGGAACCGCATATCGCGGAAGGCGCGTCCGATCATCGAGAAAGGGACACCGAGGAATGTCGCGTACAGCAACAGCCCGAGAACGGGGTTGATCGCGAGCTCGAGAGGGTGCGCGGCTCCTGGTGTCAACAAGCCCAGCACGACGCCCGCAGCGATCGCTGCGAGATAGAGGGCGATCTGATGACGTTCCCACCAGGCGACGAGGTTGCTCACGTTCCCAGCATGTCGACTCACCCGGTCCCGCACGAATCACCCACGCCAGGGCCGGGTTCGTGACAAGGGAAACTCAGGTGAGAATCGTCGTACGAATCTTCTCGGCCACCGCTTCCCGTAGCGGGCGCACTGCTTCGGCGTCCCAGGACTCGGGGTTGGGGAACGACCACTCCAGAACCTTTCCGCGAGGGGTGGAAGGCAGGGTGAGTCCGGGCTTCATAAGGACGATGAGGTCGGCGGCGTCCAGGTCTTCGACTGTGACGGCGCGCGGTACGCGATCGGTGATTTTCATTCCGAGTTCTGCGACAGTGTCGGCCACGGCCGGGTTCACTTCGTCGGCGGGGGAGAGGCCCGCAGACGTGGCCCGAAACCGGTCCCCGGCCAGGTGCTCTAGGAGAGCCGCGCCGAGCTGCGACCGGCCGGCGTTGTGCTGGCAGATGAAAAGGACGGTCGGAGTGGTGTCAGTCACGGGGGCTCTTTCAGGTTGGGTTTCAGCTGGCGGCGAGCCGGGGTGCGAGTTCCGCGATGCGGCGCTCCAGCTCGTCGTAGGCGGTGTCGAAGGCGTCATCGGTGCCGATCCGAACGGGGTCGGGGATCGACCAGTGCAGGTGTCCGATGGCGCCGAGTTCTTCGTGGGCGCTGTCGCACACCGTCACCACGAAATCTGAATCGGTCAGGACCGAAGTCAGAGCGCGGGGTGCCTCATCGTGCAGCGCGAGAGTGTAGCGATCGGCAGCGGCGACTGCGCCCGGATCTATCCGCCCCGTCGGGTGCGTTCCTCCCGACGTCGCGGGGATACTGCTGCGGGTCGACCACAACGCCGCGGCGAGCTGCGACCGGGCGGAGTTCGCCGTACAAACGAACACGACGCGATCTGCGCGCTCGACCCGGCCGGGTGTGAGCCCGCGGAGTGCGTTATCTGAGAGGTGAACGTAGCTGCGCCGTCTATCGGCCTCCGAGCGGGACCGCGAGACCATCCCCACCGACTCCAGCACGTTCAGATGATGGGTGACGAGGTTGGAGGGAAGGCCCAACGCCATTCCGATTTCGGTGGGCGAGAGGTCGCCCAGCGTGAGACGATCGACGATCCGCAGGCGAGATGGGTCGCTCAGCGCAGCGTGCTTCGCGGCGCGCACCTCCACCTGGTCAGTTCGTTCAGTGTTCATTGTCTCAATCTTGACTGAAGTACCCCGTTCGGGTCAAGATGAGCCGACATGAAAACACCTCACCCCGCCCTCGCGCGGCCACACCTTCTGCGCCGAGCTACCGCCGAGTTCCTTGGAACTGGTCTGCTCGTCACTATCGTGGTGGGTTCCGGTATCGCCGCGCAGCGGTTGTCCCCGGATGATGTCGGCCTCCAGCTGCTGGAGAACAGCCTGACCACTGCCCTCGGTCTGACGGTGCTGATCCTGATGCTCGGGCCAGTGTCTGGCGCGCACTTCAACCCCGTGGTGACGGTCGCGGACTGGCTGCTTGGCCGCAGCGCCAGCACCGGGCTTCCGTTGCGCGACGTCGCTGCGTACGTGCTCGCGCAGATCTTCGGCGGCATCGCCGGCACCCTGCTAGCGGGGGTCATGTTCGACACCGGCCCCGGGTTCTCGTCCAACGACCGGGCCACAGGCGGGCACCTGGTCGGGGAAGTGGTCGCCACTGCAGGGCTCGTGCTGCTGATCTTCGCTCTCGCCCGCACCGGAAAGGGGTCGGTCACGGCCGCCGCGGTCGGTGCGTACATCGGCGCGGCCTACTGGTTCACCAGCTCCACATCGTTCGCGAATCCCGCCGTCACGATCGCTCGCATGTTCACCGATACGTTCGCCGGTATCGCACCGTCGTCTGTGGCGCCGTTCATCGCTGCACAGCTCGTCGGGGCTGCCATCGGCCTCGCACTGCTCCTCGCCCTCTATCCAATCGCCGCCCGCACGGCCGGCGACGTCGTGGTTCCTCAGAAACTCGAAACCCAGCCCTGAAAGGCGCCTTCATGCATCTTGTAGCGATCGGCGGAAGCGACGCCGGAATCTCCACCGCCCTCCGGGCCCGTGAACTCGACCCGTCCGTCGATGTCACAGTCGTCGTGGCCGACGCCTACCCGAACTTCTCGATCTGCGGCATCCCGTACTACTTCTCCCGCGAGGTGCAGCCCTGGCAGTCGCTCGCCCACCGCACCCACGCAGATCTCGAAGCCACCGGCATGAACCTCCGTCTGGACACCCTCGCCACCAGCATCGACGTCGACAGCCGCCGGCTCACCGTCCGCGACGCCGACGGCACGGAATCGACCATCCCGTACGACGAGCTCATGGTCGGCACGGGGGCAGCGCCGTCGACAGCCGGAATATCAGGGCTTGACCAGCTCGGCCCCGACGACGGCGTGCACCTGCTGCACTCGATGGGCGACACGTTCGCGCTCGAGAAGTACCTCGACGAGCACCAGCCCGAGACGGCAATCATCGTAGGAGCTGGCTACGTCGGCCTCGAAATGGCCGAAGCGCTCACTGTGCGCGGCCTCCAGGTCACCCAACTCCAGCGCGGCCCCGAAGTCCTCTCCACCCTCGATCCCGAACTCGGCTCACTCGTCCACGACGAACTCACCCGACACGGCGTCGACGTCCTCACCGATACGCGCGTCGAAGCCGTCGCCCGTGACGGCGGCAGGATCACCGTCACCGGCACTCACGATGGAGAGGCCCTCTCTCGCACCGCTGACGTGGTGCTCGTCGTCGTCGGCGTACGGCCCAACACCAGCCTTCTCACCGCAGCCGGCGCAACCACGGGCGCGGGCGGCGCTGTCGTCGTCGACGAACAGATGCGCACCGGTCTGCCGAACGTGTGGGCGGCCGGCGACGGGGTGATCACCCACCACCGCCTGCTCGGCGTCACATACCTTCCTCTCGGCACC
Organism: Microbacterium sp. SY138; assembly: GCF_039729145.1. Lineage (NCBI taxonomy): Bacteria > Bacillati > Actinomycetota > Actinomycetes > Micrococcales > Microbacteriaceae > Microbacterium > Microbacterium sp. SY138. Next base: position 2,767,499 of record NZ_CP155793.1, on the reverse strand, counting down.
ACGGCGCATAAGCAAGGACGCGTCGCAGGGGAGAACGCAATCGGCGGGGATACACGGTTCGCAGGGAGCCTCGGCACGCAGGTCGTGAAGGTCTTCGACCTCGTTGCAGCTCGCACGGGCCTCCGCGACCACGAAGCAGCTGCCGCAGGCTTCGCACCACACAGTCACACCGCGATCGCGGACGACCACAAGCGGTACTACCCGGGCGCGACGCCCATCAACATCCGCATCACCGGAGACACCCGAGATGGCCGTCTGCTCGGCGCGCAGCTCGTCGGCACCCGCGGTGCGGAAATCTCCAAGCGCGTCGACACCTACGCCACAGCGCTGCACCACGGAATGACCGTCGCAGCAATGAGTGACCTCGACCTCTCCTACACACCCCCGCTCGGCTCCCCATGGGACGCCGTCCAGGTCGCAACCCAGGCATGGGAGCGCGAACCGCGCCTATCGGCGGCGTTCAATGTGTTCTAGAGCGGCGTTTGGATTGCGGCCTCGAGATCGCGAAATAGTTGGGGCTCGGCGGACGCATAGGTGATCTGCATAGAGTGCGAAACATGTCCCGAAACCCGCAATTCCGTACCGTTCGTGGGTCGGTCGGACTCATGTTCGCTGCGGTGTTCGCGATCGGCCTGAGCGGGTGTGCGCCGGATCCGGTCAGCGATTCCTTCCTGCGGGGCGAGAACACCGGCTATGTAGCCGCCAACGGCGCGATTGTCGAGATTCCGGTGGCCGAGCGGAGCGAACCGGTCGTCTTCAGCGGCATTACTGAAACTGGCGATGAGTTCGACAGTGCCGACAACTCTGGCAAGGTCACGGTGGTCAACTTTTGGTACGCCGGGTGCGCGCCGTGCCGCGTCGAGGCGAAGGATCTCGAGAGTGTCTGGCAGGAGTACAGCGGCGAAGATGTAGCTTTCATCGGCATCAATACCCGCGATCAGGCCGATACTGCCCAGGCCTTCTCTGACGAGTTCGGCGTCACCTACCCGAGCCTGATCGACGTGAACACGGCTGAGGCGAAACTCGCTTTCTCCAAGGTCGTGCCGATCCAGGCGACACCGACGACTCTCGTTCTCGACAGACAGGGCCGTGTCGCCGCCCGCATCATCGGACCCATCGACGGCACCTCGATCCTCTCGACGCTCGTCAAGGACGCTCTGGCGGAGACACCGTGAACGCCGACACCATCATCGGGTCTGGTGCGCTCTGGCTCGCAGTTCCCATCGCGATGCTCGCCGGTCTCGTGTCGTTTCTGTCGCCCTGCGTGCTCCCGCTGGTCCCCGGCTATCTCGGCTTCCTTGGCGGGGCGGTCACGCCTCGCTCGAAGGGTGGGGCGACGAACGCAGTCGCGCCCGGGCGCCGTCAGCTTGTAGCCGGCGTGCTGCTGTTCATCCTTGGCTTCAGTGTCGTCTTCGTTCTCGTCACTGCGCTGGGCGGGACGGCTGGCGTGTTCTTCCTCCGCTGGGGCGACGTGATCACACGTATCCTCGGAGTCGTCGTCATCCTCATGGGGCTCGTCTTCCTTGGACTGTTCAGCTTCGCCCAGCGCGAGGTCCGCTTCCACGTCGGCTCCCGGGCAGGAATCATAGGGGCGCCGCTACTCGGAGTGGCACTCGGTATCGGCTGGGCGCCATGCATGGGTCCGACGCTGGCCGCGATCATCGCGCTTTCGTTCAACGCGGGCGACCCTGTCCGGGCCGGCTTCCTTGGCCTCGCGTATTCGCTTGGCCTCGGCATCCCGTTCCTGCTGGTTGCACTCGGATTCGGTTGGGCGGCGAAGACAGTCGAGTTCCTCCGTCGTCACATCCGGGTGGTGAACGTCTGCGGCGGCATCCTGCTGATCGCCCTCGGCATCCTGATGGTGACCGGGCTGTGGACCGACATCATGTCGCGACTGACGGCGGTAATGGGCACCGTCATCCTCCCTCTCTGAGATCCTTAGCAAGGATGTCGCGAGTCACTTCTGGAGCAGCCCTCTCGACCCGAGTGCTCACGTCGACGGAGCCACTTCGCGATCCGTATCGGAGCCTTAAATGTAGACGCCGCGGTCTTCCATGAATCGGACGGGGTTGGTGTATCCGCCGTTGATGTAGACCTCGAAGTGGAGGTGGCAGCCGAAGGATCGGCCGGTGTCGCCGGCGTAGGCGATGACTTGGCCGGAGTTGACCCACTGGCCTCGACCGACGACGATACCTCCGGGTTTGATGTGCGCGTAGCCGGTGCTGATGCCTCCGCCGTGCTGAATGCGAACGTAGTTGCCGTAATTACCGTTGGCGCCGGCGTAGTCCACTGTTCCGGAGTTGGCGGCGTAGATCGCCGCCCCGCAACCGTTGGCCAGATCCGCACCGTAGTGGTAGCTCGACGAGCAGCCCTGCGAGCCGCAGATCGGAGTGCGAGGACCGTAGCTTGAGCTGCGGCCGCCCCCGTGGGGTCGGACCCAACCGCCGCTTCCGGCGGAGCCTCCGCCGCCACCGTTGCCGCCACCGTTGGCTGCCGCTTCGGCGGCTTCGCGTTCGCGGCGGGCTCGCTCTTCGGCCTCGCGTGCGGCTACACCGGCCTGGTAACCGGCGACCGTCTGCGTAGTGGTGTCCCTGAGGGCGGCGAGCTGAGCCTGCATGGTCTCGAGGTTCTCGGCTTGCTCATCGAGAGCGGCCTGGGCAGCGTCGGCCGCTTCCTGTGCGGCGATCATCTTCTGCTCTGCAACCTGCTGCAGGCGGACGTGTTCGTCGCGGGCGACCTTTGCCTGATCCGTCAGCGATTGGGCGGTGTTGCGTGCCGAAATAGCGTCATCGTAGACCGATTGGTTGTACTCGAGCAGCTTGTCCATGGTGCCCAGACGGGACAGCAGCTCATCGGCATTGGCCGCGGAACCGGAGAAGAACAGTTGAAGTGCTGAATCGTCTCCACCGTTGCGGTAGAGCTGTGCCGCGACTTGGCCCGCCCTGCGCGCAGAAGTTTCGGCAATCGCTGATTGTTCGTCCGCCTGCGCCTGCAGGCTCTCGGCTTCCGTGATCGCAGCGAAGTATTCCTGCTGCGCCGCATAAAACTCGTCGGAGGCTGTATCGGCGGCAGCCTGAGTCTCGGCGACCTTCTGCGTCAAGGACTCGATCAGCCCTTCGATGCGCGTGATCTCGGCAGCCTTGGCAGCTTCGTTGTTCTTGGCGCGTTGTACATCGTCCCAACTCGGGTACGACGCAGCGTACGCCGCTGAGACGCCGGAGCCGATACCGAAGGCAGCGAATGCAGCGACGCCGAGGGCGCCGAGTCCGAAAGCACCACGTCGAGTAACACTTAGCTTCCAGAACGAATCGCGCTCGGCCGGCGTGGGCGCACACCCGCATTCCTCGGCCGCCTCCGTAGCCGCAGAGACGCTTCGATCGTTCACTGTGCCCTCTCCTTGAGCTCGGCCTCATGGATTCTGCGGCCAGGGGCGCGCAGATTAGCCATGCTCCCGTTGCCTGCCGTCTGGTCTATCGTCCGTGCGTGGTCGCCCAAGCGGCGCAGACTCGCCCGCGATCCCTGATCTGCGGCCCAAATCTGACGCCCCGCTCTCGAGCTCGACTGCCCTGACACGAAGCTCACTCTTTCGTGTCCGAGTGAACGTCGGCGCTCAACCCGTGGCGTTTCTTCTTCACTTGCCGTGCGACAACGGTGGCGGTGATCACCGCGGCACCGATGACAGCGACGGCGATGATGAGCGGGATCGCGATCGAAGTCACCTCGTTCTCGCCTGCGGATGCCGCCGGTGGAGTGGTGTCCGCTGCGGGAGGTTCGGTGGTTGGCGTGGCGGAGGGTGACGCCTTTGCTGGTTGGATCCGTGATTGTTCGTTCCCGCATGCTGGTTTGTTCCACCCCAGTCCCGGCTCGATGCCGGTGGGAGCGTACGTGAATGTGAAGGTCTCGGAGATAGGGTGACCGTCGCTGGACACGGCGTTCCACAGCACGGTGTAGACGCCCGGTTCTCCGAGTGCGACCGGGGTGGTGAGGATGTTGCGGTCGACGGTGGAGCAGCTGGATTCGTAGAAGAGGCCGTCGGGGCCTTGTACTTGGGCGAAGCTCGCCTGGCTGAAGTCAATGAGTTCCCCGCTGAACGTGAGAGCGACGTCGTCAAGTTGAATGACAGTTTCGTCTGCCCCGGGCACGGTCCCCAGGAGGTTGTCGTGCGCGAGAGCTGCAGGGGCAGGGGCAGCCACGATTCCTAGGGCGATGAGGGCAAGAAGGGTGCTGGCGAGCCAGCGGGTGCGGCGGGAGGAGGTCACAGGTGCGGGTCCTTTCGTACGCCGGGCACGGGGGTGCTGTCGGTAGGTCTGTTGTTGCGTTTCGTGTGGAGGACGGAGAAGCCGGTGAGGATTGCGAGCGTTCCGGCGATCATCAAGGTGGCGCCTCCGGCGAGGGCCTGGTCCTGGAGGGGGGCGGGCCCCCACGTCCGCCCCATGGCACCAAACCACTCCGCGACGATGAGGTCGGAGCGAGTGATAGTGACGATGCCAAAGAAGGTGGCCACGCCTGTGAGCGCGATGAGCGAGGGTAAACGCCACCGCCCCTCGGGGGTCGTGGACGCGTTGAGGGCGAGCGATCGTACGAAGAGACATCCGGTGACGAGGAGCTGGCTGATCATCCATTCCGCGCCGAGCTGGTCGTAGAGCGACCATCGGAACAGGTCGGAATAGTGGAATACCCACAGCGACGTGGCGAAAAGAGCCGCGGCGACGACGGGGCGCAGAGTAAACCGTGCCAGCGGGCTGTGGGCGGCCCAGAGAAGCCATTCCCGCGGTCCTCGGCTTCCATCGTCCCGTGGATGGATGACCAAGGTTGCGAGGGTGACGGGCGCCGCGAAGACAAGGAGCAAGGGGATCGCGAGGCTGAGGAGAGCGAAGGAGAAGAATCGCATACTGATGAGCGCGTCGTCGTAGGCGGCGAGCGGTCCACTGGTCGTCCACAGAAGCACCCCCATCCCTACAATCCAGCTGATTGTCCGCCGGGCTGGCCACGGATACCCGCGGCGCTGAGCGCGTCGCACGCCGACGAGGTAGAAGACGATTCCGAAACCCGCGACGAGCACCCAGAGGAGGTCGGGGCTCCACGCCGTGAACCATCGCTGCAGGGTGAGTTCGATCGGGACGGGTGCGTCGGTGAGGATTTCCGCGGCCGTGTTCTGCGGCAGCGCGATCGTATCGGCGGGGGCGGCGGTGCGGGCGAGGGCGGCGGCGGCCCCGCTCGCAATACCCATGAAACCGAGTTCGACGCACACGATCATCCAGAAGGCGCCACGGCCCTCGCTGGCCTTGGCGAGGAGTCGACGGCGGTAGGTGGCGCCCAGCACTCCCATGACCAGAAGAGCGCCGATTTTTGTGAGGAGGATGAGGCCGTACGGTGAGGCCACGCCCTCCCACCGGCCGAGGGCCGTGAGCGCCCGCGCGTATCCCGAGACAGCGACGCCGATGAACGCGATGAGGGCCACCGTCGAGTACCGGCGGAGCATGTTGTCGAGTTCGTGCGGAGAGCTGATCGGTCGCACGACGACGAGCAGGATGAGGCCCCCGAGCCATATCGCGGCCGCAATGACATGCAGGACGAGGGACATGACAGCGGGATCGTGGTTGGCGAGCTCACCCGAATGGCCCTGGGTGGCCATGGGTATCAGACTGATGACCGCGAGCACGGTTGTGATCAGCACTGCACCGTAGCTGCGCACAGCGAATGCGAGGACTGTCACGACCGAGGCGAGGATCGCGGTGATAAGCCATGATCGTCCTAGCTCCGTGTCGAGGAGGAAGCGGCCCAGCTGCGCACCGAACTCGGCGCTCAGGTTCACTTGCGGATTGAATGACGACAGGAAGGTGAGGAAAGCCACCACCCCACTTGTGATGGTGAGGGTCGCGGCGCCGGCAGAGGCAACATCGAGCGCGACGGTGAAAGGCTTCCCTGCCGATGGGAGAGCGAACACCGCCAATACCAGGGGCCCGAGCATCGACGCACCGGCGAGATTGACGAACAGTTTCGCGGCGGGGAGTCCCCATCGCACGATCGCTCCAGGGTCGCTGGTGAGTCTCGGTGCAGCTCCTCCACCGATCACGAGTCCGACCACCACAGCGATGAGTGCCGCGACAACGAGGGTCGTCGGTCCAACGATCCGGAGAACGACGGGATTCATGGAGCGGAACCTCCCGTTTCATCGTCCGCGACGTCTGGGTCTTCCGTCACAGGCGCCGTGCATTCACCGGTCTTCGGGAGTTGCTGGATCGCCCCGGCGAGAGATTCAAGAACCGTGTCTGCAGACAGGGTGGTGGTGTCCACGTACACCTGGGCAGCCGGCTCCCGGCCGTAGGTTGTGAGCCGCAGATTCGGGGTCTCCTCCTCATCGACGATCCAGTCGACGCCACCCAAGCTGACACATTGCAGCGTGGTGGGGGCCGGGGCCTCCAAGCCGCAGGTGAGGAGCACGCTGCTGGGGGTACCCCATGCTGCCGTGGCCTGAGCGTCCGTCCAGACGCGAGCCTGATCGCCAATCGAGTCCGGTAGTCGCACGGTGACCTCCGCGCACAGCGGGTCATTCGCGTTTGCTGCGGGCTCGAGGTGGACGGTGGGTGCGCAGCCGCTGAGCACGAGCAGCGCGCATACCGCCACGGTAAAGGTGAGAATCTTGAACTTCACAACTTCATCCATCCATCTCCCTGGGAGTGAGCATCCGCGTGCCGCTGTCGGATCGACATGACGAGCAGGGCCAGTACGGTTCCGACACTGAGCGTCCAGCCGAGCCACGGCATCAGCACGACAGCGAGGGTCGTGCCGGTACGGAGGGGGACCTCGGTGGTCTTCGCCGCGGTCGTGTCCACCGCCACCTGAGCCAACACCTGCCCATCGCTCCCGAGGACTTGACTGGTCCCGGTCGTGGAGACGTTCACGGCACTTCTCCCCGTTTCGATCGCGCGCATGCGAGCGATGGCCAGCTGTTGGAGGTTCTCGTCGGTGCCTCTGAAGTCCGCGTTGTTGGTTTGAAACACGAACATCTGCGCGCCAGATGACGCGCTTTCGTAGATGACGTCGTCGTAGATGACGTCGAAGCAGATCGCCAGACCGATGGGGACATCGCCAACGTTCATGAGGGGTGTGTTGGAGCCGGGCGTGTACTCGCGTTGAATCAGCCCGATGAGGTCGGGGGCGATGGCTTCGTAGAACCAACGGTCGGGGACGTATTCGCCGAAAGGGACAGGGTTGGCCTTGTCGTGGAGCTGCTGCGGCCCGGCGCTCGTCCACAGGATGGAGGTGTTGAACGTGTCGGCTCCACGGGTGGTCGCCGCATTCACCAGCGCCGGAGCGCCGACACTTTGCACGAGTTGATTCAGGCGGCCTGCGACGATGTCATCGCGCAGGGGATCGGCGTCGACGGCCCCTTCTGGCCAGACGAGAAGATCCATCTCCCGTCCCAGGAGAGGAGCGGTCGCTTCTTCCTGTGCGCGCAGGATGTCACCGGTCGTCTTGGTGTCGAAGTAGCCGCTGGGGCCGTTGCCCTGCACCCATCCGACGCGCAGGCTTCCCGCTTGCTCGGTGGGGAACAGAGGAACGGCTATCGCGGCGACGACGGTGATCGCGGCGGCTGCTCCCGGTTGCCATCGGCGGAGGGTGAGGGCTTCCACGACGCTCGCGCAGACGAGGACTGTCAGGAAGGACAGCCCGGTTGTTCCCATCCAGGAAGCAGCTTCCGCGAGCGGGCTTTCGGCGAGGCTGAAACCGACGCGCGCCCACGGGAACCCGGTGTACGGCGCATTCCCCATCAGCGTTTCCCGCAGCACCCACACCCCGGCGACGAGCACGGGGGTGATCGCGCGGTACCCGTATCCGGTCCGGGTGGTGGTGACTCGATAGGCGAGTGCGATCAGCGCGCCGCCGGCACCGAACAGCAGCGATTCCAAGCCGGCCAGCGCAACCCACGGGATGGGTCCGAGAAACCGTGACACCCAGACCACGTGGGTGAAGAAGAAGGCCGCGCCGTAGATGAGGGAGATCAGGAACCCCCCGGGTAGGGATCGTCCGCGGAGCGTCCACAGCCCGATGGTTACGCTTACGAACGCTGCGGGCCACCACCCGAATGCGGGGTACGCGAGATCCAGTATTCCTCCTGCGATGGCGGACGCGACGATCGCTACGGGAAACGGCACCGCAACAGGCGGGCGCGCATCGCGCGCTCTGTGGTCGCCGCACCTTGATCGAACGGAGAGGGCGCGTCTCACCAACGGGTCAGCGGTCACGGTCATGAGAGCTCAGTTTTTTCAGGTAGGCGTTGTACGAGTCGAGGTCGGCGTTCCCATGCACGTCGACGTACCGGTCGGCCGCGGCCGCACGAGCAGTGTCGCTGCGAAACCAACGATGCATCACGTAGATCAACATCAGCACGGTCGGGGCTTCACCGTAGGACCATGCCAGGGCGCCGGCAAGCTGTTGGTCGGCGAGGGGATCGATGCCCAGCGCCTCTGTGGGAGCGACGAACGAGCCGACCAGGATCGTACTGGCCATCATCAGGAATACCCCGAAGAACGCATGCAGCGCGGCTTCGGCAAACACGTCCAGCGCACGCGCAGCATGACCCAACCTGACTGGCAGAGGATCGGAGGACAAGATCGGGATGGTGAACAGCATGCCGGCGAGGAGGAATCCGACCTCGAGCGCGACGTGACCCCCGGGCATGGTGAGGATGGCATCGGCAGCACCCGCAAGGTAGATGCCGTAGAACGCGAACAGGTAGAGCGGGACAGTGGCCCACGGACTGAGTACCCATCTCGCGGCCGGGTTTCGAAGAGCACCATGGGCCGCTTGGAGGACTGCCCGTCCCGCTCCATGATGCGGCGTTGCTCGCAGAAGAAGGGTTCCGGGAGAGCCGAGGACCAGTAACGGCGGCACCATCATCATCAAAGTGAGCTGCTGGAACATGAAAACGGACACCAGCGCCTGGCCATACGTTTCAACGCCCAGACCGGTGACCGCCGCAAGGAGAGCGCACCCAAGCAGGAAGCTGACCGTCCGCCACACGGGCCAACGACGCCCGTGCGTCCACAATCGGATTGCTCCGACGAGATACAGCGCGGCGATGATCCCGGCGACGACGGGCAGCACCGGAAGCGGAATATCGGCCGGTGCGAGGAACGCCTGCAGCGACGGGGGGCTGTTGGGGATCTCGTCGCTCACACGCATGGTCGTGACACGAAGCTCACGCCGCTCACTTCCGGATCACCCTGATCGTCGCCCCCGCTGCCAGGAACACCACGGCCGCGATGGGCTGTGCTGTGGTCCATACGACACCGGAGAAGGGGAACGGCATCACCGGATTCCAGAGCACGGCGATCGCGAGGAAGACCGGGATCCACCACCAGTGGCGTGCCTGCAGCGCAAACCACGCAATGATCAGCCCGAAAATTGAGGCGATGAAGAGGACGAGGGGTGCCCAGTTCGCCTGGAAAAGCGCCGGTGCAAGGAACAGGATCGCGGCGGCGACGAGGCTGGGGGCCAGGGCGTTCCGCTGATATTTGGAGGGGACGCGTTCTTTGGGACTCATGGGTGAACCGTTTCTTCGGCGGGTACAGGGTCGACGGGATCGGGGCGGGATGCGGGGTCTTGCCGGCGACGGCTCGTGCGCAGACCCGCGACGATGAGGAACACGGCACCGATGCCGAGAGCGACATCGGCGAGGTTGCCGATGAACAGGTTCCCGTACGCGAGGAAGTCGGTGACGTGCCCGATTCCGAACGCGGGCGGCGAGAACAAGCGGTCGATGAGGTTCCCGATCGCACCTCCCACGATGAAACCGAAACCGACCGCCGACCACATGTTCCGGGCTCGGGTGGCGGCGCCGATAAGGACCGCGGTGACAGCGACCCCAATGACGGTGATGACCCATGTGGAGCCTTCTCCGAGCGAGAAGATCGCCCCGGGGTTGAAGGCCAGTTGAAGACCGGGCCAGTCACCGATCAGCGGTATACGCGCATCTTGCCGCAACGTGTTCAGAGCAAGGGTTTTGGTGCCTTGATCGATCAGGATGACGATGGCGGCGACGATGAGCATCACGGCCGACCGGCGGAATCGATCACGCATCGGCGTCGTTCTCCGCAGCCGCGGCATCTTTGGCGGCCTGTGCACGGTCGCGCTGGTGACGCTGGCGCCCGGCCATAACTACTCCCACGACGCCGATCCCCAGAATCAGTGCCAGACCCGAGAGGAAGAACAGGGGTAGCAGTTCGAAAGCGCCGCCGCCGGATGCCGTGCCACCGTATGTTTGCGCGGGTCGGGCCGGTTCTGGTTCCTCCGTTGGGGAGGTTTCAGGGGTGGGGCTTGCGGTCGGTGTGCTGATTTCCGTGCCCGTCGCGGGTGCGACGGTGTACACGTACTCTCCGCTGATCGGGTGTCCGTCGGCAGAGATGGTCTTCCAGCGGACGGTGAAGATACCGGTTGCGGCGTCGGGGGAGAGGTGTTGAGTGATCGAGTCACCGCTCACCGTTGGCGGGTCGACGGCGACGTTTGCTCCGCTTTCATCGATAACCTCGACGACCGTTGCGTCGTCACCACCGGTGACGGTTCCGGTGAACATCAGAGAGATCTCGTCGGGAGAGCCGTTGATTGTCGAGTCGGCGGTGGGGTACGACGAGACGAAGTCGTCATGAGCGGCGGCCGGAGATGCAGTCCCGAGTACGACGGATGCCGACAACAACAGGGTGGTGAGGACGGCAGTGGTGCGTGCCGAGAGGCGTTTATGCATGGGTGTCGTGCTCTCCGGGGTGGGATTCGGGTTCGATCTGGAAGGTGGAGTGTTCGATGCTCACGGCGAAGTGTTCGCTGACGCATTGCTGAAGTGATGTCAGCAGTGCGGCGGAAGCTTCCATCGTGACGGTGTCATCGACCACCACATGGGCGGTGAGCGTGGGGAGGTCGGTCGAGACCTGGGTTGCGTGGAGGTCGTGCACCGCGACCACGTGCGGAAGGGCAAGGATGTGGCGGCGGACATCCTCGAGATCGAGGCCGGCAGGTGTGGACTCCAACAGCACCCGACCGGATGCTCGCAACAGGATCAGGGTGCGGGGAATGATGAGCAGCGCGATCAAGACGCCCGCGACGGCGTCCGCCTGATACCACCCGAAAACGGCGATGAGGATGGCGCTGGCGATGACGCCGACGGAACCGAGGGCATCGTTGACGACCTCGAGGAACGCGGCGCGCATGTTGAGATTGCGTCCGCGGCCGCTGAACAACACGAGCATGGAGGCGATATTGGCGACGAGACCGACGATGCCGAAGAACAGCAGGCTCCCCGAGGCGATCTCAGGCGGCTCGAACAGCCGCCGTACGCCTTCCACGAGCGCGAAGATGCCCACTCCGAGCAGCAGAGCTGCTTGAGCGAGCGCACCGAGCACCTCCGTGCGTTGAAGACCGAAGGTGTATTTGGCAGTCGGGGGACGGTTCATCAGATGTGCAGCGGTGACGGCCAGTGCCAACCCGATGACATCGGTGAGCATGTGCGCGGCATCAACGAGCAGTGCGAGGCTGCCCGTGATGATCGCCCCGATCACTTCGATGATGAAGACCGAAGAGGTGATCGCGAACGCGATGACTAGGCGATTGCGGGGAGTGGCGTCACCAATACCGTGACTGTGTCCTGTTTCTGTCATGGTGCTCCTTTACGGCCGTCCAACGATGAGCCGGGCGACGGTCGCCGCATCGCGACCCGCCCCAGCGAGGGTGTCCGCATCCGCTCGGGAGTATCGCGGCATGCCAGCAGTGAATAGTCCCGGGATGCGTGCACTGACCTGCAAAGACTGACCGGGCGGCTCCGAATCGGGTAGCCATGCGTCTGCCGGCGTGTACCCGGTCGCAAGGATCACGGAATGCGGCTTCATAGACGCCCCATCGGCGAACATCACAGTGTCTCCGTGAACCTCTGTTACGGCGGCGGCATGAGTGACGTCTGTCGAATCTACGCGGGGGCGTGCCTCGGACATTGGACCCTTACGTCGCAGCCTTGACCAGACGGGCCGCTCTGATACCCGTGAGGGTTCCGCTCGAGTCGAGAGGGTGACGTCGTGGGAGGAAGCCAATTCTTCAGCAATCTCCACTCCGCTGTATCCACCGCCAACGATCAACACGCGGCCGGGAGGTATCTGCGCGGGGTAGAGGTACTGGCTGGAATGCAGCACAGCACCGGGGACTGCCAGTTCCTGGCGCCAGCCCGGTATGCGCGGCACTGCGGCAGCACCCGTTGCACAGACCACATTTCGGGTTTGCACCTCCCCGGCGGAGGTCGACAAATGCAGCGTGGATCCGTCGCCCAACCGGGCGACTCCCAGCGCACGGGTGCCCCACACCGTTTTCACACCGAGGGCTCTCTCCACCGAAGACAGGTAATCGGACATCTCATCCGCACTCGGATGACGGTCTCCATCGCCCGGGAAAGGGAACCCGCGGACGACACTGTGGCGTGCCGCGCTGCGCAGTTTCATCGACTGCCACCGTGTAGTCCAGCTTCGTTGACCAGGGGGTGCAGAATCGATGATCACGAAGTCCTTCTGTGGCTCAAGCCCGGAGGCCCTGAGCGCGGCGGCCACAGCCAATCCGGAGTGCCCGGCGCCGACGATGATGACGCGACGGTGCGATAGCGAACGCGCCATCATTCAGCACCGTTCACCGCGGCTTCGATGCTGTCCTCCAGGTCGGTCCACGTTTCCAGCACGACAGGCTCCCCATCGATGAAGAACGAGGGGGTACTGCTGACACCGAGCTGCTCACCCTCGTCTAGATCGAACTGGACTCGTTCTGCTGTCGCAGGATCAGCGACAGCATCATCGAACGCGGCCATGTCCAATCCGAGCTCCTCCGCAAACCCCCGGAACAGGTCCGCACGCGACTCTTGAGCCTCACCCCATTGAGGCTGCGTCTCGAACAGGCGGTGATACATGTCTTCCAGCCGTCCCTGCTGTGCTGCGGCTTCGGCAGCGATTGCGGCGTTCTTCGAGTTGAAGTGACCCGGCAGCGGGAAGTAGCGGATCACGTACGTGATCTCGCCATCGAACTTGCCGCGGAGATCCTCGACGAGCGGATAGAAAGCACCGCATGCCTCGCACTCGAAATCGAGGAACTCGACAACCGTCACCGCCCCTTCTCCACCGTCATCGAGGACATGCGAGTTCTCACGGACGACCTGGGGACCGTCAGCGGTCCCCGTCTCGGGTGCGGCGGCTCGACTCTGATTGGTGAGGACGAAGACCAGCGCGATTATCAGCAACACCACGGCGATAGCCACGGTGACGAGTACCGCTTTCACGGAAGATTTCATAGACACTCCAGACACACACAACGAACGAGGACGATCAGTGGAGCGCCATCGAAGAGATGGCGCCGCCAGAGTCAGGTCCGCGACAGAGAAAGCTGTGTGAGAGAAGGAGGCAAGGCGAACAGGCGCCCCGTCATGGCCGCCGGTGATGGTGCGCGCGGCAAACGTTCGCGAACGTGAGAGGGGACGTGACGGCGGAAGGTCCGCGTGACGATGAGCCCCAAGAAGCAGCAGAGGATACCCAAGAGGCACCCGGCAACGCCGATCACGATGTCGTTCGCGGTATCCCCGGCCACGACCTGTTCGGCGGTCGTGCCGACAACCCTTTCATCCGAACCAGCCGAAACCTGGCCAGTCGAAGGCGTCCCTAGTGACGACGAGGATGTCGTGCTCAGATACTGAGTCGCATCCGTCGCGTCACGATGGCCGCCCGGCCATGCTCCGACAACGAGAAGAAGCGCCAGTCCGAGGGCTGTAATGATCTTCGTTATCAGGAAATCGTCGGTGCGGCTGGCGCAGTTGCGAGTGCGACCGTGGACGACCATGACCTCAGGATGCTACCAGCCCTACCAATCGAGATTCCTTGCGAACCCGTGAGCCACGCGCTTGTTCTACCGGCGAAACGAGGAAGTCTTGGGACGTCCGCTGAGCCAGCCCATCACCCATTCAACTGGGCCAGTTCCGACGAACCGCCACCACAGCCAACCCACCACGATCATGCCCGGAACGATCACCAGCCAGCCCAAGTAGAAGTTCTCGACCGGGCGGCCATACGCGTTACTCCAGAGTGCGATGAGGCCGCCGTGCAGTATGTACAGGGACAACGCCACCCGACCGCACGCGGACAGGGGAACAAAGACAGCGCCCCAAAAGCGCTCTGTATGCTCCCGCCGTGCATTAGCCCCAAGTACAACGCAGACGTAGACGGCGAACACCAGGCCAATATCTCTCAGAGAGTCCAGGTAGTCCCCGGACAACACCGTGCCGAAGCGCTGCCCGAACCCCCAGGCAAGATACGCCAACGGTGCCACGGCCGCCATGATCCACAACAAGCGATCGCGTTTCAAGCCGTGACGGATCAACAGGGCGCCGATGAGGAACATCGGTAACAGGTTGACCACCCGATACTGAGGGCCGAGGAACATCCAGGTCATGACCTCACGTACGGGCGGTGGCGCGGTGTAGACCCAAATCCAGGTGCGTGCGACGCTCAGCAATGGCTGACTGGCTAGGAAGAGGACCGCAGTCGCGGCGATCACGACTGAGCTGCGCAGGAGTAGAAGGGGCGCGCCGATGATGATGAGCAGTCCAAGGTAGCTGAGGATGACCGCCAGCCAGAGCCCCACGTGGCCATCCACACACCCAGGACGATGAGGAACAGGCCACGCAGAGTCTGCTGCAGCAACGTCACCCCCACGGGGCCGCCGCGTCGCCACACAAGCTCCGCCGACATGCCCATGACGAGCGCGAAGAGCGGCGACGCGACACTGCTGAAGTTCGCGGTGATGAACTGCACCGCCCACGGTGCGTTCGGCACGAAAGGAGCCGCGTGCGCGATGAGCATCGCGACAATCGCGAACCCGCGGAGTGCATCCGGAACCAGAAGACGACCCATGCCAGAGACTCGTCGAGCTCGACTGTACATTTTGGGCGGCGGCGTGCTTGCGGGCTCCATGCCCCGAGGCATATTAGGTGGACCGCGTAGGCAATAGGTCAGTAGTCACTGTATAGTTCAGCTTATGCTGACTATTGCTTCTCGTCTCGATGTCATGAATCGGCTCGGCCGCGCCATGGCTGATCCTACGCGCTCTCGGATTCTCATGACTCTGCTCGGCGGCCCGAGCTACCCGGCAGTCCTCTCGCGCGAGTTAGAGCTGACGCGGTCCAACGTGTCGAACCATCTCACCTGCCTGCGCGACTGCGGGATCGTTGTCGCCGAGCCTGAGGGCCGGCAGACCCGTTACGAGATCGCCGACCCTCATCTCGCCGCAGCCCTCATTGCACTTGTGGATGTGACGCTGGCTGTTGACGAGCACGCGCCGTGCGTGGACTCGGCCTGCACGGTGCCGGGCTGCTGCGGAGCGGGGGCTGACGCGTGAGCGCGGCGTGCGGGTGCGAGCACGAGCCTGCCACCACTGCGGCAGAGGAACACGAAGAGGCTGAGCGGCCCTGGTGGAGGGACCGCGGGATCATGGTGCCGGTCTTTTCCGGCGTTGCGTTCCTGACCGGTCTGATCTTCGAGTGGTCCGGCCTCGAGATCCCGGCGCTCGCGCTGTTTTGGATCGGCTTACTGCTGGGCGCGTCGACGTTCACCCCTGGCGCGATTCGGAAACTGTTCAAAGGCAAGCTCGGCATCGGTCTGCTGATGACAATCAGTGCCATCGGTGCAATCATCCTCGGTTACGTGGAGGAGGCTGCAGCTCTGGCGTTCCTGTACTCGATCGCTGAGGCGCTCGAGGACAAGGCGATGGACCGCGCCCGCGGCGGGCTGCGTGCACTGTTGAAGCTCGTACCGGAGACAGCAACCGTGCTGCAGGGCGGCGCCGCTGTGCAGGTGCCGGCGCGAGAGCTGATGGTTGGCCAGGTCATGGTGGTCCGCCCCGGCGAGCGGATCGCGACCGATGGGATCGTGCGTTCTGGTCGCTCCAGCCTGGACACATCGGCGATCACCGGGGAATCGATCCCTGTCGAGGTCGAGCCCGGCGATGCGGTGTCGGCCGGCGCGATCAACAGCGCCGGCGCGCTGGAGGTCGAGACGACCGCTGCCGGCATCGACAACTCGCTCACGACGATCGTCGAGTTGGTAGAGAAAGCGCAGACCGAGAAGGGCGAGCGTGCTCGTCTGGCGGACAGGATCGCCCGCCCGCTCGTGCCCGGCGTTCTGATCCTCGCGGCGCTCGTCGCTATTATCGGGTCGCTGCTGGGAGATCCAGAGGTGTGGATCACTCGGGCGCTCGTTGTGCTGGTCGCGGCCAGCCCGTGTGCGCTCGCAATCTCGGTGCCGCTGACGGTCGTCGCCGCGATCGGTGCGGCGAGCAAGTTCGGTGTGATCATCAAGTCCGGTGCCGTTTTCGAGCGCTTCGGCACCATACGGCACGTTGCCGTCGACAAGACCGGCACCCTCACCCGCAACGAGCCCGCGGTCACCGCCGTCCTGACCACCGGTGGTGTAACGGAGGCTCAGGCGGTGGCCTGGGCTGCGGCGTTGGAGCAGCACAGCACGCATCCTCTCGCGTCTGCGATCACCGCCGCCGCCCCGGGTACTCCGGCAGCTGCAGATGTGACCGAGCAGGCCGGGCACGGCATCGATGGCACCGTCGACGGATCGAGAATCACCGTCGGCAGCCCCCGCTGGCTGAACGCCGGCGAACTCGTGGAGCCGGTCGCGGGGCTCGAAGAGCAAGGCATGACCGTGGTGATCGTGCATCGTGACGGGTCACCGGTCGCAGCGATCGGCGTCCGCGATGAGCTGCGCCCCGAAGTCCCCGACGTTGTCCGGACCCTCACCGGTCAAGGCATCGGCGTAACGATGCTCACCGGCGACAACGCCCGCACCGCCCGTGCACTGGCTGCGCAGGCCGGGATCAGCGAGGTGCGAGCCGAACTGCGCCCCGAAGACAAGGCGGCCGCGATCGGGGAGCTGTCGAAGGCGGGGCCGGTCGCGATGATCGGCGACGGCATCAACGACGCCCCGGCCCTCGCTGGCGCGGACATCGGTATTGCGATGGGCGCGACCGGCTCCGACGCGGCGATCGAATCCGCCGACGTCGCCTTCACCGGACATGATCTGCGCCTCATCCCGCGGGCATTTGATCACGCCCGCCGCGGTCGACGGATCATCAACCAGAACATCATCCTGTCGCTGCTGATCATCACCGCACTGCTCCCGCTCGCACTCTTCGGCGTCCTGGGGCTCGCGGCCGTCGTCCTGGTCCACGAGGTCGCCGAGGTCATCGTGATCCTCAACGGCCTACGTGCCGCCCGCACCCGCACACCACGGTTGGAGGGCTGATGCTCGCCACCATCGGATCAGCGATCGGCTTGTTCGCGGCAACCAACATTGACGACATCGTCGTGCTCACCGTGCTGTTCCTTGCCTCCAGCCGAGGCAAACCCCGACCGTGGCAAATCGTCGCAGGCCAATACCTCGGGTTCATCACCCTCGTCCTGATCAGCGTGATCGCCGCGCTCGGACTCACGATCGTCCCGGACGAATGGGTCGGCTTCCTCGGTCTGATCCCGCTCGGCATCGGCATCTGGACGCTCGTCCGCGGCCTCCGTCGCAACGGCGATGACGATGACGACGACGCCAAGATCACCGCGGTCGGACTGTGGGGTGTAGCGGGGATCACGATCGCCAACGGGGCGGACAACATCTCCCTGTACACGCCGATCTTCCGCACCAGCGCGCCGGGCGACGTCGCCGTCATGATCGTCGTGTTCCTCATCCTGGTCGCGGTCTGGTGCGCCGCCGGACGGCTGATCGGCACCAACAAGGCAGTCACTGAGGGACTGGAACGTATCGAGCACTGGCTCGTTCCGGCCGTGTTCATTGGTCTGGGCCTGTTTATCCTGATCGAATCGGGCGTCATCGTCCGCCTGATTGAGGTCCTCGCATGACGTCGTCCGGGGCAGAGGCTCAGTCGTCCGCTGCGCGAAAGTTGCCGTCGGCGCGGCGCTGGCGGCTCACTGGTGGAGCGCTCCTGATCGCGCTGGTCGTCGTTCTGATCGATCAGGGGACGAAAATATGGGCCGAAGCTACCCTCTCGGAGCGCGAGCGCATCCCGGTGGTGGGCGACCTGCTCGGCCTGCAACTCGCGTATAACCCCGGGGCGGCATTCTCCTTTGGGGAGGGCTTTACCTGGGTGTTCGCGCTGATCGCTGTCGCCGCTGCCGTCACAGCAATCGTTTTCGCGTTCCGAATTCAACGGCCGGGATGGGCGATCATCATCGGCGCGCTCGGTGGGGCCGCAGCCTCACACGCAGGCGACCGCCTGTTTCGGGACCCTGGATTCGCCCGCGGACACGTCGTGGACTTCCTCGCTTACGGAAACTGGTTCATCGGGAACATCGCCGACATCGTGATGTTCACCGCTGCGATCACCGGAGCACTCCTCATGACCCGCGCCGGCGATGTGACCACAGGGTCAGATCCCTTGTGAGGTGGTAGAACACTCATCAACTTGCTCACTACATCGGCGCTATCGCCTTCGGAGCGACCGTAGGGCCGAAAACGCGGCAAGCCGCTCCGACCCTTGAGCACTCGATCGCACCGGCACTGATGCCGCTGTTGTTCGCCACTTTCCTGCGTCCGACGACGCCGATGGTGGGGACGATGGACCAGAGGGTGTTGCCCCATAGCTATCGAGATCCATCCGTGCCTCCCGGGGGCTCGCGGAGCACGAGTGCGAGTCCGATGATCACGAGGATGAGCGCTGTTTCGTAGCTTCCGAGCGTGTACACCCACAGTGACCGTTGTTCGGGGGCAGTTGTGTCGATGAGGAAATGGATCGCGGTCAGTGCAAGGGCGGCAAGGAGAATGAAGGCTCCTAGCCGGACGAGTCGATAGTGATGTCGGTAAGGTGTCGGCCGACTGGTGCGCATAGGCGACCGGGCGGTTGCGCTTGGCTCGCGGGGGTGGATGGGATGCCGGTGGATCATGTGAACGTGGCTCCGATGAGGTAGAAGCTCGCGAGGGCGACTAGCACGGCGAGAATCGTGGCGCACGCGATGAAGACGGGCATGCGGCGGAAGGGGTTGCGGCGCGGGGTCATGGTCGGCCGTTCTATAGGTGTTGCCCTATCGGGCGGGCGCGAGGACGGTTGTGTCGTCGGGCGTGATCTGAACGATCCCGCGATCGTCAACCACGACGAAAAGGTCGTCATCGAGGACGGTGAAGGCCTGCGCGGCCCCTTGGAGAGCGTCGAGGCGCTCCCAGGTTCCCTCCGTGTTCTGTGACCAGAGGGCACCGTCCGTTCCGATTCCCGCGAGCGAGCCGTCGGGCCGCGAGTCGAGGGTATAGAGCAAGGGGGCGTCTGCGACCGGGGTGAAGCTGACACCGTTGTCGGTACTGACCAGCAGCCCTTCTTCGGCGGCCGCGTAGAGGCCGTCGTTGGTGGCGGCGAGGTCTACTGCGGCGAGTGTGGCGCCGCGGGTCCATTCCTGGCCGTCGTCGGTGCTGACGAGCAGGTCCACACTGTCGGAGGCGATGCCGTAAAGGGTGCCGTTTGGTCCGGCGGTGAGGACATGGAAATCGGTGGTGCCGTTGAGGGCGATTGGCGACCATGTTTCGCCGAAGTCGTCGCTGCGGATGACGCCCAGGTTCGGGGCGCCGAGCTCGGCCGGTGTTTGGGTGCCGGGGTGTCCGGAGGCGAAGAGGGCGTCGTCGAGGACGGTGAAGCCCATCGCGTCGAAGTCGTGCCCTCCGATGGGTCCGCTTATCGTGCCAGCGGGTGTGAGGGTGAAGATTCCTGCGTGGGTGGCTACGAAGAGGTTGTCCCCACGTGGATCTGCGGCGACGCCGTGAATGTGTTCGATGACGGGGGGAACTGCGTTGATGCCGGTGGCTTGTGGTGCGGCGCATCCGGTGAGGACGACGGCTGCGAGGGCGATCGCGAGAGCGGGTAGGGGTGAGTAGCGGTTCATGAAGCTCCGACGTGAGAAAGCAGGCGAGTGCGCGGGTACGTCACGGGATGAGAACCAGCGGGGTCACGGGCGTGCGGGTGTGAGTTGTGAGGGCAGAACCAGAGTGGGGGCGGGAGAGAGTCCCGCCCCCGTCTGTGGATTAGAGCGTGGCGAGGAGGTCTTCCATCGTGGCGATCTCGGTGGTTTGTGCCTCGATGATCGTTTCGGCCAGGGCGACCGCGTCGCTGTTCTGACCGTTGTCGACTTCTTCTTGGGCCATTTTGACGGCACCCTGATGGTGCTGGATCATCTGCTCGAGGTACAAGCGGCTGGCGTCGGGCCCGGTGGCATCTTCGAGGGCCTGCATGTCGTCGTCGGACATCATGCCGCCGCCGTGGTCCATGCCTTCCATGTCGGAGGTGTCAGCGCCCCATTCTTCGAGCCACTTGTCCATCGTCTGGATTTCGGGGCCCTGAGCGGCCTTGATCTCTTCCGCGAGGGCGGCGACGCGGTCGTCGACGCCGTCCTTGCTGAGGAGCATGTCAGACATCTCGATGGCCTGAGCGTGGTGCTCTTTCATCATGCTGGCGAACGTGATGTCGGCGTCATTGGCGTCCGCGGACGCCGGGGCGGAGCTGCTGCTCTCGTGATTCATACCGGGCATATCGCCGCCGCCGGAGGTGTTTCCAGCGCAGCCGGCAAGGGCGAGCACAGCAGTGAGGGTAAGTGCGGCGGTCGCCGCAAAACGGGTCTTCATGAGGGGTTCTCTCCAAGAGTCGATGACGGCGCCCAGCGAGACCAGGCTGGGCGAAGGGGCGTTGCCCGCAGAACGCGGGCACGTCAGCCATCAGGTGCGACTGATACAGAGAACGGTGAGAGACGGCGGCCGCAGCGGATACAGCGCGCCGCGAAACGCAAAGCGTGAAAGGAGCGTGCCAGGGTTTTCGGTGAGTGCACGCCACCAGGTGGATGGTCGCGCGACCAGCACGACGGCGATCAGGAGCGCGAGAACGCAGGCCATCCACGCCATGCCGTGATCGTCAGAGCACGTCGCACAACCTGCCTCATCCACCGCTGCGGCTTCGTCTGAGGCGTGTGCGGGGTGAGCGTCGGCTTGCGCGGGTGCGACGGCGATGGTCTCACTGTGCCCGGAGGGCATGGTGTGCGTGTTCATCGAGTGCATCGCCAAGAGCCCGAAGATCACGGACAGGGCGACGGCGACGACGGTGAGAAGGGTGCGGGTGAGGGTGCGCTGGTCATTCACGCGCCGTGCGATCGAGATCAACACCGTCTCACCTCCCTTTCCTCCAGCGTACGTTGCCGCCGCGCATGGGCCTACTTGTTGACGACGGTGTCCGGGCTGAGATTCAGCCGCCGCAGCAGCTGCGCGTTCAACGCAACAACAATCGTGGACAGCGACATCAGCACCGCGCCCACAGACATCGGCAGCACGAAACCCACGGGGGCGAGCACGCCGGCGGCGAGGGGCACGGAGAGGAGGTTGTAGCCGGCGGCCCACCAGAGGTTCTGCTTCATCTTCCGGTAACTGGCCCGCGATAGTTCGATCACCGACAGCACCGATCGGGGGTCGTCGCTGGCGAGGATGACACCGGCCGAAGCGATCGCGACATCTGTGCCCGCACCGATTGCAATCCCCACGTCCGCCTGGGCGAGGGCAGGGGCGTCGTTCACGCCGTCTCCGACCATCGCAACCTTGCGGCCTTCACTCTGTAGATCTTTCACCTTCGAGGCCTTGTCCTCTGGCCGCACCCCGGCGAAGTATCGGTCGATGCCCAGCTCGCCCGCCACGGACGCGGCGACCGCGTCGGCATCACCGGTGATCATCACCACCTGCACGCCCCGCTCATGAAGGGTCTCGACCGCGTGACGCGACTCAGAACGGATCTCATCCGCCAGGCGCAGCGCACCCGCAACCTGCCCGTCGACGAGCACGTGAAGGATGATCGCACCCTCCTCCCGCCACTCATCGGCAACCGACAGCTCCTGCGCGTGTTCCTGCTCGAGCATGTACGGGCCACCCACCTGCACGACACGTCCGTCAACACGGGCACGCACCCCAACGGCGGGGGAGGACTCGAAATCGGACGAGCGCGGAACGGTGAGGTTCTTCTCTTTCGCCGCGTTGACGATCGCGCGGGCGAGGGGGTGCTCGGAGTCCGCTTCCGCGGCCGCCGCCCACGCCAGCAGCTGATCGGCGTCGGCCCCCGTCACGGGATCGATCGCGGTCACGGCGGGGGCGCCCTTGGTGAGGGTGCCGGTCTTGTCGAACAAGACCGTGTCGACGGTGCGCATGCTCTCCAGTGCGAGGCGATCCTTGATCAGCACGCCCCCACGGGCAGCGCGCTCGGTCGCGATCGACACGACAAGCGGGATCGCGAGACCGAGAGCGTGCGGGCAGGCGATTACCAGCACCGTGATCGTGCGAATCACCGCAGCGTCAGGCTGGCCAACAAGAGTCCAGACGAGCGCGGTGATCGCGGCAGCACCGAGCGCGAACCAGAACAGCCAGCCCGCCGCCTTATCCGCGAGCCGCTGCGCCCGCGACGATGAACTCTGCGCCTCCGTCACCAGCTTCTGGATACCCGCGAGAGCCGTGTCTTCGCCGATAGCGGTGATCTCCACCCGCACCCCGGAATCGGTGGCGACCGTGCCAGCAATCACCGGGTCGCCGTCGCTGCGGCGCACCGGGCGGGACTCTCCGGTGATCATCGACTCATCCATGCTGGCCGAGCCCTGCACGATCCGCCCGTCAGCAGGAACCCGCCCGCCCGGGCGCACCACCACCACATCACCCACCTGCAGATCAGACGGTGCGACCGTAACAGTGGTGTCTCCGTCGACCTTCTCTGCCTCATCGGGCAACAGCGCGGCGAGAGAGTCCAACGCCGAGGTCGTCTGTGCGAGGGAGCGCATCTCGATCCAGTGGCCGAGCAGCATGATCACGACCAGCAGTGCCAGCTCCCACCAGAAATCCAGCTCGTGGTGCAGCACACCCAGGCTCGCACCCCACGACGCGAGGAACGCCACGGTGATCGCAAGGGCGATCAGCAACATCATCCCGGGCTTACGTGCACGGAGCTCACTCACCGCGCCGGTGAGGAACGGTGCGCCGCCCCACACGTACATGACCGTTCCGAGAACCGGTGAGACCCACCCGACCCAGGCGGCGTCCGGCAGGGGGTACCCGAGCAGCATCGAGAACATCATCGAGAACCCGACCACCGGCACGGCGAGGAGCAGCATGATCCAGAACAGGCGCCGGAACTGCCCCACATGATCCCCGTGGCCACCATGCCTGCCGTGGCTGGCGTGATCTTCGTGGCCGCCGTGCCCGGTGTCTTCGTGCGGTGCAGCGTGATCGTGGCTCATCGCCCCATGGTCGTGCTCCGTCGCGGCCGCCGCCGTGTGATTGCGGTGCGCGGTGTGATCTGTGTGTTCGTCGTGCTGGCTCATCGGGGACTCCTTGTTCGGATGCGCCCGGGTAAGCCGGACGCCGTCAGATGCGACTCAGACGCCGCTGGTCGCGAGAGCGTAGCCGGCCTCTTCCACCGCAGCCTTCACAGCAGCGGGGTCGACCGGGGCGGTGCTGCGGATGGTCACCCGGGAGGTGCCACCCGCGTTCAGATCCACGGTGACGGACTCGACACCGTCGACAGCGCCGAGCTCCTCACTGACGCTCGACGCGCAATGCGAGCACGTCATCCCGTCGACGAGCACCTCCGATGTGACCGCAGAATCGTCGCGCACGGCTGTCTCTATGTTCGATGGGGCAGCGCAGCATGCGCAGCCAGCGTTCGCATCCGTCAGTCCCAGCTCGATGCGATCAGTCATGGTGTTCTCCTTCACTAAACAGACGTGTGGTCATGAACGAACCAGGCGGGCGATGGCTTCGTTGGCCTCACGAACCTTCTCCGCTGCGAAGTTGCCCCCCTCAGCACTTCCCTGAGCGACGCAGTGACTCAGATGATCGCTAAGCAACGACAACGCCACCGTCTCTAGGGCCTTCGTCGCCGCAGAGACCTGCGTAAGGATGTCGATGCAGTACTTGTCCTCATCAACCATCCGGGAGATCCCCCGCACCTGGCCTTCGACGCGATTCAACCGCTTGCGCAGGTCGTCCTTGCTTCCGTCGTACCCGTTCACGCCTCGAGTATACCCCCTGGGGGTATCTAACTCAATGGTTTCGTTTCTGTTCCCGCTAGGCGAACGTGGTCGCCGACTCTGTTCAGCTCACAAGCTGACCTGCGCCGCGCGGCGGCGTATCGGTACCGGGTTACCAGACCCCAGCGGGGTATTCAAGGGCCTCACTGCGCGGGCGATGCGAGCGTACCTTTCGTGGTTCACGAAAGGATTTCACTCATGACAGTCACCGAAGAAATGCTCCGCACATACCCGAAAGATCTGGGCGAAATCGATCACACGAAGCTCGTCGACTGCATCGACGCGTGTCTCGAATGCGCGCAAGCCTGCACCGCGTGCGCCGACGCCTGCCTCAGCGAGGACATGGTTGCTGACCTGACCAAGTGCATCCGCACGAACCAGGACTGTGCAGACCTCTGCGCGACCACTGCCCGTATCCTCTCCCGACACACCGGGCACGACGCTAGCCTCACCCGCGCCGCCCTCGAAGCATCTCGAACGGCCTGCTCGAGCTGTGCCAACGAGTGTGAACAGCACACCATGCATGAGCACTGCACGATCTGCGCTGAGGCATGCCGACGCTGCGAACAGGCGTGCGTTGCACTACTGGAGTCGCTATGACAAGCCAGCACACCGACAACGGTTCACGCCCGCCGGCCGGCCACTCCCAGGGGAATAATCAGGGCGGGATGTCGAGCTACCTTAAGCTCGCCATCTCGCTATCGCTCAGCTTCATTGTGATGTACTTCCTCACGTTCGCGATGATCAACGTTCTGGACGATCTCTTCCTCAACGTCAGCAACCTCTACATGGCACTGATGATGGTCTTCCCAATGGGCATCATCATGGTCATCGTCATGTGGAAGATGTTCCCGAACAAAGCCGCGAATATCAGCTTGCTCGTCGGTTTCGCCGCGCTTTTCCTTGCCGCCTTCTTCATGGGACGCTCGGAAGCGTTCGTCGGTAACGACCAGTTCCTCCGTTCCATGATCCCGCATCACTCCCGAGCGATTCTGGTGTGTGAGCAATCAGACATCAGCGACCCGGAGATCCAAGATCTCTGTGAGCAGATCATCTCGTCACAGCAGGAAGAGATCGACCAGATGAATGAGATTCTCGACCGTCTCGACGATTAGTGGGGCGTCGGCACCACCCTTGCGACGAGTGGACCGGCTACCGCTCTCATGACGAGCGGACCGGACCACCGCCGTCGACAGGGTCCGGGTCGATCAGGCAACCCTATGCCTCAGCCTTGCGCGAGAGCTGCCGAAAACGATCGTTTTCGGTGGACTGGTCGTTGACGCCGACCAGGTGCGCGACACGCCGTGAGTCGATCTGTGGAGTTGATCGCTCGGTGGCGGTGTTCTGTGATCGCTTGGCGGCGTTAGTTGCCGATGACGAGGATGCTAGCTGCGGCTTCGATGACGTCGTCGGTGATGGTCTCAAGCCCGTTGATCTTCAGCACTCGGGCGATCTGAGGGAAGAGCCGTTCAAGGAGAGGAAAGTTGCCACGGGTGATGCGTTCGATCGCAGCTATCGCCTGCGCGTCGGTGAAGTCCTCTGGGTCGAGTTGCTGTCCTAGGTGTTTCCAGTGGCGGTCGAGGACGAAGAGGAGTTCTTCTCGGCCGAGGGTTCGGTAGTGGTGGGAGAAGCCGAGTCGGCTGTAGAGCTGTGGGTAGTGGCGGAACCGTTGGTCGATGCCGGGCATGCCAATGAGGATCATAGAGAGGTGTTCACGGTCGTGGCGGTCGCGGAGCAGCTCGAGCGCAGTCGGTGTGAGCCTTTCGGCTTCGTCGATGATGAGCAGATCCACGAGGTGAGACATGCCGATCGGCGTGGTGGTCGGTTCGGTCTCACGCGAGCGGAGGTGTTCGTCGGCGCAGATCTCGACCTTTGCCTGCCAGCGGTCGATGTCGTGCATGAGATCTTTGGGTCTGCAGAGGACCTCGGGTGTGTAGAAGACAGTCCGGGATCGGTTGGCGAGGGCGTAGTGCTTGGCGTCGTGCTCGCCGCGAGGTCCCCACTTGTTGATGTAGGGCTCCAGAGCGTCCCAGTTTGCGTAGCGGCGGGCGGAGTTGGTCTTGCCGACGCCGGCGTCGCCGTGGCAGATGCCGATGGTTTTCTCTTTGCGGACGGCGTTCGCGAATTCGGTGAAGCGTCGGTGCTCTTTGGTGACGATGAATGGCTGGTTCATCGCGTGGCTCGTCGCGGGTGACGGCGGTGAGGATGCGGTCGTTGATGGTGTGTCGGAGTGCGCGGCGGCGGGCTCGGCGGGCGGTTTCGATGTCGCGGAGGCTGAGGCGGAGATTGGGGTGGGCTTCGTCGACGGCGATGCAGACGAATGTGTCGCGGTCGTACACGCGGATCTCGGAGATGTCGCGCGGGTCGTAGCGGATTGTGATCGTGTGCCCGACGAAGGGGGCGAGTGTCGGAGCGAGGTAGCGCTGGCCCTGGAAGTGAATGCCGTCGCGCTGCACGACCCGGTTCTTGGGGACCGTGAGCAGGAGGCCGTCGAGTTGTTCCAGACTGTCGGGCATTCGCGGAAGCCAGCCGTTCGCGACCCACGCGTCCCGAGGCGATACTCCGAGCTCCCGGTGCGGGCGTGCGTTGTACATCCCGATGAACCCGCCGATCGCCTGGTCGAGGGCGGCCAGATCTAGAGCGGGGTGAGGATTCCTGTCGCCTGGTCTGAGGTGCCCGGGGAGAGTGGAGAGAAGCTCTGTGTTGATGGTGCGGAAGAAGCGTTCGATCTTGCCGCGGCCTTGGGGCCGAGCCACGGTGGAGTGGATGATCCGGATGCGCAGCTCGATGGCGGTGCGTTCGAGGTGATGGCTGGTAAAGTCGGAGCCGTGGTCGACGTGGAGCACGTCGGGTATTCCACACATGGCCCACGCGGGGTCGGTCTTGCGCCAGATCGCCTGCCTGAGCGCGAGGGCCGTGTTCATCGCTGATGGTGCACCGGTGAAGACGGTGTATCCGCAGATCGCGCGTGAGTGGTCGTCGATCACGATCGTGAGCCAGGGTCGATCAGATTTGCCGCCTACGGCACTGGTGATGAGGATGTCGAGTTCGGTGTGATCGGCCTGCCAGATCTGGTTGGGCCCGTCGGCTCGGCGCCGGTATACGAGCTCGTATCGATCGCGATACGCAATGGGTCCATCCAACGCGAGCGTTACCAGTGCCGGGTCGAGGGACTGCACGATATCTCTGACAGTGGCGTAGCTGGGCACCAACCAGGCCTTGCCGCTCCGCTTCGGTACTCGCAAGGCGGTGCAGCGTCGCGATCGCTGGCCTCGGCCTGGTCAACGCGAGGTGCTCGATGAATCTGACCAATTCGCCCCCCGTGCGACGAATGCCGGCGTCGGCTCTCGGTTGAGGGTCGAGTGCAGTGATGCCGTGGTCTCGGTAGAGCTGGTGCCAGCGTTGGAGCGTACGCAGGCCAATCCCGGTTTCTCGGGAGAGAGCGGTGAGAGGTATCTGGTCCTCGACGTGTAGTCGAAGAATTCGCCACCGCTCCCCGCCGCTCATCACATCGCTAGATGGTGATGCTCTCGCGGCTGGCGAGGGCTTGCTGGTGGCGGTAGAGCGTGGCGCGACTCCACCCGACGAGCCGTGCTGCATCTTCGGCGGTGCGACCTTTCGCTCGGGCGTCGGCGGCGATCGCGAGCTTGTCGGCGATTACCGCTGGGTCCGAGAGTGGACGACCGAAGCGAGTGCCGCTCTGCCTGGCGGCGGCGATCCCAGCATTTACCCGCTCGACAATCAGTTCACGCTCGTACTCCGCGAGCGTGGCGAGCATGTTCAGCATCAACCGGCCCGTCGATGTCGCTGGATCTATCCCATCCGAGACAGAACGCACATGGATGCCCCGCTCGCGCAGCAGGTTTACGGTGTTCAGCACGTCGATGAGGGAGCGGCCGAGGCGGTCCACGCGCCAGACGACGACGGTGTCACCGGCTTCTGCGTGCTCGAGGAGTTTTTTCATCCCACGACGCTCGATCGCGGTCTTGCTCCCGGAGGTGACATCGGCGAACACGTCGCGCTTCTGAACACCAGCGGCGACGAGTGCGTCGAGCTGCAGCTGCGCATCCTGGCTCGATGTGCTCACGCGGGTGTATCCAAGAAGTCTCACTCGGCCATTGTGCCTCACAAACCCCGCCGCGTCATCGCGCTGAGACACTTTCCGGTGAGACGCATTGTTGAGACAGACGCTGACCGAGGATCACACGGATCAGCGATCACACAGCCGGGATCCGGCCGATGTCTCGAAAAGCTGTAGCTTTTCGAGATGCCCTGCTGGTGCGTACAACGACGGGTTTACGGTAGCAGCCGCGGGATGACGTTGCAGATGCTGCGCTCCGAGCACGTCGCTGGGTCGACGGCCGAACTGGTGGTGAGCATGTCGACGAGTTCTGTTTCGAGACGGGCGAGTTCTTGTTGACGGACCCTGACTTCATTGAGTTTGCCATCGAGCAGCGAGTGCACGTGCGAGCAGGGCGCCTGCCCGTCTTCCCGGAGAGTGAGGACTCCGGCGATGTCGGCCAGCGTCAATCCGGCAGATTGAGCGGCGCGAATGAATCCGACGCGGGAAGCGACCTCATCGTCATAGACCCGGTATCCATTGCTTTGTCGACTCGGTGCAGAAAGTAGCCCTTCGCGTTCGTAGAAACGAAGGGTCTGGGTGCTGACTCCCGTGGTGGCGGCGAGGTCTCCAATGCGCATACCCCCATTTCACCACTTGACCTTGTACCGGGCTGCAACGTTTACGGTCGATGCATGCAGATCACGTTGCAGTACTTCGATGGGTGCCCGAACTGGGAGACGGCCGCGGATCGCCTCACGGTGATCGCCGCGGAACGATCCGACGTCACGGTGAGCCGGCAGCTCATCGAGACGCAGGAGGAAGCGGAAGCTCTCGACTTCCGCGGGTCCCCGACTCTCCTGGCCGACGGTGTGCCGCTGTTTCCCGCGCCAGAAGCTCCGCCCGGCCTGTCGTGCCGGGTGTATTTGACACCGGCAGGTCTTGCCGGGTCGCCCACGACAGAGCAGATCCGGGACGCCATCAGGACCGTCGAAGCGGGTATCCGGTGAGTGACGCGTTCGATCTGCTGGTCATCGGTGCAGGCATGGCGGGCACGTCCGCTGCGAACAAGTGTGCGGCGCAGGGCTGGCGGGTCGGGATTGTCGACGCGTTGCCCTACGGCGGTACCTGCGCGCTCCGGGGATGCGACCCGAAAAAGATCCTCCGCCGCGGCGCCGAAATCGTCGATGCCGCCCGGCTGATGAACGACACCGGCATTACAGAAGGCGGCCTCCGTGTCGACTGGCCGGCCCTGATGCGGCGCAAGCGCGGCTTCACCGACGGTGTCCCGAAAGGCATGGAAGACGAACTCACCGGCAACGGTGCCACCACTTTTCACGGCCACGCCGAGTTCACTGGCCCGAACACCCTCACCATCGATGGCACTACCCACCACGCCGACCGCTTCCTCATCGCCACCGGGGCCACCCCGAGGCCGTTGA
This sequence comes from Microbacterium sp. SY138, assembly GCF_039729145.1. Classification (NCBI taxonomy): domain Bacteria; kingdom Bacillati; phylum Actinomycetota; class Actinomycetes; order Micrococcales; family Microbacteriaceae; genus Microbacterium; species Microbacterium sp. SY138. The sequence goes on along the minus strand of NZ_CP155793.1, from coordinate 2,737,879 downwards.
CGTTCCCCGGTGCGGCACACCTCATCGACAGCACCCAATTCCTCGACCTCGATGCTCTACCGCAGCGGATCGTGTTCATCGGCGGCGGCTTCATCTCGTTCGAGTTCGCGCACATCGCCGCCCGCGCCGGCGCGCAGTGCACGATCATCGACCACGGCCCGCGACCCCTGCGCGAGTTCGACCCCGACCTGGTGGAGTTGCTGACCTCCCGCACCGAGCAAGCCGGCATCCACGTCTACCGAAACACCAACGTCACCGCCATCGAGGCCGCCCCCGCCGGGTTCCAGATCAGCATCAACACCCACGGCACGACCACCCGTCTTGACGCGGACCTCGTCGTTCATGGAGCAGGTCGCGTCCCCGCCCTCGATGGCCTCCATTTGGACGCTGCCGGTATTGCCGGCAGCCTACGTGGAGTCACCGTCGCCGGGCACCTGCAAAGCACCACCAACCCCGCCGTCTATGCCGCAGGAGACGCCGCCGACACCGCGGGACGTCCCCTGACTCCGGTGGCCGTGTTTGAGGGGAAAGTCGCCGCGTCGAACATGCTCAAAGGAACCACCACAGCACCCGACTACACCGGGGTCCCCACGACCGTGTTCACCATCCCGGAGCTGAACCGGGTCGGCCTCCTCGAAGAAGAAGCCGCCACAAGCCACAACACCGCCGTTCGCTTCACTGACACCAGCAACTGGTACTCCACCTACCGGGTCGCCGAAACCACCGCCGCCGCGAAGATCATCATCGATACCGACACCGATCAGATCCTTGGCGCGCACCTGCTCGGCCCCGGCTACTCCGAACTGATCAACACCTTCGGCATCGCCATCAAACTGGGTCTCACCACCCGGCAACTCAAATCCACCACCGCCACCTACCCCTCCCTCGGCTCCGACCTCGGCTCCCTACTCTGACCAACTAACACACAGAGCCGACTACCTCTGCTTTCCGTCAGTCGCCGGCCAGCCACACCCGTCACTAAGCGATCACAAAACACCGCCAAAAAGCGACAATGTCCACACCCCCTGCCGAAACCGAAACCCGCCGTAACTTCGGCGGTACCGTTTTCGGCATGACACATGAAGTCGGATACGCCCGCGTCTCGAAGCGGGAGCAGAACCCCGAGGCGCAGGAGGCCGAGCTGCGCGCCGCCGGCTGCGAACGAGTGTTCGTCGACCATGGCGAGTCCAGCCGCGTCACTGACCGCCCGCAGTGGCTCGCCTGTCTGGATTACCTCCGGCCAGGGGACACTCTCAAGGTCCGCCGACTCGATCGCCTCGCCGGGAGTGAGCGCATCCTTATCGAGACGCTGCAAGACCTCGACGCCCGGGAAGTGAACATTGTCAGTCTCACCGAGCCCTTGATCGACACGACAACCCCGATGGGGCGCGCGCTCTACGGCATCGTCGCCGTTTTCGCCCAGCTCCGCGTCGACACCATCCGTGACAACACGCAGCGCGGCCTCGACTACGCGCGCAGCCAAGGCCGCGTCGGCGGCCGCCCGAGCGTCATGACGCCCGAAAGAATCATCACGGCCGAGCGGATGCGCGCCGAGGCACAGAGTTGGGAGAGTATCGGTCGCGTGCTCGGAGTCGGACCCTCGAGCGTGAGGCGCGCTCTCGCCAGTAGTGTCTCAGGAGCTGAATAGACCCCCGTGAATCGACTGGATGCGATCGCTCATCCGGCGTTCCGTCCACCGGCTGCCGTATGCTCAGACTTTCCAGATCTGAGCCGCAGCCTTCGCCATAAGCCGCTGCCGCTCGTCGATCTCAACCGGTGTCCACTCTTCAGCATCTGCAATCCATTTGGTGAAGTAGTAGCTGGAAGCGGCGAAGGAAGCCTTCTTCGCCGCGAACTCATCACTCTGGTTTCTTGAGTTGTCGTCGGCGAGGATCAGCGCTTGGTTGCCTAGACGCGTCTTGAAGGCGTTGGCCTCAACGTCCGTGCCAAACTGCGGCCAGTTATTCATAGGCTTGCGCGGCAAGACGTGCTCAAGGTTTACGACGGCAGGATCGTCGATCGGCGTCCACCAAGGGTCGTCTGCACCCTCGCGTCCATCTTCGAGAGACCGGAGGTAGTAGCGCGCGATTTTCCCGTTGATCACCTTCGCCGTGCCGAACCTCTCCTCAAACTGGCTGTCCATCGGAATAATGTCGTTCAGCGCTCGCTTGAGCGCGGCGGCCGTCGTGATCTCCCCGGTGTAAACCTTCGCGGCGGCTGAGCCAAACGTAGTTTCCATCGAGCCGGACCTGGTTCCGCCGACTATAGACAGACGAACCCCGAGGCTCACCAGCATCCGAAGAGCCGTATCGCACTCTCTGGTAGGCATGCGCGATGCGACAGCGAGTACCAGCGGTCGCATCGGCTTGATATCAAACATCGACAACACTTGGATTGCTTGTCGCGCGGTCTTCGCGTGCGCGTTCCACGCCTCGTGTTCGGGGTTTTGAATCGCCACATACGTGCCTGCCAGCACCTCCAAATCGTTGGCGAAGCTCATAACTTGATGAGGCGAACGAACGGTCGACTCGACCTTCTTGTAGAGGTCGGCTTCCCTCACCAGCCCGTTCTTGACGGTGAGACTGTGCCGCAGAAAGTCGATCAGCGCATCCTCATCAGAGAGGGCCTCAAGTGTGCCGCGGATCAGAGACCACTTGGTGGCCGCTTCCTCCAGGCGGTCACCCGCACGGCCGTAAAGATAGTTCTTGACTAGGTCGGCCTGGGAGACACGCAGCCCGCGATCGTTCAGAGTCTCAAACATCCGGTAGGCGTTGGCGTCGTCAGAGACGATGAGGAGAACCACCTTTGCCTTCTCCTCAAGGAACGTCACCCACCGGTCGATGTGATCGCCATGGTTGGCCTCGTCGAGGGTGGCAACGATCTTCCGTACTTGCGCCTTCGCAAGTCTCGACGATTCAGCGATGAGCTCGTGCGAAGGCTTGGTGGGCTTCGGACGCGGGTGTTCGTCAGTGATGACCGCTTTGAAGAAGTTGTTATCGATGGAGTTCAGCGTGAGGCGGGGCACCCTTTCGAGTTGCTTGCGGTCGACGGTGAACAGGAACTCATTTCGGAGGGCTTGCTCGAGCATCTCGACCTTGCCCTGGAGATGATTAGCCATCGCATGGATGAGGAGGGCGGTAGTGGCAAGCCGCTGCTGGCCGTCCACGACCTCAAGATGAGGCCCTCTCCTGATCGTGACAACCGTGCCAAGGAAGTAAGACGAATCTCCTTCAGTGATTGCTCGCGCGATGTCTTGGAACAGTCGCTCAATGTGCCCCTCCTCCCAGGCGTACTCGCGCTGGTTAGTCGGCACGACGAGACGGTGTCGTTTCAGAACGGAGGCAATCCCGAGCTGCTCAAACTCAATCTGACCATCGCTTGGTTCCGCCACGTTAGATCCTCATCACTTGTCAGTAGATAGACCAGGCTCGGCTTGGGCCGCGCCTGACGCCTCAGATCTTCATACCACCGGCTCTGCCGGTGCGGTGCCGATGAGCGATGGGAAGGGGCTGACTCCCAACATCTCCGGAAGCGTAGCCAGAGTGAAGACGCGCCCGTCGGTATCACGGATGACCGGACCGATCGTGTCATTCACTCGGGTCCACCCGAGACCAGCAAGAACTGCCAGGAGCGGGACGCCTCCCAACCGTGCCGACTCGGCCCGCAATCGTTCGAATCTCAGCGCTTTATCTCTCGCAGTCCCGCCGTCGTTGACGAGCTTGCACTCGAGCATGCCGCGCAACGCTCCGGCGCTGTCGTAGACAACAAAGTCGGGGGCGGGGGCGACTTTGATCTCGAATCGGGCGGCGATCTCAGCTTGATTGTGGCTGCCGGTGCGAATGTGCGGGATGCCGTTCTCGGTAAACAGGTCTTCAACGGCATCCTCGAGCAGATTGCCTCGCTGGGTCGACGTGGCGTCCAAGAGTTGACGGAATGATCCGCCGTAGTGACGTTGATGCAGGAACGCATCGAACGGGACTCCCTCGCGCGCAAAGGCTTCGACGCCGGACCAACCGTTCTCGGTATCGAATTTGTCCTGCTTGGTCTTCAGATCACCGGGTGGGTCGCCAAAGAGCGAACCGTCCATGACTTTCGTGATGGTCATCGCGATCAGCTCGGCCTGCTGCGCCGTGACGGCGGTGCCGTTGCGCTCCATCGAGTCCACTTTCCCTGCACTGATGCTCGAAACCCCGGTCGACTCAGCGAGAAGTTTGGTGGACTGCGCAAATTCCTTGCCTATGAGGCCGAGTATCGTGCGGAACACGAGCAGCGTGCGCGGGTCATCCATGATCGCCTTGGCCAGATTTTCCTCCGACACATCCGTGAATCTGCTGGTGGCAGCGCTAGCAGAGGCGTAGGCAGCCTGAAAAGTGGGAAGTTCGTAGAACGGCGCAGAGTGAATGTAGGCGAAGTCTGGTGAGAGGTGGGGCACGTAAAGTTCGCGCGCTACGCGGGCGAAGATCGCTTGGTGCTGTCCCGTACCGTGTTTTTCGCTGATCAGCCGAATCTGCGCTACACGTTGATCCCACGTCGCTGCGCCGACGATGTTGTCGACGGTCTGATCAACCGAACTCATGCGCTGAAGCCGACCGCGTGTCCAGGGATGTCATCAGCTATGTCTGCGGCAATCCGGCGTCGGGCTTCAATAGCGAACTCTTCATGCAATTCAACGCCTCCCGCTTGGCGGCCATGTCGGCGTGCCACGACGGAGGTCGTGCCTCCGCCAGCGAACGGGTCGATTACTACGCCTCCCTCGGGCGAGAGCGCTTTGATGAAGAACTCTGCGAGTCCTTCGGGCATTGGAGCGGTGTGTGCGACACCACGATGCTGGTTGTAGGTCTGGCTGACGGCGATGACGTTTCCCGGGTCTGCCCCACCATGCCGGTAGGTGGTAACCCGGTCTCGTCCGAATCCTGCCTCGGTGGTGCGCCGACCATTGGTGTCGAGCTTCCGACGTGCGATCTCATCGGCTGTGGTCTTGTAGGGGACGCGGACCGCATCTAGATCGAAGTATGGCTTCTGGCCGCGAGCGAAGTGGAAGACGTGCTCGAAGGCGTCCTTCGTCCGTGGCCCAAACTTGCCCGGGATCGCGTTGGGTTTCTGCCAGATGTACTCTTCGACCCACCGCCATCCCATGTTCTGCAGTGCGAGGACAAGTTGAAAGACGTAAGGGTGCCGCTGTCCGCGCAGGGGACCGCTTTTTGCGACGCGGTTCTTGATGTTGATCACGAGCGACCCCGTGTCCGAGGTTGCGTCGTACATCGCGCGTGCGTACGGGAGGAACCACTCCACATATCGATCTGGATGGATCCGGCTGTAAGCCCGCTGATCTGCGTACGGCGGCGAGGTGAAGAACAGATCCACGCTCTTAGGAGGCAGCTGCGGAAGCCACGCGGTGGAGTCGCCCCAAGTGACGCCCTCAGCAATCAGCTGTCGGAGGGTCTCGGCCGGCTCAGATGGGGGCGCCGGCATCCTGCCAGGTACAGCGTGAAGATGCATGTCATGAGGCTACCGAAGGCTACCCGCACCGCTTTGCCGCCTCACCGTCTCTCCGCGGACAAAGCCTGGTGGCAAGGCGCCTACGCGGCGCACCGGGCGCTGCGCGTCTTGGTCCGCGGCGGCCGAGGAGCCGTACCGTTACCCGAACCTAGCGTCGTGCTGGCGGGATAATCGGGGAGACCGGTGCCGCATTCTGCCAGAGCACCTCGTGCGTCTCTCGCAAATCCCGAGTGGCTTCTTCTGACAGTTCGATCACCACTGTGGTCTTGGTGCCGCCGAGCGAGGCGCCAAGCATGAATCCAGCGCCGCTAGCGGGGAGTGCGTATCGGTCATGAATGCCCGCTGAGATCCGAACTTGAAGTTCCGGCTGCTGTCCGGCCGAGATTGCTAATAGCGTCTCTCGATCGCCCTGCTCATCGCGGTCCCTGACCAGTCGTGAGCCGGTGAGGACACGGGAGACGGTTCCCACTCGTTGAAGCACTTCGAGGTCGACGGCAGCAAGGTAAGGATCGACGAATAGAACGCTGTTCAAACCGGCCAGCGCACTGAGAATGCCGGCGTACATGAGCGGTTCGCTAGGTACGCCGATGATCGTGCGAGGCTCGTGATTTTGGCTCCGATCCGCCGCCTCTAGGCGTGCTGTGTCCGTGTGATTTAGCAACCGCTGGGCGCGCTCTGTAGGCCGGTTGACGCCACGTTCAGCGGTGGCAAGACCCAGCTCGCGCAAATCCGAGGCGATGTACTGAAAGCCAACGAAGCCCGAGAGCGGGAATGATCGCAACATGGCTGACCTCGTTCCTTGGTTGGCGGCTGTCGCGAGCTCCGCATCGCTGGCCTCACCGACTGCAACGAGAAATCGAAGGGCAGCTTCGGCCGCGGGCTCGAGAGAAGAGAACAATGTCACGGCGACAGCCTCCCATGTGCTTCAAGTCGGCGTGCCCACCAGCGCACTCACTGTCCAGCGCGCCTGACGTAGGTGCCCCTCTCCTGACCACGCGACGGCGCCGGCGTTCGTCGTGTCGGCCCCGGCCGTTACTAACTTCTCTCAATCTAAGACTTTTCTTACCCCGGGTGGTAATGTTTAGCCATGAACGACGAACTTATCTCGATTTTGAAACCCACCGATCGACTCGTCCGCGGGCTACAGCTGATCGTCAACCCCCTCGAACGGATCGCATCGTGTGACGCCGCAGCCGAGGACGCACGGGGACTGCAGGCGGAGATAGCTGAGGTCCGTCGGCAAGCGATCTACGAGGCCACGTTGGTGCCAGGTGAAACCGGTGAGTCAATCGCGGCCAGGCTGCGAGTCAGCCCAAAGTCGGTTTCGTCCGCGATCACAAACTTCAGGCGCCGTGATCTCGACCTGTTTCGTCGAGCGCTTGCGGTCTATCTCGACGGTTCGCTGTCCACGTCGGTGGGGCGCCCCGAGCTAGAAGTTGCTCAGGGAACGCGGGACGTGCTGCATGCCGCGAAGACCGTGCTCCGGGCGAACAACGCCCGAACGCTTCAAGGAGAGCCCGAGGAGGTGTGGGATCTGCTCGAAGAGGCCGCTATCCGCGCGCGCCAGTTGACCGTACCTGCGGGCGTTGATGTGCCTCGAGCGCTATGGGAGGAAACGCCCGGAGAGGCCGTAGTCGACTACTCCCGTATACCTGCCCACCTGATCGGCGCGATGCGCGCACTGAACGCGCTCCCCGGGATCCGGGTCTACTGCTCGAGCTCGCGAGAAAATGCGGAGGGATGGGACATCTGGTTCTCTCCCCAATCCGAAGAGCCTCTCGGATCAGTCGCCGAGTTCGGGCCGTCACGACATGGCTGGCTGACCATCGAATGGCTGGTGTGGTTCTTCAAGGACCTGCATCGAGCCGGTCATGACGTGGATTGGGGAGTCGGGAGCGCGGCGCCCTTCCTCAACATCCCTGGTGATTCCATGTCGTTCTTTGCGAATTTCAACGAAAGCGTGGAAGGCGGAGAGAAGTTCTCGCCGGAACAGTTCGAGGAGTCGCTTCGCTCCGCCTGGGATCACACCGGACACGTCGACGTTCGCTGGCCGGACGCAGCCAGTGCGTCGTGACACCGGCAAGGGTTGGAGCCCCCACCAACAGCTCCCTTGGGATGCCAATCAATGTCTTCCGAGTATGGGCCGAGAGGTCCTCCCTCACCACCGTGTAGCCGTGCGTCAACGAGGTTCTTGATACACCTGCCCATGAGATGTACCGTGAGCCCCAGCTCAACGGGGAGGAAACGCGATGGCGAACAATGACGAGGACCGGTACGTCGTCCAGAACAAGGATCGTGGCGGCTGGGACGTGAAGAAGAAGAACGCAGAGCGTTCATCTGGTCACTTCCAGACCCAGAAGGAGGCGATCGACCGTGCACGGGAGATCGTCGACAACTCCGGTGGAGGGCGTGGAGACATCCGAATCCAGGGCCGTGACGGCAAGTTTCGCGACTCCGACTCTGGTCGCAACAACGAGTCGCCGCGGAAGGACACGCGCTAAACCCGTTCTCACGGGCCGGCGTGGCGAGCGGCCGACGGAGTACTGTCACCCCCTAGCGTCAGAATGACCAGCCCCTGCGCGAGGCTCCGCCCCTCCTACGGCGTGTCGTAGCCGCCTGATCCCGTTGGACCCCCTAGAGTGACACTGCGCGATAGTCGTGCGCCCCGAACCCGGCCCTGAGCCGGGTTTTGTCGTTAAGAGCTACTCCGGAGCCGTGGCCCAAGGGCATGCGTGCACGGACCACGTTCGCGGCTATTGCCGCGTTCCACCGTCCACAGTTTCGTGGACGGACCACCCAGAGGGGAGGTCGCAACGTGGATCTTTCGAGCCTGTTCTCGGATCCGCTGTTGCTGCCTGCTCTGCTGATCGCAGCCGGTCAAATCACCTACCGGCTGCTGCCCCTTCTGTCGAAGCGAGCTAACAAGCTCGCCGTTCGACTGATCCGGGCCAAGCGGAGCAAGTAACAAAAAGCGCCCTACGCCAATGGTTAAGGAGGAGTCTGCCCAAAATCAGACTGACATAATTACAACTATCGGATCCGTCTCCACCTCAGTGAGCCTCTACCTCGAGAGGTCGTGCGTAACCTTCCCGGCCGCCCGAGTGAAGACTTGACTGACGTGCGCCGTCCAGCCGGAGTGCTGATTCGAGCTGTCTGGGTGGGCCCGCGGCGAGTAAACTTGGGGGAGTGCTCCTGGTCCACGACTGCGGCCAGAGCGGTAGACAGCCGCGAGTGGCACGCAGAAGGCACGAAGTCAGGGAGGACGCCCGAGCTTCGGGCGCAGCCGGATCACCAGCGGGTGAGAGGGCCTCGGGATCATTCGATCCCGAGGCCCTCTCTGCATCGTCGAATCCCTTCGCTCATCCATGCACGGGTGCGGGATCGTGGCCCACTGCGCCCACGAGGCCGGGCGCGGTCGTCGCCCTTCGTTCGTGTGCTCGGCACGCGCGTGGCGCGGCGGCGCCGGGCTGCGTCAATGCGTGACAGAAGCGGCACCAGACCGTGATTAAACGATTATGCTGAGGGGATGCCCGAACCTTCCGCACAACGCGTTCGCATCAGGGACGTCGCTCTCGCCGCAGGTGTCTCGGCGGCCACCGTCTCGCACGTCTACAACGGGCGAGGGAGAGTGTCCGAGCGCACGCGCGCCCGTGTGAAGGCGATCGGCGACCGGCTCGGCTACCAGCCGAATCAGACGGGTCAGGCACTGCGACTCGGGCGGACGAACGTGATCGCGGTCGTGGCGAGCTTCCGCGATCCGCGCGTCACGGAAGCCTCGTTCATGCCGTGCTTCCGGAACATCCTCGCGGGGGCGGCGTTGGAGGCCGGCGCGATGGGTTTGGCGGTCACGGCAGGCCGCGCGGGGGTCGACGGTCAGATCACGACCACGCTCTCGTATGACGGGATCATCGTGGTCGACCCCATGCCCAGCGACCCCGTGGTGGAGCGCGCGCTGAGTCTCGGTCGACCGGTCGTCGCCGTCGGCGGATACGACGAGCGTCCGACGGCTCGCATCCAGCAGATTCGGCTGGGCATACGGGATGCGCTTCCGGCTTACCTCGACACAATCGCAGATGGTGACGAAGAAGTCCGGCCTGCGATCTTCGTCGGGGCGCGACTGGATCACTTCACCAACGATGCCATCGCCGGGTTTCAGCGCTGGTGTGCGCGGCGGGGGATCACGCCGCGGGGAGGGGCGTTGGAGCCGGGGGAGTCGCTGGACGACGCTGCCACGAGGATGCTCTCGGGCGCACTGCCGCCCACGGTGGTGCACTGCATGAACGAGTCATTCAGCGCAGCCATCCTCCGAGCGGCCGAACGGGCTGGGCTCGATGTGCCCGGTCAGTTGCGTGTGACGACGGTCGGTGATCCCGGCGGGCTCGCTGCGCAGCATGGCGTGGACTATTTCGCCACCGATCCGTTCCGGAACGGCTCCCTCGCGGTGAAGGCCATGGCCGAGCTCGTAAGCGGCGAGACCCCTGCTGACCTCCTTCTCGAGCTGCCTTCGGTGGCGGTTTCCGCCTCGCCTTCGTCGTACAGGCTTGCGTGATCCCCTGAGGACGTCTTACCTTGTTTCCATCGACCCAGGTGGCGGTTAACCGATTTTGCACGTCGGTTCCATGTGCCGCCGCGATGCACGCAAGCAAGGAGACGACATGACTGATCACGAGACCTCCAGCCCGGCAACACCGATGTTCGCGAGGCCGGCTGAAGCTACCGGCGCCGCACGTCATGTCATCCCTGCCGGTGAGTCGCTTCCGGACACGGCGAAGCAGATCGTGGAGGACGAGACGATCCTCGACGGGAACGCGCGGCTGAACCTCGCGACGTTCGTGAGCACCTGGATGGATGACGATGCGAAGCAGGTGTACGCGGCGTCGTTCGACAAGAACATGATCGACAAGGACGAATATCCGCAGACGGCGGCGATCGAGGACAACTGCTGGCACATGCTGGCGAACCTGTGGAACGCGCCCGATGCGGAGAAGAGCATCGGCACCTCGACGATCGGCTCGTCCGAGGCGTGCATGCTGGGCGGTCTCGCCTTCAAGCGGCGGTGGCAGCAGGCCAGGCGTGCAGCGGGCAAGGACACCTCGACGCCGAACCTCGTGATGTCCTCCGCCGTGCAGGTGTGCTGGGAGAAGTTCTGCAACTACTTCGACGTCGAGCCCCGCTACGTGCCGATCAGTGCGGAGCACAAGACGCTCGACGGGCATGACCTGGCGAAGTACGTCGATGAGAACACGATCGGCGTCGTCGCCATCATGGGTGTCACCTACACCGGCATGTACGAACCCGTCGCCGAGATCGCCGCGGCGTTGGACGAGATCCAGAAGAACACCGGCCTCGACATCCCGATCCATGTCGACGGTGCCTCGGGCGCGATGATCGCGCCGTTCCTGCAGCCGGATCTGGTCTGGGACTTCCGTCTCGAGCGCGTGCACTCGATCAGCACCTCGGGTCACAAGTACGGTCTCGTGTACCCGGGGCTCGGGTGGGTGGTCTGGCGTGACGCCCAGTGGCTGCCGGAGGACCTGGTGTTCCAGGTCAGTTACCTCGGTGGGGAGATGCCGACCTTCGCGCTGAACTTCTCGAGGCCCGGCGCCCAGGTGGTGTTGCAGTACTACCTGTTCCTGCGCTTGGGATTCGAGGGATACCGGGCCGTGCAGCAGGCCTCGCAGGACGTCGCGAAGTACCTCTCCGCGGGGATCGCGAAGCTCGACGCGTTCGAACTCTGGAACGACGGCAGCGACATCCCGGTGTTCGCCTGGCGCCTCAAGGACGGGCACACGAAGAACTGGACTCTCTACCATCTGCAGGACCGGTTGCGGATGAAGGGCTGGTTGATCCCCGCCTATCCGATGCCCGCCGACCTCGAGCAGATCACGGTGCAGCGCATCGTCGTCCGCAACGGGCTGAGCATGGACCTCGCGATCGAACTGCTGCAGGCGATCGAGACCGAGGTCGCGTACCTCGACGCGCTCGAGTCGCCGATGCCGATCGAGAAGCCGCAGTCGGCCTTCCACCACTGAGAGAAGCCGCCATGTCCTCGCCTCAGAGTTCCGCTCCGTCGCCGGCACCGGCCGAGTCGTCCCCGACCGCATCGAACCATCCGCTCGCACCCCGTTCCGCGGTGACCTCCTTCCTGGGAGTGGGGCAGCTCGCCCTCCTCACCCTGGTCGTGGTCGCGAGCCTGCGATCGCTCCCGGCGATGGCCGTGTTCGGCCTCGGCAGCATCACGCTCTACATCATCCCCGCGATCCTGTTCCTCGTGCCGACAGCGCTGGTCGCCGCCGAGCTCGCGACCGGGTGGAAGGGAGGCGTGTACATCTGGATCAGGGAGGCGATGGGCAACCGCTGGGGGTTCACCGCCGTGTGGTTGCAGTGGATCCAGAACGTGGTCTGGTACCCCACCCAGCTCGCCTTCATCGCCGGAGCGCTCGCGTTCGTCTTCTTCGACCCCTCCCTGTCGAGTTCCGGCTTCTTCACGGCCGTGGTCATCCTGGTCCTCTACTGGGGATCCACTCTCATCGCGTTGAGAGGCGGCAACCTTTTCGCCAAGCTCGGCTCCTGGGGCGGCATCCTCGGCACCCTGCTCCCCGCAGCCCTCCTCATCGTGTTCGGAGCGATCTGGGTGTTCAGCGGAGAGAAGAGCGAGGTACCCCTCACGCCCGAAGCGGTGATTCCCCCCTTCACCGGCATCGCATCGATCGTGCTGATCGTGTCGAACTTCCTCGCCTACGCCGGCATGGAGGTCAACGCCGTCCACGTGAACCAGATGAAGGACCCGGGCCGGGGCTTTCCTCGCTCCATCTTCATCTCCGCGGTCCTCATCCTCATCGTGTTCATCCTGCCGACGATCGCCATCGCCGTTGCGGTCCCGCAGAAGGAGCTGGGCCTGACCAACGGCATCATGCTCGCGTTCCAGGAGTACTTCTCGCACTGGGGTGTGGGTCAGTGGGCGACGGCGGCGGTGTCCGCGCTGATCGCCGCCGGCGCACTGGCGTCCGTGATCACCTGGATCGTCGGACCGTCCAAAGGTGTTCTCGCCGCGGCGGAGACGGGGCTGCTGCCCCCACTGCTGCAGAAGAAGAACAAGGCCGGTGTGCAGTCCGGAATCCTGATGCTGCAGGGCACGATCGTCACCGCCCTGGCGGCGATCTTCATCATCGTCCCCAACGTCAGTGCGGCGTTCGTCGCCCTGATCGACATGGCCGCAGCCCTGTACCTCATCATGTACATGATGATGTTCGCCTCGGCGATGGTCCTGCGGCGGACGCAGGCGAGCGTGAAGAGGGCCTACCGTGTTCCTGCGATCAACCTCGTGGCGGGCATCGGATTCCTGGCGAGCCTCGCGGCCTTCGTGTTCGCCTTCATCCCGCCGGAAGGGTTCACGGCGTTCCCGCCGGCCCTGTATCCCTGGATCGTGGCGGCGGTGATCGTCGTGCTCGGCGCTCCGCCGCTCATCTTCTATGCGGTTCGCAAGCCCGCCTGGGACATGCGCACCGAGGAGCAGAGGAATGCCCACGGGACCCACGAAGAAGACGAGCACGCGCAGACGTAGGCGAGCGCGCATGCTCCGGAGCGCGTCGACACGCGCCCGGACCTAGAATCGACCCGATGATCGACGAGACCGCCACCGAGACGCGCATGCGCGCGAAGGTGAACCGGACGTTCGTGCGCGCGCCGATCGTCGTGGGCACGGTGCTGCTGATCGCAGCCATCGGGTTCACGCTCGCGGGTGATGACCTCAGCTTCTTCCCGTTCCTGCTCATGCTGGTCGGGGGCTGGTGCTTCGGCTTCGCGTTCGTGAACGTCACCCTGGGCATGGTGCCGGCGCGCAACGGGGCGATCCTGCACCTCGGTGTCGCCATCGTGCTCGGGGCCGTCCTGGTCCTCATGGTGGAGTTCGGGGGAGACCTGCTCGACGGCTTCCCCGAGGCGGTGCGCGGGGTCGCCGTCGTCCTGCAGCTCGCGGGGATACCGGCGACCGGGTGGATCTGGCTCGGACTCCTCAGTCGCATCACCGATCTCTTCGCCCGTCGGGACGCGAAGAAGAAGCCGCTGCCGGTGACGCCGGACTGGGAACGGGAGGAAGGCGGCGACGGGTCGATCGTGCGCTTCCCCGCCATCGAGCTGCGGATGCGCACGCTCACGCAGGCGATCGTCGGGATCGTCGTGGTCGTCGGACTCCTCGGCGTCGCGCTGCTGATCGGACTCGACGACATCGTGATGCGGATGGGACCGCGGATCGCGATCGTCCTCATGGGAATCGTGCTGGGGCTTCCCGTGTACCTCCTGTTCATGGCGATCCTGCGCCGACGCACAGCGCAGTGCGCGGTCGCCTTCGGGAACGACGAGTTGCGTGTACGGGTAGGCGATCAGCTCCACACGATCCCGTTCCGGAGGCTCGAATTCCTGCGCTGGCGGTGCCGCAGCGACTACGCGCGGATCGAGGTGCGTGGCACCGGTGTCGACCTGTCGCTCTTCGCCGGGCTCGCCACGCCGCCGCGCGGCTTCTCCGCCGAGCTTCCCGCACTGCCTCGGCGGGTTTTTCGACGACTCGAGCTGGCGGGACTCATCGTCGAGAAGGCTCGGCGCGACGAGGTCGTCACGTTCCGGAGTGCGTCGGAGCCGGCGTCACGCGCACCCGCACACTGAGCGCACCCGACGTTGAGCACACACGATGCGGAGCCCCCCTCACATTGAAGGCGGTGTCGGAGGCCTGTGGCAGCATCCGAGCATGGAAGACCTGAGACTCCGGATCTGGTCCGAGAACGACCTCGGACTGCTGCACGCGGCCAACACCCGGGAGATGACGGCGCACATCAACGGCCCGGAGAGCGTCGACCAGATCATCGAGCGGCACGCCCGTTACCTGCGGCTGGTCGCCTCCGGGGAAGCGCGGATGTTCGTCATCGAAGACGAGGGAGCGCGAGCACTCGGATCGATCGGGTACTGGCACGTCGTCTGGCGGGAAGAGCCTGCGCTCGAGACGGGATGGTTCGTCCGGCCTGAGGCGCAGGGGCACGGTGTGGCGTCCGCCGCCCTTGCTCTCCTCATCGACGACGCCCGTGCGCATCGCGAGGGACGACGTTTCCTGACCGCATTTCCCGGGGTCGAGAACCCGGCATCGAACGGGGTGTGCCGCCGCAACGGATTCACCCTGGCGGGGAGCTTCACAGAGGAGTTCCGCGGTGCCGAGCTGACCGTGAACGAATGGGCACTCGACCTCACGGAGTGACCGAGATCACTCCGCGGGATACTCCTGCGCCTTGAGCAGTCGGGCCAGGTGTGCGGCGTTCCTCGTCGCCGTCCCGATGGCCGACGCGACCTTCTCGGGTGTCTCATCGAGATCCTTGTAGTCGACGGTGTGCATCGCCTCGCCGTTCCAATAGACCGAGCCCTGTGCGGCGACCGTGTATCCCACGTCGTTCAGCGACTGGAAGAGGATCGCCGCGATGTGGTGCGCGCCGTCTTCATTCCCGACGACGCCCGCGATGGCCACCTTGTCGAACAGGGTGGGGCGGCCGCGGGCGTCCGTCTCGCCGAGCTCCGCATCGAGGCGTTCGAGCACGCGCTGTGCGACGCTCGAATGCTGCCCCATCCACGTGGGGGTGACGAGGACGAGGATGTCGGCGTCCAGCACTCGCCGACGGATCTGGGGCCATTCGTCGTCGCCACCCATGTCCTTCTCGACACCGGGGCTGAGGGAGAGGTCGACGGCGCGGACCACGTCACCGGTGACGCCGTGGTCGGCGAGGCCGTCGAGCAGCTGCGTCGCGAGGAGATCGGAGCTGGAGGGCGCGGGCGACGGCTTGAGTGTGCAGGAGATGGCGACGGCGGTCAGTGGTGTCTTCATGCTCCGAGCAGACCAGACGAGGAAGAACATGCACAGGGGGTTTCCGAGTCCGGGCTATCCTGGTAGACGGCACCGACGACAGGAGATCCCGTGATCCTCAGCTTCCTCTTCTTCATGATCCTCTTCATCGGAGGGATCCTGCTGATGGGCATCTCGTTCGGGCTGCCGGCGTTCCAGGCTCTCGCCTTCTGCGGTGGGCTCCTGCTGGTGACCCTGGCCATGGCCTTCATCTTCCGCCAGGGCGGCTCGGCCACCCGCCGGTCGAACAACTGGTCGGGCAACGCCACCGAGTGACTCCCCGCGGTCCGCAGGTCGTCAAGCGTGGCGGCTGACCGCCGACGGTCGACGGTTCACCGTCGTCTGGCGAGCCTCGCTTCGAGGTTCGCCCTGACAGCGGGCCACTCCGGCTCGATGATGGAATACTCCACGCTGTCGCGCAGTGCGCCGTTGCGGTAGCGGCTCATGGCCCGCATGACGCCGTCCTGCTTGGCGCCGAGCCGCTCGATCGCCGTGCGCGACTGGAAGTTCACCCATTGCGTGGTCAGGCCCACGCGGAAGACTCCCAGCGTCTCGAACGCGTGCCGGAGCAGCAGCAGCTTGGACTCGGCATTCGTGCCCGTGCCGTGCGCCGACGGTCGGTTCCACGTGAAGCCGATGTGCAGCCGGGGAACGTCGGCGACGATGTCGTAGTACGACGTGAGTCCCAGGATGCGACCAGTGGCGTCGAACGTCGTGAAAGGGACCATCTCGCCCTTCTCGACGAGCCCGAGCCGGCGCTCGACCTCCGCGGCGACACCATCGGGTGCGGGTACCGAGGTGTACCAGGCCGTCTTCCACAGGTCGCCCTCCTCCACGGCCTCGATCAGTCCATCGACATGGGCGCGTTCGAGGGGACGGAGTTCGACGAGTTCGCCGGTCAGGGTGACAGGGGAGGGCGTGACGAGGAAGGGCATGACGATATTCAACCAGCGACGAGGATCGTCTGACGCAGCAGCCGCTGGTAGGCCGTGACGAGCTCGATCGTGACCTCCAGCTCGAAGGCCAAGCTCGCGAGATGCGGACCTCGAACCGCTTCTGCTTCCGCGTAGGTGCGCGGCGTGATGAGCTGCGACGCCGCCCATTCATCCGCCTGGCGCTCCTGCTGGGCGCGGATGGCGGGGGTCGGGGCGGGAACGTGGCCGAGAGCGGCGTGTCCGAGCTCGTGCGCGAGCACGCTGCGAGTGGTGCGGACGCTCATGCCGGGGCTGAGGCGGATCGTGCGAGTCGCGGGGTCGTAGCCCCCGCGCGTTCGACCGGTCCGCTCGACGACGCGAACCCGCTGTTCATCGGCGAGCCGGAGAAGGTGGTGCATGGTCACTCCTCCCGTGCCGATCTCGCGCCGGGAGCGGTGCCCGGCCTATTCGTAGAGGTCGTCGGTGTCGGCGTCGTGGCGGACACCGGATTCGAAGGCGACCTCTCGGGTATCTTCGCGCGGGCCGGCGACATCGGGCGCGCGTCGGATCGGCGTGATGCGCGCGACGGCCTCTCCGTCGGCGCGGAGACGTTCTTCCGCGCGTGCCAGCAGCACGTGGGGTTCGACACCGAGATCGGCGCACACCGCGTAGACGACGGGGACCGGGATCGCACGCTTGCCCGTCACGTAGTTGTCCAGTGCGCTGCGCGCGATCCCGATGGTGCGCGCCATGGCGGCGATGCTGCTGCGCGACGCGGCGATCTCGGCACGCATCTGGCGCCCGACAGCGTCGTTGAAATCCTCGGCAGGTGTCTTCACCCGGCTCACCATAGCAGCGAGACGACGCCAAAATGCTGCCATTCTGGTCCATTCGACCGCCATGCGGGTTCGTTCGTGGCGGTAGTGTAGGCGTATGGGGACAGAATTGCGTCATTTGCTGGCATCCGAAGTCGACGGGGCCCGGTTCCACGCCGGAGTGTCCTTCTCCGAGCTCTCCGCGCGCTCGGGCATCGACCCCGATGCCCTGGGGAATCTGCTCGACGGCATGGAGGACTTCACGGTGGTCGACCTCGCGCGCATCGCCGGAGTCCTCGGCGTTCCGGTCACGGCGCTGATTCCCGGCGCCGCGACCGAAGATTCCTGACGACGTCGGTGCGGGGCGGTAGCGTGATGCGCATGAAGACAGTGCCGTTCGGATCAGCCACCGCCCCCGCCGTGATCGCCGGCATGATGCGCATCGACGACAAGGACGACTCTCACATCCGCACGCTGTACGGCACCGCGCGGACGGCGGGCATCGACTTCTTCGACCACGCCGACATCTACGGCGGCAGCATGCACCATTGCGAGGCGCGATTCGCCGACGCGTTGCAGCTCACCCCGTCCGAGCGTGACGAGATCGTGCTGCAGACGAAGTGCGGCATCGTGCCCTCGCAGGGGATGTTCGACTTCTCGTACGCGCACATCCTGGCGCAGGTGGAGGGCTCGCTCGCGGCGCTGCGCACGGACCGCCTCGACGTGCTCCTGCTCCACCGCCCCGACGCGCTCGTCGAGCCCGACGAGGTGGCGCGCGCGTTCGACGACCTGGAGCGCGCGGGCAAGGTCAGGGCGTTCGGCGTCTCGAACCACACGCCTCGCCAGATCGACCTCCTCCGCACGGCGGTCCGGCAGCCGCTGGTCGCGAATCAGCTGCAGCTGTCGATCACGCACGCGCCGATCATCGCGCAGCCGGTCGCAGCCAACATGGCCGGGCAGGAGCAGAGCGTGGTGCGCGACGGCGGTGGCATCGTGGAGTACTGCCGCATCAACGACATCACGATCCAGGCCTGGTCGCCGTTCCAGGACGGGTTCTCCCACGGGGTGTTCCTCGGCAACCCCGAATACGCGGAACTGAACGCCGTGATCGATCGCCTCGCAGCGGCGTACGACGTCGCGCCGATCGCCATCGCGACCGCGTGGATCACTCGCCACCCCGCCGGTATGCAGGTCGTGCTCGGTACCACCACACCCCAGCGGGTGCAGGACGCGGCGGCCGGAGCCGACATCACGCTCACGCGGCCCGAGTGGTACGAACTGTTCCGCGCCGGCGGGCATCTGCTGCCGTAGCCCGAGCGGCACGGCGCGGCGTCGTCTACCCTGAACTCATGTCGTTCCTGTTCTCGCTCCTCGTCATCGCGCTGATGATCGGTGCACTGATCGACATCATCACGCGGGACAGCTCGCTGGTGAAGTTCCTGCCGAAGCTGGCGTGGATCATCATCGTGATCCTGCTGCCGTTGATCGGTGGCCTGCTGTGGTTCGGGCTCGGGCGTGACTACGGCGAGTCCGGCATCCAGATGCCGCGGATGCGGAGAGCCGAGCGACCCGCGACGCCGACCGATGTGCGTCCGGCGCCACCCAGGGACACCCGCACGACGGAGCAGCAGATCG
This sequence comes from Microbacterium sp. SY138, assembly GCF_039729145.1. NCBI lineage: Bacteria > Bacillati > Actinomycetota > Actinomycetes > Micrococcales > Microbacteriaceae > Microbacterium > Microbacterium sp. SY138. Next base: position 2,719,136 of record NZ_CP155793.1, on the reverse strand, counting down.
CCGACCTCGACCGTGAGATCGAGGAGTGGCGATTGCGCCAGGAGATCGAGAAGAAGCGCGGCACCGACGGCGAGGGGCCCGCCGGGGCGGCGAACGCCGGCTAAGCAGCGGGTTCGCGGTCGAACGACTCGCGGATCGCCTCTTCGAGGGTCGGGTATCGGAACTCGAATCCGGCCGTGGTGAGCTTCTCCGGCAACACCCACCGACTCTTCAAGATCAGCTCGGTCTCGGTGCGCATGCCGATCGCTCCGAGTTCCAGCATCCACCGCGGCATCGGCACACCGATGCGCGCGCCCAGCACCCGACGCACCGTCGCCATGAATTCGACGTTGTCGACCGGGTGCGGAGATGCGGGGTTGACGGGCCCTTCGAGGGAAGGCGTCTGCTCGAGGAATTCGATGATGCGGGCCACGTCTTCGATGTGCACCCAGCTGAAGCGCTGGCGGCCGCGACGGGCGCCGGGGAAGTGGCCGGTGCCTGCGGCCCGACGCGCAGCGCTGACCGGCCATCGTCCGTCGTACTGGGATCCGCCGAGCCCGAGCCGGGCGAGGTCTTTCACCGGACCGAGGACACCGCCGTGGCCGAGGACGATGGCGCTGCGCAGCGCGACGCGTCGCGTGGAGGGGAGGTCGTCGGCGAACAGGGCCTTCTCCCAGGCCTTGGCGACCTCGACCGAGAACCCGGTGCCGATCTCGCCGGTCGACTCGGTCATGGCACGGTCTTCCGCATGACGGTAGATGGTCGCGGTCGAGGAGTTCACCCAGAGCGCCGGCGGCGTCGAGGCGCGGGCGATCGCGGTGCTCAAGGATGCCGTCGTGTCGAGGCGTGAGCGGAAGATCTCCGCGCGATTCTCCGGTGTGTAACGACAGTTCACGCTCTTGCCGGCCAGGCCGACCACGAGGGCCGCGCCATCGACGGCGCGGTCGATCTCGACCTGGTCGCCCCAGCGGATGTCGGCGCCCGAACGGGAGATCGTGACGACTTCACGGCCCTCGGCGCGGAACCGCGGCAGCAGGAATCTGCCCATGAAACCCGTGGACCCGCCGACCACGACCCGTCCTGCGCTCATGCCATCTGCTCCGTCTCGGAATGGTGGATGCGGTAAGTGAAGTCGCCTCGATACTCGTACACGCGGCCCAGCAGCGGCGCGTCGACGGTCAGCGACATGCGCTGACGGTCGAGGGCGTCGTCGAAGCGTTCGGTGAGGCGGATCACGGGGGTGACCGCACGCGGGAGGCGCACCCGAAGGCGTCCGAGACGCAGGCCGACCGCGCGACTGGTGAGGTGCAGGGCCCCGTGGTGGACGTCCACATCGAAGCAGGCGGCGAGGAGGGCGGGCTCTCCGAGCTCGTCGACCACGCGACCGTGTCGCGTGAGTGCGGCCGCGTCGCGCATGGTCCACGCGCCGTGACGAAACTGGAAGGTGCGCTCTCCGATGGCCCTCGACGCGATGGTCCGATTCTCCACGCGGAACGGCACATCGCGCTCCCACCCTGCGGCGACCACCCCGCGGCGCTCGAGCAGCCGGAGCAACGGCCACAGCCATCGCCGCGGGGTGCCGACGCGCCCGAACACCCCATCGCCGATGCCGACGGCGCCGTCGGGGATCGCCTCGAAGTACGTGCGAAGCCGGGGATGCAGCTCATCGATGCGCTCGCCGAGCGCCCGGGCGTAGGGAGACTGCGGCACGGGCGTCACGTTTCGAGCCTAGCCCGGTCGTCGGGGTCCCGATCCGCGCCCCGTCCTGTTCAGGATGCGGGTCTCAGCAGTCGATCGAGGAGCGCGAGCGCTTCGTGCTGCGGTGCGGTCTCATCGAGCAGCCACTGCGTCTGCAAGCCGTCGGACGCCGCGACGACGAGGGCGGCGACCGCATCCGGGTCGATGTCGTCGCGGATCCGGCCGTCCTCCTGCTGGCGTCGGACGACGTCGGCGAGTCGGGCGCGGAGGCGGCTGAAGCGACCGGTGGCGAACGTGCGGGCCGCCGGGTGTCCCTCTTCGAGAGCGGTGGCGACGAGGGTCGAGTAGAGCTGGACGAGGCCGGGGATCGCGCGGTTGGTCCGCGCGGATTCGATCATCATCTCGACCGGTGTCGCATCCTCCGGGGGAGAGCCGGACTGCCGGGACGGGGCCGTGCTCTCCTCGTAGACGGCGACGAGGAGCTCTTCCAGCGAGCCGAAGTAGTGCGTGAGCGCCGCATGGGTGACCCCGACCTCGCGAGCGATCGCCCGCAGGCTCGTGCGGTCGGCGCCGCGCTCGGCGAAGACCTCGATCGCGCGATCGAGGATCTCCTGTCGTCGAGCGATCCCCTTGGCGTACGCGCCGCGTGGGCGGGGAGGATCGGCGTGATCGGACGTGTCGGGGGGCATGTGGCGAGTCTAGTCAATCAAAACTTCCGCATGGAGGTATTTGGTGATAGCGTGCCTGCACGGGACAGCGGTCCCGCCACGTCACCGATGACCGAAGGAGCACGACCGATGACGATTCGGACTTCCCTGCAGCTGTTCACGATCAAGGACGAGCTGGAGGCCGACCTCGAATCCTCCCTGGCGGCGGTCGCCGCCCGCGGATTCACCGCCGTGGAGCCCTATGACTTCGTCCGCCGCGCCGAGCCCCTCGCTGCCGCACTGTCCACCGCCGGGTTGGTCGCCCCGTCCGGCCACGCCTTCCTGGCGTCGGAGTCGTTCGTGAACCCCGACGGCAGCGGCACCACGGTGCCGGTGCCGTCGCCCGCAGAGGTCTTCGCCGCAGCGAAGGTGCTCGGCATGGACACGGTCATCGATCCGTACACCGAGCCCGCGCGCTGGGAGTCGGTCGAGCAGATCGAGCAGACCGCGCGACTGCTGAACGAGGCGGCGGAGATCGGTGCGACCGTGGGCGTGCGCGTCGGATACCACAACCACGCACACGAGCTGGAGGCCGTGTTCGACGGCGTCACCGGATTGGAGGTCCTCGCGGGCCTCCTCGACGAGCGCGTCGTGCTCGAGGTCGACCTGTACTGGGTCGCCCGCGGCGGCGTCGACCCCGTCGCGCTGCTCGAGCGTCTGGGCAGCCGCGTCGTGGCCGTGCACGCCAAGGACGGCACGCTCGACCCCGCGCTCGCCGGCGCCTACCCGCCCGCCGACCAGGTGGCCGCGGGCGAAGGATCCGTTCCGCTCGTCGAGGCCATCGCCGCGGCTCCGGCCCTCGAGCTCGCGATCGTGGAGTTCGACCACTACGAGGGCGACCTGTTCGACGCCATCGAGCGCAGCCGGGTGTACCTCGACGAGAAGGTCGCCGGCTGATGGTGGGCGCCACCCGTTCGTTCGAGGACGGCCCCGTCGGCGTCGGCATCATCGGCGCCGGGAACATCAGCGATCAGTACCTGTCGAACCTCACGACGTTCCCGGATGTGCGCGTCCTCGCGATCGGCGACCTGCTCGAGGACCGCGCGCAGGCGCAAGCCGAGAAATACGGCGTCCCGCGCTCCGGAGGCGTCGACGCGGTGCTCGCCGATCCGGAGATCGACATCGTCGTGAACCTCACGATCCCTGCCGTGCACGTCGAGGTGTCCGAGGCGATCATCGCGGCGGGCAAGCATGTCTGGACCGAGAAGCCGATCGGCGTGAGCCGTGAGGAGTCCCGCCGACTGCTGGAGAAGGCGGATGCGGCCGGTCTCCGCATCGGAGTCGCCCCCGATACCGTGCTCGGACCGGGTGTGCAGACGGCGAAGCGGGCGATCGCGCGCGGCGACATCGGCCGTCCGCTGTTCGCGCAGACCACGTTCCAGTGGTCGGGGCCGGAGATCTTCCACCCGAACCCCGCATTCCTGTACGCCAAGGGCGCGGGCCCGCTGCTCGACATGGGCCCCTACTATGTATCGGCCCTCGTGCACGTCTTCGGCCCGGTCGCCTCGGTCGCGGCCCTCGGGCTGCAGGGGACGCCGACGCGGCGTGTGCAGGTCGGCGAGTTGGCCGGTCAGGAGTTCCCGGTCGAGATCCCGTCGACCCTGAGCGTGCTGATGGACTTCGAGCAGGGAGGCCAGGCGCAGAGCGTCTACAGCACCGACTCGCCCGTCATCCGGCAGGGGATCGTCGAGATCACCGGCACCGAGGGCACCATCGTGATCCCCGACCCGAACACCTTCGGCGGCGCGATCTCGATCACCCGACCGCTCACGCGTCTGTTCATCCCACCGGAGCCCGTCCAGCAGGACATCATCGACGTCGAGCAGGAGGGTGTGCTCTCCGGCCGCGGCGTGGGGCTGCTCGACATGGCACGCTCGATCGCCGCCGGTCGCCCGCACGTGGCGACGGGGGAGTTCGGCTACCACGTGCTCGACACGCTCCTGTCGATCGAGGAGGCCGCCGAATCGCGCAGCTTCGTCGAGGTCGAGAGCACGCTCGATCAGGTCGGTTCGATCGCCTCTGACTTCGACCCGTTCGAAGCGACGCTCTGATCGCAGCCGGTGGCGGTGGCGGCGGAGGTTCGGATCACCGAGCCTTCGTCGCCACCGACCGGATCAGGGGGCAGGTTCGCGCGTGCTGATCAGGCAGCGCGTCGATCAGGCGGCGGGCTCGCGCAGACGGACGAGTCGCTCGTGCCCGGTCTCCTCGAGTTCGGCGATGTCGTCGCGCGACTTCAGGAAATCGGAGAACGAGCGGTAGCCGAGGGCCTTCTCGCTGAAGGACGGATCCATGCGGCGCATGTGCGTCTTGACCGCTGAGCTGTGCAGCCACTCGTCGGCGTCGGCCTTGTCGTGGCCGAGACGCAGCGCGCGCTCGAGCAACTGGGTCGCCTCGCCCTGCTCGTCGAGCTTGGGCTCCTCGACCTTGGGTGCGGCCGCCTTCGACTTCGCCCGGCGCGGGGTCTTCGCCTTGACCGCGTCTGCGACATCGGGCACAGCCTCGGGCGCGGGCTCCGCGACGGCCTCGGCCTTCGCGGCGACGGCGGGCGCCGCCTTCACGGGGCGGACCACACCGGGAAGCGAGTCGTAGGATTCGAACTCGTCGCACGCGGCGGCCAGCGACTTGGCTGTGGAGCCTGACACTCCGACGCCGATCACGTAGCGTCCGAGACGCTTGCACCGCTGAGCCAGCGGCACGTAGTCGCTGTCGCCCGCCACGATCACGACGTGCGTGAGGTCGGGCAACCGGAACATGTCCTCGACCGCATCGACGGCGAGGCGGATGTCGGCGCCGTTCTTGGCGTAGGCGGCTGCCGGGAACAGCTGCACGAGGTCGACGGCGCGCGCCACGAGCTGCGAACGGTACTCGGCGTTCACGGGAGACGACCAGTCGGCGTAGGCCCTCGTGAGCACCAGGGTGCCGAACGAGGCCGCGTAGTCGATGATGGCGCCGACCTCGATCATCGCGCGACTCAGTCGGTCGGTGACCTCGGGATCGTTCGGGTTCTCGCTGATCCGCTGACGGTCCTTGCCGTAGGCGTTGCGTCCGTGCACGCGGTCGTACCAGGAGATGACGATGTTGTCGAAGTCGAGGTAGACGGCCACGCGGGCATCGGTGGTCTCGGCCATGATCAGACCTCCTCACGGGGATAGCGGACGCCGATCTGCGCTCTGATCTCGTCGAGAGCGCCCATGATGGCGACGCTCTCGGCGATGGGCAGGATGTCGCCCTCGAGGATGCCGTCGCGAACGAGCCGCTCGGCGGCGAGTGCCTGGTACTGCATCCCGCGGCCCTCGACCTCGGACGTGTAGGTCTCGTGAACGGTGCCGTCGGGGAGGACGACCCGGAACGTGGTCGGGCTGTACCAGACCGCATCGATGTCGATGCGGGCGGCCGTGCCGATGATGCTCGCGACGTTGGGTCCGGCGGCGCGCGATGACGACAGACTGGTCGAGATCGCTCCGCCCTCGTGCGTCATGACGGTCGCGACCTCGGAGTCGGCTCCGGTCTCCACGAGCCGGCCGACGGCGTGGAGCGTGGTCGGTGCGCCGAGGATGTCCCAGATGAAGGAGATCGGGTAGATCCCGAGGTCGAGGAGCGCGCCGCCGCCGAGCTCGAGGGCATTGAGGCGGTGGGTGGGGTCGGAGGGCAGCAGTTGCGTGTGGTCGGCGTTCACTGCGCGGATCTCGCCGAGGACGCCGTCGGCGATGAGCTCGCGGATGCGGACCATGTGCGGCAGGTAGCGGGTCCACATCGCCTCCATGACGAGCAGGCCGCGTTCGGCCGCAAGCGCCTGCAGATCCTCCGCCTCCGCGCGGTTCAGCGTGAACGCCTTCTCGGCGAGCACGTGCTTGCCGTTCTCGAGCGCGAGCCGGGCGTTCTCGTGATGCATGGGGTGCGGCGTCGACACGTAGATGATGTCGACGTCGGGATCGGACACCAGCGCCTCGTACGAGGGGTGCGCGCGGGGGATGTCGAAGCGGGCGGCGAACGCGTCCGCCGACTCCTGCGAGCGGGACCCGACGGCCACGAGGTCGAGCCCCGCGGTTCTCAGATCGGACGCGAATGCGCCGGCGATACCGCCGGTCGCGAGGATTCCCCACCGAAGACCTGTCATGGTCTCAGCGTAGGGGGTGTGCCGGCTGTGACGGACTGTTACATCCCGTGACGCCCGGCATCGGCGCCCTGGCAGCGGAGGCTCGACGGCTCCTACCGTGACGCCATGACCGAACCCCTCATCATCGGCGCCATGGTGCGCACCCTGGGCGCGTACCCCTCGGGCTGGCGGCAGCCCGGCGCGCATCGTGATCCCGCGTCCGACGCCGACATCCTGCGGCACATCGCGCGGGAGGGGGAGGACGCCGGCCTCGACTACCTCTTCTTCGGGGACTGGCTCGCCACCGGCCCGGATCTGGAGTTCCGCGACCCATACCTGCTGGCCCGCATCGATCCCGTGAGCGCCGTGCTCTTCCTCGCGGGGGTGACCTCGCGGATCGGCCTGATCGCCACGGTCAACACCACGTATGCCGACCCGTACACGACGGCACGCTCGCTGGCGTCCCTCGACGTGCTCACCCGAGGCCGTGCCGGGATCAACCTCGTCACCGGCGCCGAGCCGCGTGCAGCGGGCAACCACGGCCGCGAGGCGCACGCCGACAACGAGTCCCGCTACGACCGGGCGGAGGAGTTCGTCGAGGCACTGCGCCGACTGTGGGACTCGTGGGGCGAGGACGCCTGGATCGCCGACGCCGACCGCGGGGTGCTGATCGACCCGGAGGCACTCCGCGCCGCCGACCTGCGGGGGACGCAGGTGCGCGTCACGGGACCGCTCAACGTCGCCCGCCCGCCGCAGGGACAGATCCCGATCGTGCACGCGGGGACGTCGCCGCGCTCGAGGGCGCTCGCGGCCACCGAAGCCGATCTCGCGCTGACGGCCGCGCCCACGCTGGCCGATGCGATCGCGACCCGTCGACTGCTGCGTGACATCGCGGCGGAATCCGGACGATCGCCGGATGCGCTGAAGGTGATCGCCCCGGTGCTTCCCGTCGTCGCGGACACGGATGCCGACGCGCGACGCATCGTGGAGCGGCTGCTCGCCCTGGTGCCGCTGGCCGAGGGGCACCAGGCGGCCAGAACGGCGTTCCCGTCGAATCGCACCGTCGCCGCGCTCGCCGATGCACTCGACGTCCCGCTCGACGACCCGCTGCGCACCTCGACCTTCGACGCGCCCGTGACCTCTGCGGAGGCCCTGCGGCTGGGAGAGCGCGGCGCCGCGCTGATCGAGCGCCTCGGCATCATCGCCGGGCTGCGCGTCTCCGCATCGAAGGTCTCCGGATCGGGCATCGGGAATGGCGATCCGCTCACATGGCGGCACCTGGTCGCCGCGCATGCGGTGCCGGCGGCGTTCGTCGTGGGAGACGCGGCGACGATCGCCGACCATTTCGAGACCTGGCGTGAGGAGGGCGCCGCGGACGGGTTCAACGTGCTGTCGGCGTTCCAGCCCGCGCAGTTCGAGGCTTTCACGCGACATGCGGCTCCCGAGCTGCGCCGTCGCGGCCTGCTGCGAGACGCGCAGGAGAGCACCCGAGCGACCCTCCGCGACCGTCTGCGCATTTCCTCGTATGTCGACGCGTGACCACGCGTGTCGCCACGCGACATCCGGAGTCGGCCACCTCGCGCCGGAGGAGCCGCGATTCCTACGGTGAAGTCACCTCACCACAGCACCCGAAGCACCGCACAGCACCCGAAGCACCGCACCCGAAGCACCGCACAGCACCCGAAGCACCGCACCCGAATCCTGGAGGCCCACCCATGAACCGTCGTCTCATCCGCGCCGCTGCCATCGCGCTGCCGCTCGTCCTCGCGGGCAGCCTCGCCGCCTGCGCGTCGACGCCCGCACCGGCGAACTCGCCTGCCGAAGGCGGCGACCCCGTCACGGGAGGAACGCTCACCTACCTCGAGCACCAGGCGTACACGAACCTCTACCCGCCGCAGGCCGGCTTCTACCCGAACGGCGGCATCGTGAACAACATCGCGGCCCGTCTCACCTGGCAGAATCCGGAAACGCTCGAGATCGAGCCCTGGATCGCCTCCGACTGGACCGTGAACGACGACGCCACCGAGTACACGTTCAACCTGAACCCCGACGTCACGTTCTCGGACGGCACGGTGCTCGACGCCGCGGCCGTGAAGAAGAACTTCGATACCTACGGGCTGGGCGATGCCGAGCGGGGACTCACTGTCTCCGAGGCGATCAACAACTACGCCAGCAGTGAGGTGGTCGACGAGGACACCGTCACATTCCATTTCTCGGCGCCGTCGCCCGGGTTCCTGCAGGCGACCTCGACGATCAACTCGGGCCTCCTGTCGCCTGCGACCCTCGACGGCACGATCGAGGACTTCGGTGCGGGCAACGCGGCCGAGATCATCGGCTCGGGGCCGTTCACCGTCACGGGAGAGAAGCTCGGCACCGAGTACACGCTCACCGCCCGCGACGACTACGACTGGGGCCCCGACAGCGTCGACAACGACGGCCGCCCCTACCTGGATGCCGTGCACGTGCTGATCACGCCGGAGGACTCGGTGCGCATCGGCTCGCTGCTCGCCGGCCAGGCCGACTACGTCCGCTACGTGCAGGCGTTCGACGAGGACCGCGTCGAGGCGGCCGGCTTCACGCTCTACGCCCCGCAGACCCGCGGGGTGAACAACTCGATCGCCCTCCGCCCCGAGAACCCGCTGCTCTCCGACATCCGCGTCCGGCAGGCGATCATCTCCGCCGTGGATGCGCAGGAGGTCGTGGACACGCTCTTCACCGAGAACTACCCGGTGGCGACCTCGGTGCTGTCCTCTCAGGCCCTCGGCTACAAGGACGAATCAGAGCACTACGAGTACGACCCGAAGAAGGCCGAGAAGCTGCTCGACGAGGCCGGATGGAAGCCCGGTGCCGACGGCATCCGCGAGAAGGACGGAGAGCGTCTCGCGATCACGGTCTACGAGGCCAAGCCGCAGCCCCTGTCGAAGCAGACCCTCGAACTCGTCGCGCAGCAGCTGGCGAAGGTGGGTGTCGAGCTCTCGGTCAAGCCCGGCGACGCCGGCAGCTACGCCGAAGACACCCGTGACCCGCTGAAGACCGGCTTCTACCACTCGATGGTCGGCCGGGCGGATCTCGACGTGATCAAGAGCCAGTACTTCACGAAGAACCGCGACGTGCTCATCTCGAAGGATGCGAAGCTCGACGAGCTGCTCCTCGCGGTGGCCTCCGAGCCCGACGCCGACAAGCGCGTCGCTGCGTCGCAGGCCGTGCAGGACTACATCGCCGAGCAGGCCTACGTCATCCCGCTGTTCGAGGAGCCGCAGGTGTACGGCACGGCGACATATGTGCACGGCGTCGCGTTCGAGTCGGTGGGGCGCCCGACGTTCTCCGGCGTCTGGCTCTCCGAGCACTGATCGGCATGGTGCGTCGATGAATTTCGTCCTCCGACGAGCCGGGCAGGCCGCGATCGTTCTGATCGCGGCCTTCACGGCCACCTTCTTCCTGCTGCAGCTGTTGCCGGGCGATGCGATCCTGATCAAGTTCTCCGACCCCAGCCTCGGGCTGTCGCCGGATCAGCTCGACAGCATCCGCGCCACGTACGGTGCCGACCTGCCCTGGTGGCAGCAGTACGTGCACGCAGGGCTCGGCTTCCTCGCCGGGGACTTCGGATTCTCGACGCAGTTCGGCACGCCGGTGCTGGCGATGCTCGCCGAGGCGCTGCCGGCGACACTGCTGCTCGCGTCGCTCGGACTCCTCGTCGCGCTGCTGCTGGCGGTCCTGATCGCGGGGCTCTCGTCCCTCGCGCCGTTCGCCTGGCTGCGTGATGGTCTGCGCCAGATCCCCGGACTCTTCGTCGCCGTGCCGGTGTTCTGGCTGGGCATCCTGCTCATCCAGGTGTTCTCTTTCGGACTCGGCTGGGTGCCGATCGTCGGGGCCGACCCGGCGAGCGGGCTCATCCTCCCCGTGCTGACCCTCGCGGTGCCGATCTCGGCGCCCTTGGCGCAGGTGCTGGTCCGGGCGATCGATCAGGTGCAGGCGCAGCCGTTCGTCACGGTGGTGCGCGCGAAGGGCGCGCCGCCGCTCTGGGTGCTCACGCGTTCGGTCGCCCGCAACGCCGCGGTGCCGACGTTGACCATCGCCGGCGTGCTGTTCGGCGAGCTCGTCGGGGGAGCGGTCGTGACCGAGACCGTGTTCGGTCGCACGGGAGTGGGCAGGCTCACGGAGCAGGCCGTCGCGAACCAGGACATCCCGGTGCTGCAGGGCGTCGTGCTGCTCTCGGCTCTCGGTTTCGTGGTCATCAGCTTCGCGGTCGACCTCGTCACCCCGCTCATCGACCCGCGCCAGCGGACGCTCACGCGCTCCCGCCCATCCGCCGCGTTCGCCGCCTCGAAGCCCGCACCTCAGGAGGTGTCAGCATGACCGCTCCCGTGATCGCCGAGACGAGCGTCGAGCCCGGAGCCGTGCCGGCACCGACCCCTCAGGAGCAAGCGCCGGCACCTCGGCGGCGTGGTCGTCTGCACGGCCGCGCCTGGGGCCTGTATCTGGCGCTCGCCGTCGTGGCGCTCGCCGTGCTCTGGGCAGTCATCCCCGGGGTGTTTGCCCCCGGCGACCCGCTCACCGGCGTACCGGCCGACAAGCTGCTGCCGCCGAGCGCCGCCCACTGGTTCGGAACCGACACCCTCGGACGCGACCTGTTCGGACGCGTCGTCCATGGCGCGGTGCATTCGCTCTCCGGCGCGCTGATCGCGGTCACGGTCGGCCTCGCGCTCGGCACGGTGCTGGGCGCGATTGCCGGGGCCGTGGGCGGTGCGGTCGATGACGTGCTCATGCGCGTCGTCGACGTGCTCCTCGCGATCCCCGGCCTCCTATTGTCGCTGTCGGTCATCATCCTGCTCGGATTCGGCACCGTCAATGCCGCCATCGCGGTCGGTCTCGGCAGCGTCGCCGCCTTCGCCCGGCTGATGCGCGCCGAGGTCGCCCGCGTGCGGCGCACCGAGTACGTCGAGGCGGCCTTCGGCAGCGGCGCCACCTTCTTCGCGGTGCTGCGTCGGCATGTGCTGCCCAATTCGCTCACACCCATCGTGGCGCTCGCTGCGCTGCAGTTCGGCACCGCGATCCTGGCGATCTCGACTCTCGGCTTCCTCGGCTACGGCGCCCCGCCGCCCACCCCGGAATGGGGGCTGCTGATCGCCGAAGGACGCAACTACGTGGGGACCGCCTGGTGGCTCACGGCACTTCCCGGTCTCGTCGTCGTCGCGGTCGTTCTCAGCGCCAACCGCATCAGCCACCGCATCGGAAGGGGGACGCGATGAGCGTTCTGGCTGCGACGGATCTGCGGATCTCCTACGGGGGTCGCGAAGTCGTGCACGGCATCTCGTTCGAGATCGAGGAGGGCGAGACCCTCGCGCTCGTCGGCGAGTCGGGATCGGGCAAGTCCACGACCGCTCATGCGCTCCTCGGTCTGCTTCCGGCCGGCGGGAAGGTCGATGGCGGGACCGTGGCACTCGGAGACCTCGACATCTCCGGATGGACCGATCGCGCGCTGCGGGGCATCCGCGGCGCGGAGATCGGCCTCGTGCCGCAGGACCCCACGACCTCGCTCGATCCGGTGCGTCTGATCGGCGCGCAGGTCGAGGAGATCCTGCGCCTGCACGGACACCGGGACCGGCGTTCGCGTCGCGCGCGTGCGATCGAGCTGCTCGACCGCGTCGGCATCGACGATCCGGACCTGCGGGCGCGCCAGTACCCCCACGAGCTCTCCGGCGGTATGCGGCAGCGCGTGCTGATCGCGACCGCGATCGCGCTGCAGCCGCGCCTGCTGATCGCGGACGAACCGACCAGCGCCCTCGATGCCACGGTGCAGCGCAAGGTGCTCGACCTGCTCGACGAGCTGCAACGTGAGGAGGGCACCAGCATCCTGCTCGTGACCCACGACCTCGGTGTGGCCGCCGATCGCGCGGAAAGGCTGGTCGTGCTCAAAGACGGCCGGATCGTGGAGCAGGGCCCGAGCGCAGCGGTGCTCGCTGCGCCGTCCGACCCGTACACGCGGCAGCTGCTCGCCGATGCTCCTGCATTCACGACCGGATTCCGCCGCCCGGAGGCGCCGCCGTTCCTGCGGGACGCGGCGGCCGTCGCCGCGGAGAACCCCTATGCGATCGTGGCCGAGGGGCTCGTGAAGGAGTTCCGCGTCGCGGGGCGCGAGCGCTTCCGCGCGGTCGACGACGTCTCGTTCCGCGTGCGTCGGGGCACCACTCATGCTCTCGTCGGGGAGTCCGGGTCAGGCAAGACGACCACGGCGCGGCTGGTCACGCGCTTCCATCAGCCCGACGCCGGCACGATCGAGGTCGACGGCGAAGACGTGACCCACGCGAAGCGCGAACAGCTGCGCGCGCTGCGCCGACGCGTGCAACTCGTCTACCAGAACCCGTTCGCCTCGTTGGATCCTCGTCAGCACATCATCGACATCGTGGCGGAGCCGCTGCAGAACTTCCGCGTCGGATCGAGCGCCGAGCGCCGAGAACGGGCGCTGGCCCTCCTCGACCGGGTCTCGCTCCCGGCCGACGTCGCGAGGCGCACTCCGCGCGAGCTCTCGGGCGGCCAGCGACAGCGCGTCGCGATCGCCAGGGCGCTCGCGATCGATCCGGAGGTCGTGGTGCTCGACGAGGCGGTGTCAGCGCTGGACGTGACCGTGCAGGCGCGCATCCTCGAGCTGCTCACCTCGCTGCAGTCCGAGCTCGGACTCACGTACCTGTTCATCTCGCACGACCTCGCGGTGGTGCGCAGGATCAGCCACACGGTCTCGGTGATGCGTCGTGGCCGGATCGTCGAGGAAGGGCAGACGGAGGAACTCTTCCGCGACCCGCAGCACGACTACACCCGGGAGCTGCTCGCCGCTGTCCCCGGACGAACGGAGACCGTCGTATGACCACCGCACCCACCGTCGCCTTCTTCACCCGCCTGCTCGACGACGCTGCACCTGTCGAGAGGTATGCGCTCGCGACCGCGCAGATCCAGCAGGCCGAGCGGCACGGGATCGGGCGGGCCTGGGTCGCCCAACACCACTTCCACGCGGCCGAGGGCGGGCTGCCGTCCCCTCTGGTGTTCCTCGCCCACGTGGCCGCCGTGACCCGCGGCATCCGGCTCGGAACCGGGGTCATCACCCTGCCGCTGGAGGATCCGGTGCGGGTGGCCGAAGATGCCGTGGTCGCTGATCTGCTCTCCGGGGGGCGCGTGGATCTGGGACTCGGCAGCGGGGGGACACCGTCGTCGTTCGTGCCCTTCGGGGAGGACGTACGCGACAAGGCACCGACCTACGACCGCAAGCTGCGCACGCTGCTCGACGGGCTGGCGGGTCGCGACATCGGGGCGGGCAACACGCTCTACCCGGATGCCGGAGATCTCGCCGACCGCATCTGGCAGGCCACCTTCTCGGCGCCCGGTGGGCACCGCGCCGGGGTGCACGGGCACGGACTGCTGCTCTCGCGCACGCAGCCTCGCCGCGCCGACCGGCTGCACGCACCGCTCTCCGAACTGCAGGATCCGATCATCGACGCGTACCTCGAGGCGCTTCCGGCCGGGGTGGAGCCGAGGATCACCGCGTCGCGGACGGTGTTCGTCGCGGACGACCGCGCCGAAGCGCTGCGGTTCGCCGAGGTCGGGCTGCGCCGGGCGGCGGAGGGCTTCCGCCGACAGGGGCAGCCCATCCCCGGAGACAGCATCGACGAGTTGATCGCCGCTCTCGACACGCACCTGGGCACGCCCGAGGAGGTGGCGGAGTCGCTCGCCGCCGACACCACCCTCGCCCGCGCGACCGAGGTGGCCTTCCAGGTGCACTCGGTCGACGCCCCGCACGAGCACGTGCTGCGATCCATCGCCCTCTTCGCCGATGAGGTCGCGCCGGCCCTCGGCTACGCACTCAGCCCTTCCGCCCCAGACACCCTCACCATCAAGGAGAACGCATGACCGACGACATCGTGGACCGGATCGTGGAGGTGACGCCGGAGGTGGATGCGCTGCGCCGTCGCCGGCCGGTCACCCGAGAGCAGTTGCAGGCGAGCTTCGACGCACTCTTCCGACCGGTCACGGTCGAACACGTCTCGCAGGCGGAGCGCGAGCTCGTCGCCGCCTTCGCGACCGGGCTCGCCGGAGCGGATGACGCGACCGCGGTGTTCTATGCCGACCGCGCACAGGACGCGGATCCGGAGACCGCGAGCGTCGTGCTCACCGAGGCCGACGGCGCGGCCGTCAGCGGACCCTTCGGCGTGTACACCGAACTGGGTCTGCAGGAGGAGAACACGGAGGGGGAGCGGTACGTCCCCTCCGACGCGGTCACCGCGGTCATCGGTGAGCGCCTCGCCGCCGCCCTCGCACACACGCACCTGCTCGTGTTCCGGCCCCGCGAGGCCTCGGGAGCCGACCTCGGGCGGCTGCTCGACGCCGGGTGGTCGACCGACGGGATCGTGACGCTGTCGCAGCTGGTGTCGTTCCTCGCCTTCCAGCAGCGCGTCGTCACCGGACTCCGCGTGCTCGGGGCCGCGGGGCTGGCGACCGCTCCCGATACCGCCGTCTCCGAGGAAGAGGAAGCCGCATGACCATCGAACAGACCGTGCTCCGGCACGACGACGCCCCGCACCCGCACGCCTTCACCCGCGGGGAGGTCGGCTGGGTCCCGCACCTGGACCCCCTCGCGGAAGACGAGCTGACCGCGCGGCACTACGACGGTCTCGTCGACGCCGCACGGGCGAAGAACGACTACTTCCGACTGCTCGCCCGCGACCCCGAGGTGCTCAGGGCGCGGACCCTCGTCGACAAGGACATCTTCTACAACGCGGCCGAGGGGCTCCCGCGTGCCGACCGCGAGCTGGCGGCCACGGCGGCATCCCGCCGCAACGGCTGCGTGTTCTGCGCGTCGGTGCACTCGCGGTTCGCCGCACACCACAGCAAGCGCGTCGACGACGTCGACCTGCTGCTCGACGAGGGCGTCGATGCGGACCTGGGCGAGCGGTGGAACGCGATCGTCGCGGCATCCGTCGCGCTCACCGATACCCCCAGCGCATTCGGCGAGGAGGAGATCGGGCGGCTGCGCGCGGCAGGGCTCGACGATCTGGAGGTCGCCGACGTGATCCACGGTGCCGCGTTCTTCAACTGGGCGAACCGGCTGATGCTGTCGATCGGACGGCCGGTGGCGCCGGCCTGACTCGGAGCCCTGCGACTACGGGAGCAGGATGATCTTGCCCGAGGCGGCGCCGGATTCCATGAGTTCATGGGCCTGCGCCGCTTCGGCGAGCGGCAGCTGCGGTCCGAGCTCGATCGTGAAGTCGCCGGTGTCCAGGAGGGCGATCGTCTCGGCGAGGGCCTCGGCACGCCAGGCGAGTTCCTGGTCGGTCAGCGGCACCGGCGATCCACCGGAGAAGGCACGGATGCCGAAGGATGCGGCATCCGGCCCCCGCACGATCGTCGCGATGCGGTCGCGGTCGGACACCAGGGCGAGCGAGGTCTCGATCGCCTCGTCGGTTCCCGCGCAGTCGAGTACCACTGTGACGGCGGAGGGAGCCGCCTCGCGGACCCGCTCGAGCAGGCCGTCGCCGTACGCCACCGGGATCGCGCCCAGCTCGCGCAGCTGATCGTGGCGGGCGGGGCTCCCGGTCGCGATCACGGTCGCGCCCCAGGCGACGGCGAACTGCACGGCTGCCTGCCCGACGGCTCCGGAGCCGCCGTGCACGAGCAGCACGTCGCCCTCGGTCACCCCGAGCGAGCGCAGCGCCTGGTAGGCGGTTCCGGCGGGGATGCCGATGCCGGCGCCCTCTGCGGTGGTCACGGAGTCGGGGAGCTTTGCGAGGTTCTCGGCCGGGACGGCGAGCGCCGACGCGTAGGTGCCGTGCCCATCGCGGATCGCCACCCGGTCGCCGACCGCGAAGTCGTCGACGCCTTCGCCGAGCGCTTCGACGACACCGGCACCGTCGAAGCCGACCGGACGCGGTTCGGTGATCGGCGGCGACGGGCGCTTGCCGCCGCGCAGCTTCGCATCGATCGGGTTCGCCCCCGCCGCCTCGATGCGGACGACGACCTCGCCGCGGCCCGCCACGGGGTCGGGGATCTCGATCAGATGCAGGACAGCGGGGGAGCCGATTTCGGTGTACACGATCGCGCGAGCCATGCATTCAGGCTACCTGCGCCGACAGTAGCGGTCACGGATCAGCGCCCGGACAGCACCTTCATGATGCGCTGCGGCGACACCGGCTGCGCGGTGCCCAGACGCTGCGCGAACACGCTCACGCGGTACTCCTCGAGCAGCCAGCGCGCCTCGACGAGCGCCGGCGAGGCGTCGGCCGCGAGCGGGATCGTGCCACCGGCGTCTTCGAAGGCCTTCGCCATCCGCTCGTACTCGGTCATGCGTGCACGGTCCTTGCCGGGCTCGCTGGACAGGGTCTTCAACCGGTCGAGCATCCCCTCCAGGTACCGGGGGAAGTGCGCGAGGCGGTCGACACCGGCGGTGGAGACGAACCCGGGGTGCAGCAGTCCGCTCAACTGGGTGCGGATGTCGTTCAGCGGGCCGAGGAGGGCGAGCGAGTTCTGCGACTTGATGCCGCGCTCCACGTCGCGTGACTTCGTGAGGATGCGTGCGACCAGGGAGACGCAGGCGAACAGTTCGTCGACGAGGACGGCGGAGACCGCGTCGCGCACGCGGGCGAAACCCGCCTCGTCGCGCACGATGCCATCCGGCACGATGCCTTCGATGACTGTGCGGGCGACCGCCGCACGCGAGTCCTCGATGAGGGCGGCGGCCGACGGATAGGGCGAGGCGGCGAGAGCGAGCTTCTCCTGGCTCGTCAGGTGCTCCTGCACGTACGAGGAGGGCGAGGGCACACCCAGAAGAACGAGGCGCAGCACGCCGTCGCGGGTGGCGGCCGCCGCGGCATCCGGGGTCGATTCGACGCGCACCGACACGCTCTTGCCCTGGTCGACGATGGCCGGGTACCCCCGCACGACGCCGCCGGCGACGCGGGTGTCGAGCACCTCGGGCAGTTCTCCGAACGTCCACGCCGTGAGGCCGGTCTGCTCGAGGGGCGCGGACGCGATGCGTTCGATCCCCCCGCGTTCGGTGCCGCGTCTCGCTCCCGTCCCCCCGGAGCGGGGAGGAGCTGCGATCGAGCGGGCGACGCTGCTGCGGGCGCGGTCCGAGAGCTGGGTCTGCAGCGCCCGCAGGTCGCGTCCGGATCCGACGATCCTGCCGCGTTCGTCGACGGCGCGGAAGTTCATGCGCAGGTGCGGGGGCACGCGCTCGTCGTCGAAGTCGGCGGCGGAGACCAGCTGGTTCGCGAGCGGCTGGATGCGGCGGGCGAGCGCCTCCTTGAGCGTGCGCGGAGGCAGGCCGCCGTGCGACTCCGGCCCCTCCTCGACGAGCTCGGCACCGAACTTATCGGCCCAGTCTGCGGCGGGGACCACGTGGCGACGGATCGCCTTGGGGAGGGCGCGCAGCAGGCCCGTCACCAGTTCGGCACGCAGACCGGGAACCTGCCAGTCGAAGCCGCGGTCCTCGATCTGCGCGAGGAGCGGTAGCGGCACGACCACGCTCACGCCGTCGTCGTCGGCGCCCGGCTCGAACCGATACGCGAGGCCGAGCACCTGGTCGCCCTGGGTCCACCGGGTCGGGAACTCGCGCTGATCCGCACGCTCCTCGTCGTCGATCAGGTCGCTCTCGCGCATCACGAGCAGCTTCGGCGTCGTCGCCATGGCCTCTCGCCACCAGCTCTCGAACGACCGCACGTCGAACACCTCGGCGGGGATGCGCTCGTCGTAGAAGCGGAACACGGCCTCGTCGCCGGCGAGGATGTCGCGGCGACGCTCGCGCTCCTCGAGCTTCTCGAGGCGCTTGCGCAGTTCGGCGTTGCTGCGCCAGAACGCGCTCACCCGCTTGTCGAGCCGTGTCGGATCCCACTCGCCCTCGACGAGAGCGTGCCGCACGAACAGCTCGCGTGAGGCAGCGCGGTCGATGCGGGCGAACTGCACGCGCCGACGCGGGATGATCTCGAGGCCGAACAGGGTCACCTTCTCGAAGGCGACCGCAGCACCGGCATCCTTCGACCAGTGCGGCTCGGTGACCTGACGCTTGGCGAGGTCGCCGGCGAGGGGCTCGGCCCAGGCGGGGTCGATCGCGGCGACCGTGCGGGCGAACGTGCGGGAGGTCTCGACGATCTCGGCGGCGATCACCGCCCGCGGACTCTTCTTGCGCAGACCGGAGCCGGGGAAGATCGAGAAGCGGATGCCGCGCGCCCCGCGGTACTCGGCGATGCGACGGCCTTTCGGTTCCTTCGCAGGGGAGTGCGCCTTGCCTGCGGGGGCGGTGCGCTCGTCGAGGATGCCGATCTGCGAGAGCAGGCCCGACAGCAGTGCACGGTGGATGGCATCGGGATCGCTGGTGCCGCCGTCGCCGCCCGCTCTCCGGTCGTCGCGGGGGCGGTCGGGCGTCTTCACGAGCGTGCGCAGCTGGCGATGCACGTCGAACCACTCGCGCACCCGCACGTAGTTGAGGTGCTCGGAACGGCACAGGCGGCGGAACGCGCTCGAGCCGAGCTCGCGCTGCTGCTCGCGCAGGTGGTTCCAGAGGTTCAGCAGGGTGAGGAAGTCACTGGTCGGGTCGACGAAACGCGCGTGCATCCGGTCGGCTTCGTCCCGGCGCTCCTCCGGCCGCTCCCGCACGTCCTGGATGGTCATGCCCGAGACGATCGCGAGCACGTCACGCGTCACGGTGCCGCCGGAGTCCGCCTTCCCTGCTTCGATCAGCATGCGTGCGAACCGCGGATCGATCGGCATGCGGGAGATGTCGCGACCCGTGCGGGTGAGGTGCGGGGTACCGTCGCGGCGCGATGCCTCGACGGCGCCGAGCTCGGTGAGCAGGTCGAACGCGGCCTTCACGCCCCGCGAGTCGGGCGGGGTGAGGAAGGGGAACGCGGTGATGTCGCCGAATCCGAGCGACAGCATCTGCAGGATGACCGAGGCCAGCGAGGTGCGCAGGATCTCGGGCTCGGTGTACTCCGGTCGCTTCTCGTAGTCCTCTTCCGAGTAGAGACGGATCGCGATGCCGTCGCTGGTGCGGCCCGCACGGCCGGAACGCTGATTGGCCGAGGCCTGGGAGACGGCCTCGATCGGCAGGCGCTGCACCTTGGACCGGTTGCTGTACCGGGAGATACGCGCGGTGCCAGTGTCGATCACGTATTTGATGCCGGGCACCGTGAGGCTGGTCTCGGCGACGTTCGTGGCGAGGATCACCCGGCGGCGCACGCCGGCCACCCGGCTGCGCTCGAACACCCGATGCTGGTCGGCGGCGGAGAGCCGTCCGAACAGCGGCAGCACCTCGGTGGGGGCGCGGTCGCTCGCGTAGGCGCCGCGCACGGCATCGGCGGCATCGCGGATCTCGGCCTCGCCGGGGAGGAAGACGAGCACATCGCCCGGTGCTTCCCGGTCGAGCTCGCGCAGGGCCGCGACGATCGCCGAGACCTCGTCCTCCGGCTCGGGCGGCGCATCCTCTTCGTCTGCATCCTCGACCGGCCCGCGGTAGCGGATCTCCACCGGATAGGTGCGGCCGGAGACCTCGATGATCGGTGCCGGGGTGCCGTCCGGTGCGGCGAAGTGCGTGGCGAAGCTCTCCGGATCGATCGTCGCCGAGGTGATGATCACCTTGAGGTCGGGTCGCTCCGGGAGGATGCGGGACAGGTAGCCGAGCAGGAAGTCGACATTGAGGGAGCGCTCGTGCGCCTCGTCGATGATGATCGTGTCGTAGCGGGTGAGTAACCGGTCGCGGTGGATCTCGTTGAGCAGGATGCCGTCGGTCATCAGGGCGATGCGCGTGGCGTCCGACACCTTGTCGGTGAACCGCACCTTGTATCCGACGAGCGTGCCCAGCTCGACGTGGAGCTCTTCGGCGACGCGCTCGGCGATCGTGCGGGCGGCGAGGCGTCGCGGTTGCGTGTGGGCGATGCGCTCCCGACCGAGTTCCAGGGCGATCTTCGGCAGCTGGGTGGTCTTTCCCGATCCGGTCGCACCGGCGACGATCACGACCTGGTGGTCGCGGATGGCGTCGGCGATCTCAGCCCTGGCGGCGCTGACCGGCAGCTCCGGGGGATAGGAGATCACGGGGGAAGACATAGCCCTCCATCGTATGCCGGGATCGGTCATCCACGCACCGATGCCGGCCTCTACGATCAGGGGGTGATCACTGCTCTCGCCCCCGTCCGGTGGTTCCACGAGTTCGGACGACCTCCGCGCATCCTCGGGCTCGACGTCGCCCGAGGACTGGCGATCCTCGGCATGGCCGGAGCGCACATCGGCGAGACCGAGCCGTTCGACTGGTTCGACCCGTCGACGTGGACCGACCTGGTGCATGGACGCTCGTCGATCCTGTTCGCGGTGCTCGCGGGCATCTCGATCGCCCTCATGACGGGACGCAGCGCGCTGCCCGAACGTGAGCGCATCCCCGGCATCCGCCTGAACCTCATCGGCCGGGGCGCGGTGATCTTCGTGATCGGCCTGGCCCTCGAGATGTTGAACACCCCGATCGCAGTGATCCTCACGCTCTACGGTCTGCTCTACGTCGCGGTCATCCCGTTCCTGCGCTGGAGGCCCTGGCAGTTGCTGACGGGGGCGGCGGTGCTCGCACTCCTCGGTCCGGCGCTGCTCGCGTTCCTGAACGCGGTGATGCTGAACCCCTACGGTTCCGGCATCGGGTTCGTGCTGTACGGCACGTACCCCATCACGGTCTGGATGTCACTGGTGCTGGCTGGCATGGCCCTCGGACGCCTGCGCGTCGAGCGGATGCGCACCGCGGCGGTCGCGCTCGGCGTCGGATTCGCGCTCGTGGTGGTCGGGTACGGCCTGGGCGGCATCGGACAGGCTGCGGGCCTCACCGGTGGCATCGGGAACGGCTCTTCGGGGACGGAGATCTCGTCGGGCAGTTCGATCGTCGACCCCGGCTTCGTCGACATGGGCACGGCTCCCACCGGGTGGGAGGCCTACCCGCAGGCGGTCGCCGAGACCGACCCGCTCCGTGCCGTGCTCACGGCGGTCTTCGCCGTCGATCCGCACAGCGGAGGTACGGCCGAGATCCTCGGGTCCGGCGGGTTCGCCCTCGTCGTCATCGCCCTGTGCCTGCTGCTGAGCACACCTCTGCGCTGGGCGCTGCTCCCGCTGGGTGCGCTCGGTTCCATGCCGCTCTCGGCATACAGCGCGCATGTGCTCTCGATCATGCTGGTCGGTGGACCGGGGTCGTTCTTCACCAGCAACACGTTCTGGGCCGCGACCGCGATCGGTCTGCTCCTGCTGACCACGCTCTGGTCGATGTTCTTCGGCCGCGGACCGCTCGAACGCCTGGTCGGTCGGGGAGCGACGGCGATGGCGTCGGTGCCCCGGAGCTGACTCCGTCGATGCCGACCACGTCGCCGACCATAGGGCCGACCACGTCGACGACCACGACGAGGGCAGAGAAGACGATGTGCTAGCGTGGAACGGCGACGCTTTCTGGCGTTCGCGACCGACCCCGATCTCGGGTCGGACTGGGGAGTTTCGAACTGGGGAGTTCACACCACCGCGTTGCGGCGATCCATTCGCCGTCTCGATGTCGTCGAGTGCGCGGGGGATGACGCCTGCGCGTTCGGAACGGCATCGACTGGGGAGTCACGGTGGGGAACACGAGTTTCGGGCGACGGGCACGCGGTGCCGTCGCATCAATTCTGACGGCCGGCCTGCTGATCGCGGGTCTGTCCGGTGTGGGAGCGACGGCGGCTGCTGCAGCCGACGTGCCGCCGACGACGCCGCCGCAGCTGCAGCGCGACGAGAACGTGGTGACGTCGGATCCGATTCCGACCGTCCAGATCGACAACGGATACGTGTGGGCGCAGACCACGATCGGCACCACCGTGTACGCGGTCGGCAAGTTCGACAACGCGCGTGAGCCGAAGGCCGCGCCCGGCACGGCCCTCACCGCACGCTCGAATGTGCTGGCGTACGACATCGTCTCCGGCGCGCTGTCGTCGTTCGCCCCGAAGGTCAACGGCGTGATCAAGGCCGTCGCGGCATCGCCCGACGGCACGCGCATCTACATCGGCGGATCCTTCAACAGTGTGAACGGCAAGGACCGGTGGAACTTCGCGGCGCTCGATGCGAAGACCGGCGAGCTGGTCCCGCAGTTCGCGCCGTCGATCGGTGGCAGTGGCGTGTACGCGATCACCACCGACGGATCGAACATCTACCTCGGGGGTCTGTTCACTCAGGCCAACGGCGTCGCCCGGAAGAACCTCGCCGCCTTCGACCAGAAGAACGGTGCGCTGCTGAGCTGGGCTCCCCAGGCCGACCGCCAGGTCGATGCCCTGGTGATGGATCCGGCCGGCACGAACGTCATCGTCGGAGGTCGCTTCTCGACGGTCAACGGCAGCAGTCTCCGTGGCTCGGCCGCTGTGGACAAATCCACCGGTGCAGCGGACACCTCCTGGGGCATCTCCCAGGTCGTGAAGAACAGCGGGAGCAGCAGCAACTCCGGTATCTTCGCCCTCGCCACCGATGCAAACTCGGTCTACGGCACCGGGTGGAGCTGGGCCGGCGGGGGCAACCTCGAGGGCACGTTCGCCGCAGAGGCGGGAACAGGAGCGGTGCGCTGGATCGCGGATTGCCACGGTGATCACTACGGCGTGTACTCGACCGGCAAGGTCGTCTACACGACGAGCCACATGCACTCCTGCAACACGATGGGCCTGCAGCCGCAGAAGAACCCGGCGGTCTACCAGTACGCCGAGGCGTACACGGCCGATGCGCGTGGCACCCTCTCCGCGAACACCTACTCGGGGTACGCCAACTGGGCGGGAACCCCTGCGCCGTCGCCCTACCAGTGGGCACCGGACTGGTCGGTGGGCACCACCACCGGACTCGGCCAGGCGGGCCTGTCCATCACCGGCGCGGGCGACATGATCTCGATCGGCGGCGAGTTCCGATCCGTCAACGGCGGTCAGTTCGAGGGACTGGTCCGGTTCTCCACGAACCCGCCTGGCGGCGCCAAGGACGGTCCCCGTGTCGCCGCTGCGGACTGGAAGCCCACGGCGGGCACATCGCCCGTCCCCGGGCGCGCTCGCGTGACGATCCAGACGAACTGGGATCGGGATGACCTGACCCTCACCTACGAGCTGTACCGAGCCGGAACCGCTGAACCTGTGGCGAGCACGACTGCGGACGGCACCTGGTGGAAGCGCGCGACGGTCACGCTCGATGACCCGACGGCGACGCCGGGCGCGACGCAGAGCTACACCGTGGTCGCGAAGGACGCCGCCGGGAACACCGCGACCAGTGCGAGCGTGAACGCGAAGGCGAACGCGGGGACCGTCTCGGCATACACGGCCAAGGTCCTCGCGGACGGTCCCTCGCTGTACTACCCGATGGGAAACATCTCGAAGGATTGGGCGGGCGCGAACACCCCGGTGAACGGGTCGGGCGCCACGGTCTCGTCGGCCGGCATCGAGAACAGCGGCACGGGATCGACCGCCTTCAACGGCACCACGACCGGCCGGGTGTCGTCCGACGCCAAGGCGGCGGTGTCGAAGGATTTCTCCTCGGAGATCTGGTTCCAGACGACCACGAAGACCGGCGGCATGCTCATCGGCTCCGGAGCCGCCAAGACGGGAAGCTCCGCGACCGTCGACCGACAGCTCTACATGACGAACAGCGGCACTCTGACCTTCGGCGTCTTCGCCGGTCAGACGCGCGCCACGGTGGCAGGGGACAAAGCGCTGAACGACGGAACGTGGCATCACGCGGTCGTCTCGCAGAACGCGGAGGGGATGAAGCTCTACGTCGACGGTGAGCTCGTCGCCTCGGATCCCGCGGTGACGACGTCCAGGACCGACTCCGCCTACCTCCGCATCGGCGGCGATGCCCTCGCGGGCTGGCCGTCGGCTCCCTCGTCGAACTACTTCAAGGGTGCGCTGGACGAGGCGGCGGTGTACCCGTTCGCGTTGAACGCGGATCAGGTGCGGTCGCACTTCCAGCTGGGGAAGGGCATGAAGGCTCCGACGGCGGCATTCACGGCGCAGTCGACCGATCTGAGCGTGGCGGTCGACGCGTCGGGCTCGTCCGCGGACGGCGGAGCATCGATCAGTGCTTACGCCTGGGACTTCGGCGACGGTTCGACGGCCACGGGCGCGACCGCGACGCACGAATACGCTGCAGCGGGGACCTACACGGTGCGCGTGACGGTGACGGACAGTCGTGGACTGTCGGCATCGAGCGAGAAGCAGGTCGTGGTCACGGCCCCCGTCGTCGCCGATGTCGTCGTGGCATCGGACGGGTTCGATCGTGCGGTCGATTCCGGCTGGGGCACCGCTGATGTCGGTGGTCTGTGGACGCCGATGCAGGGCAAGTCGACCGCGCTCTCCGTGGCAGAGGGTGCCGGGGTGATCGACCTTGCCGCAGGGCAGACGCGCGAGATGCTGCTGGACGATGCATCGGTGCGGGATTCCGCCACGACGATGTCCTACACGCTCTCGGCCGGTCCGGAGTCCGGCACGGCGTACGTCGGTGCGGGTTCTCGTCGCGCCGGGGACAGCGGGTTCCGAGCCCTGGCCTGGCATCGCGCCGATGGGGCGGTCTGGGTGGTGATCCAGCGCAACGGGACGGCGATCGCCAGCGCGGCGGTCCCCGGTCTGACCTGGAGTGCCGGGACGATGTTCCACCTGTCGACGGAGACGTCGGGTTCACCGTCGACGACCATCCGCGCCAAGGTGTGGGCCGACGGCCAGCCCGAGCCGGCGGCGTGGCAGGTGTCCGCGACGGATACGACGTCGACGCTCCAGGGCGAGGGATCGCCGTCGGTGTTCTCGTATCGGGCCGGCAGCGCGACCGGCACGAACATCGTGCGGGTGCACGAGGTCAAGGCCATCCGCTCGGGCGAGTGAACTCAGGAACGAGTGCGCGGGTGGGGGCACCGGATCGGGTGCCCCCACCGGTGTCTCTCAGAAGTGCGTGCCGCCGTCGATGCGCACCTCGGTGCCGGTGATGAAGGCACCGTCTTCGCTCGCGAGCATCGCCACGACGCCGGCGACCGATTCCGGTCCGGCGAAACCCTGACCGATCGCGGGCGCGAGCTTCATGAACAGGCTCATGTCGGCGTCGGCGGGCAGGCCCGGACCGTTGCTCTGGTTGCTCTGGCCGGATCCGTCGGTCATGCCGGACGAGATCGACCCGGGCTGCACCGCGGTGAAGCGGATCCCGCTCTTCGCGTATTCGGCGGCGAGCGCGTGGGTCATCGACTGCACGCCGCCCTTGCTGGCCGCGTAGGCAGCCATGTAGGGGTGCGCGAAGCCGGCTGAGGTCGAGCTGAAGTTCACCACGGCGGACGACGAGCCGTCGAGCAGTGCGGGGATCGCCGCGCGGATCACGAGGAACGTGCCGACCAGGTTGATCCGGATGACCTGCTCGAACTGGTCGAGCGTCGTCTCGTGGGTGTGCGAGGAGCGCAGGATTCCGGCGGCGTTCACGAGCACGTCGAGTCCGCCCAGAGCAGCGACGGCCTCGGCGACGCCGGCAGCCACGGAGGCTTCGTCGGCGATGTTCATCGTGACGGTCGTGAGGCGTTCGGCGAGTGCGCCGGCCTGGGCGACCGTGTCTTCGAGACCCGCGGTGCTGACGTCGGCGGCGACGACGCTGCCGCCTTCGCGGAGCATGCGCAGCACGGTGGCCTGACCGATGCCCGACCCTCCGCCGGTGACGAGCGCCCGACGTCCTTCGTAGCGGTTCATGATCTTCCCTTTCGTGGTGAATGTCGTGGTGGATGCGGTGATGGTGTCGCGAGGCGACGTTCCGTTGTAGGCAGACTATGCCTGTATGGCAGAACGTGCCACATAGACCCAACCTGCCGCGGCGTTCGCCTATTCCCGTACGCTGTGACGGTGGAGACCTCGACCCTCACCGAACGCCGCCGGGCCGCGACCGAGCGGGACATCGCGGCCGCCGCCGCCGCGCTGTTCGCCGAGCAGAGCGTGGCGGGGGTCACCGCCGAGCAGATCGCGGCGCGCGCGGGTGTCTCGGTGCGTACGTTCTACCGGTACTTCGCCCGGAAGGAAGACGCGATCACGCCCATCCTCAGCGTCGGCGCCCAGCGCTGGCAGGAGGCATTCGCGCAGGTGGGGGAGCTTTCGCTGCGGGAGCGGATCCCCGCCGTGATCCACGCCCAGCTCGCCGAGGACGGGTCAGGGGGGCGGTCATCCGAGGGGCTCGAACTCGACACGATGCTCGGCGTGCTCCGGGGCCTCGACGACGACACGGCGATGCGCGATGTCTGGCTGCGCGTCAACGACGACTCCGAGCGTCGACTGCGAGCGATCCTCCGGGAGTGGGGGATCGCGGTGTGGGATGCGGCTCTGCTCGCCGCTGTCGCGACGGCCTCCATCCGCGTCGGTCTCGAGCAGTGGGCGGCGGATCCCGACGGTGCTCGTCCCGCGGAGCGCGCTGTCGAGGCCTTCCAGGCCATGTCGCAGGGGCTCGACGGGCTCGACTGACTTCTTTCGTCACCGGCCGGTCCGACCTGTCATCACAGGTCATAGGCTGGAGGCATGACGATTCCTGCACTCGAACTGAACGACGGCAACTCCATCCCGCAGCTCGGCTACGGCGTCTTCAAGGTGCCGCCGGCAGAGACCGAGCGGGCGGTGAGCGAGGCGCTCGAGATCGGCTACCGCCACATCGACACCGCCGCCATCTACGGCAACGAAGAGGGCGTCGGCGCCGCCATCGCCGCCTCCGGCATCCCGCGCGACGAGCTGTTCGTCACGACGAAGCTCTGGAACGACCGTCACCACGACGACGAACCGCGCGCCGCCATCGGCGAGAGCCTCGAGAAGCTCGGACTCGACGAGGTCGACCTCTACCTCGTGCACTGGCCGACCCCGGCCAAGGACGACTATGTGCACGCGTTCGCGAAGCTCATCGAGCTCCGCGAGGCGGGTCTCACCCGCAGCATCGGCGTCTCGAACTTCCTGGTCCCGCACCTGGAGCGCACGGTCAAGGAGACCGGCGTCATCCCGGCCGTGAACCAGATCGAGCTGCACCCGGCGTACCAGCGCCGCGAAGAGGTCGCCTGGGCCGACGCGAACGGCGTCCGCATCGAGGCGTGGGGTCCTCTCGGCCAGGGCAAGTACGACCTCTTCGGCATCCCTGCGGTGGCAGATGCCGCCGCAGCGCACGGCGTCACCCCGGCACAGGCGGTGCTCCGCTGGCACCTGCAGAAGGGCATCATCGTCTTCCCGAAGTCGGTGCGCGCCGAGCGCCTGCGCGAGAACCTCGACGTCTTCGGGTTCGAGCTGACCGACGCCGAGATCGCGGCGATCGACGCCCTCGACCCGCTCGACGGCTCCGGCCGCGTCGGCTCGCACCCGGACGAGGTCAACTGACCCGCTCCGCGGAGACAGGGCCGTCGGGCCTACATGACGCCCCGTGTCGCCTCGCGCGACACGGGGCGTCGTCGTGAGTACCGTCGAGGCATGACAGCTCCGTTCCGTGTCGTCGCCGTGTCGGGATCCCTCCACGAGCCCAGCAAGACGACCGCCCTCGTCCGCGCGATCACGGCCGCCATCGCCGAGCGCGCCGAGGTCGAGTCGCAGCTCATCGAACTGACGCAGATCGGTCCGGGACTGGCCGGCGCGCTGCAGCGCGATCAGCTGCCGCCGGAGGTCGAGGCGCAGCTGCAGGCGATCGAATCGGCCGACCTGCTGATCGTGGGCAGCCCCGTCTACCGGGCGTCGTTCACGGGGCTCTTCAAGCACCTGTTCGATTTCGTCGGCCAGTACGACCTGGTGGGCAAGCCGGTGCTGCTCGCCGCGACCGGTGGCGGCGAGAAGCACGCGTTGATCATCGAGCACCAGCTGCGTCCGCTGTTCGCGTTCTTCCAGGCGCTCACCCTTCCGCTCGGCGTCTACGCGAGCAACACCGACTTCGACGGCTACGAGATCGCCTCCGAGGTGCTCGAGGCCCGCATCGCGTTGGCTGCCGAGCGCGCCCTTCCGCTGGTGGGGTATGCGGCATCGCGTCCGATCGAGCTGCTCGTCGGCTGACCGCACCCCCTCCGCGCGGCGTAGCGTGAAGGCATGACCAATCGGCTCGCCGACACTCTCAGCCCGTATCTCCGCGCGCACGCCGACAACCCCGTCGACTGGTACCCGTGGGGCGAGGAGGCATTCGACGAGGCGCGGCGGCGGGATGTGCCGCTCCTGATCTCGATCGGCTACTCGACCTGCCACTGGTGCCATGTGATGGCTCGGGAGTCGTTCGCCGACCCGGCCACCGCCGCGCTCATCAACGACGGGTTCGTGGCCGTCAAAGTCGACCGTGAGGAGCACCCGCAGGTGGACGGCGCCTACATGGCCGCGGCCTCCGCCTTCACGCAGAACCTCGGCTGGCCGCTCACCGTGTTCGCCACACCGCGTGGGCGCACCTTCTATGCCGGCACCTACTGGCCACCGGAAGCCCGGCCGCCGCTGCCGGCATTCCGCGACGTGCTCGCGGCGGTGCGGGAGGCGTGGACGCTGCGTCGTGCGCAGGCGGAGGAGTCGGCGGATGCCGTGACCGACGCGCTCGCCCGGGCGGCGGAATCCACACCATCCGACCTGCCGGACATGGTGGCGATCGCCGCGGCGGCCGCGTCCATCGCGCAGCGCGAGGATCGGCAGTTCGGCGGCTTCGGAGGTGCGCCCAAGTTCCCCGTCGCCACGACGCTGCGATTCCTGCAGCATCCGCTCGTGCGAGAAGGCGCTCCCGAGGCGGCGGCCGCGGCGGCACGCGCGCTCGCTGCGATGGCGGGTTCGGACCTGCGCGACGCCGATGGAGGATTCTTCCGTTATGCGACACAGCGTGACTGGACCGTGCCGCACTACGAGCGGATGCTGACCGACAACGCGCAGCTGCTCGAGATCGCGCGCGACGCGGGAGACGAGCAGACCGTGCGGGGCATCGCCTCCTTCCTGATCGACGTGCTCCAGCGCGACGGCGGGGGATTCGGTGCGGCGCAGGACTCGGAGTCGACGATCGACGGCGTGCGCAACGAGGGCGGGTACTACCTCCGCGCCCTCGCCGACCGCGCGGGTCTGGAGGTGCCGGCGGTCGACGGGAAGGTGATCACCGGTTGGAACGGACTCGCGATCGGCGCCCTCGCCCGGGCGGGGGCGGCCTTCGGGGAGCAGGGCTGGATCGACGCGGCCACTTCCGCTGCGGAACAGGTGCTGCGGATCAACCGGGATGCCGACGGTGCCCTGGTACGTGCTTCCCTCGACGGGCGGGCATCCGCCGCGGTCGCGACCGCCGCCGACCTCGGGCTGCTCGCCGACGGTCTGTTCGCGCTCGCCCTGGCGACGGGCGACGCGGGGTGGGCGGTCGAGGCGCGCGTCGTCCTCGACGAGGCTCTCGAGGGGGCGGCCGGTGACGACCCGCTCCTGTCGGCCCAGGGCATCGCGACGTCGCCTGATCAGACCGATGGCGACCTGCCCTCAGACGCGGCGGCCGTCGCCGGTGCCGCCCTGACGGCCTGGTGGCTGGGGGCGGGGGAGCGATATCGCGAAGCGACCGTCTCGACGGTGCGCGTGCTCGCCGAGCGCTCTCGGGAGCAGCCGTTCGCCCACGGCACGCTGCTGCGGGTGGCCGCAGGACTCGCCGTTCCGCCTCGCCAGCTCGTCGTCGTCACCGAAGCACGTGACAGCGCCCTGGCCGTGGCGGGCAGGGGTGCGGACGCCGAGGTGGTCGCCGTGGTCAGCGCCGAGCAGGCGCGATCGTTCGCGGATGCGGGATTCGCCCTGTTCCAGGGCAAGGATGCGACGACGGAACGCGCCTACGACTGCCGGGCGTTCGTGTGCCGACTGCCGGTGAGCGATCCCGCCGAGGTGTCGGTCGGGCGCTGACGGTCGGCCCGCGCTCCCGCCGGGGGCTCCTACGCTGGGAACGAACCGGTTTCGAGGGAGGAACGGGCATGACCGTGCAGCACATCGAGTGGGTCGACATCCCGGCGGGGACACTGCAGCGGGGAACGCCGCTCGATCAGATCGATGCCCTCACCGTCCGGTATGCCGCCACCGGTGTTCCGCCCGCCTGGTATCGGAAGGAGACGCCGCGCCTGGCGGTCGCCGTCCCGGCGTTCCGACTCGCCCGCACCCCGGTGACGGTGGCGCAGTGGACGGCGTTCGCGGAGGCGACCGGCGCCCGTGCCATCTCCGGCATCGACGAGCATCCGGTGGTCGGGGTCTCGTGGCACGAGGCCACCGCGTACGCCGCCTGGATCGGCTCGCAGCACGGTGTGGACGCCCGCCTGCCCACCGAAGACGAGTGGGAGCGGGCGGCGCGCGGCGACGACACCCGCGAGTTCCCGTGGGGTGACGAGTACGTCCAGGGCCGGGCGAACCTGTTCGACCTGGGACTCGGCACCACGACACCCGTCGGTTCGTTTCCCGAAGGCGCCAGTCCGTTCGGGGTGCTCGACATGGCCGGCAACGTCGACGAGTGGACCTCGACCCTGTACGCGCCGTATCCGGGGGCGCCCGATGACGTCCCTGCCGTCGAGGACTGGGCGGCCGACCCGCACATCACGCGCGGCGGAGCGTTCCGCCACGACGTGGATCTTGCCCGCTGCGCCCGACGGCACGGGGCGTACGAGGCGGACCTCGTCGCTGTGGGCATCGGCTTCCGCCTCGCGGCGCCCGCGATCGCGACAGCGTGACTGTGCAATCTGACTAACCGTTGCCCCAGGAGTGGCGGTCGGTTGCGCGAGATGCGCAGCTTCCGGTGCGCCGATTGCCCAGTGGATGCGATCCGTTCTACTGTTGCGCGACAGCAGGCGGTGCCGCTCGGGGGCCGCCCATGGATCACAGCAAGGACGCTCTGACGATGCCCCTCCCCACCCGCGCCGGACTCGACGCCGTTCCCGCGTACCGTCAGGGGCGCTCCGCCCCGGCCGGTGCTTCGAAGCTCTCCTCGAACGAGTCCCCGCATCCGCCGCTGCCCTCGGTCGTCGCGGCCGTGCGCGATCGCCTCGACGGCATCCACCGCTACCCGGACATGAGCGCCGCCGCCCTGCGCGAACGGCTGGCCGACCGCTACGGCGTCGATCCGTCGGAGGTCACGGTCGGTGCGGGGTCGGTCGAGATCGCCGCTCAGCTCATCCACGCGGTCGCCGGCGACGGTGACGAGGTCGTCTTCGCGTGGCGCTCGTTCGAGGCGTACCCGTCCCTGGTTCGCATCGCCGGTGCCACGCCCGTCCCGGTGCCGCTCGACGCAGACCACGGACACGACCTCGACGCGATGCTCGCGGCGATCACCCCGCGCACCCGCCTGATCTTCGTGTGCAACCCGAACAACCCGACGGGCACCGTGGTCGGCGCCGACGAGCTCGAGCGCTTCGTCGCCGCGGTACCGCACGACGTGCTCGTGGTGATCGACGAGGCCTATGTGCACTTCGATCGCACCGAGAGTCGAGGTGCCGGCATCGAGCTGTTCCGTCGGCACCCGCATGTGGCGGTGCTGCACACGTTCTCCAAGGCCTACGGGCTCGCGGGCCTGCGCATCGGCTATGCGATCGCCCCGGCCGCCGTCGCCGAGAACCAGCGCAAGGTCGCCGTGCCGTTCGGCGTGACCGACCTCGCGCAGACCGCGGCGCTCGCCTCGCTGGACGCCGAGGACGAGCTCGCGACACGCATCGACGAGGTCGTCGTGCAGCGCGACCGGCTCCATGCCGTGCTCGTGGCGGCCGGATGGCCCGCCGTCCGGTCCCAGGCGAACTTCGTGTGGGTGCCGTCCGCCGACCGCACCGCGGAGCTCGAGCACCTGCTGCAGGCGGGCGGCGTGATCGCGCGCGCCTTCGCCGGGGAGGGCATCCGCATCTCCTCGGGCTCTGTGGAGGACATCGACCGGGTGGAGGCCGCGCTCGCAGGCGCCGCCCGGGAACGCGGTGCCGCTGAGCGTGTGGAGGTCGGCGCATGACCGATGACCGCATGACCGAGATCCCCCCGACCACCACGACCACCAAGGGTCTGCACCCGGGCCTGACCCGCCGCCAGATCTCGATGATGGGGCTGGGCGGTGCGATCGGCGCCGGGCTGTTCGTCGGATCAGGTCAGGCGATCAGCATCGCGGGGCCCGCCGTGCTGGTGTCGTACCTGGTCGCGGGCGGCATCGTCGTGCTCGTGATGGCGATGCTGGCCGAGATGGTCGCCGCCCGGCCCAGCTCCGGGGCTTTCAGCTCATATGCCCAGAAGGCGATGGGACGCAGCGCCGGCAGCGCGGTCGGCTGGCTCTACTGGATCCAGCTGGTCGTGGTGATCGCCGCGGAGGCGACCGGTGCCGGTGCGATCGTGGCCAACTGGACACCGGGCATCCCGGCCTGGGTGTGGGTGCTGATCTTCGTCGTCGCGCTCACCGCGGTGAATCTGTTCGGAGTGCGCAACTACGGCCGCTTCGAGTTCTGGTTCGCGGCGATCAAGGTCGCGGCGATCATCGCCTTCCTCGTGGTGGGGGTGTGCGCGATCGTCGGGCTGATCCCCGGTGTGCCGGCGACCGGCATCGCGAACCTGGTCGACAACGGCGGCTTCGCACCGAACGGCATCGCCGGGATCGCCGGCGCCCTGCTGATCGTCGTCTTCGCGTTCGGAGGTACCGAGGTCGTCGCGATCGCCGCCGCGGAGTCGAACGATCCCGCGCACAACATCCGCCGCATCGTGCGGGAGGTGCTCGTGCGCATCCTCGTCTTCTACGTCGGATCGATCTTCGTGATCGTGGCTGTGCTGCCCTGGAACGACCCCGCCGTGAAGGCGGGGCCCTTCTCGGCGGTGCTCGAGACGCTGAACGTGCCCGGCGTCGGTCTGGTGATGGACCTCATCGTGATCATCGCGCTGCTGTCGGCCATGAACGCCAACATCTACGGCGCCTCGCGCATGGCGTATTCGCTGGGGGAGCGCGGGCTCGCCCCGCTGGCCGCGACCCGCACGAGCCTCAAGGGCGTGCCGTTCGTCGCCGTGCTGGCCTCCGTGGCGTTCGGGTTCGTCACGGTCGGGCTCAACTGGGCCTTCCCTGACGTGGTGCTGCCCGCCCTGCTCAACGTGGTCGGCTCGACGCTGCTCGTGATCTGGACCGCCACCGCGGTGGCGCAGATCATCCTCCGCCGTCGCGCGGATCGTGCCGGCGAGGCGATGCCGATGCGTATGTGGGGCTTCCCCTGGCTGTCGTGGCTGTGCCTGGTGCTGCTCGCCGCGGTGATCGCCCTCGCGATGATCGATGAGGCCGCGCGCATCCAGCTGCTGCTCACGCTGGGTCTCACCGCCGTCCTCCTCCTCGTCGCCCGGGCGACCAGGAGCGTGGCCCGGCCCGGCGTCCCACGGGAGTAGCGATGCGCATCGATCGCCTCGACGCCCAGCTCATCCGCCTGCTCACGGAGTCGCCGCAGCTACCGATCCTGGAGTGCGCACGGCGACTCGGGATCGCGCGCGGCACCGCGACGAGCCGGCTCGCGCGCCTGCACGAGGGCGGGGTGATCGAGGCGATCGTGCCGCGGATCGATCCGGCGGGTTTCGGCTACGGCGTCGTCGCGTTCTGCCTGGTCGAGATCGATCAGAAGGTGGGGCACGACGACGTCGCCACGGCTCTTGCGGATGCCGTCCCCGAGATCGTCGACATGCACACCGTCACGGGGGCCAGCGACATGCAGCTGCGGCTGGTGGCGCGCGATGCCACGCGGCTGCAGGAGGTGCTCGATCGGGTCGCCCTGGTGCCGGGAGTCGCGCGCACCGCCTCGTCGATCGCGATGCGCACGCATCTCTCGGGCCGTGTGCTCCCGCTGGTCGAGCACGTCGCCGCGGACGAGGTGCTCTAAGGCGAGGCGATCCCGCTAGCATCGTCGTCATGGTCGCTGCTCCTGTGCTCGTGGACCTCGACCGTGACAGCGTCGCGATGGGCGACGACATGTCGTCCCATGCGCGTCGCCTGTCGTTTTCGGACGGCACGCGCCTGGCAGATCTGCTCGAGGCGACGCATCCGGAGATCGAGAACCGCGGATGGTCGTGGGTCGCGGTCGTCGACGGCACCGTGTCGGCGGTGTGGTCGGTGGACCACGGCGTGTGTCTGCTGGTCAGGAACCGCCGGCTGCGGGGGTCGGCGTCGCCGATCCCGGTCGTCTTCCGCTACTTCCTGCAGCTCGATCCGCAGTGGCTGCACGGGCGACTGGCGGCGGGCGCTGCGGCGAATCGGGATGCCCTGAGCGTGGAGTACGCGCCGCTCGCGGCCGAGCGCCTGGAGGCGGAACAGCGCCGCCGCGAGCGGGAGGTTCCGGAGAAGCTGCTCTCCTCAGCGGCCGTCGGCGCGCTCGCGCGGCTCGGCGCGACGATCGACCTGCACTCCGACGTGCGCTGTCGGTTCCTCGCCGCGGGGGAGCGATGGGTCGTCGTGCGTTCCGACTCCATGACGGTCGTCTACCGCGCGGAGACCCCCGCACCGATCGCGTCGCTGCGTCCCCGCGCCTTCGCCGAGCTCTGGCTCGCGACGGCTGTGGGGGCGCGTGGACGGCAGGCGCACGGCCTTCCTCCGTTGCCGCCATCCGCGTCGACGGAGGTTCCGCAGCCGGAGACCATGGCGTCCTGGCCCCCAGGCGCCTCGCGATGGTCGTTCAGCGGCGAGGACGGTCACGTCGCTCGGCTCGCCGTCGAGGACGCCCTGGACTGGTACCGCTTCGCGTTCGGGCGCACGCTCGACGAGATCGTGGAGTCACTCGCGGTCTGAGGGACGCTGTGGTGCGTCGGGCGGGCTCACACCCAGCCGGGCAGCCAGTTGTGCACCAGCCAGAATTCGTACGGCACGCTCATCCCCGTCCACAGGGGAAGGAAGAACGCCGACACGAGCACCACGAACGCGAGGAAGATCATCGCGGTGCGCTCGCCGGACTGCCGGCGGTGCAGCGGATCCTCACGTCGCCCGGCGATGATCCGCAGCGTCATCGCCAGCGCGAGCACGAGGAACGGCATCATCACGACGGTGTAGAACTGGAAGATCGTGCGGTCGGGGAACATCAGCCACGGCACGTAGGTGACGGCGAGGCCGACCAGGGGGATGCTCAGCTCCGGGCCGACGGGCTGCCGGGTGATCCAGCCGCGCACCAGGCGGTAGAGCAGGTAGATCGCTGCGGCCACGCCCGCGTACCAGATGAGCGGATTCGGGATCGCCGAGATCACGCCGATGCAGTGATCCGTCCCGCAGCCCGCGGGGTCGGAGTCGACCCAGACCGCCGTGGGGCGCAGCAGGAACGGCCACTCCCAGGCGGGACTCGCGTAGGGGTGCCCGCGAGTGAGGCCGACGTGGAAGCCGAGCATCGACTCGTGGTACTTCCACAGCGCGATCAGCGGGTTCGGGTCGCTCTGCCGGTCATAGCCGCCTGCCGTCACCAGCCAGCCGGTCCAGCTGATCAGGTACACCGCCAGGGCGGGGAAGACGAGCAGCACGAACGAGACCGGCCCCTGTCGGAACGCGGCCGCGGTCGGCCACAGCACCACTCCCGCGCGACGGCGGGCGAGCGCATCCGTGACGACGACGTACAGGCCGAAGCCCGCCAGCACGTACAGCCCCGACCACTTCACGGCCGACGCCGCGCCGAGGGCGGCTCCCGCGGCGATCAGCCACGGACGACGCCAGAGCACCGGACCCCAGAACGGATCCGGGGTGTCGGGATCGCGCTTCTCGAGCACCGGGATCGTCCGCTGCCGGTCGATGATCACGAAGAGCACACCCAGCAGGACGAAGAACGTCAGGATGCCGTCGAGCAGGGCGATGCGACTCATCACGATGCTGAGACCGTCGATCGCGAGCAGCGTCCCGGCCACGCTCGCGACGATCACGGAACCGCTGAGCCGTCGCGCGATCAGGTAGACCAGGAGCACCGAGGCGCTGCCGAGCACCGCGGTCGCGAGTCGCCAGCCGGCGCTGTTGTCCGGCCCGCCGATCGCCATGCCGAGCGCGATGAGCCACTTGCCGAGCGGCGGATGCACGATGAACGCGCCCTGTTCGGACAGCGGCAGCTGCTGCAGCGTGACGAAGGCGTCGTTGGCGTTCTCGCCCCAGGTGCCCTCGTAGCCGAGCGTCCACAGCGACCAGGCGTCTTTGACGTAGTACGTCTCGTCGAAAGCGAGCTGATGCGGATGGGCGACGTTGATCAGCCGGAGGAGGGCGGCGATCGCGGTGATGACGAGGGGTGCGAGCCACCGGATCGCGCGTCCCCAGTCTGGGGCGTTGAGCAGGCGGTCACGCAGTCGCCCGTAGCGCGTCAACCGCTCATCGGGAGCGGGAAGCAGGGGCACGGGCGCGGTCACCGCTCCAGCCTAGACAACCGGCCTTCTCGGCCGGCTGCATCCGGCCCGCCTAAGCTGGGCGGGTGATCATCCTCGCCGCCACTCCGATCGGAAATCTCGGCGACGCGTCGCGCCGTCTCGTGGAGGTCTTGGAGAACGCCGAGGTCGTCGTGGCCGAAGACACCCGCACCACGCAACGTCTGCTGAAGGCCCTGCAGATCGAGAACCGCCCGCGCCTGATCGCCCTGCACGACCACAACGAGAAGCAGAAGGCCGCCGAGCTGGCGGCTCTCGCGGCCGAGACCGACATCGTGGTGATGAGCGATGCCGGGATGCCCACCGTGAGCGACCCCGGCTACGGGCTGGTCGCCGAAGCGGTCGCTCAGGGCGTCACGGTGACCGCGATCCCCGGGCCGAGCGCGGTGCTGATGGCACTCGCGATCTCGGGCCTGCCCACCGACCGCTTCACGTTCGAGGGGTTCCTGCCGCGCAAGCCGGGGGAGCGGCGTTCGACTCTGCGCGCGCTGGCGGCCGAACCCCGCACCATGGTCTTCTTCGAATCGCCCGCCCGCCTCGCGAGCTCCCTCGCCGACATGGGGGCGGCATTCGGCGACGACCGGCGGATCGCGGTGTGCCGAGAGCTGACGAAACTGTACGAGGAGGTGCGCCGCGGCACAGCATCGGAACTCGTCGCCTGGGCCGAGGACGGCGTGAAGGGTGAGATCGTCGTCGTGGTCGAAGGGGCGGCGCACCGCGATGCCTCCCCGGAAGACGCTCTCGCGCAGGTGCAGAAGCTCGTCGCCGACGGCATCCGGTTGAAGGACGCCGCCTCCGAGGTCGCCGGCCTCACGGGTCTCTCCTCCCGCGACCTCTATCAGGCCGCCCTCGCCGCCCGCTCCGGAGGAGCGTGACCGTGAGCAAGGCGGCGACCGTGTACGACGTGGCCGATCGGGCCGGCGTCTCGATCGCCACGGTCTCGCGTGTGCTGCGCTCGCCGGATGCGGTGCGCCCGGTCACCCGTGAGCGCGTGCTCGACGCCGTCGCCGCGCTGGGGTACGTGCCCAGCGGCAGCGCCCGCGGACTCGCCGAGCGTCGAACCGGGGTGCTCGGGCTGTACTTCCCGGGGTTCGACGCCGCCGAGGATGCTCCGCCCCTCGACGCGCTCTCCGCCGCCGACGCCGACGCACCGCCGTTCGCGATCGTCCGCGACGAGGTGGAATCCGACGGCCGGCACACCTCGATGCTGTTCCTCGACGAGGTGCTGCGCGGTGCGGAGCTGGAGGCCTGGAAGCAGGGTTTCGTGCTGATGGTCGGCGTCGGGCGGGACGACCCTGACCGCTCCACCGTGCGCGACATGGCGGGCCGTGTGGACGGGCTCATGGTCCTCGCGAGCAGCGTGCCGGACGACGTGCTGGCCCGGCTGGCGCGGCGCATCCCCGTGGTGGTGCTCTCGGGTCCTCCCCGCGGCGATCACTACGACCACGTCACGGTGAGCAACGCCGAGGCGATGGGTGAGCTGACCAGGCACGTGCTGGCGCAGGTGGGAGACGGGCGGCTCGCGTTCCTCGCGGGGCCCGCGGATTCGCCGGACGGCCTGCAGCGCTGGGAGGGGTTCGCGGCCGCCGTGACGGCTGCCGGTGGTGGGCTAGACGACGTGACCGTGCTGCGCGGCGACTTCACCCGCGCATCGGGGCGCCGCGCGGCCGAGGAGCTTCTCGCCGCGGGGGTGCCGGCCGCGCTGATCGCCGCGAACGATCAGATGGCGCTCGGAGCGCTCGACGTGCTCCGAGGCGCCGGTATCCGCGTGCCGGACGACGTCCTGGTGACGGGCTTCGACGGGATCGAGGCCGCCGCGCTGTCGCAGCCTCCGCTGACCACGATCCGTCAGCCGATGATCGACCTCGGCCGGGCGGCCGTTCAGGTGCTCGCCCGGCGGCTGGAGAACGCGGAAGCCGACCCGGTGGTCGCCCGGCTGCCCCTCCAGATCCTGCTGCGCGAGAGCTCTCAGCGCCCCGTCTGAACGGCGCGGCCATGGTCGGCGCGCCCGTGTCAAGGGGTTGCGATCGCAAAATGTATGCGCTTACAATCACTGAGGCGGTGCACACCGCCCTGAGACGGCGCAGGCCGTGCGGGTGTTCCGAAGTTCCGGTGGTCCGGCAGGGGCGCCCTTCATGACAGAGACGACATGAGGTGGCAGATGTCAGGTGGCAGAACACCGGGACGGCGCATGATGCAGCGCTGGCGCCGAGCGACGATCGTGGGCCTCGCGGCCGTGGCGGTCGCCCTCAGCGGCTGCAGCATCCAGATCACATCCCAACCCGATCCGTCGATCGGCGCCGACACGATGCTGATCAATGCCGACAAGGGCAACCCGTTCTTCACGAAGAACTTCAACCCGTACCTCACCAACACGCGCACCGCGTCGCGGTGGATCTACGAGCCGCTGATCCTGATCAATCCGCTCGACGGCACGCAGAACCCGTGGCTCGCCTCCGAATGGAGTCAGCCCGACGCGCGCACGATCGTCATGACGATCCGCGACGACGTGAAGTGGAGCGACGGCGAAGACCTGACACCCGAGGACGTGGCCTTCACGTTCCAGCTGCTCAAGGACAACCCGTCGCTCGACATCAAGGGCGCATGGCAGCACCTCGACAGCGTCGAGACCGAGGGCAGCGACGTGATCCTGCACCTCAAGACCGAGGACGCGCCGTCGCTGGCGATCCTCGGACAGACCATGATCGTCCCCGAGCACCTCTGGTCCGACGTGAAGGACCCCGGCACGTATCGCAACGAGGATCCGGTCGGAACCGGGCCGTTCGTGCTCGGCAACTACAACGACCAGCAGTACTCGATGGACAAGAACCCCGACTACTGGCAGGCCGACTCGATCGAGATCGAGCACATCATCCTTCCCGCCACGAACTCGCAGCTCGACACCGTCACCCGCGGTTACGACTGGGCCTACTCCTTCATCTCCGACGTCGAGGGCACCTGGGGCGCGGCGAGCGAGCACAACGCGTGGTGGTTCCCGCCCGGCGGCGTGATCGCGTTGATGCCGAACCTCGAGGTCGCGCCCTTCGACGACGTGAACGTGCGACGCGGCATCGCGCTCTCCCTCGATCGTGAGGAGATCGCAGAGACCGCCTCCGAGGGATACATGAAGCCGGCGGGTCAGACCGGTCTCATCCTTCCGAACCAGGAGCAGTACCTGGATCCGAGCATCCCCGATCAGGGCATGATCACGCAGGACGAGGATGCCGCTCTCGCCGCCTTCGCCGACGCGGGCTACACCCTCGACGGCGACCGTCTCGTCGACGCGAACGGCGAGCAGCTCGAGTTCGCGCTGACCACGGCGAACGGGTATTCCGACTGGACCAGGGCGGCGCAGACCGTGCGCAGCCAGCTCGCCGACGTCGGCGTGAAGGTCACCCTCAAGCTTCCGCAGCCCGCGGGATATCAGAGCGCGATCAGCAACGGCGACTTCGAGATGGCGATCGGCGGCATGGGCAACGGCGACGTGTACCAGGCCTACAACAACCTGCTCTCCAGCGAGTTCTACGTGCCGTCGGGAAAGCCGACCGCGAACAACTTCGAGCGCTACAAGTCGGACAAGGTCGACGCACTGCTCGCCGAATATCGCGAGACCGTCGACTCCGCCCGCCAGGCCGAGATCGTGAAGGAGCTGCAGGGCGTCGTCTACGACGAGATGCCCGTGATCGGCCTCTACTACGGCGGCATCTGGGGCCTGTTCAGCGACGCCAAGTTCACAGGCTGGCCGAGTGAGGAAGACCCGTACATGATCCCGCAGAACTACGACTCCGCGCCGCTGGGCATCTTCACCCGGCTCGAGCGCGTGAAGGAGGACGACAAGTGAAGTACGTGCTCCAGAAGTTCGGCCTGTTCGTGCTCACCCTGTGGGCCGCGGTCACCCTGAACTTCTTCCTCCCGCGCATGATGCCCGGTTCCCCGGCGGATGCCGCCATCGCCAAGCTGTCCCAGAACGGGCCGGTGTCGGACGCCACGCGCGCCGCCATCGAGGCGCAGCTGGGTGTTCCGACCGGATCGCTGTGGGACCAGTACATCGCCTATCTCGGCCAGGTCGTCCGGCTCGACTTCGGCGTCTCGTACACGTTCTATCCGCAGTCGGTGTCGAGCATGGTGTCCACGGCGCTGCCGTACACGATCGGGCTCGTCGGCATCGTCACGATCCTCGCGTTCGTGATCGGCACGCTCATCGGCGTCGCCGCCGCCTGGCGTCGCGGCACCTGGCTCGACACGCTCCCGACGCTGACCGGTTCGTTCCTCAGCACGTTCCCGTACTTCTGGACCGCGCTGCTGCTGCTGTTCTTCTTCGGCTACGTGCTGCACTGGTTCCCGACCACCGGCGCCTATTCGGCGACCACGACACCCGGGTTCACCTGGGAGTTCCTCGGAGACCTGCTCAGCCACGCGTTCCTGCCGGCCCTGACGATCCTGCTCACCTCCCTGGGCGGCTGGATCATCGGCATGCGCAACGCCATGATCAACACGCTCGGCGAGGACTACATCACGTTCGGCGAGGCGAACGGGCTGCACGGCCGCACGATCGCCCTCCGCTACGCCGCGCGCAACGCGATCCTGCCGAACCTCACCGGCTTCGGGCTCACGCTCGGCGGTGTGGTCGGCGGATCGATCCTGGTGGAACAGGTGTTCGGATACCCGGGCATCGGCTATCTGCTCTTCAACGCCGTGATCGGGCAGGACTACCCGCTCATGCAGGCGCTCTTCCTGATGATCACCGTGAGCGTGCTCATCGCCAACTTCCTCGTTGACATCCTGTACGGGGTACTCGACCCAAGGACCCGCCGATGACTTCCACCATGAACGTCAAGATCCCCGCCGAGCGCATCGCCGCGCCCAGCCCATGGCGCGCCTTCGGACGCATGGTCGCCACCCTCTGGAGCAATGGCAAGGCACGGCTCGGGTTGTGCATCCTCGCCTTCTTCGTGCTCGTGGCGGTGTTCGCCCCCGTCCTCGCCCCCTACGGCGCGAAGGACAACACCTTCGAGCGCAACGCCGATGCGTCGTGGGCGCACTGGCTCGGCACGACGGCCGCGGGGGAGGACGTGCTCAGCCAGCTCATCTACGGCGCACAGGTCAGCCTGCTCGTCGGCTTCGCCGCCGGCATCCTGTCGACCATCGTGGCGGTGCTCATCGGTCTCAGCTGGGGCTACATGCGCGGTTTCGCCGGCGAGGTGGTCGGCTTCATCGTCAACCTCTTCCTGGTGATCCCCGGACTCCCGCTCATGATCGTGATCGCCGCGTACCTGCAGAACGGCGGCATCCTGATGATCATCGCGGTCATCGTGGTGACCGGCTGGGCCTGGGGCGCCCGTGTGCTCCGCAGCCAGACGCAGTCGCTGCGCGGCAACGACTTCGTCACCTCGGCGCAGTTCTCGGGTGACAGCAGGACGCGCATCATCTTCCGCGAGATCCTGCCCAACATGGCGTCGATCATCGCCGGCACGCTCTTCGGGGCGGCGACGGCCGCGATCTTGGCGGAGGCAGGCCTGGAGTTCCTCGGCCTCGGCGACTCCAGCATCGTCAGCTGGGGCACCATGCTCTACTGGGCGCAGAACTCCAACTCGCTGCTCACCGGACAGTGGCTGCTGCTGTTCGCCCCCGGTCTGTGCATCGCACTGCTGGCGTTGAGCCTGACACTGATCAACTTCGGCGTGGACGGCATCTCCAATCCGCGCCTGCGAGAGGGGAAGGGTCGATGACCGCCATGGCACCCGCGACCACCACCACGGAGAACGACATCCTGCTCGAGGTGCAGGGGCTGTCCGTCGAATACGCCTCGCCGGGCACGAAGCCCGTCACCGCGGTCGAGAACGTGTCGTTCTCGCTCCGCCGCGGCGAGTTCGTCGGTCTGGTCGGCGAGTCGGGGTCGGGCAAGTCGACCCTCGGCTTCGCCCTCACGCGACTGCAGAAGCCCCCGGCGCGGATCAGCGCTGGGCGCATCCTCTTCGGCGGGCGCGACATCCGCGAGCTGGATGCCGAGGAGCTGCGTCGTCAGCGTCAGGGCGGATTCGCCATGGTGCTGCAGTCGGGCATGAACGCCCTCAACCCCGTGCGCACGATCGGCAACCACTTCCGCGACATCTTCGCGGCGCACGGACACGTGCCCAAGGACGCCCGCGATGCGCGTGCCCGTGAGCTCATCGGCAAGGTCGGCCTCGACGCGTCGGTGGTCGCCCGTTACCCGGGTGAGCTCTCCGGCGGTATGCGCCAGCGTGCCTCGATCGCGCTCGCGCTGTCTCTCGAACCACAGCTGATGGTGTTCGACGAGCCCACCACGGCGCTCGACGTGCTCGTGCAGCACGCGGTGATGGACACGATCAAGGAGCTGCAGCGGGCCGAGCACTTCACCGCCATCCTCATCAGTCACGACCTCGGCATCGTGCTGGAGGCGACGGACCGGGTGATGGTGATGCACGAAGGGCACATCGTCGAAGACGCCAGGAGCATCGACATCCTCGAGCGCCCGCAGGACGAGTACACCCGGATGCTCCTCAGCCACTACGCGGACCCCCGCGCGGAGAAGATCGAGATCCCCGGCTTCCTCGACGCCGGTACCCGCCGTCGTGAAGGACGTGCGCGGACCGACGTCACCGAGACGCTGCCGACCGTGTCGTCGCGCGACACCCGTCGTGCGGATGCGGCGATCGTGGTGGAGGGCGTCTCGAAGCACTACCCGGCCCCTCGACGTGGGCAGGACGCCGTGACCGCGGTCGACGACGTGTCGTTCCGGCTCGAACCGGGGGAGGCCCTGGCACTCGTGGGCGCCTCGGGCTCGGGCAAGTCGACCATCGCCAAGATGTTGACGGGCGTCGAGAAGCCGACCTCCGGTACGGTGCACTTCGGCGATGTCGACGTGGCCTCTCTCAAGCGACACGGTCTGCGTGACCTCCGCAAGGACGTGCAGATGGTGTTCCAGGATCCGTATGCGGCGCTCAACCCGCTGCACACGGTCGAGTACGCCCTCACCCGTCCGGTCATGAACTACACGACGCTGCGGGGGCCCGAGGCGAGGGCGCGAGTGCTCGAGCTGCTCGAGACGGTGGGCCTCACGCCCGTCGAGCAGTTCGCCGCCAAGCTGCCGCACCAGCTCTCCGGCGGGCAGCGGCAGCGCGTCGTGATCGCCAGGGCGCTCGCGAGCGACCCGCAGGTGCTGATCGCCGATGAACCCGTCTCGATGCTCGACGTCTCGCTGCGTGCCGGGGTGCTGGCGCTGCTGGAGGACCTGCGCGAGAGGTGGGGCATCAGCATGCTCTACATCACGCACGACCTGCTGAGCGCGCGCCTGGTGACCCAGAACATCCTGGTGCTCAACGGCGGACGGGTGGTCGAGCGCGGCGAGACCTCGGAGGTGCTGCAGCATCCGGAGGATCCGTACACGATCCAGTTGCTCGACGCCGTGCCCAACCCCGCGCGCCTGCGCTGAACGTCACGACTTCAACACAAGAGAGAGGAGAGCACTCGTGCTCGCATTCCCCGACGGCTTCCTGTGGGGTGCCGCGACAGCGGCCCACC
Organism: Microbacterium sp. SY138; assembly: GCF_039729145.1. Taxonomy (NCBI): domain Bacteria; kingdom Bacillati; phylum Actinomycetota; class Actinomycetes; order Micrococcales; family Microbacteriaceae; genus Microbacterium; species Microbacterium sp. SY138. The sequence continues at coordinate 2,674,803 of NZ_CP155793.1, read as the reverse complement.
AGGTGGAGGGCAACAACACCACGAGCAACTGGTGGGCGATGGAACACGCGCCCGGCTCGCCCATGGTGGAGCCCTCCGGTGACGCCGCCGACCACTTCCACCGCTACCCGGAGGACATGCGGCTGCTCGCCGCCGCCGGGCTGAACTCCTACCGGTTCTCGGTGGAGTGGGCGCGGATCGAGCCCGAGCGCGGCTTCGTCTCCCGGGCGATGCTCGACCACTACCGTCGCATGATCGACACCGCCCGCGAGAACGGGCTCGACCCCACGGTCACGCTCATGCACTTCACGGTGCCGCAGTGGTTCCAGAAGGACGGCTTCTGGCGTGCCGACGACGCGGTGGATCTGTTCGCCCGCTACGTCGAGACCGTGCTGCCGATCCTCGACGGCATCGACTACGTGTGCACGATCAACGAGCCGAACATCGCGGCGATGCTGGCCGGGGGAGAGGACGCGGCGAACCTCGTCGCCTACGGCCTCCCGAACCCCGATCTCGCCGTCGCCGACACGCTGCTCGAGGCGCACCACCGCGCATCGGAGATCCTGCATTCGGTGCCCGGTGTCAAGGCCGGATGGACCATCGCCACGCAGGCGTTCCACTCCACGGGAGAGCCTGGCGCCGACGACATGCTCGCCGCGTACGGCGACCCCCGCGACCACTGGTACCTCGACCAGTCGGCCGGCGACGACTTCGTCGGCGTGCAGGCCTACACCCGCACCTTCATCGGTCCCGAGGGCCCGCGCCCGGTGGCGGACGATGTGGAGACCACGCTGACCGGCTGGGAGTTCTTCCCCGAGGCGCTCGAGATGGGAGTGCGCAGCGCCTGGGAGCGCAGCGGGGGAGTGCCCGTGCTCGTGACCGAGAACGGCATCGCGACCGCTGACGACACGCGGCGCATCGCCTACACGCAGGGTGCGCTCGAAGGACTGCACCGCGCCATCTCCGACGGCATCGACGTGCGCGCCTACCAGCACTGGAGCGCCCTCGACAACTACGAATGGGCCAGCGGCTTCCGGCCCACGTTCGGCCTGATCGGCTTCGACCACGAGACGTTCGAGCGCTCGCCGAAGCCGTCGCTCGCCTGGCTCGGAGAGGTCGCGCGCCGCAACGGCCTCTGAGAGGCGCCGCCGACCCCGCCGCGGATGCGCCCCCGGCATCCGCGGCGGGGTTACCCTCGGGTCATGACGAACGCGATGCACGCGACGCGGGGGGAAGAGACGCGGCGGGACACCCTCCGGGCAGCCGCCGCCGGCCTGAGCGCGTCGTTCCTCGCCGTCGGCCTGGCGGAGCTCGTCGCCGCGGTGGTGGAGCCGAGCGCGAGCCCGTTCGCCGTGATCGGGAGCGGGCTCATCGATCTCGCACCGAGCTGGGCGAAGGACACCGCCATCGCGCTGTTCGGCACCGGGGACAAGGCGGCCCTGATCACGGGGATCGCCATCGTGCTCGTCGTCGTCGCCGCCGTCGCCGGGATCCTGGAGCGCAGACGATCCGGTCTCGGGGCGGTGATCCTGGGAGCCCTCGGCGTTCTCGCCGTCGTCGCGGCGATGATCCGACCCGGCGCGGGACCCTTCGCCTGGCTCCCCGGTCTCATCGCCGGGCTCGTGGCGGTGATCACTCTGCGTCTCCTCGTGGCGCGACTGCGACCGGTCGCGGGCCTGCAGCCCGACGGCGAGGACCGGAGACGGTTCCTGCTGTGGACGTCCGGGGTCGCCGCGGCCGGCGCCGTGGCTCTCATCGTCGGGAACGTCGCGCGCGGCGCGAGCCGTTCGATCGAAGCCGTCCGCGATGCCCTGCGGCTGCCGAGCGCGGCACGCGCAGCGGCCGCGGTTCCTGCCGGCGCGGAGCTGGGGATCCGCGGTCTGGCTTCCGTCGTGACACCGAACGCGGAGTTCTACCGGATCGACACCGCGCTCATCGTGCCGCAGGTCGACCCGACCGACTGGTCGTTGCGCATCCACGGGATGGTCGACCGCGAGATCGAGATCACCTGGGACGAGCTGCTGGCCATGCCGATGCAGGAGTCCGACGTGACGCTCGCCTGCGTGTCGAACGAGGTCGGGGGATCACTGATCGGCAACGCCCGCTGGCTGGGTCTTCCGGTGCGGGAGCTGCTCGCGCGCGCGGGTGTGGATCGCGACGCCGACATGGTGCTCTCGACCTCGGCCGACGGCTTCACGGCATCGACCCCGATCGAGGCGCTCACGGATGACCGCGACGCTCTGCTCGCGATCGGCATGAACGGAGAGCCGCTGCCGATCGAGCACGGATTCCCGGTGCGGATGGTGGTGCCGGGTCTCTACGGCTATGTGTCGGCCACGAAGTGGGTCACACAGCTGGAGGTGACGCGGTTCGACCGTGCCACGGCCTACTGGACGACGCGAGGGTGGTCGGATCGCGGGCCCATCAAGCTGCAGTCCCGCATCGACGTCCCGCGCCGTGGGCAGTCGGTCCCGGCGGGGGCCGCGGTGATCGCCGGGATGGCCTGGCAGCAGCACGTCGGCATCGCCGGGGTGGAGGTGCGCATCGACGACGGCCCGTGGCGCGCCGCCGAGCTCGCGACCGCGATCTCCGCCGACACCTGGGTGCAGTGGAGTCTCGACTGGACCGCCGAGAGCGGTGCGCACACCATCGAATGCCGGGCGCTGAGCGCCGACGGCGAGACGCAGACCTCGGATCCGGCTGCTCCGGCACCCGACGGCGCTCAGGGATGGCACCGCATCGACGTCTCCGTCGGCTGAGCGCGTAACCACCCGCGGCATCGCACCTAGAATTGCTCCATGCCCGCAGGCGAATCCTTCTACATCACCACGCCCATCTACTACCCGTCCGACGTGCCTCACATCGGTCACGGGTACACGACGGTGGCCGTCGACACGCTCGCACGGTGGCACCGCCAGGCGGGGGATGACACCTGGATGCTCACGGGCACCGACGAGCACGGTCAGAAGATGCTGCGCGCGGCGGCGGCGAACAACGTCACCCCGCAGGAATGGGTCGACAAGCTCGTCAGCGAGAGCTGGTTCCCGCTGCTGACGACGCTCGACGTCGCCAACGACGACTTCATCCGCACGACGCAGGAGCGGCACGAGACGAACGTGCAGACGTTCTTCCAACGCCTGTACGACCGCGGGTACATCTACGCGGGCGAGTACGAGGCGCTCTACTGTGTGGGCTGCGAGGAGTTCAAGCCCGAGTCGGAGATCGTTGACGGCACCGGTCCTTTCGAGGGACTCAAGGTCTGCGCGATCCACTCCAAGCCTCTCGAACTGCTGCAGGAGAAGAACTACTTCTTCAAGCTCAGCGAGTTCCAGGACCGCCTGCTCGAGCTCTACAAGACCCAGCCCGATTTCGTGCGCCCCGACTCCGCGCGCAACGAGGTCGTCTCCTTCGTGAGCCAGGGTCTGAAGGACCTGTCGATCTCGCGTTCGACCTTCGACTGGGGCATCCCGCTGCCCTGGGACGAATCGCATGTCATCTACGTGTGGGTCGACGCCCTGCTGAACTACGCCACGGCCGTGGGCTACGGCTCCGATGAGGAGACTTTCGCACGCCGCTGGCCCGCCTACCACGTGGTCGGCAAGGACATCCTGCGCTTCCACGCCGTGATCTGGCCCGCGCTGCTGATGGCGGCCGGCCTCGACGTGCCCAAGGGCGTGTTCGCGCACGGCTGGCTGCTCGTCGGCGGCGAGAAGATGTCGAAGTCGAAGCTCACCGGCATCGCGCCGACCGAGATCACCGACGTCTTCGGTTCCGACGCGTACCGCTTCTACTTCCTCTCGGCGATCGCCTTCGGTCAGGACGGCTCCTTCTCGTGGGAGGACCTGTCCGCCCGCTACCAGGCCGAGCTCGCGAACGGCTTCGGCAACCTCGCCTCGCGCACCACCGCGATGATCGAGAAGTACTTCGAGGGCGTCGTGCCGCCCGCGGCCGAGTACACCGAGAAGGACCTCGCGATCCAGAAGATCGTGGCGGATGCGGCGACGAATGCGGATGCGTCCATCGCGCAGTTCCGCATCGATGAGGCGATCTCGGCGATCTGGACGATCGTCGATGCGCTCAACGGCTACATCACCGCGAACGAGCCGTGGGCACTGGCCAAGCAGGCGAACAGCGGAGACGAGGGCCAGCGCGCACGCCTCGGCACCGTGCTGTACACCTGCGCCGAGGGGCTGCGCGCGCTCGCGGTGCTGCTGTCGCCGGTGATGCCGGAATCGACCGAGAAGCTCTGGGTCGCCCTCGGCGCCGCCGAGACCCTGGGTCGCCTGCAGGACCAGCCGATCCGCGAGGCGGGCGCCTGGGGCGTGCTGCGCCCCGGTACCAGTGTCAACGGCCTCTCGCCGCTGTTCCCGCGGGTGGAGTCAGCGGGCTGAGCCGCGGCCCGGAACACAGAGCGCGAAGAGATGGCCGAGACCTACGTGCGTGAGCGTTCGGGGGACGGACGCAAGGATCTGAAGTATCCGTCCGCCCCCGAACCGCTGACGGTTCCGGTGTACGACAACCATGCGCACCTGGAGATCGTCGACGGTGATCAGCCGCTGTCGCTGACCGAGCAGCTCGACCGGGCGGCGGCCGTGGGCATCGCCGGGGTCGTGCAGGCTTCGGGCGACATCGAGTCGTCGCGGTGGGCGGTCGAGGCCGCGGCATCCGACCCTCGTGTGCTGGCCGCCGTCGCGATCCACCCGAACGATGCGCCGACGTACGCAGAGGAGGGACATCTGGATGAGGCGATCGCGGTGATCGACGAGCTCGCCGCGCACCCGCGCACCCGGGCGATCGGCGAGACGGGGCTGGACTTCTTCCGCACGGAGCCCGAACGGCGGGCGCCGCAGTTCGAGTCGTTCGAGGCGCACATCGCGCTCGCGAAGAAGCACGGCATCGCGATGCAGATCCACGACCGCGACGCACACGACGCGGTGCTGGAGACGCTCGCCCGCCTCGGTGCCCCGGAGCGCACGGTGTTCCACTGCTTCTCGGGCGACGACGCGATGGCGCGCATCTGCGCCGACGCCGGGTACCACCTGTCGTTCGCCGGCAACGTCACGTTCAAGAACGCCCAGAATCTGCGCGATGCGTTGAAGGTCACCCCGCTCGATCGCCTCCTGGTCGAGACGGATGCGCCGTTCCTCACCCCGGTGCCGCTGCGCGGACGCCCGAACGCGCCCTACCTGGTGCCGATCACGGTGCGCTTCATGGCCGCAGAGCTCGGCCTCGACGTGGATGAGCTGTGCGCCCAGCTCGCCGAGAACACCCTGCGGGTCTACGGTTCCTTCGACTCCTGAGGCTCGTTCGCCGACGGACTCGCGGGTTCCGCGTCGTCGGGACCGGTGTCGGCGATGGGCTTCGCCGACACGATCTGCGAGATGGGCTTCCACACCAGCAGCAGGGTGAGGGCTGCGCCGACGAAGGCGAACCACCACGGGGCGGTGAGCCCCCACACCTGGGCGATCACGCCGCCGAGCGCCTGACCGACGACCATGCCGCCGAAGACGCCGACCATGTTCACGGATGCCACCCGGCCCTGGAGCTCGGCGGGGACGAGCCGCTGTCGCACGGTCGTGGAGATCGTGCCCCACACGAACGCGTAGGCGCCGAAGAAGAACATGATGACCAGCGCCACCCAGCCGGTGGTGGTGAGTGCGAAAGACAGGTGCATGAGCACCTCGAGCGAGAGCACGACGCGCATCAGCGTCGCGAACGACACGTGCCGTTCCAACCAGCCGAAGCTGAGGGTCGCGAGGATCCCCCCGGCCGCCGATGCCGTCGTGAGTGCACCGTAGCCGACCGCGCCCATGTGCAGGTGCTCGGTGGCGTACAGCACGAGGACGCCCCAGGGGGCCGCCCAGGTGATGTTGAAGACCAGGATGATGAGCACCAGCATCCGCACCGGCGGGTTGCGCCACAGCCACCGCAGGCCTTCGGCTATGTCGGTGTGCACGGGCGGGTGGGTGTCGGTCTCCCGGGGCGGGACGGGCGTCTTCGCCATGCGCGAGATGAGCACCACGGCGAAGCTCACGCACACGACCTCGAGCAGGAAGGGCCACGCCGTGCCGGCCGCGAACAGGAATGCTCCCAGCGGGGGACCGGCGAACTGGTTCGCGACCAGGTATCCGGCCTGCAGGCGCGCGTTGCCGACGCCGAGGTCTGCGGGTTTCACGAGCATGGGCAGCAGCGTGCTTCCCGCCGTGTCGACGAAGACCTCGGCGGTGCCGTAGAGGAACGCGACCGCGAGCACGATCCAGATGTTCGCGACCCCGGTGAGGAGGAACACGCAGAGAGCTGCGAGCACGAGGGCTCTGGCGGCGTTGGCGAACATGACCAGGCGACGACGGTCGAAGCGGTCGGCGATCGCGCCGGCGTGCAGGCCGAAGAGCAGCCAGGGGAGGAACTGCAGGATCGCGCCGGCCGCCACCAGGATCGGCGACGAGGTCATCGACGCGATGAGCAGCGGAGCGGCCGCGAGCGCGACGCCGTCGCCGACGTTGCTCGTCCACGACGACGCGAGCAGCCAGCGGAAGTCTCGGCCCATGCGGCGGGGCGCGACGAGTTCACCGAGAGAAGGCACCAGAGAAGACTACTGACGGCGGGGGACATCGAAGGAGTGGGGGAGAATGGGGGGATGACCGTCACCCTGCTCGGCGCCACCGAGATCCGCCGCCTCGCCGCCGAGCTCGACGTCACCCCGACGAAGAAGCTCGGCCAGAACTTCGTCACCGATGCGAACACCGTCCGCAAGATCGTGCAGGCGGCCCGCGTGCAGCCGCACGAGCGTGTGGTCGAGGTCGGACCGGGGCTCGGCTCCCTGACGCTCGCGATCCTCGAGACCGGCGCCTCCGTCACAGCCGTCGAGATCGATCACCGACTGGCCGCCCGCCTCGCGCAGACCGCGGCCGAGCACGGCGTCGAGGCCGATCGGCTCACGGTCGTCGATGCGGATGCGCTGCGCATCACCGCGCTGCCGGGGGAGCCCACCGTGCTGGTGGCCAACCTGCCCTACAACGTCTCGGTGCCGGTGCTGCTGCACTTCCTCGAGAACTTCGCCTACCTCCAGCGCGGCGTCGTGATGGTCCAGGCCGAGGTCGCCGAGCGCCTGGCCGCGAAGCCCGGCTCGAAGATCTACGGCTCGCCCAGCGTCAAGGCCGCCTGGTACGGGGAGTGGAAGCTGTCCGGAAACGTCTCCCGCCAGGTGTTCTGGCCGGTGCCGAACGTCGACAGCCTGCTCGTCGGCTTCGACCGCTCCGAGGGCGAGCGCGGCACCGAGGAGGAGCGTCGCCGCACGTTCCAGATCGTGGACGCGGCGTTCAACCAGCGCCGCAAGATGCTCCGCCAGGCCCTCTCCGGGATCTTCGGCAGCTCGGCCGCGGCGTCGGAGGTGCTGATCGCCGCCGGTGTCGCCCCGACTGCACGCGGAGAAGACCTCACGGTCGAGGACTACCAGCGCATCGCGCAGCACGCCCCGGCGGCGGACGCCGCTGCGGAGATCGTCACCGACGACGTCGCTCCCACCCAGTAATCTGGCACCGTGACCGACTCCCCCCGCTTCCGCCCCGATGTCCCCGAGCTGCACCGTCCGTATGCGGCGGACGAGAACCGCTACCAGCAGTTCGCCTACCGCCAGGTCGGCACGTCCGGCCTCTACCTGCCCCCGATCTCGCTCGGGCTGTGGTGGAACTTCGGCGACAACATCCCGCTCGACAACCAGCGCGCACTGCTGCGCCACGCGTTCGACCGCGGCATCACGCACTTCGATCTGGCGAACAACTACGGCCCGCCCTACGGCTCGGCCGAGAAGAACTTCGGGCGCATCTTCGCCGAAGACCTCCGCCCGTACCGCGACGAGCTGATCATCTCGTCGAAGGCCGGGTGGGACATGTGGCCCGGCCCCTACGGCGACTTCGCGAGCCGCAAGTACATCCTCGCCAGTGCAGAGCAGTCCTTGACCCGCATGGGTCTCGACTACGTCGACATCTTCTACTCGCACCGCGTCGACCCGGTCACCCCGATCGCCGAGACGGTCGGCGCGCTCGACACCCTGGTGCGGCAGGGCAAGGCCCTGTACGTCGGGATCTCGTCCTACAGCGCCGAGCGCACGGCCGAGGCCGTCGCGGTCGCGAAGGACCTCGGCACGCCGCTGGTCATCCATCAGCCCGCATACTCGATCCTCAACCGCTGGGTCGAGGACGGCCTGACCGACACCCTCGAGCAGTCGGGCCTGGGGGCGATCGCCTTCACGCCGCTGGCGCAGGGGCTGCTCACCGACAAGTACCTCGGCGACGGTACGGCCGAGCGCGCGCAGAAGCGCGGCTCGCTGCCGGAGGGGCGGCTCACCGACGACGCGGTGCAGACGCTGCGTTCACTCAACGAGGTCGCGCAGGGACGCGGCCAGTCGCTCGCGCAGCTCGCCCTGCAGTGGACGCTGCGCACCCCCGTCGTGGCCTCCGCACTGATCGGCGCTTCCCGTCCCGAACAGCTGGACGAGAACATCGCGGCGGTGAACGGACCCGCCTTCACGACGGAGGAGCTCGCCCGCATCGACGAGCTCGCCGGCGCCATCGACGTCAACCTGTGGGCGAAGTCCTCGGAGCTGTGACCCGATCATGAGCCATGCCGCGTTCACCGATTCCGTGCACGTGCGCGCCCCGGGGAAGATCAACGTCTTCCTCGGGGTCGGCGGGCGGCATGACGACGGCTACCACGCGCTGGCGACGGTGTTCCAGGCGGTCTCCCTCTACGAAGACGTGATCGCGCGCCCGGCCGACGACTTCTCGGTCACGGTCTCGGGTGTGGAAGACATCGGCTCGGTTCCTCTCGACGACCGCAACCTCGCGATGCGTGCGGCCAAGCTGCTCGCCGCGGCCGTGGATCATCGCGGCGGAGTCGCCCTGGAGATCCGCAAGAGTGTGCCCGTCGCGGGGGGCATGGGGGGAGGGTCTGCGGATGCTGCGGCCGCCCTGGTCGCCTGCGATGCGCTGTGGGGCACCGGGCTGTCGCAGACGCGCCTGCACGACCTCGCCGCGCGTCTCGGCGCGGATGTGCCCTTCGCGCTGCACGGCGGCACGGCGGTCGGCACCGGTCGCGGCGATCAGCTCAACCCGGCACTCGCGCGCGGACGCTTCGACTGGATCCTGGTGCCCAGCGAGCAGGGGCTCTCGACGCCCGTGGTCTACGAGCGCCTCGACCTGCTGCGCGAGGAGGAGGGGGCTCTCGCCGACGATCCGCCGCTGTCGCTCGACGTGCCGATCCCGGTGCTGCAGGCGCTCCGGTCGGGCGACCCGGTGAGGCTCGCCGAGACGCTGTTCAACGATCTGCAGGCTGCGGCCCTCTACGAGCGACCCGACCTCGCCGACACGATCCGTCAGGGGGTCGCTGCCGGCGCGTTGCAGGGCATCGTCTCCGGTTCCGGACCCACCGTGGCCCTGCTGTGCCCCGATCCCGAGACCGCACAGGACGTGCAGTCCTCGCTGCGGGAGGGAGGGCTCGACCCCCTGCATGTGCACGGTCCCGTTCCGGGCGCGCGCATCATCGGCTGACGGGCGAGACGCTCACTCCGCCTGCAGCAGTGCGCTCACCCGGTAGGGGATGACCTCGCGCAGGAACAGGCTCGTCGAGGTGCGGAGGATGCCGGGGCACAGCCGCACCACCTCGGCGACGCGGTAGAGGTCGTCCGGGTCCCGGGCGACGACGCGCAGCAGCAGGTCGGTGTCACCGGCCGGCGCGAAGCACTCCAGCACCTCGGGAACACGGCTGAGCGCCTCGATCGCGGCGGTGATCTTGTGCTGGTCGAGCTCGACGAGGATCGAGGCGGCGACGCCGCGGCCCAGTGCCTGCGGGAGGATGCGCGAGCTGTGCGCACGCAGATAGCCACCCGACTCGAGACGGTCGAGACGTGCGTGCACGGTGCCGCGTGCGAGGCCGAGGTCCTGGGCGATCAGGGCCACCGGGCGCCGTGGGTCGGTGTCGAGCACCGTGAGGATCCGTCGGTCGGTCTCGTCGAGGTTGGCCATTTCGATCACCGTCACGTTCTTCGGGTCGCGTGGATTGATCGGATCGATCAATCGAAACTCACTCTATGGTCTGAATGCCCTATACGTGTTGAAATGAGTGTCAGATACGCAGGATGTCGGCCACGAGCGGGCATCACGCGCACTCGACGGAGAGGCCACGAGCCGCCCCTGCCGGGTGTCGACGGCGACGGGCCACGAGCCTCTGCCGGCCCCGTCCCCGGGAGGGGCGGGGCAGGCGCTGTCCCTGAGGTGGCGCTGTCCGCTGATGCGGCCCTGTCCCTGAGGTGGCGCTGTCCCCTGATGGTGCGAGGGGTGCGTCAGTCGCGGGGAACGAGCAGACGCAGCTGCACCATGGCCGAGAACCGGGCTTCCGGATCGGTCAGATCGAGTCCGCTGATCTCCGACAGTCGGCGCAGCCGATACCGGAAGGTGTTCGGGTGCGTGTAGACCCGGGCCGCGGCCACCGCGACATCGCCGAAGGCATCGAGCCAGGCCCGCAGCGTCTCGACCAGGTGCGTGCCCTTCTCCCGATCCTGGGCGAGGAGCTGGGCGACGGGGCCGGTGGGCTGGTCACCCCGTGCACGCACGAGGTCGCCGAGCTCGACCAGCAGTGCCTCCATCTGCACAGCGGTGAAGCGTGCCACCGGTTCATGCGACGGGGCCTGTCGGACCACGCGGAGGGCGCGGTCGGCGTTCGCGCGGGATGAGGGGATGCCGGTGGTCTCGTCCGCCACCGTGCCGACGCCGATGCGGATCTCGCTGGTCGCTCCGAGCCGACCGAGGAAGTCGGTGGCCACACGCGCAGCGCGGTTGTCCGCGTCGCTGCGCTCGGCTCCGGATTCGGCATCGCCCTGCTCCGGGCGGGTGCCGACCACGGCGTACACGACATCGCCGATCACGGCGACGGCGGAACGGAGGTAGACCGCGCCCAGGTGCACGGCGAAGGCGTCGGCGATGTGCTGTCTCTCCGCGACACCCCGGGCGCCGGCCGATGGTTCGTCGTCGGCCTCTTCCGCCGCGGACAGCGCGAGGACCACGCATCGGTGGTCGTTCAGCCGCAGCCGCGCCGTGGCATCCGCCGCACCCGGACCCCCTTCGAGGATGGTGGCGAGCAGGTCGGCGCGCAGCCGGCGCTCGACATCGGCACCGGCCCGCAGGCGCAGCATATGCAGGGCCACCAAGCCGGCGGAGTCCTTCAGCGCACGCACACGGTCGGGGGAGAGCGGCTCCTGCACCGCGGCCCAGATCGATCCGAGGATCTCGTCGCCCGCGCGCACGGCCAGGGCCACGCGGGGGAAGGACGGAAGGCCCTCGGTGTTGAGCACCGGACCGACGTCGATCGGATCCTCGCTGCGATACAGCTCCTGGAAGACCCCGCGCTCTTCGAGCTGGCGTGCGAACCGCTCGGGGACCTGTCGTCCGAGAACCGTCTCGATGCGTGCCGGATCGGCTTCGTGCTGGCGCCCCGAGAACGCGACGACCCGGGAGTTGCGGTCCTCGATCGTGACCGGTGCGTTCAACAGGGTGGCGATCGCGTTGGCGAGGGCGAAGAGATCGCCGGAAGGCATCCCGCCGAGCGTGGTGGCTCCCTGATCGCCGACGTCGCCCTCGGCGATGAGCGAGCGCAGCATCGCGGCCAACTGTGCCCACGACGCCCCGCGGGTGAGGGCGAGGACAGGGATGCCGGTGGCCTCGGACGCATCGCGCACCGGCTGCTCGGCGCGCACCGGGGCGCGTAGCACGAGGGCGGAGGCGTGCTGGGCGGCGAGGGTCTGCAGCAGTGCGGCGATCTCCTCGGGGTCGCTCAGCCCGACGCCGAGGACGAGGGCACCGCGCATCGGCATGGCGTCGTCGAGGACGTCGTGGATGACGACCGTCTCGATCTCGGCGTCGTCGTCGGCCGCACCGCTCACGACCTCGAGCAGGGTGTTGCCGAGGTCTTCGATGACCCGGCCGAGGCTGGCGCGGGGCCTGGTCGTCACGGACATGAGCACAGGGCCCAGGGTAGGGGGAGACCGCCGGTCGCGGAGCTGTGGGGCACGACGAAATCGTATCGACTCTTGGTCGATCTCGACAGGATCGTCGTGCCCCGCTCGGGCGGTCATCCTGTGCTCAGACGGCGATCCACTCGGTGCGGACCGTCACGGCGTCCAGCGCAGCCTGGTCCGGGGTGACACCGATCCCCGGGCCCGTCGGAACCGTGAGCGTGCCGTCTTCGACGACGAACGGCTCGGTGATGTCGCGGGAGTAGTAGCGGCCCGAACCCGAGGTGTCGCCGGGGAGCGTGAAGCCCGGCAGCGCCGCGAGAGCGACGTTCGCCGCACGGCCGATCCCGGTCTCGAGCATCCCGCCGCACCACACCGGGATGTCGTTGGCCACGCACACGTCGTGGATGCGACGCGCTTCGAGGTATCCGCCGACGCGGCCGGGCTTGATGTTCACGATCGAGCACGCGCCGAGGGCGATCGCATCCGCCGCCGCGCGGGCCGACACGATCGACTCGTCGAGGCACACCGGAGTCGTGATGGCCCGGGCGAGCTGCGCGTGGCCGAGCAGATCCTCCTCGTCGAGGGGCTGTTCGATCAGGAGCAGGTCGAACGGGTCGAGCTTGGCAAGATGCCGGGCGTCGCCGCGGTGGTACGCGGTGTTCGCGTCGACCTGCAGCAGCACGTCGTCGCCGAAGCGCTCCCGCACCGCGCGCACGGGGTCGATGTCCCATCCCGGTTCGATCTTCAGCTTGATGCGCACGTACCCCTCGTCGAGGTATCCGCCGACGGCGTCGAGCAACTCGGGAATGGAGTCCATGATGCCGACCGAGACACCGCAGTCGACCCGGTCGCGCACGGCACCGAGCTCGCGGGAGAGCGGCACTCCGGCCGCGCGCAGCTGCGCATCGAGGATCGCCAGCTCGACCGCGGCCTTCGACATGCGGTGCCCCTTGAACTTCGCCAGCGCCGGCGCGACGCCACCCGCGTCCAGATCCTTCACCTGCGCGAGCGCCGGTAGCAGGAATCGCGTGATCACATCCACGCTCGCCTCCACGTACTCGGAGGAGTACAACGGGTCGTTCATCGCGACCCCCTCGCCCCAGCCCTCCGCCTCGTCGGTGACCGCGCGGACCAGCAGCGCCTCGCGCACGGTCTGCACCCCGAACGACGTCCGGAACGGCGATACCAGGGGCATCTCGATCACGCGCAGCTCGAATCCGGTGAGCTTCATCCCTGTTCTCCTCTGTCGATGGTGTAGGCGCCGGAGCGGTCGAACGCGAGCACGCGACCTCCACCCTCCAGCGATGATCCGAGCGTCTCCCGCAGCGCCAGACGCCACGCGGTCGCGCGGGCGGGTTCGGTCAGACGCAGGGTCTCGATGTCGCGCGGCAACGCCACGCGCACCAGGCGCGCGTCGGTGCGATGACGGAGCGGCCCGAGATCCTCGCCCACGCTGAGCAGGGGCTCGACGTGCGCGGATCCGTCGGCGGATCCGTCGGTCAATCCCTCGTCGGGTCGGTCGGCGGAGACGGCGGGATCGCCGTGGCAGGCGGCCACGACCCGGGGGTCGCGCACATACCAGGTCACCAGCATCCGATCGGTGTCGTCCGCGCCGTTGAGGGCGTCGGCCATGTGTCCGTAGAAGTTGCGGTGATACGACGTCGGGCTCGCCGCGAGCTTCACGAGGTTGAAATGCGCGTTCCGGCTGATGAGCGGATCGAACGTCCAGGAGATCTCGTCCAGCCCCTCGTCGAGCGCCCATGCCCGCTGATGCACCTTGAGGGCGAAGCCGACGCTGCGGCCCCGCATGCGCGAGGAGACACCGGCGATGTGGCTGTGCAGGGCGCGCTGGCCGGGGGCGGCGAAGAACCCGAAGCACGCTCCCACCAGCTCGTCGTGCTCGAAGGCGCCGCCCACGTAGCTGCCGGCCTTCGACAGCGCCCGCAGGGTCTCGACGTTGACGGGAGAGGCCTCGCCCTGCTTCGTCCAGATGCTCTGGAACAGCTCGGCGACCCGGGCGAAGTCGTCCACCTCCGAAAGCAGGCGGATATCCACTCCCGCTCTCCTGGCTGCGGCGCTCGCGGCATCGGCCGCCTCCTCCGGCGAAGCGCGGAACGCGGCGGCATCCGTCATGCTCATGCCCTTCCTCCGGCCCGTGCATCCCGATCGAGCGGTGTCTCCCGCGCGGCCAGGACGGTGGCGATCAGCTCCTGCAGCAGCAGGGTGCGTTCGGGGATCATCGCGATCACCACGTGCTCGTCATCGGCGTGCGCGCCACCGCCGACGGCACCGAGGCCGTCGAGCGTCGGCACGCCGAGCGCTGCGGTGAAGTTGCCGTCGGAGGCCCCGCCGACCGCGACGCCCTGGAACGGAGTGAGTCCGGTGCGCGCGGCGATCGCGACCGCCTGCGCGAACAGGTGCGCCGACGACTCCGGCTCCAACGGACGTCGGTTCGCACCGCCCTCGATACGGACGGACGCACCCGGAATCGTCGGAGGGAGGCCGCGGAGCGACGCATCCACCCTGTCCTGCTCCGCCACTGTGCGCACCCGTACGTCGACCGCGAACTCCGCCGCGGCCGGCACCGTGTTCGTGGTGCTGCCGGCGCGCACGAGCGTAGGGGTCACACTGGTCCCCGCCGCGCGGTCGCCCAGGTCGGCGATCGCGAGCAGCAGATGCGCGGCCTCGACGGCGGCGTTCACCCCGCGCTCCGGTTCCAGCCCGGCGTGAGCCGCCCGGCCGGTGACGTGCACCCGGTAGAGCGAGACGCCCTTGCGCGCGATCTTCACGGCGCCGCCCTCGGCCGCGGCCTCCAGCACGAGGGCCGCGGCACAGCCGAGCGCCTCCTGCTCGATCAGTGCGCGTGAGCTCGGCGAACCGAGTTCCTCGTCACCCGTGATCAGGATGCTGACGCCGGTGCGGTCGGGCAGCGCCGCCACGGCATGCAATGCCATCGCCACGCCGGTCTTCATGTCGAAGCATCCCGGCCCCCGCAGCACGCCGTCGTCGAGGCGGAACGGAAGTCTCCGCAGCGAGCCGAGCGGCCAGACCGTGTCGTGATGACCGAGGACCAGCACCACCGGTTCGCCGAACCGCCATCGCAGATGCGTGCGCCCTTCGATCACGATGCGCTCGGGGGCCACGCCCAGCAGCCGCTCGCCGAGGGATGCGACGACATCGGCGCTGCGGGAGACGGCGTCGAGGTCGTCGGAGGGGGACTCGCAGGAGACGAGGGTCTCGATGTCGGCCAGGACCCGGTCGAGGTCCACGTCCGCCTGCACGCTCATCACGACACCTTCGGCGCCGCGCGGACGCCGTGGTGCAGGTAGCGCTCGCCGGTGGGCAGGGAGTAGAAGACCACGGCATGCCACCCCTGCTCGCCCTCCGGCCGCATCACGAACTCGCCGTGACGCACCGGGACCAGCGGGTGCTCCTGCACCGGGTCGGGGAGCAGCGCGGCGAGGGGGCCGTTGAGCGTGGTGCGCATGCGGAGACCTTCGTCACCGCGGAAGATCTCGGTGCGGACCCCGGAGCGGTCGTAGATGCCCTCGAACTCGGAGAAGTCGTCGGCGAACGGCTCCTCCGGAGGGGTGAGGCCCGCCGGCACGTGCACATCCGCGAGCTCGGAGAAGATCTCGTCGAACAGCTCGGCATACAGGTCATGCGTGTTGCCGCCGTTGGTGAGCATCGTCACCGCGAGCTGCTCGTCCGGCAGGATGCGCAGGAACGCGGCTTGGCCGATGGTGTTCCCGTCGTGACCGTAGAGTCGGCGCCCGTCCCAGTCGAACAGGATCCACCCCACGCCCCAGGCGTCTCCGAGCGAGTACGGATCGGGCATGTCGACCTCCCGCTGCTGCATCCGTCGCACGCTCTCCTCCGACAGCACCCGCGTGCCGTCGGCGGCGAGTCCCCCCGTGAGGTGCATGCGGGCGAAGGCGAGCACGTCGGCGGTCGTGGAGTTCACCAGTCCCGCCGGACCCATCGCGCGCGGGAGCATCCAGGCGGGGGCGAGCACGGGACCGTCGTCGCCGGTCTCGGTGTGGCCGCTGGCCGCCCGGAACATGATGGCCTCCTCCGGGAGCGTGGAGGAATGGGAGAGGCCGAGCGGCGAGATGAGCAGGTCGCGCATGGCCTGGTCCCAGCTGGTGCCGGTGATCTTCTCGATCACGCGGCCCGCGAGCACGAACCCCGAATTGCAGTACGACATGGTCGCCCCCAGCGGGTGGTTCTGGGCGACCCCGTCCAGGAGCGAGACGTACTTCTCGAGCGTGTCGTCACCCCGCCCGGTGTCGGTGAAGACGTCGCCGTCGATCCCGCTGGTGTGGCTGAGCAGGTGGCGCATCGTGACACGACCGGTGATCTCGGGATCCGAGGAGGAGAACTCTGGCAGGTAGTCGACGATCGGGGCATCGAGGTCGAGCCTGCCCTCGTCGACGAGCCGCATCACGACGGAGGCGGTCCACACCTTCGTCATCGAGCCGATCTGGAAGACGGAGTCGTCGGTGGTCTCGATGCCGGTGCGCACATTGAGTATGCCGTGATGCGCATATACCGGCTCTTCGCCGACGCGGAGGATGCCGAGGGTCGCCCCAGGAACCTTGTGCGCTACGGCCAGGGCGCTCAGCCGCTGCTGCCAGTGCCGGGCGTCGAGCCGTGCGCGCACGGGCTTCCCCGCGGCAGGGGCGTACTGCTCGACCCAGTCGATCACGCGCTGTGAGAAGTCCGCCCGGTGCGAGGGTGCGCCGGAGAGGACGAACAGGTGAGAACCGCCGGGGTAGAGCACGAGACGCGTGGGGACACCGCGTTCGCGCAGGGCGGTGAACCACTGCTCCGCCTGACCGACGGGGCAGCGGTCGTCGGCCGCTCCGTGCAGGATGAGGGTGGGCGTGGTGACCCGATCGACCTGCGTGAACGGGGACTGCGCCGAGATGCGCTCCTCGTCGCGCCAGGGCAGTCCGCCGTTCTCCTTCGACGACAGGTAGTGGCCGAAGTCGGACGTGCCTCCCATCGAGAACAGGTCGGTGACCACACCTCCGGCGACGGCAGCGGCGAAGCGGTCGTCGCGCGAGGTGAGGAAGCAGGTCATGAAGCCGCCGTAGCTGTAGCCGGTGACGGCGAGGCGAGCCGGATCCGCGATGCCCTCGGCCACGAGCTGGTCGATCGGCTCGAGGAAGTCGTTCGCGTCGCTGACGCCCCACCCTCCGGAGACTGCGGAGAAGAAGGCGTCGCCGTAGCCGTCGCTGCCGCGCGGATTGAGGGTGAGGACGGCCCAGCCGCGTCGTGCGAGCACCTGGTGATACGGGTGGATGACGTCGGCCGCGCCGTTCCACGCGTTGTGCGGGCCGCCGTGGATGTCGAGCAGCAGCGGGAGAGGCCCTGCGGCGTCGGGGTCTCGACGCAGCCATCCGGTGACGACCGTGCCGTCCGAGATCGTGAAGCGGCGCTCCTCGGCGCGGACGAGGTCGAAGTCGGGGGTGCCGTATCCGGTGAGCACGCTCGTCGTCCCGTCGGCGAGGTCCAGGAGTGCGACGTCGCCGAACGACTCCGGTGTGGCGAGCACGATCGCCGCGGATGCTCCGGCGACCGACAGCCCGGACACGTTCGCGGTGCCGCCGACGAGCGTCACAGCGCCCGACCCGTCGGGGGCCACGCGGTACACGTGCGAGTAGCCGTTGTCACGCAGGCAGAACACGATGTCCCCGCCGTCGGTGAACCGCGGCATCCCACCGGGGTAGCCGGGGCCACCCGGCATCACGTTGCGGTCGAGGCTTCCCGTGATGTTCTGCGGCTCTCCGCCGTCGACCGGGAACAGCAGCAGATCCGCGTTGCCGACCTCGGTGTCGAGACGTCCGGCCGCCAGCACGTGGCGACCGTCCGGAGTCCAGCCGACCGCTGTGGCCTGCACGTCGGCGGCACTGATCTGCACGGCCTCGCTGTTCGGGTCGGTGGAGGAGCGCACGAACACGGGGATCCGCATCGTCAGGTCCGCATCGTCCTCGACACTCGACGAGTAGGCGATCCGCGTGCCGTCGGGCGACCAGAACGGCTCGGAGGCGTGGGAGGATCCGCGGGTGAGGACCGTGACGGCGCCCGAGTCGACGTCGAGCACGTGCACCTGCTGCACGAGGGTGCCGAGGTTCCCCGCGCCGTCCGCCTTGTAGCCGAGACGGTCGGTGGCCGTCGGTGCCGAACGCCGGGCGAGGATGGTCTCCGCGCCCTCGCCGGGGAGCGCGGCGCCGTCGACCGGCGCCGTGAAGGCGATGCGCTGTCCGTCGGGGCTCCAGGCGGGGGCGCCGGCGCCGAGGGGGAGAGTCGTGAGGTTGCGCGCCTCGCCACCGGCAGCCGGGAGGAGCCAGATCTGCGCGGGGCCGTCCTGCGCGCGCAGGAACGCCAGCTGCGAGCCGTCCGGGCTCCATACCGGCGTCGAGTCCGCCGTCGCGTAGGTCAGCGCGGAGGGGGTTCCGCCCGCGGCCGGAACCTGCCACAGCGCCCGTGCGTCGCGGTCGCCGTCGCGGTCGGTGGTCCGCAGCACGAAGGCGATGCGGGTGCCGTCCGGAGACAGCGCGGGCTGCTCGGGCGTGCGGACGGAGAGCAGGTCGTCGACGGTGACGCGGTTCATGAGAGCTCCAATCGATGGTCAGTCCACTGTGTCCGCTGAGAGCGGGGACCGTGTTGTGGTCGCGGCCGAAACCAGGGGGATGCTTTGGGAGGTGGGCACAGTCCCGAGCGCGGCGTCGGCAGGCGTCCCCGCGAAATGACAGGCAGCGCCCGCCGTGCCCGCGGGCAGCGGAGGCTCCGCGATGACGCAGATCTGACGGTCGGGTCGTGCGGCCGGGCCGATCGGACACCGCGGGTGGAAGCGGCATCCGCTGGGCGGCGCGTGCGGATCGGCCGGCTCGACATCGATCGGTGCGAGCGGATCGACCGCGAGCAGGTTCCCGTGCCGGGTGGGCGCCGCCTGCAGCAGATCCCGCGTGTACGGGTGCTGCGGGTCGGCGAGCACCTGCTCGGTGGGCCCGAACTCGACGATGCGCCCGAGGTACATCACCGCGATGTGGTCGCTCAGGTAGCGCACGACAGACAGATTGTGCGAGATGAACAGCATCGTGAGGTCGAGCTCGCCACGCAGCTCCCGCACGAGGTTGAGCACGGAGCCCTGCACCGACACGTCGAGTGCTGAGGTGATCTCGTCGGCGATCACGACCTCGGGCCGGGCGGCGAGCGCCCTGGCCAGGGCGATGCGCTGACGCTGTCCGCCCGAGAGCGCGGCCGGGAGCGACTGCGCGCGGTCGGCGTCGAGGCTCACGAGGTCGAGCAGACGGGCGACCTCGGTGCGCCGGGCGTTCGCACCGCGGATGTCACGCGGCAGCGCCTCGGCGATCGACTCGCCGATCGTCATGCGCGGATCGAGTGAGGAGAACGGATCCTGGAACACCATCTGGATCGGGCGACGACGACGGAAGGTCCGCACGTCCACGCCGTCGAGCGTGATGGTCCCCTCGCTGATCGGGGCCAGCCCGATCGCCGCGCGGGCCAGGGTCGACTTTCCGGATCCCGACTCGCCGACGAGTCCGACGACGGATCCGGATGGGACCACGAGCGAGACGTCGTCGACGGCGGTGAGGCCGGAACGATGCGTGCCGTAGCGCACGCTGACCTGATCGAAACGCAGCTCGCTCATCGCAGGACCGTCTCTTCCTCTTCTGCGGTCGTCTCGTCGGCGACCGTGGCGATCGCCACCGGGACCGGGGCCTCGCCCTCCACCGGGTGCCAGCACGCGACGCGGTGTCCATCGGCATCCGCCACCAGCTCGGGATCGCTCTCGCGGCAGAGATCGGTCGCGAGAGGACAGCGGGCGGCGAACGCGCAGCCGACCGGGAACGCCCCGGGAGCCGGGGGACGGCCGGGGATCATCTTGAGCGGCTCGCTGCGGTCGGCGTCGAGCTCGGGAACGACCTCGAGCAGGGCTCGCGTGTACGGGTGCCGGGCGTCTGTGTGCAGCGTGGCCGCAGGCAGGTCCTCGACGATGCGGCCCGCGTACATGACCAGCACGCGGTCGCAGGTCTGGGCGACCACGGCGATGTCGTGGCTGATCAGCAGGATGGCCGCATCGGTGTCGCGGCGCACGCCCGCCAACAGCTGGAGCACCTGCCGCTGCACGGTCACGTCGAGCGCCGTCGTCGGCTCATCCGCGATGATCAGACGCGGGTGGTTCATGAGTCCCATGGCGATCATGGCGCGCTGTCGCATGCCGCCGGAGAACTCGTGGGGGTACTGGTGGGCGCGTCGGGTGGCCGCGGGCACCCGGACCGACTGCAGGCGTTCGATCGCCCGATCCATGGCCTGCTTCCGGGTGATGTCCTGGTGCTCGGAGGCGGCCTCGGCGAGCTGCGATCCGATGCGCCTGGTCGGATTGAACGAGGTCATCGGGTCCTGGAACACCATCGAGAGCGAGGTGCCGAGCAGGCTCCGCACCGCGCGGTCCGATGTGGTCATCAACGGCGTGCCGCAGAAGTCGAGGCGGGCGGCGGCGACATGACCCGGGCGTTCGATGAGGCGGGCGGCCGCGAGCGCGGTGAGGCTCTTGCCCGAGCCGGATTCGCCGACGACACCGATCGCCTCACCGCGCGAGATCGTGAACGAGACGCCGCGCACCGGGGTGACCCAGCCGGCCGGCGTCGGGAAGGAGACGCGCAGGTCGTCGACGAGGAGCACCACTTCTTCACCGTCGACCTGCGCGGGCTGGGCGGCGCCGGGTGTGCTCGCGCCGGGGAGCGCGACGGCGGGGAGACGGTGCCGGCGCCTGGCGGATCGTCCGCCGAGGGCTGCGGCCGCGGTCTCGCCGAGGAGGTTGAACGCGAGTCCCGCGATGACGACCGCCACGGCGGGGCCGAGGGCGGCCGCCGGGTTCAAGTAGATGCGGTTCAGACCCTCGCCGAGCAGTCGGCCCCAGTCGTACTCGGGCACCTGCACGCCGAGGCCGAGGAACGACAGCCCGGCGAAGGCGAGCAGCGCCGAGCCGGCCGCCACTGTCGCGTTCACGATGAGCGGTTCGCCGATGTTCGGCAGGACGTGGCGGATCAGGATGCGGAAGCGCGAGACGCCGGCGACCTGGGCGGCGGAGATGAAGTCGCGGCCCGCGATCGCGGCCGACAGGGTCTGCGTGAGTCGGGCGAACTGCGGAGCCATCGCGAATCCGATCGCAAGCACGGCGCCCGTGGAGCCGACGCCGAAGATGACCGCGAAGAACAGGGCGAGCAGGAGCCCGGGAAAGGCGACCGCGATGTTGACGAACCCGACGATCGGGCGTCCGAGCCACCGGGGGAGCACCGACGGCGCCGTGCCGAGGAGGGTGCCCGCGACCACCCCGATGATCACGGCGATCACCGCGAGCACCACGGAGAGCCGGGTCGCGACCAGGACACGGGCGAGCACGTCGCGTCCGAGGGTGTCGGTGCCCAGCAGATGCTCGGCGCTGGGGCCCTGGGTGATGGCGGCCGGATTCACCTGCTCGGCCTGCGCACCCCAGATGATCGGGGCGAAGATCGCGCCGAGGGTGACGAGGAGCATCAGGCTGAGAGCCGTGATCCCGAGGGGTGAACGGACGATGCCCGACCAGGCGGTGCGTGCCGACATCATGCCTCCCTGATGGTGGAGCGAGGATCGAGGAGCGCGAGGATCACGTCGATCACGAGGTTCACGACGAGCACCCCGACCCCGTAGACGAGCACGATGCCCTGCACGACGGAGTAATCCTTGCTGAGGATCGACTGCACGATCATGGTGCCAAGGCCCGGCCAGGCGAAGACGTTCTCCACCAGCACGGTGCCGGCGACCATGCCGGTCAGGAGCAGGCCGGTGAGGGTGAGGGTCGCGGTCATGGAGTTCGGCAGCGCGTGGCGCGAGTAGATGCGGTGCGGGGCCAGACGTTTCGCCCGTGCGGTGCGGATGAAGTCTTGACCGAGCACCGAGAGCACCTCGACCCGGATGATGCGGGAGAACACGGCGATCGGTCCGACCGCGAGCGCCACCACGGGCAGCACGAGCGAGAACGGCGCGGTGTTGCCCGCCACCGGGAACCAGCCCAGCGACACCGCGAAGACGTAGACGAGACCGACGGCGAGCAGGAACTCGGGAATCGCGGCCAGGATGACCGATCCGGTCGCGAAGGCGAGTTCGAGGCCACGTCGCCGCCCGCCGCGGGTGGCGACGGCCATCGTCACCCCGAGGGGGACCGAGACCAGGAGCACGAGCACGACAGCGAGCACGGCGAGCTGCAGCGTGGCGGGGAGTCGGGTGGCGATGATCTCGGAGACCGGCTGACTGGTGATCATCGAGGAGCCCATGTCGCCCGTGAACAGGCCCCCGATGTAGCGGAAGTACTGCACGATGAGCGGCTGGTCGAGGCCGAGCGCCGCGCGTCGGGCCTCGACCAGCTCGGCCGGGGCGTTCAGCCCGAGGGCAGCGCGCACCGGGTCGCCCGGCACGAGGTGGATCATGAGGAAGGCAGCCGTGACCAGCACCCACACCGAGAGCACGAACTGCCCTCCGCGCCGGACCAGGAAGGACACCCACGGGTTGTCCGACCGTGCGGATCTGATCAGTATCGCCTGCGTGGCGGTGGTGCTGGCCATCGGCTGTCTCCGGTCTTCGGTCTACTCGTACATGCGGATCGACGTGGGGTCGATGCCGTCGCCCTCGGTGAACGTCGATTTGGTCGCGAAGGTCGAGCGGTTGATGTTCGCGTACGGCACGACGCTGGTCGTCGCGTACAGGGCCTGTTCCGCGGCGCCCCAGTCGTCGCATCCTTCGCTGCCGGCCTTGGCGGATGCCGCGGTGACGGCGTCGGTGTACTCCGGGTTGTCGATGGAGGCGAAGTTGGTGCCGTTGGGCGGTGTCGGACCGGAGTAGAACGGCACGAGCATGCTGGGCAGCGAGACCGTGAGCGGTGCGGCCGAGATGTCCCAGTCGCCGGTGGAGAACAGGGTCTCGCTCAGCGTCGGGGAGTCCACGGCGGCGACGGTGATGTCGACTCCGAGATCCTTCCACGCGGCCTGGGCGAGCTCCGCCGACGCGTTGCCGGCGTCGCCGAGCTGCGAGGAGTAGATCATGCGCAGCGTCAGCGTCTCGCCGTCCTTGGTGCGCACCCCGTCGCTGCCGGCCTTCCAGCCGGCGCTGTCGAGGGCGGCGGCGGCGGCCTTCGCATCGAACTCCGGCATGAAGCCCGTGAGCACGTCGGCGCGGCAGGGATTCGGCGACACGGTCACGAGACCCGTCGGAACGGTGCCGGCGCCGCTGCCGAGCACCTGGCGCATCTGGTCGAGGTCGAGGGCTTCGATCAGCGCTTCGCGCACGGCCTGATCAGCCGTGGGGCGTCCCTCCGCCTGATTGAAGATGAACTGCCCCGCCGGGGTCGGGATCTCGGTGTGGAACAGGCCCGCGTCCTTCAGGCGCTGGTTGTCGGGGCCGATCACGAGAGCGGCGTTGACCTCACCGGAGAGCAGCAAGTTGGTGGCGGTCGTCTCGTTCGGGACCACCCGGAACACCACCGCGTCGGGGAGACCCTTCTGCTTCGGGTCCCAGTCGTCGGGTCCCCAGGTGAAGTCGTCGCGGCGGGTCAGCGTGTACTGGCTGTTCGGCACGACCTCGGTCATGGTGAACATCCCGGTCGCGCCGGCGCCCTTCGCGAGCGCATCCGGGTCGTCGATCACCGAGCCGCAGACGATGGAGATGCTCCCGATGTTCTCGATCAGGAACGAGTCCGGTCGTCCGCTGGTGACCGTCACGGTGCCGGTGGCGTCGTCACCCACGGCACTGGTGCCCGGCTGCACCTGCAGCCCGACCAGAGGAGAGCCGTTGGCGGGGTCGCCGATGTGGGTGATGTTCGCCGCCACATCGGTCGCCGTCAGCGGGGTGCCGTCTTCACAGGTGATGCCGTCGCGCAGCGTGAAGGTCGCCGTGATCGTGTCCGCCTCCCAGGAGTCGGCGAGGCCTGAGGCGATGCTGCCGTCCTCCAGCACTTCCACGAGCCGTGCGTAGAGGAAACGGTCGATGGATCGCGCCACCGACATCACGGTGACGAACGGATCGAGACTGCCCGGATCGGTGGAGATCACCGAGGTGAAGGTCTTGCCGTCGGCGAGCACGCCGTCGGCGCCGTCGCCTCCGCTCGGTGGGGCGCCCGCGGCGCAGGATGTCAGGGCGAGCGCCGCAGCGCCGAGCAGCGCGATCAGCGGGGTACGAGAACGCATCAGAAGCCTCCAGCAGTGTTCGGGATGGTGCAGGTGGGTCGTGCAGGGGGAGTGCGGTGGTGCAGGGGGGAGTGCGGATCAGACGGTCTGTGTGCGCAGGGCCTCGACGGCGGCGAAGGCGGCACGGCCGATCGAGGCGTCGACGAGCGGCTGCCGGTCGGCGAGCGAGGCGGCCCGGGTGAACACGGCCACCGCGTACCGACGGCCGTCGGGATAGGTCACGACGCCGGCCTCGTTGCGCCAGGTGGGCAGCGTGCCGGTCTTCGCGGCGATGCGCACCTCGCCGGGGAATCCGGCGGTCAGCCGATGCGGCCAGATCTGCAGCGCCATGATGTCGCGCGCCTGACGGCAGGCCTCGGCCGGGGCTGCGGTGTCGGTCCACAGGGCGTTCAGCAGTGTGGTGACATCCCGCGGCGTGGAGTGCGAGGTCCGCAGCGGCTGCACGGCGTCGAGCGCGAGGATCTGCTCTGCGGTCGCGCCGGTGAACAGCTCGTCCAGGTGGCTGTCCGGGGTACCGCCGAGGTCGGCGATCACCGAGGCGAACAGGTCCTCGCAGCATCCGATGAGTCGGGTGTCCGCCAACCCCAGGTCGGCGATGACCCGGTCCACCGCCTCGGTTCCGAGGCGGTGGTAGATCACGTCGGTCGCCGCGTTGTCGCTCATCGACATCATGTTCAGCGCCAGGTCGCGCCAACTGGCCTCGACGTCGTCCGCGAAGCCGGCGGTGCCCACGCCGCCGATCCGGTAGCGCGCCGTCACGGTCGTGCGGGCCGTCGGGTCGAGCTCGCCCGCGGCGACCGCCCGCACGTAGGCGGTGAGCACCAGGATCTTGAAGACCGAGGCGAGCACCACCGGTTCGTCGGCGCCGACGGTCACCTCGGGACCGTCGGCCACGCCGATCTCCCGCGCGTGCAGGAAGCCCGTGGCTCCCGCGCCGGCGAAGATCTCGGCGATCTGCGCGGACGTCTCGGATGCCGGGGTCGTCGTGATGGTCACGCGTCCACCCGGCGATCGGCGCGTCCGGTGTGCAGGTACAGCGCGCGGCCGCTGCCGTCGTCGCCGACGAACGCATGCGGCATGTGCATGCCGTTCTGCGGTTCGCGCGGGAGCAGGGTGTCGCCGGCCCAGCCGACGAGCTCCACCGGTTCGGGAGCCGGACCCAGCTCGGCGAAGATGCCCTTCATGGTGCGCTCCAGCCAGATGCGACCCTGGTCGTCGACACGCACCGTCGAGTCGGAGACCGACGACGAGTAGGTGCCCAGCACCCGTTCGAGGTCGATCGGCACCGGTGACTCCGGAACCGAGGGGAGCGTGGGTACGGTGACCCCGGCGAGAGGCGCCAGCACCTTCGATGTGATCGCGTGATAGGCGTCGACCGTGCGCCCGCCGTTCGTGAGCACGGCCACCGCGACCCCCGCGCCAGGGACCATCCGCAGGAACGCGTTCTGTCCGATCGTGCCGCCGTCGTGCCCGATCACGGGTCCGCCGTCCCAGTCGAAGATCTCCCAGCCGAGGCCCCAGGCATCGCCCATCAGGCCGAGCTCCGGCAGATCGACCTGCCGCTCCTGCATCGCTCGCACGCTCTGCTCCGAGAGCACCCGCGTGCCGTCGGCGGAGACCCCGCCGTCGAGGTGCATGCGGGCGTAGGTCACGAGGTCGCGTGCCGTCATGGCGAGCATCGATCCGGCCGGGGCGTTCGAGCGCACCAGGCTCCACACCGGCGCGGGGACCGGCTCATCGCCGCTCTCGGCGGGGATGAGCCCGAGCGCTGCACGGAACATGATCGCCTCGGCGGCCGTCGTGGCCACGTGCGTGAGGCCCAGCGGGGCGGCGAGGTGCGTGCGCAGTGCCTGGTCGTACGACGTGCCGCGCAGCACCTCGACGATGCGGCCGAGCACCACGAATGCGGCGTTGTTGTACGAGAAGCGCTCGCCGGGGGCGAAGAGCTGCGGAGCGTCGGCGATCGTCGCGAGATACTTCTCGACCGCGTCATCGCCGACACCCGTGTCGTTGAAGAGGTCGCCCTCGAACCCGCTCACGTGGCTCAGCAGCTGGCGGGGGGTGATCGCGCTCGCCGCCGCGTCATCGCCGATCGCGAACGCGGGCACGGTGTCGCGCACCGGGGCATCGAGGTCGAGCAGACCCTCGTCGACGAGCTGCATGATGAGCGTCGCGGTCCACGTCTTCGTGATCGAGCCGATCTGGAAGACCGAGTCCTCGTCGGCTTCGACGCCGGTGTTGCGGTTGAGGATCCCGGAAGCGGTGGTGAAGATCTCGCCACCGGCCAGGATCGCGACGGATGCCGCGGGGATGTGCGCGTCGGCCAGCATCGTGGGAAGGTTCTCCCGCACCCAGCTGCCGATTTCGTTCAGGTCGGACACGTGCGCTCCTCTTCGTCGAGTGGGGCCGTCGTCTTCGGGCGACGGCGATGGGGCCGAGACTATTCGCGTGCTCCATCGCCTCGTTGGTGCCCGGCGACGAGACTTCTCCAGACCTTGGTGCGCCCGGACGAAGGATCGGCGGTCAGCGGCGTCGCACGGCGCGCATGCCCACGTGGAGCAGCTCGGGACCACCCTCAGCCGCGTCGAGCACGCGCCCGACGGGCTGATCGGCGTCGGTGATGAGGGCGCCGTCGGCGCGCACGCGTAGCCGCAGCGGCGGGCGGGCCGGGATACCGAGGGCGGCGATGTCCTCACGCAGCACCATCGCGAACTCGAGCGCATCGCCGACACGGGTGACGTCGTAGCGCCACTGCCCGGCGTCGTAGGTGCCGACCATCTCCTCGAGCAGCTCCACCGCGTGCAGCTCCGCCGTCTCGGGGGGCTTCTCGATGCCGCGAAGCCGTGCGAAGCACCAGTCGACGAGCTGCGCCCCGAGTGCCTTGCCGCTGCCGCTGTTGGTCAGCACGGTGACGGCCAGGTCTTCCTCCGGAGCCATCACGAACTCGCTCAGCTGCGTGTCGGAGATGTTCCCCCCATGCATCACGACGCGAGCCGAACCGTGTCGGCTGAGCAGCCAGGGCAGACCGATCGCGTCGATGGGCGGACCGGCGGCGAGGTGGGGCTGCTGCATCAGGAGCCGGGTCGCGTCGCCCACGGGTGGCGTGCCCTCGGACTCGCCGCGCATCTGGAAACGGGCGTAGGCGAGCTGATCGCGCACCGACGACACGATGCCGCCCTCGGCCGCGATGTCGCGAGTCAGGGGCCAGTGCGGGAAGGTCGCCATCGCTCCGTTCTCGCCGGGGACGTGCCCCACCGCATGGGGGCGAGCGATCACGTCCCACGGGAAGAAGAACGTCTCCGTCATGCCCAGCGGATCGAGGACGACGCGCTGCACCGCCTGCTCGAACGTCTCATCCGTGATCGTCTCGATCACGCGACCCAGCAGCCGGATGCCGGCGTTGCTGTACGAGGCGATGGTACCGGGCGCGAAGAACTGCGGAAGATCGGAGAAGGTGGCCACGTTGCGGGCGAGGGCGTCGTCATCCCACCCTGGCCGATCATCCGCGTCACCCAGGAACCCTCCGGAATGCGTGAGGAGGTGCCGGATGCGCAGCGCCGCGAGGGCCTCCCCGTCGGCGAGACGAAAGTCGGGGAGCACGTCGACCACGCGTGTGTCCAGGTCGAGCGCGCCGTTCTCGACCAGGTGCATCGCGACGGTTCCCGTGAAGGTCTTCGAGGTCGAGCCGACCTGGAACAGGGTGCTCTCCGTCACCGCGGCGCCGGTATCGACCGCGGCGACGCCGGTCGTCGCGATGAGCTCCCGATCCCCGTCGATCACACCGACCACCGCGCCGGGGACGCCCAGGTCTGCGGCGGTGGCGTCCAAGAACTCCTGCAGGTCGTCGTTCATGCGGCATCCCCTCGTACGGCGCGGCCCGGTAGGGCTGCGGTCACGATCTCTCCTTCGTGCACGACGCGAGTGCCGTGGACGTAGAGCTCCCGAACGCCCCGCGACGGTCGGATCGGGTCGGCGTAGCTCGCCCTGTCGGTCAACGTCGTCGGGTCGATCACCACGATGTCGGCATCCGCGCCGACCGCCAGATGTCCCTTGCCCCGCACGCCGGACGAGACCTCGTCCAGGACCCGCGCGGGGAGGAACGAGCAGCGGCGGAAGGCCTCGAGCCAGCTCCACGTGCCGCTCTCGAGAACCATGAGCCGCAACGACTTCGCGAAGGTGCCCGCGGTGCGCGGATGAGTGTGGCCGCCCGCGGGGAGCGGCCAGTCGCGCTGTTCGTACACGGTGCGTCCGCCGCTCGCGTTCCACGAGATCGGCATCGCATCGCTCGCCACGATCGAATCCGGGTAGGCCAGGGCGCGGTGCAGGTGTGCGCGGTCGAACGGGTCGCCCTCGTCGAGGAACGCGACGATGCAGGTGGCGCCGGGGTCCGTCGCGCGTACCTCGCGCAGGCGGGCCTCATCGGCGATGCGCTCGCCGGTGTCGACGAGCACGAGAGACCGTGGAGTGATGCCGAGGCCTGGGAGCTTCTCCGGCGCCAGGAAGAAGGCGCCGATCGCCGTGCTGCCGGCCCCGTAGGGGTACGCCTCGACGGTGACGCGGGATCCGGCGGCGCGGCTGCGGTCGAGCAGGCCCAGCACGCGGTCGACGTGGCGCAGCGAGGTGCTGTTCACATGGCAGTGGTGCATCGCGGCCCCGGTCTCGGCAGCGGCGCGCACGAGCTCTTCCGAGCCGTCGATCGGCGTGCGGGGGTCGGCTTCGATCAGCTCCCGCACGTGCGTGAAGGTCGGGGCGTGCGCTGCGGCGGCCAGACGTGCGAGGTCGAGATATTCGTCGGGATCGGACCGTGGTGCGTATCCCATGAGAACGCCGATGCCGAGAGCCCCCGCCCCCAGCTCGTCTTCGAGCAGACCGAGCCAGCGGCGGCGTTCCGCGGGGGAGGAGGAGCGCTGCCACTCGGGCGTGCCGAGCAGATCCATCGACGCGGTGAAGTCGGCGACGGGCACCCGGTCGAGGTGCGCGTATGCCCGTGCCTGCGACCAGGAGGCCGAGAACCCGTAGTTCAGGGGGCGCCCGTCGGCCGCGGCGCGCGCGAGAGCCTCGGCGATCGGCATGAGCCCTGCTTCGAGGTCGAGGGCGGTGGTGACACCGTCCATCGCCTGCAGCCGGTGCCCCGCGATCGAGTGCACGTGGCTGTGCAGGTCGACGAAACCCGGCCCGATGATGAGGCCGGCGGCATCGACGACCTCGCCATCGGGTGGCGCCGTGAGCCCGTCGCCGACCGCCGCCACCCGCCCGCCCGCGATCAGCAGATCGGTGATCCGGTCGGTCTCCGTCTTCGGGTCGATCACGCGCCCGCCGCGCAGCAGAGTGTCCACGTCGTCACCATGCCATGCGGGCCGGAGCGGATCCGGTGCCGCCCGACGAAACCGGGGGGTCGTTCCGGTGCCCGGGCACAAGCCGTTCGGCGACGGTCCCGCCGTCGAGAGGTGCACGCACCGGCGTCGACCGACATAATGTAGTGGGGATGTGACCGTGCACACGCAAGGAGGCAAGTGATGTCCACCGCCTCCGAGCGCGCCCGCCTGCCGAGCATCCGCGACGTCGCCCGCCTCGCCGGTGTCTCGCATCAGACCGTGTCCCGCGTGCTCAACGATCATCCGAGCATCCGGCCCGAGACGAAGGCCAAGGTGCTCGATGCCATCTCGGTCCTCGACTACCGGCCGAACCTCGCCGCGCGCGCCCTGGTCACCAGCAAGTCGAACATGCTGGGGATCCTGTCCGCGACGATCGGCGAGTTCGGACCCACCTCGTCCATCGCCGGCATCGAGGATGCGGCGCGGGAGGAGGGCTATTCGGTCTCGACCCTGAACCTCGCCGACACGACGCCGGAGGCCATCGGCCATGCGGTGCGGCAGCTGTCGCGTGAGCAGGCCGACGGCATCGTGGTGCTCGCCCCGCAGGTGCGGGTGTTCCATGTGCTGCGCGGCATGTCGGTCGACATGCCGTTCGTGACCCTGCAGACGGCTTCGGGTTCCGATGGCGTGAGCCTGTCCGCCGATCAGGTCGCGGGTGCCAAAGCGGCGACCGAGCACCTGATCTCGCTCGGTCACAGCGACATCCTGCACCTGGCCGGTCCCCAGGACTGGATCGAGGCGGAGTCGCGGATGCGCGGCTATCTCGACGGTCTGCGCGAGGCCGATCTGCCGACGTTCCCGCCGATCCGCGGCGACTGGACGGCCGACTTCGGTTACTTCGCCGGCAAGGAGCTGTCGCTCCGGCGTGACTTCACTGCGGTGTTCGCCGCGAACGATCTGATGGCGATCGGGCTGATGCACGGTTTCCGTGATTCCGGTGTGCGGGTGCCGCACGATGTGAGCGTCATCGGCTTCGACGACATCCCGGTCGCGGCGCACGTTGCTCCCACGCTCAGCACCGTGCACCAGGACTTCCCCGAGCTCGGTCGTCGAGCAGTGCGCATCCTGCTCGCGCAGATCCGGGGGGAGCAGCCGCCGACGTTCGGGCCGCTGCAGACGATCCTGCGCGCGCGCGAGTCCGCCGCGATCCGCTGACGCGTTCCGTGCAGCGCTGGCGCGCCGCTCGAATTCATCGAATCCTTTCGATCCGTGCCGTCGCGTGGTGGATCGAGATGGCGCCGGCAGCAACAGTGTCACGGTCCGGATTCGAATTGCCGGTGCCGACTTGACACCGGTCCCACGGAAGACGACGATATACCGATGTGAACGGTCACATCGAAGGTGACCGCACGTCGCGAGGAAGATCCGTGAGCACCACAGCAACGTTGCCTACCGTGTCGGGCCCCATCTTGGAGATGCGCAGCATCACCAAGGAGTTCCCGGGGGTCAAGGCGTTGGCCGACGTCTCCATCACCGTCCGCGCCGGCGAGATCCACGCGATCTGCGGGGAGAACGGCGCCGGGAAGTCGACCCTGATGAAGGTTCTGTCCGGGGTCTACCCCTACGGAACCTACGACGGCGAGATCCTGCTCTACGGTGAGGAGCAGCGGTTCAGGGACATCGCGGCCAGCGAGCAGGCGGGTATCGCGATCATCCACCAGGAGCTCGCGCTCATCCCCGAACTCTCGGTCACCGAGAACATCTTCCTCGGCAACGAGATCCAGCGCGGCGGACGCATCGACTGGACGGCTCAGAAGGAGCGGGCCATCGAGCTCCTCGCCCGCGTCGGGCTGAGCGAAGACCCCGACGTGCCGATCAAGACCCTCGGCGTCGGCAAGCAGCAGCTCATCGAGATCGCCAAGGCGCTGAACAAGGACGTCAAGCTGCTCATCCTCGACGAGCCGACCGCTGCCCTCAACGAGAACGACTCGCAGCACCTGCTCGACCTGATCCTGGGGCTGAAGGCCAAGGGCATCGCGTCGATCATGATCAGCCACAAGCTCAACGAGATCGAGCAGATCGCCGACGAGATCACGATCATCCGAGACGGCCGCACGGTCGAGACGCTCGACATCTCCCGCGGCGAGATCAACGAGGACCGCATCATCCGCGGCATGGTCGGCCGCTCGCTCGAGAGCCGGTACCCGGATCGCACGCCCGAGATCGGCGAGGTGTTCTTCGAGGTCAAGGACTGGTGGGTGCAGCACCCGACCGTGCCGGAGCGCATGGTCGTGAAGGGCTCGAACATCAACGTGCGCCGCGGCGAGGTCGTCGGCATCGCCGGTCTCATGGGTGCGGGGCGCACCGAGTTCGCGATGAGCATCTTCGGGCGCTCCTACGGCACCTTCCTCTCCGGCACCCTGATCAAGGACGGCCAGGAGGTCGCCCTGCACGACGTCGCCTCGGCGATCAAGCACGGGCTCGCGTACGTCAGCGAGGACCGCAAGGTGCTCGGACTCAACCTGCTCGACACGATCAAGCGGTCCATCGTCGCGGCGAAGCTCTCGAAGATCGCGCACAACGGCGTCGTCGACTCCCGTGAGGAGTTCTCGGTGGCTGAGCGCTATCGCAAGGCGCTTCGCATCAAGACGCCCTCCGTCGAAGAGGGTGTCGGCAAGCTGTCCGGTGGGAACCAGCAGAAGGTCGTGCTGGCGAAGTGGATGTTCACCGACCCCGACCTGCTCATCCTCGACGAGCCCACGCGTGGCATCGACGTCGGTGCGAAGTACGAGATCTACGCGATCATCAACGAACTCGCGGCTCAGGGCAAGGGCGTCATCGTCATCTCCAGCGAGCTCCCCGAACTCCTCGGCATCTCCGACCGCATCTACACCGTCTTCGAAGGTCGGGTCACCGACTGCATCCCGGCCGACCAGGCGACACCTGAGGACCTCATGCGCAGCATGACCTCCGCGACCCAGAAAGCATCCGCATGACCACCGACACCACCGCAACGAAGCGCGGCTTCCACTTCAAGGACATCACGAAGATGTTCGGGGGAGGGCAGTCGACCCTCCGTCAGTTCGGCATCCTCGGCAGCCTGGTCGTGATCCTGGTCGTCTTCCAGGTGCTGACGTGGATCTTCAAGGGCACCGGACTGACGCTGTCCTCCGGCAACCTGATCAACGTCGTCAACCAGTACTCGTACATCCTGATCCTGGCCATCGGCATGGTGATGGTCATCATCATGGGTCACATCGACCTCTCCGTCGGATCCGTCGCCGCGTTCACGGGCATCGTCGTGGCCAAGGCCATGCAGGACTGGAACCTCCCCTGGCCGTTGGGCATCCTCCTCGGTCTCGGTGTCGGCGTGCTGGTCGGTGCCTGGCAGGGATTCTGGGTCGCCTACGTCGGGGTGCCGGCGTTCATCGTGACGCTGGCCGGCATGCTGTTCTTCCGAGGGGCGAACCAGGCGGTGGGCGACTCGCTGTCGATTCCGGTGCCGCAGGGCTTCAAGGTCATCGGCGCGGGATACCTTCCCGAGCTGTCGTTCATCCCGGTGCCCTTCAACGTCTTCACCATGCTCCTCGCTCTCGCCGGCGTCGCGTGGATCGTGTTCTGGGAGATCCGCACCCGTCGCATCCAGCACAAGATGGGCGCCGACATGGCGCCGCTCTGGGTGAGCGTCACCAAGGTCGTGCTCATCTCGGTCGTGATCCTCGTCGCCGGTTGGCTGTTCGCCACCGGGCGCGAGGGCACCAGCTTCCCGATCTCGGGCATCATCCTGCTGGCCCTCGTCATCCTCTACTCGTTCATCACGAACAACACCGTCTTCGGTCGCCACATCTACGCGGTCGGCGGCAACCGGCAGGCCGCGCGACTGTCGGGTGTGAAGGACCGCTGGGTCGACTTCTTCGTGATGATGAACATGTCCGTGCTCGCCTCGTTGGCCGGCATGATCTACGTCGCCAGGGCGACGGCCTCCGGCCCGCAGGACGGCAACGGCTGGGAGCTGGATGCCATCGCCGCTGTCTTCATCGGTGGCGCAGCCGTCTCCGGTGGAATCGGAACCGTGATCGGGTCGATCATCGGTGGTCTCGTGATGGCGTTCCTCAACAACGGCCTCGCCCTCCTGGGCGCCGGAGCCGACGTCGTCTCCATGATCAAGGGCCTCGTGCTCCTGTTCGCCGTCGGGGTCGACGTCTGGAACAAGCAGCAGGGCCGCCCGTCGATCATCGGATTCCTCACGCGTCGCTTCGGCCGCAAGCAGGACCCGGCGACCGACACGTTCGATCCGACCAAGACGAACTACCCCACGAGCCAGAAGTACGAAGCCCCCGCCGTCGAAGAGACGCGCGGATAGTAGGGGCCCAGGCGCGTACCGCACGCGCACCTGGACCTTCACACACCAGAGAAAGAGATCACATGAAGAAGATTCTTCTGTCGGCGACAGCGCTTGTCGTCGCGGGCGCCTTCGCCCTCACCGGCTGCTCCTCGGAGCGCGGCGGTGACACCGGTTCCGGATCGGGAGACGAGGCCAAGGGCTTCGCCGCCGATGCCACGATCGGCGTCGCCCTTCCGGACAAGACCTCGGAGAACTGGGTCCTCGCCGGTCAGCTGTTCACGGACGGCCTGGAGAAGGCCGGGTTCAAGGCTGACGTGCAGTACGCGCCGGCCAGCAACACGGTCGCCGAGCAGCAGAACCAGATCCAGGCGATGGTCACCGGTGGCGCCAAGGTCATCATCATCGGTGCGAAGGACGGCAAGCAGCTCGCCACCCAGGTCGAGGCCGCCCGTGACGCCGGCGTCACCGTCATCGCCTACGACCGTCTGATCGAGAACACCGAAGCCGTCGACTACTACGTCGCGTTCGACAACTTCAAGGTCGGTCAGCTGCAGGGTCAGGCTCTGCTCGACGGGCTCGCCGAGCGCGCGGGTCATGAAGCTCCGTACAACATCGAGCTGTTCTCGGGCTCGCCCGATGACGCGAACTCGGCCGTGTTCTTCAACGGTGCGATGGACGTGCTCCAGCCGAAGATCGACGACGGCACGCTGAAGGTCGTGTCCGGTCAGACCGAGATCGCCCAGACGGCGACCGAGGGCTGGAAGGCGGAGAACGCTCAGCGCCGCATGGACTCGATCCTGACGTCGACGTACAGCTCCGAGACGCTGGACGGCGTCCTGTCCCCGAACGACACCCTCGCTCGCGCCATCATCACCTCGGTGCAGGGTGCGGGCAAGCCGGTCCCGGTGGTCACGGGTCAGGACTCCGAGGTCGAGTCGGTCAAGTCGATCATGGAGGGTGTGCAGTACTCCACGATCAACAAGGACACCACGCTCCTCGTCGAGCAGTCGATCAAGATGGTCGGCCAGCTGCAGAAGGGTGAGAAGGTCGACGTCAACGACACCGAGCAGTACGACAACGGCGTGAAGGTCGTTCCGGCCTACCTGCTCGACCCGATCATCGTCACGAAGGAGAACGCGGCAGAGGCCTACGCCAACGTCCCGAGCCTCCTCGAGATCGTGAAGTCGTACCAGTAAGACGCACCCTCTTCACGACGCTCACCGTCGTGGAACGGCGAGCCGTCCTGACCTTCGGGTCGGGGCGGCTCGCTCGCGTTCGGCACCGGCGTGGTCCGTCCGCCGCTTTCCTCAGCCGCGGAGGGCGCGGGTGGCCTGGCCCGTGCGCTGCAGAGCATCGACGGTCTCGGTGTATCGACGCTTCGCGACGCCGATGAACAGGCAGTCCACGAGCGTGAGCTGGGCGATGCGGCTCACCATGGCGCCGGCGCGGAAGGTCGATTCGCGCACCTCGGTGAAGAGCGGGTGATCGGCCGCACGCGCGAGGGCAGAATCCTTGGCCGAGGTGACAGCAATCGTGGCGGCACCGCTGGCGCGTGCGGTCTCCAGGAAGCGCACCGTCTCGAGCGTGGACCCCGAATGGGAGAAGCCGATCGCGACGGTCAGAGCGGTGGGCAGCACCGAGACGGCCACGGCTTCGTGCGGGTCTGCCGGCATGTGCGCGTTCCGACCGACGCGCAGGAGTTTGTGGGTGAGGTCTTCGGCCACGAACCGACTGGCGCCGAGCCCGTAGAGGAGGATGCGGTCGGCGCGGTCGAGCGCATCGACCGCGGCTTCGAGCACGGCGAAGTCGAGACGGGCGACGGTCTCCTCGATCGCCAGCAGTTCGAGAGCCGCGACCTTCGACACCGCCTCCTGCAGGGTGTCGTCGTCGGAGATCTCCGAGCCGTAGGCTCCGCGTGCCGAGAACTGCGCCGCCTCCTTGCCGAGCTCGGCGGCCAGGGCCATGCGCAGCGGCGCGTAGCCGCTGAAGCCGATGGCGCGGCAGAAGCGCACGACCGACGCGACCGAGGTCTCGCATTCCGCGGCCAGCTCGTTGATCGTGTTGTCGATCACGACCGAGGGGTTCTCCCGGACGACCAGCGCGATGCGGGCGAGCGACGGCGTGAGCGTGGAAGCCGCGGCTTCGATCGTCGACTGGATGCTCATCGGTCCTCCATCGTGCGGTGCCGCCGGTGCGGTGAAAATTCTTTTTGCAGAGTCTACTTCGCATGTAGTCTCTTTTCATAGCCTTTTTCCGCCGATCCGAGGAGAGCCGATGAGCGTGCAGAAGAGCGCCTCCGTCGATCTCGGCAAGTCGCGGTGTCGTGTCCTGGTCTCCGACGCCGAGGGCCGGATCGAACGTGACGGTGTCGGCGCTCCCGGCCTGGCCGCAGCAGGCGGGGTGGCCAGCGCGTTCGACGCCATCCTCCCGCTCCTGGCGGGGGAGCGACTCGACCGGATCGGCGTCGGTGCCGCGGGAGCCTGGATGGCACCGGATGCGGCGCAGGGGCTGTCCTCTCGGCTCGCCGCCGCGACCGGTGCCGCAGTCGCTGTCGCCTCCGACGTGGTCACCGCCCACGCAGGTGCGCTCGACGGGGCCGGGGGAGTGCTCCTCATCGCGGGCACCGGAGCGGTGGCGCTCGGCATCGACGCCGATGACGCACGGCTCGTCGACGGCTGGGGGCCGGAACTCGGCGACTTCGGCAGCGGTTCGTGGCTCGGGCGCGAAGCGCTGCGTGCGGTGCTGCGCGCCGATGACGGGTTGGTGCCGGACACAGTGCTCACCGAGGCCATCGCCGAGCCCGTCGGCGCGGTCACCGACATCCAGTCCTGGCTCGCGGTCGGCGGTCCGCTCCCTCGGCGCCTCGCGACGCTCGCCCCGCTCGTCCTCGACGCCGCGCAGTCGGGCGACGTCGTCGCCGGCGCGATCGTCACCGAGGGGATCCGACTGCTCACGGCGACGGCGTCCGCCGCGTCCGCGCTCACGGCCGACGTCGTGCTCCATGGCGGACTCACCGCGCATTCGTGGTTCCGCGAGCGCCTCACCTCCTCCCTGCAGGCTGCCGGGCGTCGGGTCGTCCCCGCGCGCGGTGACGCCCTCGACGGTGCGCTGCTGCTCGCACGCCGCACCGACCTCCCCCACGAAAGGTTCGTCCACCGTGCCGAATGACGATTCCCGCCTCGCCGCCCTCCTCTCCGTGCTCGACCGCCTCGACACCGAGGCCTCGACGACCGAGCGCGGCGACCTCGACCTGCTCGGCACCGCTGAGCTCGTCCGGCGCATGAACGCCGAGGACCGGCGGGTGCCCGAGGCCGTCGCCGAGCACGCCGAGGAGATCGCGGCCGCCGTCGACGGCATCACCGCGCGGTTCCGGCGCGGGGGGCGCCTCATCTACATCGGCGCCGGCACGGCAGGCCGTATCGGCGTGCTCGACGCGAGCGAGTGCCCGCCGACCTTCGGCACCGATCCCTCGATGGTGGTCGGTCTGATCGCCGGCGGAGAGACCGCGATCCGCTCGGCCGTGGAGAACGCCGAAGACGACGACACCGCCGCGGAGGCTTCGCTGCGGAGGCTCGCACTCTCGGAGAGCGACACGGTGGTCGGCATCTCGGCATCCGGCCGCACCCCCTATGTCGTGGGAGGGCTGACCTACGCGCGCAGCGTCGGCGCCTTCACTGTCGCGATCGCCTCGAACGCCGACTCCGAGATCGGTGCGGCCGCCGAGATCGCGATCGAGGTCGTCACCGGTCCCGAGTTCATCTCCGGATCCACCCGGCTCAAGTCGGGCACCGCGCAGAAGCTCGTCGTCAACATGCTCACCACGCTGTCGATGATCAACCTCGGCAAGACATATCGAGGGGTGATGGTCGACCTGCTGGCCACGAACGAGAAGCTCCACGCCCGCTCCATCCGCACGGTGTCGCAGCTCGCCGGCGTCGACACCGATCAGGCGGCCGGGGCGCTGCAGGCGGCGGACGGCTCGGTCAAGCTCGCACTCCTCATGCTCGCCGCCGACGCGACGCCCGAGGATGCGGCATCCGCCCTCGACGAGGCCGACGGCATCCTTCGCGACGCGATCGCGGCACTCGCCTGAACGTGGCGCGCCCCTGAGGTCGGTGCGCACCTGGTTCTCGGACGCCGGGCGCGGTGCTGATTCCGGACGTCGGACGTGGCCCTGGGGCGCTCCTGCGTCAATAGGATTCGGGTGTGAATGATCTCGTTCCGGCGGCGCCCTGGTTGCTCGTCGGTGCGGCCGTCGTCGCGGCGGTGGCCTCGCTGATCGCGGGGCGCGCCGTGCCGTGGCAGGGTCGACAGGCCGTGCTGGTCATGGCGGCCGCGATGCTCGTGGCCGCGCTCGCCGGAGATGCCCCGATGGTCGGTCTGGGGCTGGGGGCCGTGCTTCTGCTCTCCGCCATGCTCGGCACGGTGGGGGTGCGCGGAACCTCGGCTGCCGGCGAGTGCTTCCGCCGTGCGCTCATCGCCCTGCTCCTCGCCGTCTGCTCGTTCGAGAGTGCGGTGACAGGCGAGGCTCCAGAGGCCTGTGCGGGGGCGCACGGAGGTCATGGAGGTCTGTCGGGGCTGCTGTCGGTCCTGATCGTCGCCGGCGTGATCGGCGTGGTGCTGTGGACCGTCGTGGCGGACTGGTTCGTCGAGCCCGTCCATCACGGGCGCACCGTGCGACTGGTCGCGACCGAATCGTGGGCGCTGGCCGCCGGGGTCGCCCTGATGTGCCTGGCGACGTGAGGGGAGTTCCGGGTTCCGATAGCGTGGCGACATGCCCCTCGCTCTGATCACCGGTGCCGCCCGTGCCGACAGCATCGCCGCCGGCATCGTCCCTCGACTGCGCGCCGCCGGATGGACCGTCGTCACCAGCGACCTGCACGATGCCGACCACCCGGCCGACCTCTCGACGCACGAGGGACCGGAGGCGCTGATCGCCGAGGTCACCGCCGCGCACGGACCGATCACCGCCCTCATCCTGAGCCACGCGCACGACGTGGAGTCGGGCATCCTCGACACGACCGCCGAGAGCTTCGACCTGCACGTCGCCGTGAACGCGCGGGCGACTCTGCTGCTGATCGCCGCGTTCGCGCGGCAGATCGGCGACGATGGGGGAGTGATCCTCGCGCTCACCAGCGACCACGTCACCGGCAACCTCCCATACGGCGCATCCAAGGGCGCCCTCGACCGCCTCGTGATCTCTGCGGCGCGCGAGCTCGGTCCGCGCGGGATCTCGGCGAACGTGCTGAACCCCGGGCCCATCGACACCGGCTGGATGGACGACGAGACGCGCACGGGTCTGGCCGGGATGACGCCCCTCGGGCGCCTCGGGCAGCCGGCGGACGTGGCTGCGGTGGTGGAGTTCCTCGTGTCGGACGAGGGGCGCTGGATCTCCGGGCAACTGCTGAAGTCCGACGGCGCGTTCTCGGCGCAGTACTGAGGGGTGCGGGGCGCTCGTGAAAGCCGTGGACGATCGTGCGGATGGGAATCCGCCGGGTGGGAGGGATCGCCAGGCTTCGGGGCGGCGTCCCGTCGCCGGGAACGTCGCGAAGGAGTGGACATGACGGACGAGAACGTCGAACTGCGGCTGACATCCGCCGAGGCGCTGGTGCTCTTCGAATGGCTCACGGCCGCCGCTGACGACGCACGGCTCATCGCGGACGAGGCGGAGCAGCGCGTGCTGTGGGACCTGGAATCGCAGCTCGAGACGAAGCTGGTCGAGCCGTTGATGCCGAACTACACAGAACTCGTGAATGCGGCGAAAGCGGCGGTTCTCAGTGCGTGAGGAACACCCGCACGCGGGTCTGCGCTCGCTCAGCGCGTGATCCCCATCGCCGTCGAGAGTCGATGAGCCAGGCCCCGCACCTCATCGTCCTGCCACGTCAACGACCGCTCGCCGTCGTCGGAGACCGGCACGATCGGCAGGTCGACGTAGCCGGCTCCTGTCCGGAGAGTGAGAACGATCGCGAGTCCGACCTGGGGGTGCGGCGGGGAAGTGCTGGTCTCCGCGCACGATACGGCGACGACATCCGCAGTGGGAAAGTCCCAAAGGGAGTCTGATCGACGCCAGCCGATGAGTCGCACCTGACCGGAATCGACGAGGACCACGAACTCCGCCGTCAGACGCGTGCCGCCCAGCGACCGCAAGACCGCCGTGGTTGTCGGAAACCGTACGGCGCGCACGGCGGAGCCGATCGGGAATCGAGCGGCGAGGTCGGACACACTCGGATCCTAGGCGATGACCTCGTGGAGCCCATCGCGCGGGCGGGCACTGATCACCGCGGCGATCAGTGCCCGCCGCCGAACTCGATCATCCCCACACCGACGGCGATGAGTGCGACGCCGACGGCCATCATCGCCGAGAAGTGGTCCTTGAAGATGACCCGTCCCAGCACGGCGGTCAACGCGACGCCGGCGGCGGCCCAGATTCCGTAGGCGACGCCCACCGGCATCCCCAGTGCCAGGATCGTGCCGAGCAGCGTGAACGCCGCGACGTAGCCGACGACGATCACGGGGATCCAACGGCGACGGCGCAGACCCTCGGATGCGCGCAGGCTCAACGTCGCGGTGACCTCGCTGACGATCGCGAGGGAGAGGAGCAGCCAGGTCACGGCGCCACCTCCCGGGTCTCGCGCGTGTGGGAGCCGAGCTCGACGAGCAGCACGCCGACCACGATCACGCCGACGCCGACGATCTGCACCGGTCCCAGCAGCTCGCCGAACAGCACGGTGCCGAGCACAGCGGTCAGCACGACTCCGATCGCCGACCAGATGCCGTACGCGACCCCGACGGCCATGCCGCGATCGAGCACCACCGACAGCAGCCACAGTGAGCCGGAGTAGCCCAGAACCACGACGATCAGCCAGAGCGGATGCGTGAATCCCTCTGCCGCACGCAGCGAGAGGGTCGCGGTGACCTCCAGCCCGATCGCGAGCAGCAGGGGCGGCCATGCCGAACGGCGAGGACGATCTGTCATCGGGGGCCTTTCGTGGAGGGTCCGAGGGGGAGAACGCGAGGGCGGCGTGCAGGATTCCCGGCGCGTGTGGAATCGACGGCGGTCGAGAGCGGGACGGGAGCGAGCTGTCGACGTCGGACAGGAGAGGGATCGTGTCACCGCTGATATGCCGGCATGGATTCGAATATAGCTTCGAATGTCGGTGGTGGTCGCGGTAAAATCGAGTATGTCGAATTTGACCGCGTTGCATGAGGCGATGTCTCGCTTGGATGAGGTGTGGGCGGGTGTGGGGGATTCGGGGGAGTTGTCGCGGGAGCAGTTGATCGTGGTGAGCGCGTCGATCGGGGTGTTGCGGCGTCGGTTGGATGCGGTGCATGTGTCGGTGGCGGCGTGTATTGCTCGGGAGTCGCGTGCGGAGTTGGGTGCGGGGAGTCTGGCGAAGCAGCAGGGTTTCCGTAGTCCGGCGACGTTGATCGCGGTGGCGACGGGGGTGTCGAGGGGTGAGGCGTCGCGTCTTGTCAGGGTGGGTGAGGCGACGGCGCCGCGGAGTGATCTTCTGGGGGCGCGTCTGCCGGCGAGGTATCCGTTGGTGAGTGCGGCGTTGGATGTGGGGGTGCTGGGGGCTCCGGCGGCGGCGGTGATCATCGCGGCGCTGGATCGGTGCCGGGTTGTGGCGGGGGTGGAGCGGATTGCTGAGGGGGAGCGGCTGCTGGTGGAGAAGGCGGCAGGGCTCGCGCTCGATGGTGTGCGCATGCTCGTGGTGCGGGTGGAGGCGTGGCTTGACCCGGATGGGGTGGAGCCGCGTGAGGACGAGCGCCGTGGCAGGCGGGCGTTGTCGCTGTTCGAGCGGGACGGGATGGTGCATCTGAACGCGGTTCTCGATGTGGAGACCGCGGCGCCGGTGGTGACGGCGATCCGGGGGTTCGTGACGGCGGTGTTCGCGGCGCGGAAGGATGCTCCCGATGCGGGCGCTCCTGATGGGGATCGGCGGACGGTTCCGATGATCCAGGCGGATGCTCTTTCGGTGTTCTGCGCGCATGTGCTCGGGTGTGAGCGGCGGGTTCCGGTGGCGGGTGCGAGGGTGATCGTGCGGGTGGGTCTGGATGATCTGGAGGCCGGGACCGGGTCGGCGACCGTGGATGGTGTGGATCAGCCGGTCAGTGTCGGGGCGGCGCGGCGGATGGCGGCCGGGGGCGGCGTGATCCCGTGTGTTCTCGGTGGGGACAGTGAGGTGCTCGATTGGGGGCGGGAGAAACGGTTGTTCACCCGGGCGCAACGGCTGGCGTTGGTGGAGCGTGACGGGGGATGCGCGATGTGCGGATTGCCGCCGGAGATGACGAGGGCGCATCACATCCGCTGGTGGACACGCGACCGCGGGCCGACCGATCTCTCCAACGGGGTGCTGCTGTGTGAGACGTGTCACCATCGCATCCACGACAACGGGTGGGAGATCCGCATCGACGCTCCCGGGACCGGAACCAGAACCGGGAGTGGGACCGGGACCGGAACCGGGAGTGGGACCGGGACCGGAGCCGGGAGTGGGACCGGGACCGGAGCCGGGAGTGGGAGTGGAGCGCGGGTGTGGTTCATTCCGCCGCGATACGTCGACCCGCAACAGGCCCCGAGGCTCGGCGGGCGCGCACGCTTCGACATCGCCGCCTGACGGTGTCGCTGCACCATCACGGCGGCTCGGCATCAGGCCGGCGGCTCGGCGTCAGCCCGATCGTGTCATCCTTCGCACTCGGACATCTGCGGCGCGCTCCGCGACAAGCGTCGTGAGGAACGCCCGTCGACAATGAGAAGACGACCAGCTTCTCGACTGTCGCTGGCCCGCGCCACGCTCGAAGGAGAGTCCCCGATGTCCGATTCCGCCGCTTCCGCAGCCGCTGCGCTGCTCGACCGCATCCAGGCGCCGGAAGGCGCAGGCCGGGACATCCCGGATGCCGCGACCCGTGAGGTCATCGGGCGCGCCCCCGTGGCGTCAGTCGACGACCTCGACGATGCGATCGCTCGCGCGAAGGCCGCCCAACCGGCCTGGGAGGCGCTCGGCCACGAGAAGCGGAGCGCACTTCTCCTCGCAGCTGCCGATGCCATCGACGCCAACGCCGAAGGCCTCGCCCACCTGCTCTCCCGGGAGCAGGGGAAGCCGCTCAACGGTCCCAACGCCCGCTTC
The DNA here is from genome assembly GCF_039729145.1 of Microbacterium sp. SY138. Classification (NCBI taxonomy): domain Bacteria; kingdom Bacillati; phylum Actinomycetota; class Actinomycetes; order Micrococcales; family Microbacteriaceae; genus Microbacterium; species Microbacterium sp. SY138. Next base: position 2,631,775 of record NZ_CP155793.1, on the reverse strand, counting down.
GAGCTCGGCGCGTGTTCCGCCTGGCTGCGCACCAACGCCACCACGGCGATCGAGCCGCAGGTCCTCGTAGACGACGAGACCCTGCACGCCGAGCTCGTCTACAAGGCGGCCGGAGTCGTCGGTGCCATCGGCCCGTGGAACTGGCCGCTCATGATCAGCATCTGGCAGATCGGCCCCTCCCTGCGGATGGGCAACACCGTCGTCGCGAAGCCGAGCGAGTACACGCCCCTGAGCGTGCTCGCGATGATCGCCGTGATGAACGAGGTACTCCCGGCCGACGTCTTGATCGGAGTCTCCGGCGACCGCGAGGTCGGCGCGCGGCTCGCCTCTCACCCGGACATCGCGAAGATCATGTTCACCGGTTCGACCGCCACCGGACGCCGCATCATCGAGAGTTCGGCCGGCAACCTCGCGCGCCTGACGCTCGAGCTCGGCGGCAACGACGCCGGCATCGTGCTGCCCGGCACCGACGTCGCGGCGATCGCCGAAGACCTCTTCTGGGGAGCCTTCATCAACACCGGGCAGACCTGCGCCGCGATGAAGCGCCTGTACGTGCACGACTCGGTGTACGACGAGGTCGTCGACGCACTGGCATCGATCGCCGGCTCCATGCCGATGGGCAACGGACTCGACGAGAACAACGTGCTGGGCCCGCTGCAGAACCGCGCACAGTTCGACATCGTCAGCCGCCTGGTCGACGATGCCAGGCGTCGCGGTGCGCGCATCGTCACCGGCGGAGAGTCGGCCCCCGAACTCGGGGAGCTCTTCTACCGCCCCACCATCGTCGCCGACATCGACAACGACGCGGCGCTCGTGCAGGAAGAGCAGTTCGGTCCCGCACTGCCGGTGATCCGATACAGCGACATCGACGAGGCCTTCGCGCTGGCGAACTCCCTCGACGTGGGACTGGGCGCCTCGGTCTGGTCGAGCGACCCGGAGGCGGCGCGTGATGCGGCCTCCCGGATGCAGTCCGGCACCGTGTGGATCAACTCGCACGGCGGACTGCATCCGATGGTGCCGTTCGGCGGCGTGAAGAGTTCGGGCTACGGGCTGGAGTTCGGCGTCGAGGGACTCAAGTCCGTCGCCGTCACCCAGGTCGTCTCGGGCCCCGGCCGGAAGGCCTGACCCGTGCGCTCTGCCATCGTCGTCGGAGCCGGAACCTCGGGAGCCATCGTCGCGCGTCGTCTCACGGACGCGGGCGTCGCAGTGACCCTCATCGAAGCCGGCGGGTACGACACCAACCCGGCCATCCACGACCCCTCCCGCGCGGGCGAACTCTGGCACTCCGCAGAGGACTGGGATTACTTCACCGTCCCCCAGACGCACGCGGGCGGCCGTCGGCTGCATCTGCCGCGCGGCAAGGTCACCGGGGGATCGCACGCCCTCAACGCCATGATCTGGGTGCGCGGAGCCGCTTCCGACTACGACGCGTGGGAGCGCGCCGGCGCACACGGCTGGGGCTGGGCCGAGGTCGAGCCCGTCTACGAGGCCATCGAGAACGACCTGCTGCCGGTCACCGACGACTACCCGCTCTCGCCGATCCAGGCCTCGATCATCGACGCCGCGGTGCAGGAAGGACTGACGCACAACCCGGACTACAACGCGGGCACACTCGACGGAGTCTCGCAGGAGCAGGTCACCATGCGCGACGGCCGCCGGGTCAACACCTGGACGGCGTACGCGCAGCCCGTCGCGGAGAAGCTGACGATCGTCACCGGACGCGAAGTCCATTCGGTCATCGTGCGCGACGGCCGCGCCGTCGGTGTGCGACTGGGGGAGGGGGAGGAGTCCGAAGAGGTCCTCGCGGACGAGGTCATCCTCGCGGCCGGTGCCATCGGGTCGCCCGTGATCCTGCTGCGCTCCGGCATCGGTCCGGCAGCCGACCTCACCGCGCTCGGCATCCCGGTCGTGCAGGACTCGCCCGGTGTCGGGCAGAACCTCCACGACCACCTCCTGTCGCCGGTGATCTTCACCACGCGGCGCCCGGTCGGGCCTCCGCAACCGGGAGTCTCCGTGACGCAGACGCACCTCTTCTGGCGCAGCCGCGACGACCTCGCCGAGCCCGACACGCAGCCGATCAACTTCTCGGTGCCCATGTGGGGCGAGCTCGAGCCCCGTGGCGACGACGGATTCACCCTCATGGCCGGCCTCGTGACGCCGCACAGCCGCGGCACTCTCCGACTCACCGGCGCGACGCTCGCTGACCTGCCGGCCATCGACCTGGCGGCGCTGGAGGACGACCGCGACGTCGCCTCACTGGCCGCATCCGTGCGGCAGTGCCGTCGGATCGGAGCACGCCCCGCCCTCGGTGAGGAGTGGGGCGCCGTCGAGGTGTACCCGGGCCCCGAGGTCTCAGACTCCGGAGTGGAGGACTGGGTGCGCCGCACCGCGATCACCTACCACCACCAGGTCGGCACCTGCCGCATGGGCACGGATGCGCAGGCCGTGGTCGATCCGCAACTGCGCGTGCGCGGCATCGCAGGGCTGCGAGTGATCGATGCTTCGGTCATGCCGACCGTGCCCACCGGCAACACCAACGCCCCCGCCGCGATGATCGGCGAACGTGGAGCCCGCTTCGTGCTCGAGGGCTGAGGTAAAAGGGCTGAGGTAAGAGGGCTGAGGGACGAGCGCTGGCGCCGGACAGATCCGGTGTCGACGCCTCTTCCTTTCAGTCGCCGTGCACCCGACGTCCGGCGAACCACGTCGAGATGACCTCGGTGCGCACGATGTCCTCGGCGGGGCCGGCGATCGCGTCACGGGCCAGCACGACGAAGTCCGCCGACTTGCCGGGGGTCAGCGAGCCGGTCTCGTCGCCGAGTCCCATCGCGGTCGCGGCGTTGATCGTGAAGACCTCCAGCGCCTCCTCGGCGGTGATGGCCTGCTCGGGCCACAGGGTGCCGGGTGCGCGGCCGAGCGGATCGGCTCTCGTCACGAGACCCTGCAGACCTTCGAGGGTGTTCGGAGAATCGCTCACGGGCCAGTCCGAGCCGCCGGCGACGCGGGCTCCCGCGTCGATCAGTGCCCGGTTCGGCTGGGAATGCTCCGCGCGCTCGCCGAGAACCTCGGACAGCGCCTGCGGGATCACACCCGGATACCAGATGAACGGCGAGATGTCGGCCGAGACATCCAGAGCCTGCAGTCGCGGGATGTCCGACTCGGCCAGGAACTGCCCGTGCGCGATCTGGATGGGGGTGGTGAAGCCCTCGTCGCGCAGCTGCGCGGCCGCGTCGAGCACGAGACGTGCCGAGCCGTCGCCCGTGCAGTGCACCTTCGCGCCGAGACCGCGCCGCGCCACGGAGCGGAGCCACCCGATGAGCTCGTCCAGGGTCATGGTGGTCTCGCCGTGGAAGTGCGCGCCGTGCGCGGCGTCCGCGAGATACGGCTCGAGGAACGACGCCGTGCGGGCGGGCGGGACACCGTCGAGGAAGATCTTCACGAAGTCCGGGCGGTGGTGCGCGGTGCGGAACTCCTCGCCGCGGTCGAGCAGCGGCTCGCCGATCGGGTCGAAACCGAAGATCTCGTCGTTGATCAGCAACGACGACACGACCCAGGCATTGAGCTCGTCGGCACGGTCGAGCGCAGCCAAGGCTTCGAGGATCTCGACGGACACGCCCGCATCCTGGAACGTCGTGATCCCGAACGAGTTGAGGATCTCGACGCCGCGGCGCGACGCGGCCGCGTGCTGTGCGGCAGTGAGGCCGCCGCTGCGGTCGTATGCCTCCTGCACCGGGATGCCCGCAGCCTCCAGCAGCACTCCTGTGGGGGTGCCGTCGTCGGGATCGAGCAGCGTGACGCCCGCCTCGGGGATGCTGTCCGCAGTGATTCCCGCGAGCTCCAGCGCCCGGCTGTTCGCCCACCGGTTGTGTCGTGAGTCCTCCATGAGGACCACCGGACGGCCCCCGGCCGCGTCATCGAGCAGCCGTCGGCTCGCGGTGTTCGCGAGCGACGGCAGCAACGTCGTGGCGACCGCTCCGCCCACGATCCACGCATCCGTCGGCAGGGTGGCCGCTTTCTCGCGCACCCGGTCGAGGATCTCGTCGAGCGTGAGCGAGGGTGCCAGCGACAGCTCGAACAGTTCGGTGCGCCCGGCGAGGGCATGGTGATTGTGCACATCGACGAAACCGGGGTACACCGCGGCGTCGCCGACGTCGAGCAGCTGCGTCCGGCGTCCGCGGAACGACTCGAGGTCAGCGCGCGACCCGACCGCGAGGATCCTGCCGTCGCGGACCGCGAAGGCCTCGACGATCGGGTTCGCCCGGTCGGCGGTGCGGATCACCGATCCGGTGACGATGAGGTCGGCGACGTCGCTCATGTCAGCGGTCTCCGAAGGTCGCGGGTTCGAGCTCCGGCGTGTGCAGCGTGGTGGAGAGCAGTCGACCGTGTGCACCGAAGGTGAAGTGCGTGGGCACCTCACCGCTCTCGTCGAGGCCGAACAGCACGCCGTGCGAGCGGATCGCGTTGACGTCGCGATGATCGGCGATCGTCACCGAGGCGCACGGGATCACCTTCTCGCGCCAGGCGAACACGTAGATACCCGGCCGCACCTCCCAGACGCTGTTCTCGTCGGTGTCGGCGAGGCCGCGCTCGGGGCCGGCGAGGCACTGCCACGAGTACCAGCGCGGCGAGAGGTACACGTGCTCGTAGGCGTGCTCGGTGCTGTAGACCCATTCGACGCGGCGCCCGATGAGCGTCGTCGTCGGTGCAGCCTCGGCACCCGAGACCTCGGCGCCCTCGATCACGCCGGGGGCGAAGTGGTGCTGCACCCGGGTGCGCCCCTTCTCGGGCGCGGCGAGGATCTCGGAGATCACCGCGAGGGCACGACCGTGACGGAGGTCGAGGATCAGCGAGACGGCCTCGTTCGGCAGGTACCGGTGGTGGAACTGCACGAAATACAGGTCCGCATCGACTTCGAAGGCCTCGTAGTCGTCGGTGTCGGATGCCGCCTCGGTCGCGTCCTCTGCACCCGGCTGGTACTCCCAGGTCACGGCGGCGTCGGCGAACCGGTGGACGATACGGGTGCCGCGGGCGTCGACGACCGTGATCTCGCGGCCGCTGAGGGCGGTGCTGTGCGGAGCCTTGTTGGCGTCGAAACCGGGGGCGAGGCCCTCCAGCGGCAGCCAGGTGGAGGTGTCGGCGGGGTTCAGCGTCGTCATGGTCTTCGTGGTTCCTTCTGTCGGTGGGGGCGGGGAGGTCAGCGGTCGCTGAACTTCTCGAGGTCGGTGGCGAGGCCCTCGTACACGGCGGGCCTGGAGCGGCGGAGATAGGCGCCGTAGACGATGCCGCCGATGAGGGCGAGCACCAGCAGCAGCGGCATCAGCCGGATCGCGAGCTCTTCGGACCCCGCCACGATGTTGAAGTTCACGATCGCGAGGACCGAGATCGCGGCGATACCGAGGAACCCGATGCCGGGGGCGATGAAGGTGCTCCACCACCGCGGATCCTGGCGGCGGCGGAAGTACACGACGATCGAGATGGCCGCGAGCCCCTGCAGGATCAGCACGCTCAGGGTGCCGAAGCCGAGCATCGCCGGCACGAGGGTGAGGATCGGATCGGCGCCGGCGATCGCGAAGATGATCGCGACGATGCCCGCGAACCCGGCCTGCACGATGCCGGCGAGCTGCGGGGCGCCGTTCGCGCGGGTGCGAGCGAGTGCCTGCGGGAGGATCTTCGCGCGCCCCAGCGAGTAGAGGTAGCGGGTCGCCGAGTTGTGGAACGCCAGCATCGCCGCGAACAGGCTCACCAGGAGCAGGATCATCATCAGGGTCGTCAGCGGACCACCCAGGTACTGCTGCGAGATCGAGAAGATCAGGTCACCGGTCGGCAGATGTTCGAGGGCGGTGGCCTGCGCCTGGGAGACACCCGTCGCGCTGACGACCGCCCACGTGGTGACACCGAGGATCACGCCGATCGCGATGATCGAGGTGTAGGTGGCGCGCGGGATCGTGCGCAGCGGCTGCTTCGCCTCCTCGCTGAACAGCGCGGTCGCCTCGAAGCCGAGGAAGCCGGTCGCCGCCAGCAGCAGGCCGATGGGCAGCGACCCGGAGAACACGGCCTCGGGGCTGAAGGCCGCCAGGTCGTAGCCGGTCTGCACGAGCACGGAGATGTCGAAGACGACCAGCATGAGCACCTCGAGCACCAGGCAGACGCCCAGAACCTTCGAGCTGAAGTCGACGCCGATCCGAGCGAGGACGAAGCACACCACGATCGACAGCAGTCCCCACACCAGCCAGTTCACGTCGAGACCGGTGAGGTCGCGGATGATCGTCTGCATGAAGAAACCGCTCGTGCCGATCGTGCCGACCACGAAGAAGTTGTAGCCCAGCGTGGCGATCAGACCCGCGATCAGGCCACCGGTGCGCCCGAGGCCCTTCACCACGAAGGCGTAGAAGCCGCCGGCATTGACCAGCTGCTTCGACATCTGCGCGTAGCCGATCGCGAAGAGCAGCAGGATCCCTGCCACCAGGAAGAACGACATGGGTGTGCCGCCGCCGTTGCCGAGGGCGATGGCCAGCGAGGCCACGACCACGATGCCGGTCAACGGTGCGACCGCGGCGAGGACGAGGAAGACGATTCCGGCGACGCCGAGGGCGCCAGGACGGAGGGAGGTGTGGTTCTGCGTCGTGGACGCAGATGTCGGGTCTGCCACGTCGGCTCCTTTGCTGGTGACGGCCGTGCGGACACGGCATCGACGACGAGGGGAATCGTCGATAGAGCGAGTCTGCTCGTGCCGCCGCAGCGGCGCTTGACCCTGAGCGAAGGACGGTGGTGTCACCGTGCACAGCCGCTCGGCGAGCGTTCGCGGTGCCGATGAGGGGGTGGAGGATGACCGGGACGACACCGCCGTCCTCAGATCGCACCGCCCGGTGCCAGACGGCGTGCGGAGGACGAGATGGATCTGCAGCTGCAGGGGACGACGGCCCTCATCACGGGAGCGGCCGGCGGCATCGGCCGCGCCACCGCCCACGGGCTCGCTGCGGAGGGCGTCCGTGTCGCGCTGCTCGACAGGGACGGTGCGGCGCTGCACGACGTGGCCCGCGACTGCCCGGATGCGGTGGTCCTGGTGGCGGATGTCACGGACGAGGGCCAGGTGCACGCCGCCGTGCACGCCGGGGTGGCGGCGCTGGGGAGGCTCGACGCGGTCGTCTGCTGCGCCGGTGTGTCCGGCCCGGTGGGGACGCCGATCGAGGAGACCAGTCTCGACATCTGGAATCGGGTGCTCGCCGTCAACGTGACGGGGTCGTTCCTGGTCCTGAAGCACGCCCTGGCGGCGCTGCGCGAAGCGGAGGCCGCCTCCGTGGTGCTGCTCGCCAGTGACTCGGCCCTCGTCGCGTCGCCCGGTATGGTGCCGTACTGCACGTCGAAGGCGGCTCTGGTCCAGTTCGCTCGCGCGCTGTCCGTCGACCTCGCCGACACCCGTATCCGGGTGAACACGGTGGCCCCGTCGATCGTCGACACTCCGATGAGTCGGAGCGACCTCGGCGCTGCGGCCTTCGACGATCCGCCGTTCCCGGTGCAGAGCGCAGCGGAGGTCGCTGCCCACGTCGCGTACCTCGTGTCGCCTCGCACCAGGGCCGTCAACGGCACCAGCATCCTCAGCGACTTCGGGTACACCGCCCGTTCGGGATTCCCCGCCTGACGCGACCGCGTCGGGCAGCAACAGCGCACGCGCGCCAGAACACACAGGAGCACACATGGGAGCTGTGGTCGGATCGACCGTCTCGGGACGCGTCGTCGTCATCACCGGAGGAGGAACGGGCATCGGAGCCGCCATCGCCGAACGATACGCGGCCGAAGGTGCGCATGTCGTGGTCGTCGGGCGTCGCCCGGAGCCCCTGCATGAGGTCGAACGCGCGGTCGGGGCCCTGCCGATCATCGCGGATGCGGCCGATACCGCCTCCGCGAAGGCTGCCGTCGCCGACGTGCTCGCGCGGTTCGGGCGCATCGACGTGCTGGTCGCGAACGCGGGCGGCCACGGATTCTCGCCGGTGGGGGAGACCGACGACGAGAGCTGGGATGCGGCGATCCGCGCGAATCTCACCACGGCTTTCACGATGGCGAGGGAGGCCCTGCCCGCGCTGATCGAGGCGAAGGGGCAGATCGTGATCGTGTCGTCGCTCGCGGGGCTCTTCGCCGGACCCTCCGTCGCCGGGTACACGGTCGGCAAGCACGCCCTGGTCGGGCTCACGCGCACTCTCGCGCGGGACTACGGCCGGCACGGTGTGCGCGTGAACGCCATCTGCCCCGGGTGGGTGCAGACGCCGATGGCCGACGAGGAGATGGACGAGTTCGCCACGCACGCCGGTCTCGGCTCCCGCGAGGAGGCCTACGAGAAGGTCACCGCTGACGTGCCGCTGCGCCGTCCCGCCCGACCGGCCGAGATCGCCTCGGTCGTGCGGTTCCTCGGCTCCGGGGAGTCGTCGTACATCACGGGGGCGGTGATCGTCGCCGACGGCGGCTCGCACGTGGTCGACGTGCCGACCATCGCCTTCGATCACGCCGGGATGTGATCCGGCGCGCGGTCCGCGCTCATCCGCCGAGATAGGCGCGGTGCAGGAGGCCGGGGTCGGCTCGCAGGGCATCGGATGCCCCTTGGAACGACACCCGGCCTCCCGCCACGACCACGGCTTCCTGGGCGAGATCGAGGGCGAGCTGCGTGAACTGCTCGACGAGCAGCACGCCCACCCCGGAATCGGCGATCGACTTCACGATCGGCATCAGGCGCAGGAAAACGACGGGGGCGAGGCCCAGCGACATCTCGTCGATGAGCAGGATGCGCGGCTTCGCGGCGAACGCGCGCGCGAGCACCACCATCTGCTGCTCGCCGCCCGACAGCAGGGCTGTCGGCGCATCGATGCGCTTCTCGAGCTCGGGGAACTGCGCGAGGGCGGCGTCCAGCTCTCCGGGGGTGCGTGCGGTGAGGGAGATGTTCTCGCGCACGGTCAGCGAGGGGAAGACGGCGCGTCCCTGCTCGATGTGCACGATCCCGCGGCGGGCTCTCGCGACGCGGGACAGCCGGTCGATCGGCTCGCCGTCGAGGGTCATGCCGCCGGCGGAATGCGGGGTGACGCCGGAGACCGATTCGATCAGGCTCGTCTTGCCCGCGCCGTTCGGGCCCACCAGCGCCAGCACCTCGCCTCCGGTGACCCGCAGCGAGACGTCGGAGATCACGGGACCGGCGCCGCGACTGACGGTGACACCGTCCAGGACGAGTTCGCTCACTTCAACAGCTCCGTCTCTCCCATGTACGCCTTGACGACGTCGGGGTTCGCCAGGACCTCGGCCTGTGGTCCGCTGGCCAGCACGCGGCCGAAGTCCAGCACCGTGAGGGTCGGGCACACGGAGCGGACGAGATCGAGGTCGTGCTCGATGATGATGAGGGCGACGCCGTAGCGCGCAGGCAGCTCCCGCAGCCTCGCAGCGAGGGCGAGATGCTCGTCATGCGAGAGCCCGGCGGCGGGTTCGTCGAGGATCAGCAGACGGGGACGGGAGACGACGTTCGCGGCGACCTCCACGAGCCGGCGTGTGCCGACGTCGACGCTCGACAGGCGTGCACGCGCGGGCGGGCAGCCGAAGAACTCGAGCACCTCGTCGATGTCGGATGCGGCGAGCCGGCGCCGGGCCACGAACCGCACGTATGCGCCAACGGTGAGCGACGGCGGCACCCGGTCCTGCTGGAAGGTCCGGCGCAGACCGAGACGCGCGCGCCGCGTGGGGGAGAGGCCGACGAGGTCGCGGTCTCCCAGGAGCACGCGCCCCGTGTGCTTCGGGAGGAACCCGCTGATCGCATCGACGAACGTCGACTTCCCGGCTCCGTTCGGACCGATGAGCCCCATGATCGACGCGGCGGGAACCTGGAACGAGACGTCGTCGAGGGCCTTCAGGGTGCCGAACTGCACCGTCAGGCCGTCAACGGTGAGCACCGGCGTCCCGGCGAGCGCCGCCTCGTCGACCGTGGCCGTGGTCGTGGTGGTGATCACCGCGGCATCCGCTCCGGCGTCAGGGGGAAGCGCCGTCAGCGCGACGGTGGCGGCCTGGCGATCCGCGCGGCGCCAGATCAGGTTGCGGATGCCCTGGCCGAGGTTCGTGCCGCTGGTGAGCGCCTGCACACCGAGCACGCCGAAGACGACGAAGCCCCAGTCCTGCGGGATGCCCCAGCGTTTGAGGAGCTCGGGGACCAGCACCCACAGCAGGCCCCCGAAGATCGCCATGTCGATCAGGTGCGCGCCCGACATGATCGCGAGCACGTAGAGGGCCAGCGACTGCAGGGGTGTGAAGCTCGAGGCGAACGGGAGTTGCACCTGACCGGCGAGCAGCCCGCCGGAGATGCCGCCGAGGGCGGCCGAGACCGCGAATGCGGTGAGCTTCGCGGTCTGCACGCTCTGTCCGGCGGCGGCCGTGCCGCGCTCGGAGAACGCGACGGCCTTCCAGCTCGATCCCCACCGGCCGCGCTGCAGGAAGAACGCGCCGAGTGCGCAGACGGCGAGCACGACGATGGAGAGGAAGAAGAACTGCCGGTCGTTCGAGAACATCTCGGGACGCTCGATCGCCGTGCCCTGAGCCGAACCGGGGAACTGGATCTGCACGAGCGTCACGTCGGCGGCTGCCGCGAAGCCCAGGGTCACGACGGCGAGGTTCACACCGCGCAGCCGCAGAGCGGGGAGGCCGACGAGAATGCCGACGAGGCCCGCCGCCACCCCGCCGAGGACCAGCCAGACGATGAATCCGCCCGGCGCCTGCATCACGTTCAGCAGGGAGACGATCCAGGCCCCCACGGCGGCGAAGGTGAGTTGGCAGAGCGCGATCATCCCTGCGGAGCCGGTGACGATGCCGAGACCGAGGATGGCGATCGCGGCCGTGACCGCGCTGATCGCGAGGAAGACGAAGTACCCCGGCAGGGAGGCGCTGAGGATCGCACCCGCTCCGATACCGGCGAGAGCGACGGCGAACGGCCAGGTGATCCGGAACCAGGGACGGTCAGCGAGCGGCATCCCACACCTCCTTGCGCTGCGTCCAGAGCAACAGGACGACGATGAACAGGAACGGGAGGAAGTTGCGCACCAGCGCCACTTCGTCGATCTGGGCGACGAGACCACCGAGCACACCCAGGACGATCCCGCCGACGACGGCGAGGTCGAGTCGTCGGAAGCCGCCGAGCAGGGCTGCCGCCGCGGCCGGGACGATGAGCATCGCGAGGCTGGTCGCGTCGTTCGACTGCGAGGGGGCCACGATGATGATCGCCATCGCGCTGATCACACCCGTGACGAACCAGACGGCGATCGACAGCGGGCGCGAGCGGATGCCGAGGAGTTCCGCCGTGGTCGGGCGCTCCGAGAGCGCGCGCAGCTGCGTGCCGACCCTGGTGCGGCGCAGCACGAGGCGGACCACGATGGCGGTGATGATCGCCATCGCGACGGTCGCGACCGTGACCTGGCTGATCACCACGCCGCCGAACGAGAACGCCGGTCCGGCGATGATCGGCGTGAACGGCTGCGGCTTGTTGCCGAAGAGGATGAACGACAGGGAGATGAGCAGCAGGAGGGGGCCGACGGTCATCGCCGAACGGGTGGTGGTGGAGGCCTCGGACAGCCAGGTCGCGGCGATGAACCCGATCGCTGCCGAGAGCAGCCCGGCCACCAGGACGCCGAGCACCGAGCCGAGCCAGATCGGCAGGTCGATCTCGCGCACGAGCCACACCGCGGTGAAGGCCCCGAACATCCCGGTCGCGGCCTGGGCGAAGTTCACCACGCGCACGAGTCGGGACATCAGCGTCAGGCACACGCCGAGGACGGCATAGAGGCCGCCGGCGGCGAGACCGGCGATGGCGCCTTGCAGCATGAGGCGTCCTTTCTGTTCCGAGGGGTGGGGACCTGCCGCCGGTAATGCGCCCGGCGGCAGGCGAGGGGTGACTACTCGCCGATGCGGAGCCAGTCGTCGGCGACCTTCTCCCAGGCGTTCGTGCCGGACTCGAGGATGATCGGCCAGCCCGCGGTGTTCTGGGTGCCGAACGCGTAGGGCGTTCCGACCATCGGGTTCTCGATCGGCTCCATGCCCTTCAGCGCTTCCGAGACGGTCTCGCGGGTGATGTCGCCGTCCATCCCTTCGAGCACCTCGATGAAGTACGTCGCGGCGAGGTACCCGCCCTGGCTGAACGAGGTGAGCGGGATGTCGTTGGCCTCCATCAGCTCTCGCCAGTCGGCGTTGATCTCGCTGTCGTCGGTGAACGGGTAGAACTCCGCCGGCACGTAGATGCCCGCACCCGCGTCGTCGATCGCCTCGGCGAAGTTCTCGCTGTAGACGCTCGTCAGGTAGAGCCAGGTCACGTCGTCCCAGCCCTGGGCGTTCGCGGCCTTGACCTGTCCGATCGCGTCGGGCTCCACGGGATTGATCGCCAGGGCCTTGCAGCCCTGGTCGCGTGCCTTGACGATGTAGGGGGTGTAGTCGGAGGCGCCGTACGGGACGGTGTCGTCGACGTACTTCGGCTTCTTGCCGGTGATCTCGGTCCACTCGTCGATCGCGGCCTGGTAGGTGGGACGCGTGGAACCGGCGATCTCGAGCAGGATGCAGATGTCGTCGAGGCCGAGCACCTCGGATCCGTACTGCAGCGTGAGCGTCATGTCGTTGAACGGTCCGACGTTCGCGGGGGAGATGTTCTCGCTGTCGAAGCAGCCGGTGTCGACTCCGATGCCCGGCATCGAGAGGATGCCCTCCTGCTCGTAGTACTTGGCGTTGATCTCGCACTCGATGAGGCTGGCGGAGCCGACGAGCGCGACCGCGCCGTCGCTGCCGACAAGCTCGCGTGCGGAGGCGGTGGCCGTGGCCGGGTCGCCCTTGTCGTCCAGCATCTTGTAGTCGATCGTGCGGCCGTCGAGCCCGCCCGCCTCGTTGAAGGCCTCGAACACGGCGGCGGCGGCCTGCGAGGCCTCGGGGAAGGTCGCGGGACCGCTGATGGTGTTGACGGAGCCGACGACGATCGGGTCGCCGCTCCCACCGCCGGTTCCGCCGTCTCCACCGGCGCAGCCGGCGAGGGTGAGGGCTGCCACGGCGAGGAGCGCCGCGGTGCCGGATGCTCGTGTGTTCATGTGCTTCCTGCCTCTCGTGTTCGGGTGGTGCTGTGGTCGGGTGGTGCTGTGTTCGGGTGGTGCTGTGCGGGGTGTGCGGTGTTCAGGCGCGCATGGCGCGGTTGACGAGCTCCGTGTCGGTGATCTGCTCGAAGGCGACGACCTCGCCGCCGACGACCCGCCACACATGGGCGACGCGGGCGGCGAAGAAGCGCCCGGTCTGCGTGTAGGTGCCCGAGTAGGTGCCGATGGCCACCACGACGTCGCCGCCGTCGACGATCTCGTCGATCGCGACGGTGTAGTCGTCCCATTCCTCCTGGATACGGCGGAACACGTTCCGGGCGACGGCATCCGGGCCGATGTACGTTCCGGCGTACGGGAAGCCGGCAGCCTCGGTCCAGCGGATGTCGGTGGCGAACGGCGCGAGCATCCCGTCGAGGTCGCCGCGGTCGTTGGCGGCGTAGTGCTGGCGGATCAGATCGGCGTTGCTCATGGGCTCTCCTCGGAGTGGGGGTGCGGCGAACGGTCAGACGGGCTGGGCGTCGGGGTAGGAGACGGCGCCCAGCGGGTAGATGTGGCCGCCGGCCCGCGAGTGCTCGGCGTCGCCGTCTCCGGTGAGTCCGAGGAAGATCCCCGTGGTCATCAACTGGTAGCCGAGGTCGTGCAGCCAGACGCTGGCCACCGCGATACGGAACTCGCGGAAGCAGAACAGGTACAGGCCGTCGGCGAACTTCCACACGGTCGACAGGTCCATGTCGCCGTGGCCGCGCTGCACGCCCTCGAGGCACTGCCAGGCATAGCGCCGGCTGGAGATGTACACGTGCTCGTAGAGGTGGTGCGGGCTGTACCGGTAGAGGTTGCGTTTGCCGATGAGGTCGCGGCTCGGGCCGGGGGCGTCGCCGCTGACGGGCCCCGCATCGGTCGTCGCCGCCCAGAAGTCCTGGCCGACCTGAGGGGTGCCGTCGACGGCTTCGGGGGCGATGCGCGAACGGATGACGGTCGCCCGGTTCGTCGTCGTGGAGAACACCACGGTGACGGCCTCGCGCGGACGGCTCCGCATCGGGATGTTGACGAACACGACGTCGTCCCGCACCCGCACCGCGTCGTACGGGTCGGTGCCGGAGGCTCCGAGTCCGCTCCAGACGACGGCGTCCTCGGAGAACTCCAGGGTCAGGGTCGAGTCGTCGTCGAGGGTGAGGGTGAGGGCGGTGCCGGCGAGGGGGGTGTTCGGCAGGCGGAAGGTGTCGATGCCCGCGGCGAACTCGTCGTACGTGCGCCATTCGTCCAGCGCCGGGTCGGTGGAGGTGTCGGTCATGAGGGTCCTGACGTCGCACGCGGCGGGGCCGCATCGCCCCGGGCACCGCGTCGTCGCGGTGCGCTTGCCTCATGCTGGTGGGGTGTTCCTCATCCCCTCAAGGGGGCGGCGGTCATCGCGCGCCGAGAGTCAACCGGCGTGCCCTCCCGGGCAAGCAACGTGCCGGTGCGCGGCAGACGGAGCGTCAGTTTTCCTGGCAGACGGAGCGTCAGTGCGCGGCAGACGGAACGTCAGTGCGCGGCGCGATACTCACTGGGTGAGACGCCGAAGGTCGACTTGAACGCGCGGCTGAAATGCGCGGCGTCGACGAAGCCCCAGCGTGCCGCGATGGCCGCGACCGGGCGGTCGGCGAGCATCGGGTCGAGCAGGTCGCGACGGCACTTCTCGAGGCGCCGTGTGCGGATCCAGGTCGACACGGTCACGCCCTGCTCCTGGAAGAGCCCGTGCAGGTGCCTGGTCGAGATGAAGTGCGCGGCGGCGATCGACGCGGGTCCGAGATCGGTCGACGCGAGGTTGCGGTCGATGTACGAGCGGATGCGTTGCACCAGCGCACGGTGCGGGTCGGCGGACACCTGATCGAGTCCGAGCTCGCGTGTGAAGACCGTCGTCACGAGGTCGAGCGCGCTGTGCGCGAGCCGGGCACCCGTCGTGCCGGCCAGCTGATCGAGATTACCGGCGAGCTGCGTCAGATACGGCACGACCATGCTGCCGAGGCCTTCGTGACCGGAGATGCGCACGGCGGTGAGCTGCCCGACCATCTCGGCCGGGAGGCTGATGAGGTGCTTCGGGAACATCACGACCATCGTGCGGAAGTCGTCGTCGAACACGAGGGAGTACGGGCGGTCGGTGTCGTAGACCGCGAGATCGCCCGCCTGGAGCACGGCCTCGCGATCGTCCTGGATCAGCAGGCCGGTGCCGGCGATCATCAGGCTGACCTTGAAATACGAACGGTCGCCGCGGGCGATGAGCTCGGGGGTGCGCTCGACGACATGCGACGTGGCGCGCACGTCGTTCACATGCACCTCGTCGACGGAGGCTCCGCGGATGATCCCTCGGAAGTGGTCGGGTCCGGCGGTCGTGACCTGCAGGGGCACGAAGGACTCCGAGACGGCGGCACGGAAGTCGCTGATGTTGCGCGCGACGAGCGTGGAAACCAATTCGGCGGGGGCGGCGGGTGCACCGTTCATGACTGATCACCTCGGGTGGTGGAACGACGACGTTGTATACGATCCGTTCCGTGATGCTATCACCGGGATCGGCCGTGCGGGACGACGTCTCGCAGATCAGTGCTCGCAGGTGCACGCGCCTGCGCCGCAGCAGCCGGTGGACGCGACCGCGTGCGCCTGCGTCGACTCGGGCACATCCATCGCGGGGTTCTGGTCGAGGAAGCCGTAGGGCTTGAACCAGAAGCCGGCGTAGTCGACGGGCATGATGGGCCAGTCCTCCGGGCGCGGGAAATGCGTCAGCCCGAACGTGTGCCACAGCACGATGTCCTCTCCGTCGATCGATCGATCGCCCGCGGTGTACTCCGGCAGGCCGGCGCCGCCCTGGTGGGCGTTGGGATAGCGACCGGCCGGCCAGATCTGCCCCTGTTCGTGCCGGGTGGCCCAGAGGTGCTTCGTGGCGAATGCGGCGCGCGCGGCGACGGAGGATGCGGGATCGGCCATGAGCAGAGCGGTCGGCTCCGGCACCAGGTGGTAGGCGGTCGGGCGCCCGACGCGGTTCGTGCGGGAGGCGCTCTGCACCTCCCAGACGCGGGCGACCGAGCTGTCCGCCTCGCGCTGCGCCTCCGCTTCGGTCGCGAGGGTCGTCTCGGTCCAGCTGAACGCGTTGCCGAAGGGGTTCTCCTGGCCCATCGGCACCCGTTGAGCGTCGACCTCGACCAGGCGGTTGTCCTCGCCGTCGATCGCCACGTCGAGGCGTGCGCAGAAGAGGTGCTGGTGCACCGGGGCGAAGACGCCGGGGGCGAGCTCGGTCGCGTGCTTCTGGCGGACGCCCGGCTCGCCGGCCGCGGCGAACACGATGCCGGTCGCCTTCGCGACCACCTCGATCGATCCGTCCAGGGAGAAGTTCCAGTAGAAGCCGTAGTCGTAGTTGCCGATCGTGGAGAAGTACGACACCACGAAGCGGCGCGAGCGACGCACGTCGGCGCGGCCGGCGAGATCGGTGTGCTTCCAGAGGATGCCGTAGTCCTCCTCATGCATGCAGATCACATTCGGGATGCGCACAGGGTGACCGTGGTCGTCGGCGACGTAGCCGTCGAGGTAGCGGATGACGCCGAGGCAGTCGCAGCCGAGCTCGAGGTGGTTGGCGTTCTTTCCGAGCAGGTACTCACCGGCATCGAAGTAGCTGATCCAGAAGCGGCCGGGGGCGGTGTCGCCGTAGGGCACGACCATCTCCGGAACGCTGGCCCGACTGAGCACCGAGCGACCCTGGAAGCAGACGTCGTGCAGCACGAGTCCTTCGCGGGCGTTGAAGTCGACGCGCATCGACCAGCCTTCCCACTCGACGAGCGAGCCGGAGACCGTGAAGCTCGGACCCTCCGGCTGGCTGATCTCGATGGGCTTGAGCGAGGTGCGAGCGTCGCCCTGCGCCTCGGGGTAGTAGTTTCCATGGCCGGCGGG
This sequence comes from Microbacterium sp. SY138, assembly GCF_039729145.1. NCBI lineage: Bacteria > Bacillati > Actinomycetota > Actinomycetes > Micrococcales > Microbacteriaceae > Microbacterium > Microbacterium sp. SY138. The sequence goes on along the minus strand of NZ_CP155793.1, from coordinate 2,614,778 downwards.
GACGGGCACGTCGCCATGGTCTTCGACGCGGATGACGCTGTTCGCCGTGAGGTCGATGTGCACGATGAGTCCCTCGACCGGGTGTGCCCACGGCGAGTCGTGTTCGTCGTAGCGGAGGAACGTGAGGGAGCGGATCACCCGACGCCCGACCTCATCGGCGCGTCCGGTGTAACCAGGGGCGAGCGGCCCGCAGAACGCGAGGTCCATGTGCGCGGCGAGGCCGCGGCGCGTCATCGCCGCCTGCCATTCGGGGGAGGCCTTCGCGATCGCTTCGGCGCGCTCGTACTCCTCGAACAGGTACTGCGGCTGGCCGTAGGGCGGGGCGTCGTTCGGCACGCGCGCGGTGCGCAGGACCTCGCCCCGTGTGATCGACACGATGGCCTCGGTCGCGACGCCGGTCGCCGTGTCGAGCAGGGTCACATCGACGCGGCGATCGATCGGGGCGCCGGGCTGCCAGGCGGCGAGCTCCTCCTTCGTGATCTCGTCGGGAAGCAGCATCGGCACGCGGGTGCTCTCCGTCAGGAGTCCTGCCGCGTCGAGGACCGCGCGAGCGGCGGCGATCTCGTCGCCCGTCAGCGGATCATGCGGGTGCGCTGCGGCGATCTTCTCGATCGAGACGGGCTGCGGTGCGTGGTGGGACATCATCGACCTCACTATTTTCGAGCAACTGCTCAATAAACGGGTTGCGATGATGATACGACGGGTCGTCGGCGGTCCACAACCACCGATTCCCGGGGCGTCGAGAGGGGCTGGCGCGGCTCAGGCGCGCCAGGGCGCGAGGATGCTGTCGAGCACCGCGAGGTGCGCGGCCGCGGGCTGGGGCTCGGTGACCTCGACGATCTGCTGCCCGTAGGTGATCGAGCGCAGCAGCGACAGTACGGCCTCGGTGGGGGTGTCGGTGCGCAGCTCGCGGTCGTGGACGGCCTCGGCGAGAGCGAGTCGGATGCTGCTCTGCCAGGTCGCGAGTGTGGGGGCTCCGGCGTCAGGGGTGGGGGCGAGGGTCGCCAGTCGTCCCCAGAAGCCGACGACCACGTGCGCCTCGGTGCGGGTGGTTTCATCGATCGGCAGCACTTCACGCATCAGCGCCTGGAGTCTCGCCAGTCCCCGCAGCCCCTCGGTGGCTGCGGCGATGCGGGCGTCGGTGCGGCGGGTGACCTCGGCGGCCGCGGCGCGCACGACCTCGTCGAAGCCCTCGAAGTAGTGCCAGAGCGATCCGGTGGCGACGCCGAGCTCCTTGGCGACGGCGCGTGAGGAGACGCTCTCGTGCCCGTCGCGGGCGGCCACGGCGAGCAGCGCCTCGGCGATCTGCCGGCGGCGCTCATCGTGGTCGACGATGCGGGGCACGTGCCCATCCTCTCGCATCATGACGGGGTCTAGCTAGATTGAGCGATTGCTCAATATACTTCCCGGGTGGAACACCTCCTTCCCGCAGCACCGTGGCTGATGGCCGCAGCGGCGATCGTCTCGGCGGTCGCCTGCATCGCGGCGTGGCGCGTCGTACCGTGGCAGGGACGGCAGGCGGCCCTCGTGATGGCCGCGGTGATGCTGTTCCTCGCCGTCACGGACGGCGACACCCTCACGGGGCTGATCCTCGGCGCCGTCCTCCTGCTTTCGGCGATGCTCGGCACCATGGGGGTGCGGGGCACGCCGTCGGCGGCCACGTGCTGCCACCGCGCCCTCGTGTCGCTCGTGATGGCCGCGTGCGCCTTCGAGAGCGCGTCGACGAACGCCACGGGAGCGACGGGCGCGTCGATGCAGGCGGCGGACGCGGGGCACGGCGGTCATGCACTGGACGGCGTCCTGTCGGTTCTGGTGCTGGTCGGGGTGGTGGGGGTCGTGGTGTGGACCGTCGTCGCCGAGTGGTTCGTGGCGCCGGTGCATCACGGCAGGACCGCACGACTGCTCACGACCGAGTCGTGGGCCATGGCCGTCGGTGTCGCTGCGATGTGCCTCGGGTTCTGATCGGCGAGGCCCGTCTCCGCTGGCCGGTGGCCGACGGGCTGCTACCGAGGCTCTGCGGCGGGGCGCACGAACACCCAGGCCGCGACGGCTGCCACGGCGGCG